>NZ_JAWVXC010000003.1:0-303975 GCF_033723435.1 Lutibacter sp. | reverse complement strand
GTGATCGCGACAGGATTCGAACTATCATTCAAATCTCCTTTATTTAAATGCTTTCACGTGTTTTTACAAACTATGTTGACCGAATTGTGAACACACAATTTGACTTTCAATCTTAAGTACAAAGATAAGGAATTTAGTATGCCTGCCAAAGTGGTAACTATTCCTACTTATATGACCGTTGCTGGAACTATAGCCACCGCCGTAAGTAAATCAGTTGTTGATGATACTACTGAAGAGGAAACTAATGTGAAGGAATAAGTATGTAAATCCATTTGAATGAAAAAATCAGCTTAATAGGCGGTATAGTCTTTAGCATTATTCCCAATATCCCTATGTTTGGACATGAATTAGCACCTGTGAACAGTAAAGCATTGAATGATGAACCAAGGTAATGTATATTATAAAGATTATTTGGCAGGAACTATTACCGAAACTGACGAAGGTGATTATTGATGTTGTAGTGGCTGGAAAGGCTCATAGAAAACAAAAAAATTAAATTCTAAAAATGCTTTTGGTAATACCAAAAGCATTTTTTAGTTCAAAGTTTTGTATTCAAAATTATATTTCTATCTCCATTTAACTCTTTCAATTCAAGTGATATTTCTTCATTTTCTCCCAAAACAAATTTAGATATTATATAGACAAAGCTTAAAGATTGATTATATTTAATAACACTTGGCTCCTTATATTTAAAAATTACTTTTTGTTCTAATCGCTGATAGGAAGCCTTACGTTTCTTGTTCCCATTTATTTTAAAAATGTTTAGGTAGTCAATTTCAAAATCAATTAAAGATCTGTTTTCAACTTCTAAAACTAAATATACTTCAGAAACATTATACACTACTTTTTGTAATCGTAATAGCATTCCGCTTTTGCGTTTAGTCGCTAATTTTTTAGGTTTTAAATTCAATAAAAACTCACTAAACTTATGAAAATACGTAAGTCTGTTTGTATAATCATTAGTTGGTTTATCAATTGGTTTCAAATTAATTTTTGAAGGCTTTTCATTCCCAATGCTTTTCGATTCAAGAATAAAGTAATTCAACTTAGGTAGTATATTAGAATATTTTAAAATATAGGAATATACCTTTCCATCTTTGGTAATCGTCAATAAATTACTTTCAAAACCTGGAGTCGCCTGAAGCAAGCCAAAATATTGTTCTTTTTCTCTATTATAATTGAACACAAAATGGCTAGTTCCTGTTATTGCCTGACGAATTGGATTTGGAAAAAATAGAGCTACATTTTTTTTCTCATTAGCGTAAATAGTATCTATATGCATTTGGGCAATCATTGAATTTGAATAAATAAACATAATGATAATTATATAAGTTCTCATGGGTATTGTTTTAATATTAATTTATAATTATTCGCTATTGTAACTTTTATATTTTTATTGTTATGTTGAAATATTTTCTTGATACCCGCTATTTGTGGCACACCTGCAACATTAATATCATCTACAATATCACCCATGACTTCTCGTTTTACATCAGCTCTAAAACTATTTTTTATATAAACTCCTTCACAGCCATCCTGCAAATCATAAGCTTTTAATTTTACAGGTTGCTGATTTATATTTTCAATTTTTATGACGGTTCGGTTTGGTTTAAAACTGACAAAACCATAAATCAAAGTATTTTTTGTAAAAAGTATATTATTAATCGTTGCATCTTTCTCTAACCGCATTTGCAAACGAAAATTTTTCTTTACTGTTTGTGTCCCATCTACTCGAACAAAAATTGTAACATCATTACTCCGAGTGTTTAATTCTTCATTCACTATTGGCTTAGAAGCAAAAAAAAGTTGATGTTCAAGAGATAATTCTTTGAGAGCTATACTAATTCCCTTTTCACCAATTTTAGATATCGTATCTTTTTGAACTACCTCAGATAGAATTTTTACTTTTGGCTTTTTTAAAGTTCTATCCGTATAACTAATACGACCTTCATTATATATACTATCTACAATTCGCATCTTTTTTTTCTCCAATAAACCAATGTCATAAACTCCCGTAGAGTCAAGTAAATGTTCATCATACACACTTGGTGCATTGGTTTGTCTTACTTCTTTTAAGCTATTGAGTGCATCTAATTTAGATTCATATTCTTTTTGTTCATCTTTCAATCTTGGAATTGGAATTTGATTGTTTTCAATAATTGAATCTTCATCTTTACCTAACAATATTGCCGAATATGACCCAATAAAAAGTACTACACATAAAAGGATAACTGCAAATACAATTTTATTCTTCACTATTTTCATAATTTTCAAGTTTTTTTAATGTTTTCTCAAAAAAGTTAGTAATGAGTAATCCGTGTGTATTTTTCGGAAAATTTCTATCAACGTGAATAAGTTTTCCAGTTGTAATTAGTTCATAAGTATCTACAACAGATCCTCTATTAATCTCAAAAATTGTTGTGGTTTCAAACCTGTAAGGTTTATGTTGGATATCTACTTTAGAATTAATACTCAACACTTTTTGCACTAAAGAATATTGTAATAAACGATTATAAACTCCGTCTGCTTTTTTTTGTCTATAAAGTGCATCTATAGAACTGTTCCCTAACCACAATGCCTTTTCTAAGTTTTTTTCATAATTACTTGCATCAATATTGTAGAAATAGGTGTGAAAAAGTTCTAGATGTGATAGAGCTTCTACCTCTAAATTTTCATTCTGAGATACTAATTTTAAGGGAATAACTCTCCCATCCTTATTAACTACGAAAGCATTATTGACTACTTCTTTATGCAACTGCATTACTAATATCACTGAAACAATACAAGTAAGTACAGCTCCAATAACTACTATAAGAACAATGAAACGATTTAGCTTCAATACTTGGTAAATATTTTTATAAGGTGTATTCATAATTAGATTTTAATTTTAAAATTGGATTACCCACCAGTGAATAGCTTAAAGATAAATGAGGTCGCTCTACGATATAATTTAAATTTCAGTAATACAATAAATCCTATAGAGCCTAATTCTAACAATGGAGCAAAAAAATCATTTCCCCAATCTGTACCAAAAAGATCCCCCCAAAAATTAGTATTGATTTCTATATAAAGGTTATTTACAAAAACATTAACTAAAAAAAAGGCTGGCACTAACATATATACACCTACGTATAACTTAAAGAAATTATATGCTAGAGATCTAAACTTTTCAAATACTGCTAGGCTAATTACTAATGGAAAAAAAGCTTGCATAATCCCTAATAGAAAGAAGCGCTCTGCTAAAAAGAGCGGATAGATAAATAGATCTAAAATCCATAAAAACATGGCAATAATAAATGACAATACTTTTAAGCCATATAATGGTGTTACGAGTGCGTCATATAATAATGCAAAAGCTTTTTTAGCAGCTTCCAAGGCTCCTACATCTTGCTCCAAATTAATATCTTGTAATTGTAATGGAAGGAGTGCTGGAGCTGTATCTCGGTATTGAGATTCAATAGCAACTAAAATGGAGTCAAAAACACTCAATACCTGTGTAGAAAAAATAACTAAAACAACTACAGCAAAATTTTTCGCTAATTCTGAGGGTGTCAATCCCCAAGTATAACCTTCGTTATTAGCAATACCTTCATTATATTTTTTCAATATATTAATTAAGAAAAATAAAATAGCCAACGTCTTCATTCCAGTAATAGTGTACTGTGAAAAATCACTATTCTTGATAGTGGTAAAAACCGTATCAATATATTCTAACCCTACACTTAAAGACATCCTTGGCATTAATTAGTAATTTGCTTTCCTCTCATTGATAATTGTTTGCATTTCTCGAAAAGCTATGATTTCTCTATAGCGTCTTGTTTTCGCCTCTATTTCAGCTACCATTTCTTTAGATTTTAATTCCTTCTCTTTGATTACTTTGGCACGTTCAGCATCTGTCATTTTTAAGTTATTATTTGAAAGTATTTGTTCAATATAATCCAAACCGTCTAAGGAATTTTCTATAATTTCATTAAAAGATTCTGATATTCGATTAACTTCATCTGCTTTGATATAAGGAGAGTTTAGAATTTCTCGTAAATCAACTTGAACAACTTCAAACAATCTTTGATTATTTCGTGTCAATTCACGAACAGCTTTTAATTGCTTTATCACATTATTCACCTTATCAATATTCTCCTTCTGTATTTTTAAGAATTGTACTGTTTTCAATAATTGAGAAGTTTGTTTTGTTGATTCTACCAATGATTTAGTTAAACTAACAAAATTGGTGTTATCATAAACAGGCATACCCTGTCCAATAGCATCATGGGTAAACATTAGAATTGTAAATGTTGCGATGAATAGTAATTTTTTAATTGAGCTTTCCAAAATTTTAATTTTTATGAGTTAATAAATATGTTTTAATAGCTTTTTCCATGGAATTATGTTCTTCATAAAGTTTCATTATAGCTTCACTTTCTTTACCATCTGTTAAATAAGCAGCATACACTTCTTTTGGGACTTCCAAACGAAATATATTGCTCTCCTTCCCTATTTTAATAAACATTTCTGTGTATTTTTTTAAACCTGTCAAATTATTTCTAATAGATTTTAACTGATTCAAATCGTGGCTGGAGAGACATAATCTTTTTTGCAGTTCTTCATATCCTTTTTCATTATTAAGACTATAGATAACCTGTGTGTTTTCAAGAATACTAGCAGATACTGAGTTATTAGGTAATTGATTTATAGATTGTAGAATAATTCCAATTGCTCCATTTTGTTTTCGAATAGCTTGATAGTAGAATTCTACACTTTCTAAGACATTTCCGAATTTGAGTTGCTTCGCAAACTCATCAAATAAGATGATACCTTTTTCAGACTTGTTTCTCCAAATCGTTCTTTGGATAGCCGACTTAATCAACTTTAACATAACGGAAAGGATTTCCTTGTTATCCTTGATTTCATCTAGTTCAAATACAATAAGTCTTTTATCTTCAATTTTATAGGTTTGATCCTCACTCACATTAAACAAAAAACTGTACAACCCATCTTCCACATATTCTGAGAGAATATGTAGAAAATCATAAACGTAAAAATGCTGATCCTGAATACCTAGCTCTTTTAAAAGGGTGTCCTTTTTGGCATCAATAAATTGGTATAAATTTTCAAGGGAGTATGTACAATCAACATTTTGTTGATAATAGTGCCGAAGTACTTTTTTAATAGCAACTTCTTCTGCTTTTGTAGTTGCCTTATTAGATGCCATCAATTCTAAAAGGAAGATTGCCAAATCTTCTAATCGCTCTGGAGTCAAATCATTGACATCAGAGATGTAAAATGGGTTGATCCCCAAATTTTTTCCCTGCTCATAACGAAGGATGATATGGTCATTTGGATAGAGTTTTGCAAATTTAGCATACGACCCTCCCAAATCAATAATTACAAGACGAACACCATTTTCGAAATATTGGCGTAGAATATTATTTGCCAAAAAAGATTTACCTTCTCCCGTAGGTGCAAAAATCGCAAAGTTTCTAGCCTTGATGCGTTTCTTTTTTTCATCCCATACATCCTTTAAAACAGGAATGTTATGTTGCCTATCATTGAAGATTACCCCTGTAGTATCAGACTTATAATTGGTATTGTTGATATACAGACAAAGCGCGTGTTTTAAATCCGTTACATATAAATCTTCATTGGAAAAATTGGAAGTAAAACAGCAATAACTGTTAAGAAAGTAATGTTTTCGTTCTTCTCCCTTAGGATAGTATGGTACTACATCCAGTTCTTTGAACTCCGTTTTTATCTTTGAAGCAATTCTGTCTAATTGTGACTCCTCTTTATCCCAGAAAATGATATTGAGGTGTCCCCGAATAATTCGTGAACTATCATCCTCATTTATTTTAGAAACAATGTCTTCTATTTTTCTTAATACAACTTTATTTTGGGTTCCGAAATTGGAGCTTTTATTAAGCTCCTCTATTTTTTTCTCTAATAGTTTTCGCCATTTGTGTTTGTCATCCAAATAAATGATTTGGTTAACAATGTGGTTTTCATTGAGATTTAACCCCAAACCATCAATAAAACCTTGGTGGAATACAAAATCATCCGAAGTAAATTTATCATTTGTTTTACTACTTTGTACTACATCTCCAAAACATAATTCACTATTTACTGCCAGCACATCAAAATAATGGTCCCCAATTTCAATATTTGATCTCTTTAATTGGATGTCGGTGTCAAAATCCTCATTAAATCCATTAAAGTAGGTGTTAGTCAATGAAAGTATTTCTTTGACACTCAAAGACTTCAATGATACCTTTCTACTATTGTTGACAAAAGAAATTGCATCGTTTACTGAAGAGATAAATTCCTGGATATTATGATCCATTTGCTTATGTATACCCTTTTCTATCTTTCGGAAAGGATTAATATACTTAGAATTGTTCAACGCTTTGTTATTAGGAAGTATAAAGAATAAATAAGAAGAATGTCTAATGAATTCACGTCCCTTAAAATAATCATGTGTGACACTTTGTAAGAAACTTTTATTTGGTAATTCTTCCGCTAAATATGCTGCCTTCTGATAAATGTCCTGTTTATGAATAACCGTAGAGACAGGTAATGATTTAAACGCCTGGAACCATGCCCCGTGAATAGCTTCAAAATCGTTTTCCGCTAAAGAATAGATTTCAGGATTGTCCACTTGATAGCCTAACACTACATTACCATTACTCGCTAATATAATATGCCCTTGAACGTCCAAAATGGGATAGTATGCTGATAAATTTATTTTTTTCATTTTAAGGTACTATTGGTTAAATGTCTATTATGGTCCTTCATAATTCAAGCGACTTTCTTTTTTGTTACTGATAGTTTGAGGAAATACCTTATTAATATGCATTAAAGTGGGATTCTTGGTAATGTAAGTCAGAGTAATATATAACACTCCATTAAAAAGAAATACTGAAGTGATTACCAAAAAACTAAACGAAAAAATGAGGAATAATAACGAACCTATAACTCCAGTCATCATCAAAGCAAACAGTGATATTGGTAGTCCAATAATCACTGCTTGCTTACGTATGTTTTTATAGACTTCGAACCGTTTCATTAGACTACAATACCTATTAGATAAGTAAAGATGCCTACAACTGCTCCTGCAATAAGAACAAATACAAGCACTCGAGTGATTCCTTTTTTTAAATCTGCATTTTCTCCAAAGAAATGTCCAGCATTAAACAAGAAGCCTATTAAAAAAATGACACCAAGTATAATTGGAAAAATAGCGCGGATAGTATCCGAAACATCATTTACTGAATCTTCAATACCTCCAATTTGTGCAAAAGTTGTGCTTGAAATAAGTAACGATAGAATGGTTGCATAATGTGATTTTTTCATACTCAAAACGATTTAGGTTTTACGTTAATTTTGATATTTGAAAAATAATGTATATTTGGATATAATTCACTGTATATCAACCTTTTGTTGATAAAATAAATTTTAAAATAAATTGTTTTTATTTGATATTAACTAGCAACAAATCGTATGAAAAATATAAAATACTATGTTGATAAGTCTAAAATTTCGTAAGGTTAGAAAACTAAAAAATGTCATTTTCCTGTTAGCACTACTAAAATTATGCTTCATTTTTGGCCAAGATTTGCAAACAAAAAATATCATTGTTATAGACCCTGGACATGGTGGAAAAGATACTGGTGCAATAGGCGCTAATAATATTCAAGAAAAGGATGTAGCATTAAGAATTGCCAAAGAGATTATAATACTAAATCATACATTATTAAATAACAAGTTTGAAGTATATTCAACTAGGTATAAGGATACTTTAATCTCTTTATCCAAGAGAAGTCGATTGGCTAAAAACTTAAAGGCAGACATATTTGTATCATTGCACTGTAATGCGGCTAAAGCTTCCTCAAGAGGAATTGAAGTTTATGTGCATCATTCAAGTAAACATAATATTAAAGAGTCAATAGCTCTTAGTCTATCCGTCTTGAATGAAATCACTCAGAAATTAGGCTTAAAAAAAAGAGGTATTAAATTTGCTGATTTTCAAGTGATACGTAAAAACACCACACTTAGCCCTGCTATACTAGTTGAAATGGGGTTCATCACCAATTTAGATGAAGCAGATTACTTTCTAAAGACTAAAAATATAAGAGCAATTGCACTAGCAATTTTATTAGGGATTATTAATTACTTAAATACTATTTTATGAAACTATTTTTTGTGGAGATTGGGAAAAATATTAAAAAAATTGCTATATCTTTTCTTAAAGAAATAAAACTGTGGCTAAATTAATAACCAAAAGTAACTAAACAATTTATTGGACTCAATATTTTAAATATCGAAATTTAAATTTACTTGATTTCCTCTTGTTTTGATAAGCCCTAATAATGTTTCCTTTTGTTCTTCATTTAGAAAACTATTCTTAATTAATTCTGGCCAATTTTGTATTCCTTTATCAATCCTATTCCATAGATTTTCGATAGCTTTTTCTGGTATTTTTGATTTTAACATGGCTTTATTGAAGTCTTCTCTATTTAATTTACGTTTCTTACCATTGAGGTTTAATGCTAATTCTTCTGGATCTTCTGGAATCAATAATTTTACTGCTACCATATCATATGCTGGAGCTAATTGGTATTGTCCCATATTGAATGAAATTAAAGAAAAGTTCTTTAAGTGCATATCGTTATTTCCTATGAGAAACGAAACAATTACTTGCTGGTAAAATTTAACGACTTCCAATAATGGGTTTTGAGCATAAGTGATTATGCCTTTTGCAATTTGCTCGTATGATCCTCGGTACTTATGCTCTGTTAATCTACTTGTGAATTGGCAAGCATCCTCCATTGGATATTTTTCATCATTGACATTACGATCTATACGTCTTGTTAAGTATGCTAATTCTCCACTCTTTAAAGGAATTAATATAAATGGTACAGTAGAGATATTACAGGCTTGCGCTAATAGCATGGACAAGGCCTCAATTTCTGGCATTTTTGGATATATTTCTAAAGGTGGTTTAAGAATATATCTTCCATTTAATGCTCCAACAATAGTAAGCCTATTCTGTGTGTTTTCTTTAGTAAATCCTAGTGATAATTTTGGTTGCACCCCTGTAACTATAACGCGCTGTAATACGTTTTCTTTTGCTAGCTCTTCAATTTGAGATAACTCATAATCTAACTCTACAATAGGAACATCCTCTTGCCAAAATTTTTTCAGACATTTTTTATGATACATTGTATCATCTTCCAGCCTCTTATTACATGCTAAACAATATTTCATATACTTATTACACTAATATTCCCAATACAGTCTTTACAGGTAGTCAATAACAACCCCATACGATCCCTAGGGTTTATTTTCCAATTTTTATGAGCAATATCTAATAACCATCCTTCTGGTATTAAACCATCAAAAAAAGGAAATAGATTTTCCGAATGGAATGATCTGCTTTGTAATGGTAATGTTAAACTAACAGGAAGCGCATTTTCTTGCTTTAAATACTTTTCTTGATAACTAAAATGATACCCATAGTCGTCTTCAGTTAAAATTCCTGCAAGCCTATTATTCACCCAAATTTCTCCTTGTCTCATCACTTATAGATGTTGGTGTTAATGTATGACCAAAAAATAACAGTATCTGGTTAATCTTGTCTGTCATTAAATTGGGTTTTCCTTGTTCTAAATCACGCACAAATCGCACTCCAACACCTGTTATATCTGCTAACTCTATTTGGGTGAGGTTTGACTTTTTACGTCTGTTACGTACAAAGTTTGCTATGGCATTATTTCTGTTCCAATCTTGCATAATTATACCTTTACGGGTGCAATATAATAAATTTATTTCAATATTATACCTAATTGGGTATAATTTATAGAAAAAACATATTTTTATACCCAAAAAGGTATACTAAATAAAGCTATTACATTTTTACACAAAGAATTATTGGGTCTAGTTTTAGCTAATTTTATAAAAGATTTAAGCTTCAATTAACGCCTAAAAATGTATTATTATTAATTCCTCTTATCCACACTTTCTTTATCAAAAGCTATCAAATTAAACAACTGTCGCATTCTTGAACGTACTCGATTGCCATAAAGTTCTTCTAATTCTTGAGCATTTAGATTAGTGGTAGCGTGTGTCTTAATTTTGTGACTTAAAAATAAATCGTATCTTGAGAGTAAGATTTCACCCATTACATTACAATCTTTTCCAAAATGCCTTCCAATAGGCTCTACCCCTAAATCATCAAAACAATAGTAATTGTTATTCCCAAAATGGACTATAGTCTTATACCCTGTATGATTGAATGCAAATGTAATATTTCGGGTCGGAACAACTTTATATTGTTTATGATGTGGAACAATATGTTGTAACAGTTTAATCAAACTTGTTTTTCCACAGCCTACTGGGCCTGAAAGTAAAATTCCTTTATTGATGTCTATTCCTAATTTTTTACAATAAGCTTCGTCTTTAATAAAATAATTGCAGAGTTTGAACAAAACTTCTCGGTCCTCTTCGAAAATTTTAAATTTCTTACCAAAAAGCAATTTCCCTTTATCATTAAGATAAATGAGCAATTTATCAAAATCATATAGAATATGATTATCCATTAGCTTTCCCAAAGTATACTGTACACTACCCTCAATAATTATATGTGGTTTTGACTGACTCATAAAGGTTCGCTGTAATTTTTATGTGAACTTGTCTTTAGGTTATCCTTATTTTGGCTAAGTGTGACTTCTGTTTTTACATTTTGGAACTCTTCAGCTTTCAACATCCAATTATGTGCTATAGCACGCCAATCGACAATCTTTATTTTTCCACCCATCTTCCAACCAATGCCTTGGTAATGGTTGAAAAATTTATTTGCTTCCAATTCAGACCAATTTTCTTTTTCAAAAAAATCAATAACTTCATTTACATTTTGGGGTAATCCCAGTTTATTCTTGTTTTTATTGTTTTCTAATTGTTTATTCTCGTTTGTATTAGATGCCAGCGCTTGTCCACAACTTGTATCAGTTTTGGCACAGATTAAGTCTTCTACTTGTTCTTCACTTGTTTCAAAATTAAACATCTTAATTCTGCTTCCTTGAAAAGGATTATGAGAAGGCTTATATAATAAATATTTCCAATGACTTAAATCCTTAATACATCGATGATAGGTCGTCTTCGATCCAATTTTTGAAAAACGCATTACTTCCTCTCTGTTGATATAAAATTCATCTGGAAAATGATAGATATTCCACAATTGGAACAATGCAACATACAAACTAATATGTGTTGGGTTTAAGCGGTTATCCCTTGAAAATTGAATAAATACAGCATTCAAGTGTTTGATGTAGTTAATTTGCACCAAAACATTATTTAGAATTTGTTATGAACTCTATTTTTCTCTAATACCTCCAATATTTCTTGATATTCATAATACAATACACCTCCTATTTTGGTATAAGGTAATGTACCGTTAATACGTAAATTTTGTAATGTTCCAGGAGAAATCCCAAGTAGTTCTCTAACTTCAGGGGATTTCAACCACTTTTTAGTGATATGACCAGATTGGCTATTCATCAATTGCTTAATATTATCTAGCAATTCCATTTTAAATTCTCTAAGATCTTCAGTAGTAATAATTGTTGCTCCCATTTGTAAATTGTTTTTGAAAACAAAGTCGCCACGAATTAACAATTTTTAAATGACGACTTTGAAGTGATTTGACTTTCGTTTTTCAAAGTTGCCACAGTTTATTGGAATTTCTTCTATACTTATTCCCAAGGTGGGAGTTTTTTCTCATTGATATTCAATGATTAATTTTGATTATATTTATTATTTTGATTAGTATATTAACACCCTATTTAACCACAAAAATTATGATAGCTACTAAATTTTAAATTCTCCCAAGTTTGGTTCAACTATAGGGTTTATTCATTTAATAGCTCAATACGTTTTATCAAGGATTCTTTCAGTTTATCCAAGAATTTAGTATTGTTACATTTACGGGATCGTATCTCAATGAAAGTATGGTAATAATTTCCTAATTCAATATTAAATACTTGCTCACATATAGAGGCTAATTCTTTTATATCAACTGTTCCACTATTAACTACTCCACTACTATGAAGTGCATAGATAAGTTCAATAAGATCTGTTTTACTTCCTGTCCAGAATAATTTTGATTGTTTGTACATTGATTTTGGCATCATGTTTTCGGTATTATTTTCTAATTTTGCTATCTCTTGCTGCAGATAAACGATTAGCATATCATATGCCATTATAGTGGCTACTGTATTATCTTGACTAGTGGAAAATTGTTCATCTGTAAAAAAATGAAATGAATCTGGATGTAATCTTAAATCTGCTTTCCCTCTAACAAAATATTGTTCATCCAAAAAAGTAGCTCCTCTTCGATAATAATGATAAAACTCCAAATTATCATTAAAATATATTTGCAGTTTATCAATATGATTGTTAAGATATCTTATTTGAGATTTGGAACGACTCCTAGGCCTCTTACTCTCAATATTAATAAGTTTAACATAATAAATAAGTTTACTAAAAACCAATGGTTTGACATGTTTAAAAAAATGTATTTCAGCTTTTAACGTTTTAAACCCTTTGTCAATGACCAATTTTTGCAATTTTTTAATACTGGTTTCTGTGTAAGTTATTCCTATCTCAGATTTATACAGTGAATCATTATTTTCTATTTCTAAAGCTTCTAGTTTTTTGTCTAAATCGGAAATAATGTCATTATAAATCATTTCATCATGTTTTTAATCTATTCAATAACAATTTTTTATTAAGTGGGGTTAAAAATTACAGGGTACATTTTTAATTAGTGAATTTAAGTTAATCTTAAAAATTTAGTTTTTATTTTGGCTATGTTTTATGAATAATTAAGTAATTAATTTTATTTAATATTTCTAATCGTTTTAGAAGTACAATATCTAAAATTCAATAAAAAAAATAATAAGATCGTAACAATTAAAATAAAAATCCTTTTATGACAACTTAAAATACTGATTTGACAAATTTTATATCAATTTGTTATCAAATAATCAATTTTAAACCTTTTAAATTGATTAATTAATTTATTTTAACTTACTTTACTTAAAATTGTGTGAAATGAATTATGAGCTGTTTGAAAATGAGTATGCTAAATTCTGGGTTAATAATCAAATACTTTTCTTTGAATATAAGCCTGATTTAGTTATTGATCTAAAAGCTGCACAACAAATAGTTAAGGACAGAATCACATTCCAGAACGAAGTTACATATCCTATTTTTTGTGATATCCGAGGTGTTGTATACTTTAACAAAGCCTCTAGAGATTATTTGGCTAAATCAGGTTCTATATTAACTAAAGCTGTTGGCATTTTAGTTCATCAAAAGGTATCAAAGGCAATTTCTTCTTTCTACCTTGAAATAAGCAAACCAACTGTACCTACTAAACTATTTGAAGATAAATCTAAGGCATTACAATTCCTTTCAAATTACATTTAGTTTACTTAATATCTTTGAATTTTTAATATTTTACCTTTTATGGATTCAGATTTAAATAAAGAACGTTTTCAAAATATTTACCATATGTTATTACAAATGGGAAACGGGAATTTTATGTATCGAATTCAACGATCAGATGAGGATGACAACCTTGAAATCTTAATTGTATTAATGAATATGTTAGCAGAAGAAATAAATGGTTTAATTTCTCATAAAGGCTATGTAAATCCTCATCATACCAATAGATACCTTGTTCAAACCACTTTTATTTTGGATGCAAATTTTGTTATCAAAAGTTTTAATTCAGACGTTCCTTTTATATTAGGATTCACACCTGAAGACTTATATCATCAAAATTTTTCAAGGGTACTTTCGGAAAAATCACTCTCCTTATGGAATAACATAAAGGGGGACTTGTCACAAAGTTTAATTCATCATTCTACATTTCAATTAACTTTTATAACAAAAAAGAAATTGCTTATTCCTTCCTTCTGTAGCGTTTCAAGACTTTTGCAAAGTAATGATATTTTAGTTAGTTCAATTACTAATATCATAGAAGAAACGGACTTACCTACTACACTAGTTTCTTCTACTAACGAAGTAAAACCTAAAGGACTTTACCGTTTATCTGATATCCAATTAATCCAAGAAGTTTATGATTATATATTAAACAATCTTGACAAGCCTCTGCCAAACTTAAAAGAACTTTCTAGAATTTTTGGGACAAACGAATACAAATTAAAGTATGGTTTTAAGTATTTATTTAAAACGAGTATTTACAAATTTTACAATACCAAACGGTTAAAAAAAGCTCACCTTTTAATTCAACAAACAACCATACAATTAAAAGAAATTTCTTTAATGAGTGGTTTTAATACCTATCCAAATTTCTCAAAAGCTTTTAAAAAACAATTTGGATATTCTCCAAACGACATTAAGAGGAGAACATAGAATCTTATATCTAATCAACTATATTACAACTATCCGAATTAATATTTCATAAAAAATAACGAGTAACAATTATAATCATCATTATTTGGTTGGATTACTCAAATAATACTTTTTAAATAAATTAAACTACTGATTAGACAACACTTCGTGGCAGGATGATAACTAAACCGCCACTATGCAGTAAAATCAATACTTTCAGAAGTAGACTAAAACAGTGTTAACCGAATTGTAGACCTATCTGTTAGTTTGAAATAGTATTATTTATCTGAACGTCTTACTACAAATTTACAATTTTAACTCCATTAAAACCAGTCAATTTGCATCAAATATTATGATTAATCTATTAAATATTTGTTGACAATTTCTTCTTCTATTCCGCTGTATTCAACGAATTCTTTGATTGTGATAAATTGGTAAGATTCCTTACCAAAGTAGTTTCTAATATCATTTAAAAGCTTTCGACCATAGCGTTCACTGCGTCCTGTGATACGCTGAATATCTTTTGGGTATATACAAGCTCTTTTTGGGGTCATAATACTTTATCTATGCTTTATCCTTACACCATCCATACTTCATTATTTTATGATTATGGTGATTGTGATGCGTTGTTAAAATGTTGAAAATCCCGATAGGGTTTTCAATATTTTAATGACGTTTTTGGTTGTATCGGAATGAATGGCCGAAAACGGCATTTGATTTTTAACAACGTGCTATAAAATTACGTGATTTGGTTTCATTAATCAAAAAACGAATTATTATGGCAAAACAAACTGGAATTATTAAACTGAAAGGAACTATCGGTGGTATTTCCTTTTACAAAACGACTGACGGACATCTAGCTCGTGAAAAAGGCGGTGTTGAATCGTATTGCAAATGATCCTGCGTTTCAGAGAACGCGTGAAAATGGGTCTGAATTTGGGCGCTGGTAAGGGTGGTAAACTTTTACGAAACGCTATCCGTATTCTTTTGCAGAATGCAAAGGACAAACGTGTGGTTTCTCGTTTGACTAAAACGCTTGTAGCAATTACCAAAACCGATACCACCAATGAAAGAGGTTTGAGAACCTTACAGAATGGTGATTTAAGCTTATTAAATAGCTTCGAATTCAACTTGAATGGAAAGTTGGGCACAACGCTTTTTGCTCCGTTTACAAATGCTTTTGACCGTGTTTCTGGTGATGCAACGGTTAACCTTGATGCATTTTCTCCAACGGTAAGGATTGCAGCTCCAACGGGAACAACCCATTTTAAGGTAGTAATGGGTGCTTCTGAATTGGATTTTGAGAATAAAACCTCAACTTTTGAAAATGATGAGACTGCCATTCTTCCTTACACTGCTGCCGATACAGCTGCTATTGCCTTAACAGCTTCTTTGACGGCAAACTCAACTTTACCTGTTGTTCAAGTGCTTGGTGTTGAGTTTTACCAAGAGGTAAATGGACAGATGTATGAGCTTAAGAACGGTGCTTACAATGCTTTGGCAATTGTTATTGTAGATACTCCGTAAGTATGGAATTAGTGCTGTATAGAGCCTATTTTGAAGAGGGCACCAATGGTGCTCTCTTTAATTCTGATAAGTTTCTTTGTCATACCATTGAATTGCCCTGGAACGACAACAAGCGAAACATTTTCTGTATTCCTGAAGGCACTTACAACCTTGAGCCGCGTTTTTCCAAACGGTTTAAACATCATTTAATCTTAAAGAATGTAAAAGACAGAAGTTACATTTTGT
Organism: Lutibacter sp.; assembly: GCF_033723435.1. GTDB lineage: Bacteria > Bacteroidota > Bacteroidia > Flavobacteriales > Flavobacteriaceae > Lutibacter. The sequence goes on along the minus strand of NZ_JAWVXC010000003.1, from coordinate 287,814 downwards.
TTCATCCTGCGAATAATGCCTTAAAAGGGCTTCAAGGGTGTATTGCTCCAGTAACGTATTTAAGTGGTATTGGTAAAGGTGTTTATTCAAGGGATGCTATTCAAAAACTGTTGTCTTTGGTATATCAAGCTAAAGACCGAAAAGAAACCATTTTATTAATTATTAAATCACAGAATTATGAACATTGTAGAACGTTATAAAAAACCAACTCCCAAATTTTTCAAGACTTTACGCAATATTGGTATTGCATTGGCTACCGCAGGTGGTGCTATCATAGCTGCACCGATTAGTATGTCTGCCATAATGGTAACTATTGCTACTTATATGACCGTTGCTGGAACTGTGGCCACCGCAGTTAGTCAAGCGGTTGTTACTGATGATAAAAAAACCGAAACAGATGAGAATGACGATGGACTATAACACCAAATTTGCCATTATTGGTGGTACTTTCTTTTCATCAATAGTGAATATTGGTGTTGAAGATTTGATTACCACCGTTGTTTTGGCTGTTGTTGGTGCAATCGTGAGTTTCTTTGTTTCTCTACTACTTAAAAAAATCATCACTTTTCTCGGGGCAAAGTGTCGTAGGTGAAAGTGATTATTGATGTTGAGCGGTTGGAAAGATAAATAAAGGGCATTTTCTAAAAAATGCTCTTTTTTTTATGCGGGGTGTTGAGGTGGGTGAATGAAAAGAGCGATACCCTGATAAGGGATTGAGCGAATGTAATGCATCCTACCGCAGACACAAGGCAAAACATTAATAATTGCTGTAACCTACACCGTTGAAATGGGTGGCGGGGAAAAGAGGAACGTACAAAGAGAATTTGATGAATAGTTTTTATATTTGATATAAACCTATTAAATATGAGCATTAAACTACCTGACAATCTATTTCCTGCAGTTGTATTTTTAATTGATACACCGCCAACAAAACCAATTATCTTTACTGTATTGATTTATAATACTCAACACACTCCATTATATGTTGCTTGGTTCCATGAAAACCAAATAGATCCAATTACTGTATATAAAGAGGAAGGTAGATGGATTGATAAAAAAAACAATAAAGAAACGGACACTTCAAGAGCAATTGGTTTAGCGATAGAAAACTACAATCCTTTTAAATAGAAATTCTAAAAACATCCTACACCGTTGAAATAGGTGACGGGAAAAGTGGAAAGGTTGTGCGTTCTACACTTTCAATCGAGTTCTGAATTGGCGGCTGGTGAGCGGATATTTTACATAATGGCGTTATAGTACAGAAACTAAATGAATGCTACTATAACTACCCGTTATGTAAACATAGCTTTGGGTAGTTTTTGGCTTGAGGGTTGGGAACAGCTCTTTGATTTTTTGCTTAAACAAACTTTTAAATAAATCTTTAAGCAAACAAGCAATGTGCTGTGTGAGGGTTGGCAGCCAAAAACTACAAGCGCGTTGGCGAGCGGAACAAACCAAAAGACAGAGGGTTTGTATAATTAATTTTAATCTTTGATTTATAATTGGCCAACCCGCCGCTGGCTCATTCACTAAAAACATCCACAGGATGTTTTCTTAACGTTCTGCCAGGGTTTTGGTTTGTGGGGAACTCTATTCTGTTTTAATAAGTCTTCTCCAAAGAAAAGGGAATGGTAAATCTCTATGATGTAAACTAGATATTGATAAAATAAAATCGAAACCAGATTTAACAACAATAAAATCTCTTTCTACTGAAAATAGCTCTAACTCTTCTTGAATCTCTTTTTTATAGTCATCAATTGATTCGTAAAGCATTATGGAATGCTTCACCTTTCCCGATTTTAAACTGTAACCCTTATCTAAATAAATATCTTCAGTTTCTTTTTTTGGAAACCAAATTTGAAGATTAAGTTTATTATCAAATAACTCTAAAACCTTATGTAAATCATTATAAGCTTCTTTAGAGTTTATTATCACTGACCAATCTGCTAAAAATGCTAGCAGCATTGATGATTGTTCTCTTTGCTTTTTTGTGCCTAAATAATACTCAACCATGTTTTCATAATTAGTATTAAATAGAGGGAAAAAGTCTTTAAGAATTTTGGCGTCGTGAATACCTACAATTATCATTCGTAACCATTTTTTACAATCTTCTTTGAAGCCAGATAAATAAAGAAATCTCATTGCTGGTTCAATATCTATTAAATGTTCATCATATAAAGGATAATGAGAAGGTGGATTAGCTTTTATAAAGGAAATAAGTGCTTGAGCAATAGTTATAACTGAATCTTCATATATTTTTGCTAAACTTTTGTCTTCAAGATTAAAATGGTATAAATAGTGTTTTATTTCTGTTAAACCAATACTTCCTAAAACACCTATTTCTTGCCACACCGTTAGTCCATATTCAATTTGATTTTTTGAGTAACGTTGTATGCTATGTTCTACATAATAATGGTCGTTTACTTTATTAAAGTAAGCTATTCCAATTTTTCGTCTTAATACATGAATATTATAAAACTCTATCTGAATATATTTCTTTTCAAAATGATTTTGGGTATTTAACCAATCAAATGATTTTAATATGGTTTTATCAGCCGCATATATAGCTGATTTAATATAACCACTATCTTCAGCCCATTTAAATACAATATTTAAACAAATTTGTAATAACTTTAATCTTTTTAAAAGAGGTTTTTTTGTTTTTATTGGTTTGTCTAGTATTAGGTCTACTAATTTGACAAAGTGGTTTAAATCATAGTCCTTAAGTTCTAAAAATGCTAATGTCTTTTTTAATAACAATCGCATATCGGCATTAAAAAGTCTTTCTGACAACAAATTTTCAGAAACCATTTTAGAAATGTCGTCAATACCCCAAAATTGGTACTCTAATTTTTTTGCCTTATAAGTTTCAGTATATTGCCCCCAGCTTGTCTGCACAGTTTGTTCTAACTCACCATTTGTTGCTATTACTATTTTCTTGGGAAGTTTTTTTTGACTTCGCGTGAGTGATATATTAATATAAGTTTCTCTTATATCATTTAAAGATTGACGTACACTCGTTGGGCCAGTATCCCAAATTTGCCTGGTAATATTTCCTTGCTTTACTGTTATTAAAAATAATTTTTCCTTTCCATCTACATCTTTACCTATTGCAGCTATATCGACACCATATTGTCTCCCTTTTTGAGGTTTAGAAATGGGTGTTATGCCTTTACTAATTAAAATATCAATAAGCAAAGCATCAAGTTCACCATCTTCTTTAAGAAGTGCTATATACTCACTAGTTAGGAAGTTCATTTCTCTTCATATTTTGCCACATTATTCTTGATTTGATTTGACCTATTTCGTCAATATATTGCACCCTTGCTACCTCAACACTACTTCTAAAGTTTTGCATTTCACTCTCTTCAGTATACTTTCCGTTATATTTTGAAAAGAATGACTTTCCTGCCTTCAAACTAATCTTGGTAGCAAAATCTAAAAATGAACTTCTCTTATTTTCTGTTGCATCCATAAGCTCTTGCATTTGCTTATTTTGTTGCTTTAAAAAATAGGTCATTCTTTTATCAGAGGGTTCAAACTCATTTACCACTTCTAAATCGGTTACTTGCTTATAATACTGTTCAGAAACTTCAATTATTTGATCTATTATTGAAGTTATAATCGGATTAGCTGTTTTTCTTTTTTCTTTTAAAATATCAGTAACGGAATAATAATTAATTATTAAATATTTAGCGTAAAGCGTTGCTATATGATTTCTTATACGCTCATTATTAAAATGTACCTCTAAAATATTATAGAGCATTTCTGAAGCGTATTTACGGTCTAATATGTTCCCTACAATCATAAAGACAACATAAAGAGCATCCGTCTCGGTAAATTTTTCTAATTTATCTTTTGGAAGACCAACCGCATCTACATGATTACTTAAATCACTAATAACAAACTGTAAAGCAGCTTTGTAAATACTGTTATCTGAATTTAACCATTCTAAAAAAAGACTTTCAATGGTATGAGGGTTTGATGTATACAATTCCTCAATTATTTCTTTTAGAACAGTAATTCCTTTAAGATTCACTTTATTATTTAAAATCCATAGATTAACAAATTCAGTAACTACCTCTGGTTGCTTTTTTATAGTATCTTTCAATCTAAAGTTGATTGTGTTGTAAATACCTATGTATTTTGAATCAGTATGTGTTAATAATTTTAAACAAGTTTTAAAATGTATTGGGTCTTCATCAAAATTAAATTCAGCATTGATTGATCTAGCTACCTCGCTTTGCACCTCTACTTTTTTGGTATTCAGTAACTGAACAACCATTTTTTTTGCATCATTTAAGTTATTTAAATGTTTATTGTAAAATCTTGCTATAATGCCTAAATCCTCTACATTTCCTTTTTCAATGGTCTGAATGATATTCTGACTAACTTCATTTATGAATTTTAATTCTTCTTGCTTATTGCTAATAACCACTTGATATGCTGCATTAACTCCGCTATTTATTTTAGCTTCTTCCTCGCTTTTAATAAGTGTGAGGATTTTATCTTTATAGGTATATTTTGATTTACTCTGGGATAGCCCACCCAACAAAGAAGAAATGAAGTTTAGATATTCATTATTATTTTTTTCTTCTATAAGTTCAATAATTTGAATAGCTTCTGATGGTTTTTCTACTGCAAGTTTTCTTAAACCCTGATATATTGCATATCCTGCTCCATCATTTTTAATCTTTTTGAAGATAATTGGTAATGAATTGACAAAGTATTCTTTGTCATTAATTTTTATATCCTTACAAAATTCATGGAAGTCTTGCCAAAATTCAAAGTAATCCGGGTTCTCATTTAAGCGTTCTAAAAACGATTTATCACTTATACTCATATCGATCTCTTATTCTTCTTTAAACTTTAATAAACTTAAATTTATGATACTTACTTGTCGTGAAATAGCATCACGATTCTTTATTTTCAGCTCATGATTAACTTCTGTCAATAACTCTTTGTCCGGAATGTTTAGTAAAAGTATTGGTTTTATCGGTTGGTTTTTAAACTGTTCGAGTTCAATTAATCGGGTAACGTCTTTGACTAATTTTCCAAAATGCTTCCGTATTTTACTTTTTAATTTAGCTTTTGACGTATTGATTTTATACATTTTAGCTTCAACAATGAATGTTGATTCTTCTGTTTTAAATAAGCAATCGATTTCTATGTTTTTTAAGAATGTTGGATTCAATTGATACTTAATGTTATGGGTATCTAATTTGTTGCATAAAGCATTTAATAACAGACCGTCTTTTTCTTTAACTATGTTATAAATATCTTCATGTAATTCATAAGGCACAAAATAGGTTAGTTCTTTTGCACAAACCGGACACTTGAGGCTCTTTAATTTTTTGGGATTTAAACGTAGCTGAAAAACGCCTCTATAAGTTAATGGATCGCAATTCGTACATTCCATAAAAGCGTCGTCAGCACTAGCTGTTAATATTTTTGCATCATACAGTTTTCCAAATAGCTCAACCCTTGATGCAAAATTATCTTCGCTATTTAATGTGTTAACCAGTACCTGATTTGTGTTGTATAGGTTTTTATAAGAGTTGTTTACATAGTATTCTTTAATAAATTTTAAGCCTTCAAAAAAAGTGCTAATTGTTTTTTCATTGATTAGTTCATTGCCTTTTGATGGAACCAATATCTTTTCAAAACTTTCCTCAATTTCCTTAAACGAATTATGATGCCTACCAATAAAGCCATATTGTTGTAATAATTTGACAATATTAGCTTCTCTTGAATCTTCTTTAAGTAAAATTTTAATTACTTTGGTGAGTAACTTCCATCCTTTTTTCTCAATATCATTAGATAGTTTATCCAATGATTTCTTAAAGCGACTATCAAAAAATTGTTCTATAATAGGTTTTAAATATTCTATTTGTTCTCCAATTGAACTGTCTAAATCGATATTGTATATTTCACTTCTCGACTTTACTGTTTCTATCAAATCTTCGTTACCTTCTTGGGCATTGGAAATAATTATCCTATTTGTTGAGTATGTAAATGTGTTCCTCCCAGAACCAAATGTTTTTGTCTCTAGTAATTCCTCTTTTGAGAGTAAAAATAAGTTTTGACACGAGGGATTATGCCAAAAGTGATGGTAAAACTTTTTCTTTATAGTGCTCATTAATTATGATAGTGTTTGTTCTAATCTATTTTTCCATTTTTCCCAATTGGGCATTTTTTGAGACAGTAGCTCATAAAATTTTTTGTTATGATTGAATTGAATTAAATGGCACATTTCATGTGTAATAACATATTCAATACATTTAGTTGGGGCTTTAATAATTTCTGGGTTGATGATTATTTTTCCATTTTTTTGACAGCTTCCCCACCGTTTGGTCATTCTTCTAATTTCAAGATTTGGTTGTTCAACCTCAAACTCTTTGAATTTTTGAAAGACCTGATTAGCAACATAAAAAAACTTTCTTTCAGCATGTTGATAGTACCATTTTGCCAATAGGTTTCTTGTTATTTGTTGTGAGTTTTCACCGTTGAACTCTACATTAAAACAACCTCCTTTTAGTTTTACTTTATTTTCCGTTCCTGGTCTAATTTTTAATATATAGCCTTTCCCTAAATAACAATGCGTCTCACCCGACACATATTCTCTTTCTGGGGTTTTTGGCAAGAACTGCTCGAAATAGCTTTGTTGTTTTACAATCCATTTGGATTTGGTAAGCACCACCTTTTTTATATCTTTTAAACTAGATTTTAAAGGTGCCAATACTTTAATTGAATTGTCTGGATGCACTTCGATAGCCAATGATTTTCTTTCTGATTGTTTTAATTCGAAAAACAACTCTTTTGTACCGTAATTAATTGAATGCATTAATAATTGTTTTTGGCCACTTTTAAACATTTCTCCAGGATGCTGTCTATTTCATCGAATGTAATTTCTAAACCTAAATCTTTACGATGACTGATTAAATAATCTTCTATATCATTTTCCATTTGTCTTTGTACATCTAGGTTTCTTTTCCAATCTCGAATTGTTAACTCTTCAACAATTTTAGAAATTGAAACTGATGCATTCGCCAGATCATCTGCTATATTTTTTATCACACTTTCACCATGTTTATTAGATAATACATCACTTAATGCTCCGTAAAATGCTCTGGCTTCCGGCTTGTGCAATAACAACACCGGAATTCCCTCTTGATAGCCTTGATTAAGGTCGGTTCTGACTTTTAGAATTGTTTCTAGATATTTTGCTTCATCAATTCTACCTTCATTAAAATCCTTTATTGTTTTTTCGATTAGGTCTGAAAATTTTTTATAAAAAGCTTCATCCTTTTCCATATTTTGGGTTATCACTTTTTTCATTTGGTGTGCAATGAAATCTGCTTTGGAAGCAGGTGACTTTCCATAGGCTTCCAGAGCTTCTTCAACTTGCTGCTTATCAAAAATATTGAGATCGGATGTTAACACCTCCACTTTATCAGCGTCAATATACGTATCCAACAGCTTTTTTATTCTTGGTTCGTACTCTTTGTATGATATGGTTTCGGCATACCTGAATTGTACTGACACTCGTAAACTTTGGTATTTTTTTAATTCGCTTTTATAGAAGCCTATTTGTTGCTCTGTAAACTCTATATAAAATTCATCAGAAGCTAGAGCTGTCTGCAATGTTCTTGCAAAATCTGATAGTTTATCGTAAAACTCATCACGTAAATCCTTCTCTGCTAAATGTCGTTCTAGTGCTTCAATGTCACCTTTACTATAAACCCCTTTGAAAATATCTGTAACTTCTGCATGTTTTACAGGTACTTTACGAATTTCATCTTTAATATCAATTAGTGCATTTGTTAAGTCGTCTTCATCAAAATTCTCTAATGCACTGTATTCTGTTAGTGCTTCATCCAATTTCCCAAGAATCCCTACATAATCTATAATATGACCATGTTCTTTGCCTTGAAACAACCTATTTACCCTTGCTATTGCTTGTAATAGGTTATGTGCCACTAAAGGTCTTGCTAAATAAAGCACTGTATTTCTTGGCGCATCAAAACCTGTTAATAGCTTTTTTACCACTATTATTAATTCTACCTCTTGAGAGGCCTCCTTAAATTTTGTAATCACCTCATTTTCGTAAGCCTCTTGATTACCATATTTTTTCATTAATTGGTCCCAGTAGTTTCTGGATTCATTGCTACTTTCTGACCACACATCATCATTATCTTGTCTGCTATCTGGCGGTGTAAATACAACCCTGGTGTTTATTTTTAATGTTGGGTCTAATTGCGCTTCGAAATATTTTTGATACTTAATAGCTGTATCTATTTTAGGCACTGCTAATTGCGCTTTAAAACCATGACCTTGCCAGTTATGGGTGTAGTGTTTTGAAATGTCGTAAGCAATTTCGTTTACGACATGTTCCGATTCAAAAATTTTACTGATGGAAGAGAATTTCTTTTTTAAATCTTTCTGCGCTTCTTCACTTAAATTTTCTGAAAGCCTTTCAAAACCTTTATCTATCTGTGTTTTATTAATAGATAGTTTTGCTGAACGCCCTTCGTATAACAAAGGTAATACCGCACCATCTTTCACTGCTTGGTCTATGGTATATTTATGAATAAACCCACCAAATTTTCTTGAGGTATTCTTTTCCGATTTCATTAATGGTGTACCGGTAAAACCAATGTAAGATGCATTAGGTAATAAACGTTTCATTTGCGCATGCGCTGTGCCGTACTGACTACGGTGACTTTCGTCTACTAAAACGAATACATTTTGAGATTCGTCTTTAAAGGTTACCCTGTTGGATGCAATGTTAAACTTATCAATAATCGTCGTAATGATTTCGCTACTTTTATCTTTTAACAGCTCTATAAGATTACTGCCACTAGTTGCTTTTTTGACGCTTTTACCACAATTGATAAAGGTTTTAAATATCTGTTTGTCTAGACTTATACGGTCTGTAACAATAATAACTCTTGGGTTTTCAATGGATTCTTCTAATGCTAACGCTTTTGATAGCATGACCATGGTTAAGGATTTACCACTACCCGTTGTATGCCAGATGACACCGCCTTTTCTGTTCCCTTCCTTATTGCGTTGTTTTACCCTGTTAATCGTCTCTTGAACCGCAAAATATTGTTGGTATCGGCATATTTTTTTATCCGGACCATCGAACACCACATACTTATATACCATATCCAATAATCGATGTGGTTTGCACAACGCATATAAGGCTTTGTCTTGCTCTGTAACCAGTCTATTTTCTGATTGCGTATTATTAGTTGTACGTTTTAATAATTTCTGAATATCATTTTCTACGTCTTCTTTCCAAACAGCCCAAAATTTTGCATCGGTACCAGTTACGGCATATTTAGCAGCATTGGGCTGTACTGCCATTAGAATTTGTGCATAATGGAAAAGTTTTGGTATGCCATCATCTTTTTGATTTCCTATATTTTGTGAAATGGCTTCTTCAAGTGATAGGTTTTTATCTCTACGCTTATTTTCTATAACCACAAAAGGAATGCCGTTAACAAATAGCACAATATCTGGACGACGTTTGCCTTTTAAACCTTCGACCATAAACTCATCTGTAATATGAAACACATTGTTTTCTGGATTTTGCCAGTCGATGTATTTTAGGGTATAGCCTTTACGGTCGCCTTTTACTGTTTCATTAAAGCTTTTGCCTAGTGTTAGTAAATCGTACACATGCTCATTTGTGCGAATAACGCCTTCAATAGGTACACTTTTTAAGGCATTGATAGCACTTTGTATGTTACCGTCTGAAAACTTATAAGTTTCGCCTTTATATTCGAAATGGTTCATGACCTTTAACTGTTCCTCAAGAATATCATCGAGAATCACATTAGACAACAATTCGCCTCTTGCCTGAAGTGCTTGTTCTGGTGACATGTATTGCCAATTGAGTTTTTGCAGCAACTTTAATGCTGGTAATTGTGAATCTTGAAACTCGTTATAATTTACTGCCATCCTTTTATTTATTTATTTTCCTTTTTGGGGAATTGATTTGGTTTTTTGGGGAATTGATTTTTGTTATGAGCGCTATTATTTGCTTCTTTAAAACCCCTAGAACCCCTTATAAAACCTACAAAACCTCTTTTACTATTAGTTACACCATTTACAAGACCTTTAACTCTAGTACTTCTTTTTGGGGAAACTTTATTCGTTTTTGGGGAATTGATTTAAGCACCTTTTAAAATATCAGTTATATTATTTAAATCAATTACACCACCTTTAAGACTATAAGTAGTTCCACTACCTGTACCTTGCTTTTCTATTACTACATCTACAAGCTTATCTATTAAATATCTTACTTGCTCTCTATTTAAATCATTATCGAAAGCAGCAACGAAATCTTTCATTTTAGCCACAGGATTATCTTTAAGCACATTGAGTACTCTTTCTAAATCTATAATCCTAAAGCCACCTACTTCAGAAGCAGTATTTTTAATATCGAAATACTTATCTGCCAATACATACTTTTCACTTGCAGAACCACCTGAACGTTTAATTAATTCTTCCTGTTCTAATTCCTGAAGCAGTTGTGCATTGATGCCTTCTGATTTTCCTTCTTTGATATTATGCAGTGCAATAGTTTTGAATGTCCCAATAGGATTCTCTTCACCACGGTCTGCTTGTAACTGATACATGAACATTGCAAACGCAGGATCTTCCATTGCAGCCTTTAGTGTGAGCTCTACTTGAAACATATCTGATTTTGAATAATCTGGACCTGGTTTCCCCTCGGCTAATGTTATTCTATAAATTTTATCAACCCCTTGGCCAGAGCGTTCTACCAAACCCGTTTTTTCTAGAATTTGCGCCAATAATCTACTTCTAGGTGTACTGTTTGTAGTTAACAAGTTATCTAGATTTACCCCTTTAGGAAAACCACCTGCGTTAGTTATCGTCATTTGCTCTGGTGATTGTTTGATAACCACCTCACTATTTATGGTATAATCTCTATGTGCAATAGCGTTTAGTACTGCTTCTCTTACTACTTCTTCATTAAAATAGGCTATATCAAACTTATAGGGATTTTGGTTTATTTTATGGTCTAGATTACGCGCATTGAGCTGTTTCCAAATCTCATCTATCCCAACAAATAAGGGTTTTAAATAAGTATATCTTTTATCAAAATGCGTTTGCTCTAGCGTTTTACGGTATTCTATATTTACTTGGGCATTTGGAAGATACTTCTTTAAAGCCTCTTCTTTAGCCAAAAGGATTAGTGCCGCATTGGTAAGTCCTTCATTAGTCAACAAATCTAAATCCTTTAATAGTTGTTCTGTTGGTAATTCTTTAAAGTCAGGATTATTTTGTTTTAGCGCATATTTTTCTTTTAAAATCCTTACCGCCGTTTCGTCAATATCATTTAGTGTAAGTTCCGGACATATTTTTGCAGAGAAGTCAGGTTCTTTTTCCATTACAATTGATGCATACATCTCTTCGTTCATGCGCTCTAATCTGTCACCAACTCGCATTAATGGTACGTCATCAAAATAGAGCATTTTGCCTACAGGTCTTGAAGGGATTTCAATTAGTATAACACGATTATTATGTTCATCAAATAATTCACTAATCTTAACTCTAATAGCTTTATCTCTATAAATATTTTGTTCTAATTGACCTATTCGACCAATGTAAGCTTGAGAATTCACCAAGGTGTATGGCTTTGTTTCTTTTATTCCAAAAGCAAGTATGCCACCACCTTCATTTGCTAATGCGCAAACATACCCTAATACTGATTTACGGCCATTATTATAGTTATATTGATTTTTAGCTTCCTTGAACTCAATTTTATCCTCTGATTCTTTCAGTTTTATGAGTTGTTGTATTGTCATTAGATTGAATTTATTATTGACCTAATTTTGTAAAAACTGCTCTTGAACCATCACCAAATTGTAATGTCATTTGGTTATTTTCAAAACACCATATCGTGATATCTTGATACCTTGATTCTGCTTCTGTAGCATTTAAATTATCTATTTGAATTACCGGTAATCCTTCTGGCGCATTGACGACTGTTGGAATCCCTTGCCACTCATAGTTTATTCCTGGATTATTGCCATTTACACTGTTCAATGTAAAAAATGACAGTCCTCTTTGGATTCTTTCATCGTATTGGCGCACATAGAAATCTATGATATTATTCCCCTCTGTGTAGCGCCATAATCCTAATATTTGAGTAAGTAATACTTCCATTAGTTTTTATCTTTTGGTGGATTAGGGTCGTTACCGTGACTGTCTGGGTTTTGAATACGCCCATCTTTTCTATGCGGTATAAGTTCTGAACCTTCAGATCTGCTTTTTTGGCGGCTCCAGTCCATTGCTTCTTTTTTGGTTTCGAAATGTTTTGAAGCTCTTTGTGCTTTTTCTCGTTTTGAATCCCAACCTCCTTCTTTGTTGGGTACTACGTGTCTTTCTTTTCTTGGCATTGTTTGAAATTTTATAATTATTCTTTTACTCTAATTTTCCCAGTTAGCAACTGTTGCATGAGCCCATGTTTTTGTTTTTTTAGTTGTTGCAATTGTTGTTGTAAGGCATCTATCTCATTGTCGGCAGCTGTTAATACTTCTGCTATCTTTTGTTGTTCTTTTAAACTAGGAAGACTAATCTTATAAGGATTGATATGCTTGTTATTTATTTGTGGTATGGTAGACGTATCTGCTATTCTACATAATTTTTCTCTAAATATTTTGTAAAACAAAAACTCTGTTGATACTTTTTCACAAATAGGTGTAACAGCCATTAAGTTGCTATCCATATGCACTTCACATGAAGCTATTCTTATCTTATTATTTAAAATTGCCGCTCCTCTTTTAGGAAAAATTATACTACCCTTTGAAACTAAATTTGTGCTCTTGTTTGAATAAGTTCTACTTGCCAATTGATATTTCGAACAATTATTCAGGTCTTCTACTTTCAAATATGGATATTGTCCATCATCAACAAACTTATGCTTGATTGGGCTTTCACCACTTGTTATTGATACAATCTTTTGCATTTTAACCTGTTTCCACTCACCAGTAAACCCAGATAATCTTTTTTTACCTGTGAGCAATTGCTGCATCAAACCCCTTTTTTGTTCTTGTTTTTGAGCAATTAATGCTTCTTGCTTATTTATAGCCACATCCCAAGTCGCTAGAATCTGCGCTATTTTTTGTTGTTCTGGTAGTGGTGGCAACACTATTTTAAACTTTTGGATGTTGCCTTTTGAAATACCATACACTTTACTGCCTGTAGCAATGGTCTTTAAAGCCTTTTTTACATTTTGGTTTTTAAAAATATAGGTTCTAAAACCAGGGACCGTTTTATTTTTTAAGTCCCTTAATGCAAAGGTGTGCAAACCACTAATTACTATTTTGCCATTTAGGTTTTTCATTTCAATAGCCTCACCAACCCCTTCGTAATCTTCTGATGCATCTGCTATAATTACATCACCATCTTTTAAATACTGGATGCTATTTGGTAATTCTACATCTTTATTTAACCTTGGTACTTCGGTTTCAATTTCAAAATCAAGTATCGGTTTTTTGTATGTTGCGTGGATATCGCCATAATGGATATAAAATACCTCGTTCTCTTCATCATAATTTAATTGATTACGTGGAAATGATGTTGTATTTATAAACTGAAACACCTCGCTAATTTTAGGCGTCGTCCAACCATCAGGAATCACTCCCAATTTGGCATCTTTATGGACTTTTGTCGGTGTTATGTCGGTGTTGTGCGTCATTATAGCTTGTGTTTTAATAGTTGATATAGTGGGTACAGTTTCTCAAAATCTTTCATAATTGTACTCACTATATTTTGCTCTGAAATGGCTTTATCGTCTGGTTGGTACTCTCTACCAATTCTGTAATAATATCGTCTTGGGTTATCTTTAAGGGTAAACTCCTTTAAATCTTCTTCATCTTGAAACTCGTTTACATGAACGTACTCATCTGCTATGGTTACCGTAAATTCTTTATTTAAAGCTTTTACTAAATTGAAATAGTTGGTACTGAATTTTGGGTTTGTTTTTAATTGCTTTCTAATAAATTCCCTATCTGGATAACTGCCGTCTCTTTTACCTACTCGCAACTCTACCCATAGGTGGTTTTTAGTAATTAATACCTCTAAACGCATGTGGTAAAGCGATGTCATGTTATCACCATACGCATTTTGGTAGGCTTCCAATTCTGGTTCGCTACGTCCATAATGCAACCAAATAGCGGTAAGCTCTTTTGATGCGCGCTCATTGTGCATATAGGATGAGGTGATATGTTGTGACATGTGGTGCTCATACACCTGCCAACCTCTTTTTTGCATTAGTGGATATAGCTCCTGATGTAGCTCTAACAATTTTTCTTGAACCACTAATCGTTCTTTTCTAGCTTCTGGTGAATCTGTTATAGGTTTTGTTCCTGTAAACGCATTATAATGCTCAAATTGAAAAAACTGACCTGAAAAGTTATAGTCCGATAGTTTTCGTCTTCCTTTAGAAACGCCTGTTTCGTTTTTAAAGCTTTTTATTTTTGCATTTAAATTAGCCTCTAAATCCCGTCTTGCATTAAACATGACGGTATACTCGTCTATAAAATCTTGCGTTAGCACCTCTCCGTGTTTATCGAAGTAGATATCGAACCATTTTATGAGTTCTTCAACCGTATCTTCATCCTCAACTTTAACAGACATTTCTATATTACGCTCTAACCCCCCTTGGGTGCAATTACCAGAACCTATATAAGCTAGCCAGCTATCATCTACCCTGAACATATACACTTTTGGATGAAAAAATTGCCCTTTTATATTATGCACTCTAGCTTCTACCTTATTATCAAACATTTTTTGCAATGCTGATGGTTGCGTAGGTAAGTCTATACCGACCAAAACCTGAAACAAAGCGTCTTGGTCTCGATTATCAAAAAGAGACAAGCCAAAGTCCGTAATCATAGCTGAAGCGATGAGAATTTCATCTGCTCTTTTTATGATTCTTTCGAATTCGGTTTTAAGTCGTAATACTTTTTTCATAATCCAATTTTATAAACAATCGCAATCCGGTTCTTCATCTACTGTTAATTTGTAAGGTAACTGGCACGAGTCCGTGAAATCCTTTTACCTACAAACCTCCAACCAATTTCTATCTGCATCATACAGGTTAATTTCTATATAGCCTGTGCCATCATTACAATACCCTGCATCTACGATGTATCTATTGCCTTTATCATCCACAGCATTTACCTCACAAGTTTTGCAGGTATCGCATATCATGGTTTTCACATGCTCTATAATACTTTTGTTTTCACTCATAGCCCAAGCTCTTTTAAATAACTATCCATTTGTCCGCGCACTTCTACTAGTTCATTTTCCAATCTTTCAATCTCTTGTTGCGTAGCCGCAATATCTACAGGTTCTTCTTCCTCGAAGGTATCTACATAGCGCGGAATGTTGAGGTTGAAATCGTTTTCAGCAATTTCATCGATGGTTGCTAAATGGCTGTATTTTTC
This sequence comes from Lutibacter sp., assembly GCF_033723435.1. GTDB lineage: Bacteria > Bacteroidota > Bacteroidia > Flavobacteriales > Flavobacteriaceae > Lutibacter. The sequence continues at coordinate 272,323 of NZ_JAWVXC010000003.1, read as the reverse complement.
TATTGCAGCAAACTCTTTAAAGGTGTCTACAATTTTGTTGATATCTTGTTTACGCAGGATGTTTTGTTTTTTACCATCCTGATATTCTTTACTGGCATCTATAAACAGCACCTTATCTGTTGTTTTGGCTTTGTTAAAAATTATAATTGCAGCTGGAATACCTGTGCCAAAAAAGAGATTGGATGGTAACCCAATAACAGCTTCTAAAAAGTTTTCTTCTATTAGTTTTTGACGAATTTTACCCTCGGCACTTCCCCTAAACAGTACGCCATGAGGTACAATAACCCCAACTTTACCCGTAGGCAACGCCGTTTCTATCATATGCAATATAAATGCATAATCCCCTTTTGATTTAGGTGGCACTCCCCTTAAAAAACGCTTGTAACGGTCAGTTTCGGCATTTTCATGCCCCCATTTGTCTAAACTAAAGGGTGGATTTGCCACTACAATATCAAACTTCATCAAACTGTCATTCTCAATAAGTTTAGGATTGTTAATGGTATCGCACCACTCAATTTGAGCCGAGTCCATACTATGCAGGAAACAGTTCATTTTACTCAATGCCCAAGTATCTCCATTGGATTCTTGACCATACAATGCAAAATCGTTTGTTGGATTGCCGTCGCTATCCTTGACTTCTTCTGCTACTTTGATTAATAAAGATGCAGAGCCGCAGGTAGGATCGAAAATGCGATTTCCTTCTTGAGGGTTTACTAATTTTGCTAGCAAGCTAGACACTTCTTTAGGGGTAAAAAATTCACCGCCTTTTTTACCTGCTCCCGATGCAAATTTTTCTAACAGATACATATAGGCATCCCCTAGAATATCCTGCTTACCATCCCAAAGTGATGGACGGAAATCCAGTTCTGGTTGTGCAAAATCGTTAATCAAGTTTTTTAAACGACGGTTTCGGTCTCTGGTTTGACCCAATTTCTCCGAATTAAAACTAATGTTGCGAAATACACCATCTAGTTTTTCAATGTTTTTTTCCTCAATTTGCCCTAGAACTTTATCTATGATGCCACCAATATCTTGATTATCCCTGTTTTCATAAATGTATTTGAATGTGCAGTTTTTAGGTAAAATAAATCGCTCCCTGCTTAACTTACGTTGAACAAGCTCTTCATTATCACCATACATTTCCTTATACTCTTGATAGTGATCTTCCCATACATCACTTAAGTATTTAATGAACATGAATACCAGGATGTAGTTTTTGTATTCTGAAGAATCAAATGCCCCTCTAAAGGTATCGCAAGCATTCCATAGTGCTGCATTGATTTGGTCTTGGGATGGTCTTTTATTTGTCATTTTTATGTGAATTATCTTTTGTTAATATGATTTAGCAATTTGGTGTTTATTAGAGCTTCTCTATTTTCCAATAATTTTGCACGCAAGTTTTTTTCTACAATTGCCAAAGCACCTAATGCCGCTATTTGCCCTTGCTGTTCTATACTGGGCAATTTAATTGGAATATTTTCTACTACTTTACGATTAACCGTAGGCGTGTAGGTACCTGTTAAATTTTGTTTGATATAGTTTTGAACTGGTGACTGGTTAATGTACCACGCAATATAATTTGGGTTTGCTTTTGAGCGGTTTACCTCAATTACAAACAATGCAGATGAAGCTATATACCTACCTTGTAAATTATTTGAAGAGAAGGCGACTGCATTGTTGTTCTGGCCTTTAGAAATAAATAAAATATCACCATTTTTTAAGATGTATTTTTCTTTTATACCTTCTGCAGACACCCTGTAACATTCGTCACCAATGACTGTGTAGTCGTTAATTAGGTCTTTTAACTGCACCACCTTTAACTCACCATTAGGATCATCCTCAATCTTACCCCTAAACGAGTATCCTGAAGAAATCCCTTGACCTTGTAATATTGTTTTTAATGTTGTATTTTTAATTTGCATAAATAATTTACATAATTACTATACTGCAAATATACATAAAATATTTATATACGCAAATTTAAAATTGCATAATCATTATACTGTAATTTATAATTGTTGTTTAACAATCTATTACCTATACTTTGTTTATCTAAAGCGAAATGTATAATTCATCAGAGTTTCGTCAACATTAGAAAAGCAAAACAATAAACTTTAAGTATTTATGTATTACTTAATCATTTTTAAATTAGGACATAAGCACTACATTTTATTTTAATGCTTTCAAGAGCAATAAGAACTTCTTTTAAATCAAGCGTTTCGTTTTGAAATGTCACTATTCTGTCAACTTGATTATATGCCCTTTGATAATATTTTGGCGTTTCCCACTTTTGTGGTTTAAAAGGGTCGAAAGCTAGATCAATAAAACTAACACTTGATTTGCCTTGAAATAAACGTTCTATGCGTTCGTCATAATGCTCAAAATGATTTCGTATATCTCTACCGGCAATAATACTGTTTTCATCAACACCCAGCAGTTCTCTTAACTCTTTACCTCGTTCTTGGCTTTTTTTTGAACTGGGCCAAAGTATTTTAGAAACATTTGCAGTTGCTCCAAGAATAGATTGAATTGAACACCAAACTTCAATGTGGTCAAAATTTCCAGGATCTATAGGTAAACGGGTTGCTGCTTGTTGGGCAATTTTTACCTGAAAAATTATTTCGCTTAAATAAACTGAATAAGCAAACTCTTTCATAACATTTTATAAAATGGTTGACACCGTTAAAATTAATTAAATTAAGTTCGTTTATCCACACTTTCCTTATCAAAAGCAATCAAATTGAAGAGTTACTCGTCTCGTTTATATTTCAAATTAAGGAACTCGTGAATGTTTAACTACGTTTATCCTTACTACTCGAATCAAAGCTTATCAGGTTAAACATTTGACGCATTCTGGAACGAACTCTGTTTCCATATCTTTCTTCTAATTCTTGTGCGTTTAAATTTGTACTTCTGGGAGCCAACGATTGTGGGGAAAAGTAAATCCAAATGTCAATGTATGTGATGTGCCATTGTACAAAATTCCTAACTAGTTAAGTTAGTGAATTAATTGTTATAACCATGCATTCCTCTCTAGAAGATTGCATGGTTTTTAAATTTAATTTTACTGAGGGTCAAACCAATCTGGTTTCTTTTCTCCTTTTAAATAATATCCAAACCAATCTGAAATACGATTCGTTAAATCAGATTGTGTTTCATTTCCAAGAAAGGCGTGACCCTCTTTAGGATAGATTAACATAATATGTTCTTTCTTTAATCTTCTCATTGCCAAATAAAATTCCATCGTTTGATTCGGGTTCACCTGTGTATCCTCTTCTCCAGCATATGATAAAAGTGGTGTTGTTACTTTTGAAACAGCATGGATAGGAGAATTTCTTAAGTATCCTTCCATATCCTCAAACAATGATTTTCCCATCCTCATTTGGAAGTGTTCGAATCGCCATGCTTTTGGTTTTTTATCACTCCAACATAACGATAAATAGCTACTATTGAAATCTGACACCCCGGCCCCAGCTACTGACGCTGCAAAAAGATCTGTTTGTGTTATAATAAAATCTGTTTCATAACCTCCAAAAGAACTCCCAATCAGTCCTAGCTTTTTTTTATTTATAGGAGCACTTTTAAGAGCAGATTTCGTTGCAGCAATTACACAATCTGTAGCAGAAAAACCTGGTCTTCCTATCTCATAAATAATATCTGGCAACAAAACAAAATATCCCTGACTTGTAAAATTGGATATATTGAATCCAGCTCCTTGATTTAAGAGGCTCGGATTAACATATTTATGAATATTTCCTGTTTGCCTTTCATAAATATGTACTACCATTGGGTACTTCTGCAATGGATTATAGTTAAAAGGATAAAATAATGCACCCTTTAAGGATACTCCTTTTGAGATTTTATATTCAATAAGTTTGGAAATCCCCCAACCGTAATGGTAATGTTGTGGGTTGCTTTTAAAAATAGATTTTGCTTGAGCATCCCCTTTTTTGACAAATAGTGTTGGAGGTTCATTAAAATCTTCTTGAACAAACATAAAATAGTTGGTTCTTTCTGCTTTATGCAAAGCGCTTACCAATTTTGGCTTATAGGATATCAATTGCAATAGTTTTTTTTTATCTAAACTAGCATAACCAGAATTACTATTGTCAATCGCATTTACCTTTAGTAATAAACTACTATTCAGATTGACAATTTTGGCTTTTGAAGTGATTGCATAAGGATTCCAATATGAAGTCTCTGCTAGCCTAAAAATTTGTTGACTATTCCTTCCCTGAGTCCATTTTTTAGAAATCCCTTTTTTATCCAATGAAAATTCCCAGATATCAAATTGGTCATAAAGTAGTAATGATTTATCTTTTGTTGTCCATCCCAATATTCCATAAGGGCTTGGCTCACTCGAATAACTGGAATTATCATAAAAAGAAATTTTCGTTTTTTCTGTGATATTAGTATGTGTTTTTTTTGAAAAAGAATACACCCACCAATTAGCGTCTTTAAAATAAAGAATATACTTACCTCCAGGAGACATGGCTAAATGACCTATTGCATCTGAAAATTGTTTCAGAAACAACGTTTTTATACCTGTTTTTAAATCCAATAAATAATAATCTCTATCAGCATTTTGCTTAAAAGAGGGCTTATTTTTGTCTTGGTTATATACTAAAGCTAATTTCTGATTTCCATTAAGTATTGCAGAAGGATGTATAGCATCTCCAACTGATATAAATTTCCCAGTTTTTGGCCACCAAGCAGCAAGCCTCGGATTATTTTCAGATTTGCCATAGGTATTCCATATAGGGTATACATCTTTATCCTTAGTATTCCATATCTGTACACCTGAATTTTTGTTAATACCACTTACTTCAGGTATTCTCTTAAATTTAAAAAACACACGCTCACCATCCTCAGATATCCCTAATGCTGATTTGAAATTTGCTTCTAAAACCATTTCTTTTGGCCAAGATTTTTCTGTTAAAGTATCGTATTGATACAATTGCTTACTGTCAATCCTATAATACAATACAGTACTAGCTGTAAAAGCTTCGGCATCAATTGATCTACCAACAAAAACGATTGATTTCTCTTCTCTATGCCAAACCACGTTTTCAAATAGTTCAATATTGCTATTTATAATGCTTGTTTTAACAATCTTTTTTCCAAATTGTAGCAAACCGACATTAGCACTAATTGAATCAGATGCGCAAAACACTAGTTGGTCTTTCTTAGGACTCAAAGAATAGGAAGTAACATTTGCAATCGTTTCCAAAACAGTACCATGTACGTTTTTGATTACTATCTTTGTTTTACTCTTACTGGTACTACAAAAAAGCAAGATATATTGACCTTTATTTATCAATTTGAAATGTTTAACATTACCCACTTCTTGTATTTTTCCAGTAAGTAGATTTTGTAATTGAAATCTATCTTTAGGCAACATATATCCAAACCAAGTATCTCCTATAAATTTCCCATCAAACCCTTTTGCATAAGCGAAGGTTTTTTTTGTGGTTGTATTTTTTACAAAAAGCGTATCCAACCCTGATTCATATGAAAGAGCGTAACTCACCCACTTTCCGTAATCTGAAATGCTCTCTGCACTCAAGACACTCCACAATTTATACTCTTCAGGCAGGAGTTGTTTTGTTTTTTTAACCTGCCCTATTACCGGACAGGTTATCAAAAACAACATAAAATTAATCCAAACAATCTTGAAGTTGCTATCTATGAAATCCATTAGTACCCTTGATTTTGAGGTTGTAGATTCGGATTTAGCTTCAATTCAGTTTCTGGAATTGGAAACAATACATCATGGGAATCCCAACCAGGTTTTACCATTGACAGAACCTCATCAACCTTGTTAAATCGTTTCAAATCAAAAAATCGATGTCCAAACTCTGTAAATAATTCTAATCTTCTTTCTTGAAGAATAGCATCCAAGATTTCGTCTTGTGAAAGTGTCGTGGTATCCTCTAAACCAGCTCTATTTCTTATTTTGTTTAAATCTTCTTTGGCTCCTAATAAATCTCCTAAATGAGCCCTTGCTTCTGCTCTTATCAGATACAACTCTCCTAAACGAAAAACAATAGAATACTCTACAGAAGAACCTGTATTGGAACTTTTATATTTAAACGGATGATACCAAGTAGTACTACCATCACTAACTGCTTTAGTCCAATGAATTTCTCTTTGATCATTAGGGTCAAATGCTGCCATAAAATTAGCACTCAATGCCGATAATGGTGGCGGCCCAATAGTAAAATTAAATGTCTCACTTTCCAAGGTATTACCACCCGAAAACCCTGGGGCTAATTGCCAAATAGTTGAAGTACTTTCTTTCAGAAAAACTTTATCTAAATCTTGTTCGTATACATATAGCCCTGTATTGTTAATTACTTCTGATGCTTCAATAGCAGCCTCACTCCATAGTCCAGCGTACAAATTCACTCTTGAAAGTAGTGCATAAACGGTATATTTATTAGGACGAACACGTTCCGTAGAAAAATAATCTTCTGGTAAAAGTTGTATAGCCTCTTCCAAATCATCTTTGATATTATTGTATATAGTGCTATCAGGTACTCGTACAGCAATACTATTTTTCTCATAATCCGTAGTGGTTATATATGGAATATCCCCAAATAGGTTTGTTAGATAAAAATGAATTAAAGAACGAACAAACAAGGCCTCTCCCCTTAATTGCTTACGGTCGGCAATCGGCAAGTTGACAGAATTCTCTACCCCCTCAATAACAGCATTTGCAGCATAAATTTGGTTATAACTAGTATCCCATAACCTTTTTACATCAGCATTAGATGCAATTAAGGAATTATTATAAAACACTACTGCTGCATTTTGTGAACTTCCATAAAAGTCTAGTTCGTCTGCATAATTACCCAATAAATGAGACAACCCTGTTGCTGAACCAGTTAGTAATCCCGCATCTCGAATTTTCGAATAAATATCTGTCATTGCTGCATTTGCAGTTGTTTTTTCTTCAAAAACTCCGTTAGAAGTTAATTGTGAGCTTGGCAGGTCTATTTCTACAAAGTCATTACAGCTACAAATTGACAAAGTAACCACTAAAATGATTATTACCAGAACGACCAATCTCCAAATAATATCCTTGTGATACCTTGTATTTAATTTATTGTTATTAAAATTTTTCATGGTTTATTTTATTAAATTAAAAACTAAATTTTACACCCGCTGAAAGGATTCTCAATGGCGGCAAATATCCAGCTGACTTAAATTCAGGGTCCGCCCCATCATATTTGGTAAAGGTTAACACATTCTGTCCTTCAAAAAACACCATGCATTGTATATCTTTCAATGGTATATTATAGGAAAGAGAGATGTTTTTTAAACGTACAAAAGATGCATCACTGATAGCCCCATCACTTTCAAAATATTTATAATAAGCATCTACTGCCGCACTATTATTACCATCCGTATATATTGGATATGGAGCAATATCACCAGCCTGTTGCCAATGATTTAAAACAGCAGTAGGTTGGTTTGATTGCGATCCTGGAACTCCAAAAAATAATGTAGAATTGTAATTGATTTGCTTTACAAATTGAAAAAGGAAATCCAATTGCCAGTTCTTGTATTTCAGTTGATTTTGAAAACCTCCAAAATATTTTGGATTAAAATCGCGAAGGGTTGTTTTATCTTCAATACCAGAAATAATTCCATCACCATTTACATCCTCAAAGGTATAAACACCTGTTTGTGGATCTACTCCTGTATAATGATACACTTTTTGAATGTTTAGTGGTTGCCCAATTACATATTGATTTGCATAGGTCGAACTTTCAAGGTCAGGGAACTTTATAAGTTTGTTACGTGAGATAGTAATATTAAAATTACTTATCCAACTAAAATCATTATTTTTTAAGTTTACAGTTCGCAAGGTAAGTTCTACTCCTCTATTTTGTACTACAGCATCCAAATTAGATTGTATGGAAGAAAAACCTGTAGTACCCGGTAACGAAATACCAGTCAACTGATTTGAAGATCGATTGTTATACCATGCAGCTGTTAAAAAAATATGCTCATTTAAGAAACTGGTTTCCAATGCCACTTCCAATTTTTTATTAGTTTCCCATCCAAATTCAGGATTGAACAATCTTGTAGGTTGCAGCCCAATGACTCCATCATAATTAACGCCAGAAGAAGCATACGTATCCAAATATTGGTAATCGCCAATCTGGTCATTACCTGTAATCCCGTAGCTAGCTCTTAATTTTCCAAAACTTAAAATAGTATTGTTTTCCAAAAATCGTTCTTTAGAAAATAACCAAGCTACCCCAACTGCTCCAAAATTTGCAAATTGCTTACCAGAGCCAAATCGACTCGATCCATCTCTTCTTCCTGTAAGGTTTACCATATACTTTTCCTGCCAATTGTAATTTATACGGCCAAAAAATGCCTGATATTTATATTCTGTCTCCTCACTTACCAGCGTATACACATTTGATGCGGATGCCAAATTATAGATCAAACTGTTGCTTGTAAATCCTGACGCGTATTGTACTAACTGATTACCTTTCTGAGATTGATATGTTGCACCTACTAGGGTCTTCAATTTTCCTTTTCCAATAGTTTTATTCCAATTCAGTTGTGGCTCAAAAATCCATGATTCTCGATCAGCGCGGCTTGCAATTAAGCTCGAATATTCAGATCCTAACCCCCAAGCAGGGTTATATCGTGTGGATGGATTAGCTGTGGTCTCTTTGTTAGAAAGTGTGGAATACCCAATACTGGATTTTAGTTGCAAATCATCTGTCAATTGATAAGATAGATTAATATTGGCTATCATATCATTGGTCTTGGCTTCGTAGGTTCCTTCTAAATTGCTAAGCGGATTGTTAAAGGTATTATTCTCCCAATTTAAAGTTCCATCTTCCTTATAAAGTGCAGGAGCATTAGGAGCTATACTTACTGCTTCTCGCATCATATCTACTCGTGGTTGGTTGTTGTTTTGTACGGTATAGCCTACGGATACATTTGTTTTGAACTTTCTATTTTCGGATTCGTGGTTAACGTTCAAATAAACATTGCCTTTTTTATATGCAAAATCGCCAAGAAAAACGGTTGTTTGTTTGTTATAACTACCACTAAGTAAAAATTGTGTTTGTGCAGAACCTCCTGATAATGACGATTGAACATTAGTGACATCGGCAGTACCTCCCAGCAATTCTTTTTGCCAGTTAGTATATCTATTTTGATCCCAGATACCATTTACATCATAGGCATAAGATGGGATTGTTGAAATTCCATCATTAGCATAAGCTTCCTTTCGCATAGCTATATACTCGGGAGTTTTCAACAAATCCATAAATCTAGTTACCTTTCCCATTCCTTGTGAAAAATTGGAAGTAAATTTTAAAGTTCCTGAAGCCCCTTTTTTGGTAGTAATCAATACCACACCATTAGCACCTCTAGAACCATAAATAGCAGTAGCATCTGCATCTTTTAACACCTCAATACTTTCTATCTGATCTGGATTAATACTATTGAGCGGACTTGGTTGCGTTGGCAATACAGCTGAATTAATTCCAGTACCGATAGGATCTGATGCATATGGAACTCCATTAATAATATACAACGGGCTGTTTCCATTAGCTCTTAAACTATTTTGTCCACGAATTTGTATATCAAACCCTCCTCCAGGAACACCTGTAGTTTGTGTAATATTTACTCCAGCCATGCGTCCTTGCATAGTCGCCAATACATCAGAAACAGGTTGTTTTTCAATAGCTGAGGATGTGATTTTAGAAATACTCCCTGTACGTTCACTTTCCTTAACAGCATAGTATCCTGCATTAATATGTACTTCTTGTAAGGTTGTTAAGTCTTCCTGTAATTGCACATTAATTTGAGAACGACCATTTATTGGAACAACCTTAGTTTTATATCCTAAGTAAGAAAAAATTAAGGTGTCTTTTACCGTTACTTCTATAGTATAGAATCCATTTAAATTGGAAACAGTACCTGTACTTTTGCCTTGTACAATAATGGAGACACCTGGCAACTCACCATTTATATCGGTAACAGTACCACTTACTTGTAGTTTTTGTTGTTGAAAATTTAAAATATGTAACCTATTACGTGCCTGCCCGGTAGAGAAAAACAAATAACACCCAAGAATAAAAGGATACATTGCTATTTTAATAGCTTTATTTATTGACTTTTTTTTCATATTATTAAGTATTGGTTAATTGAAACATGCGTTTTGTATTACCATGGCGCTCTATTTGGTTTACAACAAGAGTAGAGCGTCTTTTTTTTTGATTTCAGAAATCTAAATTTTGAATACAACCTATTACCTATTATTTAATACGTTTAAAAAGTGTTATTTTAAGAGGAAGGTTGCCTATTTTTCTATGAGAAATTTTCTGTTTTTTTCATAGAATACGGATCCGTAATTTCAGCGGAATTACTTACGCTGCTTGGTTAAACTTATAGTAAAGGACATTTATATTTTCATACACAATTGTTTTAACAGTTAAATTGATTAACAAATGAAACGAGACTATAAAAAAGTAGAAGATTAGCTAAGAATGTAAGCGGAATTTATACCAATAAAAAGGCATGGAACTCAGCTTATTGTATCAGAGGTACTGGTATACCCGTACACGAATAAGTGAGCCCACGCCATGGTCGTGAGCATCTAAACTTATCATCCCGTGGTTATAAAAATGCCAATTTTCTGATACGAGATTCAAAGCGAATGCTTCAAATTTTTTCTATAAGAAGTATCGCAAATTTAATATTATTTCTAATATTCTTAAACAAATATATAAAATAATACCGACATATATGTCGTTGTGTATATTTTTTTTTCTGTGTCAATTTGATATGATATGAAACAACTAAAAAATGAAAAGCTATTATTAGCAATTCAGAAAGTTTTAAAAGAGCTTCGAGCATCAACATCTTTGACACAAGATGCTGTAATTACTGATATTTACGATAATAAAAATATTACATTAAATCTTGGAAGAATCGAGACAGGCAATAGAAATATTTCTCCAAGCACAATTTTTTTACTTTGTGAATATTATAAGATCACAATTTCAAATTTTTTCGAATTAGTAGAAAAAGCTGACCCTAGCCTAAAGATAAAAAAATAGCCTTATTTTTTATATAAATTTAATTACGGGAAAACCGTAATATTTTTAATCATAAATTATATACATTTAGATTTTTATATAATTGATAAACGCAAGTAAAAACTACTTTTATCCGGAAATATTAATTTTGATAAACAGTTACTTTTTAACGGATATAACGAGTTACCCACAAGCTGAAAACCCACCGCACATTTTAGCACTTTCGGTTTTTTCCGAAACACAAATCCAACGCTAAAAAACCAAAAGAGCTAAAATTTTCCCAACGTTTAAGAATTATGTATTTAAGTATTTGCTTAAATAAGAAATAATTGTAACTTTGCGATATGGAAAATAATTCTTGCATAAGACAACAAGCCGATATTGAGCAAATAAATCGTTGCAAAGACACAGTTTCGGAATTAAGCGAATCGTTCGACTATTTGGCGAACGGACTTTCATTAGTCGGAAATAGCGTTCGCCTGAAAATACTTTACCTACTCTTTGAGGAAAAAAGACTTTGCGTTTGTGATTTAAGCGATATTCTTGGAATGAACATTTCTGCAATCTCTCAACATTTGAGGAAAATGAAAGACAGAAATTTAATAGAAACGGAAAGAGAAGCTCAAACAATATTTTACTCATTGACAGCGGAATACGAAAAAATGTTAAATCCGTTCTTTGAGATACTTGATAAAAACAAAATTTTAGAAACGATATGAAAAGTGATAACAAATTAATTGGTGCAGGTTTATTAACCGCAATTACAGCTTCATTATGTTGTATTACACCAGTTTTGGCTCTAATCGCAGGAACGAGCGGAATTGCTTCAACATTTTCTTGGATAGAACCTTTTAGACCTTATTTAATAGGACTGACAATTTTAGTTCTCGGTTTTGCTTGGTATAAAAAATTAAAACCTCGTAAAGAAATTGACTGCGACTGCGAAACGGACGAAAAACCAAAATTTATTCAATCAAAAAAGTTTTTAAGAATTGTAACCGTATTTGCAATTGTAATGTTGGCTTTCCCATATTATTCTGGAATTTTTTACCCAAACACAGAAAAACAAATAATTGTAGTTGACAAATCGGACATTAAAACCACTGAATTCAAAATCAGCGGAATGACTTGTGCGAGTTGCGAAGAACACGTAAATCACGAAGTAAATAAACTCAATGGAATTGTAAATTCAAGAGCGTCCTACGAAAATGGAAATGCAATCATTGAGTTTGACAAAACCAAAACCAATAAAACGGAAATCGAGAAAGCAATTAACTCAACAGGTTATAAAGTAACCGACAAAAAAGAAAACTAATGGAAGTTCAATTAAAATCAGAAATTACTTGTCCAAATTGTGGACATAAAAAAGTAGAAGAAATGCCAACAGAATCCTGTCAATTCTTTTACGAATGTGAGAATTGTAAAAAAGTATTACAACCAAACGAAGGCGATTGTTGTGTCTATTGCAGTTTTGGTTCAGTAAAATGTCCTTCAATACAACAGAAAGAAAGTTGTTGCTAAAAAGCCAACGCTAAAAGCCATACACATTTGCAATTCGCACGAGCCAATGCTACGCCAAAAATTGCAAAAGAGTATGTCTTTGCCAACGCTGAAAACCAAGCTGAACGGAATAAAGCCAGTGGGTAACAACGTATATAAAAAATAGCGGTTTAGGTGCTAACCTGAACCGTTTTTGCATTTAATTAAGTATCTTGCTTTCCGAAAATTTAGTGCTTAAAATCCGCTACTTTTCATATACAAGACCGTTAGCAACCATATTAACAGACAAAATAACTAACAATTTAAATTTAGAATCATGGAAAAAAATCTTAATCAATTTGAAGAAGTAAAGACAGAATTAAAGTCAAAAAATGTCTTAAAATCATTTGGAGAACAGTATTTGGAAAAACCAGTTATGAAAGGTGATTTTGAACACAATGCTAAAGTCACAATTACTACTTGCACTTTTAGGAATATTCCGACTATTGACGATTTTTAAATCAATATGCCGAAAGTATTAATATTAACATACGGTGAAGACCTTCATGCCGATTACGTTTCAGAATATTTTTCAAAAAATAAAATTGAGTTTCTACGAATTGACACTGAAAGTCTCATCGATAATTATGATATTTTATATAGTACAGAAAAATCTTGCTACACCATAAGTATAGGGGATAAAGACTATGTAATTGACAATTCCTGGAATATCTGGAATCGAAGAGTTATGAATCCTGACGTTGAAAAAGGGTTGCCTAAGGATGTTTCAAATATGATTTTTGAAGAAACTGAAAGAACTTGGGATGGACTATTATTCTCTCACAAGGGAAAAGTTATTAATAGACCTGAAAATCATTTCTTTGCAAATAATAAAATTGACCAGTTAAACTATGCTCTTTGCAACACAGAAAACATTGTCGTTCCAGACACAATCATAACTAATAATCCTAAAGATGTTGAAAGCTTTTTCAAAAAGCACAATGGCAATATTTGTTTCAAACTACAAAAAGGTGTCATTATTAAATCAGGTGATGATTACCAAACTATTTATACAAATAAAGTAACTAAAAAAGATTTAGAAAATATCAATCTAGTAAAATCGCATCCTTGTCAATTCCAAGAGTACATAGAAAAAAACTATGAGATTAGAATTATTGCCACAGATTTTGAACAAATTGGTATTGCAATTCATTCACAAGAATCAGAATTATCTCAAGTGGACTTTCGCAGATATGATTTTGACAATGTTCCATATAACCACATAGAATTGCCAAAAAACATTAAACATTTTTGTTTAAAAATGATAAAGCATTACGGGTTACATTTTGGAGTATTCGATTTCATCTATTCAGCAAATGAAGAATTTGTATTTCTAGAATTAAATCCAAATGGACAATGGTTATGGCTTCAATTAAAATCAGGTTATGATTTGACTCAGATTGTAGCAAGGAATATTATTTATGACAATTGAAATTAAATTAAAAAATACGGTTGCTAATACAGTACATATTGCGGGGCGGGTTCAGTGGTGCGCCAACTGCGGATTCTCGCATCGCAGTTCCGTGTCCTTCGGACAGGAACGCTCCCCGAAATCCGCCACGACAACATGTACCAACCATTAGCTGCAAGTGAAAAGAACGAAACTGTAACATTGAAACCTGATTATAAAATTTGAAAACACAGATAGAAAATATAAGCTCATTGATTGAAGGTTAGTGCAAGAAAAAATTAGTTTTTCCCCGCCCGCTTCTGCCCTTCGGGACAGTTTAGGAAGCCATCGCACATTGCACACATTTGCAAATCGCACAGGCTGACCCACTAACCGAAATTTGCAAAAGAGTGCAATTTACCTTAAGCACTAAACAAAGATAGAACGTTGCGAAATAGACTTTTTAATAATGTTGTTTTTTTAGTATTATCATAATACAATGCATTGGCTCTTGATTCTTGTGCTACTTGATGATTTGCAATTAAAGAACCTTTTATGTCATCCCCAATAGCAATCATAGCACTAAACTCACAATTAGATTGACAATTAAATTTAAAATCGGAATCAATATTTCCAGTTGTAAAATCCATTTCTTTTGCCCCGTAATACACCCCTTTAGGTGTTAGAACCAAAGAAAGAAATTGTTGCATCTGTAATCCTGCTAAACCCATGCTGAAAGCATATACATTTTCTCCTCTATTTAAAAAATGGTCTTTTGATAGCCCTTTAATATAATTTTGGTCCTCCAGCATGCCTGATTGCTCTAGTGATACATCTTCTGGTGAATATTGTCCCATACATTTCATGCACCTTCTTTCTGGATTTGATGTATACGTACGCCATCTTGCTTGTTCCAGATTGTTTGATTTTTTACTAAAGCTTGCATCAATCCCACCATCAATAACAGGTATCATATATGCATAGGCAATACAGTTTAAAACGAACCTTGGCCATGGTCTGTCAACACAACAGAAAATAATGTCGCAATCTAAAGCCGCATTTAATCCTGCTTCTTCAACTATACTGTAGGGAATCGTATGAATTTTTTGACTTGGTAAAAGTTTATATTCATTCAATTTTTTCGAATATGTATCACTTTTTAAATAACCAATATTCTCTTTGTTAATTCCGTGTAGTCTATCTAAGTTTTTAAGCTTGACGATATCGAAATCAATTAAATAAATGTCTTGTATGCCTGTTCTTAATAAAGACTCAGCGATTTGCGAACCGACACTTCCTATGCCAACAATGCCAACTTTTAGCCTGGAAATATCTGCTTGTTTTTTGTTTCCCCACGCAGAGATTGTTCGGATAAATTGTTTATCAAAAATTGGTGGAGGAGTTTGTCTATCATCATATGTGATTGAAAAACTCTTTCCAACGACTTTTACTGATTGGCACCAAATTCTTTCGTATGTTTTGGGTTTTGTTTTATTCCAAAACCTTGCACTCCATGAGCCATCAGTTCCAAGGGTCATTCCTAGTAAAGACTTTCCTGTTACAGCTTTTACTCTAGGAGCTAGCATTTTTTCAGTATTAATATCATCCATACTCATTGACTGCCAACCTAAACAAGGATGACTATGGATGAATACAATGCCTTTTTTCTTTTGTAAAGCAATTTTTATAACCCTGTCAAAATAAACATGATTAAAACTAACATTGCCATGAACATTTCTATCTCCTTTTTCAGGTAGAATGATTTCAGTAATTAGCCCTATAGTTTTAGTCTTACTAGTTCCGATGTTATACAAGGCAAAACATAAATCTTCCTGTCCATCTTCACGAATTAAATGTTTAAGAAGATTTGTGTTTACAGTTTGCTTTATTGTTACGTTATAAATCATTGAAAATCGAATAAAGTTCTTATAAATGCTAAATACTCTTTTGCGTTTTTATCTGAATTATTCCAGCCCCTAAAAGGTCTACTCCAGTATTGGAATTCTGACGTAGGTAGATTTCGACCATGAATTCCACCTGTAGGATGAACACCGCCACCACCTGTAATAGGCATTAGATGTGGTTTGATATATGGCCCAGAAGGTGGATTTAAAGGAAACTGAGGTGCTTCAAGTGCAATCTCAATTTCCTTATTTTTAAATCTTCCTGTTGGGACTATAAATTTAAAAACGACAAACCGATTGTTTAAAATTTCATTTTCAAACCCAAGCTCGGTTAATTGATTTTGTAATTCATTTAATCCAATATTCATATGTACCTAGTTTATGAAACTGTAGCAGCTTCCCTTTTACAAGTTATAAACTTTAAATGCCCAAGCATATCAATACTCTTATGTTCATCATTTTTGTATGTGATGTCCATATGTCCCTTAATTTGTTTTAAGTAAAATTTAGAAGAGTCAAGTCCAATGATTTTAAATATTTCAATTGGTGTCAGTTCTAATTCAATAGTTTCGTATTCTTCATCATCAACTTCAAACTTGATTGATTTTCTTGGCGAAACTTTGAATTTTTCAATACCTGGTTCTTCCAAGTCGACATTTTCATCAAACTGGATAGGTTCATACTCATGACCTTGTATTTTCTTATACAAGTCAAAATCTTCTTCTGGTTCAAAACTAGCAATTTTTAAAATCTCTGAGCCAGAGATAATTTTGTTATCACTTGATAACTGTTTTCCGTTTACTTTAAAATTGAAACTCATTCCTTAATAATTTTTTACTCTTTCAATAAATAAGGCCTGAAAGAAAAACCTAAATATTGCACATGTGAAACAATATTTTCAGCAAAGAAACAATAAAAATTTGTTTCACGCAAGAAAATGTTGTATTATTGTTGAAACAAATATGAGAGTATGGCATCTATAGACATTGAAAAATTCGCTCAATTAGTTAAAAATAAGCGTAGTAAAAAGAATCTGCGAGAAATCGCAAATGAAATAGGAGAAGTTAGTATTTCAACACTTTCTCGTATTGAACAAGGAAAAATTCCAGATTTGTCAACTTACATGAAAATTTGCGAATGGCTTGAAGTGTCTCCTGAAGAGTTTTCAATTGGCAGCCAAAACAAAGAGAAAAGCCACAAAGATGAGATATTTTTTCATTTGAGAGCTGACCAGTCCTTATCTCAGGATGTTGCCGAAGCACTTACAAAAATGATAGAATTAGCTTACAAAAATTCTGATGAATTAAGAAAAAAATAGAGTGCTGTGGTTAGAGGATTTAAAACAAAAGCTAAGAAAAAAGGCTTAGAGATAAGAAAGGAGTTAAATGTTAAACTGAATGAACCTTTAGATTGTTTCGAATTAGTTGATTTTTTAAATATTCCAACCTATCCTGTTGATAAAATGGGAGAATTTGGACTGTCAACCGAGCATATTAATACAATATGTTATTCAGAAGGAAAGCAACAATTTTCGGCTACAACTATATCAGTACCATTTGGGCATTTAATATTCTACAATCAGTCACACAGTTTTGAAAGGACAAATAGTACTTTAGCTCATGAGGCTTCCCATATAATTCTTGGTCATGAATTTTCCTTAATTACAGATATTAAATTTATTGCAAGAGAATTTGACAAAGATAAGGAGGATGAAGCAAATTGGTTGGCTGGGTGTTTATTACTTCCTGAGGAAAGTTTAATTTGGGGTCTAAAAAAGAGAATGAGTATACAAAGTATTGCAGACCATTTTAATATTAGCAAACAAATGACTCAATGGAGATACAATTCTACAGGAATGAAACAACGAATGAAATATGTTAGGTGAACAGCCCACACATCCAAGCACATTTGCAATTCGAACAAGCCAACACACAGCCAAAAATCACAAAAGAGCTTGTCTGTTTGCCATCCCTTTTTTGCCGAACCTAAAAACTAATTTTTTCGGAAATGGCAGTGCTTCGACTGAACGGATTAAGGATTGTAAAGTATTGATAATTAACCGATAATGAATAAAGCCCAGCATACAACACGGTATATAAAACATTTCGCGGAAAGTGCTAATTTTAAGGGCGATACATTTAATAAACATCGCAACGGTTTGATAGGGAATCGCTTTGAAATGCCAAACGTTTCATATACAAGACCATTGTATTTTATTATCAAAAAACTAGTTACTTCAAAGAAATAATTATCGGCTATAAACCCAATAATTTAATATATCGGCTATAAACCCGATATATTTGCATATCGTTTTAAAAACCAATATCTTTGAAATAAAACAGGTAATGAAAGCAATAATAACAGGTGATATTATAAACTCAAGAGAAGGAGAAGTCGAAAGTTGGCTAAATTCGCTTAAAGAGATACTTAATTATTATGGTGATGAACCAAAAGACTGGGAGATATTCAGAGGGGATAGTTTTCAATTATCAATAACTCCTGAAAAAGCAATGCTAGCAGCTATTCATGTTAAATCAGCTATTAAACAAACAAAACTACAAGATGTTCGGATGGCAATAGGCATAGGAGAAGAAAAATATAACGCTTCTAAAATATCCGAATCTAACGGGTCCGCTTATGTACGATCAGGCGAATGCTTTGAATCATTAAAAAAACAAACTCTAGCTATAAGATCAAATAATGAAGAAATGGACCAATCATTTAATATTATGCTTAGCTTATCCTTATTAACAGCTAATAATTGGAGCAGTACAGTTGCGGAAGTTATCAAAACAGCCATAGAGAACTCTGAAAAAAATCAAAAAGGCTTAGCGAAACTTCTTCATAAATCTCAAAGTAGCATTAGTGAAGCTCTTAAAAGAGGTGGGTTTGAAGAAATCATGAGTATGAATAATTTTTATAAAACACAAATTTATAAACTATGCTAATTCTAACTGTTAAATTATTAATTGCTCATATAATTGGTGATTTCGTATTCCAACCTGACAGTTGGGTAGAAGATAAAAAAATTAATAAACATAAATCAAAATTCTTATATATACATGGTTTAGTTCACTTAATAGCACTTATCATATTAGTACAATTTAATTGGCCATATTGGCCATATTTAATAACAATTGTAATAAGTCATTTAATCATTGATCTAATAAAACTTAACCTTGAAGGAATAATAAATAACAGAATATTATTTATTATAGATCAAATATCACATATAATCATAATAAGTATTGTTGTCTATTTAATTACCCCCTACACTATAGATTTAGAAAAGATCTATTCAAAAGAATCGCTTTTATTTATACTTGCACTACTATCCATAACTTTTGTATCATCCATTATTATGAAAATGATAATGACTAAATGGAATTTAGAAGAAGATAGTTCGGATGATTCATTGCAAAATGCTGGAAAGTATATTGGAATTTTAGAGCGTCTTTTTGTATTTGGATTTATAATTTTGAATCAATGGGGAGCAATTGGTTTACTTATAGCTGCTAAATCTGTTTTTAGATTTGGTGATCTTTCTAGAGCAAAAAACAGAAAGCTTACGGAGTATATGTTAATAGGTTCATTGATTAGTTTTGGTCTCGCGATATTAATAGGCTTATCTTATAGGTATTTTATTAGCTAATTTAGTAAATAACGAAAGAATAACACTGTTTATCTATGGAAGTATAATGGATAAAAGTGGGAGATTAATTTTTCGATTAGACTAATTAGTAGAAACTTGCTATAAAAAATGGCTGGATTTTTCAAAAAAATATTATTACTGGAAAATATACTACTGACACTGTATTTAATTTATACTTACATTTAAATTAGAAACAAACCTACAAACATTTTGATAAAACGATAGAGCAACTAGCTCAAAGATTCATACAAATTTATCTTTATAACTATTTACGGGAAAACCGTAATATTTTTAATCATAAATTATATACTTTTAGATTTTTATATAATTGATAAACGCTAGTAAAAACTACTTTTATCCGGAAATATTAATTGATAAACAGTAACTTTTTAAGGGTTATAACGAGTTGCCAAAAATAACAAACAACTAATAATGGAGAGAGAAGAGAGGAATTTCAAAAGTTTACAAGAATAAAGAAAATGAATTTCATATAGCAATTACAACGAAAGACCCAAAAACAAATGTTTCACTATATGTTATTCAATGCTTATAAATTATATAACTATGACAGAGCAAGAAGAAAAAATAAGTAAACTTGGAAATCTTTTAGAATTAATTACACAATCTGAAAGAGACCAAAATTCCTTTGATAATTTGTACAAAAAAATACAAGAGGAATATTTTACAGAAAACAATGAATACGGAAGTATTTCATACAGAAAGAATCTTAAACAAACAATTGAAAAGAAAGCTAAATCTTTTATATTAGCTAAAAGAAAATGGAAGTCAGAGAATAAATTAGATAGACCATTTTCAGATTTTATAAATAATTTTAAAATGGATGTAAATAGAGAATTATCACGATTAAGACTTAAAAACATATCCGATACGACCATTGAATAATAAAAACTCAACGTCTTGATAGTTTTTACATTCATAACGAGAACAAACAACTAACGGATAATCGGAGCTTGTGCTAATAATATCAATAGATACAACACCTTCAAGTTCGGTAAGATCAATAAATGAATTATCTTCTAATTTTAAATACCATACTTTGATACCATTGTTATCACATTTAAAAGTAAATCCATATTTAGTAAAATCAAAAGACATAATGATAAAATTACTTTTGGCAACACCTTATAAAATTAATGCTACCTATTAAACTTAATAACGAAACTTTAACTTATTAATAATGCTTTTTTATAACTTGATAATTAAATTATTCAATCGCACTAATCTTATAAAAACTCGTTGTGTGCCATTTGAACAAACCAAATAAATGAATAGACAAACCAAATTTATAGTTTTATTTTTTTGCATTATAAAACTAATTTTACATCTAATTGCAGACAGTCATTCAGGATTTCAGGGAGATGAACTATTACATATTGAAACAGGAAAACACCTTGCATTTGGCTATATGGAATTTCCGCCATTAATTGCCGCCTTTGCATTTATCCAAAATTTATTTCATTCTAATTCCGTATTTATTCACCATATTTTCCCACACATTGCCGCAATACTCATTATTATTTATGTAGCAAAAACAACCCTTGAATTAGGAGGGAAAAACAAAGCAGTATTTTTAGTGCTATTAGCTATAATTATTGCACCAGGTTTTGGGCGCTCGGAGCAACTTTTTCAACCTGTAGTTTTTAGTCAATTATTTTGGGTTTTAGGGTTTTACCAATTAGTGAAATTTACAAAACACCTCGATAAAAAATCTTTGTGGTACCTTACATTATTTTGTATTCTTGGCTTTTTGGTAAAATATGACAGCATCTTTTTCATTTTTGGACTCTCGGCATTATTAGTTTATCAAAGAACAAGAACAGCTTTAATAAAGCACAAATTTTGGTTAAATATCCTTTTATTTCTTATTTGCATTGCACCAAATATCATTTGGCAATTTTTAAATGATTTTCCGCTACTACAAATGACAGATAGACTATATGAAACACAATTAGATAAAATAAGTCGGTTTGAAAATTTTACAAGTTTATTAATTGCAATTAATCCGATAGTATCTCTGTTATTGGTAATTCCAGCCCTTTTTTATCTTTTCAAGTCAAAAGACCAAATTTTTGTTCGCATAATATCCACAACAATTGGAATGTCTTTTCTACTACTTTTGTTTAAAAATGGTAAAGCTTATTATTTCTTCCCGATTATATTAACACTCCTGTCATTTGGAGCAATATTTTGGGAGCAAATAGTATTACATAAAAGAAAATGGATAATTTATCCAATGTCGTTTTTAATGATTTTAGGTGCTGTACTTATTCCTTTCGGAATGCCTGTCTATAGCTTTAATCGTTATCTTGAAAAAGTATATCCACACGAAATAAAACAAATTGAAGGTGGCAAATTTGGAATTAAATATGATGAGTATTATACAAAAGAAAAATGGAAAACAACAATGCTGACATTAAAAATGGTTTACGACAGTTTACCCGATAATGAAAAAAAGAATTGTTTAATTTGGGGCAAACATTATGCACAGGCGGGAGCGGTAAATTTGTTTCGAGCAACGTACAATCTTCCAAAAGCTTTTTCTTATCACGGAAGCTTTTACAGTTGGGCACCAAAAGGTAAAATGCCCAATACTATTATTGCATTGAGTTATCAAGTTGGCGATTTCTTTAAGCCCTACTTTGAGAAAGTAACTTTGGTGAAATCAATTTATAATCCGTATGCCGACAATGAAGAAGAACTTTATCAAAGAGTTTATATCTGTGAAAGTCCCAAACAAGATTTCGGAAAAATGAACGTATTATTTGAGAAAAGAATATTTGAATGAAAAACGGCACACAACAATGTATATAAAAAATAGGCGAAACAGTAGTGAAATCAAGGGTTTTAACTCGTGTCAAACTTCGTACTTCACTGAAAGTTTAGTGCTTCGAAACCGCCTACTTTTCATATACTAACCGTTGTAGCACATTTGAAAAAAAGACTGCAAAAAGAAAAATTAATAATCAAATATTTTTAAGTTGACTAATATGAAGAAAAGGATTTATAGAATTTCGATTATATTTAATATCATTTTTTTACTAGGTTATGGACTAAATTGGATTAATAGTCCAACATACAAACTTGGACGACTTGAAAAAGAAGTGAAAATTGGGATTTTCGGTTCTGATTCAGCTATTTTTACTATTCCAAAAGGATTGACTGTAAGAAACATTTCAGAACGTGGAATTAGTGCAATCGGACAATTTGAAAATGAAAGGTTTGAAATAGTAATAACATCTGATGATTCAAAATTGGTGAATTACGATTTACCAAAAGATAGTTTACAAACATTTGGAAATTTCTATTCTGCAGATGTGAATAAATATAATGAGTAATGAAAAACGTGCTACAACACCTCATAAAATTTATGCTTAAATTTGAATTAATACAAAACAACAATAATTCTAACAAACCGATTTGCATCGTTCGAAAAATCTCCGATTTTCCAAACGCACAAATCTTATAAAAACTCGTTGGCTTTAATGCGGACAAAAAAAATTGAAATAGTAACTTAAAACAGAAAAAGATGAATTATTTAGGAATGATTGGACCTTATCAATTGATTATAATATTAATAGCTGTATTTCTTGGAATTATACCGACAATTATCGCTCTAATTGACATTTTAAAGAGTAAATTCAATGGAAATGATAAAATTGTTTGGGCTCTAGTTGTTCTATTTCTAAATTTGTTAGGAGCAATTTTATATTTTACAATTGGCAGAAAACAAAAACAGACTAATTAACAATTAAAGAAATATGAAAAATTTAAAAATCTATTATCTCGCTATTATAATTCCTTTAATAATTATATTCATATTTTATAAATTTCAGATTATTGATTCGACTTATTTATTAATTCTATTTTTAATTTATGTCACTATTTATCGAACTTACACTGATAGCAAAAGGCTTATTGATAAAAAGATTATTTCTAAAAAAGACTTTTGGAAATTGTTAATTCCAGGAACACGAATTGAACATTTCAGAGAATTATATATAAAATGAGTTTCCCCTATTATAAAAAACTAAATAAACCGATTTTAGATATGAAAAATGATTATTACAAAAAAGCACTAAAAGCCAACAATGTATAAAATTTATGCTCAAATCGGATTTAATACGAACCGACAAACATTCAACAAGCGATTTGCTACAACCGAAAAATCTCCGATTTTCCAGTCGCACAAATCTTATAAAAAATCGTTGGCTGTAATTAAAAAATGACAGAAAAACTATCAAAGTATAAATTTAAAAGAATTGTATTTGAGTCATTCAAAAATGGACTTCGATTACATTTTGATTCAATTTTACTATATTCAAATAGCTCTTTCCCTTCTGCCTTTCAATTATCTGTTTTAGCAATGGAGGAATTTGCAAAATCAAATTGGGTTGAACATTATTATTGGTCTTCAATAACTAATGACGGATTTCCTGAAAAAGAGTTTGAACAAAAATGGCTAAAAGAACTTTATTTACATTCTAGTAAACAAACAGCTTTCTTCAGTTTAGATGATATTTGGAGTTATTCTCCAAAATTTGTTGAATTTGTTAAAGATAAAAAGCTTGACCAAAAAAAACAGAAAGCAACATATGTTGGATTAGATAGAATAAAAAGTAAGATTGATGTAACAAGTAGAATTAGCACTCCACAAAGGATAAAAGAGAAAGATGCTAAACAAATGGTATCTTTATTAAATGACTATTTAAAAGAGGTTTGTTCGAGAAAATTATCACAAGAAGGTTATTTTGATATTTACGAAAAAGACGAACTTTTAACTCAAGATTTATTAACAAAACTTAATAAATGGGAATTCAAATCTGGACTACGAGGAAATAAATGGTTTAATGAATGGATTTCTAAATGGAAAAAAACTACAGCCAACACCGTGTAAAATTAATTGCTGGTTTCAGCCAATTTACGAAAGTCCTCGCGGACTTTCTATCTGTGTTTTATTTGCTAACTTTAGTGCTTAAAACACGCAACTAATCTTACACAAACACGTTGGCAAACAGTTGATGAAAAGCAATCCGAACGATTATTGAAATGAAAGAATATTTAGATAAATGTCTGAACAAATATTATCTCAGAATTTTGAACCATAACGGATTTGAAATGAGCGAATCTGATTTTAGCGGAATGGGTGGAATTTATCGTTTTAAGAATAGTTGGTTAAACTTTGATATTATAAATGACAGAGGAATAATTGAAACTCAAATTTCTTCACTTTTCTCTGAAAATTTTTATGATTTTGGAGTAATAAACATTTATCTCAATCGGAGAAATAAATCTAAGGAGGAAAAACCAAAATTTGGAAAATCCGACTTATCAAAAAGATTGAATTTAGAGCAAGAAAGTGAATTATTTGAAAATAATCTCCCTGAATTAAAAGTAATGTTTAACGAGAAAAATTACAAATTAACCGAATCAGAATTGAATAAAATTGAAAATGAACGTATGAAATTATTATTAGGATAAAAAAACCGATTTGCCAACACCTCATAAAATTTATGCTTACATTTAAACTAAATAACTAACTGACAAACATTCAACAAACGATTTGCTACGTCCGAAAAATCTCCGATTTCTCAGTCGCACAAATCTTATAAAATATCGTTGTATGCCATTAAAAGCCAAACGCACAAACAGCACTTTTGGTTTTGGCGACACACATAGCAAACGCTGAAAAACCCAAAGAGCTGTTTTTTACATACTAAAACAATGACTAATACAGGACACATATCGAAACTTCATCTCTTTGCAAAGGACACAGATGCCCCGGATGTCATTAAAGGGTTTAAATATCAAGAGCTTAAAACTTTGGAAGTTTGGTTATACAACAAGGTCTATGGAATTGATGAGCATATTTACTGTGATTTTGAAGATGATATTTTTCAAAGAGACCTGACTTCATTTAAATCAACATTCAAACAACTAAAACTCTATTCATCCAAGAATTTTTCATTCTCAAGCATTGAAATAACCAAATCATTAGCTCACTTCTTTATGCTTTTTGTAAAGGGTGAGTATTTAATGGATGCCCCTCTTTTTATATTCGAAACAAATACTTCAATAGCAGCTAAAAGAGGTGATAATGATGCGGAACTATTATCAAAGTGGGCTTCAAATCAAGATAAACCTTCTCCTGAGCTACTTGCTAAATGTACAGTCAAGTTGAAGACAATTATAGATTCTTACATACAAGAGCAGTATGAGAATTTAAAAACAGATGGAGACAATAGAGAGCTGCTGATTGCAAAAGAGGTGTATGATAAATTACCTGAGAATGTTTGGGAGACTTTTGCAAAATCAATTCGGTGGGTATTTGATGGAATATCAAGTGAAAAAGCAATTGACGTCTCCATTGAAAATTCATTTGAATTAATACGTCAGTTACCCTTTCCTATCAGCAAGGATGAGCAGTCATTAGTTTTTGATAGACTTAGAGGCGTAGTCGGTGATAAATCAATGGAGTCAGATCCTGAAAATCGCTTACTTACGAATGAACTCCTTGACAGTCAACTGTTAAGTTTAGGCAGTAAGGACGACAAGGTGTACCTGGATTCATACGAGTTATGGAAAGATGTTAAGGATATTCCAAATTTTAATATTGGCGAGTTTTATCAAGTACTTTTTGCTGCAAAACATTATAGAAGAAACAGCTACTTAGTAGACCAAAGTGAATTATGGCTAAATCTCTTAACGATTTACCAAAATCATGCGGACATTTTAAGAAGACTGAAGAGAGAAGCTATATATGAAATTGTATGGTTGACATTAAGGCCATCTGTTGATGAAAGGCCGAAGAAAAATTTAAAAGGATTAGAGGGGATTATCAATGATTACTTTTCTTATATTCGAGTATTTACTGATTTAGGAAGTCTTGAAGATTCTCTCAATTTACTGACTGTAATATCAACAACACAAAAGCTAGATCTAATTGATATTGAAGAAGGTCAGATTCTAGAATGGTTTGAACTTTTCGATTCAATAGTCGAAGAGCAAAAAGCCGTAGCAGCAGATAGAAATATTTATTGCAGTCTTCTAGAGTTAGAAGGATTTTCAAGTCTTAATAAGAGCTCTATTTGTATTGGATCTGATAACAAAGAAAACGCCCTAGCATGTTTCAATGAAATAATCGTTGAATTACCTAATGCTCCACAATATGCCATTTCTCAATTAGGCAAAAGAGTTGATGCCATTGTTGATTTAGCCATTCAGTTCGGATTGGATGATGAATTTCTTGAGTTTGAGAAATATTCAGAAGATATCCTACCACTTGTTCAACAACGTGAGGGTGATTTTAGTGCTGCAAAACGTTACACCGAGAAAGGATGGAAACATCTACACTCGACAAATTCCAAGGGTATTTTAAAAGCCCTAGACTTTTTTCATAAGGCTAAAGATCTTTATCAGAATGAAGCTACTTATGAAGGTTTTATTTTGGCTGTAATGGGTATATCCCAATTATATTCAGCTATTGGAATGAACCTTGCAGCGAAATACTATTCATTATCTGCCATTTGGTTCTGCTTTCAAAAGGAAGATTCTCAACTCTACAAACGCATAAGTGATTCTTATGCATTGCTGCTACATTATGATTTTAAGCAAGGATCATGGATGAGTTATTTACAAGTATTTGAAAATTACATAACAGCACGCAACGAATTTGACCATAGGGAATTTGATCCGGAGACAGATGAACTTTTTAGAAAAACACTTGTGGAATGTGCCTTTATTATTGGCTTAGCACCTATTCTAACGAACCAATTAACAGGGTTTATTGATTTCGAAAAAAATAGAATGGGTCAATTGTACTTAGATTTTCTGAAGGACATGGTTGATTACATTGAAAAGGAACAAAGTACAATTGGTCTGAATGAGCTTATTGCCCGTAAACTTGAAAACCCTCCAATTAATGATCTTGGTTTAAGAAGAAATATAAGTTGGAAGGCTTTTGGTAGCGGGTGGAACATAGAGTTTGAAAATGATTTTTTAACTAATTCAGTTGGTGAGGAGTTTGCTTCTTTAATTCAAATCATTCAAGCCGAAATTGCTTTGCGTGATGTTGACTTTCATTTGACTAAGGGGCGAATAAATATCATAATTGAATCGGTTGATAATCCAAAAGGCCCAGAACAACTTCCATCAAATTCGGAATACCACTGGAAAGTATTTCTGCCTGTTCTTAAATCAAAAGAACCTACTGAAAAGAACATGCATTATGCAGCAATCACTGTTGCTTTTCAAGTGATATTAAATGAATTGAGCCTCCTATCAGCTGATGATTTTCAAGAAAAGTTTCATACCTTATTTAAAGAGGGACTTGGTAATAGAGCTTTAACTATTAATGCTTATCAAAGAGCATATAGAGATTTGATCTCTGAGGACAAATTCAAAGAGTCCATGAGAAACAAATTCCAATCTGAAATTTTGAATATTCAACAGCATGAATCTGATACTCTCTCTTCAAAAAAAAACGATAGTCCACTCTACAATAGAGACAATTCAATTGAAAATATTAAGGAACGTTACAAAAATTGTATTGGCGTAATACATCTGACTCTTGAACGCTTAAAACAATCTGACCAGTTTAATGCAGAACTGAATAGATTGAAAGGTAAAGGATGGTTAGACTGGCAAATAGTACTTGCTCTTTACAACAACATTGTTGACCTAAAGGCAAAAAACTTACTTGGCCAAAATAGCAAAACATATTCCAACGATGAAGAATGGCTCGAAGATTTTCAAAAAACCTTTCATAAAATCAGATTTAAGGACGAGTCGGAAACTTACGTTGAGATACCAATAAGTGAATTGATCGGACAAAACTTGGAGCTTCAATTGAAACAAGTAGCACATCATGTACTCAAGTCATTTGGACTAGAAGATAAATCTCGTTTCCCAAATTTTGAAGCATTGAAGTCATTCTTGAACGAAAGATTTAGATTTCAAGAGGATGAAGTGATAGAATTATCACCGTTTAATAAAGAACAATAATGAAACACCAACCAATAGCATCCATACACATTGTCAAGTCGCTCAAAGCCAACCGCCCAAGCCAAAACTTGTCAAAGAGTATGTCTGCACCAACGCTGAAAACGAAATGAATAAAATAATAACGGCATACAACAATGTGTCATACGTAATGGCTGGGAAAGTAGTAAATATCAAGGTTAGTGGCTCGTATCAACACCATCTCGTTTGATAGCGAGTAGCTCCGGAGTCCGCCACTACGCATACACTAAACGCTGTACACAAGCTAAAACCCAACCCAAAAAAGCAAAGAGTGCTATCGCTCATATTGCTTTTTTTGCCCACGCTAAGATTTGATTATAAAAATTGACAAATATCCTCTTGTTTTTATTACATTTGTCATTATTTGTCAAGTCACAAAGAAACAATGAATAAATTCGGAGACCTTATTAGAGCTAAAAGAGAAGAGCAAGAAATGCTTTTACGACACCTTTCGGCAGAACTGGATATAGACACTGCTCAAATGAGCAAAATAGAAAGAGGGGAACGAACGGCTAAACGTGAACACGTACACCAGCTCATTAAAATCTTTAAACTTAACGAAGCGGAAACAATAGCACTTTGGTTAGCAGACCAGGTATATGCTGTAGTAGCGAATGAAGATGAGGCACTAAAGGCATTGATTGTTGCTAAAAAAGAAGTGAAATACCAAAAGAAAGTAACTGAATAATGGCGTACAAAATTTGCCAAAATATTAACGAATGTAGGGATCAACTAAAAATTTTAGTTGATGCTTTTGGTAATGACTATGCCGAGTATAAAAAAGGTGCATATAGTGAAGCTCAAGTAAGAATTGATTTTTTAAACCCATTACTGAAGTGTTTTGGTTGGGATGTCGATAATGTAGCTCGAAAGACACAACTTTACAGAGAAGTTATTCAAGAAGAATCTATTGATGTAGAGGAAGAAGATAAGATTACTAAAAAGAATCCCGATTATACCTTAAAGCAAATGGGACAACGTTCTTTGTTTGTTGAAGCTAAAAAGGTTTCTATAGATATAGTAATAGAAAAAGCACCAGCCTTTCAAACTAGGAGATATGGATGGAGTGCAAATTTGCCTTTTTCGGTTCTTACAAATTTTGAGTATTTAATTTTTTACGATTGCACAGTAAAACCAGAATTAGAAGACCTTTCTTCTCACAACAGATACAAGACATTTTACTACACTGACTTTCTTGACAACTTAGAAGAAATACACTCGCTTCTATCGTATGAAGCTGTAAAGTCAGGTAGCTTAGATAGAATAGATACTGGCGAATTAAAGGGAGAAGAATCTTTCGATAGTCATTTCTTAAATCAAATTGAAAATTGGAGACAAGTACTTGCTGAAAACGTAGTTGAAAATAATGCAGGTTTATCTCAAGATGATATTAACTTCCTTATCCAAAGGATGATTAATAAAATCATATTCTTAAGAATATGTGAAGACAGGGAAATAGAGAAATACGAGACCTTAAAAAATATCACTACCTATGACAAGCTAAAAGAACTTTTTATAGCTTCGGATAACAAGTATAACTCTGGTTTATTCTCATTCATAGAAGATGATTTGGCTCAACAAATAACAATTGATGACCAAATACTCATAGATATTTTCTACGAATTATATTATCCTGTTAGCCCTTATGATTTCTCTGTAATTGACTCAGATATTTTAAGTCAAATATATGAGCAGTACTTAGGGAATAAAATTGAATTAGCAGCAGACTATTCAGTTTCAATAGTACAAGAACCGGAAGTAGTTGCCTCAAATGGTGTAGTACCTACGCCTAAAAGAATTGTAAAGCAAATTGTTAGTGAGACTTTAGACAATCTATATAAAGGGACTAACTTTAATGATTCCTTGGAGTTTAAAATAGCGGATATCTGCTGTGGCTCTGGTACATTTTTACTTTCCGTTTTCGACTACATTCTTCATTATCGTGAAACTTATTATATAGAACAAGAGGAATTAGATCTAGGGCATTTAACCGAATATTCTGAAGGGCAATTTGGCTTATCACTATCTGAGAAGCACACCATACTAACTGATAATATTTTTGGTGTTGATATAAACCCTTATGCAGTAGAAGTAGCTCATTTCAGTTTACTTCTTCGGTTAATTGAAAATGAAAACGCTGTATCTATTCAAAGCTTTTTGGATAGAACAGGACAAAAGGTATTGCCTAATCTTGACGAAAATATCAAGTGTGGAAATTCACTTCTTGATGATACTTATTTTGATTTTGATGAAGATGCAGAGGATAATGACGAATTACTTTTTAAAATAAACCCATTCAACTGGGAAGAAGAATTTCCTTTCTTAGAAGATACTAATGGGTTTAATGCAATAGTTGGGAATCCTCCTTACGTTAGAATTCAAAATTTTGTAAAGTACTCACCAGAAGAAATTCAATATTACAGAAGCAATCAATCCCCTTATACATACACCAAGAAGGATTTATTTGACAAATACTACCTCTTTATAGAAAGGGCTATAAACCTTCTATGTGAAAACGGTAGAGTTGGCTATATAGTTCCTCATAAATTTTTCATTGTAAAGGGAGGAAAGAAATTAAGAGCCTACATCACTGATACCACTTCCTTAGATAGAATTATTCACTTTGGGGTAACTCAACTATTCCCCAACAGAAGTACTTACACAGCAATTGTGGTTTTAGTCAAAAAAGAAAAAGATAAACTTGATTTTAGCCGTATTGACAATCTGGAATCCAAAGATGTTTTTAATACAACTCCTGTTATTCAATACAACAATAGTAGTTTTGACTCAGCTCCTTGGGTATTTGTTTCTGAAAAAGCAGATAAATTATTTCAAAGAATTATATCTACGAGTACAATTCCATTAAAGACTGTTGCTGAAATTCCAGTTGGTTTACAAACAAGTGCAGACCCTATTTATATTTTCACACCAACGAAAGACGATGATACTCACTTTTATTTTGTTAAAGATGAAGTCGAACACAGAGTTGAAAAAGGAATTTGTAAGCCCTCATTGTATGATGTAAGTTATAGCAGTTTTGATACGGTTTCAGCTAATGGGCAAATGATTTTTCCCTATGAAATCAAGGGAGATGATGCTACAGTGATTTCGGAGGCAAATTTTCAAAATGATTACCCAGATTGCTGGGCGTACCTAAATTTGTTTAAAGACAAATTGGAGAAAAGAAGTACAAACGGAAAAAACCCAAAATGGTATCAATATGGAAGAAACCAAAGTCTAACAAAATTCCACAACACTGATAAGATAGTATTCCCTGTTCTAAGTCAAGAACCAAGCTATATTATAGATGAAACTAACTTCCAATTTACTGGTGGTGGAAATGGTCCTTATTATTCGATAACTTCAAATTCTGATTACTCCATATACTATTTAGCTGGATTGTTGACTCACCCAATCATAGAAGCTATGGTCAAATCCCGAGCAAGTGAATTTAGAGGAGAGTACTATTCTCACGGCAAACAGTTTATTGAGAATTTACCAATAAAAGAAATTGACTTTACGGATAATGACCAGAAGAAAGCATATAATACAATTGTAAGAACCGTAAAATCTATAATAAAAGCTAAGCAAAGTTTTAATGCAGAAACAGGGTATATTAAGAAGAGAGTATTACAAAGAAAAATAAACAGATTATACAACAATCTATTTACTCAGATTGATACTTTATATGGTTTCACTCAAGAGGATATAGAATGCATAACAGGTGACAATTTATTTGTCGCACCAATAGAAATCTTAAATGGCAGAGAAAGAACAACATATTGATTTTGACAAGCTGAGAGGCGGATATTATACACCTTCTCCAATTGCTGAGTTCATTTGTTCTTGGGCAATCCAAAACGAGAATGATTTAGTATTAGAACCCAGTTGTGGAGACGGAAACTTTATTCAAGCAGCTATTGAGAGATTCGGTGAGCTTGGTGTAAACGGTGATGATCTATATGGAAGAATAAGAGGTGTTGAACTTATATCTGAAGAAGCAACAAAAGCTGCAAATCGTGCAGCTAATTTTGGTTTAAATAATAATACGATAGTAAATGATGATTTCTTTAGCTTCATTTCAAATCAAGAGAATGCAACGTTTAATTCAATAATTGGAAATCCTCCATTTATAAGGTATCAGAATTTTCCAGCAGAGCATAGAGACATTGCAATTCAAATGATGGAAGACATTGGCTTAAAGCCCAATAAACTAACAAATATTTGGGTTCCATTT
The DNA here is from genome assembly GCF_033723435.1 of Lutibacter sp. GTDB lineage: Bacteria > Bacteroidota > Bacteroidia > Flavobacteriales > Flavobacteriaceae > Lutibacter. The sequence continues at coordinate 239,484 of NZ_JAWVXC010000003.1, read as the reverse complement.
TTAGTAATTTGTTCAACTCTCCTTAATGATACTGGTCGTTTAGGAATGGTTATTCCTGCGGAATTGTTTCAAGTTAAGTATGCTGAACAAACAAGAGTATTCCTTTCAAATTTCTTTGAAAGAATTACTATAGTAACATTCAAGAAATTAGTCTTTGACGGAATACAGCAAGAAGTAGTTCTACTATTATGTGAAAAGTCAGTTCCAAATGCTCAAGGAATCAGAGTGCTACAATTAGACGATTTAGATGATCTTAATGATATTGATTTTGATGCAGTAGCAGAAACTGAGGTTGTAGAAATACAACACGATACTGAAAAGTGGACTAAATATTTTTTAAATCCAAGGGAGATAGATTTACTGAGAGAAATAAAGGACAGTAATCGTATCCCTTTGGCTAATGATATTTTAGATGCTGATGTAGGTATTGTAACTGGTCGCAATGAGTTCTTTATGCTAAAGCAATCTCAAGTTGTTGAATGGAAGCTACAAGACGTTACGACAAAAGTAGTAAGCAAGTCAAATCAATTATCAGGCATTATTTTTAATGATGTAGACTTTGATGAAAATGCTCAGAAGGACTTGCCAAACCAACTTTTTCTGCCAGATAATACGGAATTTGAAAATTTAGATAGATATAGTAAGAAGTATATCAAATACGGTGAAGAAAAAGAGTTTCACAAAGGCTATAAATGTCGAATTAGAAAGAGATGGTATATCACACCTTCTTTATGGATTCCTCAAGGTTTTGCCTTGAGACAAGTAAACAGATACCCAAAGCTGGTATTAAATCACGTTGAAGCTTCTTCAACAGACACCATACATAGGGTTCGATTTATATCAGAAGAGTTCAGTCCAGAGAGTATTGTAGTTTGTTTTTTAAACTCATTAACTTTTGCTTTTTCAGAGGTCACTGGACGTAGTTATGGTGGAGGAGTTATGACTTTTGAACCCACTGAAATTGAAGAGTTACTCATTCCAGTTGTTGAAGAACACGGAATTGATTTAAATCTCATAGATGAGTTAATCCGTGAAGATAGAATTGAAGAAGTCTTAGACATTGTAGATAAAGCTGTTCTTATTGATCATTATGGATTTACATTAGAAGAGACTTTAGAATTTAGACAGATTTGGAAAAAGATGTCTGACCGTAGGGTAAACAGAGGAAAGTCTGCCAAATCAAAAAAGAAGTTTGCAGAAGTATAAACAGACTAAAGCTAACGCAAGTACAAGTATATTTAAAGTTTGCTCGTACCTCACAAATATAAAAGAGCTTTCTCGCCAACGCTGAATAGTAATCTGAATGAAAAAAAAACAGCTTATAATCTACGGCAATAACAAATTTTTTAGAGCTAATAAATTATCTTGAACAAAATAATGAAATTAGTATTTTATTAAGTGAACAACTGAAAAATATCAATAAGTTTCAAGAATAGCACAGAAAGAATTACTAAAATATAGAAAACCGTTGGATTTTTTACCTAAAAACACTGGGTTTCACCATTGTAGTGTGGGCCTTGTAAATGGTTTCGCCATTAATCATGATAGACTTGTGTATAAATGTTTTAAGGATGTGAATCCACCAAACAATTCAATAGGTAAGATTAATGCTAGTGGAGATATCGATTATATCGAAGCAGAGTATATAAGATGGAATAATTATAATTATTCCAAAAGTGAATCATGCGAAAATTATATTATCTTGCCTATTTGTTGGGAGGTTGCAACCATCATCGCCTTGGGCTTACCCCCAATGTGCCTTCAACCTGTGATAAAGATGGCACTATAAATTCGATTAGAAATAAAATAAAGGATGTTTATAAACTAAAGAATCTTATAAAACAGTAGACTATTTTTCAATTTTATTAAATAATGCTTAATAAAATTTTGGAAAAACTTCTATGGTATTTCGGTACCAAAAGTAGTTGAACAAAAATATACAAATGCTTCTAAGATCGGTTGGCAATATATTTCCTATACTAAAAAATTGAGTGCAGATCCTAATTTTAAAAATTAAAACAGCATCGTATACATTTTTTTTACAAAAGTCTGTGAAAAAGGTGATTAAAAATATTAGGATACCTAAAAATGCATCATGTCATATCACATTCTATTTATTTAAAATAGCAATAGCCTCTCGAAAAATACGATCAAAGTTTAATTGCAGTTCTTTCTTGGAAAACTGATGTTTCTTTGGAGGTGTTTCTTTCTGAATTTGTTGCAGTTTAAATTGAATTTTTTTGTCTTTCCCATCTGCAAAAGCTACAAATTCTCCTTGCTGTAGTCTAAAAAAAATAGCTGCTCTACGTTTGGAGACCTCCCTTTCCCCTTTGGTAACTCTTGTATCAAAATTTAAATTAAACCCTCTGTTAATACTCGTAGTTTTCATTTTTATAAATTCAAAAAAACGCTCATAATATTTAGCAGTATCCGGATCGTTTACTTTTCCAAAAAACTGATACGATAAATTGCTTAGAATTGCCTTGCTAGCCTTGTCTCCATAGAGCATATCGTTCTGAATTTTATCCTGCATCACATAGATCGTAGCAACATCATAGCTTCTCAATGTTGCAGGAATACGATGCATATTTAGCAGTTTTAGAGTAGGTGCTTCTTCCATTAAAATAAAAGAAGCCTGTTGTTTTCGCACACTCATTTGCTGGATTACGGTATGCATAATCGTAGCAATAATTGGAGAATAAACCGATGCATACTTTGGATTATTAACCAAGGATATAATTGCTTTATTTTCTTTGCTATTAATATTTAGGGGAACCTCATCTTTAGACAACACCATAAATATCTTCTGAGAACTAATTTTTTTAAATGCATTGGCCAAGGTACTTTTTACACCAGCGGTTTGTTTTTCAGATTCAATGCCATTAATGAAGGCACTTGCCATGCTTTTTGAGGTGAGGTCCGTGTTTAAAAAAGCAACCAGTTTTTTAGTATTCAGAAGTTGAAATATAGCAATTAAGTGAGGCAAAGTACAGTATTTTGGATACGAGGTTCTAAGTTTCCAAATAAGTCCGCTTAATAAGCCCTCTACTGCATCTATAAAAAACTTAGAACTACCAGAAGTCTCAGAAAAGTTTTGTTCTAATAAATTCTCCATCAACACCCTTGAAATTTCATTAACACTTTCTTCATTTGGTAAATATTTTGGAGCTATAGGGTTTACGCGATAATAGATTGGATCAAAGGATATGGGATAAAATTTAACATTTCTTTCTTTAAAAAGTGGATAGGCAATTTCTGTAAGTTCAAAATCTTTATAATCGTGCATAATTCCACAAAATTGGTATTTACTAAAATGCTGTAAGAAATTATAAATAACACTTTCCGTTTTTCCACTTCCTGCCGATCCGATTACTGACACACCACGTATTAAATTAGCTATTTGAAATCTACCGCTATTTAATTGGAAACGAACCCTATACTTTTTACGTTCCTTTATAGACGGATTTGTATAAAAAAAAGCATACAAAAACGTGCTTATAAATAATATCGGGGTACAAACCAAAAGGATACTATATACAAACGTCCAACTCATATACCGATGGAACTTGATTTAATAGCAACATCCACTCCACGTTTTAATTTTTGAATTAATTTTAAAGCCAACTGAACTTTATTAGTTGGGATATTTAGTAGCGATGTATTTATTCCTGATTTACCTAATAGTTTGAATGCTACTGCTCTTTCCTTAATAGGTAATCCTAATATACTAGTAAAATAATGGTGTGGATTTTTCACAAACACTTTTCTAGCATTATACGTTTCCACAAAATTTCGTTTATAGTCAAACAACTTATCGAACGTTTTTTCAGAAGCAGAAAAGAAGTTATCCCTATCAAAGCCACGCTTAACTTTTCTCCCGTTAAATACCACTTCGGAGGCTTTGTATTTACTTCCTGGAGACAGGCTGTATTTATTAGATACATCTTTTCTACTAACAATAATATGAATATGGCTTTGCGGTCCTTCTTTCGCCATACCCTGCTTTATCATTTTACCATTCAACTTATACGGAGCTTCCTTTTCAAGTGTTTTAATTTGTGCTTTTTTCATTTTTATATTCCCTGTTAACTCCCCACGTTTTACCTGTTGAATTTCATTTTTAAGCCTTGCAATTTTTTTGTGATAGAAAGCATTTTCTCGTACTGCTTTATCACTGCCTTTATAAGTGCGCTGGTGTTCAATCTTAGCATAATATTTAATATCATCCACGGTAATGGCACGTCCATTTATTTCTCTATTGAAAGCTTTCGTATAATCCTTCATTATTTCTCTGGTGTATCTTTTTAATGATTCAGAATCATTCTGTAAATGTTTTAATTCATACTTACTTGGATTAACGGTAATAGAATAAAACTTAGCTTCTGACTTTTTTAGTTTTGAAGTATTGCTATCTATTTCATTGATAACTTCCTTACTGGATATTTTCCCCTCATATTGATTAAAGAAATACTCTTTGACCTCCACCGATTTATTTTCATTTTCTTTTTCGAGATACGCTACAAAGTCGGTTACACTTTGCATATAGTTTTCTCCAAGTTTCTGTGGCGTTATAGTGATGTACATCTTTTTAATTTTTGTTTTAATTGTTCCAACTCTTCTTTAGATATATCCAACCTTAAATATCCTGTACTAAAATTACTTTTCACATACCTTGCTTTTTCAATAATAAGTACAATCTCTTGTTGTAACTTATTATAATTTTCTTGGTTTTTATAATACCCATCTCTGTAATAATTCAATTCCTCATTCTCCGTAATAAGTTCTGGCGCTTCAAATTTGTATACTTCATCACTCACATTATCCATAGGATTTTCTTGAAATAATGCTTGTATCATAGCATTAGTAGGTTTAATCTCATTCTTTTCGATATCTTTTACAATAGCAATTAGCGCATTAATGCGCTTTTTTAAGCGGTTTTCTAAAGTATTCATATTGGCACCTATTTTTTCATTCGGAGAAATACCATTCACTTCAAAAAAATCAAGAATACTTTTCAATGCTTCAGAATGGGTTTTTGCTATTTTCATAGAGAATTTTCTAAACCTATTGGCAATTTTTATCTTAAATCGAATCGTTGAAAACGTATCTTTTTTCTTCATTTTAAGTGCTTTTTGACGCAAAATTTGGTGATTTTATTAGGGTTGCCGAACGATTTGACTCAAATCGTAGGTTCCTCTAAACACAAGCAAATACATAACTATTTGTATATCAATGTATTACGAATTAAAAAATAAATAACATCGGCTTGCCGTGTTACCCTCTTGCTATTCCTTTTCGTTCGCCAAAGCGAACAAAAATTTCACACAACCTGACCGAGTCAGTTGCTTTTTATTGGAATTAAAATTCCGTGCTAATTACTTTTATTGATTGGTATATTTACCCATAAAAGTCAACTATTTAGAAACAACAATCCTTTAAAATAGGCTGATATCAGCTTTATAAATGTATCGTTTTTATGTTTGAAATGAAAATTAGGCTTGTTTCCAAATGCAATGATTTGTAACCATAAAAAATGATTTTCAAAATTGTTGTGATATAAAACGTCTATTTTTTAATAGGGGTCATTCAATAGTTGTGGTTTTGAATAGACCCTAAAAAAAGACCTTCTTTCAAAGGTCTTTACTGTTATTTATTTAATTTGTTAGTTTAGGAATTAAACCCACTGGTGGGCTAAATATTGAAAACAAACTTGTAGTTGTACAGATTTCGTGTGGCTTCTTCTTCCAGCATTGTATCATAATTTATATAATGCTCTTTAGCATAGCTTCGGATGGAATCACCAAATTGTTGCTCTACATCCTTTTTTGAATCTTGAAGTAATCGCTCTTGGGTTTCTTCGTTCAGATTTGAATAATTTAGGTAAATCATCATTTAAAATTTTAGATTAGATTATAAAAGACCATTGTCAGAAAAACTATAGAAGCTACCATCAGGAGTGATGATTAAATGATCTAACACTTTTACATCAAAAAATGCGGCTGCCTTCTTAATTTTATCCGTAAGCTGTTTATCAGCTTCACTTGGTTTTAACTTACCGCTTGGGTGATTGTGCGCTATAATAATACCTACTGACAGTGATTTTAAAATGATGGCGAATAATATCCGTATGTCAACAACAGTTCCTGTGATGCCTCCCGAGGACAATTGATAAACTCCTTTTGTTTTATTGGAATTATTTAATAATAGTACTTTGAATGCTTCTTGCAATCCAATGGTATTTTTATCCCAATGCTCAAACAATAATTTTCCTGCATCTGTTGAACTTTTGATGGCATTGGATTTTGAAGTCGTAATATTTTCTTTATAACTGATTTTTATCTCATTAACTTTGTTATTACTCATAGTTAAATATTTGTTTTGGAATTCGTGAATCTTCGCTTTCATTGTTTTACTTTTTATGGTTAATACTAATAAATAAAAGAGGGTGTAATTTTCGAAGAGAACACCCTCTTTAATTTGTGTGCTATTCTGCGTTACTTAGCAATAATATTTCATTTGCTATTACTTCAGTTACATAGCGTTTTTCACCTTCTTTGTTTTCATACGACCGAGATGTCAATTTACCTTCAATGGCAATCTCTTTGCCTTTCGTAACGTACTTCTCAATAATTTCAGCTGTTTTTCCCCAAGCTACAATCGTATGCCAGTTGGTCTCTGTTTGCTTTTCTCCATTAGAGTTTTTGTAATTTTCATTGGTAGCTAATGATAGACGGGCTACTTTTTTACCACTTTCAAGGTTTGTAATGGTTGGTTCTTGCCCAACGTTTCCGATTAACTGTACTTTGTTTTTTAGCGTACTCATAATAAAATATTTAAAGATTAATTAAAATACCATCTGAACTATTCAGACAGTTTACTTTTGTATTTTTTTTTGAAGTGATTTACTTAGTATATCTTGAGCGTTTTTCTTTTTTGTTTTTTTTGGTGCTGCTTCCTTTTTGATGTTTTTGTAAGATTTCATAAGATTCATTTTAGATTTACTTCCCATAGCGCCCTCGCTGTTACCTTTTTTTGTTGCTGATACATTTTCAATAATTGGAATTGATAAGGACTTATAAATAGTAAAGCGTAGCGAAATGGTTTATGCAGTCCGTTCAACTTCCAACTATTGGTATTTTGCTGTAAAAAAAGGGAGGGACAGTGAGGGTGCGGATGTAGATCTAAAGGTTTTTGTGAAGTACCAAAACATAGGAAGCAATACCAAATGAATATTGGAATTCCTATCAAGCGGACGCTATTCACGATTTTAGCTCGGTAATGAAGTGTTCCTTTCCAGCATAGCGGGAAGGGTTAACGCAGTGGACAGCTGAAATTGAGGATGGTGTCCAAGACCTTTGTAATGAAGCTCTTTCCCCGAAATGAAGCTTTTTGCGAAATGTAGAGGAATGTGCTGAATGGAATCATAATTCAGTAATTTCAAACAAGTATTTTTTAAGTATAAGAAGAAAAAAATCCAGTTTCATTAGGTACTGGATAAACCTTTGAACGGAATTTACACCATCGCATAAACTTCATCGAATACCATTTTATCCAACTTTTCTTGTTGTGAAAAGGTCTTTTTCAAGGTGTTGTGAAGCATCCAGTTGAAGGCATTGTAGCCGTCCCATAATGTTGGTGTTGCATAGTAATCGTGACCTTCCTCAGCTATCAGATCCAGTAGCTCTCTAGATTTTTTGGATGGACTATCGTTTTTGTCACTACATTCATATCGGAACAGCTTCGTTTTTTCCAGTATTTCTTTCACGAAAGCTTTAGTGTCGATAAGTACTATTTCTTCCATTTCCTTGAATTTTTGAGTGATTTCGTAATATTCATTGTTCAAAAACCGCTCGAACAATCCATTCAATTTCGGCAGTATCAATTCGGTGTTGTTTTTCGTATGTTTTATTGAAAAGTCTATCTGCGCGTTTGAAACGTGAAGACCATTAGTGCATACTTCCCGATAAAACCCAAAATGTCCCGAGGTCTTTTCACTTCCATCATAGGAATTTTTAAAACGAAGCATCGGTAATATCCTATCGTTTTCATTTTTTAAGGTAAACTGGTTTTCATCCTCTATGATAAAGTCAGTAATAAAAGACCTGTCGTCTCTATTGATGGTACGTTTGTGATAGTTCAAGTGGGCATCGATTAATAGCTCTTCGGCCTTTTTGAAGAAGAGTTCATTCGGAATATGTCCGTAACGATTCGATACCACGCTGACAATTTTACCATTGGATATAATGGCATTTTCAAGTCCCTTTCGGGATTCCATTCCAGTAATGCTTGACAATGACTTCACTTCATTAGAAACGAAAATTTCATCTTGTTGTAAATTGTGTAAATACATAACTTTTGATTTTAGATTAAACAATATTTGAGCAGAACCCAAACAGAAGCTAAAATCACAGCTCAAAAGGAAACGGAATAAATAGTGAGTGGGCGAACGGCTTTATGCCGTAGTCTTTTGATGGGTGTATTTTACGAGTTTATCTTTGCGCTTATATTGATTGATTATTTCTTACTATTAAGTACTAAATTTTCAAATAAAAATTATCTAAGAAGAAGAAGAAGAAGAAGAAGAGCCAGCACGAATACTGACCCCCTCTTCTAACAACAAAAGCTAATCGTTCAATTCCTTGATTTCTTTTTCAAGAATTTCAATTCTCTCTTTCAAACGTTCTTCACGTTTGTCTCTTACTTTGACATATTCCTTTTCAATGTCTGCAATCTTGGTTTTATAATAACCTTTCATTGCGTTGTAAAAAGAAATATTAGTCAAATTATTAATGTGGTTACTTTCCCCAAAATGTACTTGTTTTGTGAGCAAGAACCGTATCAACTTATGAAAGATTTCTTTCTAGTTGGGAAATAATAAACTGATTATTTTCATCGTCTGCCCAATACTTTCTAATTTCAGGAATCAGAAGACTATTCGCTTTCTTCGATTTTTCAATTAGGTGTCTCGTCCTGAAATATTATATACAAATCAGCTTCTTGAGCATAACAAGTAAAACGGGTAGTTAAATTAAAATCAAAAACTGCTTTTAAACTGCTTTTATAAAGTGTATTTAGTTAGTTTTCAATTTTTATAGTTGCAAATAATGACTTCAATTCTTGCCAATTTGCTTTGTAATTATTTTTATAACGGATATTAATGTCCGTTATAAAAAATAGCTTATATTTGCCAAAAATTTAGAAATTTTATGTTTTCAAATTCATGCGAATACGGACTTAGAGCTATTATCTTTATTGCTCAACAAACTACACAAAATAATAAGGTAAGTCTATCAACTATTTCAGCTGAAATCAATTCTCCAGAGGCGTTCACTGCCAAAATTTTACAAAAACTTACACGGAATAATATCGTAAAATCAATTAAAGGACCCTACGGTGGTTTTAAAATTGAAGAAGATAAGTTAGATGTCATAACGTTAAGTGAGGTGGTTAATATTTTTGACGGAGATACTATATACACAAGATGTGGTTTGGGTTTATCCCAATGTAACGGAGATTCACCCTGTCCTTTGCATCACAAATTTATAGAAATAAGAGATAAACTCAAATATATGCTTGAGAACTCAACATTATCGGGGTTGTTAAATGATTTGGATTCCGATTTATTAAGATTAAAGAGATAAATATTATATAAAATAAAAATTAAGTTAAGATGAGAAAAATTTGGATTGTATTTACTAGTGTCGTTGTATTGTCATTTATTGTACTCGTATGGGTTGGTACTGAAGTTTATCAGACACAACCACCAATCCCTGAAAAGGTCATTATACAAGAAACAGGAGAAGTACTTTTTACTAAAGAAGATATTCAAATAGGGCAAAATGTTTGGGAGTCTATAGGTGGAATGGAAGTAGGATCTATCTGGGGACATGGAAGTTATGTGGCACCAGACTGGACAGCAGACTGGATACATAGGGAAGCTGTATTTATGCTTAATGCTTGGTCGCAAAGAGATTTTAAAACCAGCTATGAAACGCTAGATGTTGAGAAAAAGGCTGCTTTGAAAGCTCGGTTAATTAAAGATATAAAAACCAATACTTATAATAAATCAGATGGAACAATTACGATTTCTGAAAATAGATTGGCTGCCACTGAAAGTAATATAAAGCATTATACCACTATTTTTTCTGAAGGAAAAGCAGAATACGCCATACCAAAAGGAGCTTTAGTTGATAAGTATAAATTAGAAAAACTAAATGCATTTTTGTTTTGGACTTCTTGGGCAGCAAGTACCAATAGACCAAATAAAGAATACACCTACACGTCAAATTGGCCTCATGAACCCTTAATTGATAACAACATCACAAAAAATTCTCTTATTTGGTCGGGGTTGTCTATTGTCCTTTTATTGCTTTTTATAGGAATACTTACTTTTTATTATTTGAGAAACCATGAAAAGGGAGAATTATTAACAAAACCCGATAGTGATCCTTTAGAAAACTTGAAATTTACTCGGTCACAAAGAGCAGTTCTTAAATATTTTATTGTTATCTCCTTACTTATTGGTTTACAAGTTGTTTTAGGAATTTTAACCGTACATTATACTGTAGAAGGTCAGGCATTTTTCGGATTTGAATTATCTAGATTTTTACCCTATTCCATCACAAGAACTTGGCATACACAACTGGCCGTATTTTGGATTGCAGCTACTTGGCTGGCAACAGGTTTATTTTTAGCACCAATGATTTCTGGAAAAGAAATGAAATATCAAGTTTTTGGTATTAATTTTCTATTCGTAGCACTTATTGTTATTGTATTTGGATCTATGTTAGGAGAATGGTTAGGTGTGCATCAGTTTTTTAGTTTAACTATCAATTTCTTCTTTGGGCATCAAGGATATGAGTATATGGACTTGGGGCGTTTCTGGCAAATATTTTTAGGAATAGGCTTAGTTCTTTGGGTTGTAATGGTGAGCAGACATGTTATTTATGGTATTCGTAAAAACGATTCTTCCAAACATCTGTTAATTATATTATTGATATCTGTAATAGCTATTGGGATGTTCTTCTTCTCAGGATTAATGTATGGAGAGAACAGTAGCTTACCAGTTATTAATTATTGGAGATGGTGGCTGGTTCATTTATGGGTTGAAGGTTTCTTTGAAGTATTTGCTACAGTAGTAATTGCTTTTATTTTCTCTAGATTGAAAATAATATCTGCAAGCACTGCAGGTAGAGTATCAATTGCTTCAGCTTCTATATTTTTAGCAGGAGGAATTATTGGTACATTACATCATTTATATTATTCTGGAACACCAGTACAAGCAATTGCTTTAGGAGCTACATTTAGTGCTTTAGAGGTTGTACCTCTAACTCTTATGGGATTTGAAATAAGAGAAAATTGGAATCTTCTAAAAAGTAAACAATGGATGCAAAAATACAAATGGCCGATCTTTTTCTTTATTGCTGTTGCATTTTGGAATTTTATTGGAGCTGGAGTTTTTGGATTCTTAATTAATCCTCCAATTGCTTTGTATTATATACAAGGATTGAATACCACAGCCGTTCATGCACATTCGGCATTGTTTGGTGTATATGGAATGTTAGGAATGGGATTTATATTAATTAGTTTGAGATTTTATTCCGATAGAAATTGGGAGAGTAAAAAGTTAAAAAGAGCTTTTTGGCTTTTAAATATTGGATTAATCGCAATGGTTCTCTTAAGTTTATTACCGGTAGGTATTATTCAAGCATATACTTCAATTACTAAAGGTTATTCTTTTGCCAGAGATTCCGAGCTATTGTATTCTCCAACAATACAAACCTTAAAGTGGTTACGTATGATAGGTGATATTATATTTTCTTTGGGGATATTTTATTTCTGTTGGTTTACTATAAATGAAACTATTTATAATTATAAAAGGAAGCTATAAATTTAATAATAGAACAAATACTCTCTCGAGTATTTGTTCTATTTTAAATGTAAAGTATGAAAGAAATACAGAATAGAGAAGATATTTTTTTATTGGTATCGACTTTCTACTCGAAAATTAAAAAGGACAGTTTATTGGGGCCCATTTTTGATTTACATATTTCGGAGGATCAATGGCCTAATCATTTAGAAAAATTAACTGATTTTTGGGTTACCAATCTTTTGGGAATTTCGTGTTTTAAAGGAAACCCAATACAAGCTCACAAAACTGTAGATAAAAATTTAAATTATACCATTGAACAAAAACATTTTGGACAATGGCTTCAACTTTGGTTCTCCACCATAGATTCATTATTTAAGGGAGAATTAGCGAATAAAGCTAAAAAATCTGCAAGGAGAATGTCTACTGGATTATTTTTGGCAATGTACAATAATAGGCTATAAAATAAGGATAAACAATAAAACTATTTGACAATGTTGATGGTATAAAGTAACCTAAAACCCCCCTTCTCTTTTTCAATCCTGATTATTAATAGAATAAAAATTAAAAGTTTATTAGATAATTTTTGTGATTAAAAATATAAAGGACAAAATTGTCCACTATAAAATTATTGTATATCTTTGCATTATAAATAATATTATAACAAAATTAAAAATTATGGAGATATTAGATGTAACACTGCTTGAACCAAAATTTAAACATTCAACTATATTCAAACAATTTGATGGTTTGTTGGGAGGAGAATCATTTATAATCCATAATGATCACGACCCAAAACCGCTATATTACCAGATGATTGCAGAAAGAGGAAAAACGTTTGATTGGGAATACATTTTAGAAGGCCCAGATTTTTGGGAAGTAAAAATCAGCAAATTAAATACTGAGGAGAAGTCGACCACTATAGGAGAATTGGTTGCTAAGGACTACAGGAAAGCAGAAGTATTTGGCAAATTTGGATTGGATTTTAGTTGTGGCGGGAAAAAATCTCTTAGAGCGGCATGTAACGAGAAAGGTATTGATGAAAAAGAAGTCGCAACCGCTCTTGCCGAAATTGAAAGGCAACCAAAAAGTATGCTTCTTGATTTTAATTCCTTGGAGTTAGACTTTTTAGTGGATTATATTGTAAATGTACATCACAAATATGTAAAAGAAAATGTTATTATGCTTTATGAATACAGTGATAAAGTAGCCAACAGGCACGGTATTAACCATCCGGAAGTAATTAGAATTGGTCAATTATATAAAGAAATTGCTATATTTTTTAAGGCACATATGCAAAAAGAAGAAACTACTCTTTTCCCTTATATTAAAAAATTAGCTATTGCGAAAAGAGATGAGAGCAAAGAAACGCCTCCGTTTAAAAATATTGGAAGTACATTAAAAATTCATCTTGGTGAACATGAGCTGATAGGAAAATACATGTACGAAATACGTGAAATAAGCAATGAATTTACTCCTCCGGAAGATGCCTGTTCTTCCTATAAAGTTCTATTCAGTAAATTGGATGAGTTTGACAGAGATTTTCATAAGCATGTTCATTTAGAAAATAACATCCTTTTTCCTAGAGTAATCCAACTGGAAAAAGAATTATTAAAGTAGTGTGGGTATTGTCTATTTAATTTCGGTATTTATCCATGTAATTTGTGCAGCATTTTGGATAGGCGGAATGCTCTTTATACCACTTATATTGGTGCCGGGTATTAAAAAACAGCCCAATCGTATATTACTGCTTTATAAAACCGGAATTAAATTTCGATTTTATGGTTGGATTTCAATTATAATATTATTTATTACCGGATTCTTAAATATGTATTTTAGAGGTTTGCCTTTTACGTTGGAGTTTTTAACCAACAGTAATTATGGAAAATTATTGAGTATAAAATTAGGTCTATTTGTAATAATGTTATTCATAGCCGGAATTCATGATTTTTACTACGGTATTAGATCCATAGATGAAATGAAGCAAACAAAGAATAATAAATTTAAACGAATGGCACGATGGACAGGGATGCTTAATTTGTTATTGGCCTTAACAATCGCTTTCTTAGGCATCGCAATATCAAGAGGCGGATTTTAAAAAACGACCCAAAAATGAAAATTAACAAACAAACTAAAATATCTACTCTAATTAAAGAGAACCAAGAAACTATCGAAGCAATTGCCTCCATTAGCTCGCATTTTAATAAATTAAGAAATCCATTGCTTCGCAAAATTTTAGCTTCAAGAGTAACCATTGAAGATGCCGCTCGAATAGGAAAATGTGACGTAAATATTTTATTTAAAAAACTTGCAGACATTGGCTTTGAAATTGAAACCAGTCCGATGTTAAAAGAGGAGAAAAATGAGATATTGCAAAATTCTGCAATTTTAGAGGCCATTAACTCATCAAAATTTAGCACTTTGGATGTAAGGCCTGCCTTGGCAAAAGGTGAAGATCCTTTTAAAAATATTATGGAAGCTTTAAAAACACTGAAAGAAGGCTATGCATTAGAAGTCATAAATACTTTTGAACCTACACCGCTCATTAAAATAGTGAATTCCAAAGGATATTTGAGCATGGTGGAAACAAAAAAAGATACCGTTTTTACGTATTTCCTTAAAGTGGCTGAGATTGAAAAAATACAACCAGCTGAAACTTCTACATTTAAAATTTCAAACGATGCATTTGAAGAAAAAAAAGCCAATTGCAAAAAAGAAATTCACGAAATTGATGTTCGTAATTTAGAAATGCCATTGCCTATGCTAACGATTTTACAGGAATTGGAAAGTCTTAAAGAAAATGAAGTCTTGTATGTACATCATAAAAAAATTCCACAATATTTATTGCCAGAATTGGAAGAAAGGAAGTTTAAAACGTGGATTACGGAAATCAACAGTGAAAATGTCAAACTTTTAATTCATAAATAAATGAATCAGATCGCAAGCCAAAATGCGCCTTCTCCAAAAGTAGTTGTGCCTCATTTTGTGTTCGGAAGCCTGACTTGGCTTGTAGTATCACTGCTTATTCTATTTAATCCGACGGCTTTTACGCAACATTTTTTTAATCCGTTATTGCTTTCCATAACGCACTTACTTGCTTTAGGGTGGATGACCATGGTTATTTTTGGAGCATTATATCAATTAATTCCTGTTATTATGGAAGTGAAATTATATAGTGAGCGATTTGCCTTATTTTCTTTTGTTTTGCTTGGGTTCGGCTCTGTTTTATTAGCCTATTCATTTTGGCAATTTTCTTTTCATTCTATATTATTTGTAGGAGCCACATTTGTTGTAGTTGCGGTTGTGTTTTTTGTTACAAATGTTTTAATCACAGCGTATTCATCAAAGAAAAAAAATATAGAAAGAATTTTTATTATTACTGCGTCAATTTGGTTGTTGTTCACTGTTTTAGCGGGACTTACCCTCGCCATTAATTTTGCTTTTCCTTTTATGAAAACTTCAAATCTAGAGTTGTTAAAACTCCATGCACATGCGGGCATTGTTGGTTGGTTTATTCAGCTGATTATAGGAGTTAGCAGCAAGTTGTTGCCAATGTTTATGGTTTCGCATAACCTGAAAACAAAAAAGTTAACTTATGCCTACTTTTTAATAAATATTGGTTTAATTTTCGGAATTATTTCGTTATTTATACAATGGAAGTCTGGTGTAATTATAAGCGTAATTATGGTTGTATTGGGTATTTTTAGTTATCTGTCATTTATTTTTAAAGCTTATAAAAAACGAGTAAAGAAGCGACTTGATATCGGCATGAAACAATCTGCGCTCTCTTTTGTCGTGCTGGTTATTCCATTATTCCTTATTTTATCGCTTGTGTTTAATTTTGAATTAATCAACAACCTTACATTACCCCTATCTGTAGCCTATGGAAGCACCATTTTTATTGGTTTTATTTCTTCTTTAATCATGGGACAAACTTATAAAACTTTGCCTTTTATCATATGGCTAAAAGTATATAGGGGACGGATTGGAAAAGTAAAACTCCCATTACCAAAAGATCTCTTTGCCGAGAAAGTAGCTGTTGCACAGCTCTGGCTTTTCGCAATAGGATTTTTATTGCTTTTAACAGGAATATCATCCACAACAAATTGCTTGGTGAGCACTGGCGGAACCGTGTTGTTTTTGTCGGTTGCCCTCTACAATTACAATGTTTTAAAAATTATATTTCATAAACCCAAAAAAACATAATAGCATTATGAATACAACAAACGAAAAGTTAATAGAATTACTGAAAGAAGTCATCGATCCTGAATTAATGGTTAATATTGTGGATTTAGGTTTGGTTTATGGGGTAACTATCAATGAATCTACACATGAAATTGATGTTGATTTAACACTTACTTCCCCTGGGTGCCCAATGGGAGACATGATTACTGAAGATGCCAAACAATTAATTAATGCAAACTATCCTACCTATGAAACCGAGATTCATCTTGTTTGGGATCCCGTATGGTCGATAGAAAAACTTACCGAGAAAGGAAAAGAGGAACTGGGTTATTTTTAAAGATAAAATAATGATCTCTTTCCCCCTAAGTTAATAAACTCCTCACTTCCAATTTCAACGCCATCAAATCGTTTTGGCCGTTATAACCGCGTAGTAAAAATTATACGAAGCCGGTAGAATAATAATACTTTCGACTTATTAAGGCAAGTTAAACATCACTCAAATTCTTCGATTAATATTAAAAAATTATGAAGATTTTCACTCTTGTTGGGCATAAAACAATTACCTTTGTTTAGAATGATTCTAAATAAAATATTATTAAATTATACCTAAATGATAATCAGAAAGCTAAACTATATTTTTTTTCTTATATACATTTTAACCTCTCTTAACCCTAATAAAGTCTCGGCAAAAAATAACAATAAGGAAGAAATACAAACAATCATCCAATTGCTGGATCATATTTCCAAGGATTATCCCTTGGTGATAAAAGATGGGCTTGTATTAAATAAAAGTGAATATGTGGAAATGCAAGAATTCAGCAAAATAATATACACCTTAACAGATAAAATAACCTTTTCCACCAAAGAAAAAACACTCCTATTATCCCATATATTGAACTTACAAAAGCTAATACAAAACAAAGAATCGTTTTTAAAAATAGACTCCGTCATAAAACTTCTAAAAAAGGAAATCTTAAAAAATCGAGGGAATAAAACTACAACTACCGTTGGGACGAATACTAATGGTGGGCAGAAGTTCTCTACTCAAATAGAAAGTTCATCCGATAATTCCTTAAAAATAGCAAATCACTATTTAATTAACTCATTAAAAAACTATAAAGAAGGTAACAATGAAATTGCCCGAGAGGATGCCCTAGCAGCGTATCTAGAAGGTATTGAACCACTAGAAGCAAAATTAAAAACTTATGCCCCAGTTATTGCTTCAAAACTTGAACAACAAATGTTGCAGGTGCGTCTTGCAATAGAACAAAACAAAAATACTTTTGAAGTAGAAAAGGAGGTTAACAATGCGCTCTCTCTACTTGTTGAAGTCGAGCAAGTCATGGAAAATAATAGCTTAAGCTATTGGCTAACCTTTGTATTAGCGGCATCTATTTTGTTACGGGAAGGCTTAGAAGCCTTTTTACTAATTGTTTTAATACTTGCACTTATTCGTACAGCACAAGTAAAGAAAGCCAAAAGATGGATTCATGGTGGATGGATTACGGCTGTTGCTATGGGGATTGCCGGATGGTTTTTTGCAGGTTGGATAATAAGCATCAGCGGGCAAAACCGAGAAAACATGGAGGGATTCATTACTTTGATTGCAGTAATAATACTTACTTTTGTAGGATTTTGGTTGCATAATAATTCCCATGTAGAGAAATGGAAAACTTTTGTAGAAGACAAAATTGGAAAGCAACTTCAGAAAGAAAAAATGTATGGATTGGCATTTTTCTCATTTATGATTGTTTTTAGGGAAGCTTTTGAATCAATTCTCTTTTTGCAAGCCATAAATCTCGAAACAATTTCTAAAAATAAGTCCGCCATAGGATTTGGGGTACTCGCCGCTTTCGGTATAATTGCATTATTAGGGTCCCTGTTCCTAAAATACTCGAAAAAAATTCCGGTACGACAATTATTTCTTTATTCCTCATGGGGAATTTCATTATTGGCAATAATCCTTCTGGGAAAGGGGATTCATTCTTTCCAAGAATCCGGTTGGATACCCATCACAAAATTTCCAATTTTTGTACACGTAGATTGGTTAGGCATATATTCTACAATTGAAACGATTGTTTCACAGATGATATTAATTGGTGTCGTGTTCATATTGAATTATTTGAGTAGACATAAGCGCACAATTCATTCAAATTACAATCTTTAATATACAAATTACTAAAACCATTATTACTTAGCCTAAATTTATTGGACATATATGTCCACTATTAAATAACATTACCTATCTTTGTCAGTAATAAAAAGGATATATGTTTTCAAAAGCTTGTGAATACGGAATAAGAGCAGTCATATATATTGCCAAAAAATCACTAACGGATCAAAAGGTAAGTTTAAAAGAAGTGGCTAAGGCAATTAATTCACCCGAAGCTTACACCTCAAAAATATTACAGAAACTTGCGAAAAAAAGCATCATTAATTCAGATAAAGGGCCAACAGGAGGTTTTTCAATGGACAAGCACGAACTTGACAAAGTCAAATTAAGCACCATTGTATTTATCCTTGATGGCGACAATATTTATAATGGTTGTGGTTTGGGTTTAGAAAAATGCAATGAACAAATGCCTTGTCCAGTGCACAATCAATTTAAAACCGTTAGAGAAGATCTTAAAATTATGCTCGAAACAACAACAATTATTTCCTTAACAATGGGGCTTAAAGACGGATTAACATTTCTGAAAAGATAAAAAAAAAAAAATTGAATTAATACTGGATATTTTTATCCAATACTTTACTTACACTAATTAAATAATTATAAATTCACTAAAAAAACAACAACATGAAAATTCAAGAAAATAAAAATATTGGAGAATTGGTGGCACAAGATTACCGCACAGCTTCAGTTTTTAAAAAATATAAAATAGACTTTTGTTGCAATGGCAACAGAACCATAGCTGATGCTTGCGAAAAAAGCAAAATTGATTCTTCAAAAATATTAGATGATTTGGATGCTGCAATGCAAAGCAAAGTATCGTCCATCGATTTTCAATCCTGGCCATTAGATTTATTGGCAGATTATATCGAAAAGAAACACCATCGGTATGTGGAAGAAAAAACCTTGGAGATTAAACCTTATTTAGCTAAAATTTGTAAAGTTCATGGCGAACATCATCCCGAACTGTTTAAAATAAATGAAGAATTTATAGAATCTGCGGGAGCCTTAGCTGCACACATGAAAAAAGAAGAATTGATAATTTTCCCTTTTATACGAAAAATGGTGTCTTCAAAAAGTAGCAATCAATCCATCACAAAACCAGGTTTTGGAACTGTTCAAAATCCGATAAATATGATGATGGACGACCACGAAGCAGAAGGGGAACGGTTTCTAAGAATTACCGAATTAAGCAATGATTATGCGTTGCCCGAAGATGCCTGCAATACCTATAGGGTTACTTTGGCCTTGTTAAAAGAATTTGAAGATGACTTACATTTGCATATACATTTAGAAAACAATATTTTGTTTCCAAAAGCAATTGAAATGGAAAAAGAATTAAGTTAAAAACTAATTTGTTGCGACTCAGATTAACTTTTTAAGAAACGTTAATAAATATGAACAAACCTATAAAAAGACATGAGACCTTAAAAACATTAAGCCATGAACACCATCACGGATTATTGCTTTGCTGGAAGATTCGTACCGGAATTAAAAATAATATTGAATTAAGTAGAATAAAAAAATATACAGATTGGTTTTATGTAAACCATCTGATCCCCCACTTCGAAGTGGAAGAAAAATATTTCTTTCCAATTCTTGGCAAGGAAAATGAATTGATTAAAAAAGCTATTGCAGAACATCGAAGGTTAAAACGCCTTTTTGAAAATGATTTGGACCATCAAAAATCGCTTAGTCTTATTGAAGAGGAACTGGATAGGCATATAAGATTTGAAGAGCGTGTCTTATTTAATGAGATTCAGAGAAAAGCAACACAAGAACAATTATTATCTTTAGAGCAAATTCATTCAGAAGGAAAATTTGTGGATAATTTAACTGATACCTTTTGGGAATAGTGAATAATAAAATTCAATTTACCCTAATAGAAGGGGTTTCTGAACAAGTTATGGAAACCTATTATGGTGAATACCGAAATTTAATGGCACTGCTAAAAGATAAACTTTATTTGGACAGCTTTGGGGAATGCGGCGGCGTGGGAAGATGTGCCACCTGCATTGTTAACACAAACGGAATTAAGGGGAATTCGGCAATAAAAGACAGAAATGAACCCGCTACACTATCCAAAATGGGTCATGAAGACAAAAGTACTCGCCTCTCGTGTCAATTATTGATAACCAAAGATTTAGAGGGTTCCTGTATTGAAATCATTGGTTAAATTAAAAAATTAGGACAACTCATAAGGCCAATTTAGTTGAGTGATGAAAAATAAATTTTACAAATACATACAAGAACTTCAAAATAAAATAACTTCTAAATTAGAAGAAATTGATGGTGTAGGGAAATTCCGTGAGGACATTTGGGAACGTAAACAAGGAGGTGGCGGAAAATCCCGCATAATTGAGAACGGTGCAATCTTTGAAAAAGGCGGCGTTAATATCTCTTCAGTGTACGGACCGCTCTCTTCGGAGATGCAACACTATTTTAAGGTTGGGGATGTTGATTTTTTCGCTTGTGGGCTTAGTTTGGTCATTCATCCCAAAAATCCGATGATACCTACTGTACATGCAAATTATCGTTATTTTGAAATGTATGATAAAAAAGGAAAGATAATGGATCAATGGTTTGGCGGTGGGCAGGATCTAACACCCAATTATCTCTTTGAAGAAGATGCAAAGTATTTTCATCAGGTATGTAAAAAAGCCTGTGATGAACACAATAGCACATTTTACCCAAAATTCAAAAAACAATGCGATGATTATTTCTGGAGTTCACATCAGGAAGAAGCACGTGGAATTGGTGGTTTATTTTTTGATTATTGTAAATCATCAGAAGAAATGAGTCTTAAAAATTGGTATCATTTTGTAACCGAAGTGGGTAATAGCTTTTTAGAAGCTTATACACCCATTGTTGAAAAACGAAAAAAATTGGATTATTCTCAAGCGAACAGAACATGGCAGGAAATAAGGCATGGTCGCTACATCGAATTCAACTTATTATATGACAAAGGCACCCTGTTCGGTTTAAAAACTAATGGAAGAACAGAGAGCATCCTAATGAGTTTGCCACCTCATGCACAATGGATTTACGATTATCATCCAGCGAAGAATAGTGAGGAGGAAAAATTATTGGAAGTGCTAGCACATCCCAAAGATTGGCTTTAAGTATCATTTCCGGTTAAGCTAATTAATATAACTAATACTCTCAAAAAATTATATAAATCTTTCAATATTTTACTTTCATATAGCATAAATCTCGTTTTGTCCAATTTAACAAAAAGGGCATGTTAATTTTAAGGAGCCAATGTCTTTTTAACATTGCAGGTCTCTTTATTTTGAGTAAGTATCAACCGAAGCGAAGAGTCTTTTGTAATATAAACCCAAGCCCAATTGATAAAAATTAATAATTTATTTCTGATGCTTAGAATAAACATCAAGTGCAAAAACATCCACATAAGCCAAGCAAAATAACCTTTAAAAGTCATAAAGGGAAGATCGACCACTGCTTTGTTTTTGCCAACGGTTGCCATAGCGCCACGATCTTTATATTCATAATCAATTGGGGCTTCTCCTTGAAATATTCGTTTAAAATTTTTTGCTAAGTTCTTTCCCTGATTTACTGCAACATTTGCCAATTGAGGATGTCCTTTTGGATATAGTGGAGTTTCCATATATGCAATATCTCCAATTGCAAAAATATTTCTACTTCCAGCAACCTTGTTTACCCTATTCACTTTTAACCGATTGCCAAAAGTTTTGGCCTCATTTGGTAATCCTTCAATGGTGTTGCCAGTAACACCTGCAGCCCAAATAACTGTTTTTGTCTTTATTTGATTGCCATTGTTTAATTTAAGAATATTACCGTCATAACCAGTTACAAATGTTTCGTCAAGTATCTTTACACCCATTTGGCCAAGATATTTCCGAGAAGTTTTTTTGGCTTTATCACTCATACTATTTAAGGTGTTTTTAGATCCTTCCACTAAAATAATTGTGAATTTTGTAAAATCAATTTTGGGATAATCCTTAGGTAATATATTTTTTTTAATTTCAGCGAACGCACCTGCCAGTTCAACTCCTGTAGGTCCTGCACCAACAATTACCAAGTTTAATAAGCTTTCTCTTTCTCCTTCTTTTGCCGAGATAATGTTTTCGAAGGTTTGCAATATATGGTTTCGTATTTTAATGGCATCGTAAGTTGTTTTTAGCGTAAAAGAATGTTCACAAATAGTATTGTTGCCAAAAAAATTGGTTTTACAGCCAATTGCAATTACTAAATAGTCGTAATCAAAATAGCCAATAGTAGTATTTATTATGTTGTTAGAGGAATCAATATTTATAACTTCTGCTAACCTAATTTGCACGTTTTTCTCATTTTTAAAAATATGCCTAAACGGAAAAGAGATGTTTGAGGGTTCAATTTGTGAGGTGGCAACCTGATAAAATAATGGTTGAAACTGATGATGATTAATTTTATCAATTAGCAGCACATCAAAAAGATTTTTATCCAAATTTCTTGCAAGTTGAATACCTGCAAATCCACCACCTACAATAATTATTTTTTCTTTATTCATTGTGTAAAAATAAACAGTTAGCTATGGTTTTAATTATTCCTTTATTTTATTAGGCTTGCTAATTTGTTTCATCAGGTCATCATTAGTATCTCCTTTAACATTCACTTCTGCAGCAGCTCCAAACAAAAACGCATTAATTAAATTATGATCCAAATATAAATAGGTGCCTGGTTGACGAAATTTGTACATAATGGCAACTGCAGAACCTCCAACTACAGGCCAAGACTCAAAATTGGTTAGTGGTTTGTTGTTAAATGATCCACCTGGCCAATATAAATCGGCATGACCACCAATTATATGTATTCGTGTATCTCTGTTTGCTTCAGAAGTTATAAACAGCACTTTATCGCCCACTTTTGCCGTAAGCGCTTTTTTTCCAGTTAATGAATTTTTTGCGCCATTAAACACAATATGAGATGGTGTTAGTGTTTGCATAGTTTGAAGCATTGCACCAAATGCGTCTGCAGGAGTAGGAAATTCCATATATTTTCCATCTTTATCTTTTGGTATGTAATAATCTTGTTCGGCTACATAATATGCTTTATCAAATTTAACAGGATTGCCATTTTCATCAGCTAATCCATTTCTAGGAAGTACCATAATTGCTCCGTTCATTCCAGATACAACATGTAATGGAACCATAATACCACCTGGTGCGCAATGGTAAACAAAAACACCTGCTTTAGTTGCTTTAAATCTAAATGTGACTTGTTGCCCAGGAGAAACTACAGAAATAGATCCACCACCTAAATCACCTGTAGCAGCATGAAAATCAATATTATGGGTTAACGTATTTGTTTTAGGGTTTACAATAGTAACCTGAACATAATCATTTTGATGCACAACAATAAGTGGTCCTGGTACAGAACCATTATAAGTTAGCGCCCATATTTTAGCATCGGGTGCAATCTGTAATAATTTTTCTTGAACCACTAATTTTACTTCTACAACTTTAGGGGCACCTGTATCAACCTGATTAAATTTCGGTAAAAAAGGAGGGGTTACTAATGTTTCTTTTACATGCTCAAGATTATCTGCATTTTCTGAAGGAGATTCATCAAAAACAGAAGCCTGAACTATATTTGTATTTGAGGTCTGATTTTTATTAATTGAATTTTTCGAATTGCAGGCGCTTAAAAATAAAGCGATTACTAAAACGAGAACCATATTTATTTTATATGTTCTGTTTGATCTTGGCATTATTTTATTTTTTTTCATTTTGAACTAAACTTAAATATGACTATGAATTAATAATTTGATTTTTTTAAGATTAAGTAATCTTGATAGTAGTTAATGTACGTTTGATTATTACCGCTTTATAAAAGCTAATTTGTTATTTATGTTATTGGATAAATCTAGTAGAGAAGTGGTCTCTAACATGTCTTTTAAACCTTCTCTTATATGTTTAAATTTAAAATGAACAGAACAAGGTTTTGTTTCGGAGCAATTGTCAAATCCCAAACCACAATTAGTATAAATAGTATTTCCATCGATTGAATCCACAATTTGACTTATCATAATTTTATCTAATTGCTCGTTTTTTATTTCAAAGCCCCCAGTAGCACCTTTTACGGAGTTTATAATGCCGTTTTTTGACAATATCTGTAAGACCTTTGCTGTAAAAGCAACTGGAGAATTAATCTCTTTAGAAATATCGTTTAAGTTAACTCTCGACTTTTCTTGGGATTTAACTGCAATAAATATCGCGGCTTTTATTCCATATTGACAAGCTTTAGAAAACATATCTATAATTTTTAGACAAATTTAGTGAAAAAATTTATCACGGACAAACTTATCCGAATTAATTATTATTTATTTAACATTTTCTCTAATAATACATCCTTTAGTATAATGGCATGATTTATTTTGACGTTTTTTGCCCCGTATAATAATGTGATATTATTTTTTTTAGCGATGGTTCTCAATCTGTTTAATTCTACTTTTTTTGTCAGTAATTCATTGCAATACAGCTTGGTAAACTCATCAAAAAGTGCTTCTTTATGATCAAACCATTTTCTTAATGCTGTCGATGGTGCAACTTCTTTATTCCATTCATCAAGATTAGCATCTTTCTTAGAAATTCCACGTGGCCATAGCCGGTCAACCAGCACTCTGTAACCATCCTTATCGGAAGGTTCATCGTAAATTCGCTTTAGCGTTATTTTTTTCATGGGTTTGACCTATTAAGAATTAGCTTTTTATTTATCCAATGCTAACAATTTCATCAAAATCATAACCAGCTCGTTTTAATGCGCGTCGCACTGCTTCTAATGCAATAGGTGCAGGGTTAGGTGGGTGAAGCGGAACTTCATCTGTATCTATAAGCTGATCTAACAATTCTTGTGTTTTCCCTTGCGTAATCGATTCACAAATATCATACAAACCTTCCAGTTCTTCTTCCTTCATATTGTGTGTTTTCAAAATATATCTTATCACTTTTATCAAAGAAGGCGTTGGAGGAGGTACCATTAACGCAGTTAGTGCGCCGTGTTCAAGGCGATACTGAGGAAGAAGTTCCTGCATTACGGCATGATTCGCCTTTTTTGCTGCTTTAAAAAGGATTTTTTCTTCCATTTTAATATGTCTCAATAATTGAGTTCGAAATTGAAGATAATAATTCATGTCAACTTCAACGGGATGCTCTGTAGCTTTATTAAACAACTTGTCAATCCGGCGATGGTCTTCTGCGAAAAATTGGTGTAATTGTTTTTTCATATGACTATTTTCCATTTGATAATATTTTAAAAATATTAATTAGCAACTTTATTGAGGTTTATAAGTTCCAGGAACAGTTCTAAATGAAATTGCCAAACGATTCCATCCATTTATGGCCACAATTGCCATTGTTAAAGCAACCAATTCCGCTTCATTAAAATGTTTACGAACAGAATCATATAAAGAATCTGGCACTTCATTTTCTGAAATTAAAGTTAAAGTTTCTGTCCATTCTAGAGCTGCGCGCTCACGTTTGGTGTAAAAGGGTGTTTCCCGCCAGGCACTTAAAGCGTAAAGACGTTGTTCTGTTTCTCCAGCTTTTCGGGCATCTTTGGTATGCATATCCAAACAATAAGCACACCTATTTATTTGAGAAGCTCGCGTTTTTACCAATTCATAAAGAGGGCGTTCAAGCCCAGAATCGTTAATATATTTTTCAAGTTCCAACATTCCTTTTAGAGCATCTGGGGCTACTTTTGAATAGTTTAATCGTGCTTCCATCTGTTTAAATTTTATTTTTTAGTGGTAACAGCTACTGCCTGCCTACCGCAGGCAGGTTCGCCATTAATCATTTCTTTAGGTGTCAAAATTTGATGTGCTCGTTTCATTTTGTGGTTCTTTAAACTCTATTTTTATTTAATGATTTCCTCAGAAGGGACTTTCAGATCACTCTTCGTTAACATTTTTCTTTATTAATAGGTCCCGCTGTTTTTTTAATTTTTTGCTCAAGCCAACCTTGTAAACATGGGGAAACTCAAATCTCTTATTCTCTTCTGATAATTGTGAGACACGGTACTCCCGATACTCCGATATTTCAGAAACACTTTTCATATTTAAAAGAATTTCGCTTGCTTTCATAACCATTGAACCGATCTGTTCTCTTTTTAAGCCCCTAACAGACGACTTTTTTTCATCGAATTGAGGATGGACTATCACATCAAGGTCGTTTTCGTTTTCATCGGAAAGCATCACTCCATCTGCATAAAATGATCCCATTTCATTAAAAAATCGAATGATTTTTTTCTTTCCAGGTAAAGTTATTTTAGCCACATTTTCCGAAAGTTTTATAACCGGCCTGTTATTGATGTCCGTTAATTTATAAACGCCATCGAGAGCCGCGTCTTTCTGTCCGGTAATC
Source organism: Lutibacter sp. (assembly GCF_033723435.1). Taxonomy (GTDB): domain Bacteria; phylum Bacteroidota; class Bacteroidia; order Flavobacteriales; family Flavobacteriaceae; genus Lutibacter. The sequence continues at coordinate 212,876 of NZ_JAWVXC010000003.1, read as the reverse complement.
AAGCTTGTTCCGACCCCGAAGCTGTCAATTTTTGCCCCTTGTAGGATAAGGCTGTTAATTAAATATTCATCAAGTTGATTGGATGCAACAATTTTGATATAGGGCAGACCGGCATCATCCAGCATATTTCTCGCTTTTTTTGAAAGATATGACAGGTCGCCACTGTCGAGCCGTATGGCAAAAAGTCTTTGCCCTCTTTGCTCCATCTCTTTGGCAACTATTATGGCATTGGGTATTCCTTTTTTTAAAGTATTGTACGTATCTACCAGTAAGACACAGTTTTCGGGATGAATTTCGGCATACTTTCTGAATGAGGTCAGTTCGTCCTCATAACTCTGAATCCAGGAATGCGCCATAGTACCGACCGCTTTCAGTCCATATAAATATGAAGCCAGCTCATTTGAAGTGCTATCAACGCCTCCGACAATGGCAGCCCTACTGCCGTGAATGGCTGCCCATCCTTGCGCTCTTCGCATACCAAATTCTATTAAAGTACGATTCCCTGCAGCTTTTCTCAATCTGTTTGCTTTGGTTGCAATCAGCGATTGAAAATTTAAGGTATTAAGTACGATTGTTTCAAGTAACTGCGTTTCAATTAGCGATCCTTGAACATTTAAAATAGGCTCATTAGGAAATATGACTTCTCCTTCATCCGGTGCGTCTATAGTGCCGTTAAAATGAAATTTCTTTAGATATTCCAAAAATTCAGCATGGAAGCCTTCTTTATGCAAATGGTCAATAGTGCTGGCATCAAATTTAAATTCCTGAATCATTTTAAGCAGGTCTTGCAAACCACTAAAAACAGTGAAACCCGAATTAAAAGGATTTTTTCTAAAAAAATAATCAAAATTTGCCTGAACATTTTCCCTGCCATCACGAAAATAACCTTCAGCCATGGTCAATTCATATCGGTCAATAAAAAGTCCTAAATGTTTATTAAACACATTCATAACGGTAGGTTAATGTTTCTCCATTTCGGCCATCGCAATTGTTGCATGGGCATAGGCTGCACCTGCACGCATTTCGCTGGCAACCCATATTGCTTCCATGATTTCTTCTTTACTCGCTCCTTTTCTCAAAGCCTGGGTGGTGTGTGACTTAATGCAATACGGACATTGCGTAACATGGGCAACGGCAACAGCAATCAATTGTTTTGTTTTCTCGGGTAGCGCACCTGCCTCAAAAACTGTTTTGCTGAAATTTCGCCAAGCTTCTATGTTTTTAGGGGCTAATGCTGCTTTTTTATCTGCTAGTTCTTTGGTTGTTTTTGGATATAGGTTTTCTGTTTCCATGATAAGATGTTTTAATTATTTATTAATTTAAAAACTCAAAAAAATTCCCGCATCAATAAAAAATGATTTATGAATTATTAAGTGTTGAATTGCTATTTTCAATTAAGCAAAGTTAGTTAAAAAATTCATATCGGACAAATTTGTCCTAATTAAATTTTAAGATATTAAAACTTCAAACTATTTTACTGATAAGTATGTCAATGGGTGTTTTAGCTATCTGAAATATTTATTTAGAATCTTGCTTAATTCTCAATCTTTATCAGGTAACAAGATATTGATTTTCTTTGTTACTTTTTCAGGCATCTGTTAAAAATAACAGTATCCATAAGGTAATTGTCAAACATTTTTAAAATTTTTCATTTCATTTTAATTTAAAGTTAAACTCTTTCTAAGATTGGAGTAGCGCTAAAATGAAAAGGTTACAATCAATTTGACTAATAAGGTAGAAATTTATAATTTCATCTACCAAAAGACCATCTGGCGTTATTTTTAAGAGCTAAGTCCGCCATTTAACTGTGAGCTCTTTTGTTGTTTTTGGATATAGATTCTCTGTATTTATAATAAAATATTTTAATTGTCAATTTTTAAGAAAAAAAAATAATATTTTAGACGTTTAGCACTAACTTTATTTTTTTATATCAACTGAATCTCACGAATCATTTGATTGGTAAATCCCCATTCATTGTCATACCAGGTCATAATTTTTACTAAATCCCCATCTACAACCCTGGTCATTGCCAAATCAACAATTGAAGCAAATGGATTTTGGATAATATCTGAAGAAACCAGAGGCTCGTTTGAAGTAGCCAAAACCAGTTTATATCTGTCAGTTTTTGATTCTTCTATTAAAATATTATTAATTTCGGCAACAGATGTATTTCTTGCAGCCACAAAAGTAATATCCGAAATAGAACCAACAGGCACAGGCGTTCGCACTGCGACACCATCAAATTTACCTTCTAATTGAGGCAGTGCCTTAATAGTAGCTATTGCCGCTCCTGTAGAGGCGGGAACTAAATTCATTACCGCAGATCTTCCCATACGAAGATCTCTTTTAGAAGGAGCATCTACCAGAGATTGAGAAGCTGTAAAGGAATGGATGGTATTTAGAATAGCTTTTTTTATACCAATTCTTCGGTCAATAATCTCCATAACGGGACCAATATTATTAGTTGTACAACTTGCACATGAAAATATTGACTTCTTTTCATCCAAAGTATTTACGCCATGTAGAACTGTTGGTGTGTCCTTGCTTTTGGTTGGTGCGGAAATTACTACAATTTTTGCTCCAGCAAGGATGTGCTTCTCAGCATCTTCTTTTTTTGTAAATAATCCCGTACTTTCAATAACTACATCAATATTCAGACTTTTCCAAGGGAGATTTGCAGGGTCTTTTTTATTGAGAAATAAAATCTTTTTATCATCGATAAGTAAATAGTTATCGCGAATAATTATATTATTTTTACACATTCCATAAACACTATCGTATTTAAATAAATATGCTGCATTTTCAATGCTCATTAAGTCATTAATGGCTACCACCTCTAATTGGGGAGTTGATATAATTACTTTCAAGGCAGCTCTTCCAATTCTGCCAAAACCGTTAATTGCTATTCTTTTCATGATCATTTATTCTTTAGTGCTTTAGTTACTAGTCTGTTTAATTTTCCTTTTGTAAAAATTGCCTCAATACATATTGCAAGATTCCGCCATGATGGTAATATTCAATTTCAATTTGGGAATCTAGTCGAGCGATGACCTGAAATATCTTCTCTTTTCCTTGCTCATTTTTGGCTGTAATCTGTATTTCTTTTAATGGCTTGATGTCGTTGGCAATTCCCGTTACAGTAAATATTTCGTTACCCGTAATCCCTAATTTTTCGGCAGTTTCCCCATTTTTATACTGAAGGGGCAAAACACCCATTCCAACCAAGTTACTTCTGTGAATACGTTCATAACTTTCGGCCAATACAGCTTTTATGCCCAATAAAAAAGTGCCTTTTGCGGCCCAATCTCTTGAAGAACCGCTACCATATTCTTTTCCAGCCAAAACAAGTAATGGTGTTTTTGCAAGCATATATTTTTCAGCCGCATCATATACGTTTAATTCTTCACCGGTTGGTAAGAATTTAGTAAATCCACCTTCTTTATCTGCCAATTTATTTTTAATTCGCACATTGGCGAACGTGCCCCTAACCATCACTTCATCATTACCCCGACGAGAACCATAAGAATTGAAACTTTCCTTTTTCACACCACGCTCCAATAAATATTTACCGGAGGCCGATTCCGCACTAAATGCACCTGCAGGGGAGATATGGTCGGTGGTGACACTGTCACCCAGTACCAACAGAGCTCTGGCATTTTGAATTTCTTGCAGTTGTTCAGGATGTTCTGAAATATCGTGAAAGAATGGAATTTCTTTGATATAGGTCGAATTTTTATCCCATTCATACAACTTCCCTTTGGGTATCTCAAGATTTCTCCATATCTCATTGCCTTCAAAAATTTCCCCGTAGTTTTTTGCAAAATCTTTGGGAGATAACACACGACTTAAAATTTCATTAATTTCATCGTCTGATGGCCAAATATCTTTCAGAAAAACCGGTTCCTGATTGGAATCATAGCTTATCGGCTCATTGATTAAATCGATATCCACACGGCCAGCAATGGCATAAGCCACCACAAGCATAGGTGACATTAAAAAATTCATTTTTACTTGTGGATGAATCCTGGCTTCAAAATTTCGATTGCCAGAAAGCACTGAAGTCACCACTAAATTATGTTCGTCAACAGCTTTGGCAATTTGTTTTGGTAAAGGACCCGAATTTCCAATACAAGAAGTGCAGCCATAACCCACCAAGTGGAATTGCAATGCTTCTAAATCTTTCATCAAATCGGCCTTTTCTAAATAATCAGTAACCACCTTAGAGCCTGGTGCAAGCGAAGTTTTCACCCAAGGTTTTACGTCAATTCCGTGTTCTCTGGCTTTTCTGGCTACCAGTCCGGCACCAACCATCACAAATGGGTTGGAGGTATTGGTGCAGGAAGTAATAGCTGCTATGACCACCGCACCGTCAGATAGCATAAATTTCTCTTGGCCACGCGTAATCCAAACTGTTTTTAGTCCGTCTTTTTCCTTGACTTCAATTTCAATTGCCAAAGCTTTCTCTTTGGGCTTGTTTACAGGTTGATCACCTCCTTCAGAATTCCATCGCGTGATGGATTTTTCTACCTCACGGTCTCCATGTGCAATATATTTTCGATCGAACGATGTATCCAATAAATCGATAAACTTATCTTTAAAGTCCTTTAAAAGAATTTTATCCTGTGGTCGTTTAGGACCGGCAACAGTGGGTTCAATGGTTGTTAAATCCAATTCCAAAACCGCAGTATAAGTTATTTTATCTTCATTTTCCCGCCAAAACATATTGGTTTTGCAATAGGTTTCCACTAAGGCTATCTGTTCTTCGGAGCGATTGCTTTTCCGCATATACTCCAAAGTCTTGTCATCTACAGGAAAATAGGTAATGGTGCATCCAAATTCAGGTGACATATTTCCTATAGTGGCTCTGTCTGGCACGGAAAGATTCCTTAAACCATCACCAAAAACTTCTACAAATTTTCCTACGACACCAAATTTTCTCAGCAACTCTGCTATAGTTAAAACAAGATCGGTTGCCGTGGAGCCCAAAGGAAGTTTTCCAGTAAGTTTTAAACCAATGACTTCGGGCATAATAAAGTAAATAGGTTGTCCTAAAATAGCCGCTTCGGCTTCAATACCACCAACTCCCCAAGCCACCACGCCAATGCCGTTGACCATGGGCGTATGGCTGTCTGTTCCCACCAGCGTATCAGGAAAGATTTCTCCATTTCTTTCAACCACCACTTTTGAAAGGTACTCCAAATTTACCTGATGACAAATCCCCATTCCAGGAGGCACCACGCTAAAATTATCAAAGGAATTTTGTGCCCATTTCAAAAATTGATAGCGCTCTGTATTGCGTTTATATTCCTCATCCATATTGCGTTTGTAAGCATATCCTGTTCCGAAATAATCTACCTGAACTGAGTGGTCAATGACTAAATCAACTGGTATTAGCGGATTAATCAGGTTTGGATTTTTTCCTTTTCTTGCCACTTCAGCACGTAGTGCAGCAATATCAACAACTGCCGGAACACCTGTAAAATCTTGCATCAGCACACGAGCAGGCTTAAATGGAATATCTTTTTCGGATCCCTTTGGTGTCCAATGTAAAAGGGTCTCAATATTTTCTTTAGTTACCGAAAAATCATCAAAATTTCGCAAGGCATTCTCTAATAATATTCGGATAGAAAAAGGCAATTTATGAATTTTATAACCCTGTCTTTCAAGTTCAGTAAGACTATAATATGTAAAACTACCGTTTTTTGTATGTACTGATTTTTTAATTTGATAAGGGTCTTTAGACATGGCTGAAATATTTAAAAGATTATTGGAAGGTATATAAGCTTATTTTATTTAGAGAAAAGGAGGTGTCTGAAAATATAAGCACCATTTACTTCCGAGCTAAAGTTACCTATTTTTTTAAAATTAAAAACAATTTTTATAATAAAAGACATAATTGTCCGGTAAATATTTCTTTACTTTGCTGTTTTAAATTTTAACTTACACAAGTATGATTTTTATAGAAAACGAAGGCCATACCAACCCTATGCTAAATCTGGCTTTGGAGGAATATGCACTTCGAAATTTCAATTCTCAATCTGATTATTTACTGTTCTATATTAATGAACCTTCCATCATTATAGGAAGAAGTCAAAATACTTTAGAAGAAATCAACCATGATTATGTAGGAAAAAACCATATCCATGTGGTACGAAGAATTTCGGGCGGTGGAGCTGTCTATCATGACTATGGAAACCTCAATTTCAGTTTCATCACCAATCACGATATTACAAGTTTGAACAATTTTAAAAAATTTACAGAACCTGTTATCAGCTCACTTTCAAAAATAGGGGTAAAAGCGGAGTTGAAAGGAAGAAATGACCTTCTTGTAAATGATAAAAAAATTTCGGGAACTGCTCAATTTTCAACAGGAAAAAGAATGGTAAGTCATGGTACACTTTTATTTGACACAGATCTTGGAGAAGTGGGGAATGCACTTCAGGTAAAAATGAGCAAGATCATATCCAAAGGGCACAAGTCTGTACGCAGCCGCGTGGCCAATATTAGTGAATACCTTAATAATCCACTAAAAATTGAAGAATTCAGAACACTTTTACTGGAAGGTTTGTATAAAGAAAGGGAACCTTTCGAAACGTATCATTTAACCCCTGAAGAGTGGCAGTCTGTACATCTATTAAAAGAAGAAAAATATGATTCCTGGGAGTGGAATTATGGACGTTCCCCAAAATTCAATATTCAGCGCAGCAAGCGTTTCTCTGTGGGAGAAATTGATGTGAGGATGTTTGTGGAGAAAGGATATCTTACAGAACTTAAAATTTTTGGTGATTTCTTTGGGAAAGAACCTTTAGAAGATATAGAAAATCTTTTAACAGGCGTAAAGTATGACAAGGAGCAAATCTCACAAAAGCTAAAAGGAATTATAATAGAAGAATATTTTGGGGATGTTCCTAAATCAGAATTTATTGAGTTGCTTTATGGCTCTGATGAAGAGGATATCTAAAAACTCTTACCGTCTCATTTATACAAATCATCTATATCATTTTTATGAGGTAAAGAAACGGCTTAATTTTAATTTTCAACGATTAAACCAAAATTGATACTTTGGAAAACGCACCAATCGAATAGCGTTTAAAATAACAATAAGAACACTTAACTCATGGATAAGCATTCCAGATGCCAAAAATACTTTTCCTGTTAAAACTCCTGCCAATAACAAAAAAACAACGCCTACGGCAAAAAACATATTTTGTTTCATATTTCGAACGGTTGCTTTTGACAGTTTATAGGCGTAAGCTAACTTGTCCAATTTATCTGATAATAAAACAATATCTGCAGTTTCCATGGCGATATCGGTTCCTGCACCACCCATGGCAATACCCACATCAGCTGTTGCAATGGCGGGTGCATCATTAATGCCATCTCCTACCATGGCTAATATTTTTCCTTTTTGTTTACACGTTTTTATTTTTGAAACCTTATCTTCAGGAAGTAAGTTGGCAAAAACTTTTTCAATCCCAAGTTGTTTTGCCACTTTATTGGCTGTATGCTCGTTATCCCCAGTTAACATAACCAGATGCTTAATTCCGCTTTGTTTGAGTTGATTGATGGCGTCTGATGCGTCTTCCCTAATTTTGTCTGCAATGGAGATTATACCCAAGACGCGATTATTATCGCTAATATAAACTGCTGTATTTCCTTTTATTTCCTGCTCAAGAGCATAAATTTCTATTGCTTCCGTAAAGGTTATTTGGTTGCTAACAAGCATTTTTTTATTGCCTACCAACAATTCTTTTCCATTGACAGTCGCTTTGATTCCCTGTCCTTTAATTATCTGCGAATTCATTGGCTTGTGGGAAAGCTGCAACCCCCTGCTTTCAGCTTCTTTAACAATAGTGCGCCCTAAATGGTGTTCAGAAACCAGCTCGGCTCCTGCTGCCATTAATAGCAGTTCATCTTCTTTTACGCCATATGATTGAATGGCTGTAACGGATGGTTTTCCTTGGGTTAAAGTTCCTGTTTTATCAAATATTATCCCATTTATCTTGGCCATCTTTTCCATTTTGTCGCCACCTTTAATTAGAATTCCATTTCTGGCTCCGTTTCCTATGCCGGCAACAATTGATACCGGAGCAGAAATAACCAAAGCACCCGGACAAGCAATAACCAAAAACGTAAGCGTTAGGTGAATATCCCAAGTAAACAGCATAACAATAACAGACAGAACCAAGATTCCTGGCGTGTAGAAAGCTGCGAACCGTTCCAAAAATTTCTGAGTTTTTGCCTTGGACTCCTGGGCTTCTTCCACCAGGTCAATAATTTTAGCAAAGGTGGTGTCATCTCCAACTTTTTCAGCAATTACTTCAAGGTATCCGCTGTCAAGTATCGTACCGCTAAATACCTGCGCCCCTTTCTCCTTTTTGACAGGCACTGATTCGCCGGTAATCGCCGCTTCATTAATCGAAGCCGTTCCAGAAAAAACCCTACCGTCAACCGCAACTTTTTCACCCGACTGCATAAATACGAGGTCACCTTTTTTTACCTCTTCCGCAGGAAGTGTTACCCTTTTGCCTTCCCTCTCCACAGTCGCTTCCATTGGCATCATTTTAATGAGGGATTTTAATGAGGATCTTGCTTTCTCTAAAGTTCTCGCCTCGAGAAAAGCACCAAATAAAAACAGGAAGGAAACCGCTGCCGACTCAACATATTCACCTATAATTAACGCGCCAACAACCGCAATCGACACTAAGAGCTCAATGCTAAAAACTTTCATCCAAACAGCCTGAAGTGCCTTTTTTGCAATGGGAAACCCTGCAATAATTGAGGACGCAATTAAAATAATATTTATCAATAAACTATTCAGCTTAAGAAGATATAATATAAAAGCAATAACGAGTAAAATACCCGAAGCGATTATTAAACTATTTTTTTTATTAATTTTCATCTATTTACATTTTATTTTTTAGCGGTAACAGATGCTGTTTGCCATTAACCATTCTTTTGTGTGTCAAAATTTATAATGCTCGTTTCATCTGTTCGTCTTTTTAATTCATCCTTGGCTTATTGGCTTATAAAATTTATTTCTTTGTCATAAGTGGTTTTTCTAAATATTTGTGCTGTTTGCTGTATGATAAATCGGCTGTTTTATGCCAATTTCGCAGTAGTTACATTTAAAAAAATCCCTGATTGAGGGATTTTTTTATTCATTTTAAAGCGATGGCCTACTTGCCTTTTACCACATATCCCAACTTTTCAATTAAATCAGTAATGTGTTTTCCCGATATTTTATCTTCTTCGTAAGTTACTTTTACCTTGCTTGCATTATAAAGTACTTTGGCTTCTTCTACCCCTTCCTCTTTTGAGAGCACACTTTCAATTTTTGTGATGCAGCTCGGGCAGGTGAGTTCCTCTAATTGAATTTTTTCTATCTTCATTTTTCATCTTTATTTAATTAATAATATCTAATTTCACTTTTCAGAAGGCAAACACAGATTCTGAAAATATGGATTATTCTTTGTGTTCTGCATCTCCGCTACCATGTTCAATTCCGTGTTCAAGAATATCGTGCATCATCATAATAGTGTGCGTGTAGTTCACATAAGCTGCCACAAAAGCCCTGCCTTCCTCAGTTGAATTGTCCTTAACTTTACTTAGTTGCAAAACTTTATCGTATTTTTCACGAACTACTTTTTCAAAGTGTTTATTAAATTTTAGTAAAAAGCCATTTACATTGCCCTCTTTAATAGCTTCATCTGTCATTTGAATAATTTGTTTTGTGGTTCCTGCTGGTTTTAGTCCGGTATAAGGTTCGCCCTCCGTTTCACGGTGCAAACGTACCAATGTTTCAAAAAAGTGTTTTTCCACAATTTCATACACTTCTTTATCGCCATTTTTTAATGAGTATGTTTTGTTGAACAGGGCGGTAATTTCTTGCTCCTGATCTTTTTTTAGCCATTTAAACACCAAATTTACGTCGTTGGTTTTAAGTGCCTTAACGGCATCTTTAATTACTGGTCCGTCATATGAATCACAATGGGCAAATGTTGCCTGTGAAGAGAATAATAAGATTGCAAATAATATTAGCGGCAAGGCACCAAATTTTAAAGGTTTTCTAAATCCTTTATTAACACTTACTTTTTCTGAATGTTTTTTAATTTTTGTTTCCATTATTTTACTTAATTTAAAATGATTACTATTAATTTTTTGACAAATGTAGCCTGGAAAAAAGAGCCAATCGCTTCAATCTATAAAGTGGGACTTGTTTAATTACCGAAAAAAGCGTTAGCCTATAACTTCTGATGCTAATATTTAAAGAAAAGGAGGCCAAGCGCTTTGAAATGCAAGTATTATATTCAACAGGTGTTGGCGGATAAATTTTTTTAAAAATAAGGTATTTGCGAAAGCTCCTTATTTTATGCCTTTTATTTGTATTATAAAATAAAAATGGGAAATCTATACAGAAATCCCATTCTTTAAAATTTAAATCAAATACCAATAAAATTCAAAAACATTTTACTTAAAGTATTTCGTATATTCTTCTAAATGCATATTTATTTGATTAAGGCTGGCCTTGCGGATTTCTAAATCTGATGCCGCTAATCCATCAAACAGATCTTTCATTGGGACCAAATATTTGTGCAATTGGTTATGAGCCTCACCTGTCATAGTACATTTGGCTATAATGGTTCCAAATTCCTTTTCCAAATTTTGTTTAACTTTTGCGTAAGCTTCCATATTATCTCCTTCTGAAAAAGACTTTATTATAAGTTTCATATTGTCTATTCCTGCGGTGGTTTCTATATTAGCCTCCCATAGGTTTCCATTATTTAATTGTAAAACATCACCCTCTGCATGTTCTTGTTTGTTTGTTTGCTGTGATACAGGTTTCTCTTGTTGATGTTCATCTGTTTGTTGAGCTGCAGAATGGTCATGTATTTTTCCAGTTTTACTGTCACAGGAAACAGCAAATACCAGTACTGCAATTGCCAAAATTAATTTAAAAGTTTTTTTCATTTGTCTACTTATTTTAGTTGTTATTAAGGTTAATATATTTTAAAATATTTGACAAAAATAGCCCCGATATATAGGCAAATCGCTTTAATTTATAAAGTAGGACTTATTTATTTGGCCAAAAAAGTCCCTAGCTATAGATCTATACATCAGGTATTAAAAGAAAAGAAAATCGAATTGAATTTGGAATGTATCTCACTAAAATCATATCTGATAATAAATCAACAATTAGCAAATTGATTATTCAGTAATACATTTTTGAGATATAAATTATTATTGTAATTTGTGTTTTTTATCATGGGCTTTAGTTCGGTAATTTATAAGCTCAACAACGGATTGAAAAACCCATTTTCTAATCATCGTCGTCTTCTCTATTATTTTTTAATTCTTTGCTGATGTATTTTCGGACAGCATTTTCATTCATTCTGATATCGTGTTCATTGCCGCTTCTATGGCAACTTACACAATTATCAAAATTGTATATTCCTTCTTCAATGTGCTCCCCTCTGATATTATTTATGGAATGCTCGTGACAACCATAACAAGTATACGTTTTTAAATTATTGTTTACATGACAAGTTTTACAATCTGTCTTATGATTTTCGTCCAAAATAAATGAATTGTCATGATTAAATGTTGAAGGTTTCCATTTGTTTAATTCGTGACAGGATGCGCAATTATTAGTAGAGATGCCATGAAAATTATCTTTAGGAATTTGATGGCAAGCAATGCAATTGTTTTTGGAAGTATCTTTTATCAAATCATGATTAAATGATATTGCAGAAGTCCAGCTTGTAGTAGAATGGCAACTTACACAGGAATTAGAAACTTGATTGTGAAGTTTGTTTTTTGGTTGGGAATGACAACTGACACATTGATTTCTATTGCTTTCAGACAAAAATATGTGGTCAAATTTCTTTAACGACAATTTTGGATTTAATCCGTTGTGGTCGGAATGACAGGATATACAATCCTGATTTTTTAGATTTTTATGAAAAAGAATATTAGAATTAATTGAAATACTATCTCCATTTTTATTGGTTTTTAAACCAATTTCCGAAACTTTGTGACAAGAGATACAGTTTTCATTTGGTATTCCCGAAAACGCTTTATGACAGGAAAAACAATCTTTATTCAAATCGGAATGTGATTGATAAAGATTTCCAGGTGATACCATTTTGTGTGGAAATACTAAAACAATTCCAATGATTATGATTGTAATGATTGTATAAATATATTTTCTTTCCATTAATTAAACAGTAAAATAGATATAATATGTATCAGTGAAAATAATCCTAAAAAATAGGTAATTGGTAAATGAATTTTTCTCCATTTTTTCATGTTGTCTATTGCTACTTCATCCCAAAAAATCTTTTTTGAAATTTCTTCATCGCTTAAGCCGGATTCTCTCAATTTTGCTTTTTTGTTTTTCATAGTTCGATTGGATTGTTGCAGTATGTATTTTCCGACCAATCCACTGGCAACATTTATTATCAAAACCAAAACAGCCATCCAAGGCAAAATTGAATGGATATGAATTCCGGCATGAACTAAAATCATAATGGAACCAGACAAAGCAAGGTATTCATGAAAATCCAACAATCCTTTTGGAGTTCCAGAACGTATTAATTTCCTCTTCTTTAAAGAATATAAAAACGAAATTAAAATTGTAAAAGTCCCTAAATATCCTAAGTGCCTTCCAATAAAAACGATATTAAAATAATGAAGAACAAAATCCAATATAATAGCACTAAAAATCATAGTGGAAAACCAAAGAATAAAGGGAATAACGTCTTTTAAAATTATGCCATTTTTCATATTGAATTGATTCGTTCTATTATTTGACTAACTCATTTTGATTATAAACCCAAAATTGTTTGTTTTGTGTCTTCAATTTGCTTAATTGAACAATTTATAATCAATGTTTTTTATTTTATAAATTAAGTCCAACGGGTACAACATACATTAAAATAAAGGCGAATGATTTGGAATTGATTATGCTGAACTGAGCTGAACAAAAGGTTATTTTATAAGCGGCACTTATTGCCTATACTCCTATGCCATTGGTTTAACTTCTGTAATTTTTAATCATCATCATTGTCATAATATTCATTGTTCTCAATCTTATTTTCTTGCTCTTTTGTGTTAACCGGCAAGCCATAGGCCAAATAAGAAACATAAAAAGGAACTATAAGCCAAAGCACCATAAATATTTTATGAAAACCATTTAATTTGGCATTTTTAGACTCGATATTTTTATATCCTGTAAAAATTGATTGAAGTGTACCCGTTTTCTTATGAAAGAATGTTTCAGCCAAAATGCCAAGTAAGTGGATAACCACTAAAATTAAAAAAAGGTTCGCCGTTATTTCGTGTAATTCTTCAAGAGCATCCTCATTAATTCCAATATTTGATACATTATTCTCATTGGCATATAAAAGGTAGCCTGACATACTGCAAATTATTCCAACAAAAAATATACTTAGCATAATTACAGAAGCTGCCGGATTATGACCAGCAAATATTTTTCCTTTCGAAAAAAACGAGTTTATAAATTCTCGCTGACTTTTCAATCCTATTGGGAAATCTTTAAAAGTTGAATACGTTGGCCCAAACAAACCAAACAAAATTCTAAAAAATAACAATGCTCCCACGAAAGCACCGAAAGCAAAATGCAGATTGCTGAGATTGTCAAAATCTCCTAAAATAAAAGCAACAGTGAATCCAACGGCTAAAAGCCAATGAAAAATCCTTGTTGGCGCTGTCCAGATATAAGTTTTCATGATATAAAAAATTTGTACATTAAGTTACTGTTTTTTTTAATTTATAATTCTTTGTTCACAATAATTTACAAATATAGGATGGTGAACAAGACCAGTAGCTTTAATCTATAAAGTGGGACTTGTTTATCTTAATATAAAATTGGCTCTCGTAACATAAAATATCAATATTTATTAAAAAACAAGGTTTAGGGCTTAGTAACAGCTGTTTTGTATTGGGAAGGGGTAAGATTTGTAAATTTCTTAAAGATTCGGTTAAAAGCCGATTTTGAATTGAATCCGCAATCAAATGCGATGCCCAGAAAGGAATAATTTTCAAATTTTGGGTCGCTTATTTTTACTTTGAATTCCTCTACCCTAAACTGATTGATGTAATCGAAAAAGTTAAGGTTGAATTTTTCATTTATAATCTGTGACAGGTAATGGGTAGAAATCTCCAATTCAGAAGCTAACTCTTGCAGTGTTAAATTTGGATTTAAATAAGGTTTCTCCGTAACCATAAAGTTGTTAAGTTTGTCCACAAATTGATTTGCCTCGGCTTCCGTTAATCGTGAACCAGCATATTTTACTTTTGTCTCTTCAACAAAAATCTGTTCATTTTCAGCATCACCACTAAAAATAACCTTCTGTTTTAATCCGAAATAACCAATTAAAATTACAAAAACCGATAAGGACAAAAACAATCCGTCGGTACAAAAAACCATAGAAAATAAATTAAACACATGGTGAATGACCGTGATGACAATTAAGGCCGTCCAAATAATGCCAAAAACATAGACAAGTTTACGAAGCCATACCAAATCCATTTCTTCGGAAGAAGAAAAATTATTAAAGATGTCAATATCTAATTTCTCAAACAATTTAATGGATATTACAAAATATATTGGTCCCGATAAAAGAGTTATCATTAAAAAGAAAAAAAATAGCAATGGCGGTGAATCTGGCATTTGCACATAATCCAATCGTATTCGTTCAGAAATATCTGGAAAGAATGAAATAATTAAAAGATAGCCGTTAAACAGCGTAAAAGGAACAAAATGTATAAGATTAATTTTATTGAAAATCTTTTTAGAAGCAATTAGCGCATAAATATAAAAAAACAAAAATACGCCATGCAATAAAAACAGTGAAGTAAAACTGATGGACAACAATTTAAAATGAGTAAATAACTCATGGGAATAAAAGGAATAAACTCCAATAAACAGCCCCAAATACAATAACCATAAAATTAATATATTGTCGTGCAATGCCCTGGGTTTTTTCTGAAACAATAAAATTGCAAAAAAGAACGCATTAAAAGCCGCTATTAAAAAAATGAATTTCATCTATGAATTATAATCTTTAAATTATTTCTCAAAAATATGATTTTTTAGACTCTTTACCATCTTTATTTCATATCAATATCAGTTTTTTCATGTAGGATGTTTTAGCGGACTTAACATTAAAGATGGAGGTTGGAAATAGAAAACATAATCTATCATAAAGTGAATATTTCGAAAATAGGAACTACCCAAATGAAGCAGAAACAAACTGAATGATTAAAAAAACAAAAAGGCTTTTGCCTTAAAAAAAATGAATTTTAGCAGAAAATAATAGCATTTAACATTAAAAGAAAGTAAATGATTGCTATTTATATGACTACTTTGAAAATCATATTATCCTGTACCTATTCTGTACCCATTGAATAAAAAAAGGCTTCCAATTTCTTGAAAGCCCTTTGTTTACTAGTAGCGGGGACTGGACTCGAACCAGCGACCTTCGGGTTATGAGCTCAAAGTTGACCAATTTCTCAACTATTTTACTTACCTCCTACGCTATAAATTTGTTAAATCGTGTTCAAAATCGTATTCCGATTTCAGACTTATTTGTTATACAAATATTGATGTTTTTTATTGGCTCCAACGCTATTTAATATGAATTACTCCTAAACAATCCCAGATAAGTATATTAAATATTGTAAAGGGAAAATAACTAAATGTTGTACCTATGTTGTACCTGAAATAAAAAAGCCGAGACATAAGTCTCGGCTTTCACTTTAGTACCCCGAGCGGGAATCGAACCCGCACGTCCTAAGACACTGGATTTTGAATCCAGCGCGTCTACCAATTCCGCCATCGAGGCTTGTAATAGGTTTGCAAATTTATAAATAATTTTTATCTAAAACATAAAAAGTTAACTAAGTTGTTTAATTGGAAAATTTTCTCTTAATTTTTCAAGTTCATACATAACTCAAATATATCTATTTGCTGAAGGCACGTTTTTCATCAATACCCGTTTTCTTCAGCTTTGTTATTAATATTTTCATATCTTCACTTACTTTTCGTTCAATGACTTTAGCATAAATTTGAGTAGTGGCTATTTTAGTATGACCAAGTAATTTTGAAACGGTTTCGATTGGCACACCATTGGAGAGCGTCACTGTAGTAGCGAATGTATGACGTGCCATGTGGAAAGTGAGATTCTTTTTGATACCACATAAATCTGCAATTTCTTTTAAATAGCTATTAATCTTCTGATTAGAGAATTTAGGCAGTAAACTATTTGAAGCGATCACTCTTGGGTTATCCTGATATTTTTCAATTAATATACTTGCTTGGTTTAGCAATGGAATTTTAACCGGAGACTTTGTTTTTTGTCTTTTTGAAACTATCCAGTCACTACCATCTATCCCTTTTACAATATTATCTTTTGTTAACTGGTCAATATCGATATATGAAATCCCAGTATAACAGCTAAACACAAATAGATCCCTTACTATATTTAATCTGTTTACAGAGCTAGAAAACTCTTCTAAACTCATAAGTTCTTCATTGGTTAAAAACTCTCTTTCTCGTTTTTCAAATGAAGATTTGAAACGTACAAAAGGATCTCTATCTATCCACTCTAAATGAAAAGACATTGTAACCATCTTGCGTAACCTTTGTAAATGCTTCATGGCCGTATTATTGCTAATTTTTCTTTGGTGATCTGTTGGCTGATAAGATTTTAAATAATGTTCAAAATCTATAATAAAAGCATAATTTAGCTTGTGTAAATAAATATCATCGGTTTTGTGTTTTTCAGATAAAAACTGATTCAGATATTTTTGAGTGGTCCTGTAATGCTTCATAGTATCCTTATGAAGCTTTTGCTCCATTGAATTATTATGATAATCAAAAAGCTCTAATAGGCTTCTGTATTTTTCATCTTCTCCAAAATATCTTGACTTTATAGCTTGTGCAGTTATAAGCTTATTTTCTCTCATCAAATCTTCATAAGCTTGGTAAATCTTATTGCGAATTTGTTCTAGGAATTGGTTTAATAATTTGGCATTTTGTTTATTACCTTTTGCCATACCTTTTGATGAATCCCAATCCGAAAGTAGCACTTTACGCTTAAGACTAATATTAACCCTTTTTCCGTTAACAGTTACCCTTGCATAAATAGTAGATTGATTGTTTTTTGTTCTTGAAGTATTTACCCAAAATAAGAGGGCAAACGTTGACCGAGTTCTCATAGTTGTCGTCTTTTAGTTAAACATTATTCAAAGACGAAAGTCAAATCAACTATTTGTATTTCAACTTTTTAAAGCTTATTCGGTCAACACTTTTTTGATTATTAAACTGTTGACCGATTTGCAAACATAAAATATAAATTTATATCAAATTTTATGATGCTCTAAAAATTATAAAACCTTGCAAATCATATAGTTTGCAAGGTTTTAATACTCTTTACGAGTAAAAAAAGTGATCGCGACAGGATTCGAACCTGTGACCGTCTGCTTAGAAGGCAGATGCTCTATCCAGCTGAGCTACGCGACCATTGTCGGGGTGGCAGGATTCGAACCTGCGACCTCCGCGTCCCAAACGCGGCGCGATAACCGGGCTACGCTACACCCCGAGGCTATCTTTAAAATTTTGCGGAGAGACAGGGATTCGAACCCTGGCGACAGTTACCCGTCGACAGATTAGCAATCTGCTCCATTACCACTCTGGCACCTCTCCTAAAAATATGTTTATGAACTTATTTTTGCGAGTGCAAATGTAGCATTACAATTACACTTAAACAAGATTTTTTAATTTTTTTTGTATAAAATTTCCAACTTATTATTCTGGATATTCAATTCTTAAATGATAAATATTTTTTAATTTCTTTTTTAATACTTTTTTTATAATCTGAAGTTCTTTAAAAGTAATATCCGCATTCATAAATTGTCCACTCTCAAGTTGCTTAGTTACAATCTTTTCCACTAAATCATCTAAAACTTGAGCCGTTGGTTCTTTTAAACTTCTTGAAGCTGCTTCCACAGAATCACAAATCATTAAAATGGCCGTTTCTTTTGAAAAAGGAATTGGCCCTGGATATTGAAAATAAGAAGTATCTACATCATCACCGCCAATCTTTTCTTCCATCTTATAAAAATAATAAACTAACGTTGTGCCATGATGTGTTCTAATAAAATCAATAATTCTATCTGGCAAATGATTCTTTTTAGCTAATTCAACTCCTTTTATTACATGATTTATAATAATTTTAGCACTATCCTTTGGTGTTAACTCATTATGCGGATTAACATTAGTAGATTGGTTTTCAGTGAAATACATTGGGTTTTCCATTTTACCAATATCATGATATAAAGCTCCTGTTCTAACTAACATAGAATTTGCATGAACTTCATTAGCTGAAGCTTCAGCCAAGTTAGCAACTTGTAATGAGTGTTGAAAAGTACCTGGTGCTTTTTCAGCTAATTCACGTAATAATTTATTATTTGTATTGGATAATTCCTTTAAAGATTCATCAGAAACTAAACCAAATAACTTTTCAAAAATATAAATTAGCGGTAATACAAATAAAGTTGCACCTCCATTTAAAGCAAAATAAACAAATTTTTCCCAAATTATTGATTTTGCATTTCCTTCCTGAATGATAGAAAATGCCAAGTATGCAATGTAATAAACTAATGTAATTTGTAAAACTGATATAAATAAATTAGCCCTTTTATACAATTCAGAAATAGTTAAAATGGTTACTATACCTGCAATTATTTGGAGAAAAATAAATTCAAAACTATTTGGCACTATAAAGCCTAATAACAGCACTGTTAACACATGAGTAAACAAACCTAGTCTTGCGTCAAAAAATGCTTTTAAAACTAACGGAAGCGTCACAATTGGTACAATATATACATATTTTGCATCGTACTTTACAACTAAAGTTATTAATAGTACGATTAATATAACATTAAAAAATATAAACGTTACTTTAGTGTTGTTTTCAAAAATTTCTAAACGATATTTTCGTATAAAAAGTAGCAACATTAAAAAGGCTAAAGCGACTAAAATAGTATAACCAAAAACTATCCAATTATAATTTGACTTACTCCAAACCTGAGATTCAAATTCATGTTTTAATGAATTTAATATAGCTAACTTTTCTCCTTCAACTATATCTCCTTTAAGTATAATTCTTTGGTTTACAGACACCAATCCTTTTGTATAGGATACTTTACTTAAGTTTTCTTCTAAGTTTTTATTTGTAAGTTCGTTGTTAAAAGATACGTTAGGTTTTAATTCATCAAATAATATAGTTTGTATTGTGCTTTCGGTTTGTGTTAAAGGGTCTACTCCTATTTTTGCATTAATTAAATCATTTATTTTAGATAGATAATACAATTTATTTGTTTCAATATCTTGTATTTTATTACCTTTTTTTAAAGTTATTACTGGTCTATTTAACTGTAATCTATCTGCTTCATTTATATAACCATATTCGTATATAGTATTTATAATTTCATCAACTTTTTTTATAAGGTTTTTCTTCTGGCTCTCAAATAAGTTAGAATTAAGTAATGCTTCCGCTACTTTTTGAGTTATATTATTTTTAACTTCAACTACTGTTTGTTCGTTATAATCGTAAAATTGTTTTGAAGTAGCAATAATTTGTTGTTTATCTTTTTCTATTTCAGCTTTAGATTTTTGTATAGAAAAATTAAATGGCGCATAATAGTTTTCGTATTGCCAAGGCTTTCCTTTTTGAAATTCGTATTTAAATTGACCTCCTTTTGGGAATAAATAAACAATTAAAAATACAGTTAATATGTATAAGAATAGCTTATATATTAAGGAATGATTTACCAAAAATTTATTTATAAGTTTTTTCACGAAGTACTTTTTAGCAATTCAAAAATACTAATAAATATATTATAAACATTTTAAGTTAGTTTTATTTTTTGGCAGTTCGTCTTCTAACCTATTTGGAATATGTTTTTTAATCCAATCTTTATACGTTTTATAACCTAAATTTTGTTGAATTTTTGCTGTTTTGTTTAAAATTCCTTCTATAATATTTTCGGGTTGAATTTCTTTATTTGCAATTTCTTTTAGCATTATATTAATCTGCTTTTTTACTTTACTTTTAATTTCATTATTATGATAAGTAACCCATTTTTCTAACGCATCTTTGGTTAAATCTTTATTTAAAATTAATGAAGTCATTTCTTTTCCATGCCGTTTAGATTCTTGAATATTTCCTCTACCAGTAACGGCATTTCCAATTGCAAAAACATTGCTAAAGCCATCTACATGATAATCTGTAATACCTAACATTTTTAACACTCCATTTTCATAGGTTAAACCATCTATTCGTTCTGGAACACTTCCTATTGAAGAAATTAACATTTCGGTTTTAAGTTCAAAAGTGCTATTTTTTATTGGTGTTATTTTACCATTTACGGTAGTAACTTTTTGAAAAACTACTCCAGTTAGTTTTTTGTTTTTTTCTGTAAAACTCAATGGTACACTTTGAGGAATAAAATCAAATAGATATTTTTCTTGATATTTAACTAATAATTTTCGTGAAACTTCCTGAGCTTTAATAATACTTTCTTCTGAGTCATCTTTTGGAGCTTTTAAAGGCATTTCTTTAGCTGTTCTTCTATAAACTAATCGAGCTTTTTTTATGCCTAATTCTTCGAGAGTAACTTTAAATTTTTCTAGAGTTTTCTGTACACCTTCTTTTTCTAAAGTAAATAAATCAATTTGAATTCCTTTTTTTAAAAACAATTGTTTTTTTACCAATTCAATCATTACAATTTTTACAACATCTAGAGATGCTAACCCTCCTCCAACTATAACTGCATTATTTTTAATAAAATAATTTTTACCTTTAAAATCACACTCATGTTTATGATTAAACCAATTTATAAATGAATTTTGATAGATAAGTTCTTTATCCCTAAACTTTTCAATTCCTTCTATTGGAAATTTTCTATCCTGCCAAGCTCCATTTGCTAAAATAACAGCAGAAAATCCCCAATTATTAATTAAATCTAAAAAATCAATATCCTTACCTATTTTAGTATTTGGAACAAAACGAACATTTTCTTGATCTAATTTTTTATCAATTTCTGCAATTTGTCTGTTTCTTAAATTAATATGCCAACTAGGCAGCCCATCTTCAATTTTACCATAAGGTAATTTATTCATATCAAAAACTACTGCTTTAATACCATTTTGCGCCAGTATATTAGCTGCTTCAGAACCTGAAATAGAACCTCCAATAATGGCAACATAATGATTTTTATAAGATGAATTTAATGACATAACATTTTGATTTAAAAGCACATCCAAATTAAGAAATATATAAATTTTATCTGTAATCTTTATTACACATAACAATAGCGCTTTCAAAATTTAATAGATTGCTCAATTTTGATTAAATTCGCAATTGAAAATTAAATTTAAAACTAAAATGAAAGAAGTTGTAATAGTATCTGTTGCCAGAACACCAATTGGGAGTTTTTTAGGTAGTTTAGCTAGTATTCCAGCTCCAAAATTAGGAGCAATTGCAATAAAAGGCGCTTTAAATAAAGTAAATTTAAATCCAAATTTAGTAGATGAAGTATTTATGGGTAATGTAGTATCTGCCGGATTAGGCCAGGCTCCTGCTCGTCAAGCAGCACTTTTTGCAGGAATTCCAAATACAGTTCCTTGTACCCAAATAAATAAAGTTTGTGCTTCTGGTATGAAAGCTATTATGGTTGCAACTCAAGCTATAAAAACTGGTGATGCAGAAATAGTAGTTGCTGGTGGTATGGAAAACATGAGTAGTATTCCTCATTATTTACAAGGCAGAAAAGGTGTAAAATTAGGAGATGTAAAAGTTGCAGACGGAATGTTAGTAGATGGTCTTGTAAATGTTTACGACCAAAAACATATGGGAATTTGTGGAGATTTATGTGCTACTGAGCACAACTTTACTAGAGAAGATCAAGATAATTTCGCTATAGAATCTTACAAAAAATCGGCAGATGCTTGGCAAAAAGGAAAATTTAATGATGAAATTGTTCCTGTTGAAATTCCTCAAAGAAAAGGTGATCCAATTATTTTTTCAGAAGATGAAGAATTTAAAAATGTGAATTTTGATAAAATTCCTAGCTTACGACCTGTTTTTAATAAAGAAGGTACAGTTACTGCTGCTAATGCTTCTACTTTAAATGATGGTGCTGCGGCTCTAGTTTTAATGAGCAAAGAAAAAGCAGAAGAGCTAAATTTAAAACCAATTGCAAAAATTAGTGGCTATGCAGATGCTGCTCATGAACCAGAATGGTTTACAACAGCTCCTGCAAAAGCACTTCCAAAAGCTTTAGCTAAAGCAAATATATCTATTGATGATGTTGATTTTTTTGAATTTAACGAGGCTTTTTCTGTTGTTGGTTTAGTAAACACTAAAATACTTGGCATAAATCCTGACAAAGTAAATGTAAATGGTGGAGCTGTTTCACTAGGGCATCCTTTAGGAATGTCAGGTGCAAGAATAGTAATAGCTCTAACTTCTATATTAAAACAAAATAATGCAAAATACGGTGCCGCAGCTATCTGTAATGGTGGTGGTGGTGCAGGTGCAATGGTAATAGAACGTTTATAAATATGCACTACGGAATTTGTAATTTAAGTATTGTTCCTATTAGAATTGATCCAAGTGATACTAGTGAAATGGTTTCGCAATTATTATTTGGTGAACATTTTAAAGTTCTAGAAATTAGAAAAAATTGGAGTAAAATTCGTTTAGCTTTTGATAACTATGAAGGATGGATAGACAATAAACAATACGAGGAAATTACAGAAGAAATATATAAAAGTATTAGCAATTCAGAGCCTAAATTAGCAGGAGAACTTATAGATTTTGCAACAAATAGCACCAAAAATTACCTGACCATTGTTATTGGTTCAAGTTTACCTTTTTATAACAATCAACAATTAAAAATAAATAATTCTAATTTTTTATATGAAGGTAATGTGGTTTCAGGTAAAAAACCAAAAAAGTTATTAATTGAAGCTGCATATAAATATTTAAACACTCCATATTTATGGGGAGGAAAAACTCCTTTTGGTATAGATTGCTCTGGATTTACTCAAATGGTTTATAAACTTTGTGGATATAATTTAATGAGAGACGCTGCTGAACAAGCCGGACAAGGGGAAGTATTAAGTTTTATTGAAGAAAGTGAACCTGGTGATTTAGCTTTTTTTGATAACCAAGAAGGTATAATTACTCACGTTGGCATTATTATGAAAGACAACTATATCATTCATGCTCATGGAAAAGTTAGGGTTGATAGAATTGATCACAGTGGCATTTTTAATTTAAACACACATACTCACACACACAAACTTAGAGTAATTAAAAAAATTATTTAAAAAAAAGGCTCACAATTGTGAGCCTTTTTTTGATTAAACTTTTGTTATTGTTATTGTTTTAACTTATCATAAACAGCGTGCAACTCTTTAGATTTTTCGGTCATATCTAAATTTTCGTACAACCCCATTAAAGTTTGAACTGTGCTTATACTTGTCTTATTATATTCATATGCTTTCTCATAATAAGGAAGCGCCTCTTTATAAATAGCCAATTGTTTTGCTTGTAATTTATCGTATTTATCAAAATCTGATAAACTTTTATTCATTTCTTCAATAATTGGTTTTGTTTTATCTATAATTGCAGCTCCAATATTATTATATGCATCTGCATAATCTGGTTTTAATTCAATCGCTTTTTTGAAATTTTCAATGGCCTCATCTGTTTTTCCTTGGTTCATATTCATAACTCCAACATTATAATACAAAGTAGGCTCTGTTGGATTCATTTCAATAGCTTCTTCTAATTTTTCTTTAAATTTAGCTTCATCACCTTTAGAATAATAAATATTAGCTTCATCAATTAATAAAGAGTAACTTTTAGGGAACTCTTTTCTACCCTCAGTTAAAATCTCTAAAGCTTTATCATTCATTCCTTTAGCCGCATAATTTTGTGCTAAATATTTATATACACTTTCTCTTCTTGATTCTTTTTGAATTGTTCTAGGATTTTCAGCAAGTCCCAATTTTACTTGTAAATCTCTAGATTTCTTATCATTGTAAGTTATTTCTTTACCATCATCTTTATTAGTAGCTGCATAAACCGTTGCTACACCTGTGTAGTTTAGGTCTAATAATTTATTATAAGATTTAATAGAATTATCATAATCTTTAGCTAAAAAATAAACTAAACCAGCATTATCTAAATAAGAAGTATCTCTAGGACTTAGCATAAATACTGTATTAAATTCTTTAGCAGCTTTTTCATAATCTTCAGAATTTTTAGTACTTAAAGCTGTATTATAATCCGTTGAGGCACTTGCTGCTAATTTGTTAATCAAATCATTAATAATTTTAGCTGCTTCATTAGAATATTTTAATTTATTCGTTTCTTTTTCATAATCAATTAATTGATTAAATGCTGCACCTACTTTTTCTAAATCTGCGGAATTTGCACCATTTTGATATAATGCCTTTCCTTTTAAATAGTAAAATTTAGCTTTTGTTTTTTGATCTGCATTAGCAATCATTCCTTCTGCTTGATTAATTGCCTGCATAGCCGCAGAAAAATTATTCGCTTTGATTGCTTTTTCAGCAGTTTTAAGTTCATTTTTTTGTCCGAACACTGTCATACTTATAAGTAAAACTGACAGGATTAATAGTTGTTTTCTCATTTTATTTGATTTATTCTTCATTTGTATTTGCTTCATTATCTTTTTCAATTTCCGTGCCATTATTTTCTTCAAGGGTTTCATCAACACTGTCTCCTTCTTCTTCATGCATAACTTTTGCGACAGCAGCTATAGAATCATTATCATTTAAATTGATAAGTTTTACACCTTGAGTAGCTCTTCCCATAACTCTTAAAGTATCTATAGCTAACCTAATAGTTATTCCAGATTTATTAATAATCATTAAATCATCTTCATCAGTAACATTTTTAATAGCTACTAAACTACCTGTTTTTTCTGTAACATTGATTGTTTTAACTCCTTTTCCTCCTCGGTTTGTAATTCTATAATCGTCTAAATTAGAACGTTTTCCATAACCGTTTTCAGATACTACAAGAATATTATCATCTTCATTATTCACAGCAAGCATACCTACTACTTCGTCTTTATCATTGGCTAAAGTAATACCTCTAACACCTGAAGCATTTCTACCCATTGGTCTGGTTTTACTTTCTTCAAAACGAATAGCCTTACCAGATTTTACAGCTAACATTACTTGGCTATCGCCAGTAGTTAGTTTAGCTTCTAATAATTCATCACCTTCTTTAATTGTTATTGCATTAATTCCATTAGTTCTTGGACGAGAATATTGTTCTAATGGTGTTTTTTTAACTTGACCATTTTTAGTTGCCATAATGACATAATGATTATTTATATAATCTTCATCTTTTAAATCTTCTGTAACTAAAAAGGCTTTAACCATATCATCTTGTTCAATATTTATTAGATTTTGGATAGCTCTTCCTTTAGATCCTTTTCCTCCTTCAGGAATTTCATAAACTCTCATCCAAAATACTTTTCCTTTTTGAGTAAAGAATAACATATATTGATGATTTGTACCAACAAATAATTTTTCTAAGAAATCTTCATTTCTAGTTGCTACACCTTTATGCCCTTTACCTCCTCTATTTTGAACTTTATATTCGTCTAAATTAGTTCGTTTTACATAACCAGCATGAGAAATAGTTACCACTACTTTTGTATTAGGTATCATATCTTCTATAGATAGGCTTCCTCCTGCATATTCTATTACAGATCTACGATCATCACCATATTTATCTCTAACTGCTACTAATTCTTCTTTTATAATTTCGAATCTTCTTGGTTCGTTTTCTAAAATATCTTTTAAATTTTCAATTGTTTTAATTAACTCATCATATTCAGAACGCAACTTATCCTGCTCTAAACCAGTTAATTGCCTCAATCTCATTTCAACAATTGCTTTGGCTTGAATTTCAGTTAATTTAAAACGAGAGATTAAACTTTCTCTAGCTTCATCGGCATTTGAAGATCCTCTAATAATTTTAATTACTTCATCAATATTATCACTTGCAATAATTAAACCTTCTAAAATATGAGCTCTAGCTTCTGCTTTTTTAAGTTCAAATTTGGTTCTTCTAACTATAACATCATGTCTATGTTCAACAAAGTAATGGATAAGTTGTTTTAAATTTAATTGTTGAGGGCGACCATTCACTAAAGCAATATTGTTTACACTAAATGATGTTTGAAGTGCAGTATATTTATACAGTTTATTTAAAACGATATTTGGGATAGCATCGCGTTTTAAAACATATACAATTCGCATTCCTTTTCTATCGGATTCATCACGAATATTAGCTATTCCTTCTATTTTTTTATCATTAACTAATTCGGCAGTTTTTTTAATCATTTCTGCTTTATTAACTTGATAAGGAATTTCAGAAACAATAATGCACTCGCGACCATTTACTTCTTCAATAACCGATTTTGCACGTAATACAATCCTACCTCTACCTGTTTCAAATGCATCTTTTACACCATCGTAACCATAAATTGTACCTCCTGTTGGAAAATCTGGAGCTTTTATATATTGCATTAACTCTGAAATTTCAATTTCTCGGTTATCAATATAAGCTAACGTTCCATTAATAACTTCGGTTAAATTATGTGGAGCCATGTTAGTAGCCATACCAACTGCAATACCTGAAGCTCCATTAACCAATAAATTTGGAATTCGAGTTGGTAAAACTGTTGGTTCATTTAAAGTATCGTCAAAGTTTAAAGCATGATCAACTGTATCTTTTTCAATATCAGATAACATTTCTTCTGATATTTTTTGCATTCTAACCTCTGTATAACGCATTGCTGCAGGGCTATCACCATCTACAGATCCAAAGTTACCTTGCCCATCTACCATCATATAACGAACACTCCAATCTTGAGCCATTCTAACCATAGAATCGTACACAGAAGTATCTCCATGAGGGTGATACTTACCAAGTACTTCCCCTACAACTCTTGCAGATTTTTTATATGATCCAGTAGCTTTAATTCCTAATTCATGCATTCCAAACAAAACCCTTCTATGCACTGGTTTTAAACCATCTCTTACATCAGGTAATGCTCTTGAAACAATTACTGACATTGAATAATCAATGTAAGCAGATTTCATTTGATCTTCAATGTTTATCGGTATTAGTTTTTCTCCGTCTGACATTATTTTTTATTTAATTTATTCTTGATTTTTTAACAAAGCAATATACAATATTTCATTTTTTTACAACTTATATTACTTATTGAATTTATAATTTTTATCAACAATATTTAGTTGAAAAAACACAAGTTAATGTGTTGATTATCAGTGAATAATAATAATATTTAAAATTGATATTTATTTGTTAAAAAAAACTGGCGCTATTTTTGTAATAAAATAAGAAAAAAATCAACTAATTTTACCATATAAACACAATACTATGGACGATAATTTTTCACCAAAAGTTAAAGATGTAATTGCTTATAGCAAAGAAGAGGCTGTACGTTTAGGGCATGATTTTATTGGAACTGAGCACTTAATTTTAGGACTTCTAAGAAAAGGAGATGGAAAGGCTATTGAAATTTTAAAATATTTAGATATTAATTTAGATCATTTACGTAAAAAAATTGAAAGCTTAAATAACGTTAATGAAGCATATTCTATTAATGAATCTAAAAGTATTCATTTAACCAAACAAGCCGAAAAAGCACTTAAAACTACTTTTTTAGAAGCTAAGCTATACAATAGTGAATCTGTTAATACAGCTCATTTATTACTCTGTATTTTAAGAAATGAAAATGATCCAACTACTAAAGTATTACAAAATTTCACCGTTAATTATGCCGATGTAAAAATTGTATTTAAACAACTATTTATGGAAGATGAAGAATTAAATATTCCAAAAGCGGAAAACACATCTGATGGAGATTTTGAAACACCAAAATCAAATCCTTTTGAACAACAAAAAGGAGGAAAATCCGTACCAAAAAAATCTAAAACTCCAGTATTAGATAATTTCGGACGCGATTTAACTCGCTTAGCGGAAGAAGGAAACTTAGATCCAGTGGTTGGTAGAAAAAAAGAAATTGAACGAGTTTCTCAAATTTTAAGTAGAAGAAAGAAAAATAATCCAATGCTTATTGGAGAACCTGGTGTAGGTAAATCTGCCATTGCAGAAGGTTTAGCTTTGCGAATAATCCAACGTAAAGTATCTAGAATTTTATTTAATAAAAGAATTGTTTCTTTAGATTTAGCTAGTTTAGTTGCTGGTACAAAATATCGCGGACAATTTGAAGAGCGCATGAAAGCTTTGATGAATGAGTTAGAAAAAAATGAAGACATCATTTTATTTATTGATGAAATTCATACTATTGTTGGCGCTGGAGGCGCAACTGGTTCATTAGATGCATCTAACATGCTTAAACCTGCCCTTGCACGCGGAGAGATTCAATGTATTGGCGCAACAACTTTAGATGAATACAGAACTAATATAGAAAAAGATGGTGCTTTAGAACGAAGATTTCAGAAAATTATAGTAGAACCTACTACTGTTGAAGAAACCATCCAAATTTTACAAAACATAAAAGATAAATATGAAGATCATCATAATGTAGATTATACTGATGGTGCAATTGAAGCTTGTGTAAATTTAACCAATAGATATATGACTGACAGGTATTTACCTGACAAAGCTATAGATGCAATGGATGAAGCAGGCTCTCGAATTCATATAACTAATATAGTAGTCCCAAAAGAAGTTTTACAATTAGAAAGTCAATTAGAGACTATTCGAAAAGATAAAACCGCAGCAGTAACCGGACAAAAATATGAGGAAGCAGCTAGACTACGTGATGATGAAAAAAGAGTAGAAGGCTTATTAGAAACCGAACAATTAAAATGGGAAGAAGCATCAAAATTACATAGAGAAACGGTTACTGAAGATAATGTTGCCGAAGTGGTTTCTATGATGACTGGAATTCCTGTTAACAGAGTTGCAGAAGCTGAAAGTAAACGCTTAAATGATTTACCTAAATTAATTAAAGGAAAAGTAATTGGGCAAGATGAAGCTGTAGCCAAAGTAGTTAAAGCAATTCAACGTAATAGAATTGGATTAAAAGACCCAAACAAGCCAATTGGATCGTTTATATTTTTAGGTCAAACAGGTGTTGGTAAAACACAACTTGCTAAAGTATTAGCTACAGAACTTTTTGATAGTGAAGATGCTTTAGTGAGAATTGATATGAGTGAGTATATGGAGAAATTTGCCATCTCTCGTTTAGTTGGAGCTCCTCCAGGATACATAGGTTATGAGGAAGGTGGACAATTAACCGAAAAAATTAGACGTAAACCATATGCTGTTGTATTACTTGATGAAATTGAAAAGGCACATCCTGATGTTTTTAATATGCTATTGCAAATTCTAGATGATGGACATATTACCGATAGTTTAGGTAGAAGAATTGACTTTAGAAATACCATTATTATTATGACTTCCAATATTGGTTCTCGTCAATTAAAAGATTTTGGAACAGGTGTTGGATTTGGAACTTCTTCTAAAAAAGCACAAGCTGATTCTGCTGCAAAAAGTGTAATTGAAAACGCTTTAAAAAAGTCTTTTGCCCCTGAATTTTTAAATAGAATTGATGATGTTATCGTATTTAATTCTTTAGAAAAAGAAGATATTCATTCTATTATTGATATTGAGTTAAGCAAACTTTTAAAAAGAATTGATAGTTTAGGATATTCATTAACGCTTTCTGATGCAGCTAAAGATTACATAGCAGACAAAGGCTTTGATAGACAGTATGGCGCAAGACCTTTAAAAAGAGCGATTCAGAAATATATTGAAGATACTTTGGCGGAAGAAATAGTGAATTCAAAATTAAATGAAGGTGATTCTATTTTTATGGATTTAGACAAAAAAACGAATGAATTAACTATAAAAATAAATAAAGGCAAAGGAAAAGATAAAGTATAAAATTAATAATTAATACTTATTGAAATAGGATTTTGAAAGTTAAGCTTTTAAAATCCTATTTTGTTTTAAAAAAAACACCTAACAAAAATCCTAATCCATAACCTGTAAATTGTATACAAGTAGATACAACGCTAAACAATGCAACTCCAATATTTTTATTTTTAAATAAGGAATCAAAAAAAAGTAGTATAAAATAAATAGCGTAAACAATAATTGGCAATATAAACCCACTTAACAAGCAAACAATTGCAATAAAAAATCCTATAATAAACAATGTTGGTAGCCAAAAGGATAATTTGGAAGTTTCTGGATATTTTTTATTTAAGAATGGTCTTCCTTTTCCAAATGCAAAAACTTGTTTAAAAAATTTAGAAAAAGAAACTCTTCTTTTATGATAAACAAAAGCGTTTTCAATAAACTGAGTTTCAAAATTATGCTGCCACAACCTAAAAGTTAAATCAATATCTTCTCCTATTTTCATTACCGAAAAACCTTTAGTTTTTTCAAAAGCTTTTTTTGAAATTCCAAAGTTAAAGCTTCGTGGTTGAAATTTATGGATTGCTTTTTTATTTCCACGCAAACCTCCAGTAGTTAAAAAGGAAGTCATGCTATAATTTATTGCTTTTTGAATAATACTAAAACTTTTATGCGCAGCATCTGCTCCTCCAAAAGCATCGGTATAATTTGAGGTTAATTTTTTTTCAACTTCTTCTAAATAATTTGAAGGAATAATACAATCCGAATCAAAAATAATGAAATAATTTCCAGTAGCTTTTTGCATTCCAAAATTCCTACTTAATCCAGCGCCACTATTCTTTTTAAAATAATAAGTTACATTTAATTTATTTAAAAATTGCTCAACAATTCCCTTTGAACTTAATGTTGAACCATCTTCTACCACAATAACTTCAAAATCATTTTTATAGGATTGTTTTGTCAAACTCTCCAACAATTCTTCAATTTCTTGAGGTCGATTATATACTGGAATTATAATGGAAAATTTCAAATATTTAGTACCGTCATTTAAGTTCATCAAACTATTTTGTAATATGAATCAAAGATATTGATTAAAATTTGAAAGCCTAAAAAAACCCTCAAAAATTGAGGGCTTAATATTTAAGTTTACAATTAAATGTTCTACTAATTTTCAATAAGCTCGGATGTTTTTAGCTTATATAATTCCAAATTTTCAATTTTAAAGTTGTTTATATAATTGAACTTTTCTGTATTTTCAGAACGAATTAAATCTATAAATAACTTAGCTGATTTAATGAATTTAGGTTCTCTTTGACCGTTTATAATTAATAAATATCCCATAATAATATTTCCAGCCATTTCCACCAATCTTCTCGAATGAAAATCTAAATATTCTGCATTATTAATCTCTTCAACTTTACTTATAATATTTTCGTATTCCTTAGTCATTTCTTGAAGCACTTTTTTCAATTCCTCATTTTCCTCTAAGACTTCACTTTCATAAACTTTCATTTGTTCTAAGAAAACATTTGTAGTAACTCCTTTTATTGCAGCAATGGTTTGTAATTGAGTAGTTCCTTCATAAATTGAAGTAATTCGAGCATCACGATAAATCCGCTCAATAGGAAAATCTTTCATAAAACCTGTACCTCCATGAATTTGCAAAGAGTCGTAAGCCATTTTATTACAAGCTTCACTTGCCGTCATTTTAATAAGTGGCGTAAAAACATTTGCAAGTTTCATATAATGTTTCATTTCCATACGTTCTTCCTGCTCTAATTTTCTATCTCTCATTACCTCTTCAAATACTTTAGAAATATCTACAAACCTTGTAGTCTCATATAATAAGGAACGAATTGCATCTAAACGAATTTTCATATTAGTAAGCATTTCATAAACTGCTGGAAAGTCCATAATATACTTTCCAAATTGAGCTCTTTCTTCTGCATATTTAAGAGCTTCTCTGTATGCTGCATCCGCAATTCCTACCGATTGAGCACCAACACCTAAACGAGCAGAATTCATTAAAGCCATAACGTATTTAATCAATCCAAAACGTTCTTTACCTACTAATTCTGCGGGTGCATCTTTAAACACTAATTCACACGTTGGAGAACCTTTTATTCCTAGTTTTTTTTCTAAATGTCTTACTTCAACAGCTTTATTTTTACGATCATAAATAAACATAGATAAACCTCTAGCATCCGTAGTATTCTCTTCTGATCTTGCCAAAACTAAAGAAATATCTGCATCACCATTAGTGATAAATCGTTTTACTCCGTTTAATCTCCAAATATTATTTTCTTCATCAAAAGTAGCTTTTAATTGCACGGATTGTAAATCGGAACCAGCATCAGGTTCTGTTAAAACCATAGCTGCAGTTGTACCATCACGATTAAATCTTGGCAAATATTTTTCTCTTTGTTCTTCTGAGCCAAATTCGTTAATAGTTTCGGCACAATCTTGAAGTCCCCAAATATTAGCAAAACCTGCATCTGCTCTTGCTACCATTTCTGCTGCCATTACATAAGGAAGTAAAGGAAAGTTCAATCCTCCAAATTTTCTTGGTAAAGACATTCCTATTAAACCTGCATCATATAAAGCTTTATAGTCCGAAGAAGTTCCTTTAGCGTAAATAACTTCATTATTTTCAATATGTGGACCTTCAACATCAACAGATTCCGCATTCCCCGCTATAGTATTAGCACAAATATCGCCAACTATTTCTAATATTTTTTCATAAGTATCTATTGCGTCTTCATGATTAAAAGGCGCAAAATCAAAAGTTTCCGATTCTTTAAAATCGCTTTCTTTTAATTTAACAATTTTTTGTACCAAAGGATGATCTAAATGAAATTTGAAATCGGGCGTATCTTGAAAAAAATTATCCATTTTTATAGTTTTTTGGTTTGAGTTTTACTGAAAACTCCTCTATATTTTTATTCTATTTTGCGTTTTTTTTGTAGTATTTAATCATTTTTGGAATTACTTCTACCAAATCTCCTTCAATTACATAATCTGCCAATTTATTAATTGGAGCTTCAGGATCTTTATTAATTGAAATAATTAATGACGCATCTTGCATTCCTGCAGTATGTTGAATAGCGCCTGATATTCCAGCTGCAATATATAACTTAGGCCTAACTGTAGTTCCTGTTTGTCCAATTTGCCTATTATGTTTAATATAACCAGCATCAACTGCAGCTCTGGAACCTCCTACTTCTCCTCCTAGTAAATTTGCTAATTCTTCTAAATGTTTAAAATTTTCTTTAGAACCAACGCCATAACCTCCAGCAACAATTATTGTTGCATCTTTTAAATTAACATCGGATTGTTCCATATGACGATCAATAATTTTTACAACAAAATCTTCTTCCTTTAGTACTTCATCAACTTTAACATTAACAACTTCTGTAGTATAATTAGCATCAAAAATTTCTTTTTTCATAACGCCTTCTCTAACCGTTGCCATTTGAGGATGCATGTCCCAATTGATAATATTTGCCATAATACTACCTCCAAAAGCTGGGCGAATTGCGTAAAGTAAATTTTTATATTCTTTCTTTTCTTTTTTTACAAAATGATCTCCAATATCTAAAATTGTACAATCGGCAGTTAAACCACAATTAAGAACTGAAGCTAACCTAGGCGCTAAATCTCTTCCAATAGATGTAGCTCCAAATAAAACAATTTGAGGATCTTCTTCTTTTAAAATTTGAGTTGCTAAAGCTGCATGTGGTAATGTTCTGTATGGCTCCAATCTTTTATCATCTGCAACATAAATTTTATCAACTCCATATTTTGAAATCTGGTTTTCTATTTTGTTTAAATTTTCTCCAAAAACCATAGCTTCTAATGAACATCCTAATTTTTGGGCAAGTTTTTTACCTGCAGAAATTATTTCAAGACTTATTTCTGCTATTTTATGATCTTCTACTTCACAATAGACAAATACACTTTTCATTTGTAATTATTTTAAAGTTATAACCACTACCCTATGGTGTGATGTATTATTAGTTCTTTAATCATTTCTTCAATATCTGTATCAGAATCACTTAAACGTTTT
The DNA here is from genome assembly GCF_033723435.1 of Lutibacter sp. Classification (GTDB taxonomy): domain Bacteria; phylum Bacteroidota; class Bacteroidia; order Flavobacteriales; family Flavobacteriaceae; genus Lutibacter. Next base: position 178,748 of record NZ_JAWVXC010000003.1, on the reverse strand, counting down.
GTTTCACTAGCAGTTAAAACTATACTATTTACACTTTTTACTTTTGTTGGTGATCCTGCTAATCCAATTCTATGTGCTTCTGCATTTATATCCTCAACATTCCATTCAGGAATATTTAAATAAGGTCTTTCTTTATTTAATTTTATAAATAATTCATCAATATTTCTAGAACTTAATTCCGTTTCAGTTCTAGCATACTTATATTTCATTACCTTTTTGGCTTGTCTTCTTCTGCATTCCGGTGATGAACCATGAACTGTTATTAAACAAGGAAAAGGTGAGGATACAGATTCTACTCCTTTTTCTAATCGTCTTCTAGCTATAATACCAGTATCATTAATTTCTAAGATTTCTTCAACGTAAGTTATTTGTGGAATTTTTAATTTTTCGGCGCATTGTGGTCCAACTTGAGCTGTATCGCCATCAATTGCTTGTCTTCCTCCAAGAACCAGATCGAATGGAGCTAGTTTTTCAATTCCTTTTGCCAAAGTATAACTTGTAGCTAACGTATCTGCACCTCCAAAACGCCTATCCGAAATTATAACTCCTTTATCAACTCCTCTATAATAACCTTCTCTAATAATATCGGCTGCTTTAGGAGGTCCCATTGTTAAAATTGTAACTTCTGTGCCTGGGATTCTATCTTTAATATTTAATGCTAGTTCGAGCGCATGTAAATCATCTGGATTAAAAACAGTTGAAAGTTTAACTCTATTTACTGTACCATCTGGCTTCATTGCATCAGGTCCTACATTTCGAGTATCAGGCACTTGCTTTGCTAGTACTATAATTTTAAGTGGTCTCATGAATATTCTGGTTAGAAATAATAAATCCTACCAAAAATAGAGTAATTAGTTCACCTAAACCATGACAATGCTCATACTTCTTAATATTTTGATATTTAATCTTTTTACAAAAAAAAGCGGTGATTAATTAATCACCGCTTTTTAATATTCTTTAAGAAAAAGTTTTATTTTTTATCTTTCTTTTTAGGCTCTTCAACAACTTCATTTGAAGTTTCATTTTTCATAAAGTCCTCCATTATGGCTGTACTTACTCCCATATTTGAAAAACCTCCATCGTGAAATAAGTTTTGAAGTGTTACTTTTTTAGTTAAATCAGAAAATAACGAAATAGTATAATCAGCACATTCTAATGCAGTTGCGTTTCCTAAAGGAGACATTTTTTCTGCATAAGCTATAAACCCATCAAAACCTTTAACTCCACTTCCTGCTGTAGTTGGTGTTGGCGATTGAGAAATTGTGTTTACTCTAACTTTATGATCTCTTCCAAAGAAATATCCAAAACTACGAGCTATAGATTCTAAGTATGCTTTGTTATCTGCCATATCATTATAATCAGGAAAAACTCGTTGTGCTGCCATATAAGTTAATGCAACAATACTTCCCCATTCATTCATTGCATTTCTTTGATATAAAACACTCATTACTCTGTGAAAAGATAATGCAGATACATCCCAACCTGTTTTAGTAAAATTATAATCTTGGTGTGTATAGTGATTTCCTCTACGTACATTAACAGACATACCTATTGAATGTAGTACAAAATCAATTTTACCACCTAATATTTCCATTGCTTGATCAACTAGATGTTCTAAATCCATAATTGATGTAGCATCTGCTGGTATAACTTTTGATCCAGTTTTTTCAGCCAATTCAGAAATTGTTCCAAGGCGTAACGCAACAGGTGCATTTGTTAAAACAAAAGTTGCTCCTTCTTCGTGTGCTCTTTCTGCTACTTTCCAAGCAATAGATTTAGAATCTAATGCTCCAAAAATAATTCCTTTTTTCCCTTTAAGTAAATTATACATAATTGTATTTTAATTTTAATAGTTTGCAAATATAGTAATTCTAGTTTAACAATTGTTTTGCGTGTTCAATTGCAGTAGTTGAAGTGTTTTTTCCACTTAGCATTTCTGCTATTTCAACAATTCGTTCTTCAGGTGTTAATTCTTTTAATTGTGTTACAATTTGATTATTCATCTCTTGTTTAAACACTTTATAATGTTGTTTTCCTTTTGCGGCTATTTGTGGTAAATGTGTAATTGCAATTACCTGCATATTTTTGCTCATTTGAACCATAATATCCGCTACTTTTTGTGCAATTGATCCTGATACTCCAGAATCAATTTCATCAAAAATTATAGTTGGTAATTTTAAATAGTCTGACAAAATTGCTTTTACTGAAAGCATAATTCTAGATAATTCACCTCCAGAAGCAATTTTTTGAAGTGTTCCAAAATTTAAACCTTTATTTGCTGAAATTAGCAACTCCAATTCATCTTTACCATTTAAAAAGTATTGATCTGTTAAGGTCAAATTCCATTTTAATCGTGTATTTTCCATTCCTAAATTTGCAAGTTGTTTTTCCATTTTTTTTATAAAAATTGGAATTGCTTTTTGTCTGGAAACACTAATAGTATTTGCTAAAGCATCTAGTTTTTCTGTAACATTTTTAATTTCTTTTTCTTTTTCTGAAATTAACGTTGCAGAATTTTCCACCATACTTACTTCCTTCTCTAAATTACTTTGTTTTTCTAGCAACTCACCTACAGTTTTAACTAAATGTTTTTGCTGTAAATTATAAATTAGCTGTAATCTATTATTAAGTTTTTCTAGTTCTGATGGCTCAAAATTTACGTTCTCATTTAGATAAACTAATTCGTTAGCAATATCATCTGCTTCAATTTTTACACTTAAAATTCTAGCATACAGATCTTTATATTCATTTGAATAAGAACTAATTTGTTCTATTTTAGAAGTAACTGAATTTAACAAAGCAAGTAACCCAATTTCATCATTATAGGTAATATTCTCTGCTTCTGATAAGTTTAATTTAATAGATTCAATATTGTTTAATTTATCTAAAGCCTGCTCAATTTCTTCTTGTTCTCCAACAACTAATTTTGCTTGTACAAGCTCTTGATACAAATGTGAATTATACTCGTAACTTTGTTGTGCTTTTTGTTGATTACTCAACAATTCTCGCAAATCTTTTTTTAATTGATTATATAATTTCAATCCTTTTGAATAGGACACTAATTTAGTAGCATTATTTGCTAAAGCATCTATAATATGAAATTGAAAATTAATATCTGCCAACTGTAATGTTTGATGTTGCGAATGAATATCTATCAACTTTTCACTTAACGATTGTAAAATAGTTAGTGTAGTTGGAGTATCATTAATAAATGCTCTTGATTTTCCTGAAGGCAAAATCTCTCGTCTAATAATTGTTTCCGCTTCAAAATCAATATCATTTTTTTCAAAAAAAGAATTTAGATTATAATCTAAAATTGAAAATTGCGCCTCAATAATACATTTTTTAGAAGAATCTTTTAAAGCAGATAAATCGGCACGTTTACCTAACACCAAACCTAAAGCTCCAAGTAATACTGATTTTCCAGCACCTGTTTCCCCTGTAATAATGGAAAGTTTATCTTTAAAATTTACGGATAAATTTTCAATTAAAGCATAATTTTTTATGGAAAGTGATACAAGCATGTAGGTAATTTAGAATTATAAAATTACTTTATTTTATTCCACTTTGAAGCATTAAGTGGTGATATTTTTAATAAATCTTCTTTTAACGAGGAAGTATCAAAATAAGGTCCGTCAGAAAAAACATTTACAATTTCATCTGCTTTAGCATCCATAAATATTCGTAATAAGAATGCATTTGGCCTTGAATTATATATATTTTTTAGTTTTTGAATTGCACCTGCAATTTTAATTTTACCATTTTTTTTGTCTGTAGACATAATGTCTAAACCTCTTAAATGATATTCATACAAAGCATTACGGAACATTTTATACGTTGGTGATAAAATATTATCAATTAAAACAAATCGTGATCTAGTTCCATCATTTTGATTCCAACCTTTATAGCCACTTTGCTGTGCTTGAACCAATATATTTTGTGCTTTATTATAATAAGGTGTTCCTCCATACAAACTAAAAGTATCCGCGTCCATCCCAATAATTGTGTAAATATAAAATGTAACTACTGAAATTAAATTAGATTGGTAGGCATTTTGATTAAACAATAACGGTTGATATTCTGTATATTGAAAAGAAAAATCATCATCTTTAAAATTAAACACAGGGGTTAAATAAGTTGCATTATAAACTGGACGAGAAGATTGAATTTGGATATTTCCTTTAAATTCATCACCAGACTCTTGCAAAATTGTAATAGTAAAATTACAATGAATTTTTTCTTGGTTTTTATAATTAAAATTAGTCCAATGTTTTTGATTTACAAACTCGGTTAAATCATTTTGTAAAGTGGTAAATTTTTGTTTGTTAGATCCTGGTATTTTATCTGCATTAACCGTTACTGTGCAAAGTAATTCTTGCGCATTTAACGACATACCTAAAAGCATTACCGTTATAATTTGAAGCGTTTTTTTAAGCATACATTTTATTCAAAATTTCATTAAAAATATCGGAAGCTACTTCTGCTTTAGATTTTAGACTAAATTCCGAAATATTTTCGAATTTATCAATAATTGTAACTTTATTTGTTTCATTTTTAAACCCAGCACCTTCATCATTTAAAGAATTAAGCACTATAAAATCTAAATTTTTCTTTTGTAATTTTGATTTCGCATTTTCCAACTCATTAGCTGTTTCTAATGCAAAACCAACTAAAACTTGTTCTTTTTTTATCGCTCCTAACGATGCTAAAATATCTTTGGTTTTTATCAATTCTAAAGAAATAGTATCAGTACTTTTCTTTATTTTATTTTTTGCAACTTCTTTTGGTTTATAATCAGAAACCGCTGCAGACAATATAGCAATATCTACAGAAGGAAAATAATTATGTGTTTCCTCATACATTTGTTCTGCACTAACAACATCAATTCTTTTTACTAAGGAATTAGAAATTATTTCCGATGAAGGTCCAGTAATTAAAATAACTTCTGCTCCTAAATTTGCAGCTTTTTTAGCCAATTCAAATCCCATTTTACCTGAAGAATGATTTCCTATAAAACGAACAGGATCAATAGCTTCATAGGTTGGGCCAGCTGTAATTAGTACTTTTTTGCCATAAAAAGGCAATCCTTTAATAATAGATTTTTCTATAAAAGCTACTATATTTTCAGGTTCTTCCATTCTACCTTCTCCAACTAAACCACTTGCTAATTCTCCTGAAGCTGGTGGAATAAAAGTATTTCCAAAACTTTTAAGTTTTGCTATACTTTTAGAAGTTGCAGGATGTTGGTACATGTCTAAATCCATTGCAGGTGCAAAAAATACTGGGCATTTAGCGGATAAGTAACTTGCTAATAATAAATTATCACAAACACCATTAGACATTTTTGATAAAGTATTTGCAGTTGCTGGTGCAATTACCATATAATCGGCCCAAAGCCCTAAATCTACATGACTATTCCATTCTTCATTCTCATCTTCATTTTTATCAAAAAAAGTAGAATATACCGGATTTTTAGAAAGTGTAGCTAGAGTTAACGGAGTAACAAAATCTTTTGAAGCTGGAGTCATTACCACTTTAACCTGGGCTCCAGATTTAATAAATAATCGAACTAAATGTGCTGTTTTATAAGCAGCAATACCGGCGGTGACACCTAACAGTATATTTTTACCGCTTAGAACAGACATTTACTCTTGAATTTCTTCTGGATTTCTATAATAAATTTTACCTTCAAGCCATTCTTCAACAGCTATTGCAGTTGCTTTTGGTAATTTTTCGTAAAATTTAGAAACTTCTATTTGCTCTTTATTTTCAAATACTTCATCTAAACTGTCTGTATAAGTAGCAAATTCCTCTAATTTTTCAATTAGTTCACTTTTTAAATCACCATTAATTTGCTGTGCTCTTTTTGCAATAATTGTAATAGCTTCATAAATATTACTTGTTGGCTCTGCAATTTTATTTTTATCGTAAGTAATGGTTGAACTTGCTGCTTTTGAGTTTTTATAATCCATTAGTTTGAGTTTTTAGTGCTGTAACTGACTTTAATTGGTTATTTAAATCTTCCTTCAATTTTTCTGTTTCACTTAAATATTTTGATTTAGGAAAATTTCTTTTTAATCGTTCTTGAGCTTTTATAGCGTTTTTTAATCGTTCTTCTTTTTTGGTAATATAACTATTTATTCCTAATTCGTAAGCTGCTTTAAATTTATAATACATAGCATCTTCTTTTAAGGAACTTCCTAAATAATCACCTAAAAAATTATCAAATGCTGTAACTGCTGCAATATAATCTTGAATTTTATAATATTGCTTTGCAATTTCAAAAGCTTTTTTCTCTAATTTAAAGGTAAGCTCTTTTATAGTTTTATTTGCTTCTACAACTTTATCGGAAGTTGGGTATTTGTAAATAAAATTTTGCATTGCATTTAATGCCTCATTAGTATCTTTTTGATCTAAACTATACCTTGGTGAAGCTTTGTAATAACTATAAGCAGATAAATACGCTGCTTCTTCAACCTTTGAACTTTTTGGATAGTTTTTAACAAATTTATCAAAATAATAGGCAGCTAAACTATATTGCTTTGTATTATAATGAGATTGTGCAACCATATATTGAATACGCTCCATTTGTGGTTTCCCTCTATAACTAGGCGTTATTTTTTCAAACAACTGAATAGCTTTTGAGTACTTCTGAGCTTCGTACATTTTGGTAGCCATTTTATATTGCTCTTGAACATTCCCTTTATTCAATACTTTTTGATATTCACTACACGAAAACAACGTGCTAGTGAACAATAAAATAAAAATGTAATTTTTAATTTTTTGCATCTGGCAAAATTAGTTATTTATTATGGATTATTAAAATGCTTTTTTTAAACTTGATTAAACCACAAAAATAACTTGGTTTGGCAATAATTATTACTTAACAATCTTAATTGTTTGTTAATTATTTTAAGCTGGAGATACTGAGCTAACAACTGTTAATCGCTTAATATCATTATCAAACATATATAAACCACTTTTAGCATCACCTATTAAGTTTATTTTATCTAAAATTGTTCGAGCTTGCGCTTCTTCTTCTATTTGTTCTGCAACATACCATTGTAAAAAGTTATGTGTTGCATAATCTTTTTCTTGTAATGCAATATGAACTAATTCATTAATAGTTTGTGAAACATACACTTCATGTTTAAATAAAGTTTCAAACATTTCTTTTACGGATCCAAATTTAGTTGCAGGTTTTGTTAATTCTGAAACAACAGAATGTCCTCCTCTTTCATTTATATATTTAAAAAATTTAAGCATGTGCTGTCTTTCTTCATCCGATTGTGCATACATAAATTCAGCTATTCCTTCTAAGCCTTGTACTTCTGCCCAAGATGCCATTGCTAAATATATTTGTGATGATTCTGCTTCTACTTTAATCTGCTTGTTTAAAGCATTTGCCATACTTTCTGATAACATAATTTTATTTTTAAATTCCTATCAAAATTACTAATAATTTTCTACAAAATCAGCTATTTTTTGGTGTAATTCATTACTAACTTCTACTAATGGTAACCTAACATATTTACTAGTTATATTTAACTTTTTCAAAAGCATTTTTATTCCTGCTGGATTTCCTTCTTCAAAAATATAATTAATAACATCCATTAATTTATAATGCAGGAGATAAGCTTCTTTAGGTTTGTTATTTAATCCTAACTGAATTAACGAAGAAAAATCTTTTGGATAACCTTGCCCAATTACCGAAATAACTCCTGCTCCACCAGCTAAAACCATAGGTAAAGCAATCATATCGTCTCCTGAAATCACTAAAAAATTAGTTGGTTTATTTTGAATTAAAGTCATTGCTTGTACAATATCTCCTGCAGCTTCCTTAACCCCTATAATATTTTTGCAATCATTTGCCAATCTTAAAATAGTTTTTGGCAGAATGTTACTTGCGGTTCTTCCTGGAACATTATATACTATAATTGGTTTTGGTGAACTTTCCGAAATAGCTTTAAAATGCTGATAAATTCCTTCTTGAGTTGGTTTATTATAATATGGAGAAACCGATAATATTGCCGAAAATGCAGATAAATCAGTAGTTTTAATTTCGTTTATTACTGCTTGGGTATTATTTCCTCCAATACCTAATATTAATGGAAGTTTTCCATTATTTGCTTTTATAATAGTTTTCTTTATTTCTTCTTTTTCTTCTAAAGTTAATGTTGCGGGTTCTCCTGTAGTACCTAGCACTACCAAATAATTTACACCATTTTCTATTTGATAATTTACTAAATTTTCTAAAGCTTTATAGTCAACGGATTTATCTTCGTTAAAGGGAGTTACCAGTGCAACACCTGTTCCTAAAAATTCTTTCATTATAATTTATTTAAAATGGTTAAATATTTTTTAATTTCATTAGTAAAAATAGAAATATCAGTAGTTTCACAATCGATAAGCAAATCGTAAAAACGTTTATCAAAATGTGAAAAACCTATTTTAAAACTAATATTCAATTGCAATAATAACAGATTTAAATACAGGTTGTCAACTTTACTATAATTTATTAACAAATCGTATTTTTTTGTTAAGCTAAATGGAAATTTTTCTTGTTTAAGTTTACCATACCAACCAAAATTTTTTGGAGAAATTGTTGGGTATTCTGTTTTAGTTTTATTTTGTTGGTAAACTACTATTGTTAATTGATTTTCTTCAATTTTAAACTGCTGAAAAATTTCTTTTTTAATAGCCGAAATTTCAGATACATCATCCACAAAAATTAAAATATTTTTAACTTTATGTTTGGTGCTTTCTGCTTCATTTTTAAAAAAATCATTTATATGATTCTTTATAAAAATTTGATTGGTTTTTCGTTTAAATCCTGTAAAAATCATTTATATTTACACTTTCATTCGCAAAATTAATTAAAACATTAGTATTTATTTAATGAAAAAAATAATTATTTCATTTTTAACCGTCCTTTTACTATTTAGTTGCAAAAAAAACACTCTTCACGTAGTAAAAATAGAAGGAAAACAACTTCCCATTACCGAAAAATTAGCTTCTGACTCTTCCATTGTAAAAACTATTCTTCCTTATAAAAAGAAAGTAGAGAAAGAAATGAATGCAGTATTAAGCTACACTCCAAAAAATTTAATATCAACCGATGGTGAATTAGAAAGTTCTTTAGGTAATTTATTAGCTGATTTATGCTACAAAAAAGGAAATTTTGTGTTTAAAAAACGAACTGGTAAAAATATAGATTTCGCCATGTTTAATTTTGGAGGAATTAGAGCAGAAATCTCTAAAGGAAATGTGACCAGAAAAAACGCCTTTAATTTAATGCCTTTTGAAAACAATTTAGTGGTAGCCGAGTTATCTTCAAAAAAATTAAAAGAGTTAATTCAATTTTTAATCACTCAAAAAAAAGCACATCCTTTATCAAAGCAAGTTAAACTTAGTATTACCAACAATGGATATAATTTTTCAATAAATGGCAAGCCAATTAATGATAAAAAAAATTATTACATTTTAACTTCAGATTATTTACAACATGGAGGAGATCATATGGATTTTTTCAAAAATCCAGTTCATTTATATCCTTTAAATTACAAAATGAGAAATGCAATTATTGATTATTTTAAAGAAACGGATACTTTAAAATCTAATCTTGATGGACGATTTGTAATGAAAAAATAAAACTAGTAATGAAAAGAAGAAAATTTATTCAACAATCTACTGCTGCAACTGCTTTTTTAACTCTTGGAGGATTATCTTTACAATCATTTTCCAGCAATGCAAAAAAACATATTACCATATTACACACTAATGATGTGCATAGCCATATAGAACCTTTTCCTGCAAATGATGTAAATTATCCAAATTTAGGAGGAGTAGCAAGGCGAGCAACTTTAATTGAAAAAGTTAGACAAGAAAATCCAAACACGTTATTATTAGATGCAGGAGATATTTTTCAAGGAACACCATACTTTAATATTTATGGTGGAGAAATAGAGTTTAAGTTAATGAGCATGCTAAAATACGACGCTGCAACTATTGGAAATCATGATTTTGATAATGGTATTGATGGTTTATATGCACAATTACCAAATGCAACTTTTTCATTTGTAAATGCCAATTACGATTTTAGTAAAACAGTTTTAAATAACCAGATAAAACCTTATAAAATATTTATAAAAAACGATATTAAAATTGGCGTTTTTGGGTTGGGAATTGAACTTACAGGTTTAGTTGATCCAGCAAATTACAAGGAAACAAAATATTTATATCCTGTTGAAATTGCTCAAAATGTAAGTAAAACATTAAAAGAAGAAGAACATTGCGATTTAGTAATTTGCTTATCACATTTAGGATATCATTATAAATCCGATAAAATTGACGATTTAAAATTGGCAGCTCAAACTAAAGACATTGACTTAATTATAGGCGGTCATACACATACTTTTCTTCCGAAACCAACTGTTACAAAAAACAAAATTGGAGAAAATGTGTTAGTTAATCAGGTAGGTTGTTATGGAGTTAATTTAGGAAGAATAGATTTTTATTTTGATGATGATAACAATAAAAAAAGTGATGGTAAAACTATAATAGTGTAAATAAAATAATAAAATGCGTATAGAAAACGATTTAAAATTAGGCTTTAAAGATGTAATGATCCGTCCAAAAAGATCTACCTTAAGTTCAAGATCTCAAGTTACATTAGACAGAGAATTTTCATTTTTACATAGTAATCAAACTTGGAATGGCGTACCAATAATGGCCGCAAATATGGATACGGTAGGTACTTTTGATATGGCAGTAGCTTTAGCAAAACATAAAATTTTTACAGCTATCCACAAACATTATACTATTAGCGAATGGACTAATTTTTTGAAAAACACAGATGAAAGCATTTTAGAATATATTGCTGTAAGCACCGGTACAGGTTTAAAGGATGCTGAAAAATTGAAAAATATTTTTTCTGTACATCCTGAAATAAAGTTTATTTGCATTGATGTTGCCAATGGTTATTCAGAACATTTTGTTCGTTTTGTAAAAAAAACTAGAGAACTATATTCTGATAAAATAATTATGGCAGGTAACGTAGTTACTGGCGAAATGGTGGAAGAATTGCTACTTGCAGGTGCTGATATAATAAAAGTTGGTATTGGCCCTGGATCTGTTTGTACTACTCGTGTTAAAACTGGAGTTGGCTATCCACAACTATCTGCAATTATTGAATGTGCTGATGCTGCCCATGGTTTAGGAGGACAAATAGTTTCAGATGGAGGATGTAAAATTCCAGGAGATGTTGCCAAAGCCTTTGGAGGTGGAGCTGATTTTGTTATGTTGGGAGGAATGTTTGCTGGTCATACAGAAAGTGGAGGAAAAACTATCACTAAAAACAACCAAGAATTCAAACAATTTTATGGAATGAGTTCTGAAACAGCTATGAACAAACATACTGGTGGAGTTGCAAATTACAGAGCTTCTGAAGGTAAAACTGTTGAAATTCCGTTCAGAGGTCCGGTTGAAAATACAGTCCAAGATATTTTAGGTGGATTACGATCTACCTGCACATATGTTGGAGCAAAAAGATTAAAAGAATTAACAAAAAGAACTACTTTTATTAGAGTACAAGAACAACACAATCAAGTGTTTTCAAAATAACTAAAAACGGCTTCTAGCTCAGCTGGCAGAGCATCTGACTCTTAATCAGACGGTCGTGGGTTCGAAACCCACGGAGCCGACTTTTTAAAATTCGTTATATCGTATTTCAAAATGATAATTTAAATAGATAAATGAATTAACCCAGTTTTACTATAAAATAGCATATGTAACTTCCTTAACTAAATTTAAAAATTTTATTTATACCTTTAAATGTTATTCTTCCTATAAAAAAGGAATAGAAAGTTTTTAATATGGTTTCACATAAACAAAAACAAACTACTATTAAGCCTAAATTTATTATAATTGGTTTAGCCATCTTTTTTAGTATTCTATTTTTTGTAGACTTACAACCTGAAAAACCTGAAGTTACTTATACAGCTGCTATAGCATTTTTAATGGCATTTTGGTGGGTAACTGAAGCCTTACCTATAGGTTTAACTTCACTTTTACCAATATTACTATTTCCAATGTTAGGAGTTTTGGACGGAAAATCAATATCAAACAGTTATATTAATTATGTAATATTTCTATTTATTGGCGGCTTTATTATGGCGCTGGCAATTGAAAAATGGAACTTACACAAAAGAATTGCTTTAAAAATATTATCCATAATGGGTGGTAGTCCCTTTATGATTTTAGCTGGATTTATGTTTTCTTCTGCTTTTTTATCTATGTGGATGTCAAACACAGCAACAGCAATGATGATGCTACCTATTGCTTTTTCTGTAATTTTATCTTTAGAAGAAATCCATGGCGAAAAGAAGATAAAAAAATACTCTATTGGATTATTACTCTCAATTGCTTATGCTTGTTCTATAGGAGGAATTGCAACCCTAGTTGGAACTCCCCCAAATTTATCATTTTTAAGAATTTATGAAATTATTTTTCCTAATGCTCCTGAAATTTCATTTGGTCAATGGATAACCTTTGCATTACCAATTTCATTTTTTATGTTTTGGTTTACATTACTATTTTTATATTTAATTTTTAAACCTAAACAAAAACTAGAGAGTCTTCCAAAATCTTTCTTTAAAAATAAATATAAAGAACTTGGAAATATAACCTCAGAACAAAAAAGAGTGTTTGTATTATTTATTTTATTAGCAATTCTTTGGGTATTTAGAAAAAGTATTGACTTAGGTTTTGTAACTACTCCTGGATGGAGCTCTGTTTTTAAACATCCTGAATATATAAATGATGGTACTGTGGCTATTTTTGTTGCTACATTGTTATTTATTACACCTGCTTCTAAAAAAAATGAAACATTAGTAACTTGGAAAATTACAAGAAAAATTCCTTGGCGAATTGTGTTTTTATTTGGAGGTGGATTTGCACTTGCAAAAGGATTTATAGATTCTGGTTTATCTACTTATATTGGAAATGTATTAGCAAATGCAAGTACCTTTTCAACTCCTTCTATATTAGTTACATTAACAGGAATAATGTCTCTTTTAACTGAATTCACATCAAATACCGCAACTACTGAAATGATGCTACCAATTATTTCTGGATTAGCAGTTCAACTCAAAATTAACCCTTTGTTGTTTATGTTACCTATAACTTTAGCTGCAAGCATGGCTTTTATGTTTCCAATAGCAACCCCTCCAAACGCTATTATATTTGGTTCAGGAAAAATAAAAATGATTGAAATGATTAAAGTTGGTTTTTTTATAAATCTAGTAGCAATTATTGTAATATCAGTTGCTACTTTAACATTAGGAAAAATTATTTTTCACATAAATTTAAATGAATTTCCTATTTGGGCAAATCAAACAATTTCTACCTTACCAAAATAACTTTATCTTCTTCCATAAAATTACTTGTTATCCATATTTTTAGTAGTAAATTTGCTCTTTTTTATATTATTCCGTTAACATCATGAAAAATAATTTCATACTATCTTTTACTTTCGTTTTATTTTTTCAAATAAGCTTTTCTCAACAAAACAAACTAAAATTAAATCTAGATAAATCTGGAGAAACCTACATAAAAGCATCTGCAAGAATGCAATTATGGGCTCGATATTATGATACTAATCCGAATTCAGAGATTAATGGAGAAATAACTAATAATGTTATGGATTTTTCTGTTCGAAGAATTCGAATGAGTATTAGTTCACAAGTAACTCCAAAATTGTATGCAGCAGCTGTATTTGGTGGAAATAATATAAACCAGCAAACTGAAAAAAACTTTACCTTAAAAATAATTGACTTATATGCTGTTTATCAATTTTCTAAAGCATTTGGAATTGGTTTTGGAGAATCTGGTTGGGAAGGACTTAGCCGTTGGAATGTTAGAAGTACAAAGTCACTAATGACTTTAGATGCTCCTGGATTTAATTTACTAACCGTTAATAAAAATGATGATCATGCTCGAAGTTTAGGAATTTGGGCAAAAGGTAAAATTGGTAAAATAGATTATAGATTTGCCTTAAAAAATTCCGTTCAATATGGAGTTAATGCAAAAGAAGGTGTTGTAGATTATGCAATAAACAAACCACGTAAAAGAGTTTCTGGATATTTAAAATATGAATTTTTAGAGCCTGAAAATAATACCTCAGCTTATAGTGATAAAATAGGAACATATTTAGGTAAAAAACAAGTTTTTAATATTGGTGTTGGGTTTATGAATCAACCAAAAATGACTTCTCAATTAATAAATAATGTAGAAAAGTTTTACGATTTCAAAAATTGGGCAATAGATGTTTTTTATGACACTCCTTTAAATAAAGAAAAAGGAACAGCTATTACTACCTACTTAGGATATTTTAATACCGATTTTGGTCCAAACTACATAAGAAACGTTGGCGTAAATGATGTTACTACTGGCGGAACATCTTTTAACGGAAGTGGTAATCATTTTCCTATGATGGGAACTGGAAACACTGTGTTTTTTCAATTTGGGTACTTATTAAGTAAAGATAAAAACAACCATCAATTTCAACCAAATATAGCAGTTCAGTATTCGAACTTTGAAGCATTAAAAGATAATATGATAGTTTACAATTTAGGTGTAAATTATTATATAAATGGCCATAGTAATAAACTTAGTTTAAATTATGAAAACAGACCTGTGTTTCAAAATATTAATAATAATCTGAAAGTAGATGAACGAAAAGGAATGATTGTTTTACAATATCAAATTGAAATTAACTAACTTTTCACCTTTTTAGGACTTAAAACCATAGATTTAAAAATTAAATATTGAGCAACAATATAAGTTACCATAATTAATACTTCAAAAATTTTATTTGGGTTGTAAAACTTATTTATAGCTAATAAGGAATCGGAGGTAATAAAAACGACTGCTCCAACAAGCATCAAAAATGATTTTACCGATTTCTTTTGCAAGTAATTTATTAAAGAAACTACCCCAAAAGTAGAAATAGTTAATCCATAAATTATTACTGGGATTAACAATTCATTTAATGAATTTCTTAGAACAAACATAAGTCCTAAAAATAACATCAAAAATGGTACACTTGCTATAATTACTTTTAAAATGGAAGTCTTTTTAATTTGATTTATAACAATTTTGATAAATAAAATATGCGCCATTAAAAAAGATAATAAACCTGCCATAAAAAATAATTTTCCTGAAAACATTAATAAAACATCTCCAAAAAAAGAAAATTCTAAAGCTATAACATACCATTTTAACCTTTTAGGTAAAGAAAAAACATATAGAAATAATAGGGCTATTATAATTAAAGGTTTAAAAACATAAATAAGCATTGGTGTTTTTAAAATAATTCCAATTATATCCATTACGGAAGCAAAAAGAAAGAGCAAAAAAGTTAATTTAATTTTATTCATAAAAAAAGATTATTTCCAAGCAGGTAATATACATCTTTTTTTATTTATTTTTTTTAATAAAGGTTTAATTCCCTTCACTAAACTCTCTTGCATTATTTTAGAATTTCCTTGATGACATTGCAAACAAGCTCCAACAGTTAAAATTTGCTTTTGTTCTTTAACAGTAAAAGGTCTAAAATCTAACCTTGTTGAGTTTATCACTTTTTTATCAACTTGTTTTAAAAATGGAATCCAAGCATCTTCAGGTAAACTATCATTTTTATTTAAAGCGTAATCTGGTGAAAAACTCCATATGCCAATTCCATTTTTTATATCGTAAGTCAATTCTCCATTGCCATAACCAATTGCTGCTGAATTAGTATGGCACGATTTACAATCTCTTACTTGTTTTGTAGTTGTATGTGGCGAGTTTGGAGCATACAATCTATGAAACGAAACATCTTCTCCTTCAGGTTTACCTGCGTAACTTCCTTTATCAATAGTTAAAATCATACCAGGAATTGCTGGTTCTATTAATTTTTTATTTTTAGACACTTTAACTCCCATAGCTGGTAAAGAGGATGAAAATTCAGCAACATATTCTTTCCATTGACCTTTACCATATTTTTTGTCTAATAAATCGAAGGCTCTTGGTTCATTTTTATCAAATCCTGTATGACAACCTATACAACGTGAAGTCCAAGATGAGTGACAACTGGAACAGCTAACATCTGAATGCACTTTATCTCTTGAACAAACTTCTGGTCTAGGGGATAATTTATGTAATTTACCATCGCCTTTACCAATTAAAAATGCATTTCCTAACGAATCAACAAAAGTATTAACCAAAGGATGTTTATCTTTTTTTGCAACTAAAATTCTATCATTTTGATGAGAATAATTTCTATGTAAAAACACTTTTAAACTTTCCACATCTAAGGAATCGTAAGGAATAGTTGTAGGTTTAGGTTTTTTACTAAAATGACAATCTGCACACTGTAATTTAACAGCATCTTCTTCATGAGCATATTGTTTACCATCACCCATTACTTCATGCGAAGAATGACAATCAATACAAAGCATACCTTTTGCATGATGCACATCTTCTTGTTTTTTAGTATACACTCTATTTCCTTCTAAAACTCTGTAATTATGATTATTTTTTAAGGAATCTACATTTAATAATGTTTCTTGCCAACCTTCATAATTGGTAGAAATTCTACTAGATCTACTATGACAACCAAAACAATGATTATCTGTTATAAACACATCTGTTGATGGATGAAATTTTGGCAATTCTTTTTTATTAGAACTCAAATAATTTTTCAAATCAGCTTTAGATTTATCCGTGTAATTTAAATGACAAGCATTACAGCCTCCTCCTCTATTTATATTTGTAATAGCTCCATAATCTTTCTTTTCTGCTCCCAAATGGCAATTAGCACATAAATCTCTAATATGTTTATCTGCCGCAGAATTTTTAATATCTTTAATATGGTAATGATAGTTAGGTGAATCTGCTTCTCCAAATATATATTTATCTACAGCAACTAAACCACTATTAGTAGTCATTAAAGAATTATTAATTTTTTTTAATTCTTCTTGATGACATTTTCCACAAGTTTTTTCGGCATCCACTAAATTACCCGGAATTAAAATCATTCCTTTATGAGCCACTTCTTTATTTGATGCTGTTTTATTTCCTAAATGGCAACTTGTACATCCAATTAATTCAGGATTATGATAAGCTGAATAACCTGTTGTATTTTGATGACATTGTAAACAAGATTCGGAATTTGTCTCTTTAGCAGAAATCTCTGTATAGTTTTCTTTAGGTCCATTTATTATATCACTAAAATCATCAGTGTTCCGAAATAAAAAAAAGAGAGTGATTGCAATTAAAATCACCAAAAAAAAACTGATTTTTAAGTATTTTATCCTCATAAAAAAATTAATTGTACAAATTTACACAATTAAACTATTTAATATTTTATAATTTGTAAAACAGATTATTTTTTAGTTGTCAATCTATCAAGCTATTACCTCTTTTGTGCAACTTAAGTAACATATAATATTTTGATTCTCAAACGATTACGTAACTTTAGTTACTTTCCAAATTTTAAAATATGATATTTGTCATATGCAAATACTCGGTTTGTAAATAACTTTACACCAGTAAATATAAATATACTTATGACTACATCAAGAAGAAAATTTATTAAAATTTCTGCCCTAGGCTTAGGAGGTGTAGCAGCTTCAACTTCAGCACTTAAAATGTTTGGCGCTAACACTTATTTAGAAGGGTTAGTAAAACAAAATATTGCTGGAGAATTTAATAAAACTGCTACATACTGCGAAGTTTGTTTTTGGAAATGTGCCGCATGGGCATATACCGATAATGACGGAGAAATTATTAAAATTAAAGGAAATGAAACTGATCCACATTGTCACGGTCGTTTGTGCCCAAGAGGTACAGGTGGAGTTGGAATGTACAATGATGAAGATCGTTTAAAAACACCATTAATTAGAACTACAGTTGATGGTAAACAAACTTTTAGAAAAGCAACTTGGGAAGAAGCTTTAGATTTAATTGCATCAAAAATGAAAGATGTAAAATCTAAATATGGCGCTGAAAGTTTTGCATTATTAAAACATGGTTCTCCAGGAAGTCACTTAGAACATCTTTTTAAAGCATATGGCTCCGATACAATTGCGGAACCTGCTTATGCTCAATGTAGAGGCCCTAGAGAAACTGGATTTGCTTTAACACTTGGATCTTGGATTGGTTCTCCTGAACCAACTGATATTAGAGATACTAAATGTTTAGTTTTAATTGGTTCTCATATCGGTGAAAACATGCACAACTCACAAGTGCAAGAAATGTCTGACGCCATAGATAATAATGCTACTATTATAACTGTAGATCCAAGACTTTCAACTGCAGCAAGTAAATCACAACATTGGTTAGCTATTAAACCAGCTACTGATATAGCATTATTACTCGCTTGGATGAATGTTATTATTGAAGAAAAATTATACGACGAAGCATATATTGAAAAATATGGCTATGGTTTTAAAGAATTAAAAGCACACGTTAAAGAATTTACTCCTGAATGGGCTTATGGTATTACAACAATAAAACCAGAACAAATTAGAGAAACTGCCCGATTAATGGCTGCAGCTGCTCCTTCTGTAATTATTCACCCAGGTCGCCACGTTGTTTGGTATGGAGATGATTCTCAAAGAGAAAGAGCTATAGCCATGCTTAATGGTTTACTTGGTTCATGGGGTAAAAGAGGTGGATTCTACTTTAAAGAAAAAGTAAGTCTTCCAAAATTCCCTCATCCAGCTTATCCAAAACCAAAATGGGGATGGGAAGAAATTGGAGAGAAATATCCTTACGCAGAAATGGGAATTACTTCTGAATTAATTAAAGCATCTATTCCAGGTGAAGGTGAAAATGAAAAATATCCTATTAAAGCATGGATCATTGCTGGTACTAATTTAATAAATACGATTCCAGAACGTGACGTGATTTTAAAAGCTATGGATGCTGTTGATTTTATTGCTGTTGTAGATACTATGCCAATGGAAATAACAGGTTATGCAGATGTAGTTTTACCAGAATGTACGTATTTAGAACGTTACGATGGAATTAGAAATGCTGCAAAAAGAGAACCTTCTCTTGCACTAAGATATCCAGTAGCAAAACCTAAATATGATTCAAAGGCTGCTTGGTGGATAAGTAAACAATTAGGAGAAAGACTTGGATTGCAAGAATACTTTAATTATAACGATTATGAAGATGTAATTAAATGGCAATTAGAACAAGTTGGTTCATCATTAGAAGAAATGAAAAGATTAGGTGTTAAAAAATTCGAAAGAAAAACACCTTTATATATGGAAGACGGTGAAGATTTTGAATTTGCAACAAACAGTGGTAAAATTGAATTTTATTCTGATGAATTAGCTTCAAAAGGATTTGATCCAATGCCTGTATACAAACAACATCCTGAACCACCACAAGGTTTTTATCGATTAATTTATGGTAGATCTCCTATGCACACATTTAGTAGAACTATTAATAATCCTAATTTAAGTGCTCTTAAAGACACCAATAAACTATGGGTAAATCCTAAAGTAGCAAGAATGTTAGGTTTAAAAAACGATCAAACCGTTTGGTTACAAAATCAAGATGGAGTTGATTCAACTTTTTCAATAAAAGTTAGAGTTACGGAAAGAATTCGTTGGGATTCTGTATATATGTACCATGGATTTGGACATAACAATAAAAAATTATCTAGAGCCTTTGGAAAAGGTATTAGCGATACACGTATGATAACTAAAGTAGCAGTTGACCCATTAATGGGAGGAACAGGACTTAGAGGTAATTTTGTAAAAATATTAACTGAAGACCCATATAAAAATAGTAAAGTATGAGATATGCAATGGTTATAGACACATTAAAGTGTGTTGGTTGTAGTGATTGTGTTGTGGCTTGCCAAACCGAAAACAATGTTCCATTAGGATATTGTAGAGATTGGGTCACAGAAACTGTTGATGGCGCTTATCCAAAAGTAGAATTAGAATTAAAATCAGAACGTTGTAACCATTGTGATAACGCACCTTGTGTACGTTGTTGCCCAACTGGAGCAAGTCATATTGCTGAAGGAGGAATTGTATTAGTTACAGAAGATGAATGTATTGGTTGTGGTGCATGTATAGAATCATGTCCTTACGATGCTCGTTATCAACATCCTGATGGATACGTAGATAAGTGTACATTCTGTCATCACCGATTAGAAAAAGGTCAAAACCCTGCCTGTGTAGAAGTTTGTCCTACAAAATGTATGTATTTTGGAGATTTAGATGACCCAACAAGTGAGGTTTCTGAATTACTAAAAACTAGAAAACATAAAGTTTTGGCACCTGAAGCAGGAACAAGTCCAAACGTATATTATTTAATTAAATAAAATATTATTATGCAAGAAGAAATTTTCGTTAGTGGACGACATTTACCTAAAATTGATCCAAATTTAGAAATTTGGCATTGGGAAATATCCTTATATTTATTTTTAGGTGGTTTAGCTGCAGGAATCTTATTTTTTACAGCATTGTTTTATCTTCTTAAAAAAGAAAATGAAATGCAAGCAACTGTAAAATATGCAACAATTATAGCTCCTATAGCATTAATAGTTGGTTTAGCTGCGCTATTTTTTGATTTATCGCACAAACTTTATTTTTGGCAATTATACACCACAGTTAGAATAACCTCTCCAATGTCTTGGGGAGCATGGGTACTTTTAATTATCACCCCTCTTTCTATATTATGGGTATTTAGCTATTATAGAGAAACATATCCAAAATTAGAAGCTAAATTACAAACCTTTAAAAGATTGAAATTTTTAAATACATTTGAAAAATTCTTAATTAAAAATAGAAAAACAATGGCAATTGCTTTAATTCCATTATCTCTAATATTAGGAATTTATACAGGTATTTTATTATCGGCATTTAATGCCAGACCTCTATGGAATAATTCTATATTAGGACCTTTATTTTTAACTTCAGGTTTATCAACAGGTGCAGCAGCAATATTGTTGTTTACTAAAAGTCATTTTGAGAGAACATTAATTAGTAAAATAGATTTAGCTCTTATTTTTATTGAACTAGCTTTAATTGTTCATATGTTTATGGGAATGTATGCTGGTTCACAAGTTCAATTAGAAGCAATGCAAATATTAATTGGAGGTTCCTATACTGTAATGTTTTTTGTATTTGTTATTATACTTGGACTTATAGTACCATTTGTTTTAGAGTTAACTGAAATTTTAGGATTTAAAGTTCCTATTATTGCACCAGCTATGCTAATCTTAATTGGTGGATTAATTTTTAGAATAGTAATGGTAAATGCAGGTCAATTAACTAGATATTTATATTAAAATAATAAAAAATGAAAATACATATTGAAGAAAATAAACATGTATATTGGAATCCATATTTTGGAGGCTTGCTACTTGGTTTATTAATAGTTTTTACATTCTATATTACAGGAAGAGGATTGGGTGCTAGTGGTGCATTTAAAAGCTCCGTTGTAACTATAGTAGATGATATAGCTCCTGTACACGCAGAAAGCAACGCATATTATGATAGATTTATAAAAGAAGGAGACTCTCCTATGAATACTTGGTTAGTTTTTGAAGCTTTAGGTATTTTAATTGGAGGTTTTATTTCTGGTGCAATAAGCGGTAGATTGAAATTTTTTGTGCAACACTCTCCAAAAATAACAAGTAAAACAAGAATAATAGTAGCCTTAATTGGTGGAACTTTATTTGGGTTTGGAGCTCAAATAGCTAGAGGATGTACCAGTGGTGCCGGATTAAGTGGTATGGCTGTATTATCAACAGGCGGTTTTATAACTGTGCTGGCGATTTTTGGTAGTGCATTTGCATTCGCTTACTTCTTTAGAAAATTCTGGATTTAAATTAAAAAAAATTAAAAAATTATGGGACCATTAATTCCTAACGGTGTTATTCCATTTGAGTGGAATTTCGTAATAGCAATATTAATTGGTATTGTCTTTGGATATATTTTAGAATCCTCTGGTTTTTCTTCTTCAAGAAAATTAGCTGGACTATTTTACGGGTACGATTTTGTTGTACTTAAAGTGTTTTTTACTGCGGCGATAGTTTCGCTTATAGGTATTTATTATATGGATTATTTAGGATTAATTAATGTTGGACAATTATATATTCATCCAACCTATTTATACGGAGCAATTGGCGGCGGAATTATTATGGGTATAGGTTTTGTTATGGGTGGTTTTTGCCCAGGAACAAGTCTTTGTGCTGTAGCCATTGGTAAAATTGATGCTATGGCTTATGGATTAGGAATTATGATTGGAGTATTAATTTTCTCTGAATTCTTTTCATTCCTTGAGCCTTACTTTGACGGAGCTTATTTAGGACACATAACATTAGTTGACTCTTTAGGAGTAAACCCTTACTGGTTTATATTCCTATTTACCGTAACTGCAGTTATTTTGTTTTTCCTTGTCGATATGATTAGAAAACGAGTAAAAAAAGTATTCTATTAAAAAATATATTATGTCAAATACGTATAAAGTAAAAAAAATAATTATAAAAACGGAGTACAAAGTACTTGCGGGAATACTTATATTATTAGCTGCAGGACTAGTTTTATTACCTAAATATCAAAAAAATGTAGGGATAAAACCAGAAAACTTTTTAGTTAATATAATGAGTACGGAACGTTACGTTACAACAGACCAAGTTGCTGATAAAATTATTAAACAAGATCCTAATCTTTTGTTGATTGATGTTCGTAAAAAAGAAGCGTTTGATGCATTTAGTTTACCTAATGCTATAAATATTCCTTTAGCTAAAGTGTTATCTTCAGATTCTGAATCATATTTAAATCAAGATGCATTTGATGTAGTTTTATATTCTAACGATAATTTTTATGCCGATCAAGCATGGCAATTATGTAATAGAATGGGATATAAAAATATTTATGTTTTAAAAGGTGGTTTAAATGAATGGTTTAATACTATAATTAATCCTAAAGAACCTACTGAAACAGACTCTGAATTAGCATTTAAAGATTATAATTTTAGAAAAGCAGCGGCCATGTATTTTGGTGTTGGAAACAAAACTAATACTGCGCCTAAAGTTAAACCTAAAAGGGTAATTAAACTTGCTAAAAAGAAAAAGAAAGTTGCTGAAGGTGGCTGCTAATATAAATTTTAATAGTTTAAAATCATGAAAGAATTAGAAAGAACAAAAAGAATTTCATTTTCAGCAGTAATAATTATTTTAGTAGTACTTATTGGTTTATTAAGCTTTAAAAAAGCTGCTAATGTTTTTAAAAACGATAAAACATTAACTCTAAACCCAATAGTTTCACAAGATTATATTATTTCAAAATCTAGTATTGATACTGCTTCAGTAAGTAATATGGCTTTTATTGATGTTAGAAGTCCATTTGAATATAGCAAAGGCCATATAAAAAATGCTAAAAATATTTATACTCCAGATCTTTTAGATCCTAAAAATAAAGAATATATTTTAGATTTAGAAAAAGAAAATAAAACTATAGTTTTATATGGTGCAGAACCTGGTGAAGCAAGTGGAGCTTGGATGTTATTAACTCAATTAGGCATTAAAAATGTTAAATTATTGAGCATAAAAACAAACTATATTCACAACACCTTTTCTATAAGTGATTTTCCAATAGAAAAAGCACAATTAGATTATGCTGCTTATATGAAAAAAGCAACTTCAGGTAAAATTGAAGTTAAAAAAGTTACTCCTAAAAGAGTAATTAAATTAGCAAAAAAGAAAAAGAAAGTGGCTGAAGGAGGCTGCTAAATTTTCTCCATTAAACACAAAAAAAGTCAGTTTAAGCATTTAAACTGACTTTTTACTTTTTACCTATTGTCTACTTTTCATTTAATTTATTTTCATTTTAGCTATATAAAGATAATTTAATCTTTTTATCATATTTATATTGCTGATTTTCAGGTAGTTAAATTGTAACATTTGTTACTACACAGACTAAATATTTATTGTAAGTAAAATGACAAAAGTCAGGTTAAAAATGTGATTTGGCTACTAATTTTATGGTAATTATTAACATAAAAATGTTTCATTAAAAAACAATAAAAATGAAAAAAGTAGCAACATATGCATTCGCAATCTTATTTGTAACTCTAGCTTTAAGCAGTTTTACAACCATACAAAAAGATTCTATTCCTAACACAAAAACGTCTTCTGAATTTGAAACTCTAGTCAATTATTTAGAAGCTCAAGGAAGATTTAAAAGTATTACAGAGAACACTTTAATTAGTGCTGATGAAGTTAAAAAAAATATTAAAAATTTAAAATATCATATTATTGATATTAGAAGCGAAAGCTGGTTCGAATACGGACACATTAAAAATGCTCACAATGTAAAAGCTGAAAATTTACTTAACTATTTTGAAACAAAAATTACACCTAACAACTTTGATAAAATTGTAGTTATATGCTACTCTGGTCAATCCGCTTCATACTACACAAGTCTGTTAAGAATTGCTGGCTATAATAATGTATATAGCATGAAATGGGGGATGAGTTCTTGGCGAGTAGATTTTGCTGAAAATTCTTGGTTAAAAAATATTAAAAACTCTTTTGCTTCAAAATTAGAAACCAAAGAAAATTCTGTTGTAGCAAATGATTCATATCCTAATTTAGAAACAGGTAAATCAGATGCAAAATCAATTTTAAGAACAAAATTACTAAAAGCATTTGCAACACCATACAGAGAACATATTATTAAATCTGCCGATGTTTTTGCAAATCCTAGCAACTACTATGTAATTAGTTATACTAATTCTGAAAATTATAAAAATGGACACATTCCTGGAGCAAAAGAATACCAACCAGCAAGTTCATTCCAACTAAATACCAACTTAAATACGTTACCAACCAATAAAAAACTTGCTCTTTACTGCCAAACTGGTCAAAATGCAGCAAAAATGGTTGCATACTTAAGCATTTTAGGATACGATACTGGAAATGTTGCATACGGAGAAAATAGCTTTATGAATAGCCAATTAAAAGCAAAAAACTGGAATGCATTTTCTAAAAAAGAAATTAACATGTTTCCAGTAATAGAATAGAACATTAATTCAAATAAACTATAAATACCTTAAAATTAAAATCATGAAAAAAATATCATTGTATCTAATCGGATTATTATTAATTCCAACATTATTTCTAACCTCTTGTGATAGAGGTGACGATATTACCGAAACCTCAACACCATCTTTTACATTGATGAAAGATTACATGACTACAAATAATTTAGATTTAAATAACATATTATCAAGTCCTGATGGTGTAAAATTTGTAGTTGCAGCTCCTGATGCAGCAGATTTAGATGCTTTTTTAGCTAAATATTACATCATGGATATTAGAAGTGCCACTGACTTTGCTAACGGTCATATTGAAGGTGCAAAAAATGTAGTTTTTTCAAATATTTTAACAGAAGCAACAAATGCTGGAAGTAAACCAATTTTAGTTGTATGTTATACTGGTCAAACAGCTTGTTATGGAACTGCACTTTTACGATTATATGGTTACAGCAATACTCAAGCATTAAAATGGGGAATGTCTGGTTGGAACTCTTCTACTGCTGGTTCTTGGAACAGTAATATTGGTGACCCAGCAGATGGTAATGCTAACTGGACCTATTCAACTGCTCCTGCAAATTTAGTGTTCTCAAGCCCAACTATTACTAGTTTTTCAACAGATGGTGCTCAGATTTTAAAAGAAAGAGTTGAACAAGTTGTTGCTGACGGATTTAAAGGTGTTAGTACTGCTGATGTTTTAGCTTCACCATCTCAATATTTTATTAATAATTATTTCAACGCTACAGATTACCAAGCATTTGGTCATGTTGCTAATGCATATAGAATTAATCCGTTATTATTATCTGATAATAGTTATTTAGGATTAGATCCTGGTGCTAATGCAAAGGTTGCAACATATTGTTATACTGGACAAACTTCAGCCGTTATTACAGCTTGTTTAAGAGTTTTAGGTTATGATGCTTATAGTATCAAATTTGGTATGAATGGATTTTATAATTCTAATGATGCATGGGTTTCTAACAAATGGACCTCATCTGTTCCAAAAGATTTACCATTAGTAAATTAATTCAAATTTAAATATTACAACAATGAAAATTAAAATATATATATCATTAGTTATAGCAATCCTATTTCAACTGAATTTAACCTATGCACAAGGATGTGACGGAGATGATCCAGTAACTGATAAAGATGGAGCTGCCCCAAAAATTAAAATTTTTGGTTACTTACAAACTCAATACGATTACACTTTTAATGACATCAATGAAAATACCTTAAAATTTAAAAGGGCAAGAATTGGTGTACGAGGAAATATAGATAATGATTTTTCTTATTACTTTATGTTAGAAGCTAGTCCATTTATTGGTGGTGTTGGAAGTGCATATTTAATGGATGCATTTGTAACCTATAAAAAATATAACTGGGCAAAAATTTCTGTAGGTTCGTTCAAGCAACCATTTGGTTTAGAGGTAAATACACCTTGTAATAACTTAACAACTATTGATAGATCAATTGTTTCCGATCAATTAGTTGCTCCACAACGTGACTTCGGTTTAATTATTTTAGGAGGTAATAAATACACTAAATTTAATTATGCTGTTGCATTAATGAATGGTAGAGGTTTAAACGTGGTAGATAATAATTCGAAAAAAGATATTATTGGTAGAGTATCTTATAAACTTTTTGACTTTATGACTATAGGTGGTAGTTTTAGATATGGTTATCCTAATAACAATGATGATACTAGAACAACTTATGGTGCTGAAATGGCCTTAAAATTAAATAACTTCAAAATTCAAGGTGAATATATTTATGATGAAGGTGATTATAATCGAGCAGCTGGTGGAGGTTGTGGATCTGAACCAGTTGAGTTAGGAGAAAAAAGAGATGGTGCTTATATAATGGTTTCATACGATACTAAATGGAAAGTACAACCAGTATTTAAGTATGAATATTTTGACCCAAATATTGATGTTAAAAAAATTGGATATCAAGAAATGATGACAATTGGTGCAAACTATTTTATAAATGATAAAGTACGTATTCAATTAAATTACCAAGCACATATTGAAACCTATATAAATGTAGATAATGATATGTTATTAGCTCAAATCCAAATAAAGTGGTAATAATTATTTGAATCCTTAAAAACTCTTGACATTTGTCAGGAGTTTTTTTTTGTTATATTGTATCTTTGTATAAATCTGTAATTTAGCACAAATGATAAATGATAAAGCATTCCTTAAAGAAAAATTAAATGATTATTATTCACACATCTTTGAAAAAGAATTAATTAATGAAATTTGTGAATTAGGAGCCTACAAATCTCTAAAAAGTGGCGAGTTAATAATTAATATTGGAGATAATATGACCCATATTCCTCTAATTTTAAATGGAGCTGTTAAAGTAGTTAGAGAAGATAGAAATGGGGAAGAAATTACATTGTACTTTTTAGAAAAAGGAGATACTTGTGCTGTTTCCTTTGTAAATTGCATTAACAGAAGGAAAAGTATTTTAAAAGCTAATACAGAAAAAAATACAGAAGCTATTTTTATTCCTGTAAATAAAATTGATGAATGGCTTAAAAAATATGAAACTTGGCGCCATTTTATTATTGACAGTTATCATATGCGACTAATTGAAATGGTTGAAGCAATTGATAGTTTAGCTTTTATGAAATTAGACGACAGACTATATAAATTTTTATCTGACAAAGTTAAAATAATGAAAGACAGTGTTTTAAAAATAACTCATCAAGAAATTGCAGATGATTTAAACACTTCTAGAGTTGTAGTTTCTCGTATGCTAAAACAATTAGAAAATGAAGGAAAAATTACTATAAGACGTAACCGTATTATTGTAAATTTTTAATTAATCATTTGTAAATAATCTTCTTCTGTAATAATTGAAATACCTAGTGTATTTGCTTTTTCCTTTTTGCTTGGGCCCATTTTATCCCCAGCAATAATAAAATTTGTTTTTTTAGAAATAGAGCTGGAAACTTTTCCGCCATTATCTTCAATTGATTTTTTTAATTCGTTACGGCTAAATTTTTCAAAAACACCTGAAACTACAAAAATTTTAGCTTCTAATTTATTGGTTATATTTTTAAGTGTTTCCTCATTTAGTTTAAGTTGAACACCATATTGTTTTAATCGATCTATTAATTCAGTATTCAATTCATTTTTAAAAAATTCGAGAACACTTTCTGCTATCTTATCTCCAATCTCATCTACATTTATTAATTCTTCAAAAGATGCTTTACTTAAAATTTCAATAGATTTAAAAGCTTTTGCCAATTTTTTAGCAACGGTTTCCCCAACAAATCTAATCCCTAAAGCAAATAAAACTTTTTCAAAAGGTACCTTTTTTGATGCTTCAATTCCTGAAATTATATTTTCTGCAGATTTTTCTGCCATTCTTTCTAATGGAATTATTTGAGAAGCTTTTAATTCATATAAATCGGCATAATTTTTAATTAAGCCTTCTTTAAACAATAATTCAATGGTTTCTGCTCCTAAACCATCAATATTCATTGCTTTTCTACTTATAAAATGTTGAATTCTGCCTGTAATCTGAGTTGGACAGCCATAATAATTAGGACAATAATGTTTGGCATCTCCTTCTGTTCTAATCAATTCTGTATTACAATCTGGGCAATGAGTAATGTATTCTGTTGAAACTGAATTCAATGGTCTTTTACTTAAATCTACTCCAACAATTTTAGGTATAATTTCTCCACCTTTTTCAACATAAACAGTATCTCCAACTCTTACATCTAATTTTGCAATTTGATCTGCATTATGTAAAGATGCTCTTTTTACAATAGTTCCTGCTAATTGTACTGGTTTTAAGTTTGCAACTGGTGTAATTGCTCCTGTTCTTCCAACTTGGTAAGTAATTTCATTTAAAATAGTACTTTCTTGTTCTGCTTTAAATTTATATGCAATAGCCCAACGAGGTGATTTCGCAGTAAAACCTAATTCTTCTTGTTGCGCTAAATTATTTACTTTAATAACAACTCCATCCGTTTCGTATGGTAAATGATGTCTTTTTTCTTCCCAAGTATTAATAAATTGAAAAACAGCATCCATATTTTTACATACTACCATTGTATCAGGTACTTTAAATCCTGCATTTTTTGCTTCATTTAATGCTTCAAAGTGCGTTTTAAAAGGTAATTTATTTCCTACAATTTGATAAAGCAAACAATCTAAAGGTCTTTTTGCAACTTCAGCACTATCTTGCATTTTTAAACTTCCACTTGCTGTATTTCTTGGATTACTAAACGGATCTTCTCCTGCTTCTACTTTTTCCTTATTCATTTTATTAAAACCGCTTAAAGGCAAAATAATTTCACCTCGTATCTCAAAATTAGGTACAAATTCTGATTTTAATACTAATGGAATAGATTTAATAGTTTTAACATTTGTAGTTACATCATCTCCTTGAAAACCATCTCCACGAGTTTCAGCTTGCACTAAAACTCCATTTTCATAAACTAAATTGATAGAAGCTCCATCATATTTAAGTTCACAAGTATATTCTAAAACATCATCATCTATCAATTTTCTAATTCTAGTTTCCCAATCATTTAAATCTTCTAAGGAGTAAGAATTTGCTAAAGAATACATTCTATTTTTATGAACAACTGTTTTAAAATTTTTAGTAATCTCTCCTCCCACTCTTTGTGTTGGAGAATTAGGGTCAAAAAACTGAGGATTTTCAATCTCTAGTTTTTCTAATTCTTTCAACTTTAAATCAAACTCACGATCGGATATTGTTGGATTATCTAAAACATAATAATTATAATTATGCGTATTTAGCTCTTCTCTAAGTTGCTTAATCTGATGTTCTAACTCTTCTATCATTTCAATAATTTTCAATGCTAAAAGTAATCATATTTTTTGAAAATCAACTATCCTAATTTTGTGTTAAATCCTAGGTTTATTGCAAATAATAACAGCTAAATTACGTTAATACAAATGTAACTTACGTTACAATACTAACTGACAATTATCATAAACATTAATATGTAACTTAAGTAACTTTACATCATAATTAAAACTTAATAATTAATAAAACACATAAAATGAAAAACTTACTGATATTAGGTGCAGGAACTGCAGGTACAATGATGCTCAATAAATTATATAAAGAGCTTGACAAAGAAGAGTGGAAAGTAACTATAGTTGATCAATATAAGACCCATTATTATCAGCCAGGTTTTTTATTTATCCCTTTTGGAATTTATAATAAACAAGATGTAACTAAACCAAAATACGATTTTTTCCCTGCTGGAGTTGAGGTAATATTTAGCCCAATTGATAAAATAGTTGGAGAAGAAAATAAAGTATATTTAGATGGAGGAAAAGTGTTAAATTATGATTACTTAATTATAGCAACTGGTACACAAACACGACCATCTGAAACTACAGGATTAAAAGATAAATTATGGTACAAAGATATCTTTGATTTCTACACAATAGAAGGAGCTTTAGCTTTACACCAAAGATTAAAAAACTTTGAAGGTGGTGATTTAGTAATGTGTATTCCAGAGCTACCTTATAAATGCCCAGTTGCTCCTATTGAGTTTGTTTGTTTAGCAGAAGCTTATTTTGCAAAAAGAGGAATTAGAGACAAAGTAAATATTACATACGTTACTTTAATGTCTGGTGCATTTACAAAACCAGTGGCATCAAAAATGTTAGGCGAATTATTGGAAGAAAAAAATATTAAGGTAGTTCCTGATTTTTACTTGGAACACGTTGACAATGAAAACAAAAAGATTGTTTCATATGACGAACGTGAAATACCATTTGATATATTAACTATTGTTCCTGTAAATATGGGATCGGATATGATTGAACGAAGTGGCTTAGGTGATGATATGAATTACGTAAAAACCAATAAATTCACTTTACAATCTGAACAATTCGAAAATATTTTTGTTATTGGTGATGCTGCTAATATCCCTACTTCAAAAGCAGGTTCTGTAGCGCATTTTGCCGGAGAGATTTTAATGGAAAACCTTCTTGCAGCTATGGAAGGAAGAGCATTACCTGCAAAATTTGATGGTCACGCTAACTGTTATATTGAAACCGGTTATGGCAAAGGGGCCTTAATCGATTTTAATTATGACACTGAGCCACTTCCTGGAACTTTCCCTTTACCTGGAATTGGTCCATTTGGTTTATTAAAAAACACCAAAATGAATCATTATGGAAAAGTATTATTTAGATGGATTTATTGGCATATTTTAATTAAAGGTAAAGAATTACCTATTGAAGCAGATATGACAATGGCTGGAAAACAACGAGTTTAATCTAAATAGTGATTTGTAATGGAAGATAAAAATATACAATCGCAAATAGATGCGCTTGACAAAAAACTAGATTTAATTCTAGGCCATGTTCAGCAACAAAGAAAAGATACTTTAGTTATTGAAGATTTAGTAAGTGATTTAAGTATTATTGGTAAAGATGTTTACGATAATGCTGTAGATGAACTTGACAAAAGACAAATTAATATTGAACCATCTGAATTAACTGATTTAGTAGTTACTATGCTAAAAAACATTGGTAATTTTAAAACAGTTATGAATCTTTTTGAAATGGCTTTTGACTTTAGTAAAGAAGCTGGTCCAATAGCAAATGAAGTTATTATAGACTTTACTAAACAATTACAATTATACAACCAAAAAGGATACTTTGAATTCTTTAGAGAATTAGGTCCAATTTTAGATAATGTTGTAACTGGTTTCAAACCAGAAGACCTAAGACAATTAGCAGACAGTATAGTATCTATTCTTTCTATAATAAAAGAAATGACACAGCCTGAAGTACTTGGAACTATGGAAAATGCAGTTAAAGCATTTAACAGTATGGAAACTGAAAGTGTACCTTCTTACTCCATTTGGAGAGTAATGAAAGAAATGAATAGCCCAGAAATGAAAAAAGCACTTGGATACGGTATTACATTTATGAAAAACGTATCTAAGGATGTAACTATTAAAGAAAAATTATAAATTAAAACAACCAAAATTATGGCAGTAAAAACAATTGCAGATGTGCAAGTACAAGTAACCGATGATGGATATCTTGAAGACATGAATCAATGGAATGAAGAAATTGCAAAAGAAATTGCAAAAGAAATAGGTATTGAACTAACTGACAAACACTTTGAAGTACTTAATTACCTACGCGAAAAAACAAAAGCTGGAGAAGCATTAACAATTAGAAAAGTTGGTAAATCAGGAGTAGTAGATATTAAAGAATTATATAAATTATTTCCTAAAGGACCATTAAAATTTTCATCAAAAATAGCAGGAATTCCAAAACCAACAAGTTGTGTTTAATTATTAACTAATTAATTCTATATTATGGAAAATCAAGAAAAAAAACCCTTAGAAAAAGTATGCATGATTTGTGCTAAAGGGTCTTTAGAAGATGTTTATGCAACATTGGTAATGGCAAATGGAGCTGTTATGGAAGGTATTGAAACTAAAGTATTTTTTACATTTTTTGGATTAGATGGTATTACCAAAAAATCTATGAATCATTTACATACTGCAACCACAGGAAACCCTGCAATGCGCATGCCTGGAGGATTACCTTTTCCAACCATGCTTGGAGGATTACCTGGAGTTGAATCTGCAGTTTCTGGAATGATGCGTAAACAAATGGAAGCTTTAGATATGCCTCCAGTAGATGAATTTTTAGAAATGATTACAGCAGGTGGCGGAGAAGTTTACGCTTGTAAATTAGCGGTAGACATGTTTAAATTAAAAAAAGAAGATTTATCAGATGAGGTTTCTGATATTATTACCATTGGTCAATTTTATGAAATGTGTGATGGAGACAGAACTCAGATAATTTTCACTTAATTTTTTAATAAATTTTATTACTAAAAAGAGACTGCTAATGCAGTCTCTTTTTTATATACTTGTATTTATAAATTTTATTTTTTGTTTCTTTTTCATTTTACCAAAAGCTATTAGCAAAACTCCAATAATAGTAATAAACCCACCAATTATTGCTAACCATTTCGGAAAGTTTCCAAAATACAAATAAGAGCCAATTAGCACAAACAATCCTTTGGTACTCATTATTATAGCTTTATGAGATAACTTTATATATTTTAAGGAAATATATCCTGTTACTACAGTTAAAAAAGGCCCTAATATAGAACCAATAAAAATATTTTTTAACGCAGTTACTGGTATATCTAAAGATAAATTTAGGTGTTTTAACAGCCCTAAAGAGAATATTAATAAGAAAAAACTTCTGCTAATTGTTAAAATAATTGGGTTTATAATATCTATATTCTTTTTTATAATTACTGAATTTGTTGCACCTAAAATACTAGAATATAAAATAAACTGAGTTCCGTTTATAAACAACGTATTTAAATTTGTGTTTCCTTTATAACTAATAATAAAAGCTCCAACTAACACTAATAACATTCCTGATAATTCTATTTTATTAAATCGTTCTTTTAGTATTAAAAAACTAAAAATTAATACTAATACTGGAGATAAGTTTGCAATAAATGAAACTATGGAAGGGTTTGAAATAGTGTGAATTGCTTTAAAAAAAAAGTAAGTTCCAACAACTTGATTTACCCCTAAAACACCTAATATTAAATAACTTCTTAATGAAAGTTCTTTAATTATTGGATACGTTTTTTTAAACCAAGCAAAAATTAAAATCCAAAGAAATCCAAATCCAAACCAATACACTCCAAACTGTGCAATTTTTACTTCCATTAAAGCAGCTTTACTAAAAATATACACATTAGAAACTGCAATTACAGAAATTAATGCAAATAAAAAACCTTTGGTAGCATCTGAAAAATTCATATACCAAAGGTAATTTTAAATTGTATGGATTTTAGCAACATAAGTTGCTAATAATTAATAAAAAGCAAATCTTTTTACTTGTGCAACGTAACGCGCTAATCTCATAACTTGATGACTGTATCCATATTCATTATCATACCAAACATATAAAATCACATTTTTTCCATCGTTACTTGAAATGGTTGCATGACTATCAAAAATTGCAGGTGAAGATGTTCCAACAATATCTGACGAAACTAATTCATTACTTAATGAATATTTAATTTGTTCTACCAAATTTCCTTCTAGCGCATTTTTTTTCATTATTTGGTTTATAGTTTCTTTACTTGCTGCATTTTCTAATTGTAAATTTAGAATAGCCAATGAACCATTTGGCACAGGAACCCTAATTGCGCTTGATGTAAGTTTTCCTTCAAATGAAGGTAATGCTTTTGAAACTGCTTTTCCTGCTCCAGTTTCCGTAATTACCATATTTAATGCCGCTGCTCTACCTCTTCGGTATTTTTTATGCATATTATCCACTAAATTTTGGTCGTTTGTGTATGCATGTATAGTTTCTAAATGTCCGTGAATTACTCCAAAATTATCCTCCATAACTTTTAAAATTGGTGTAATTGCATTTGTAGTACACGAAGCTGCTGAAAAAATATTTACTTCTTGTGGATCGTATTTGTTTTCATTAACTCCATAAACAATATTTGGAATTCCTTTCCCCGGAGCGGTTAATAAAACTTTAGAAATGCCTTCTGCTTTTAAGTGTCTTCCTAAACTTTCTTCATCTCTAAATGCTCCAGTATTATCAATTAAAAGCGCATCGGAAATACCATAAGAAGTATAATCAATATCTTCAGGATTTTTAGAAGAAATTATATGTACCGTAGTCCCATTAATAATTAATGCATTTTTAGCAACATCAATATTAACTGTTCCATGAAAATCACCATGAACAGAATCATTTCGCAATAAAGAAGCTCTTTTTTCTAGTACGGTTTCATTTATTTCTCCGCGAACTACAATGGCTCTTAATCGTAATAATTTACCTTTTCCCATGCGAGTCATTAACTCTCTTGCTAATAACCTTCCTATTCTTCCAAAGCCAAATAAAACTACATCTTTTGGTACATTACCATTTTCGTTTTTTGCTGCATTAAGTTTTTCTTCAACAAATTCATATAAATTTGGTTTTGTATCTTCTAAATGATATTCATAAACTAATTTACCTAAATCAATTTTAGAAGGAGCTAACTTATGTTTTTTAATTTCGTTAGCAATCGCAACGGCATCAAAAATTGAAATTGGTTTTTCTACAAAATCACTTGCGTATTCAATTAAATTAAGAATTTCACTAACATTTCTATCTAATAATTGATTTCTAAATAAAACTAGTTCAACGGTATCATCATACCATAAATCACTAATTAATCTAATTAGTTCCACTGTTGCTCTTCTTCTTTTTGCTTGAAAAGAGACTTCTTTTTCGTAAAGCTTGTTGTAAGTCATTTTTTTGTTGTGTTGTTTTTTTGTGCAAAAGTACCAATTTCAAACGTTTTCGCAACACATGTTAATAAAAAAAATCCTTTTCAATTTGAAAAGGATTTAAATAAAAATCAACTTATGAAAAACTGTTTACCTAAATATATATCTTTCTAGGTCTCCGTTTAAGTTTCTCATTACAATATAAAGAACTTCTCCTTTATCTCTGTTTGAAATAATTTTATTAACATCATCAACAGAATTTACTTTTTGATTGTTAATTGAGGTAATAATATATCCTTTTTTAACTCCATAATATAACAGTTCCTTATTTGTAATATTTTCAATTCTTACTCCATTATCAATTTTCAGGTTATTCAATTCTTTTTTATTTAAATTTTCCAAACCTAAACCAAGAGTCGTTACAGTATTTATGGTGTATTTTATTAGCTTTACATTGGTGTTTTTTTCATTTCCATTTCTTAAATAAGTTACATTAACCACATCATTTGGTCTTTTTGTGTTTAAATAACCTGTTAAATCTGCAAATGAAGTTATTTTAATATTATCAACTTGAGTAATAATATCACCTGTTTTTAAACCCGCTTTTTTAGCTCCAGAATTATCATTTACAAGTGAAATATAAAATCCTTCTGTAAAATCTATTCCCAATTTATTAGCGTATTCATTGGTCATTCCCCCACCTGTAACACCTAACATAGCTCGTTGCACATTTCCATACTCCATAATATCTTCTACTACTTTTTTAGCAATATTAGAAGGAACTGCAAAAGAATATCCAATAAATGATCCTGTTTGAGAAGAAATTGCTGTATTTATACCTACCAATTCGCCTCTACTATTTACTAAAGCTCCTCCACTATTTCCTGGGTTAACCGCTGCATCGGTCTGCAAAAAAGAATCTGTACTTCCATTTCCATCTAAATCTCTACCTTTTGCACTAATAATTCCTGCTGTTACTGTGGATGTTAAATTATAAGGATTACCAACCGCTAAAACCCATTCACCTACTTTTACAGCATCTGAATCACCAAATACAATATGCGGCAAATTGGTTGCATCAATTTTAAGTAAAGCAATATCATTTTTAGAGTCTGATCCTATTACTTTTGCCTTATATACTTTTTTATTATTTAACGTAACTTCTAATTCCGTAGCATTCCTAATTACATGATTATTAGTTACTATATATCCATCTGGAGATATTATTACGCCACTTCCCATTCCTACTTGTGAAAACTTTTTAACTCCATTCCCTTGTCCATAAAAGAATTCTGAAAATGGATCTCTAACAACTTCTACAGACGTATTTTTTACATGCACAACCGCATTTAAAGTTTTTTCCGCTGCTACTGTAAAATCCGTATTTTCAAATGACTTAACCGCATTTTTACTATACGTTGTATTAACAACAGCAGGATTAGTTTTAATCGATTTTTCAATAACAACTTGAGGTTTCTCAATAAATAATTTATAAGCACTTAATGTCATAGCACCTCCTAAAGCTGAGAATAACACAATACTTACTAGTTTTTTCATCTTATTTTATTTTTAAATTTCTACTCAAAATTAGGACTTATTTGAAAGTAAAAAATCACTTTAACGCTTCATTAACGCTCATTTAACGGTTTTTAACATTTAAATTTTACTGCTTTAATTTTAAAATAAACTAGTACTAAATTTAGTACATTTGCAATAATGAAAATACATTTTTACAAATATCAAGGTGCAGGAAACGATTTTATTATGATAGATAATAGAACTTTATCATTTCCTAAAAACAACATAGATTTAATTAATAAATTATGTGATAGACGATTTGGAATTGGAGCTGACGGATTAATTTTATTAGAAAATTCAGATAATTTTGATTTTAAAATGATTTATTTTAATGCTGATGGAAAAGAAGGTACAATGTGCGGCAACGGAGGAAGATGTATTGTTGCTTTTGCTAAAGAATTAAAAATTATTAATAATATCACCTCTTTTGAAGCTGTTGATGGTGAACATTCAGCAAACATTAAAAACGACCTAGTTAGCCTAAAAATGGCTGATGTTAATACCATTAAAGAATTTAAAAATCATACTTTCTTAAATACGGGCTCTCCACATCATATTCTGTTTCAAACTAATATTGATGATATAGATGTTAAAGAAAAAGGAGCTAAAATTAGATACGGAAAACCATATTTTGAAGAAGGAACAAATGTTAATTTTGTTGAACAAATAGACGCCAACTCCTTTAAAATGAGAACCTATGAACGTGGAGTTGAAAATGAAACTTTAGCTTGTGGTACAGGCGCTACTGCAGTTGCTATTGCCGCCAACAAAACTAATAAAACTAATGCTAATCATATAAAATTAGAAGTTCTTGGAGGTAACCTAGAAGTTTCTTTTGATTTTGAAAACCAAAACTATACTAACGTATTTTTAACTGGACCTGCAGTAAAAGTATTTGAAGGAAACATTAAACTATAATGGCTACTTTACACGGAAAAAACATAACGCTTAGGGCTCTAGAACCAGAAGATTTAGATTTTTTATTTTCTACGGAAAATAATGAAGCTTTTTGGGAAGTAAGCAATACTCAAACTCCATACTCAAAACACTTATTACAAAATTATATTGAAAATGCACATCAAGATATTTACGAAGCCAAACAATTTAGATTTGTAATTTGTGATACTAAAAACATTCCTGTTGGAATGATAGATTTATTTAATTTTAATCCACAACATAAACGTGTAGGTGTTGGTATTTTAATACTTCCGAAATATCAAAATAAGAAATTTGGTTCAGAAGCGTTAGAACTATTAATAGATTATGCATTTACCTATTTAAATATTCATCAAATTTATGCGAATATTACAACAGATAATAGTAAAAGTATTCATTTATTCGAACAATTTAATTTCAAAAAAACAGGTGTGAAAAAAGATTGGATTTTCAGTAAAAACGAATTTAAAGATGAAAATATTTACCAATTAATAAAAGAATAAAATGAATCTAAAAAAACTCTTTTTACTAATTATAAGTTCATTAGTTTTAATTGGTGGTGTTGTTACTTATAATTTTTATAGCAAAATTTACAAACCAAATACTATAAAAAAAGGCTTTTTATACATTACTACAAATAGCAACTTTAGTGAAGTTGAAAATTTAATTAGTCCATTTTTAAAAAACATAAAGTCATTTATATGGGTTTCTAACAAAAAAAAATATCCTACTAACATAAAACCTGGCAAATATCTTGTTACAAAAGGATTAAGTAACAACGAATTAATTAATTTATTAAGAAGTGGAAAACAAACTCCCGTAAAGTTGGCTTTTAATAATCAAGATAACTTAAAAAAATTAGCTGGAAGAATTTCTACACAAATTGAAGCAGATTCTATTAATTTATATAATAGTTTTAATGATGCATCTTTTTTAGCAAAAGAAGGATTTACAAAAAAAACTGCTTTAGCAATGTACTTACCAAACACTTATGAAGTGTATTGGAATATTACTCCTAACAAATTAAGAGCTAAATTATTAGTTGAATATCGTAAATTTTGGAATAAAACCCGATTAGCAAAAACAAAAGAGTTAGGACTTACTCCAATCAAAGTTATTACTTTAGCTTCCATCGTACAAAAAGAAACTGCAAGTATTGCAGAAAGACCTAAAGTAGCCAGATTATATTTAAACAGATTACAACATAAATGGCCATTACAAGCTGATCCTACAATAATATTTGCCATTAAAGAGAAAGGGAATACAGCAAATACTGTAATTAAACGAGTTTTAACAAAAGATCTAGAAATTAATTCCCCATACAATACTTATAAAAACTTAGGATTACCTCCTGGTCCAATTGGAATGCCAGATTTATCATCCATAAATGCGGTTTTAAACCCTGCAAACCATGACTACTTTTATATGTGCGCAAGCACTTTCCATATTGGTGAACACGAGTTTTCAAAAACGTTAGCACAACACAATAGAAATGCAATTAAGTATCAAAAATGGCTTTCCAAACAAGGAATAAATCGATAAAATTAAACTCCTAAAAAACGTATTATTCTGTATTTAAACAACTTACAAAAATAAATTAAGCTTTTTTGTGGTTTATTATCAAAATTTAACCATTTGTGTATTTTTTACTTACATCCATCTATTTATTGATTATTGAATTAAACTACGTCGTATTTTTACATTGAAATTAATTGTTCCCACAACAATATAAAAACATTCAGAATATAAGATATATAATACTTTGAAATTTTAAAATTGATTTTTGTTGGGAATTATTATAATAATAAATTAATGATAAGGCATTTAATTATACCTAAGCATTTTTCATAAATAATTGTTAATTTATTATGAATGAAATATAGATAATGTTAATTATTATTTAAAAAACAAGTTGTTTAAAACACTATATTTAAATATTTAATAATTTATCGTATATTTGCACGCTGAAATTTATAAGGCAAAAACCTTTAAATTATGAAAAAAGTACTATTATTATTTAGCTTATTGGCACTAGTAATTATTATATCAAGTTTTTCAAATGAAGGTGAAACTAGAGATATTAGTTTATTAAGACCCAATTACACAAGTACAGTTCCTACAAAAAATCAAAGTATTTATAACCAAATTAATATTCCTTTTGTTGGTAAATCCTTTAACGGATTTAGAGAGGCTATAGCATTTAAAGAATCTCAAGGAAAGTATAATACCGTTAACACTTTAGGATATTTAGGTAAATATCAATTTGGAAGAACTACTTTAGAACGATTTAATATTTACAACACACGTCACTTTTTACAGGATCCTGAATTACAGGAAGATGCGTTTAGAGCACTTTGTTCTGTAAATAAATGGATTTTAAGAAGAGATATTAAAAGAAGTGCTGGTAAAACTATAAACCACATTAAAATTACAGAATCAGGAATTTTAGCAGCCGCACATTTAGCTGGAGCTGGAAATGTAAAAAAATACCTTAGAAGTAATGGAAGTTTTGACTTTAAAGATGCTTATGGCTCTTCGGTTCAACACTATTTAAAACAATTTTCAGGATATGATACTTCAATCATTGAAGCTTCAAAAAATCCTGCTTTATAATTTGATTAATTTTTGGTTAATAAAAAAAGCGTAAACATTTTATTTGTTTACGCTTTTTTTTATTCTTTATGAATTATAAATATTGCAGGTCTTTTATACAAATCTGGATTTTCATTCTTCCATTCCTGTATAGTTAAAGATTTAATGTATTCATCTTTCAAAGTAATATCACAGGCTATACAAAGCTTAGTACTTGGAGTTAATGAACTTTTTAAATCATTAAACATTTTTTCATTTCTATATGGTGTTTCAATAAAAATTTGAGATTGTCCCTTTTCTTTAGATAATTTTTCTAAATTTTTTATTGCTTTTTTTCTTTCAGAATTATCTATTGGAAGATATCCATTAAAGGCAAAATTTTGACCATTAAAACCAGAGGCCATCATAGCCAATAAAATAGAAGAAGGACCAACTAACGGAACCACCTTAATATTTTTTTGGTGTGCCAATTTAACTATTTCAGCACCAGGATCAGCAATTGCTGGCATTCCTGCTTCAGATAACAACCCTATTGAAATACCTTTTTCACAACTATCTAAATACGTTTGTATTTCTAAAGCATCAGCATATTTATCTAATTTAAAAATAACTAATGAAGATTGAGATTTTTTTGGAGTAATTCTTTTAATGAATTTTCGAGCTGTTTTTTCGTTTTCAACAATAAAATAATCTAATTGTTCCACTGTTTTTTTAACAGAAATTGGCATTACTTCTAATGGTTCATTATCTCCTAAAGTAGTTGGAATCAAATATAAAACTCCTTTATTATTTTCCATTAAATTATTTTTTTGGCTATTATTTCGCAAGCTTCATCTAACATCTTAAAAACATTTTTAAATCCATAATCTCCTCCTGAATACGGATCTGGAACATCTAAATTTTCATTTGGAAAAACAGCATTTAAAATAAAATCAACTTTTGCTTTGTCAGCTTCATTTCGGGCTAATTTCATAACAGCATCATAATTATAAGCATCCATTACATAAATAAGATCGAAATTATCAAAATCTTCTACCACAAATTTTCTTGCTCTTTGATCTGTAATATTTATTCCATTATTTTTAGCAATAGCAATAGATCTTGGATCTGGTAATTCACCAACATGATAGGATCCTGTTCCCGCTGAATCTATTTGAATATTTTTTGTAATTAACTTAGATTTTAAAATACCTTCGGCCAAAGGCGACCTACAAATATTACCTAAGCAAACCATTAATATTTTCGTCATTAATTAAAAGGTAAGTTTTTTAGTTAAATCATCTACATACTTTCTAAATTGCTTATCAGTTTCATTTAAATTATCTACTGTTTTACAAGCATGAAGTACAGTTGCATGATCTCTTTTTCCTATTTGAGAACCAATACTAGCCAAAGAAGCTTTAGTCATTCTTTTAGCAAAATACATTGCTAATTGACGCGCTTGTACAATATGCCTTTTTCTAGTTTTAGATTGCAATGTAGGTACATCTAATTCAAAATAATTAGAGACAATTTTTTGAATATATTCTATAGAAACTTCTCGTTTTGTGTTTTTTACAAATTTATCTACAATTTGTTTTGTTAGTGAAAGTGTAAATTCTTTTCTATTAAAAGAAGCCTGTGCAATCATAGAAATTAACACTCCTTCTAGTTCTCTAACATTAGATTTTATATGTTTTGCAATATATTCTATAATTTCATTTGGCATTTCAACACCATCTCTAAACAGTTTGTTTTGCAAAATAGAAACTCTAGTTTCATAATTTGGAGCTTGTAATTCCGCCGATAATCCCCATTTAAATCTAGATAATAAACGTTGTTCAATATCCTGCATATCTACAGGCGCTTTATCAGATGTTAAAATTACTTGTTTACTATTTTGGTGTAAATGATTGAATATATGGAAGAACACATCTTGTGTTCCTGTTTTTCCTGACAAGAACTGAACATCATCAATAATAAGGACATCTATCATTTGATAAAAATGAATAAAATCATTTCTATTATTACCTTTTACTGAATCTATAAATTGTTGTGTAAATTTTTCAGACGAAATATAAAGTACCATTTTTTCAGGATACTTTTCTTTGATTTGAACCCCAATAGCATGAGCAATATGCGTTTTCCCTAATCCTACTCCACCATAAATTAATAATGGATTAAAAGATGTTCCTCCTGGTTTATTTGCTACAGCAATTCCTGCTGAACGAGCCAAACGATTAGAGTCTCCTTCAATAAAATTATCAAAATTATAATTAGGATTTAATTGAGATTCAATTTTTAATTTTTGAATTCCTGGAATTACAAATGGATTTTTAAGTTCTCTTTTGTTAATATCTAGTGGAACATTTACGCCTTGTGCATTAATTGGATTTCTGTTAGAGCTTGGAATTTTA
Organism: Lutibacter sp.; assembly: GCF_033723435.1. Taxonomy (GTDB): domain Bacteria; phylum Bacteroidota; class Bacteroidia; order Flavobacteriales; family Flavobacteriaceae; genus Lutibacter. The sequence continues at coordinate 135,839 of NZ_JAWVXC010000003.1, read as the reverse complement.
ACAGTATGCGGATTAGCACTACTGTAGTTATTTTCCATTCTTACATCATAAATTAATTTAGCATCTTCTCCAAGGCATTTTACCAATGCAACCCTCAATAATTTTATATAATGTTCTTCCAACCATTCGTAAAAAAATTTACTAGGAACTTGAATTGTAAGTACTTCACCAGATAATTTTATTGGCTTAATTGGTTCGAACCAAGTTTTATAGGCTTGTTGCTTAATGTTATCCTTAATAAATAATAAACATTCATTCCAAACTGTTGATGCAGTTTTAATCATTATATTTTCACTAGTATTTTTAGGTTAAAGCTTGCTGATTTTTCTAAAATAATGATAACATTATCTCTATACAAAAATGTGAATATTTTTTGTTATAAAAAAATAAAATATCTATTGATTATTAATTTATTTTTTCGTAAATAACAAAACCTAAAAACTCACTATGTTATCATCTACTATTCAATTCAGAGTTAGATATGCCGAAACGGACCAAATGAGCTATGTTTATCACGGCAATTACGCACAATACTTAGAAATGGGGCGAATTGAATGGCTTCGCAATATAGGCATTTCTTATAAAGAAATGGAAGAAAGTGGTATTATGTTACCTGTATTTAATCTAAATATAAATTATTTAAAACCTGCAAAATACGACGATTTATTAACCCTAAAAACTACGCTTGTAAAAACACCTTCCGTTAAAATAAATTTTAATTACGAAATTTATAATGAACAAAATGAATTATTAACCACCGCAACTACAACTTTGGTTTTTATAAATATGAAAACCAACAAACCTACAAGACCACCAAAGTATTTATTAGATAAGTTAACAAAAATAGAGTTATAACTTTTTAATTTGTAAACATCGTAAATCCCTAAAAAGTTGCTCAACTTTAGCAGCTTCACTTTCTCTAACTTCAACAATAAACTCACAATTTAATTCCATTTGCTGTTTCAAAATTTTTAAATTTTGATCTTTAATAATTTTCATCACCTTATTCATATCGGCATATTCAAAATTTAATCTAAACGAAACATTAATTGTTTTTATAATAATATTTGCATCGTCTAAAACTAATTTAGCGGCTGTTTTATAAGCAGTCATTAAACCTCCAACACCTAATTTTGTACCTCCAAAATAACGAACCACAACTACTAAAATATTGGTTACATCTTTAGCTAATATTTGTCCATAAATTGGTTGGCCAGCAGTATTGCTTGGCTCGCCATCGTCATTAACTCGATACTGTTTTTTTTTAATTCCTAATTGCCAAGCATAACACCAATGCCTAGCGGCATGATGTTTTTTCTTTAACTCTTGAATATGAATTTTTGCTTCATCTTCTGATAAAACAGGAAAAGCAAATCCGATAAACTTACTTCCTTTTTCTTTGTATAAAGCTTCGCCAACCGAAACTTCTATAGTTTTATATGTGTCCTTTTTTAAAGAAATAACTGATTTTTTTATATACTGCAAAGATATAATTTCAATTCAGTTTTTATTTCATTTTTAAATCGATAAATTTGATAAACTTATCTACACTTTATTATGAAACGTATTATAACTATTTTACTGACTTTTTTGTTTTTAACCGCATGCGAATCAACATTAACTAAAAACAAAAAAGAAAACAACCGAAAACCAAATTCTTTTGCTATTGTAATTCATGGTGGCGCTGGAGGAATTAAAAAAGAGTATTTTACAAAAGAGCAACAAGATGCTTATACGCAAAAATTACAAGAAGCTTTAAATGCAGGTTATAAAGCATTAGAAAATGGAGGAATTTCATTAGATGCTGTGGAAGCTGCAATTAATGTTTTGGAAAATTCACCATTATTTAATGCAGGAAAAGGAGCCGTATATAATAGTGAAGGTAAACAAGAAATGGATGCCTCAATTATGGATGGAAAAACTTTAAATTCAGGTGCCGTTGCTGGAGTTAATCATATTAAAAATCCAATTTTAGCTGCAAGAGTAGTTATGGATAGTACTGAACATGTTATGCTTTCAGGAAGAGGAGCTGAAATACTAGCAAAAAAATATGGTATTGAAATGGTAGATAGTACTTATTTCTACACTCAAAAACGATTAGACCAACTTCATAAAATTCAAAATAAAGAAAGCAGAACATCCCTTTTAATAAATAAAGAACTAATTGATGATCATAAATATGGAACTGTTGGCGCTGTTGCAATAGATAAAAATGGAAATATTGCTGCTGGAACTTCAACAGGCGGAATGACAAATAAAAAATACGGTAGAATTGGAGATTCACCAATTATTGGAGCTGGAACCTATGCAAACAATAAAACTTGTGGTATTTCAGCAACTGGAACTGGTGAATATTTTATTAGAACTGTTGCAGCTCATGAAGTTTCAAACTTAATTCAGTACAAAAATATGAATCCAAAAAATGCTTTGCATGAAGTTTTATTTAATCAAATAGGTAAATTAGGCGGTGAAGGTGGAATGATTTTATTAGACAAAAACGGAAATGTATATTGGGATTTTAATTCCACAGGTATGTTTAGAGGATATAAAAAATCGGATGGTGAACAAAAAATTGAAATGTTTAAAGAAACTGAATAACTACTGATTTTTATATAAATGTAAAATATCATCTGAAATAGTATATTTTTTAGATGGTATTTTATCTAATTCTGGAGCTTTAATACCTTTTTCAAAATTTGTATTTCCTATAAAAACGTAAGCCTCATCCCACAAATTTTCTTTAATAAAGTTTTGCAATACTTGCGCACCACCTTCAATAATTACTGACTGTATTTCATATTTATATAAACCTTCGCAAATTTGATTTAGAACATTTTTAGAAAAATCAATTCTTTCAAAAAATATATTTTCTTTAGTTAGTTTTTCAACTTCTTCAGTAAATATTATAGTTTTCGCTTTATTATCCATCACTTTGTAATCCTTAGAAATTTTTAAAGTTCTATCCAAAACTACTCTTATTGGATTAGAACCTTTCCATAGCCTCGTTGTTAAACTTGGATCATCATTTAAAACTGTATTAGTACCAACTAAAATTGCCTGTTCTTGAGCTCTCATTTTATGAACTAATTGCTGTGAATAGCTATTTGAAATCCAATTTGGTGACTTATCTGAATCGCTATCTCTAAGTTTATCTATAAAACCATCAGCCGTTTCCGCCCATTTCAAAATAATATATGGCCTTTTTTTACTATGATAAGTAAAAAAACGTTTATTTAATTTGTAACATTCATTTTCTAAAACCCCAACAACAACATTGCAACCATTAGTTCTTAAATAATCGACACCTTTTCCACTAACCAAACTATTATTATCAATAGTACCTATAACCACATTTTTAATTCCACTATCAACAATTAAATTTGAACATGGTGGCGTTTTTCCAAAATGAGAGCATGGCTCTAAACTAACATACATAGTTGCATGCTGTAAAAGTGATTTATCTTTAACAGAATTAATAGCATTTACTTCTGCATGAGGTTCTCCCGCCTTTTTATGCCATCCCTCTCCTATTATCACATCATTAATTACAATCACACTGCCAACCATAGGGTTAGGATATGTAGTTCCTATACCATTTTTTGCAATATCAATGCATCTTTTTATGTATTTTTCGTGTATATTCACACCGCAAAAATAGTACATAAAAATGACCTATAATAACTTTACAATTAGAGAAATTAAACTTGAAGATAATCCTAAAATTGCGCAAGCTATTAGAGATATATTAATTGAATTTGGAGTTCCTAAAGTTGGTACCGCATATGCCGATAAACTATTGGATACACTTTTTGAAACATATAACATTGAAAAAGCAGTTTATTATATTATTGAAAAAGATGGCGATGTTTATGGTGGAGCCGGAATTAAACAATTAGAAAATTATGATGGCAAGGTATGTGAATTACAAAAAATGTATTTTCTACCAGAAGCTAGAGGAATTGGTTTAGGCAGTAAAATGATGGAGTTATGCCTGAAAAAAGCAAAAGAATTTGGATTTGAACAATGTTATTTAGAAACACTACCATACATGGAAGATGCTCGGAAACTATATAAAAAATCAGGCTTTAAAAATTTAAATGAACGTATGGGAGACACTGGACATTATTCATGTAATTTATGGATGCTTAAAGATTTATAATGAATATTATCGATTTAAAAAATCAGTTTTTTACAGAACTTAAAAGTATTTATCCTGAAACTGAAATTTTATCCTTCTTTAATTTACTGATAAATTTTAGGTTAAAATTATCACGTACAGATATCGCTTTAAATCCTCAACTAAAAGTTGAAGATAATGATTTAATGTTTCTTCAATCTGCAATTAAAAAACTGCAAAAACAACAACCAATACAATATATAATAGGTGAAACCGATTTTTTTAATTTAACTTTTAAAGTAAACCCAAACGTTTTAATTCCAAGGCCAGAAACAGAAGAATTAGTGGAATGGGTTTTATCTAAAAATCACAAAAAAAATACAATAAACATTTTAGATATTGGAACAGGAAGTGGCTGTATAGCCATTTCTTTAGCTAAAAATTTACCTAACGCTAATGTTTACGCAATTGATATTTCTCCAAAAGCTATTAATACAGCAGCTATAAATGCGAAAAACAACAATGTAAATATAAACTTTATAGAAACTGACATTTTAAAAATCAGCAAACTCAATAATACCTTTGACATTATAGTTAGTAATCCTCCTTACGTTAGAGAATTAGAAAAAACCGAAATACAACAAAATGTATTAGCAAATGAGCCACATTTAGCATTATTTGTTAAAGATCAAAATCCTTTGCTTTTTTACAATAAAATAGCGGATTTAGCTAAACAACATTTAACCAAAGATGGAAATCTTTTTTTCGAAATTAATCAGTATTTAAGTAAAGAGACTTTAAATCTTTTAAAAGAAAAAGGCTTTAAAAATATAGAATTAAGAAAAGATATCTTTAAAAATGACAGAATGATAAAAGCTTCTCTTTAAAAAGTTAACAATTAATTCTGCTAGGTTGCTTATCTTTGCCAAATGCGAATCGATATCATAACAGTATCTCCTGAACTCATTAAAAGCCCGTTTGAATATTCTATTATAAAACGAGCTATAGACAAAAAATTAGTAGAAGTTCATTTTCATGATTTAAGAAAATATGCCTTAAATGATTATGGTAAAATTGACGATTATCAATATGGTGGCGGAGCAGGAATGGTTTTAATGATTGAACCAATTGATAATTGCATTTCGAAACTAAAAGCAGAAAGAACTTATGATGAAATAATTTACTTAACTCCTGATGCTGAAACTTTAAACCAACAAACTGCAAATAAATTATCGCTTCAAAAAAATATTATAATACTCTGCGGACACTACAAAGGTGTAGATCAACGTGTTAGGGATTTATTTATCACTAAAGAAATATCTATTGGAGATTATGTTTTAAGTGGTGGAGAATTAGGCGCAGCAGTTTTATGCGACACCGTTATACGATTAATTCCAGGTGTTTTAGGTGATGAAACTTCAGCGTTAACGGACTCATTTCAAGATAATTTGCTTTCCCCTCCCGTTTATACCAGACCTGCTGTTTATAACGACTTAAAGGTACCAGAAATACTTTTATCTGGTAACTTTCCAAAAATAGAAGATTGGCGAAATGAAAAAGCTATAGAAAGAACTAAAAAAATAAGACCCGATTTGTTGGAAGAGTAATCTTTTTTACTAAATTTGCAATCTCAAAATTAACCTCTGACGAAAATCGTGAATGTTGGTTATTGAAAAACACTAAAAAAACATAAAAATGGAAGGTTTAGTAAAATTTGTACAAGACGAATTTGTATCTAAAAACGAATTTCCTCAATTTCAAGCTGGTGATACTATTACTGTTTATTACGAAATTAGAGAAGGAGATAAAAAACGTACACAGTTTTTTAGAGGAACTGTAATTCAACGTAAAGGTTCTGGATCATCAGAAACATTTACTATTCGTAAAATGTCAGGAACAGTTGGTGTTGAACGTATTTTCCCAATTAATTTACCTGCAATTCAAAAAATTGAAGTTAACAAACATGGTAGAGTTCGTAGAGCACGTATTTACTACTTTAGAGGTTTAACTGGTAAAAAAGCTAGAATTCAAGAAAAAAGACGTTAGTTTATTTTTTCTTTTTATAAAATTAAGAACCCGTATTAATAAATTAATACGGGTTCTTTTGTTATAAACAATTGTTAATAACCTTGGTTTATATCTTGTTGAAAGATAATGAGTTAAAAATTTGCATTATTAAAATTTGAGTACTTTCTTTACACAAGAATTATCAGAGAAATGTTTTTTGGAAGGTTTAAAACGCAAGTTTTAAAAAGTACTTAAAACAACTTTAATGAAAGTTCTAAATGTTCTTGAACATCGTTTTTAAAACTTAACTTTAAATAGTAATGTAGCCATGTGTTTAGCATGAATAAATGGACACAAGTTTTAAAGACATTTGAAATAGTTATTTAAAGCAAGTAGTTTCTAGTAAATTGCAACAAAGTTTTAAGAGCTATTTTAAGAAGTTACTTAATAATAAGAAGTTAATTTGTAAGAATTAAACAAGTTACGTTAAATAATGAGGTTAGCGTTGGGCTTTTAGAAGAACAACATAAGCGGAACCAAATGAATTAGTGTAGACTTATTAAAAAAGAGCTTCAGCAAAAAGCCATGATAATGAGAAATCAATATTATGGCTTTTGTTTTTCTTATTTATTTCCTAAAAACACTTATCAAATTTTATTTTTAATTCAAAAAACCATAGCTATTTATGCATTTTTAAAAGCTAATTTTCCTAACAATATTAGTATCTTTGTGCTGCTTAATTTAAAATACTTATCATGACAAAAATAAAAGTAACAAATCCTGTAGTAGAACTTGATGGAGATGAAATGACTCGTATCATTTGGAAATTTATTAAAGACCAATTAATACTTCCATATTTAGATTTAGATATCAAATATTTTGATCTAGGAATTGAATATAGAGATAAAACAAATGACCAAGTAACTATTGACGCAGCTGAAGCAATAAAAAAATACAATGTTGGTATAAAATGCGCAACAATTACTCCAGATGAAGCTAGAGTTGAAGAATTTGGATTAAAAAAAATGTGGAAATCACCAAATGGAACTCTTAGAAATATCGTTGGCGGAACTATTTTTAGAGAACCAATAATTATGCGCAATGTTCCTCGTTATGTGCAAGGTTGGACCAAACCAATTTGCATTGGTCGTCATGCTTTTGGAGATCAATACAAAGCAACTGATTTTGTTACCAAAGGAAAAGGGAAATTAACTTTAACTTTTGAGCCAGAAGATGGTTCAGAACCACAAGTTCACGAAGTATATAACTTCGAAGAAAATGGTGTAGCGCAAGCAATGTATAATATTGATTCTTCAATTTATGGATTTGCTCGTTCAAGTTTTAATCAGGCATTAGTAAAAAACTGGCCACTATACTTATCTACAAAAAACACTATTCTAAAAGCTTATGATGGAAGATTTAAAGATATTTTCCAAGAAGTTTATGACAATGAGTTTAAAGATAAATTTGAAGCTGCAGGTATAACTTATGAGCACCGTTTAATTGATGATATGGTTGCATCTGCAATGAAATGGAATGGTGGTTTTGTTTGGGCTTGTAAAAATTATGATGGTGACGTACAATCAGATACTGTTGCTCAAGGATTTGGCTCTTTAGGATTAATGACATCAGTTTTAGTTACTCCTGATGGAAAAACTATGGAAGCGGAAGCTGCACATGGAACAGTTACTCGCCATTACAGACAACACCAACTTGGAAAAGAAACTTCTACAAATCCATTAGCATCTATTTATGCTTGGACTCGTGGGTTAGAACATCGTGGTAAATTAGATAATAATCAAGCTTTAATTGATTTTTGCCATAGCCTTGAAAAAGTTTGTGTAAACACTGTTGAAGGTGGAAAAATGACTAAAGATTTAGCATTATTAATTCACGGAGATAAAATGACTTCAAAAGATTATTTAAATACTCAAGAATTTTTAGATGCACTAAAAGAAAATTTAGATAAAGAATTAGCTTAATACAAGAGGTTCTATTTATATTTAAAAAGCGAGCAATTAATTGCTCGCTTTTTTATTTTTCTTAAAATCATACATTTATTACAAAAATAATTTGAAGTCACATTAATTATAATTCATTTTAGTATTTTTGAAACATGAGCTTTATAAAAACTACGGAACAATCTTCAAAATATAATCATTTAGAAAAAATGAGCGTAATGGATATTTTATCAAACATGAATAAAGAAGATAAAACTGTTCCTAATTCTGTTGAAAAAGTAATTCCAAAAATAGAAGAACTAGTAATTCAAATTGTTGAAAAATTAAAAAATGGCGGAAGACTTTTTTATGTTGGTGCTGGAACAAGTGGTAGATTAGGAATTTTAGATGCTTCCGAATGTCCTCCAACTTTTGGAGTTTCACAAAATTTAGTAATAGGTATTATTGCTGGAGGTGATACTGCAATTAGAACTGCAGTAGAATTTGCGGAAGATTCTACCACACAATGTTGGGAAGATTTAAAAAAATACAAAATTTCAAATAAAGATGTAGTTATTGGTATTGCAGCATCGGGTACAACACCATACGTAATTAGTGGTTTAAAGAAGTGTAATGAGCAAAATATAATTACTGGTTGCATTACCTGTAATCAATCTTCTCCTCTAGTAAAGGCAGCAAAATATCCCATTGAAGTAGTAGTTGGACCAGAGTTTGTAACTGGAAGCTCAAGAATGAAAGCTGGCACTGCTCAAAAACTAGTTCTTAATATGATATCTACAAGCACCATGATTCAATTAGGAAAAATAAAGGATAATAAGATGGTGGATATGCAATTAAGCAATAATAAATTAATAAAACGAGGCACTAAAATGTTAATGGATGAACTTTCTATTTCTAAAGAAAAAGCTATTGAAATATTAAATAAGTATGAAAATGTAAGGAACGCCATAAAAAACTACCAAAATGAAAAATAATAAAAACACTCTATTAAGAGGATTAAAATATGAAGTAATAGCTTTACCATTGCTTTTATTATCTCCTGTTTTAATTAGTATAGGCTTTAAAGCGATAAAGCATCAACATAATTATTGGTGGCTAATAGCAGGCGTAGCATTAGCAATTACTGCGGTAATAGTTGGCTATTTAGGCATAAAAATACTTTTAAATGCGCTTTTTGATAAAAATTAATGCTAAAAAACAGTTTATATAAGTTATACCATTGGGAATTTTGGCCTTCATTTATGTTTTATATTCCTAATGTTCCCTACGGAATCTATTTAGCTATAAAATCAAGAAGTTTAACCTTTTTTACAGCAGTAAACCCAGCAATTAAATTTTCTGGAAATGGTACAGAGTCTAAATATGACACAATAAAATTAATACCAGAAAGCTACAGACCTATAACATTATTTGTTAAAAAAAATGAGTCTGTGATTACTGTAATTGATAATCTTAATAGTCTAAAATTAAACTATCCTTTAATTATAAAACCAGATGTTGGGTTTAAAGGTTTACTTGTAAAACAAGTTATTAATGAAAGAGAATTAAAAACTTATCTGAATAAAAATAACAGCATTAATCTTTTAATTCAGGAATTTGTTGATTTCAAAAATGAATGTGGCATTTTTTATCACCGATTACCAACTTCAAAAACTGGTAAAATCACCTCTATAACATTAAAAACATTTCCATTTGTAAAAGGTGATGGCAAACTAAATTTAAATGAACTTATTGAGAAAGATAAACGAGCAAATACCTATAAACATTTATATTCTAATTTACAACATGACTTTAAAACCGTGCTAAAAAATGGTGAAATTAAAATTTTAAATGTTTTAGGAAATCATTGTAAAGGAGCAGAATTCAAAAATGGTAATCACTTAATTAATAATGAATTAGAATTAATTTTTGATACTATTTTAAAAGATATACCAAACTTTTATTACGGAAGATTAGATATAAAATACGATTCATTTGAAAGCTTAATAAAGAAAGAAAAAATTAAAATTATTGAAATTAACGGAATTATATCAGAACCAACACATATTTATGATGCTTCAAAAATTTCATATTTTAAAGCTTTAAAAGAAATTAGAAAACATTGGAAAATAGCTTATGAAATTTCAAAATCTAATCATTTAAACTACCAAGTAAAATTTAGCTCACCTATTAAATTCTTAAAAAGTCTATGGAATTTAAAAAAATATATACAATTAATTAAGTCAAAAAAATTGTCGGTTTAACAAATCCTAAAAACTTTCTAAGTAAAATTAATTTAATTATTTAGTTTCAAGTGTTTTGGCGTAGTAGGATTAAAACCAAAATCGTCATCAGGAAGTTTAATACCTAATTGAGAAATAATATACCCAACACTAGCAAAATGATGAATTGCATGACTATGTGCCTGAATTAAAATAGCTGCCAAAGTATAATTTGCTGTTATTTCCCCAGATCCTAAATCGTCGGTTACTTTAACTATTTTATTAAAATTAGTATTTTCTAATTTATTCAATTTTAGTTTTACTTCTTCAAAATATTCAATTCCATTAGAAGTATATTTTTCTACTAAAATATTTCTTTTCCTTGTAATTAAATTAATATTTTCAAATGGTATTCCTTCAAAAACACAATCAAAAATATCTAAAATATGACGTACATGACCTCCAATACTTGAGTAGTATGGCGCAATAGAAGTATCGCTATATTGCTCATCTGTTATTTGAGATAATAGTTGAATTCCTCTATCTAAATTTTTTTCAATAGCTTTAATCATATTTTAGTTTGGCATTTATAACAAATATAAAAATAAAATTAGTTAAGTAGTTTTGTTAACGTCAAAATTCCTAGTATTAAAAATAAAACACTTAATAAGATATTTATATTTTTGGCGATAAAGGATACTTTATTTTTAATAATTTTAGCAAATACAATGTAGGTGTAAAATAATAAAAATGCACCTATTGCAGCTCCAGAAACAAAAAACATAATATATGGCTGCTTAATAATTATTATTTGAATAGATGCTAAATAAATACTAAGGCCTAAATAAAATGGTATGGCAAGCATGTTTGCCATAGACATCCCAATACCTTTAAAAATATAATTCATCTTGCTATTGGTCGAGTTTGTTTTGAATTCCTTTCTTGATAAATAGAAAAAGAAAATTGCCAGTATAAGAAAAACAACTACTCCTACTATTTTTAAAGCTCTAATAATTTCTGGATTTTTAACTAAATAATCTGCAAAAAATAAAGCAATTCCAGCCTGAATAAAAACTATCAACGATGCTCCTACAGCAAATTTAACGGCACTACTCTTATTCGTTGTCAAACTTATCTTTAAAGCTGTCATATTTAACATCCCTGGGGAAATTAATCCAAAATACCCCATTACTATACCGTATAAAAAGTGAATTATATAAGTCATTTCTTTTGATTATTAAAATTTTGACAAAGCATTACTTTTTATTTTAAATATGTTGTAACATAAATTACATATATGTTTTAATTGTTGCCGTATTTTTACACATAAGAAAACCTAATTCATTATATACTGCTGAAATTAGAAGTTATCTTGATTTTTCATAATTAAAACCACTATAGCTATAGTGGTTTTTTATTTTCTTATCAAATATTTAGACAACAATTCACTTATATCATTAGAAATTTTGAGCTTTTTAATTATTATTAAATATAACAAAGCAATAATTAAACTCTTTAAAATAATAGTTAATAATGGATTAAAATTAAAATTCAGGTAACTAAACCCAATATATAAAATTGCTATTACTAAAATTAATTTGATAGTTTTAATTGTAAATGGCTGAAGATTTAATTTTGTTTTGATAAACATAATTTTAATAACTCCGTAAATAACTACAACAATAAGAGTTGCCAAAGCTGCTCCGTTTATTCCCATAACAGCAATCAACCAATGATTTAATAAAATTACACTCAATGCCATAGCTAAGGATATATAAAAAAACAGTTTGTAGAATTTAGAATTTACCAAAATAGCATTTCCTGTTCCTAAAGCTAATTCCATTAATTTTGCAAAAGATATAATTAGAACTACCCAAATACCTTTATTAAATTGTGGTTTATCAATTAATTGATATAATTCATTTATATTCAAATTAATAAGTAAAAAAAACAAACCACCTACAACTAATAAATTTATGGAAGATTGCTTATATAAATTTGAAATTTCATCCATTCTATTTTCATTCATTCCTTTGGCAATAATTGGAGTTGTAATTTGCTGCATAGCTCTAGTTGGTATAGCAATTACACTTGCAATATAAATTCCAACTGCATAATACGCAACTTGTGCTATTTGTTCCATTTGAGGAATCATAAATTTATCTATTTCTAATAAAATTCCAGCGGCTGAACCTGCTACTAATATATATATTGAAAAGGAAATTATTTCTTTTAAATTAGTTGGAAATTTAAAATGAAAGGATGGTTTATAAACCATTAATGCAAATACTAACATTATTAATGTTCGGATTCCATAAACCACAACAATTGCATAAATAAATTGCTGATTGGTTAACCAATTAAAATAGACTGAAAATAATAAAATAGTTACGCAAACTCTTGCAAATATTTCTTTAATAAAATTTCCAAATACCGATTTAAATTGCACTTTTGTCCAAGCGTAAAACACTTCAAAATACCCCATAAAAACGGCTATAATAAAAATAAGAAATGTGTATTTTTTTATTAAAATATTTTCTGAAGATAACCAAGTTGCTATGCTTTCATAAAAATAAACGCCTACTATGCCTAAAGGAATAATTACTAATAATGGCAATAATAATGTGGATGTTAAAAACGAATCTTGATCTAATTTTGTTTTATAACTTGAGAAAAATTTAATTATAGTATGTTGCATTCCTAAAGCAACTAATGGCAATAAAATGTTAGCGCTCGACAATAAAAAAGTAACTAAACCAAAATAGTCTTCTTGTAAAAAATGAGTATATAAAAACAATACATTTACTGCTCCAATTGCAAATCCTAAAAATAGAATTAATGTGTTTTTAAATGACTGTTTTAATACTATTCCCATTATAAAATTGAAAGTATTTCATTATAAATCTTCATTCCAACATTATTACCAAACAATGGTTTTTCAAAATCTAAATTTAATTTTTGAAAAGCTTCAAAAGCTTGTTCAATTTTGCCAGAATTAGAACCACAAATGGCAGCAAAATTATTTTCAACTAATTCAACCCATTCCGTTTCTTCTCTTGCAATTATGCACATTTTTTTATTATAAAATGCTTCTTTTTGTAATCCCCCACTATCGGTTACCACTAAATTACAATGTTTTAATAATTGTAGCATATCAAAATAACCTACAGGATTTATAAAAGTTATGGTATATTTCAGATTGTTTTTATCTAAAATCGCTTTAGTCCTTGGATGAATTGGCATTACTACCTTCGCCTTCTTGTTAATACTTTCTAATCCTTTAAAAATCGCTTTTAAATTTTCTAAAGAATCTGTATTCTCTTGCCGATGAATTGTTGCTAAAACAAATTTATTTGGTTCTAAATTTAAGTCCAAAATTATGGTAGATTTATTAGAAGCTATTTTGCTATAAAATTCAACTGCATCTTTCATTATATCGCCACTTTGAACAATTTTGCAATTAAAATTATTAAACCCTTCTTGCTCTAAATTTTTTATAGCATTTTCTGTTGGACAACATAACAAATCTGAAATTCTATCGGTTAATATCCGGTTAATTTCTTCTGGCATTTTAATATTAAAAGATCGCAAACCAGCTTCAACATGCGCAACTTTTATATGTAGCTTTTTGGCTGCTAACGCACCTGCTATTGTAGAATTTGTATCTCCGTAAACTACTACTAAATCAGGTTTTTCTTTAATTAATATTTCTTCAATTTTTTGAAGCATTAAACCTGTCATAGCACCATGACCTAAAGTATTAATTCCTAAGTTATATGTTGGTTTAGGAATTTGCATTTCATCAAAAAAAATAGCACTCATATTTGCATCAAAATGCTGACCTGTGTGCACTAAAATTTCTTTAATTTCTTTATTATCAGCAATAATTCTACTTAAAACAGCTGCTTTAATAAATTGAGGTCGAGCACCAACAATAGTTACAATTTTTTTCATTTGGTAATATTCTTTATTAAAGTTGCAACATTTTTAGTTAATTCCTTTCTATGATATTGTTCTATATTTTTAGAATCTATATATAAATTTCCTTTTTTATAAGAAGTATATAATGCTAAAATAGTACTTTTTAACAACTCTTTATCTTCATAATCTATTACAAAACCTGCATTGGTATCTTTTATAATATTTGCTAAATCGCCTTTATTTGGTGCAATTACCAAAATTGGTCTTTTTGCTTTAAGATATTCGAAAATTTTACCAGTAATAATTCCTTTTGCACTTGGAACATTATTAACTACCAACAACAATATTTGGGAGGTTTTTTGATAATTACCAATTTTGTTATGAGGAACATAATTTATGACATTAACCTTTTTAGTTAATTCATTTTCAAAAATACTATTTAATATTTCTTTATCAATTTTTCCAATCAAATTAACATTTAAATCGTTTAAAAATTGAGGTTTCTCATCTCCAATTTCTTTTAAAACTCTCCAAAATAAAACTGGATTTCTATCAGAATTCATAAGCCCAATATGCGTAATAGAAAATTTAGTATCGAGCGTAACTTTTTCCATGGCTATATCATCATCAAAACCATTTGTTATTGTAACAATATTTTTATTGAATTTTAAATAATTTTCTTTCATTGTATTACCAACAACCATAACAGCATCAGCATTTTTTACCACATTTCGCTCTAAATATTGATGCTTTTTTAATGATTTTTTGGTTAATGGCAAATGATGAAAATAATCAATATCTACCCAAGGATCTCTAAAATCTGCAATCCATTTTAAGTTTAATTCTTCTTTTAATTTTAAACCAATTAAATGAACACTATGTGGCGGACCTGTTGTAATTAATATATCAATTTGGTTATTTTTTAAATACTTTTTTAAAAATGAAACGGAAGGATTAATCCAAAATTTACGAGCATCAGGAATAAAATAATTGGCTCTAACATATTGTAGTATTTTACCAAATAAAGAAGGTTTATTATTTAAAAACCCTGCAGATTGTTTTGATTTTTTCTTCCCCAAAGAAAATAGATTATTTGGTTCCCAAATAGGTTGTTTTAATATTTCAATATCTTTTGGTATTTCTTTTAAAAGTGATTCATCTGATATTGGATAATTTGCATTTTTTACCGTATAAACAATTGGTTCAATATCAAAATCCCGAAAATACTTTACAAATTTTAACCAACGTTGCACACCAGATCCACCTGCTGGAGGCCAATAATACGTTATTATTAAAGCACGTTTCAATATTTAATATTTTTATATAAATCTATTAATTTTTCTGAAGTTTTTTCCCAATTAAACTCGTTTTCAACAAAGTGCTTTCCGTTTTCTCCTAATTTTAATCTTAAATTTTCATCTTCATAAAGCATTAAAATTTTTTTTGCAAAATCATCAGAATCCTTTTCAATATGTACAAGTCCAGCTTTTACTTTTTCAATTATTTTTTTTTGTGCAATTGCGTTACTAACTAACAGTGGCTTTGCAAAACTCATATATTGAAATAACTTATTTGCATAAGCAACATCATGTTGAATATTTCTATATAATGGTGATATACAAATTGTACTAGCCTTAATGTATGATGGAAATAATTCTACATTTTGCCACCCTTCAAAATCCACATAATCATTTAAATTTGACTCATTTACACTATTAAATAATAATGAATCTGTAGTATTACTACCAACAATTACTAATTTAATATTTGGTATTTTTTTAATTAACTGTGGTAACGATTTTATGGCTGTTAATAATCCTCTCCTAATTGCAGTATCGCCTAAATACAAAATCACAAATTTATCTTCATATTTAGTTAAAATAGAATTGTGAATTATAGCATTTTTGTAAAACTCTTTTTGAACAGTATTTGGAACTAAAACTATTTTATTTTTAGAAATACCTGTTCTATAAACTACTTCATCAATAAACTCTTTAGAAACCGTACAAATTTTAGTGGCTTTTTTTATAAACTCTTCCTCTTTTCTTTTCCATTTTACAGGAGAAATAAGTTGTTTTCCAGGAAACTTTTGAAGATGTGGATAAAACTTGATTACTTCTGGCATATTATCATGCAAATCTAGAACCGTTGGCAATTTTAAACTTTCGTTTGCTTTAAAAACGGCTTCTGCAATTTGCATATCGTGAATATGAATGGCGTCAATTTTATTCTCTTGTAAAAAATGATTGATTTTTTTAGCCATTATAAAACTATAAAATGGAACTGTATAAACAAGTGCTGATAATTTATAAATAAATTTATTGGACTTATATCTTTTAACTTTAATTCCGTTTATAATTTCATCCTTTTTTTCATTTCCATAATTTAAACAAAACAAATACACTTCAAACCCTTTTTTCACTAAAGAAACGGCTTCATTTTCCACACGAGGATCTGGTGGAAATGTTTTGTCCAAAATCATTCCAATTTTCATTTCAATTTCTTTTCGGCAAAAACTGCGTAATAACGTGGAGTAAATTTTCTTAATATTGGTCTAATTCCAATTTTATTAATTGGGCTAGTCCATTTTTTTGTTTTCTTAATATTCCATCCCGATTTTTCTAATAACCAATCAAATTGCCAATCTTCAAATTCATGATAATGTCTATCCCATAAATCCGTTTTACTTCTATAAGCATCTGCAAACCAAAGCTTAAGTGGTATTGTAGTTATTAATTTATCGCATTTAATTTCTTTTAAAATATTATACGGAGCAATTAAATGTTCAAATATTTCAAATGCAGTAACAGCGTCTATTTTTTTATTGTTTACTGCCGTATAAACATCATCTAAATCTTCACCTGTAGTGTTGATTACTGTATATCCTTTTTCTTCCATTAGAATACTCAGTTTATTTCTTACGCCTAAATCTAAAATGGTTGCTGGAGCTGGTAGTACAGATTGTAAAAATTCTATGGTGTTTTTATATCTTTTTAAATGTATAGTGCTATTTTTCAAGTATATATAAAATTAAATTTATGTCTACAATATATAAAATTAAATTAGACTTAGTGTAGTAAAAAAGCGCATAAAATGCGCTTTAAATATCCTTCTCTGCTCATCTTCCTCTTTACTTTGATTGAATCTAATGTACAAAAAATATATCTTAATTAAAACCCAAAGTTTGTAAGTTATTGTTTATTAGGAAGATATCGTTTTTTTCTTCTAATAAAATACCAGCCAACGGTAATTAAAATTAATAAAAGAAAAGAAACTAGCATTATTATAGTACCTGTTTTAATAACTGTAGGCTCAAACTTAAAAGTAATTTTATGATTTCCTTTAGGAATTTCCATTCCTCGTAAAACATAATTTACACGATAATAATTAGTTAGCTTTCCATCCAAATAAGCATTCCATCCATTTTTATAATATATTTCTGAAAATACTGCAAACTGCTTTGTATTAGATTTACTTGTATAATTTAATTCATTTAGTTTATGGGCAACTAATTTTATTGATGCTGTGGAATCTAGCTCATAATTATTTTCTAAATTATCCTTTACAAAACGTTTATCTAAAATAGCTTCGTTCTTAGTTTGTAAACTATCTAATCCTGTAATTTCATCATTTGCATTGGTTACAAATTTTAATTTACTAACCAACCAAACATTTCCATTTGCATTTTTATTAGGCTGATATACTTCTTGATTATTTTCATTTGTAAATATAAAATACTTAGTATTTAACATATTAAGTACTTGCATATTATTTTTAGCAATTTGATAATCAAATAATTCTTGATATTTACCTAATTTAGCTGCGTGATAACCTCCTATAGATTTATGAAAATATGATGTGCTACCATCATTCATTAAATTTGCAGCATAATTTGCGACTCTATAATAACTTGTATCTTTTAAAATTTCTTTATCAATTGCAGAAGCTACAAAAGGGTGATTTATTTTTCGTGCAGATAAAAAATCTGCATTATTTACATATTTTTTATCCACAGCAACCAAATCAAATAAAATAAGTACTCCTAAAACAATTATGGTTATATTTTTATTTAATTTTTCTTTTAAGAATAGAAATAAAACACTTGCTGCTAAAACCACTAAAATTAAAGTTCTTAAACTATCGCTAAAAAAGACAGCTTTTCTATCTGCTATAATAGCATCTAATAAACCAGGAATTAATTTTGCATAACCGCTGTCATGTAATCCTTCAAAAGCAAATAAACTACTACCAAACAAAACAAATAGCAGAGCAAAACCACCTGTAATATACAAACTGTTTTTTAACGCTTTTACTTTAATTGTTGTTTCTATTTTATCAGAGAAAAATTCTTTTAAAGCTAAAATTCCGAACAACGGAATAGCTAATTCAGCAATTACTTGAATAGATGATACTGCCCTAAACTTATTATAGAGAGGAATATAATCTATAAAAAAGTTAGTTAAAAAGTTTAAATTTTTACCCCAACTAAGTAATATGGAAAAAATAACCACTCCAACTAACCATTTTTTATAATTTCCTTTTACTAAAAATAATCCTAAAACAAATAAAAATATTAAAATAGCGCCAACATAAGCAGGTGCTTCAACTATAGGTTGTTTTCCCCAATACATTGGTGCATGTTCTGTAAACTGCCTAGCTTGAGATGGATTAACTTTTCCTTTTAAAAAATTATAAATATTAGAATCGTAACCTAAATTTTCACTATTTCCTCCTCCCATAAAACGAGGAATAAATAAATTAAAGGTTTCCCAAACTCCATAACTATACGTTGTAATATAATCTTTACTTAACCCATTAGTTGCAACTTTTTTACTTCCATCAGGATTAATGGTTAACTCACTTTTTCCTCGAGTGCTGTATTTAGCATATTCTTTGGTAGCTAATAAACTTGTAGCATTAGTCCCTACAGCTAAAACAACAGCTACTACTAAAACCATAATACTTTTAAAAAATGGTTTTAATTGGTGTTTTTTTAAAGCATCTACGGCATAAACTATTCCTAAAATAAGTACTGCAAAAAGCAAATAATAGGTCATCTGCGGATGACTTGCATTTATTTCTAATGACATTGCTAAAGCCGTTAACACAAATCCTAAATACCTCTTTTTTTGCAACACTAATAAAATACCCGCTAAAACCATTGGCATATAACCAATTGCATGTGCTTTTGCATTATGACCAACTCCTAAAATTATAATGTAATAGGTTGAAAACCCAAAGGCTAATGCTCCTAAAATTGCTAATTTATAGTCAAATTTTAAAACCATTAATAATATGAAAAAACTCAAAAAGTACAGAAACAAATAATCGGCAGGTCTTGGTAAAAACCGAATAATTTTATCTACTTTTTTGATATAATCATGAGGATATAAGACACTTAAATTATAGGTTGGCATACCGCTAAACGCCGCATCTGTCCAATAAGGCTCTGTATGATATTCTTCCCTAAAATCATTAACAGCCTTTGCCATTCCGGTAAATTGCTTTATATCATTTTGATATAATTTTTTACCTTCTAAAACTGGTGAAAAGTAAGCAACTGAAACTATTATAAAAACTGCTATTGCAATTAAAAACGGAATAATACTTTTAAAAATCTGTTTCATATTTATTCGTCTGTTACCTCTTCATAATCTACATAATCGCCTACACTTTTATTACTTTCTTTAGTTTTAGGAGGCGTTTTAGCAATAACCGTTTCTCCTACTTTTCCTGTTGTTTCTTGTTGTTGCTCTTGCTGTTGTTTATATTTTTTTTCTACATTACTTACTACCTTTTTAATAAATAATGGCATTATATATCTACCAATAATTTTAATTCCGTAGTAAACAACAATTAGAATAGCTATTGTTTTTAACAAACCCATTTCAATAATTTTAATTTTCAAAAATAACAATTTGAGTACAACTAAAACGTTTAATTATATAAAATCTTATATTTGAACTTTATTCCCATTTAATATGAAAAAAGCTTTTTTACTGATTATACTATTTTTAAATATTCAGTTATTAACTGCGCAATACACCGAAATAATTAATTCTAAACGACCAGGTTTTTCTGAAAGCCCATACAGTATAGGCACAAATGTTTATCAGTTTGAAACTGGTTTGTTTTATAGGTCTAGTAATAACACTACAAGTAGCGGTATTCCTAAAAGTTTTGGAGGCGATTTATTTTTTAGATATGGAAAATTTTCAGAGAAGCTAGAATTAAATGCTAATATAGCATATCAAAAAGATCAATTTCTTGCACTTGACAATAATTCTGTATTACAAAAAACTAACGTAAGTGGAATTAGCCACTTAACTATTGGAGCAAAATATTTACTTTATCAACAAAAATATACCGATAAAACCAAAGAAATTAGAAGTTGGAAACGTAAATTGGCTTTTGATAAAAAAAGATTAATTCCTTCTGTAGGAGTTTATGCAGGTGTTAATACTAATTTTTTAAGTTCAAATTATAAAGAAGATGGAATTAGTTATAAAGCCGCACTTTTACTTCAAAATGATTTTTCAGATCGCTTAGTGATATTAACTAATTTAATTGCCGATAAAATCACTTCCGATTTTAATTATTATTCGTACATAATTAGTATGACTTACGCTATTAGTGAAAAATGGTCGTACTTTATGGAAAATCAAGGAGTGTTTAATAAACGAAATTCACCAAAATACAATTTTGGTATTGGCGCAGCTTATTTATATTCCAATGATATTCAATTAGATGCATCTTTAAGAACTAATTTTTTTGATAATTATTCTTTTATTTACGCAAGTGCTGGTATAGCTTGGAGATTAGATAAACACAAGGAAAAACTGATGTCAAAAGCAAAATACAATCCTTTAAAAACGAAAAACAAAAAGAGGAAAAAGCGTAGAAGAGGAAATATATTCACTAGAATTTTTAAAAAAAACTAGCATAAAAATGATTACGATAAAAGAAATGACCTCTAAAAAGGGAATGAAAGCATTTGTTAAATTTCCTTTTGAATTATATAAAAACAATAAATATTGGGTTCCTCCTATTATTAAGGAAGAATTAGAATCCTTTAATAAAAAGAAAAATCCTGTTTTTAAACATGCCAATGCTCGTTTTTTTGTTGCAATTAAAAACAATAAAATAGTTGGTAGAGTTGCTGCAATTATTAATACAATTGAAATTAATGAACAACAACTTAAAAAAATGCGTTTTGGATGGTTCGATTTTATAGATGATTATGAAGTTTCAAAATTACTATTAGATAAAGTAGCTGAAATTGGAGATCAACATAAATTAGATTTTATGGAAGGTCCAGTTGGTTTTTCAAATTTAGATAAAGTTGGTGTTTTAACCGAAGGTTTTGATCACATTGGGACTATGATTACTTGGTATAACCATCCTTATTATAAAAATCATTTTGAAAAACTAGGCTTTAAAGTAGAAAAAGAATATTTAGAAAATAAATTTCCGTTTAAAAATGTTAAACCTGAATTTTTTGAAAAGATTTGTAACTTAATTAAAAAGCGATACCAATTAAGGGAATTAAACTTTACCAAAACAAAAGATATTTTTCCTTATGTTGATGAAATGTTTGATTTATTTAATAGTAGTTATGCATCTTTAGAATCGTTTGTACCAATTTCCGATATTCAAAAAGAATATTTTAAAAAGAAATACATCAGTTTTATAAATCCTGAATATATAAAGTTTGTAGTAGATAAAAACAACAAAATTATTGCTTTCGCCATAACTATGCCTTCCTTTTCAACAGCCTTACAAAAAGCAAATGGAAAACTTTTCCCTTTTGGATTATTTCATCTATTAAATGCTAAAAAAAATAGCAAAGACATTATATTTTATTTAATTGGGGTTCATCCTGATTATCAAAATAAAGGAGTTACTGCTATTATTTTTGAGGAATATTACAAAACCTTTAAAGAAAGAGGAATAGAAAATTGTATTAGAACTCCTGAATTAGCTACAAATAATGCAATTGCGGCTCTCTGGAAAAATTTTAATCCTGAAATTTACAAAAAACGTTGTACCTATCGAAAAGCTTTATAAATGCAATTATTTTATAATCCAACAATCACTAAAAACACACAACAAATAACTTTCGATAAAACTGAAAGTAGACATATTGTTCGCGTACTTCGCAAAAAAGAAGGCGATTTGGTTTTTATAACAAATGGTTTAAGTTTATTATTTACTGCTAAAATTATACTTGCAAACGATAAAAAATGTTTAGTTGAAATTATTGAATCCGAAAACAAACCAGTTACTAAAAACTATTATCTTCATATTGCTATAGCTCCAACAAAATTAAATGATAGGTTTGAGTGGTTTTTAGAAAAAGCTACCGAAATTGGTATAGATGAAATTACTCCAATAATTTGTGAACATTCTGAACGTAAGGTTGTTAAAATGGAACGAATGGAAAAAATAATACACGCAGCAGCAAAACAATCTTTAAAATTTAATTTCCCAAAAATTAACGAACCTATTAGTTTTCAAAAATTTATAGAAACTTCTTTTGAAGGAAAAAAATTAATAGCTCACTGTGAAAACACAACAAAAAACAGTTTAAAATCTATTCTACAGAAAAAAGATAAAACAACTATTTTAATTGGTCCCGAAGGTGATTTTTCGCCAAACGAAATTCAACAAAGTTTGGAACATAACTATATTCCTGTATCTTTGGGAGAAAGCAGACTAAGAACGGAAACTGCTGGAGTAGTTGCTGTACATAGCGTTGCTTTTATTAATGAATAAATTTATGTTGTTTTATAAAAATTTAAATTTTAAAGATATTTACCTTTATAAGAAAAAAAAGTTGTTCTTTTTTTTCTCCTTGCTTTTCATCTTTTCTTTTAATTATGCGCAACAAGTAGCTAGTTTAAAATATAATGGCGGTGGTGATTGGTATGCAAATCCAACATCTGTACCCGATTTAATAACATTTTGCAATAAAAATATTAATACTAAAATAGATGAAGTTCCAGCGAATGTTGAAGTAGGAAGTCCTGCACTTTTTAACTATCCTATTGTTTTTATGACTGGACATGGTAACGTAATTTTTTCTGACGAAGATGCTGAAAATTTAAGAAATTACCTTATTTCTGGTGGCTTTTTAGAAATTTCCGATAATTATGGGTTAGATAAATATATTAGACGGGAAATGAAAAAAGTATTCCCTAATTTAGAATTTCAAGAAATACCAATTAACCATCCTATATATCATCAAACTTTTACTTTTGAAAAAGGTTTACCTAAAATACATGAACACAATGGTAAACCCGCACAAGCTTTTGGAATTTTCTATAAAGGCAGATTAGTTTGTTTTTACGATTACGAATCTGATTTAAGCGATGGATGGGAAAACAAAGAAGTGCACCATGACCCAGAAGAAATTAGAGAAAAAGCTTTAAAAATGGGTGCAAATATTGTAGAATACGCTTTCAAAAACTAATATGATTGAAAACTTAGATTCCCTAAAAATAAATTTTGATACAGAAGGTTTATGGGTTTTAAATATTACGCTTGCCATAATAATGTTTGGGGTTGCTCTAGGTATTTCTATAGATGATTTTAAACGACTTCTAAAAAATCCTAAAATATTAATTGTTGGTGTAATTTCTCAATTTATATTATTACCCTTAGTAACTTTTATTTTTATAAAATTAGTTAATCCAATGCCAAGTATTGCACTTGGTTTAATGATGGTTGCTGCTTGTCCAGGAGGAAATATTTCAAATTTTATCACTCAAATGGCTAAAGGAAACGCAGCTTTATCTGTAAGTTTAACAGCTTTTGCAACCCTAATATCTTTAGTTATGACTCCTTTTAATTTAGAGTTCTGGGGAAATATGTATGCTCCAACGGCACAAATATTAAAAAGAGTTTCATTAAATCCTTGGGAGTTGGTAAAACTAGTAACTTTAATTTTAGGAATTCCTTTAATTTTAGGAATGTTGGTACGAAAGTATAATGTTAATTTATCTAATAAATTAGCTAAAATTCTAAAACCTATTTCATTAGCAATATTTTTAATATTTATAATTTTAGCTTTTGCTAAAAACTTTGATATTTTTATAAATTACGTTCAGTATGTATTAATATTAGTAATTGCACACAATGGTTTAGCTATTTTAACTGGCTTTTACTTTGCTAAAATAATGAAGCTATCTTTTAAAAACCAAAAAACATTAGCTATAGAAACTGGAATTCAAAATTCTGGTTTAGGGCTTCTACTAATATTTAGCTTTTTTAACGGATTAGGTGGTATGGCTCTATTAGTAGCATTTTGGGCAATTTGGGATATTGTTTCAGGTTTAACAATAGCAACATACTGGTCTAAACAAAAAGAAAGAAATTAATATTGAAAAGTCTTTGGTATAATATTATTAAAGTATATGTAAAACTAGGTTTATTCTTTACATTAAAAAAAATAAAAGTAATTGGAAAAGAAAATATTCCAAAGAAAGGCGCAGTTATTTTTATAGGAAATCATCAAAACGCTTTAATTGATGCTTTGCTAATTCCAACTACAAATGGCAGAACTACTTATTTTTTATCACGTGCCAGCGCTTTTAAAAATAAACTAGTAAAATTGTTACTGTCAAGCGTAAATATGATTCCTGTTTATAGAATGAGAGATGGTATAAAAACCATTAACAAAAATTATAAAACCTTTGAAAAATGCACTGAAATTTTTAAAGAAGAACAAACTATAGAAATTTTTGCAGAAGGACAACATCATTCAAAAAGAAGAGTATTGCCTTTAAAAAAAGGCTTTGCCAGAATAATTCTATCTACGCTAAAAAAATATCCAAGCATACCTATACAAATAATTCCAGTTGGCATAAATTATGACCATGCTTTAAAATATCCGTGTAGTGTTTCAATATTCTATGGAAAACCAATTTTAGCGAATGATTTTATTGATATAACCAATGTAGATTTAACTTTTTCTGCATTAATAAATAAAGTCCATTTTTCCTTAAAAAATTTAACAACTCATATAGAAGATTTAGAGCAATATGATGAATTAATACAGATTTTAGAAGAAAAACAAGTCAATTATTTAGATCCAATTGAAGTAAATAAATGCTTGGAAAATCATCAAAATTTTAAATCGATAAAAAAAGACGAAAAGCGTAAATTTAATTGGCTAGTTATTATTTATGTTATTGCAAAATTAAATAGCATTTTCCCTTTACTTATATGGAAATACCTGAAATCTATTATAAAAGATAAGATTTTTTTAAACACCTATAGATTTGCAGTAATTACAACTCTTTTTCCGCTATTTTACTTACTTCAAACTTGGTTAATTTATTATTATTTTGATATAAAAATAGCCGTATTTTATTTAATATGCTGTATTTGTTTGGGAATAATTTCTACAAAAACAACAGAAATTACTTAATAATTGCATCTTGAATTATTTTCTGAATATTAGTTCGAATATCATATTTTACCAAATCTTTGTTTTCCATAGTTGGATAAACTCTATTGGATAAAAATACATACACAATACCACTTTCAGGATCTGCCCAAGTATACGTTCCTGTAAAACCACTATGTCCAAAACTAGCGTTAGAAACACAAGCACAAGTAGCTTTTTCTATTTCTTTTATTTGAGGTTTATCAAAACCAACACCTCTTCTAACACTATCTTTTGCATAATACTGATGATTAAACGTGTTTAACGTTTTAGAAGTAAAATAACGTTTACCACCGTAATATCCGTTCTGCAAATACATTTGCATTATTTTAGCAATATCATTTGCATTAGTAAATAAACCTGCATGACCACCTATTCCACCTAACATTGCAGCCCCCATATCATGAACATAGCCTTGCAATAATTGATGTCTATAATAAGTATCGTTTTCAGTTGGAACTATACTATTTTTTCTGAATTTATTTAATGGTAAATAACTTGTTCTATACGCACCTAAAGGTTTGTAAAAATGTTGCTGAGTTAATTCATTTAGGTTTTTATGATAATATTTCTCCAAAAATTCCTTAAATAGATAATACGATAAATCGCTATATTTATAACCAGCCTTTTCACGTTGATCTACTTCAGCTATTCTAGCATAAATAGAATCTTTATAATCTCTACGCAAAAACAAATTGTCTGCAACTTTTATACTGAATTTTTTAGATTTTTTAGTTCTATAATATTTTTTGGAAGGCTTTTTTGTAACACTATCTAATGTTTTTAAGTAGAATGGAATCCAAGCTTTTAATCTGCCAACATGAGAAAGTACTTCTTTTATTGTTAATGTATCTTTATTTGTCCCTTTTAAATTTGGCAAAAGTGTTTCTAAAGTAGTATCTAAATTTAAAATACCTTTTTGTTCTAATTCCATTATTAATGGCAGCGTAGCTAATATTTTGGTAAGTGAAGCAACATCATATACATCGCTATTTTTTACAGGTATTTTATTTTGGTAAGTGTGATATCCAAAACTTTTATCGTAAACCACTTTACCATATCTGGCAACTAAAATTTGCAATCCTGGAGCCATTTTTTGTTTTATAACTTCATTTGCAACGGAATCAATTTGTTTTAATTTAACATTACTTAAATTCACGTCTTCTGGAATGGAATAAGCTAATCTTTTTAACGAAGTTGACCAAATTCCGTAACCTTCATCAAATTCATTTCTAATAGAAACTGGCAATTTACCTTTTACATCAATCCCTCCAAAAATAGCCTGAGCACTAAGTTCTTGTGCGATTCCACTATTTTGATAAGACATTAATAAACCTTCAATATTTTCGAAAGTTTTAATTTGTAATAAACTATACGGGCTTGCAAAAACATCTAATATTACTTTATTAGTTCGTGCTATTTCGTGCAGCCAAACCAGCTCTCTATTGGTAAATTTATAACTTTTCCAAGGATTTATATTTGATTTATGAAAACCAATAATTACTAAATTATAAGGTTTTAATTTAGTGATAAGATCATCTAAATTATTACTAGAAACAACATCAACTTTTGCATAATTCTGTAACATTTTCACAAAAGAAGTATTTGGAGCATCCCCCAATTTTACATACGCTATCTTTTTAGTTTCTAGTTTTTGAATTGGTAAAATACCTTGTTTATTTTTTAATAAAGTGATAGAGTTTTGGACTAATTTTCTATTTAATAAATCATTGGCTATAGTATGAATGTCATTTTGTAAATTATCTACATTTATATAATGATAATCATTTAATCCCGCCCAGTATTTTGCTTTCAATATTTTTTTTACAGAATAATTTAAACGTTCTTCTGAAACTATACTATCTGAAACTGCTTTTTTTATGTTAGTAATTGCCGATTTAACATCTTCCGGGAACAATAAAATATCATTCCCTGCCAAAAAAGCATCTAATTCTAATTCCCCTGGTTTTGCGAAATTGGATGCACCTTTCATATTTAACGCATCCGTAATTATTAATCCCTTAAAGTTTAACTGATTTTGTAATAAATCCGTAACTACATTGTAGGATAAGGATGTAGGCAAATTAATTTCTGGCTCTAAAGCTTTTACACTTAAATGAGCAACCATTACACTTGCTAAATTAGTTTTTACTAAGTTTTTATAAGGATATAATTCTATAGAATCCAATCTATTACGATTAAAATTTAAAACTGGCAAAGAAGTATGTGAATCAGAAGCTGTATCTCCATGTCCAGGAAAATGTTTAGCACAAGCCAACACATTTTCACTTTGTAATCCTTTTATAAAAGCACTAGCTTTATTGGTTACATTATCTCTATTTTCTCCAAAAGATCGATTTCCAATAATAGGATTTTCAGGGTTTATATTAATATCTACTACTGGTGCAAAATTAATATTTACACCAATTCGCTTACATTGTTGTGCTAGTTGTTTGCCAAATTGCTCAATTAATTGATTATCTCTAATTGCTCCCAAAGTCATATTCCAAGGGAACTTAAAAGTATTTTTTAATCGCATATTTAAACCCCATTCGGCATCTAAACCAATAAGCAATGGCGTTTTTGAAATAGATTGGTATTTATTTGTAAGTTGTGCTTGTTTTAATGCTGTGCCTTGCATAAAAATAAGCCCTCCAATATGATATTTTTCAATTATATTTTCAATTGCATTATAGTGCTTTTCATCTTTATTTGAATAAGCCTGCACCATAAATAACTGACCTATTTTTTCATCGATAGACATATTATCCATAATAGAATCTACCCATTTGTTTTGCGCTAAAGAGTCTTTAGTTTGCAAAGGGAATAACTTTTTTTCCTGTGAATAGGTAAAAAAAGTTATACTAAAAAAATATAGGTAAAGTATTTTTTTGAACATTTAGTAAGAAAAAATTTAAAGAATTATTTATTAAAAAATCGTTTATGCCAACTACTAATTGCGGGTACTTCCCATTGCGATTCAAAATCGCCTTTAGTTGTTACCATATTGTTAAAAACAACCGTATTTTCTGTTATTTTTTGTTGCTTTACAAAGTTTTTAAAATCTAGTAAACTAACCACATTTATATTATTATTGTCTTTAAAAGATACATTTAATTTATTAGTTAAATCTATCTTCAAACTTTGTTCTAGTTTTAAAATTAAATTAACAGATGCATCAATGGAACAACCTGAAACTTCATTAAAATCTTCATCTACAGCTATAACAATAAACTGATGATACTTAATTTGATAAGATGCTTTTAAATCTTTACCATGCACTTTCCAAGTAGTAATAAAACTTTTAATTTTTGATATTATTTCCTCTTCTTCGTTATCAGAAAATTCTCTATTAGCTTGGTAAACCCAAACTCTTGAAGAATTTTTTAAACTATCAAAATCGACCAGCATATTTATAATTTTTTATTGAATTTATTTTGTAAATCTTCTAAAGTATTTTCTTTTTTATTGTGTAATACTCTTTCTTTAATTTCTTTTAATATTTTTTTGGTGTATAAAGGAAAATCTGCATTTTCAATCCAAGAGAAATAGCCTTTATCTTTTAATAAAACATCTACAACTTTTTGACCTTTATATTTTCCAAAAGTAAATATTTCTTCATTGTCTTCATTAAACAATACAAAACCTGCAAAATCTGCTCGTTTATTATACTTTGAGTATTCCCCTAAAAACGCTACATCATTTTCTAAATCGTCGTATTTTTTAATCTGAGCTTTCAAAATTTCGTAAGTTGCAATAGTATCTGCCATAGCCGAATGTGCATTTTCTAAATCCTCTCCACAATAAAATTTATATCCAGCACTTAGGGTGCGTTCTTCTTTTTTATGAAAAATGACTTGAACATCAATAGCAACTCTATTTTTCATATCAAAATTAACATTAGCTCTTATCATTTCTTCTGCCAATAATGGAATATCAAACCTATTTGAATTAAATCCTGATAAATCACAGCCATCAATAATTTTACTTATTTCTGGGGCTAACTCTTTAAAAGTTGGCTCATTAGCCACTTTTTCATTAGTTATTCCATGAATATCGGAAGATTCTTTTGGTATATCCATTTCAGGGTTTACAAGCCAAGTTTTACTCTCTTTATTACCATTTGGGTAAACTTTTAGTAAAGCTATTTCAACAATTCTATCGGTTGCTATATTAATTCCTGTTGTTTCTAAATCGAAAAATACTATTGGTTTTGTTAATTTTAATTCCATAGGGTTTGTTTATTTATTGCTGTAAAATTATTATTAAATATTATTTTACAATGCTTTCAATTGGCAATTTTTTATTAATTTAATTATTCGTTTTCTAATTGATTTTTATAATTATCTAGTTCAATTTTATATTTTTCAGGTAATTCTGGTTCTTTAAAATTGTACTGATTTAGGGTTTCAAATATGATATCAGCTACTAAATAACGTGCAGTAGCTTTATCATCTGCAGGTATAACAAACCATGGTGCTTTTTTAGTAGAAGTTCTATTTAGTAAATCTTGATAACAAAATTGATATTTATCCCACAATTTACGTTCTTTTAAATCGGCAGGGGAAAATTTCCAGTTTTTTTGTTTTAGTCTTAATCTACGTAATAATCTATTTTTTTGTTCTTCTTTTGATAGGTTTAAAAAGAATTTTAAAACTATTGTTCCATTATCCACCAAGTTACTCTCAAATGCGTTAATAGCTTCCATTCGTTTATGGTAAAACACCTCATTAATTTGATCAACACTATTAGTTGCTGGTATATTTTCACTTAAAATATATTCAGGATGCACGCGTGTAACCAAAACGTTTTCATAATGTGTTCTGTTAAAAACGCCTATTATTCCACGTGGCGGTAAAGCAATGTAATGTCTCCACAAAAAATCGTGATTTAGCTCTAACTCGGTAGGAACTTTAAAACTATATACTTCAACACCACGAGCATTAACATCTTTAAATACTTCTCTAATTAAACTATCTTTACCTGATGTATCCATACCTTGTAAACATATTAAAGCTGCATATTTACCTTCGGCATACATTTTATCTTGTAATTCGCTTAAATCTTTTCTTAATTTCTTAAGCTTTTTTTTCGCTTTAGAAATAACTTCCTTAGTTTCGATTTTTTTTAATTCGATGCTTTCTGTAACTTGATATTTATTCATAGGCTATTTACTTGCAAACAGTTCTACATCTTTTTCCGTAACTTCCTTTCCTCCTAGTATTATCAATCGCTCAACAACATTTCTAAGCTCTCTAATATTACCTGTCCAATCATAATTTTGTAACAATTTTAGTGCTTTTTCCGAGAATAGTTTTACGGTATTACCTTGTTCATTTGCAATTTGATTTGCGAAAAAATTAACTAATAAAGGAATATCTTCTCTTCTTTCATTTAAACTAGGAACATTAATTAAAATTACAGCTAATCTGTGGTACAAATCTTCTCTAAATTTACCCTTTTCTATCTCTTCCTTTAAATTTTTATTAGTAGCTGCTATTACACGTACATTGACTTTAATGTCTTTATCACTACCAACTCTTGAAATTTTATTTTCCTGTAAAGCTCTTAATACTTTTGCTTGTGCAGAAAGACTCATATCTCCTATTTCATCTAAAAAAATAGTACCTCCATTAGCTGCTTCAAACTTACCTGCTCTATCTTTATTTGCCCCTGTAAAAGATCCTTTTATATGCCCAAAAAGCTCACTTTCAATAAGTTCAGATGGTATTGCTGCACAGTTTACTTCAACCATAGGAGCCTTTGTTCGTTCACTTTTTTCATGTAACCAATGTGCAACTAATTCTTTTCCCGTACCATTTTCTCCTGTTATTAAAACTCTTGCATCAGTTGGTGCTACTTTTTCAATGATATCTTTAATATGTAAAATTGGATTACTTTCACCAATCATTTCATATTTTTTACTGACTTTCTTCTTTAAAATTGTGTTTTCTACAACTAATTTTTTTCTATCTAATGCATTTCGGACAGTATTTAAAAGTCTGTTTAAATCTGGTGGTTTTGAAATATAATCAAAAGCACCTAAACGCATTGTATTAACTGCCGTATCTAAATCACCATGGCCAGAAAGCATTACGATAGGTATTTCTGGTTTTAGTTTTTTTATTTTTTCAAGCACCTCAACACCATCCATTTTAGGCATTTTAATATCGCATAAAATTAAATCGTAATCAAATTTTGTAATCAAATTTACTCCAATCAAACCGTCTTCTGCTTCTTCTACTTCGTAATTTTCATTTTCTTCGGTAATAATTTTTTTTAGTACTCTGCGAATCGCAGATTCATCTTCAATAAGTAAAATTTTTGACATGTTATTTTCTGTTTTCTATAATATGAATATCTCTTTGTGGAAAAGGAATTTGAATATTATTTTCTCTAAATTTTTTATCAATAGCAAAACGTAATTCACTTTTAATTGCAGGTGAAGTAAAGCTTTGTGTAGTTGAAAATCTTAAAATAAAGTCTAAAGTACTATCTCCAAAGTTATTGAATAATACACTTGGCATTTTTACTTTGGAAACTTTTGGGTTTTCTACAGCCGCTTCTATTAATAATTTTTTTACCTTTTCTACATCTGAGCCATAAGCTACGCCAACTTTAACCGTTTCAATAATTAAACGTCCATTTTGAGTCCAATTATATAAAGTGTTGGTTAAAAAAATATGATTTGGAATAATAACCACTTTATCTTCTATTGTTATAGCTCTTGTTGTTCTCAAGTTTATTTCAAAAACTTTGCCAATTTTACCATCTACTTCAATAACATCGTTTAAATGAATTGTTTTATCTAAAAGCATAAAAACTCCTGAAATAATATCTTGAAATAAGGTTTGTAATCCTAAACCTAAACCAACTAATAAAGCCGCTGAACCTGCTAGTAATACACTAATTTTAATTCCTAAAGAATCTAAAGCTATAATAATTACAGTAACGTAAATAAAATATTTTAAAAAAGAGAATAACGAGTTGAACTTATTTTTATCTACATCATCAAGCTTTTTATTAGTAATCCTTTTTATAAGTTTTAATAAAAAACTAGTTATGAAAAAAACAACAAGTAATACAAAAATATCTTTAACAGAAATTTGAATGTTATCCGTTATACTAAAAGTATAGTTTAAAATATTTCGTAAAGTTTCCATATTTTAATATTTTAACCACCTATATATTTCTTTATAATTTGGTTTTTTACCGTACATTAAAATACCTACTCTATAAATTTTTGCAGCAAACCAAACTATTCCTATAAAGGTAAGAATTAATAACAACATAGATACTGCTATTTGCCACCAAGGAACTCCAAAAGGAATTCGCATTAACATAACTATTGGTGATGTTAACGGAAATATTGAAAAGCCTACTGCAACAGAACCATGGGGATTTTCAATAATTGAAAATCCTATGTAAATAGCAATTACCAAAGGCATTAAAACAGGCATCATAAATTGCTGAGTATCTGTTTCACTATCCACAGCTGCTCCAATTGCGGCATATATAGAACTATAAATTAAATATCCTCCAAAAAAGTAAACAAGAAAAGAGAAAAATATAGTTAAAATTGGTAAATTTTTTATTTCCTGAAGTACTAACTGTAAATTATTATTAGAAACTTCCTGCACTTGTTGAACAACCTCTGGTGTCATCTGCAAAGAGTTAGTATTTTTAGTAGCTTCTGGACCTAAATACATGGTAATTACAAATAAAATGGTACCTCCTATTATCATCCAAATAATAAATTGCATTAAACCTGCAAAAGCATTTCCTAAAATTTTACCCAACATTAATTGAAATGGTTTTACTGAAGATATTATAACCTCAATAATTCTACTTGTTTTTTCTTCAATCACACTCCGCATTACCGAAGTGCCATAAATAATGATAAACATAAAAATTAAGTATCCAAATCCTCCTCCGGCTGCCATTCTTAAAATACTTCCAATCTTTGAAGATTTTTCTCCTGTAAAATTTTCTGTTGCAATACTAACACTTGTTTCTGTTGCTTTAATTGTGGCAACATCTAAATTTAATTTTTCTATTTTTAAATTCCGTATTCTTTTATCTAGCCTATTTTCAATATTACTAATAAAACTAAGCCCTGGTGATTCTTGTGAATAAAATTTAATACTATTAGTAAGCTGTGGTAAGCTATCATTTTTAGGAATGTAAATTAATCCATAATATTTTTTTTCTGAAATAGATTTAGCTTGCTTAAAGCCTATAGCTGTTAAATTTGTAAATTCAATAGTTTTTGTATTGGTAAATGCTGGAGTTAATTGATTTGTTTCATCTACATAAGCTACTTTTCTAACATCTTCGCTATTTTTTTCACTTAAATAAAAAATTAATGCTCCTAATCCAACTACTAAAAGAGGACTTAATATGGTTAAAATTATAAAAGATTTATTTTTAACTTTAGCAAAAAATTCTCTCTTTATTATTAATAAAAGTTTATTCATGATTAGCAACGGATTTTAAAAATATATCATTCGCAGAAGGAATAATTTCGGTAAAATGGTTAATTTGAGCTTTACTGTTTAAGTATTTAATTAGATCTTTAGTTGTGTCTTCTCCATTTAAAGTAACCTCCATTCTATACTCATTATTTACACCATTACTGTCTAAGTTTGTTGCTTTAAATTTTTCTTGAACTACATTAAAAATATTTTCATTTTCACTAATTAAACCTACTTCAAATTTGTTCTCTTTAAATTGATTTTTTATATCGCTTAATTTGCCATCTAATATTTTATTGGATTTATTAATTAATGCAATATAATCGCACATTTCTTCAACAGATTCCATTCTGTGTGTTGAAAAAATAATACTTGCGCCATTATCTCTTAATTTTAGGATTTCATCTTTAATCAGATTAGCATTAACAGGATCAAAACCACTAAAAGGTTCATCAAAAATTAACAATTTAGGTTCGTGCATAACGGTAACTATAAATTGTACTTTTTGTGCCATCCCTTTAGATAATTCCTGAATTTTTTTGTTCCACCAATCATTAATTCCAAATTTATCAAACCACATTATTAGCTTTTTTTTAGCTTCTTTCTTACTCATTCCTTTAAGCTGTGCTAAATAAATTGCTTGTTCACCTACTTTCATACTTTTATACAAACCTCGTTCTTCTGGCAAATAGCCAATATCTTGTATATGATTTTGATGAAGCGGTTTTCCATCTAAATATATGGCACCACTATCGGGTAAAGTAATTTGATTAATAATTCTAATCAGTGAAGTTTTTCCTGCTCCATTTGGACCTAATAATCCAAAAACGCTTCCTTCAGGTATAGCAATAGACACCTTATTTAAGGCTGTATAGTTACCATACGTTTTGGTCACATTTTCAACCTCTAAAACATTTTTCATTGTAAAGTTTTTGATTTCAGGTACGAAAATATAGCTATTTTATTAAAATTAGGTTAATCTTTTAATAAAATTATTGTAATTTTTTAAGATATTTTTCTTGAATTGATTTTAACATTTCCAAAGAAATTTTTGGCCTAACTACCCTTAAAATTTCAGTAATTCCACCATTTTGATATAAAATACCTTGCGCAATATCAAAATTTTTATCCGACATATTATTTTTTATTTCGTAAGTCATAGTTCTAAATTCATCCCATTCTAAATGTTTTGGTATTTCAATATAATATGCATTTTCTTCTGTTGCAGAATGATAAAAACCTTCTTCTATTTTTTCAATATTCATAAACCTATTAATTCTTATTAATGCTTCAACATCTTCAAATTTTTCGCTTTTGGCAAAATCAAACCCTGCATCTTTATAGTATTGCTGAATTTGTGGAATTTCATTATATCGGTTGATGCCTCTAACTCTAATTCCATTAATTTTTCTTCTATCAATAGAAACTTCACATTTTGCTGCTACTAAATCAGTATTATACGTAGCATTAATTTTTTTAGTGGTTCTCAAAATATTTTCAAAAGAGTTTGGTGTTTTGGTAACAAATATTATAGAAGAAGGTTTATTAATATGAGTAAACCTACTATAATAGGATTTATATGGATCAGGAACATTAATTACAAACGTATTTGACAATTTATTTACATCAATAGTTGAAATATTTTCTTGTTTAATAATCTTACCAATAACCTCTTTTGTTTTCATAATATTCAAATTTTTATATAATGTTTTAAACTTATCTCTTTTTTTTATAAAAAACAAGTAAAATAATTTAACAAAATATTTTTTTATTTTATTATGCATGCATAGTATTTTTTTATATATTTGAGAATGCAAAAAAATAATACTATTGATCATGTTTTAAGAGCCACTTGGCAGGCCGTTGCAAAAATGTATAATGAACAAGCGGCAAAACATAATAGCACCATGTCTATGGCTTTTGTTATATTAAATATAGACAGTAAAAACGGAACTCCATCCACGGCGCTAGGACCTCAAATGGGCATGGAACCTACTAGTTTGTCTCGAATATTAAAAAAAATGGAAGATAATGGTCAAATTTATAGAGAAAAAAATCCAAATGATGGCAGAGGCGTTTTAATTAAACTTACCGAATTTGGTAAAGAAAAACGTGAAATTTCGAAACAACATGTACTTCAATTTAACGAAACCGTTAAACAACATGTTTCCAAAGAGCAATTGGCTAATTTTTGTGAAGTAACAGAGATTATCAATTACTTAATTAATACAAAACAAATTTTTAAAGATTAACAAATATAATTTTATATAAACAAATGAAAAGACCAATAAAAAAAGTAGCAGTTGTAGGTTCTGGAATTATGGGATCAGGGATTGCTTGTCATTTTGCAAACATTGGTGTAGAAGTTTTGCTACTAGATATTATTCCTCGTGAATTAAA
Source organism: Lutibacter sp. (assembly GCF_033723435.1). Classification (GTDB taxonomy): domain Bacteria; phylum Bacteroidota; class Bacteroidia; order Flavobacteriales; family Flavobacteriaceae; genus Lutibacter. The sequence continues at coordinate 99,309 of NZ_JAWVXC010000003.1, read as the reverse complement.
CGAAGTAGAAAAAGCAAAAGGACTTACACTTGAAAACAAGGTTGTACGTAATAGATTGGTTAATGATAGCCTTAAAGCTTCCTTAAAATCAAAACCATCGCCTATTTACAATCAAAAATTTGCTAGTAGAATTACTACAGGAAATTTAGAAGACGACATATCTAAAGTAAAAGATGTTGACTGGATTATTGAAGTGGTTGTTGAACGATTAGATATTAAACAACAGGTCTTTGAAAAAATTGAAAAATATAGAACTCCTGGAACATTAATCTCATCAAATACTTCTGGAATACCTATTCAATTTATGAGCGAAGGCAGAAGTGAAGATTTCCAAAATCATTTTGCAGTAACTCATTTTTTTAATCCTCCACGTTATTTAAAATTATTTGAAGTAATCCCAGGTCCAAAATGTAAACAAGAAGTTACCGACTTTTTAATGATGTACGGAGAAAAATTCTTAGGAAAAACTTCTGTTTTAGCAAAAGATACTCCAGCTTTTATTGGAAATAGAGTTGGTATTTTTGGTATTATGAGTTTGTTTCACCATGTTAAAGAATTAGGTTTAACTATTGAAGAAGTAGATAAATTAACTGGGCCAGTTATTGGTCGTCCTAAATCTGCAACCTTTAGAACTGTTGATGTAGTTGGTCTTGATACATTGGTACACGTTGCAAATGGTTTATATGAAAATTGTCCAGACGATGAATCTCACGACATTTTCAAACTGCCTGATTTCATTAATAAAATGATGGAAAACAAATGGTTAGGAAGCAAAACCAAACAAGGTTTTTATAAAAAAATTGTTGAAAATGGCAAAAGAAATATTCTATCTTTAGATTTAGATACTTTAGAATATCGCCCAAATAAAAAAGCAAAGTTTGCAACTTTAGAAATGACAAAAACTATTGATAATGTAGTTGATCGTTTTAAAGTTTTAGTAAAAGGAAAAGATAAAGCTGGTGAATTTTATAGAAAAAGCTTTTCCGCTATGTTTGGTTATGTTCAAAACCGAATTCCTGAAATTTCCGATGAATTATATCGATTAGATGATGCTATGAAAGCTGGTTTTGGTTGGGAACACGGCCCTTTTGAAATTTGGGATGCAATTGGAGTTGAAGCTGGAATTGAGTTAATGAAAGCTGAAAATTTACCTGTAGCAAATTGGGTAACAGAAATGCTTGAAAGTGGTATTAAAAGTTTTTACACAGTCAAAGATGGTGCTAAATATTATTATTCAATTCCTTCTAAAAAACAAGAAAAAATACCAGGACAAGATAGTTTTATTATCCTTAACAACATTAGAGAATCTAAAACTATTTGGAGCAATTCAGAAGCTGCAATTCAACATTTAGGAGATGGTATTTTAAACGTAGAATTCCGTTCAAAAATGAATACTATTGGCAGTGGTGTAATTCAGGGAATTAATAAAGGAATTGATTTAGCTGAAAAAGAATATGAAGGTGTTATAATTGGTAATCAGGGACCTAATTTCTCAGTTGGAGCTAATTTAGCTATGGTATTTATGTTAGCCATTGAACAAGAATATGACGAGCTAGCATTTGCAATAAAAGCTTTTCAAGATACGGTAATGCGATTACGTTATTCAAGTGTTCCAACTATTGTTGCTCCTCATGGAATGACGCTTGGTGGAGGCTGTGAAATGACGCTTCATGCAGATAAAGTTGTAGCTGCTGCAGAATCTTATATCGGTTTAGTTGAATTTGGTGTTGGACTATTGCCTGGTGGTGCTGGAACTAAAGAAATGACATTAAGAGCTGCAGAAACCTTTAAAGAGGGAGATGTTCAATTAAATAGATTAAGAGAACACTTCTTAGCAATTGCAATGGCAAAAGTAAGTACTTCTGCTTATGAAGCATTTGATTTAAATATTCTTAAACCTGGAAAAGACTTAGTTGTTGTTAACCGAGATCGTCAAATTGCAACTGCAAAACGTTATGCATTACAAATGGTAAAAGATGGTTACACACAACCTACTCCACAAAAAGTAAAAGTGTTAGGACAACAATCACTTGGTATGTTTTTAGTTGGAACTGATGCTATGGAAAAAGGTCTATATATATCAGAACACGATAAACTTATTGGTAATAAAATAGCATATGTAATGTCTGGTGGAGATTTATCAGAACCAACTTCTGTTTCTGAGCAATACCTTTTAGATATAGAGCGAGAAGCATTCCTTTCTTTATTAACAGAGAAAAAAACATTGCAACGAATTGAGCATACTTTAAAAACAGGTAAACCATTAAGAAATTAAGAAAATGAAAACAGCATATATAGTAAAAGGATATAGAACTGCAGTAGGAAAAGCACCTAGAGGTGTTTTCAGATTTAAAAGATCTGATGATTTAGCTGCAGAAACCATACAACATTTATTAAAAGAAGTACCTCAATTAGAGGTTTCTCGTATTGATGATGTTATGGTTGGATGCGCCATGCCAGAAGGCTCACAAGGTTTAAATATGGGACGTTTAATTTCTCTTATGGGATTAAAATCTGTTGATATTCCTGGTGTAACTGTAAATCGTTTTTGTTCTTCAGGTATTGAAACTATCGCCATGGCTTCTGCTAAAATTTCAGCAGGTATGGCAGATTGTATTATTGCAGGAGGAACGGAAAGCATGAGTTCAGTACCAATGGGAGGTTACAAACCAGAATTAAATTATGACGTTGTAAAATCTGGCCATGAAGATTATTATTGGGGAATGGGAACTACAGCAGAAGCTGTTGCTAATAAATACAATGTATCTAGAGAAGATCAAGATGCATTTTCGTATAACTCACACCAAAAAGCTTTAAAGGCAATTAAAGAAGGTAAATTTAAAGAGGATATTGTACCAATAACTGTAAATCAAACATACCTTGATGCCAATGGAAAACGTAAAGAAAAAAGCTATGTTGTTGATACAGATGAAGGTCCAAGAGCCGATACATCACTTGAAGTATTAGCTAAATTACGTCCTGTTTTTGCTCAAGGAGGTAGTGTTACTGCAGGTAATTCATCTCAAATGAGTGATGGAGCTTCTTTTGTTTTAGTGATGAGTGAAGAAATGGTTAAAGAATTAAACTTAGAACCAGTTGCTCGTTTAGTTTCTTATGCACCCGTAGGTGTAGAACCAAGTATTATGGGTATTGGTCCAATGTATGCAGTACCAAAAGCATTAAAACAAGCAGGGTTAACTTTAAAAGATATCGAATTAATAGAGTTAAATGAAGCATTTGCATCACAATCTTTAGCAGTAATCAGAGGATTAGACTTAAACCCAGATATTGTAAATGTTAATGGTGGAGCTATCGCTTTAGGCCACCCACTTGGATGTACAGGCGCAAAGCTATCTGTACAACTTTTCAATGAAATGAGAAGAAGAAAAAATAAATACGGTATTGTTACTATGTGCGTTGGTACTGGTCAAGGTGCTGCAGGCGTTTACGAATTTTTAAAATAAAACATAACTATATAAAAAAATAAACAATGAGTACACACATTAAAGGTGGTGAATTTTTAATAAAAGAAACCACTAGTGATTCAATTTTTATCTCAGAAGAATTTTCTGAAGAACAACAAATGATGAAGGAATCTATAATAGATTTTATTGATAGAGAAGTTTGGCCTTTTAAAGATCGATTCGAAAAAAAAGACTATAAATTCACCGAAGAAATTATGAAAAAAGCAGGTGAAATGGGCTTATTAGGAGTTTCCGTTCCTGAAGAATATGGAGGAATGGGAATGGGCTTTGTTTCAACCATGCTAGTTTGCGATTACATTTCTGGAGCTTCTGGATCATTATCAACAGCTTATGGAGCCCATACAGGAATTGGCACCATGCCAATTTTATTGTATGGAACTGAAGAACAAAAACAAAAATATGTACCAAAATTAGCTAGTGGAGAATGGTTTGGATCATACTGTTTGACGGAACCTGGAGCTGGTAGTGATGCCAATTCAGGAAAAACTAAAGCTGTGCTTTCTGAAGATGGAAAATATTATAGTATTACTGGGCAAAAAATGTGGATTAGTAATGCCGGTTTTTGTAGTTTAATGATTGTTTTTGCTCGTATTGAAGATGACAAAAATATTACTTCTTTCATTGTAGAATACGATCCTAATAATCCTAATGGAATTACTTTAGGAGAAGAAGAACACAAGTTAGGAATTAGAGCATCTTCAACTCGACAAGTATTTTTTAATGATACTAAAGTTCCTGTTGAAAATATGCTAGCTAACCGTGGTGAAGGATTTAAAATTGCTTTAAATTCATTAAACGTTGGTCGTATTAAATTAAGTGTAGCTTGTTCTGATGCTGGTAGAAGAGCTATTACGGAATCTGTAAAATACGCTAATGAACGTGTTCAGTTTAAAACTCCTATTGCTCAATTTGGAGCTATAAAAAATAAGTTAGCTGAAATGGCAACTAAAACTTATTCTAGTTCTGCTGCTAATTATCGTGCTGCAAATGATATCCAAAACAAAATAAATGAATTAAAAGAAAGTGGATTATCACATCAAGAAGCAGAATTAAAAGGTGTTGAAGAATTTGCAATTGAATGTGCTTTGTTAAAAGTATATGGTTCAGAAACAATTCAATTTGTAGCAGATGAAGGTATCCAAATTTTTGGTGGAATGGGATTTTCAGAAGATACTCCTATGGAGGCTGCTTGGCGTGATGCTCGTATTGCTAGAATTTACGAAGGAACTAATGAAATTAACCGACTTCTTTCTGTAAGTATGTTGTTAAAAAAAGCTCTTAAAGGTCAAATAGATTTAATGACTCCAGCAATGGCAGTTGCTAACGATTTAATGGCAATCCCTTCTTTTGATACTCCTGATTACTCTGTTCTTTTTACAGAAGAAAAAGAAATTTTAGGAAAACTTAAAAAAGCATTTTTAATGATTGCAGGTTCTGCAGTACAAAAATATACCACAAAACTTGCTGAAGAACAACAATTAGTTATGGCTGCTGCAGAAATGATGATTGAAATTTACATGGCTGAATCAGCTATATTAAAAACAGAGAAATTGGTTAATATGACCTCTGAAGAAGCTTGTGAAGCTCAAATTGCAATGGCTAAGTTAAATTTGTTTAATGCTGTTGAAAAAATAAGTACGAAAGGTAAAGAAGCTTTATACTCTTTTACCGAAGGTGATGAACAACGTATGATGTTAATGGGATTAAAACGATTTACCAAATATACTAACTTCCCAAATGTTATTAATTTAAGAAAAGTAATTGCTGACAAAGTAATTGCTGAAAACAGTTATTGTTTTTAATAATTATGATTTTTTGAACAAAAAACTGCTATTTAACGATAGCAGTTTTTTTTATTCTGAATTTAATTTCGTATTTTTAAGGTAGTTCTAACTTTAATAAATCAACTCCAAGTTTATAACTTAAATTATAAAATTATGAGTACAACTGCAGGAATTTGGATTGACACAAAAAAGGCTATTATTATTAAACTTTTTGAAGAAAAGCACTCAATAAAAACAATTGAATCTACAATTGAAACTAAAGAAAGAATTCCAGGAGAAAGTAAAAAGTTTGGGAGATTCGGAAATCAATATTTAACTTATGAAAAAAACAAAGAGAATAAACGAATTGAACAAACTAACCTATTTTTAAAAACCATACTAAAAGAACTATATACTTTTGAAAAAATTGTAATTTTTGGTCCTTCCAAAATGAAAAACTTATTAGAAAAAGAAGTTCTTTCAGATACGCAATTAATACCTAAACTAGAAGGAGTTCATAATTGTGATAGGCTTACGGAAAATCAGAAAGTAGCTTGGGTTAAAAACTATTTTAAAGTTAACGCTTAAGAATTTCTTTTCCTATAGTACATTGCAAACATAATTTTTTATTACAATAGTTGTTTTTTAACTGCAACAATGCTTGAGTTTCAAAGGCATTATTGCCCTTGAATTTCAAAATCTCAAAATTTGATATTATGCTGTTTTTTTCTGGTTCAATTTCACAAATAAAATTTAATAATTCATTAAATTCTAATTTACCTATAGTTTTTAAATATGCGAATTTTAATGGCACAATAGTATTTATTAACACTAAATGAATAAAAGATTTGGTAAGCTTTTTTGCACTTTTTTTAGACGATGTTTCAAAAGTATAATGTGTTTCCCAAAATTCGGTAGTTTTATGTGAAAACAATGTATAAAAATCTTCTAAAACAGTAGTTTCTATAATTTTCGAAAATAAATTCTGTTGCTTAGAAAATAACATTGCTAGTTGTGACAAACGAATTGTTGGAAAATTTGCAGGACGCAACCTAAAAAATTGCATAGAAGTATTATTAACTCTATCTAATTTAAATTTATGCGATAAATATTCATATTCTTGTTTCAGTTTTGAATAAAAAACAGATTCTTTATCATTACATAACAAACCTGCTCTACCCAAAAAAAGAGCTTCCATTTGAAAAGGATTATCTCCTATTTTTCTAACAATTGAAAAATCAAAAGAAGTAGCAAATTGCAAAAAAGATTCTCCATTTACTTTTAAACCAAAATTTTTAGCCAATAAAATAAATAAAGTGGCTTCCCAATTTGAATTTGTACTTTTAAAAATGGTGTTTATAAGTTCTGACTTTTCTTCTAAACGCTCAAAATACAAACGTTCTAACCAATTATTTTTAGTGAAATTATCTACAAACTTTATTTCATTTTCACAATTAATCCATTTCTTATCAGAATTAAAAAGTTCTTTATAATTAACAAGTACTCTTTCATCCATAAAATCTTTTAACACTAATGTTTCAATACTTTCATTTGTATTTCTAAAAACATCTATATCATGTCCCCAAACCACATGTAAAATAACAGCATCATAATTAGTATCTTTTTCATGAGAATGAGCATACCAATCTGACGATAAAATATGAATTTCAACATTACCAACCCAAAGTTGTTCGTTAATTATAATTTTTGCATTTAAAAAATCTGGACCTGAATTATAATTATGTGTTCCAACAGAGATAATTTGAACATTTTTTCCTGATGTTGTAATCAATTTATTAGATGAAAACAGTTTCAGTTTCCAAATAAAGTGTAGTAAATTTTCTTTCATAGCTATTTTTACTTCGGTAAGATAAAAATTAACTTTTAGTTATAAAAATTGAACAGCCTTTTTAGCTATTTTTAACTAAAATTAACCTAATTTTGTAGTTACATAAATACCATGTTATGAACATAATCGACAGCTTAAATTGGCGCTATGCAACTAAAAAATTTGATAGCTCAAAAAAACTTTCTGACGAACAAATAAACACCCTAAAACAAGCATTTAATTTAACGGCAACTTCTTTTGGTTTACAGCCTATTAAATTAATTGTTATAAGTAATAAAGAATTAAAAGAAAAACTTGTTCCATTATGTTATTATCAAGAACAAGTAGCTCAAGCATCGCATGTTTTAGCAATTTGTATTGAAAAAAGTACAACTACCGCTGACATTAACGCCTATTTTGATTTAGAAAAAGAAATAAGAGGAACTAAAGAAGAAATTATTTCTAAATTTAGAGCTCAGCTTATTGAAATGTACAAAAATAAATCTGAGGAAGAAATTCAGCAATCCGCAGTATTTCAAACTTATATTGTGCTTGGTAATTTATTAACTGTTTGTGCTGTTGAAAAAATAGATTCTTGCCCAATGGAAGGATTTATCCCTGAAAAAGTAGATGAACTATTAAAATTAAAAGAAAAAAACTTAAAATCTGTTTTATTATTACCTGTTGGCTTTAGAGCAGAAGATGATGTTACTAACGGACTTAAAAAAGTGAGAAAACCATTAAACAAAACTATTATAGAAATAAAATAATCAAATAATTCAATACAAATATGAGTAAAGAAGTAAGAGCTTTAGAGCCAAAAGAATTATGGAATAATTTTGCCGATTTAAATGCGGTTCCAAGAGCATCAAAAAAAGAAGAAAAAGTTAGACAATTTATAGTTGATTTTGGTAATAAATTGGGGCTAGAAACTATTACAGACCCAATAGGAAATGTTATCATAAAAAAACCAGCATCTAAAGGAATGGAAAACCGTAAAATGGTGGTTTTACAAGGGCATTTAGATATGGTTCACCAAAAAAATTCGGATACCAATTTTGATTTTGATACAGAAGGCATTAAAATGAAAGTAGATGGAGATTGGGTACGTGCTGAAGGAACTACTTTAGGAGCAGATAACGGTTTAGGTGTTGCTGCAATTATGAGTGTTTTAGCTTCTTCTGAAATTCTACATCCTGCTATTGAAGCTTTATTTACTATAGATGAAGAAACTGGAATGACAGGTGCAATGGGATTACAAGCAGGTTATTTAAATGGTGAAATTTTATTAAATTTAGACACTGAAGAAGATGATGAAATTGATATAGGATGCGCTGGAGGTATTGATATAACTGTTGAAAGCGATTATCACGAAGTAAGTGCGCCTGTAAATAGTGTTGGCTACACCATTTCTATAAAAGGGTTAAACGGAGGTCACTCCGGTATGGATATTCATAAAGGGTTAGGAAACGCTAACAAAATTATGAATCGTATTTTATACGCTATACAAGATGTAACTCGTATTTCAGAAATAAATGGAGGAAGTTTACGAAATGCAATTCCAAGAGAAAGTTTTACAAAATTAGCTGTTTATAATGCCTCAAAATCGAGCTTTTTAAAAACTATAAAACGTGTTTCTAAAGAAATAAAAGAAGAACTAAAAACCGTTGATCCAAATTTAAGCATTGAAATTTCTGAAACAGAAACGCCTAATAAAGTAATGACTTTAATTAGTCAAAATGCATTAATTGCTTCAATTTACGCAGCACATAATGGCGTTTACAGAATGAGTAATGATATGGAAGATTTGGTTGAAACTTCAAATAATATTGCTCGTGTTACCGTAAAAGATGGCAGTATTACCATTTTATGCTTAACAAGATCGTCTGTTGAGTCTTCTAAATTCGATTTAGCAAATGCCTTAAAATCTACTTTTGAATTAGCGGGTTATAAAGTTACATTATCAGGTTCTTACCCTGGATGGAAACCTAATGTAGAATCACAAATTTTGAACTTGTTATCCAACACTTATCAAAAATTATTTGATAGCAAAGCAAATGTTGTAGCTTGTCATGCAGGTTTAGAATGTGGTATTTTAGGGACAAATTATCCAAATATGGATATGATTTCCTTTGGTCCAACCATACAAGGTGCTCATTCCCCTGATGAAAAAGCTAGTATAAAATCATCTCAAAAATTCTGGAAATTTTTATTAACAATCTTAGAAAATATTCCTTTTAAAAATTAAAAAACAGTTAAAGAGGTTGAGGATTCAACCTCTTTTCTATTTTTAAGGGTATGTTAACATTATTATCTTTAAAAAACGGCAAATAATTGTATTTTTACAACTTAAAAATAATTCGTTTTATTTAATGGGAAAAATAATTGCAATTGCCAACCAAAAAGGTGGTGTTGGTAAAACTACAACCACAGTTAATTTAGCTGCAGCTTTAGGTGTTTTAGAAAAAAAAGTATTGCTTATTGATGCAGACCCTCAAGCAAATGCTTCTTCTGCATTAGGTATTAATATTGAAGAAGTGTCATTAGGTAGTTATCAATTATTAGAACATGCTATTACTGCTTCAGAAGCTGTAACTACAACAAATTCCCCTAACGTAAGTATTATTCCTGCTCATATAGATTTAGTAGCAATAGAAATTGAATTGGTGGATAAAAACAATAGAGAATACATGCTCAAAGAATCGTTACAGGATATAAAAAATGATTACGATTATATTTTAATTGACTGTGCTCCTTCTCTAGGGTTAATAACTTTAAATGCTTTAGTTGCGGCCGATTCCGTAATTATTCCAATTCAATGTGAATATTTTGCTTTAGAAGGATTAGGTAAATTATTAAACACCATAAAAAGTGTTCAAAATATTCATAATCCTGAATTAGATATTGAAGGCTTACTATTAACCATGTATGATTCTCGTTTACGATTATCAAATCAAGTTGTGGAAGAAGTAAAAAAACATTTTCAAAATATGGTATTTAAAACCATTATTCAGCGAAATGTTAGACTAAGTGAAGCTCCAAGTTATGGAGAAAGTATAATTGCTTATGATGCAACTAGTAGAGGTGCCGTAAATTATATTAACTTAGCCAACGAAATTCTTAAAAATAATAAATAACATGGCAAAAGCAACTAAAAAACAGGCATTAGGAAGAGGATTATCTGCTTTATTAAACGATTCTACTTCTGCTATAAATTCTGCAAATGATGAAAATGCAGATAAAGTTGTTGGAAACATTATTGAAATTAACTTAGATTCTATTGAAGTAAATCCTTATCAACCAAGAACTTATTTTAATGAAGAAGCCCTTAGAGAATTAGCAAGCTCTATTAAAGAACTTGGTGTTATTCAGCCTATTACATTACGAAAAACCAAAAAAAATACTTTTCAATTAGTTTCGGGTGAACGTCGCTTTAGAGCTTCAAAATTAATTGGAAATACTACTATACCAGCTTATATTAGATTGGCAAATGACCAAGAAATGCTGGAAATGGCTTTGGTTGAAAATATTCAACGTAAAGATTTAGATCCTATTGAAGTAGCTTTAACTTACCAACGTTTAATTGAAGAAATTGATTTAACTCAGGAAGAAATGAGTAAAAGAGTTGGTAAAAAACGTTCAACTATTAGTAATTATTTACGTCTACTAAAATTAGATCCGATTATCCAAACAGGAATGCGCGACGGATTTTTATCTATGGGGCACGGAAGAGCACTTATAAACATTGAAAATTCTGAAGAACAATTAGCCATTTATGAAAAAATAATTCAACAAAAATTATCCGTTCGTGAAACAGAACAATTAGTAAAAAATCTAAAAGAAGGAAACCACCCTAAACAAAAAACTGTAAAAGAAGAAAGAGAAATTCCAAAGTTTGTTTCCAAAGGATTAAAAACAATAAGCGATTATTTTGGGCATAAAATTGATGTAAAATTAGCTGGAAAAGACAAAGGAAAAATAATTATTCCTTTTCATTCTGAAGAAGATTTTAATCGAATAAAAAAACTATTACAATAGTGCATATTAAGTTCTTACATATCTTTATTTTTATTGGTTTATTTTTTGTGTTTCAAAGCTATGCGCAAAAAAAAAGCAATCTTATTATTAAAGATACTATTGTAGATAATAATTACAGATATAATCCTTTATCGCCAGCTAAAGCAGCTTTTTATTCCGCTATTTTACCAGGATTAGGACAAGCTTACAACAAAAAATATTGGAAAATCCCTTTTGTATATGCCGCTTTAGGTTCTGGAATTTATTTTTACAGTGCAAACAATACAAATTATAATAGAGTTAGAGAAGCATATAAACTTAGGATTGCAGATAAACCCGACGAATTTGATGGCACTAACGGAAATCCATTTTTATCAGAAGATGCCTTAATTTCTGCACAAAAATCCTATAGAAAAGATAGAGATTTATCTCTTTTAGTAACCGTTGGTTTATATGTTTTACAAATTGTGGAAGCAAGTACAAATGCACATCTATTGCAATATAATGTTGATAATAAGCTATCTGTTAATCCCAAATTAATGAAACATTTAAATTCCAATAAAGCTATTGTTGGTGCGCAAATAAATTTTAAATTTTAATTATGAAAATTGCATTACTCGGTTACGGAAAGATGGGTAAAACCATTGAAAAAATAGCTTTAGAACGAGGTCATGAAATTGTTTTAAAAGTGGATAAAAATAGTTCAAATTATGACCTTGACAAGGTGGATGTTGCTATTGATTTTAGTGTTCCAACTGCTGCTTTTAATAATATTAAAAAATGTATTGAAAATAATGTTGCCATAGTAAGTGGAACAACTGGATGGCTAAAAAAATACGATGAAATTGTAGATTTCTGTAAACAAAAAAATGGAGCTTTTATTTATGCTAGTAATTTTAGTTTAGGAGTAAATATATTCTTTGAATTAAATAAAAACTTAGCTAAAATGATGCAAAATTTAAATCAGTATAACATTTCATTAGAAGAAATTCATCACACAAAAAAATTAGACGCGCCAAGTGGTACTGCTATAACTTTAGCAGAAGATATTATAAAAAACACCTCTAAACAAAGTTGGGCTTTAGATGTAACAACTAACCCAAATGAGATACCAATTATAGCAAAACGTATTCCTGATGTGCCTGGAACGCATACTGTTTCTTACCAATCAAATGTAGATACCATAGAAATTAAACATACAGCGCACAGCAGAGAAGGTTTTGCTTTAGGAGCTCTAGTAGCTGCAGAATGGCTTTTCAATAAAAAAGGAGTTTTTACAATGAAAGACGTTTTAGACTTAAACTAAATTTTTAAAATTACTAATTATGACAATGACTCAATGGTTTATATTTTTCTTAATAATTCAAGTAATTCATTTTTTAGGAACTTGGAAATTATACAAAAAAGCTGGTAAAAAATCTTGGCAAGCTATAGTACCTATTTATAATGCAATAGTATTAATGCGTATAATAAATAGACCTGTTTGGTGGGTAATTTTATTATTTATTCCAATTATTAATTTATTAATGTTTCCTGTAATTTGGGTAGAAACAAGTAGAAGTTTTGGTAAAAATAAAAGCGTAGATACTATTTTAGCAATTATTTTACTTGGTTTTTATAATTTTTATTTAAATTATTTTGCTGAAGTAACGTATATTGAAAATAGAAGCTTAAAGCCTAGAACAGAATTTGGCGAATGGGTTAGTTCAATTGTTTTTGCTATTGTGGCAGCAACTTTAGTGCACACCTACTTTATGCAACCTTATACTATCCCAACTTCCTCTTTAGAAAAATCATTATTAGTTGGAGACTTTTTATTTGTAAGTAAATTTCATTATGGAGCAAGAACACCTATGACTGTTGTTGCTGCTCCAATGGTACATGATACATTACCTTTTTTAAAAACAAAATCATATTTAAACAAACCTCAACTACCTTATTTTAGATTTCCTGGTTTTGAAGATATAAAACGAAATGAAATTGTAGTTTTTAATTGGCCAACTGATACCGTTCGTTTTTTTGGAGACCACTCCAATATTCATATCAATAAACCAATAGATAAAAAATCAAACTATGTTAAACGTTGTGTTGGTATACCAGGAGATTCATTAGAAATTAAAGATGGTTATGTTTTTATTAATGGTAAACAAACTATATTACCAGACAGAGCCAAACCTCAATATATGAATAAAGTAGTAACCGACGGGCAACAACTAAGTGCAGCTACCTTAAAAAGATACAATGTTACAGAAGGACGTTATTTTGGAGATTATTACATGTTAAACATGATCGATAAAAATGCTAAAAAGCTAGCTAATAATCCAATAGTTAAAAGTGTAACTAAACAAATTACGCCTAAAGGGACTTATGATAAATCTATTTTCCCACATAACCCGCAATATCCTTGGTCAATAGATAATTACGGTCCTATTTATATTCCTGAAGCTGGTAAAACGGTAGAACTAAATCTAAAAACGCTGCCATTTTATAAGCGAATTATTGAAGTTTATGAGCACAATAATTTAACTGTAAATGGCAATAAAATTTTTATTAATGGAAAATTAGCGAATACTTATACTTTTAAGCAAAACTATTACTGGATGATGGGAGATAATCGTGATAATTCTGAAGATGCTCGTTTTTGGGGTTATGTACCTTTTGATCATGTAGTAGGTAAGCCTGTATTTATATGGTTTAGCTGGGATAGTAATGGAAAAAGTTTAATGGATAAAGTTAGATGGAATCGTCTTTTTACTACAGTAGGTGGAAGTGGAGAACCTGTTTCCTATTTATATCCATTTTTAGGTGTATTAGCACTTTGGTTTGGTTTTAGCTACTTTAGAAAACGTAAAAAAGCAGCTTAATTTTGAATTTTGTTTTAGTTCAACCTACTTATTTCTCAACTATTGCTCAGTATGTAGCCATTGCTAAATCCGATCAAATTATTTTTGAAATAGAAGACAATTTTCAAAAACAGACCTATAGAAATCGTTGCTATATAAATACTGCAAATGGTAAACAATTATTAAATGTACCTATTCAGCATAAAAAAGGAATAAAGCAAAAAACTAAAGACGTTAAAATAGATTATAAAGATAATTGGCGAAAACAGCATTTAAAATCATTAAAAACTGCTTACAGCTCATCCCCTTTTTTTGAGTTTTATATAGATGATTTGCTTCCTTTGTTTGAAAAAAAACACACTTATTTATTAGATTTAAATATAGAAAGTCACCTATTAATAATGGATGCTTTACAACTAGATATTCCTTTTAAAAAAAGTAAAAATTACATCACTAAAACTGAATATTTAGATTTACGACATTTAGCTATAGACAAAAACAAAACGGCTTATAATTTAGAACGTTACATACAGGTATTTGATCAAAATAATGGTTTCATTTCCAATTTAAGCATACTTGATTTATTATTTATGGAAGGGCCAAATGCGTTAAACTATTTGGAAAATCAAAATCTCATATTTTAATCTTTGGAATATATACGATTCATAACGCATTATGGAATGCATTTTTTAGTTCCAGGAATTATCGCTTACATTTTTTTTAAACCTCATTGGAAAAAAGTTTGGATTATTTTTTTACTAACCATGTTAGTAGATGTAGATCATATATTTGCAACCCCAATGTTTGATTCCAACCGCTGTAGTATAAACTTTCATCCATTACATACTTACTATGCTATTTTCATCTATTTTTTATTATTAATCCCTAAAAAAACACGAATTGTAGCAATAGCACTACTCTTTCATATGCTAACAGATGCTTTAGATTGTTTGTGGATTAAATAATAAAAGACTATTCAATCTTTTATTATTTTTTTACTATATTTGCAGTATAAATATTTACAAAAAATGTTAGATTTTAAAAATAAAACGATTGCAGAAATAGTAAGCGATGATATAAGTACAGCTTCCGTATTTAAAAAATATAACTTAGATTTTTGTTGTGGAGGTGGAAAAACAGTTGAAAATGCATGTATAAAGGCAAATATAAATGTTGATGAAGTTATTTCCGATTTACATTCAAACCCGTCAAAAAATGATGTTCCTGAATTAAACTTTAAAAATTGGAATGTTGATTTTTTAATTGATTATATTGTAAACGTTCATCACACTTATGTAAAAGATAATTTAAGTATAATACTAGAATTTTCTACAAAAGTAGCTAGTGTTCATGGTCACAATGCTCCAGAAACAATTGAAATAGACCGTTTATTTACAACGCTTGCAAATGAGTTAACTGCACATCTAAAAAAAGAAGAAACTATTTTATTTCCTGCTATAAAAACGAAACTAAAAGATAACAGTTATGAATACGATAAAAACGTAATTGCAATTTTAGAAGATGAACATGATAGTGCGGGAACTATTGTAAAAAAAATTCAAGAACTTAGTAATAATTTCACCCCTCCTGAATGGGCTTGTAATACATTTAAAGCATTATATTTTAAATTAGATGAATTTATAAATGATTTATACCAACACATTCATTTAGAAAATAATATACTTTTTCCTAAAGTCAAATAAAAATCAACTCCTTTTCTATAATCCTCAAGTATTCCTTGGGGATTTTTATTTATTCTTTTACGATTTGAAAACTGATTTTTACGATTTAAAAATATAAATACCTGAACTTTAATTATTTTTAATTGCTATTTGTGTATCTAATACAAGTAAAATTATAATACTAAAGTCTGTGATTAAGAAACTTTACATATTATTTTTAATATTATTTCTTTTCTTCTCAATAAAAATATTCAATCAGTTTACGCAAACAAACCTATTGCAAAAAAACATTTCAGAAAAAATTCAAAATGGCGATTTAATTTTACGATGTGGCCACTCTATAGAAAGTTATACTGTATTATTAGCCGATTCTAGTGCTACATTTTCACACATTGGTATTATTAGCATTGAAAACCATATTCCTTATGTAATTCATGCAGTGCCATGGAAAATTAATACCATTAAAAAAGAGAAATTAAATGACTTTATAAATCTCAAAGTTGCATCAACCTATGCTGTTTATCGTACAAATTATAATCCAGCTATTTTAAAGAATGTTGTAAACCAAGCCAATTTATTTTATCAAAAAAAATACACATTTGATAATGAATACGATTTAACTACAAATACAAAATTGTATTGTACAGAACTTATTTTAAAAGCTTTTAGAAATGCTGGAATAAATTTAAAAATAAAGACTAAAAGCTTTAATTATTTGGTAGGCAAACACAACCTAATTTTCCCTTCAGAATTTACAAAATCCCCTTTTAAAAAAATTATATAATAACTTAAAACAATTTAATTATGAAAAATTCAACATTTTACTTGACTTTATTAGTATTAGTAATTTCAATTAGTTTAACATCGTGTGGAAAGGGTGGTAGTGATACTCCTAGTAAAGCAGTTATTGCGCTTTTTGATTCTATGAAAAACAAGGATTTTGAAAAATCTGCTGCTATGTTTGTTAATAACAAAGGTAAAAAATTATCAAAAGAAGAAGCTAAAAAAATTGAAGGATTAATTGGTATGATGGCTAAAGAATATGAAAAAAAAGGTGGTTTCGATAAAGTAACTATAGATGAAGAAAAAATTAATAAAGATGGCAATTCAGCTAAAGTATATTATACTACTCACTATAAAAATGGAAAAACTAAAAAAGATAATATGAATTTAATAAAAGTTAATGACAAATGGGTGTTTGAAGCTTTCCATGGTTTTGGAAACTAATCCTTTTAACGTTTAATTAAATTTTATAATATGAAAAAAATGTATAAAAAATAAAATATAATGTATAAAAAATAAAATATTATGAGCACAATTTTAGGTAAAGATGAACAAAAAATTAATGAGGCAACATTTACTGCAAATCTTTCTCTTTTTTGGTTAAAAGTAAACTTTGTTCTTACCAACAAAAGAGTAACTGGAGACACTCCTAATACTATCTTGGGGCTTATCCCACTTGGAAAAGCACAAATAGCCCAACCACTAAAAACTATAGCATCTGTTGCAAGTTCCACAAAATTTCATATTATTAGGTTGCTAGTTGGTATAATTTTAATCTTTGTTGGTTTTGCATTTATCAAATCATTTGGTATTATTCTTTTGGTTTTAGGAGCTATTAATATACTGAACTGTTATACCGCAACATTTGTCATAACCAATACCGGTGGACAACCTGTTGGTTATGAAATATCTATTCTTGAAAAATCGAAGGTAGTAAGATTTGTAAATGAAGTAAATACAGTTATTGCAGATTTATAACTTTTATTAAAAATATATTAAGTCATATTTTCTTAATATAATATTAGAGATTAATTAAAATTCTGACAACTATAATCCCAGAACACACTCTGGGATTTTTTTATAAAAACAAATTTAGAAAAATTTAGAACATGAAAACTAACTTTAAAGTAATAATCATTTTAATTTTAAGCCTAAATAGTTTATTAATTTTTTCACAAGATTATATGTCTTTTGAAATAAATAATATTACTAAGGAAATGGCATGGTCCTCAATCACAAAAACCTTCAAGGATTTAAAACTTCCAAGAACTTATTTATATAAAAATACTTCTTCAACCGAAAGCGATTATTATAACTATACTAGCTTAATGATAAAAAACAGGCTAAAATTTAAAATTGATTACAAAAACAACAACCTAACAATTTCCTTATTTAAAAGACAATATCTAACAAATAAAGGCTGGACAAATAACTCTTTGCCAATGTCAAAAAAGAAAGCAGGAAAAATTTTAAATCCTATAAAAGATAAGATAATTGAACTGGCAAAAAATAAAAGCATCACTAGCATAAGTCAAAAAAAAATAAATAATCAAAAGACTGCAAATATTAAAAAAACTGGTATTTATGAAGATTTTATAATTGTTAAGACTGGAGATCCTAAAATAGATTTATTGGCTATTCATAAAAATGGAAGTATAATAGGATATGATTTATCAGAAGATAAATCTAGAGTAGAATCACTTGTCTTTAAAGCTAATAAAGATTCTGAATCTGTTACAATGTTATTTAATGACAAAGGTTATCCATACGGAATGGTAACAGATCATTGTATTATTAATATTTCTTCACTTGGGAATAACAAAGTTGAACTACTGATGACTGACTTACAAGGTCATAAAATAGGTAATAAAAAAATAGAATTACCCAACTTAATATATAATTCTGTTAATATTCAGGAAGACAAAAGTAGTCACGGTCCTTCGAATAACTATATTTTAACAATGCATAATGAAGGCTGGTTATCAATGGCTATTCACGACTCATCTACTATAACTAAAGCTGTTTCATGTGGTGCAGGAATAATAGGAGGAGTAGCAGCAGAAGCAGCAACAGCTGGAGGAGCAACACCTTTAGTTATAGTTGGTGTAGTAGCTGCCTGTGAATCAATATATTTTGATTTAGTCGCAAAATATGTTGGAGAAGATCATTTTATGTATGATGAATTAAATTTAGCTTCTGACATTTCATCTTACATTGATGCAATTATATCATTAAAAAGTTTATATAAATTGAACGGTTTAGGAGTGTTACCAAAACTTGAAGATAATGCAACTATATTTAGTGCCATAATATCTGGTTTTGAAAAATCAGTTGATAGTGCTAAAAATAATTTCTTGGAAAAATCCTATTCAGAAGATAAAATAACCATTGAAGGACCTTTAACTATTAGGACTGGTTATTTTGGTGAAAAAGGAGAGCCTATTATTTTATATGCAAAATCGGGACCAAATATTCCTATTCAATGGGATAAAAAATCAGAAGCAATATTTATGAAAGAATTAGGGCCTTATGATACGAGAAATAAGGAAGGATATTCTGCTATACAGATCTGGGCAACTTCACCATCAAATAAAAAACCTATAATTGTTGCTAGCCAGAGTAACAATAAGGACGGAGCCCTTGAATATATTGAACTAGAAGTAATAAGTCCTAATTATTTTTACTTTTCAGATTGTGCAGAATGCGGAAAAAATATACCAATGGATTCAAAATTAAAAGAAAAAATAGATGCCTGCAAAAAACAATTAGAAAACTGTAAAAAACAAGCCACAGCTAATAAAGATATATTATTAATTGTTAATTCAAAAAACGAAGTAATAGAGCCTAAACTAAATGAAAGAAAACTTAATTTTATTAAAAAAAACATTAAAAAAGATGGCACACCTTATCCTATAAATGAACAAGGGGAATTTAAAGAATTTGTAAAAGAAGCTAATTGCAATTTTAATTGTTCGGGCTTTGATGACAAACAAACTATTATATTATTAGCTCATGAAGCCATGGGTAAAATTAAAATTAATAAAACTAAAATAAAAGAATTACAAAAAGCAGTAGAGTTAATTTTTACTCAAATTCAAAATGCCAATGATCCCAAATTATTAAAAGTTCTAAAAGAAATTAAATTACTTGAAGATAATTCTGAAAAAATAAGAGCTGAATATGGTGATAAAATTAAAAAAATAGCAACAAAAAAAACTATTACGTTTACAACAAAAAAAACAGATCCTGCAAATTACTATGACGTTGGACCTATTAGAGTTGTGGGTGCTCATTGGACTAATAGATGGTTAGACATTTTGGTAGAAGTTCCTTTTAAAACGTTTAAAATTCAAAAAAAAATTAATGATGAAAATTACTACGAAACTTTAGGTGATTTAAGATTTAATTATTTAGATAAAGAAGGAAAAATTATTCATAAAAACACAGTGCTTTTTACAAAATTCGCAATGGTTTTTGATGATTTTGAAACTATTGAAACTATAGATTTTTATGAATCTTTGCCAAAGCTTATTAAAATTGATAGATAAAAAATAAAAAAATCCCAGAATTACTTCTGGGATTTTTTTTATCTATCTAATTAATTTTTTATACTTAATTCGTTTCGGAATTAAATCGCCACCTAAACGTTTCTTTTTATTTTCTTCATAATCGGTAAAAGAACCTTCAAAGAAATACACTTCAGAATTTCCTTCAAAGGCTAAAATATGCGTGCAAATTCTATCTAAAAACCATCTATCATGACTAATAACAACTGCGCAACCTGCAAAATTTTCTAAACCTTCCTCTAATGCTCTCAATGTATTTACATCTAAATCGTTAGTTGGTTCATCCAATAATAAAACATTTCCCTCTTCACGTAAAGTCATTGCTAAATGCAAACGATTACGCTCTCCTCCAGATAAGGTATTTACTTTTTTATTTTGCTCACTTCCGGAAAAATTAAAACGGCTTAAATAAGCTCTAGAATTTACTTGCTTACCTCCCATTAAAATTAATTCTTGCTCATCAGAAAAGTTTTGCCAAATGGATTTCTCAGGATCAATATTTGAATGACTTTGATCTACATAAGCTATTTTAGCTGTTTCCCCAACTTTAAATTCGCCTTTATCTGGAGTTTCTTCTCCCATTATCATTTTAAAAATGGTAGTTTTTCCAGCTCCATTTGGACCAATTATACCAACAATACCTGCTTGAGGTAAATTAAAATTTAAATTTTCATATAATAATTTATCTCCAAATGCTTTTGAAACTCCTTTTGCTTCAATAACATTGGTACCTAAACGAGGACCGTTTGGAATATAAATTTCTAATTTTTCATCTAATTTATTTTGGTCTTGGCTCAGTAATTTATCATAATTTGCTAGACGTGCTTTAGATTTTGCATGCCTTCCTTTTGGAGCCATTTTCACCCATTCTAACTCTCGTTCTAACGTTTTTTGACGCTTAGATGCTTGTTTGGATTCTTTTGCTAATCTTTCTGACTTTTGAGATAACCATGAAGAATAATTTCCTTTCCAAGGAATACCTTCTCCTCTATCTAACTCTAAAATCCAGCCTGCTACATTATCTAAAAAATACCTATCGTGTGTTACTGCAATCACAGTTCCTTTATATTGTTGTAAATGATGCTCTAACCAATGAACAGATTCTGCATCTAAATGATTGGTAGGTTCATCTAACAATAAAACATCTGGTTCTTGTAATAACAATCTACATAAAGCTACTCTTCTACGCTCACCTCCTGATAAATTTTTAATTGGTGTATCTCCATCTGGAGTTCGTAAAGCATCCATTGCAATTTCTAATTTGGTATCTAACTCCCAAGCATTAGAAGCATCAATTTTATCTTGAAGTTCTGCCTGACGAGCCATTAATTTTTCCATTTTATCTGCATCAGAATAAACTTCTTCTAAACCAAATTTATCATTTATTTCATTGTATTCATCTAAAACGCTTACAATTTCTGAAACACCTTCTTTTACAATATCTAAAACAGTTTTATCATCGTCTAATTTAGGTTCTTGTGATAAAAATCCGACAGAATATCCTGGAGAAAAAACCACATCTCCTTGATAATTTTTATCTAAACCTGCAATTATTTTTAACAAGGTAGATTTACCAGAACCATTTAGTCCTAAAATACCTATTTTAGCTCCATAGAAAAAACTTAAATAAATATTTTTTAAAACTTGTTTATTTGCGCTTTGGTAAGTTTTACTTACCCCAGACATTGAAAAAATTACTTTATTATCGTCAGCCATTATATAGTATTAGTATTTATAAAAAATATAGAATTAAAAATTAAACATATTGAAATGTTTATGCTCAATTTAAACTCTACCCTTTAAAGCATTAAAAACCCAAGCTACAGCAAAAAAACCAATACCAACTGCTGCAAAACCCCATCCTGCTACATCATCATATCTAAATGCACCTAAAGCTATTAGTGCTAATCCTACAATTATCATTATTAAAGTTGCGTAACCTAAAACTGTATTTTTATTCATAATAACTAGTTATTTTGTTTTTAAATTTTAACAGACTGCAAATATCGTAATTTTTTACTGTAGAACATAAAAAAACACACTATAACTAGTGTGTTTTTAAGTTTAAAGAAATTTATTTACTTCTAAAAAATCATTGGAACTTCAATAAATAATAATTGGCTATCTTTTTTGGTATTAATTTGAAACTTACCAACTTGTTCAATTTTAATTGCATCTCTATCGTTTAGTATTTCATTATCTATTTCAATGCTACCGGCTATATTCATTATAAAAACACCATTACTTTCTGAAATTAAGTTATACTCAAAGCTTGAATTTGCATCTAAATCAATTCGTGAAATTTTAGCTTCTTGATGTATTTTTAAGCTTCCTGAATGATCACTATTTATGGAAGTAACCAAAACTTGAAGTTTATTTTTTCTTTCTAAAACATCAAACTTTTTTTGATCGTACCTAGGTTCAACCCCTTGTTCATTTGGAATAATCCAAATTTGAAATAAATTAATTTTTTCAGTGGTTGAATTATTCATTTCAGAATGTTGAATCCCTTTACCAGCAGACATTACCTGAACCTCTCCTGTTTGAATTGGAATCCATGTATTACTCATAGAATCTTTATGTTTTAAAGATCCTTGTAATGGAATAGTAATAATTTCCATATTATCGTGTGGATGCGTTCCAAACCCCATTCCTTTTTCAATTATATCATCATTTAGTACTCTTAACGCTCCAAAATTAACATGTTGAGGATTATAATAATTTGCAAAACTAAATGAATATTTTGCTTTTAACCAGCCATAATCTGCTGTTCCTCTATCATTTGCTTTAACTATACTTTTTTTCATTTTATCTTATTTTATCAAGAATTTTGTTGAGTAGCTTAGCTTCATTTTCAGTAATATTATTCATCTGATTATTAAACTCATCTATATTAATTTTAGATAATAATTCCAATCCTTTATCGGTAATTTTCACATAAACTACTCTTCTATCTTGCTCACACCTTGTTCTTTCTATAAGTTTTTTATCACATAATTTATCCATTAATCTGGTTGAATTAGGTGATTTTTGAATCATTCTTTGCTTAACCGTATTAACTGTAATTGCTTCGTTTGCTCCTTTTAAAATCCTTAAAATATTATATTGCTGAACCGAAATTTTATATGGTTTTAAAACTGTATTCCCAATAGTATCTAGCCAATTGGCCGTATATTTTATATTTATTAACGCCTTAACTTTTTCATTGGGAAATGTAGAATTTATATCTTTTGCAATATCACCCATAATCTATAATGCTTTTTCAAAATCAGCAATTAATTTGACTAATTTATCTTTAAGAGGTTTATTCACAATTTCATTATTTTTAAAATTTTCATTAAAAGATGGAAAAGGCATACTGCCAATAATATTACCGCCATTATAAGGGAATCTATTTAGCGCTATGGAAAGTACTGATTCTCCTCCACGAACTCCTGGTGAAGTGCTCAAAAGCAACATTGGTTTATCTTTCCAAACTTTTCCGTCAATAATACTTAACCAGTCAAACATATTTTTAAAAGCAGCACTATAAGCACCATTATGCTCCGTTAATGAAATTAGTATTCCATCTGCATTATTAATAATTGCATCTAATTTTTTTGCAGCTTTTGGTGTTCCATGTTTCTCCATAATATCTACTGAAAAAAGTGGCATTTCAAAATCATTTAAATCTATATTTTGAACATCTACATTGTCTAATAAACTACCGGCATATTCCACTAATATTTTATTAATAGACATTATACTTGTGCTTCCTCCTATGGTAATAATTTTTTTTGTCATTTTAGTTTCTAGATTAATTTAGAGTACAAATATACAAAAATATTTTTATATTTACCTAGGTATTTATTTATAGGGTAAGTAACATTAATAATTCATATTCATTTTGTACTTTAGCAATGATAAATACGTAATATAAAATGGACATCAACTTCAATAAAAACGAAGATTTTAATAAACTTCAATCTACTGATTTAAAAAAGAAATTATTAAAAGTTTATAAAGGCGGCGGAGAAGATAAATTAAAAAAACATAAGGAAAAAGGAAAATTAACAGCAAGGGAACGTATAAAATATCTCTTCGATAAAAATGATGATGTTATAGAAATTGGAGCATTAGCTGGAGAAAACATGTATAAAGAACATGGTGGATGTCCTTCAGGTGGAGTTATAGTAAAAATTGGCTACATAAAAGGAAAACAATGTATTGTTGTAGCTAATGATGCAACTGTAAAAGCTGGCGCTTGGTTTCCTATTACAGGAAAAAAGAATTTACGTGCACAAGAAATTGCTATTGAAAATAAATTACCTATTATTTATTTAGTAGATAGTGCTGGCGTTTATCTTCCAATGCAAGATGAAATTTTCCCAGACAAAGAACATTTTGGTCGTATTTTTAGAAATAATGCTATAATGAGTAGCATGGGAATTACTCAAATTGCTGCTGTTATGGGAAGTTGTGTTGCTGGAGGAGCTTATTTGCCAATTATGAGCGATGAGGCTATGATTGTAGATAAAACAGGAAGCATTTTTTTGGCAGGAAGTTATTTAGTTAAAGCTGCTATTGGTGAAAGTATAGATAACGAAACCTTAGGTGGAGCTACTACACATTGTGAAATAAGTGGAGTAACAGATTACAAAGCAAAAGATGACTACGATGCTTTAGATAAAATTAAAAATATAGTAGATAAAATTGGAGATTTTGATAAAGCTGGTTATAATAGAGTTGACTCCATAAATCCTAAAGAAAGCCCTGAAGATATTTTTGGAATTCTACCTATTTCAAGAACCGAACAATACGATATGCACGAAATTATAAAACGTATTGTAGATAATTCTGAAATTGAAGAGTATAAACAAAATTATGGTAAAACTATAATTTGTGGTTATGCCAGAATTGATGGTTGGGCTGTTGGTATTGTTGCTAATCAACGAAAAGTAGTGAAAAACGCTAAAAAAGAAATGCAGTTTGGCGGTGTAATTTATTCTGATTCTGCAGATAAAGCAACCCGGTTTATAGCTAATTGCAATCAGAAAAAAATACCGCTAGTATTTTTACAAGATGTTACCGGTTTTATGGTTGGCAGTAAAAGTGAACATGGTGGCATTATAAAAGATGGCGCCAAAATGGTAAATGCTGTTAGTAATTCTGTCGTTCCAAAATTTACAATTATCATTGGAAATTCATACGGAGCTGGTAATTATGCTATGTGTGGTAAAGCTTACGATCCAAGGTTAATTGTTGCTTGGCCATCTGCTAGATTAGCAGTTATGGGAGGAGAACAAGCAGCCAAAGTATTATTGCAAATTGAAACCGCTTCTCTTAAAAAACAAGGTGAAAAAATTACCGCAGCTAAGGAAAAAGAAATTTTAGAATCTATTAAAAAACGTTATGATGATCAAACATCACCTTATTATGCAGCTGCACATTTATGGACAGATGCAGTAATTAATCCTTTAGATACTAGAAAATGGATTAGCATGGGAATTGAAGCAGCAAACCATGCTCCTATTGAAAAACCTTTTAACTTAGGAATTATACAAGTGTAAAATAATTGTAAAAACGATCTGTAATTTTTACATTTGCAACACTTAAAAATAACATTATAAATTATGGGAAGAGCCTTTGAATTTAGAAAAGCTAGAAAAATGAAGCGTTGGTCAGCAATGGCAAAAACTTTTACCAGAATTGGTAAAGACATTGTAATGGCTGTTAAAGAAGGAGGTCCAAATCCGGATACAAATGCACGTTTAAGAGCTGTTATACAAAATGCAAAGGCTGCAAATATGCCAAAAGATAATGTTGAACGTGCTATAAAAAAAGCTACAGAAAAAGATACAGCAAATTATAAAGAAGTTATTTTTGAAGGTTATGCGCCACATGGCATTGCGCTATTAGTAGAAACTGCAACAGACAACAACAATAGAACTGTGGCAAACGTAAGAGCGGCTTTTAATAAATGTGATGGTAATTTTGGAACTTCAGGTTCTGTTATCTTTATGTTTGATCATACTTGTAATTTTAGAGTGAAAACAGAAGACCTAAAAATGGATTTGGAAGAATTTGAATTAGAACTAATTGATTTTGAAGTTGAAGAAGTTTTTGAAGATGAAGATGGAATTTTAATTTATGCTCCATTTGAACAATTTGGCGCTATCCAAAAATATTTAGAAGAAAATAATTTAGAAATTTTATCTTCAGGTTTTGAACGTATACCAACAACCACCACTAAACTTACAGAAGAACAACAAGCAGATGTTGAAAAATTATTAGAACGATTAGAGGAAGATGACGACGTACAAAACGTATATCATTCTATGGAGCTTTAAATAATTGATTTAAAGTTTCTTTTCTATTTATTTTCTCCGTTGGAGTTTTTACAAACTCCTTAACAAAATAAATTTCTTTAGGTTTCTGATATTTAGAAAGTGTTTCTAGCTTATTAATCTGATTAAAAATAGACTCTTTACTCCTATTTTTATCAGAGTTTTCAATAATTAAAATCAATCTTTCACCTAATTTATCATCCTTAATTCCTGCGACAAAAAAATCATTTTTTATACAATTGCTTAGTTTGGCTTCTATTTCTTCAGGATGAAGTTTAACACCGCCAGAATTTATAATAGAATCAAAACGCCCAATCCAACTAAATTTATCTTCAGAAATTAAATTTACTATGTCATTAGTAATAATTTTTTGATCCGAAATTTTTGGAGCTTCAATAATCAAACAATCTCTTTCATCTTTTGAAATTTTAATATTTGGAAGAATAGAATAATAATCTTTCTCTTCCTCTCGCAAAATGTCACTTTTAAAATTATTTAATTTTTTTACAGCAATATGCGTAATTGTTTCCGTCATTCCATAGGTCGCAAAAAAATCCGTATCTATTTTTTGAAGTTTATTTAATAATTCATTAGAAACAGGTGCTCCTCCAACAATTAGTTTTTTAATTTTAGAGATGTCGGCTAATGAATTTTCCAATTGCAATGGCACCATTGCAACAAAATCATATGTATTTACATTATTTTTTAAGGGATTAGAAATAGGCGCTACAAAATCTAGTTTCCACCCTAAAGTAAGCGCTCTAACTAGCATCATTTTTCCTGCAATAAAATCTACGGGTAAACAAAGTAATGCTTTAGTGTTTTCAAAAAGGTTAAAAAACTTACCTGTAGCTAAAGCACTATTTATCATATACTTTTTTTTCAGTAAAATGCTTTTTGGCGCCCCTGTTGATCCAGAAGTTTTTACTTCAATAATATCTTTTTCATTAAACCATAATTCTAAAAAAGTAAATATATCTTCCGATAATTCTTTAGAAAAAATCAATAATTCATTTACTGAATTAAAAGTTTTTCCTTGTAATTTAAAATTAATATGAAATGGTGTGTTTCTCAAGAATAGTTATTTTATGCAATAAATTCATCTTCGTTAAAAACAATTGGTTTTCTAACTGTTCCTAATAATTTTTCTCTCCAGTTTGTCCAATTATATTTTTTTGAAAATATCCAAAGAATTAATGGGTACAAAACAAAAACAGGTACAAACATTTCCCAACCAACTGATGGTTCTGAAATATCAACAAACAATGCATCGGTTTTAAAAACTGTCCAATTTGCTGTAACAAAAACCGCAGCAGTAATGTTATTTGCAGCATGGAAACCCAGTGATAACTCCGTTCCTTCATCCATCAATGTAAAAATTCCTAAAACTAATCCAGTTCCAATATAATACACCATACTTATCCATCCCAGTTTTTCAACTTCAGGATTTACTCCATGTAATAAACCAAAAATTACAGAGGTTAAAATTAATGCAACTGCTGATTTTTTAAACCAAGTACCAAAACCTTGCATTAAATATCCTCTAAATAGTAACTCCTCCATGCTAGTTTGAATAGGTAATAAAAAGAACGAAACCAACACTAATATGAAAAAAGAAACTGGCTTAAAATTCCAAACAAAATCTTTTGGTGAAATAACATAACTAACTAAAAGCATTACTATTCCTATACTTCCCCAAACAAAAAACGAATAAAAAAACCGACTCCAATCTATTTTGGTCCGACTTGTTATTAAACTTACTATTTTTCGTTTATGAATAAATTTTATTCCTGCAAATAAACCAATTAAGCCAAATAAAAAGGTTGTTATAATTAAAATCAAGTACAAATTAGAGTTTATTCCTAAAGACGCAAAAGAATCGTTTGCTGAATTTATAAATTCTTGTTTATCTTTTGCTACATAATATGCAGTACCAACTAATGGAATTACTCCAATAATTTGCCAACCAAAGAAAAGCATAAATAAAGTTACTATATATGCCCACCAATCATTATATCCAGAATATGCTTGTTGTATAAATTTCATTTTTTTATTTTAATAATATGCCAAAACATTTTTGACCAATTCAGTTTAATTTTTGTAATAAACTTAAATTCCAGTTAATTGTTTTGTTGTAATATAATTTACCTTTTTTAACTTCCAACGGACTCTCAATATTATTGGTAAACAAACTTCCTGTTCCTAAACCTTGTGGCATTTTGGTTTGTAAACTATAAGTCCATTGAGCAATAGCATTTAAGCCAATATTACTTTCTAAAGCGGATGTTATCCACCAACCAATTTGTTGATTTTCTGCTAAATTAATCCATTCTTGGCTTCCCTCAAATCCACCAATTAAACTTGGTTTTAGTATAATATATTGTGGTTTTATTATTTGTAACATTTCTTGCTTTTTTGTTACATCAAAAACACCTATTAATTCTTCATCCAAAGCAATTGGAATGGGTGTTTTAGCACATAATTTTGACATTTCATTTAATTGTCCTTGTTTTATAGGTTGCTCAATTGAATGGATTTGGAAATCAGATAATCTTTTTAATTTTTCTAATGCATTATTTGGATGAAAAGCGCCATTTGCATCTACACGCAATTCAATTTCATTGGCACTATATTCTTTTCTAATACTTTTCAGCAATTCAATTTCAGTATCAAAATCAATTGCTCCAATTTTCATTTTTATTACGGTAAATCCTTCTTTTAATTTAGCTTTTATTTGTTCTTTCATAAAGCTTTCATTACCCATCCAAATTAATCCATTAATGGCAATTGCATCATTGGATTGTGTAAACTTAGATGGAAATAATTCCACCAGATTATTACTTTGAAGTGATAACATTGCTTGCTCTAAACCAAATTGAATGGAAGGAAATTCAGTTAATTCACTCCATAAAGCATTTATGCTATCATTTATATGATTACATAACCATTGTAACTTTTCTTCATAATTTGGCACATCATCAACACTTAAACCTCTAAAAACAGCACATTCTCCTATTCCAAATTTCACTCCATTAGTAATTTTTAGAAAATAAGTTTCTTTGGTTTTTAAAATTCCTCTTGAAGTGCCACTTGCTTGTTTAAATTGTAATATATATTTTTGAAAAGTTGCTTTCATTTTTGTAGTTAAAATAGAAAGGTACAAATATTTAAAAATTTATTTACCTTTCGAAACAATAAAACATATTTTATGCACATTCCTAACATTCCAAATTTAATATACTATGCAATACCGTTTTTTATTGTAACTGTAATAGTTGAAGGTTATACTTTGTATAAAAAAGAACCAAAAAATTACAATTTGAAAGATTCAATAGCTTCTTTAGCTATGGGAATAGGTAATTTAATCTCAAATTTAGGAAGTAAAATTGTAGTTGTTTTTATAATTACTTATCTATATGAAAATTTTAAAATATTTACAATTCCATTTGCTTGGTGGAGCTGGTTGTTAATATTATTTGCAGATGATTTTTGTTATTATTGGGCGCATAGAATTGGGCATGAAAGTAGGCTCTTTTGGGCATCGCATATTGTACATCATTCCTCTCAAAAATATAATTTAAGTACTGCTCTTAGACAAACTTGGACTGGTGGTTTTTTTACTTTTATATTTTATTTGGCCCTTCCAATTTTAGGTTTTCATCCTTTAATGATTTTTACACAAATGAGTATTAGTCTGTTATATCAATACTGGATTCATACCGAATTAATTGATAAAATGCCTAAATGGTTTGAAACTATTTTTAATACGCCGTCACATCATAGAGTCCATCATGGCTCAAATCCAATATATTTAGATAGAAATTATGCGGGTATTTTAATTATTTGGGATAAATTATTCAACACTTTTCAACCAGAATTAAGGCAAGAAAAAGTTATCTATGGTTTAACCAAAAATATAGATACTTATAACCCAATAAAAATTGCTTTTATGGAATGGCTATATACTTTTAAAGATGCTATAAACTCAAAAACTAATTTTTATAACAAATTAAAATATTTTATAAAACCACCTGGTTGGAAACATGATGGTTCAGGAAAATTAGCAGCCGACTTACGTAAAGAATGGATTATATCACAAAACAAAGAATATAACACATAAAAAAGAGAGGTAAAACCTCTCTTTTTTTTATAATATTAATTTATAGATTAAAAGAAATCCGCTTTATAACTTCCATTATGAGGTTTATAATCTCCAGTAATAATTCTAATCATATCAATTATCCACCAAATTCCTAAACCGCCTAAAGTGATAATAAAAAGTACATTAATATACCAAGGATTTCCTAAATACCACTTATGCCCTGCTAGCCCTCCTAAAAATATACCTAGCAACAGCGCAATTCCTTGACTTTTTTGATTTCCAACTGCTGCAGGAGAAACTAATACTGTAGCTTCTGAATTGTTAAATTCTTGAGCAGAATACGTTATAGCTTTCACTCTTTTTACAGGAAATGAGGCATAACTAAAGTTTGCAACCAATAATAAGGTTAAAATTGAAAAAATAATTTTTAGTTTCATAGATTTAAGGTTTAAGTTTGTACTCAAATCTAATGAAAAATGCTTACAAAACTAATATCTTTCACTTTTTTTATAATACTTACTTTAAATTATAACCTATTAAAAGCCCAAAACAAACAAGAGTACTTAGGGGTAATTAAGTTAAATGACACTTCGTTAATATCTTACAATTTAAATATTATAGAAAATAATGGAAAAATATCTGGATTTTCAATAACGGATATAGGTGGTAATAATGAAACTAAATCTAATATTTCAGGAAATTATAATACAAAAACTAATCATTTAATTTTTAAAGAAGTAGGAATTATATATACAAAATCTAAAGTTTCTGATTATGATTTTTGTTATATTAATTTTGATGGGAAAGTCACAAATATTAATTCAAGAAATAATATTTCTGGAAAATTTAAAGGAGAATTTAATGATGGAAGCACTTGTATTGATGGAGAAATAGCTTTAAAAAGTATTCAAAAAATTGAAAAGAAAGCAAAAAAAGTGGATAATATTATTCAAAAATATAAAAAAATAGATAAAAAAGTAAAGTCTAAAATAAGTGTTCTTAAAACTTTAGATTCTTTAAAAATGAATGTTTTAAAAGCATCAGAAAATTTAAGTATGTTTACAACTTCGGATTCGCTTAAATTTAAAATTTATGATGCAGGAAAAGTTGATGGTGATAAAATTACTATTTTTAATAATGACACTGTTTTACTCAAAAATTTTACGGTAAGTAAAAAAATTAAAGAACTAATTATTCCTTTAAAATCTAAAAAAACAACTATAACTATTAAGGCTTTAAATATTGGTACTATTTCACCAAATACTGCTAAAGTTGAAATTATTGACGGCACTAACACGGTTAATACATTAACCAGTTTAAAAAAAGGGGAAAAAACCTCAATAACTATACTAAAAAAATAACTTTAAATACTAACTGTGTTTTTTAAAAGTATATATTCCTCCGCTAAACAATACCACTGCTAATCCTAAATAAATATATCCTTGTTCTTTCTTTGATTCGTTTGACATATCAATTTTTAAATCAAATACTTTTACTGAAGTTGTGTTTTCAGATATTTTATTAATTCCTAAATATCCTAAAGCTAGACTTCCAAGAATTAAAATAATTCCAGCTATTTTATTGATTTCCATACATTTTTTATTTTAGGTACTTACAATTTTAGATTATCACCAATTGGTAATAAATAAAGTTCTTTTTTAGCTTTTGAAAATTTCTCTATAGCTTTTTTGTGATCAATTTTAATATATCCAAAAGTATCGTAATGATAACCTAATATTTTATTACAATTTAAAAAAGCGCTAGCTTTTATAGCTTCATCAATACCCATAGTAAAATTATCACCAATTGGTAAAATTGCTAAATCTAACTCTCCTATAACTTGAGGAATTAATTTCATATCGTAACTTAACGCAGTGTCGCCAGCAATATATAATCTATGATGATTAGTTTCAAACACAAAACCTCCTGGTTGCCCCCCATAACTACCATCTGGAAAAGAACTTGAATGAATTGCATTAGTGTAATGAATAGTTCCAAAATCAAAATGCCATTTTCCTCCATGATTCATAGGATGACCTTCTATTCCTTTTTCGCCAAAATAAGTAACAATTTCAAAATTAGAAATTATTTTTGCTCCTGTTCTTTTAGCAATAGCTTCTACATCTAAAATATGATCTTGATGTGCGTGAGTTATTAAAATATAATCTGCTTGTAATTTATCAATATCTATATTTTTTGCTAATTCATTACCCGTAATAAAAGGATCTACTAATAATGTTTTGTCTTTAGTTTCAATACTTAAACTAGCATGGCCTAAATAAGTTATTTTCATAATTATAATTTTAGATGGTTTATTGCAATTTACAAAATTAAAATTATAAAAAACCACGGAATTTAGTATTCCGTGGTTAAACAACAATCTACTAGGATATTAAAATTTATATTTAATATACGTAGTAAAATTTCTTCCAGGTTCTAATATTTTACCTGATAATGTATTGGATGCTTTGTACGAATAATTTAAGTGTTCGTAATACGCTTTATCAAAAATATTTAACGCGGCAAAACCAACTGTTAAGTTGTGAATTGGTTCAAAACCAGCTCTGAAATCCATAGTTCCAAACCCTGGAGTTACTGTTTCCATATAGGAACTTGAAACTCTATTTTGTTTTGCCACTAATCTTGTATTTATAGCAAACCAATAGTTAGATTTCTCGTATTTTGCACCTAACAAAGCCATAAAAGGAGGAATTTGAGGTAATGGTTCATTTAAATCTTTGTTCTCAGCCCTTGTATAAGAAATACTTGAATTAAATTTCAGATTTTGTGAAGCACTATAATCTATATTAAATTCAAACCCAGTTTGTGATGCTTTATCAATATTAATAAATTGCTTAGTATAAATAGGCGGCATTGTAGGCATAAATTTACGAGGGATGTTAGTATTTACTGCAGCAGAAATATAATCTTCTAAGAAAGAATGAAAAACGGTTCCACTTAATTTAAAATGGGTTAAGTTTTTACTAAAAGACCATTCTATTTGATTATTAATTTCTGGCTTTAAATTTGGGTTACCAACATATTCATAAGGGTCAACCCCCACATTAAAATGATTGATATAACGCTCAATCATAGAAGCAGTTCTGACACCTCTACCAAAAGCTAATTGTGTTTGAAATCCATTATTTTGATATTTAAAAGAAATATTTCCACTAACGTTTACTTCGTTATTACTTGGTATATTTCCTCCATAAAGTGCTTCAAAATCTGCCGCAGGATCCGCAATAGAAGTACTTATAAAATCTGCTCTAACTCCTGAAGCTATTGAAAAATAATTGGTAATTTTAAATTTACCTTCAGTAAAAATACCTACATCGTTTAAACTAGCATCTTGCCAAATTTTGTCTGTAAAGACCTTTGGAGTTGGTAAAACCATACCATTCATAATTTTAACAATACGTGTTCTATCTCCTTTTCTATCAATTAAATTGGCATCTGCACCAACATATAATTTAGATTGATCTGCAATTTTAAAATTAAACTCTGCTTTTCCTCCATAAGTCCAAGATTTAACTGGAGATTTTGCATCTGTAGCCATAAATGTAGGACGATTTTCATTTGTCATTAAATGATCTACATACGAGTAAAATGCTTTAAATGTGAAACTATTTATTTTACTGCTTAAATTATTTATTTTATAATCTAAACCGGCTAATAAACTATCATCATAAGGAGAGTCCATTGGCAAACCCGCATGGTCAATATCTCTTGCAAAAGATTGTCTCCAAGTTAATTGAATTCGCTGTTTGGTTGTTGGATTAATACCAACTTTCACTGAATAATCTGTTGTTTTAAATGAAGATGGCACTTCTGTTCCATTACCATCTTTATAATTACTGAAATCTCTATGCGAACCATTTAATTGAACATCAAATTTTTCGTTAGCATAAAATAAATTTGCTCCGTTTACAAAATTATTTCCGTTAGTTTCATAACCTCCTTCAATACTTCCATGAAATCCATATTGGTTTTTAGAAGGATTTTTAGAAACTAAGTTTATAATTCCTCCAAAATTTTGTCCAAATCTTACGGTAAAAGGTCCTTTTACAATTTCAATTTTTTCAATTTCTTCTGGAATTACATGTGTTGTAATTGGATCCATTCTATTTGGACAAGCGTTTAACACTTTCATGCCTCCATCATATTGAACATTTAATTGTTCGTATTTAAAAGCTCTAAATACAGGTTCAGAAGCATAAGCTCCTCTTTTTACAATTCCAAAGCCATTAATATCTTTAAATAAACTTCCAACACTTCTTGGTTGACTAATTCTTTTTTCAGAATCGTTTATTACTGTAGATTGTGAAATGTCTTCTAATGGATTTGCAGAAACCAAAATTTCATTTAATTCAATTTGTGCAGGTTGTAGTTCAATAGTTAAATTATTTGTAAGAACTACTGTTTTAGAAATATATCCTAAGTGTGAAATAATAATTTTACTATTTGAGTTTGCTTCTACGGAATATTCTCCATTTTTATCAGTTACAGCATAATTATTGCTTTTAATAACTTTTATTGTAGCATTTTCTACTGGTGTTTTTGAATTCTCGGCAATTATCTTTCCTTTAAAAGTTGATGATTGCGCAAATGATATGGTGCTTATAAGCACACATAATATGGTAAATAATTGTTTTTTCATTATTGTATGTTATATAATTTTCAAACACAAATATTAATTGTGTTTTTAATTAAAAAATAAATTAAAATAGGTTATTTGTTGAGCTTGTTATAATCTTTTGATTATACTATCAACACAAAGAATTTAAGAAAGGTTATGCTATTTTTGGCGGTTTAAAAACCGTATTGTAGATTTCTAAAGGAGTACAATTCTTATCCTTTTGTATTTTTAATCTTTCATTATTCATTGATGAAACAAATGAATAATTAGTTTTAGAAATAGAAGTTATTGGAAAATCTTTAAAATTAATTTTAGGCAAATTAGATTCGTGATCATGATTATCATGATTCACTTTTTTAATTTCTTTTGCTAAATAACATTTTCCATTACATTCTAAAAAAGGTTTGTCTTTATTTTCGCATAATTCTGTTACTATGTAATTGTAATTTGCATAATATTCCATAATAGGAATTAATGGACGCACCATTGCAAGCAAATACAATAAATAAAAGAATATGGCTAATGATTTAACTTTCAAAATCTTATTTTTAATAAAGGACAAATTTATCTTTTAATATTCGCTTATAAAATGATAAAAATCATATTATGGTTGGCAAAAATACACTTATTCCAAATAAAATTGCAAATAAAAATGTAGCAATTGCTAATTTTTTTAATTCAGTATCTAATAATTTTGGTATTTTATTATTATAAACTACAAAAGCATGTTTAATAATTGGTATAAATGCTATTAAAAATAAGAATTGAAAGTAGTTTTGAAAGTTAAAAATAAGATATAGTATTGAAGTTATAAAGGCTGTAAATAGTAAAAAATAATGATAATATTTTGCAGATTTTTCGCCTAATTTAACTACCAATGTGTTTTTACCTGAAATAATATCAGATGCTCTATCTCTCATATTATTTAAATTTAAAACGCCAACACTTAAAAATCCTACAGAAATAGCTGGTAAAAATATTTCTAGATTTAGTTTTTTACTAAATAAATAATAACTTCCAACAACACTAAGCAATCCAAAAAATAAAAAAACAAATACGTCTCCTAAGCCACTGTACCCATATGCTTTTTTACCAACAGTATATTTAACAGCTGCAATTATACTTGCAATACCTAAGACTAAAAAGATTAAAATATTAAAAAAATCTTCTTTTTTAAAGGAAACATAAATAAGTAAAACTGCAATTATAAAAGTAATAATAATGGAAACTTTAATTGCAACTAACATTTGTTTGGGAGAAATTACACCACTTTGAATAGCTCTTTTTGGTCCTACTCTATTATCGTTATCTGTACCTTTTATTCCATCGCCATAATCATTGGCGAAATTTGAAATAACCTGAAAACCAACTGTGGTTAATAATGCCAATAAACAAATTAACCAATTAAATAAACCTTGAGATGCGGCTACAAAACTACCAACAATAATACCCGAAATAGATAAAGGTAATGTACGTAATCGTGCAGCTTCAATGTAGTGTTTAATCATATAAAGTAAAAGCTATTTAGATTTCAAATTTACAAATCTTCTGCGTTTGCAATAAGTTCTGCAATATCTAATACTTCAATTTCATTTTCTTTATCAGCAGCTTTAACACCATCTGTCATCATAGTATTACAAAATGGACAACCTGTAGCAATAATATTTGGTTTTGTTTTTAAAGCATCATCCGTACGTTCAATATTAATTTCTTTATTTCCTTTTTCGGCGTCTTTAAACATTTGAGCGCCTCCAGCTCCACAACAAAGTCCATTTGCTCTACTTCGTTTCATTTCAACTAATTCAGTATCTAATTTTTGAATTAAATCACGTGGCGCTTCATAAATATCATTTGCTCTACCTAAATAACAAGGATCATGAAATGTAATTTTTTTTCCTTTAAATTTTCCTCCCTCAATGGTCAACCTTCCCTCTTCTAATAACGATTTTAAAAATTCGGTATGATGATAAACCTGATATTTACCACCTAATTCTGGATACTCATTTTTTAATGTATTAAAGCAGTGTGGACAAGCGGTAACAATTTTTTTAATCTCATAAGCATTTAGTACTTCTATATTAGTCATAGCTTGCATTTGAAACAAAAATTCATTCCCTGCTCTTTTTGCTGGATCTCCTGAACAACTTTCTTCTGTACCTAACACAGCAAATTCAACATTAGCTTTATTTAAAATTTTTACAAAAGCTTTCGTTATTTTTTTTGCTCTATCATCAAAACTTCCTGCGCATCCTACCCAAAATAAAACTTCTGGTTGTTTTCCTTGAGCCATCATTTCGGCCATTGTTGGTACATTCATAAGTTAATTCTTTATTTTATTTATATTTTTTAATTTTTAAAGTGTTTTTAAAAATATTTCTTTTCTTAATTTTATTCGTCTTTCCAGTTTAATCTATCCATTTGGCTGTATTGCCAAGGAGCTCCATTATTTTCAATGTTAGTCATCATCATATTTAATTCTTGTGGTGCAGCAGATTGCTCTAAAACTAAAAATCGACGCATATCTAAAATAATAGATAATGGGTTAATATTTACCGGACACTCTTCAACACAAGCGTTACAACTTGTACAAGCCCAAAGCTCTTCTGGAGTAATATAATCGCCTAATAATTGTTTTCCATCCTCTTTAAACTCTCCATTTTTATCTATATTTTTTCCAACTTCTTCAATTCTATCTCGAGTTTTCATCATAATTGCTCTTGGAGATAATTCTTTTCCTGTGATATTTGCAGGACACGATGAGGTACATCTACCACATTCTGTACACGTATATGCATTCATTAATTGCACCCAGTTTAAATCGGTCACATCACTTGCTCCAAATTTTTCTGGGGTTTCATTTTCAGTTTCAGGTGCTGCTGCAAATGGATCGGCATTTGGATCCATCATAAGTTGTACTTCTTTAGTTACAGCCTCTAAATTATTTAATTTCCCTTTTGGATTTAAATCTGCAAAATAAGTATTTGGAAATGCTAATAAAATATGTAAATGTTTAGAATAATATAAATAATTTAAGAATATAAATATTCCTATAATATGAATCCACCAAGCACTTTGCTCAATTATATGAAGCGTATGGTCACTAAAACCGCCAAATAATGGCACTAAAAAACGACTTATTGGATTGCCTAAATGAAAAGCCTGAAATTCTGGATCTGTAGCGTTCATTATTAAAAATAAACTCATTAAAACCATTTCAAAATACAATATGTTTAATGCGTCATTTTTTGGCCAACTTGTCATTTCTTTATTCCAAAAACGAGGGATTCTTAGTATCATTCTTCTAATCCAAAAAATAATTACAGAAATTAATACTAAAAATGCCAAAATTTCAAATGAGCCTATTAAAATATCATAAAAACTACCTAAAGAGGAGAACACTCTATGTGTGCCAAATAAACCATCAATTAAAATTTCTACAACTTCTATATTAATAATTATAAAACCTGCATAAACTATAATGTGTAATATACCTGCTATTGGGCGTTTAACCATTTTAGATTGCCCTAAAGCAACCATAATCATATTTTTCCAACGCTCATTTGAATTATCAGATCTATCAATATCTTTTCCTAGTTTTATATTTCTAGTTAATTTTTTAACATTTCTAACAAAAAAACCGATACCTACTACTAATAAAACTGCAAAAAGTATATTATCTAAATAATTCATGGTGTATTCTTAATAATTTATTTATTCCTAAAAATCAGGATTCAATTTAAAGTTTTTGATGACATGCAGACTTAACTACAAACTAATTTCAAATTTAATGGAATAATTTTAAATTCTTTAAGGATTTAAACATCTTTTACACAATAAATGTTACATAAATTAATTTTTAACAAGTATATAATTTAATACTTATTAATTTGTGTTAATTTAAATTGAAACAATAATTATTGTTAAATAAATAATATAGCTATTATTCTGAAGCTGGTTTGTAACCTTTATCTTTTTTTCCGAACAATGAAAAATGTACGTAGCGTTTTGGATGTAATTTCATATCGCGTAGTAATTCTTCCAATTCTTTAGAAGCATTAGATAAATTACTATATAAACTTTCATCTTTTAATAATTTACCTAAGCTGCCATTCCCTGAATTAATTTCTCCTAAAAGCTGATTTAAATTAGTAACAGTAGTTTGTAATTTTTTAACTGTTACACCTAAGTTTGCATTAACTAAAGTATCAGATATTTTTTTAAAATTGGAAGTCATTAACTCCGCATTTGTAAAGGTTTTATCTAGTTTTTCTTTATTGTCAGATACAAGTAAACTTAAATTTTTTGAAGCAGAATTAAAATTAGTTATGGTTTCGTTCAATTGAGCCATACTATGTTTAATATTAGTTCTTGTTTTAGTATCTACAATATCATTTAAATTGCCTAAAAGTGAATCTGCTTTTACAATTACATTTTCAACTTTTGCTTGTAATGGATTTAATTTTTCAGTTACTGTAGAAAAAATATCGGATTCAATTTCTCCTTTTAAATAATCGCCTGGTTTAGCCATTTCCCCTTCGTAGGACGGTACAACGGCCAAAGATTTTCCTCCCATCAAACTAGCACTATAAATTTTTGCTACACTTTTTTTCGAAAATTGAAAATCTTCTAAAATACTAAACTCTACTATTAGTTGTCCTCTCTTTTTAGGGTCTTTATTAAACTTTATGTTTACAACTTTACCTACTTCAACACCATTAATAGTAACAACACTAGCAGTATTTAATCCTTGAACATTATTATATTCCGTAAAATAGGTGTTAATTTTCCCATCAAATAAATTAATACCTTTTAAATAGTTATATCCCCAAATAAATAATGCTATTACAATAACTGCAAATACTCCAGTTTTTAATTCTCTAGTAACTTTCAAATCAAATTTTTTTATAAGTACAATATTACTAATTATTTTTATTAGTAGTTTACTACTATTTAGGATTTACTCAAAACTTTTTCTAAAGGAATTCTGTTCCCGTTTTTAAAAGCAACTATAAACGCAGATTTATATCCTTTTTTTCTAGCGTATTTTTGCTTCTCTTTAATATTTTTATAGTTAGATGTACTTCCAATATAATATCTATAAATACGCCCAACTTTTACTCTTTCAACATTCTTTATTCCTTTAAAATTATATGATTTTGTAGTTAATTTTCTAGCTCCTGCAGCTATTTGAACTTTATAAATTATATTGGAATTGTTAGATACGGTTTTTTGACTTGTTGATTCTTTAGGCTTTTCATCTATTTTTTTGGGAATATCACTATCTGCAACACTATTAAGTGCTAATTGATTTTTATATTGTATTATATCTTTATAAATAGAATTTGCAATTTTTTTGCTTCCAGCATTAGAATTTAAATATGGGCCTTCAATTTTATTGGTGATAAAGCCTGTTTCTATTAAAACACTTGGCATATAAGTTTGGTAAAGCACTACAAAACCAGCTTGCTTAACGCCTCTATCTTTTCTTTTTAATTCAGTTTTAAATCGATGTTGAATAATACTTGCTAATTGAATACTCTGATCTAAATACTCTTCTTGCATTAAGGTAAGTCCAATAATAGATTCTGGTTTATTTGGATTAAAGCCTTTATACTTTTCTTCATAATTTTCTTCTAATAATATTACGGAGTTTTCAGACTTAGCAATTTCAAAATTTTGTTTGTTAGCATGAGTTCCTAAAACCCAAGTTTCTGCTCCGTATGCCTGAGAAGTATGCGCATTACAGTGTATAGATACAAATAAATCTGCGTTGGCTCTATTAGCAATACTTCCTCTTTCCCATAAATCCACAAAAACATCAGTTTTTCTAGTATAAATTACCTTAATATTTTTTTCTTTTTCTAATAATTTACCAATTTGTAATACAATTTTTAAGGCTACATTTTTTTCTTTAATGTTTCTATAACCAACTTTTCCAGGATCTTTTCCTCCGTGCCCTGCATCTAAAACTACAACAAAATCTTTTTTTTGGGCAAAAGTAACCGTTCCACTAAAAAGAAATGCTGTAAAAAACACAAACGATAATAATATTTTAGTTGTTATTTTAATTTTATAAAAGTGTTGTGAGTTCATTAATTATTTTAGTTATTTTTGGCTTTTGAAATTTGGTGTTACAATTATTGAGCCATACATTTACAAAGTAACAATTATAAGGGTTTATAATTAATAAGCTAATGTATAAAACTTATAATTGCAACCCAAATTAAATCCTGTTTTTTAAAAGATATTATTATTAAAAACAATTTTAAAAATACACACTTTACAATTTTAATGGTTACAGTATTTTGCTGTTTCCAATCTTATGTTTATTCACAAGAAGTAAATCCTAAAATATCAAAAGATACTTTAAAAATTGGTGTTAAAGATTCTCTGGTTACAAAATCCATAGACACCATTGCAAAACCAAAAGAAATTTTAGAAGACATAATTGATCATAGCGCTGATAGTTTAATTAAACAAGATATTAAGAATAATAAAATTTTAATGTATAAAAATGCTCATGTACATTATAAAGATATTGATTTAACCGCTGGTTATATTGAGATAAATAACAACACCAACGTAGTTACTGCTAAAGGGATAAAAGATTCGGTTGGAGTATATCAAGAAAAACCAATTTTTAAACAAGGAAATGAAGAAACTAAACAAGATTCTATTGTTTTCAACTTTAAAACTGAAAAAGCTAAAATTTGGGGTTTACAAACTGAACAACAAGGTGTTATTATAAAAGGTGAAACCACAAAAAAAGAAAATGATTCTACTATATTTGTTAGAAACATAAAATTTACAACTTCCGAAAAAGAAAATCCAGATTACTATATAAAAACTAATAAAGCCAAAATTGTACCCAATAAAAAATTAGTAATTGGAGTTAGTAATTTAGTAATTTCTGATGTTCCTACGCCTTTATTTCTTCCATTTGCATACATTCCGCTAACCAAAGGAACCATGTCTGGTTTTTTAATGCCAACTTGGGGAGAGAACAATCAACAAGGTTATTTTTTACAAAATGGAGGTTATTATTTGGCTATTAATGATTATGTGGATTTGGCTGTTTTAGGAGATGTTTATACTAATGGAAGTTGGGGAATTAGAACAGAATCAAATTATGCTGTACGATATAAATTTAGTGGATCTTTCAGTTTTAGATACGAAAACTTGATAAATAGTTTACGTGGTTTAAGTGATTATTCAAGAACTACAAATTATAATATTAGATGGAATCATAGTCAGGACACTAAAGCAAGTCCTAATTCTAGATTTTCAGCTTCTGTAAACATGGGAAGTAGTAAATATTACCGACAATCTTTAAATGAATATAACTCTAATGCTTTCTTAAATAACACATTAAGTTCCTCTATTTCGTATTATAAAAAATTTGTTGGAACACCTTTTAATTTATCTTTATCTGTAACCCATTCTCAGAATACCAATACGGAAAGTATTATAATGTCGTTACCATCCTTACAAATTAATATGGACCGTATTTATCCATTTGTTTCTAAAACAGGAGCTAAAAAAAATGCGTTGCAAAAATTAGGAGTAACTTATTCTTTAAAAGGAGATAATAAAATAAATACTTCAGATAAATTCTTCTTAAAAAAAGAGATGTTTAATAATGCAAAATCAGGGATTCAACAAAATGCTACTTTCAGCACAAATATGAAATTATTTAAATTCTTTACTTTATCTCCTAGTGCAAATTATAAAGAAGTTTGGAATTTCGACAAAATTAGCAAAACCTATAATGCAACGGAAAACACCATAGTTACAGATACAATTAGTGGATTTAATGCTTTTAGAGAATATTCTGCTGGTGTTTCATTAACAACAACAATTTATGGAATGTTTAAATTTAAAAAAGGAAGATTACAAGCAATTCGCCATGTAATGCGACCAAGCATTTCTTATGGATACAAACCTGATTTTAGTAATTATTATGAAAGCGTTCAACAAAGTGCAGATCCAAATGATATTTTAGAATATTCTCCATTTGCTAATGGACTTTATGGTAGCCCTAGCAAAAGTTTATCCAACAGTTTAAATTTTTCACTTAACAACACTTTAGAGGCAAAAGTTATGCCTAAAGATTCTACGGATGCCAAACCAGAAAAAATAACTCTAATTAACAATTTAAACCTTTCTGCAAGTTATAATATGGCTGCTGACTCTTTAAAATGGAGTCCTGTAAGAATGACTGCTGGCACCGATTTTTTCAATAAAAAACTTAATTTAAACATTAATGCTACACTAGATCCTTATGCAATAAATGCTTCTGGAGTAAGAATAAACACCTTTAATATTAATAATGGAGGAAGTTTATTTAGACTTACCAATGCTGGTTTAACTATGAATTATTCCTTATCAAGTAAGAAATCAAAAGGAAAAACTAGTAAACAACAACAGAATGCAAATGCTAATAATTCGGATGGTATTTTTGGAGATAATTTAAATGTTAGTAATAGAATAAATAATAATGAAGATTCCGAATCTAAAACAAAAAAAGCCAAGTTATACAATGCTACTTTTCCTTGGACTCTTAAATTAGCTTATTCATTAAATTATATAAATACAAATAGGCAAAATGAAATTTCT
This sequence comes from Lutibacter sp., assembly GCF_033723435.1. Taxonomy (GTDB): domain Bacteria; phylum Bacteroidota; class Bacteroidia; order Flavobacteriales; family Flavobacteriaceae; genus Lutibacter. The sequence goes on along the minus strand of NZ_JAWVXC010000003.1, from coordinate 55,659 downwards.
TCTAATTCATTAATGTTTTCAGGAGATATAGATTTAACACCTAAATGGAAAGTAGGTTTTTCTTCTGGATATGACATTAAAAATCAAGGATTTTCTTATACGCAATTAAGATTTTCTCGCGATTTAGATAGTTGGAAATTAAACTTCAACTGGGTTCCTTTTGGAACTAGGCAAACTTATTATTTCTTTATTGGAGTAAAATCATCTATGCTTAGTGATTTAAAATACGATAAAAGACAAGTGCCAGACAGAAGGCTTTTCTAAATTTAAACATTTAATATTTATATTGAATAAAATTTTGAACGTCTCCTTTTCTATTTATCTTTGAATTAATACAATTGATAAAATTTATATCATGAAAAAAATTATAACTACAAAAAAAGCTCCTGCACCAATAGGACCATACAACCAAGCTACATTAGCAGGTGAAACTTTATATATTTCTGGTCAAATAGCTTTAAATCCAAACACAAATAAATTAGTTTTAAATTCTATTGAAGAAGAAACAAAACAAGTTATGGAAAATTTAAAAGCTATTTTAAATGAAGTAAATTTAACTTTTGAAAACGTAGTAAAATCAACCATATTTATTTCAGATATGAATAATTTTGCAGCTATAAATCAAGTTTATGGAAACTATTTTAATACTGAAACTGCACCTGCAAGGGAAACGGTTGAAGTTGCTCAATTACCAAAATCAGTAAATGTTGAGATTTCTATGATAGCAGTAAAATAATTTAAACTGATTTCATTAATAATTCAGCAGTTGCAGGGTTAGTTGCCAATGGAACATTATGCACATCACATAAACGCATTAGCATTGCAATGTCAGGCTCATGTGGATGTTTGTCTAAAGGATCTCTAAAAAAGAAAACCATATCCGTATTTCCTTCTGCAACTCTTGCAGCAATTTGTGCATCACCACCGTATGGCCCTGATAAATATTTTTTAACCACAAAACCAGCTTTTTCTGCATTTTTACCAGTTGTACCAGTTGCCACTAAATGAATATCTTTAGCTAATAAAGTTGCTTTAAAATCCATTAAAAATTGGATCATTTCTGCTTTTTTACCATCATGTGCTATTATTGCTATTTCCATAATTTAAAGATAGAAAATTTATTATAAAGAATCGGAATACTCAATTAAATCTACAATTTTGGTTGCATACCCAAATTCATTATCATACCAGCTAATTAATTTATAAAAATTAGGGTTTAATTCTAAACCTGCTTTAGCATCAAAAACAGAAGTTTTCGGTTCCGATACAAAATCTTGAGAAACAACTTCATCATCAGTATATCCTATAATGCCTTTATATTCATTTTCAGAAGCTTCTTTTATTGTTTTTGAAATTTCTGCATAACTAGTCGATTTTTTTAAACGAACTGTTAAATCAACTAAAGAAACATCTACTGTTGGAACCCTAACTGCCATGGCTAATAGTTTACCTTTAAGCTCTGGCATTATGGTAACAACTGCTGAAGCAGCATTAGTAGTTGTTGGAATCATATTATTTATTGCAGATCTACCTCTTCGCCATTTTTTATTTGGGCCATCTACTGGAATTTGGCTAGCTGTAGCTGCATGAACTGTAGTAACTAAACCTTCTATAATTCCAAATTTTTTATTTAAAATTTTAGCAATTGGAGCTAAACAATTAGTGGTACATGAAGCGTTTGAAAAAATAGCCTCATCTTTAGTTAAATCTTTATGATTAACTCCCATTACAAACATTGGAGCATTTACAGAAGGTCCTGAAATAACTACTTTTTTTGCGCCACTTTTTATATGTAAAGCTGCTTTTTCTCTATCTGTAAATAATCCTGTAGATTCAATTACATAATCTACATCTACTTGTTTCCAATTAATATCTTCTGGATTTCTTTCAGAAGTAACTCTAATAGTTTTCCCATTAACCACTAAAAAATTATCTTTTACTTCAATAGTTCCTTTAAATTTACCGTGAACAGAATCATATTTTAATAAGTATGCTAAATAATTTACATCTAACAAGTCGTTTATAGCAACAACTTCTATGTTATTTCTAGTGAAAGCTGACCTGAAAGCAATTCTACCAATTCTTCCAAAACCATTAATTCCAATTTTAACCATCTAATTTGAATTGATATTTTTCTTGAAGTTTTTCTTGTTCTTGTAATTAAATAGACATTATATCACTAACTCGCAATAACTCTTTATTAATTTGATGTTGTCCTTTTACTGCTTTATCTAAATCTGTAGTTTGAATTTTATTATTTACTAAACCTACCATTAAATTAGATTTTCCGTCTAATAATAATTCCACAGATTTCACTCCTAGTCTACTTGCCAAAACTCTATCAAAACAACTTGGACTACCTCCTCGCTGCATATGCCCTAAAACTGAAACTCTTACTTCGTATTCTGGTAAATTTTCTTCAACATAATTAGCAAGCTCAAATACATTTTTACCTATTTTATCACCCTCGGCAACTACTACAATACTAGAAGATTTCCCTGAGCGTTTACTTCTTTTTAAAGATTCTAATAAACGATCTAATCCTAAATCTTCTTCAGGAATTAAAATTTCTTCAGCTCCAGAACCAACACCTGAATTTAATGCTATAAAACCAGCATCTCTTCCCATAACCTCTACAAAAAACAAACGATTATGTGAACTTGCCGTATCTCTTATTTTATCAATTGCTTCAACTACTGTGTTTAAAGCTGTATCAAATCCAATAGTTGATGTAGTACCAAAAATATCATTATCAATAGTACCTGGAATACCTATACTAGGAAATTTATATTCTTCGTAAAAAATCATTCCCCCAGTAAAAGTTCCATCACCACCAATTAAAACCATGGCATCAACTTTTGCATTTTGCAGTTGCTTAAATGCTTTTTCTCTACCTTCTTTAGTTCTAAATTCTTCTGATCTTGCTGTTTTTAAAATAGTGCCGCCTCTATTAATAGTATTATTAACATTACGAGCTGTTAAAGCAACAAAGTCTCCCTCAATTAAACCTTGAAATCCGCGGTAAATACCTACACATTCTACGTTGTAATAGGAGCATGCGCGAACAACAGCCCTTATGGCTGCATTCATTCCTGGTGCATCTCCACCAGAAGTCATTACTCCTATTTTTTTAATTTTTTTCCCCATAGAGATAAATGCTAAATTATAATTAAATTTTTAATTTTAGAATAACAAATAGTTCTTTTTTTGGCTTCTACTTTATTTTATCAAAAAAACAATTTAAAAAAACTAACAATCAATACATTACCATAAATTTTTAGGATAAATTTCTGCTTCTTTAAGTTTATTTATTTCTGAAGTTACATAGTCTTTATCTTGTTTATAAGTTACACCAAACCAACGTGCATTTGAATTTAAAACTTCCATTGTGGCTAAATTATTTACAATAACATGGTTTACAACTAATGGAATAAAAAATTCTGCTTTTGGGTCTTTGTAATTATCAGCTAAAAACTCTTCAAATAACGAAGAAGAAATATTAAAATAGGTTGGTGTAAACCCAAAAAAGTTCATAGATACAATTGTGTTTTCGTCTATTTTAACCAACTCTTTATTTTCATTTTCAAATTTTAAAACTCCATCTACTTTTTCAATATGTGTTCTTTCTGTAATACCTGTTAAAAAGTTATTATCAACCTTACATTCTCCACGAGATACAAATCCATAATCAGAAACTGTATTTTTTAATACATATCCCATCATAGAAAAGTTGTTTGAAGTTTTATCTGTTTTCATTAGTTTTTTTGCCATTACTTCAAAAGCTTCTCTTCCATAAAAATCATCGGCATTTATTACTGCAAAATTTTCGGAAACTACATCTTTCGCCATCAATAAAGCATGCCCTGTTCCCCAAGGTTTCTTCCTTTGATTATCTTTATATTTTTCAGGAATATCTTCAATTTCTTGAAAAACATAAACCACTTCAATTTTACCTTCTAATTTAGGGTTAAAAAATGCTTTAAATTCATTTTCTATACTTTTTCTAATGATAAAAACGACTTTTCCAAATCCTGCTTGAATTGCATCGTAAATAGAAAAATCGAGAATAGTATCTCCTTGTTCTGTAAATGTATCTAATTGTTTAAGTCCACCATAACGGCTGCCAATACCTGCAGCCAATACTACTAATGTTGGTTTATTCATTTTTGTTAATTTTATTTTTAAAATTTATTAATTTTCTTTTTTTAGCTAAAGAATCTATACCTTTTTTAATATTTGTGGTATCTTTTACTGTTTTCTTTTTAAGTCCTAATTTTTCTAATAATTCTTTTCCATTATTAAAATCAATTTGATAATTTAAACCTACACCTTGCGTATAACCTTCTTCTTCCTCCGTATATTGAATTTCGTTTTGACGATTAAATATAGAAGATCTAAGTGTTCCTGCTTGGTTCATTAAGAATTCAACATTAACTTCACCAATTACATTAGACTGTTTTTTTGAACCAATAGGAACTCCTACTTTTCCATTAATTAAAATTCTATCGTTTACCTGATAATCTAAAGCTAATGCTAATTGATCATTTATATTTAGGTTATCAACTCTGCTCTTTTCTCCAACGGTATATACTGGTTTTAGTCTAAATTTACTGTCTGCTTTGTTAAAAATATTATCAAAAGCGTTGGATAACATATCAAAACCTGTTCCGTATAAAGCTGCATTACTATTTACTGTAATATCATTTTCATTATAAAAACTACCGGAAACTAATAAGGATATGAAATGAATTGTTTTGGTATTATTATCGTTATTATTTAATTTAAACGCTAACTCTGATGCTACTGTAGAACTAGAATTTGGAATTTCAATATCAAAACTACGTTTAGAGTTAAACAATTCTCCTGAAAAACGAGTTATCAAATCAATTGGAATTTTACGGTTTGTAGTTATATTTTCCAATAATGATTTTGGATTTGCAGATACTCGATAAACAGCTTCTAAGTTAATATCTGCAGTGTATGGATTTCCACTCCAAGAAATACTTCCTCCTCTTTTAACTGTAAATGGTTTATTTATAAATCCTCCATATTTAAAATTATAAACGCCATTATCTACAATAAAATCGCCATACATATCAAATTTATCCTTTGTATCTAAATTTATTTGTAAATTTCCTGTTCCACTTCCTTTTAAAAAACTTCCAGTTGCTTTATCTAACACCATTTCAACAACAGCATCTTTAGTAACATCTAAATCAAAATTAATAGAAAGTCCTTTTAGTTTTTCTGAAATAAACTCTCTCCTTTTTTTAGAATCATCTTCGGTTTTATTTTTATTAACAAACCTAATTAATTGCGTACTTTCTACTGTTTTTACATCACTAATTGGAATTACAAAATGAGTTCCTTTATTCGTTTTTCCTTCTACATTAATTACCAATTCATCTGTAAATCCATGTATTTTTGCATTTCCTGCTAAAAATCCAGCGCCATAGTAGAGTGAATTTTCTTCTTCTTTGGTATTTAATACTAATAAATTTTTGGTATTTATATTTAAATTTAACTTCCAATTATCAAAATTATGATGCGATAATGTTCCTGTTAAACTTCCTTTGGTTTGATATGCTTTATCTTTTAAAGTAACATCTTCAAAATTAAAAGTTTGATTTTTTAAACTAATAATACTTGTCCCATCAAAATCATAATCAACATTTAAATACGGAAAATATAATCCCGCTTGATCTAAATATAGTTCGCCATCCATATTTGGATTTTCTAATAAACCCGAAAGTTTAGTACTACCATAAACAAATCCTCTAAAATTGGTAAATACATCTTCTCCTAAAGGACTAAAAGCATTTAATTTAAACTTTTCGAAGTCAATATTCATTTCAATAGTTGGCTTTTTTGGAGTAAAATCAATATTCCCAACAGCTAGCAATGTCTTTTTATTATTTCGCTCTAGAGAAACATTAACGCCATATTTAGTAATAGAATTATCGCCATTTACATTTACTTTTAAATTTCCTTGTTCCGATTTGTTAATATTAAAATCACTGATTTCAAAATTTGCTGTTGGACGTACTTGTTTTTTTACTTGTGAATAATTTATAATTCCGTTTATAGTTCCTTTTAAATCTAAACTATCAATTTTAGGAGTGACATTTGCTAATTGTACATTGTTAAAATTAAACTGGATATTTTTGGATATACTATCTTTAATTTTTCCAGAAAAGGAAATCTCTTGCTTATTCGATGTAATATCAAATGGTTTTATAATAGTTTCTTTAGTATTATTATCGTACACAATTTTATTTTCAATATTATTTGCTCCGTTAATAAACCATTTTTTGTTTTTATAGGTAAAATCAGATTTTTTTACGCCAAAAACCGATTGCTTTTCTGGATTAAAAGTATGATAAAACGCTAAATTATATTTATCCTCATCTTTCCTTCCCTCTTTAAATTCAGTTCTAAAAAATAAAGTATCATTTAAAGTAATGTTTACCAGTTTTAGTTGTTTTATAGAATAATATTTAGAATTTATATTATCTATTAAAACTTGTGTATTAAAAATTGGGTTTTTATTATCAATTTGAACTTTTAAATTTTCAATATTATTTTTAAACGCAATAACTTTTGGCGATTTTACCGTTAATCTGAATAGATTTTTGTCTGCTACAATTTTACCTCTAATTGTGGTATTAGGCGAAAGTTGAACTTCAGGATAAAATATTTCAACTATTTTATTGTGAATTTTAAAATTGAAGTCAATTTTTTGCCCTGGAGAAACTTCAAAAGGTTTATAATTTGTATAAATACTTCCTATAGAGTTTCGTGTTAAATTAAGCAATTCATCAAATTTAAATTTGCCTTTAATTTTTCCATCAATAATTTCTGAAGAATTTACTTTAATGGTTCTAATACTGTCTTGAAAGGTTGATGTAATATTAAAATTCTTAAAAAAGTAATTGTCTTTTGAATTTCTGTATAAAAAATTGTTGAAGTTAATTTTACCAACCAAATCATCAATTGAGTTTCCTTTTACATTTATATCAATATCTCCTGTAACATTAGATATGCTATCTTTTTTATAAAAGCGAATTGCATTTAAGTCACAATAATCAACTATTGACTTAAAATTGAATTGATAAATTTTAGAAGAAAAATCAGCTAACCCTTTAAAGTTCAGTTTAATATTAGCATCATTAACTTCCATAGATCCATTAAAATGCTGATTTTTTACAACACCATTTATAGTAATATTTTTATAGGTATAATTGTTTAAATCAAACTTAGAAATTACTCCTTTAACTGAACTACTTATTTTTTCTAAAGTAAAGCCTGAACCTTCAACTTCTCCATCCATAGAAAATGTTTTTACCGATGGATTATTTAATAATTCGCCTAAATTAAAATCAGTACATTTAACATTCCCTTTATAAGAAGCATCATCAATATTTTCAATATCAGTAAGTTCTAAATCTGCATCAACTTCTCCTAAATCGGAATTAATAGACACATTAGCATCAATTAAATTGCTAGTAACATATGTTGCTCCAATTAATGTGAATCTTCCTAGTTTTTTAAAAGAGGTTGGTAATTTATTACCTAAAATATTTGGCAATAGAGATTTTAAATGATTGTAATCTGAAGTTAAATTGGTTAAATTTCCTTTTAATGAAAATCCATTTTCTTGATTAAACGAATTTTTTAAGGTAAGTGTTCCGTTAATAATTGCATTTTCATCACTAACTAATTTTAGATTTTTTGCTGTAAAATTATTTAACTGTCCATTAATTTCTGTGGAAAAATGTAAAACATCTTTTGTTCCTAATTCATTATAAAAATGTTTTAAATCTAATAATGAAACATCTGCTTGTTTAATGTTTGCGGTTAAATTTACTTTGTTATTAAAATCTGAGAAATCTTCTATTTTATAATTAAATTCAATATCTCCTTTAATTTTTGAAGTTTTAGTTTGCAACAACGTATTTTTAAACTCCATATTTTTTTTAGTGTACGAAAAATCGGTTGCCAAACTTGTAATTAATAAATTATGATTTTCTATAAAAGATAAATCGATAATTTTGGTAGAAACATTTGGGCCTTGAATAACAAAATGCTTTGAATTTCCACTAATCTGCTTAAAATCAAGTGGTTTTTCATCTATATTTTCGTCGTAAACGGATACAAAACCGTTCTTAAAATGCAGTTTTGTTGCGGTTAACAAAAAACCAGATGGTTTTCCTGTGGAAGTTCCGTCATCAAACTTATCTACAAAAATAGATAACGCATCATCTTTTTCACCTTTATAAGTTTTAATAAAAAGTTTAAAATCACTTAAAGAAATTCCTCCAAACTCCATTCTATTATTAAGTATTTTTTGATAGCTTAAAATAGAGGTGGTTAGATTTTTAGCAAAAATTAAAGTATCGTTATGATGATCTTTTATATAAACATCTTTTAATTGTACTTTACCTAAAAAAGATAAATCAACTTTATCTATACTAATTGCAACATCAAACTCCTTTTGCAAATAGGTTGTTGCTTTTTTCCCTAATTTAGTTTGAACGGAAGGAAAAGACAGTAAAATACTAACCACTATTACAAGAAGCAGTAAAATACTTAAAATTTTAAACAGTATTTTTTTAGTTCGTTTGATATACGCTAAATTTGCATTTTTTATGGCAATTATTATGCCTTAATAATTAATTAATGAATAAAAATAAATCTATTTACATACTTGGTATTGAATCGTCTTGCGATGATACCAGTGCTGCTGTTATTTACAACGGAAAAATACTCTCAAATGTTATAGCAAATCAAGAAGTTCACGCCAAATATGGCGGTGTTGTTCCTGAATTAGCTTCACGCGCTCATCAACAAAATATTGTTCCTGTAATTCAACAAGCAATTCAAAAGGCAAATATCGATAAAAAAGACTTAAATGCCATAGCTTTTACACGTGGACCTGGATTAATGGGTTCATTATTGGTAGGAACCTCTTTTGCAAAGTCACTTTCACTAGCTTTAAACATTCCATTAATTGCTGTAAATCATATGCAAGGACACGTTTTAGCCCATTTTATTGAAGAAGAAAATCAACCAAAACCTACTTTTCCTTTTTTGTGTTTAACTATTAGTGGTGGACATACACAAATAGTAAAAATTAGTGATTATTTTACTATGGAAGTGCTTGGAGAAACGCTAGATGATGCAGTTGGCGAAGCTTTTGATAAATCTGCTAAAATTTTGGGATTACCTTATCCTGGTGGCCCATTAATTGATAAACACGCACAATTAGGAAATCCAAATGCTTTTACATTTACAAAACCTAAAGTTGATGAGTTGAATTTTAGTTTTAGTGGTTTAAAAACTGGTATTCTATATTTTATTCAGAAAAAGGTAAAAGAAAATCCTGATTTTATTAAAGAGAATTTAAATGATATTTGTGCTTCAATTCAAAAAACAATTGTTGAAATATTATTTGACAAACTTAAATTAGCAGTGCAAAAAACTGGAATTACGCAAATTGCAATTGCTGGTGGTGTAAGTGCTAATTCTGAAATTAGAAAAGAATTAAAAGCATCCGAAAAAAAATTAGGCTGGACTACTTACATTCCAAAATTTGAATACACTACAGACAATGCTGGTATGATAGCTATTGCTGGGTATTTAAAGTATTTAAAAAATAATTTTTCAGAAACAAATATTACCGCAACTTCAAGATTAAAAGTAAGCGATAATTGAAAGCAAAAAAAAGCCTTCCATTTAAAATGGAAGGCTTTTTTGTATCATATTAGTTTATTTAAAACTTAGCGTTTACATCCCAAGCTTCTAAATTTTCTTTTATACTTTTAATAAACATTCCTCCTAAAGCGCCATTAACAACTCTATGATCATAAGAATGTGAGATAAACATTTTATGTCTAATTCCTATAAAATCTCCTTCAGGTGTTTCAATAACTGCAGGAACTTTTCTAACAGCTCCTAATGCTAAAATAGCCACTTGTGGTTGATTAATAATTGGCGTTCCAAAAACACTTCCAAAACTACCAACATTAGTAACTGTATAAGTACCTCCTTGAATTTCATCAGGTTGTAATTGTCCTTTTCTAGCTCTATTAGCTAAATCGTTAACAGATTTAGTCATTCCAACTAAATTTAATTGATCAGCATTTTTAATTACTGGCACAATTAAATTTCCATCAGGTAAGGCTGCTGCCATTCCTAAATTAATAGCTTTTCTTTTTATAATTTTATCTCCATCTACAGAAATATTAATCATTGGGAAATCTTTAATAGCTTTTGCTACCGCCTTCATAAAAATAGGTGTGTACGTAATTTTTTCTCCTTCACGAGCAAAAAACTTATCTTTTACTGCATTTCTCCATTTAACAATATTAGTTACATCTACTTCAATAAAAGATTGCACATGTGCTGAAGTTTGTACCGATGCCACCATATGATGCGCAATTAACTTACCCATTCTAGTCATCTCAATCACTTCATCTGTACCATTAACTGAAACAGGAGTAGAAACTTTTGGTTCAGATTTAACTGTTTTAGTACTTTCTTCTACAATATTTTTTTCTTCTTTTGAAACATTTTGTTTATAAACTTCTCTACCGCTTTCTATATAAGCTAAAATATCATTTTTGGTAACTCGATTATCTTTTCCTGTACCAATAATAGCTTCTAATTCATCCATAGAAACGCCTTCTTTTTCCGCTATATTTCGAACTAAAGGCGAATAAAATTTACCCGATAGAGAAACTTTTTCAATGGTATTATCTTCAATTGTTTCATTAACTTTTTCTTCTATTTGTTCCGCTTCCTCGTTAGAAACTTTTTCATCAACTTCTAATTCGGTATTATCCTCTCCTGCGGTTTCAATAATTGCAATAGTATCTCCAACTTTAACAACGGCATCTGCTTCAAACTTAATTTCTAATAAAGTACCCTCTACTTCGCTTGGAACCTCTGAATCTACTTTATCTGTAGCAATTTCGACAAGAGTTTCATCTAGTTCAACTGTATCGCCTACATTTTTTAACCACGATATTATGGTTGCTTCTGCAACACTTTCGCCCATTTTTGGGAGTTTTACTTCAAATTTTGCCATTGATTTTTTTTTAGATTTGCAAATTTACAAAAAATTAAAAGGTATTAAAATTTAAATACCATCTCATTTACTTATCCCATTTTTTAATAACCAATTATAAACTATTAATTTACACCTTTTTAATACATAAAAGCATATTATACATAAATTATTATGTATAAAAGTATTTCCATAATTTTAATTTAACACTTTTTAACAAATTAACATTTTAATGTAACTTTTATTACCTTTGATTTCATATAAATTTATATAGACTCAGTTTAAATAATAGTTAACATACTGATTTATAGTTTTTTATAAATTTTTAGAATATGATTTATGTCATTATTTTGGTTGTTATTTGTATTTAACTTTACCTAAAATTTAACAAACAAATTATTATTTAAATAAATATTTTATTATGAAAAATGTAAGGCTATTAGGTTTCTTGATGATTTTAGCATCAAGTTTTATGTTTATCCAGTGTACAAGTGAACCAATACAAGGTCCTCCAGGAACTGCAGGTACAGATGGTGTGGATGGTGTTGACGGTGTTGATGGTACCACAGAGTGTATTGCATGTCACAATACTGCAAACAAAGAACACGCTGAATCTACCTATTTATTATCAAAACATGCTATTGAAACTACTATGTATGATGGTAGAAAACTTTCTCAATACGGAAACAGAAGTTCATGTACACAATGTCACACTAGTCAAGGTTATATAGACTATATGGAAACAGGTAGCGTTACTGGAGATGCTTATCCAGATGCTGATCAACATATAACTTGTGTCACTTGCCACAGTACACATACTTCTTTTGATTTTGCTAATGATGGATATGATTATGCACTTAGACAAGGTCTTATGCCTGTTGATTTAATTGTTGACCCTTCATATTCCATTGATATGGGAGCAAGTAACACTTGTGTTAATTGTCACCAACCAAGAACAGCTCCTCCAACAGACGATGGTAATGGTACATTTACAATTACTAGTACACATTGGGGGCCACACCATGGACCACAATCTACCCTATTAGAAGGTTTAAACGCTTCCTTAATACCTGGAACAACAGGTTACCCAGGTGTTGGTTCTGCTACTCACAGAACAGGTGCATCATGTATTGCATGTCATATGGGAGAATCTACTTCTGATACTGAAGGGGCACATACTTGGAACGTTACAGAAGAAGCTTGTTTAACTTGTCATACAAGTGGAGCACCTACAGAAGTAGCTGGTTTAGCAGATGATATGACAACTTTAGCAGGTTTATTAGCAAATGTACAAGGTGTTGATTCAAATGGAGACCCAATAACAGGAATTGTTATTGACGGAAGCCCTGTACAAGGAACTTTTGATATTAGCGCTTCAGAAGCAGCTTGGAACTATCTTTATATTTTAGAAGATAAAAGTAATGGTATCCACAACCCTACTTACTCAAAAGCTATTATTAAAAATGCTATTGAAGTTTTACAACAATAATATATAAATAAGAAGCACCTATTTAATGTAAAAGTGCTAAAATCAAACTTGCACTTTTACATTAAATTAAAAGTTACTTTTTTAAAAAATATACAAATGAAAAAATTAATTAAATTTCTCATAGCCATTATAGTAGGGCTTTTCATGAACTCATGTTATTATGATGATTATCCTGAAATAGTTCCAGATAATGGTGGTGGAGATACTGTCATATCGTATGCAACTGATATAATGCCATTATGGTCTGAATGTGTTGGTTGTCATAGCGGAAATACAGCTCCAGATTTACGAGATGCCAATTCATATACAAGTTTATTAAACGGATTTGTTGTTCCTAATGATTCTCAATCTAGTGTTTTATACAAATCGCTTTTAGGTGAGGGAGCTTCTCTAATGCCTCCAGGATCAAAATGGCCTACTACTAAAATAAATTTAGTAAAAAACTGGATCGACCAAGGAGCATTAAATAATTAACTAATAGAATAAAAACATGAAAAATCACATAAAATTATTTCTTATTTTCTTAATAGTTCCTTTTTTAGCTATTGCCCAGAAAAAGGATTCTGTTAAAGTAAAAGAAAAATTAGAAAGATCAGCCTTTGAAGCAGCTACAGTAATTGATAATGCTAGTAATGTATTGTTTAACAAAAACACATTAGACGTTCAAATGGCACATAGATTTGGAGTTATTAATGGTGGAAGCAATGATATGGCAGGCTTTTGGGCTCCTTCAAATATTAGAATTGGTTTATCCTATGCTATTTTAGACAGACTGACCATTGGATATGGAACCACTAAATTTGATAGACTACAAGATTTTAACTGGAAAGTAGCTTTGTTAAGACAAACTAGATCTAATACAATGCCTATTAGCGTTAGTTATTACGGAAATTTTACTGTTAGTGCTCTTAAAAAAGAAAATTTCAATTTAAAACAAGATAGATACTCTTATTTTAACCAAATAATTATTGCTAAAAGATTTAGCCCAAATATATCTTTTCAACTTGCTCCAAGTGTATCTCATTATAACTTAGTAGATAAACCAGCAATGAAAAATGATATGGTAGCTATTGCTTTTGGAGGTAGAATAAAAATAAGCCCTCAAACAGCAATTGTATTTGATTACACACAACCCGTTACAAAATTTGATAGCTCTGTAAAACCTGAACCAGGCATAAGTATAGCAACTGAATTTGCTACATCTGCTCACGTTTTTCAAATTATCTTAACAAATTACAACGGATTAGTACAACAAAAAAATATAATGTTTAACCAAAATAATTTCTTTAATGGAGATTTCATGATTGGATTCAATATTACAAGAGTTTATAATTTTTAAATAAATGCAGGCAGTAAAACAAAATATTAAAGTCTCAACTTTATATTTTGCTTTACTGTTTTTTTACTACTACTAATTAATAATAATTAAAAATGAAGAAAAATAATCGAATTTCAAGAAGAAGCATGCTTCCTTTATTAGGAAGTTCATTATTACTTCCTTTTATTGGTTTCAGCAAAACTACAACTGAAGAAAATACCATTTTAGACAGCGAGGAAGAATATCAAACTTTATTAAAACCAGACGGTACAGCTGTAAAAGTTAAGGTTAGTGCTTTAAAAAAATCAACTATTGTTAAGAAAAATGTTTCAAACAAATCATTCCTTAACTGGTTAAACAAAAAACTATAATCTTACTTAATTACCTAAATCATGGAAAATAATAATAAAGACTCAAGACGTAAATTTCTTGACAAAGGACTAAAATTGGGTATTGCGACTGCAATAGGTAGTATAGGGTTGTCTAAAATAGTATCCGCTTTAAATGCTCAAACAAAAGATTCTGGAGATAAAATGGAATTAATGACCACAGATGGTTCACTGATTGAAGTAGACTCATCAGAGGTTGTAGAAATGATTGACAACAAACCAGAACATATAAAATATAACGTACGCGAAGGAATTCCTAATCGAAAATTTGTAATGGTTATTGATTTGGCTAAATGTAAAAACGCATTAAAATGCCAATCATCTTGCAATAAAAACCATTTCATTACTGGAGATAATCCTTGGCTTAAAGTACATAAAATGCAAGAAGATGAAGATACCGCACCTTATTGGATGCCTACAACTTGTATGCATTGCGATCATCCTGCTTGTGTAACCGTTTGCCCTGTAGGAGCAACTTTTAAAAGAAAAGATGGCTTAGTATTAATAGATAATGAACGTTGCATTGGCTGTCGTTTCTGTATGGCAGCTTGTCCATATTCTACTCGAGTATTTAACTGGAGTGAACCAGACCAAGGAGAAATTACTATGGCTATGGATATGCATATGGAACATCAAGAATTTTACAACCCTGAATATGCTGGTTTACCAAGTGTAAAAGGAACTGTAGACAAATGTGATTTTTGTCCACATTTAATAAAAGAAAATGAATTGCCTCATTGTGTAACTGCTTGTCCAAATGGCGTATTCTATTTTGGAGATAAATATGAAGATACGGTTACTAATGGCGATGAAACTTTTAGATTAAGCAAATTATTGAAAGATAAAGATGGTTATAGATTAATGGAAGGATTAGGAACAAAACCTAGTGTTTATTACTTACCTCCAGTTAATCGACTAGTAGATTTTGAGAAAGGTTTAGATAACTTTAGTGAATTTAAATCTGATAAAAAACCTGAATAATTATGAAAAATTACGATATACTTCTTAAGGATTTAGCTCCTCAAAAATTTGGAAAATCTGGGGTTATTTGGACAAGTTCTCTAATTATTATAATAATTTTAGGAATAATTGCTTATATAGATCAAATTGTTAGAGGGCTTGTTGTTACTAATTTAAATGATTATGCTCTTTGGGGAATTTATATTTCAAACTTTGTGTTTTTTGTTGCTACAAGTTTTGTTGGCGCAGTTACAGTTGCAGTTTTAAGGTTAACAAATAATTCTTGGAGAACTCCAATAGTTAGAATAGCCGAAATAATTTCTGTGGCGGCAATTATTATGGCAGGACTTACCATTATGATTGATATGGGAAGACCTGATAGATTATTAAACTTGTTTATTCACGGAAGAATGCAATCTCCAATTATTTGGGATGTAATAATAATACCAACTTTTATGGCAATTAGTTTATTATTACTATACTTCCCTTTATTACCAGATTTTGCTCTTTTAAAGAAATACTTTAAAGATAAAAACCCAAAACTAAGTAAATGGTATGGTAAACTTTCTTTAAACTGGACAGGAAGTGAAAAACAAACCAAAATTCAACTTAAATCAATTCAAATAATTGCTTTGTTAATTATCCCTGCTGGATTTATGCTCCAAACCATTGATGCTTGGTTATTTTCAACCTTATTTAGAGTTGGTTGGGATAGCACTAACATGGGAGCTTATTTTATTTCTGGAGCTGCTGTAGCTGGTATTGGAGCCTTAGTTACTGTAGTTTATATTGTTAGAAGAGCATACAGGTTAGAAAATTATATTACTGATCTTCATTTTGACAGATTAGGTAAATTCTTAGCTTTAGCTTGTTTATTATACCTCTATTTTAACATTAATGAATACTTAATACCTGAATTTACTTCTAAAAAAGAAGAAATTACGCATTTAAACGTATTGATAACAGGTAGATTTGCACCTCTATTTTGGTTTGTTATGATTGGTGGTTTAATTATACCAATTATAGCATTATTCTTTAAAAAAGGAAGACAACCATTACCAATGTTTTTTATTGGTTTATTAGTGGTTTTAGGATCTTGGTGGAAAAGATATTTAATTGTTACACCAACCCTATTACACCCATTTTTACCAATACAAGGAGTTCCAAAATCTTGGCAGCATTATTTTCCTAGTTGGCATGAGTGGATAATAACTATTGCAACTTTAGCAATGGCGCTACTAATTATTACTGTTTTAGTTCGCTATTTACCAATTATACCTATTCAAAGAACAGCAGAGGAACAGGAAGAATTAAATAACCAAAAAAAATTGAATCATGAAAATTAGACTAAATTTTAGATTCCTTTTTCTAACTTTTATTTGGGCCTTATTTATTATTGGTAGCAGCTTCAATGCAAATGCTCAAAAAAATAAAAAAAATAAAATTAGATTAAAGGTTAGTTATGTTAAAATAATGGATGGTTCTATTTATTTTGATGTTAAAGCTATTTCAAGAATTAATAAAGAATATGTTGATGTACCTAATATAGAACTTCAAGTTACCAATGAAGTTGGCGATTCAATCTATAAATTAGGTTCTACCAAAACAAATATGATGGGTAAAAGTAAGTTTGAATTAGAAAGCTTAAATAAATTAAAAGCCGATACTTCAAAAACTTATACTATTAATTTTAAATTTAAAGGCGATAAAAAGTTTAAAAGAGCTTCAAAAAGCTTGAGTTTTAAAAATGCTAATATTAATGCTTCTATTGTAAAAAAAGATAGCACTAATTATATATCTGCCACTTTAATTGATGCAGCAAATAACACTCCTGTAAGTAACGCTGCATTAAACGTACAGGTGCAAAGATTGTTTAAACCTCTTAAAATTGGTAAAGATTTTTACACTACAGATGAAGATGGTACAATCCTTGTATCTATACCTAAAGATATACCAGGTATTGATGGAAATTTGACTTTTGAAGTAGTTTTAGCAGATAGTGACAGTTATGGAACTGTAAAAGCAATTTTAAATGCGCCTATAGGAACCAAAATAGTTCAGAATACCGACTTTTACAAGCGTGAAATGTGGTCAAGTAGAGACAAAACACCATTATTTTTGCTTATATTTCCAAATCTATTAACATTTGGTATATGGGGCATAATAATATATTTAATATTTAATTTATTCAAATTATCAAAATCATAAAAATAAAAAAATGAAAACAATTAAAACTAAAAACATGAAAACAACTAAAATTTTAACCATTATTGGGGTTATATCTTTTGCTCTACTTTCTTTTACAATTTTACAAGAGAAAGAATGGGTAGTGCCAGCAAAATATGAAACTATGAAAAACCCAATAGCGCCAAAAACAGATGCTGCAATTGGAAAATCATTATACATGAAACATTGTAAATCATGCCATGGTAAAGAAGGTTATGGAGATGGACCTAAAGCAGATGAACAAAAAGGAGATTTAGGAGATTTTTCATCAGAAGAATTCCAATCTCAAAGTGATGGAGCTTTGTTTTATAAAACTACTTTTGGTAGAGATGATATGCCAGAATTCAAAAAGAAATTACCAGATGATGAAGATAGATGGTTAATAATCAACTACATGAGAACTTTGAAAGAATAATAAACTAACCCTGAATATAGATGAAACCCGAACAAAAATGTTCGGGTTTCTTTTTTTAAAAAAGATTTAATAAATACAATTTAAATAACATTAAAAAATACCAACTAATTATAAGTTTTTATAATTTATTTTTGGCTTCAATTAACTTCTTCAAAAACCAATTTTATAATAGATTATTTTCTTATTTGAAATAAAATAAATAACTCTCTTTTATTGTGGTTTTATGTAACAAAAACTACTTACTGTTTCGCATTTTTTTTATATAAATTTTTCTAAAATGATTTTTATCACTATTTGACTTAACTTATGTTAATACCTTTATAGTAGCTAAAAATTAACATATCTACATATTTACGATAGTAAAATTGAGAAATATTTAAAATCATGAAAAAGCAAGAAACTGAAAAAAGTAAAACTAACCGACGTAATTTCTTAAAATTAGGACTTATGTCTAGTGTTACTGTAGTTGCAGGAACTTCATTAATATCAAACTTATCCTCTATTGGAGAAGAAGAAAAAACTTCAGGAGAGAAAGTTAGATTATTAACGCCAGATGGTAAAATGGTTGAGGTTGACGCTGAAAATATTAACAAATACCCTGAAGCACTTATAACCCCTGCCGAAGCTAGAAAAGGCATACCCGACAGGAAATTTGTAATGGTTATAGATTTAGCTAAATGTAAAAATGCTAGAAAGTGTGTAGAGGGTTGTCAAAAAGGACATAACCTTGACTACCATGAAGAGTTTATGAAGGTGCAACTTATTCAAAACAATGAAGAAAGCGATCCGTATTGGTTTCCTAAACCTTGCTTCCATTGTGATGAACCACCTTGCGTTACCGTTTGTCCCACAGGAGCAACATTTAAACGTGATGATGGAATTGTATTAATTGATAACGAACGCTGTATTGGTTGTAAATTTTGTATGACTAGTTGCCCATATTCTGCAAGAGAATTTAATTGGGGACCAAAAAATAAATTTGAAGACAAATCACAGCCATACTCTCCAGAAACACAAGTTCCTGCAGCAGAAGGAAC
The DNA here is from genome assembly GCF_033723435.1 of Lutibacter sp. Lineage (GTDB taxonomy): Bacteria > Bacteroidota > Bacteroidia > Flavobacteriales > Flavobacteriaceae > Lutibacter. Next base: position 36,757 of record NZ_JAWVXC010000003.1, on the reverse strand, counting down.
TGTTATGAAATGTGATTTTTGTCCTGATTTATTAAGACAAGGTAAATTACCTTATTGCGCTCAATCATGCCCAATGGGTGTAATTTATTTTGGAGATAAAAACGAAGATATTGTAACCAATGGAGAAGAAACTGTTCGTTTTTCTGAATTAATAAATGATCGTGGCGGATATCGCTATTTAGAACATTTAGGAACCAAACCTAATGTCTACTATTTGCCTCCTGTTAATAAACAATTTCCATTAGAACGTGGATTTGATCATGACAAAGAAATATTAGAACGATATAAAGATGTTCCATACGTACAAGAATTAATAAAACAAAAAAAAATCAAACTTTAATAACTCTTTATTATGAACGTAAAAACTAGAAAAAGAGAATTAGTTAAAGAATTTTCTCCAATGTTAGAAAAAACTAGATTCACTACTAAAATATGGATCGGAGTACTTTTAGCAATAATTTTAGTGGGCTTATATGCATTTGCTCTTCAAGTTATTAAAGGACATGCCGTTACAGGAATGAGAAATAATGTTGTATGGGGACTTTATATTATAAATTTCATCTTTTTTGTAGGAGTCAGCTACTCAGGAGCATTTATTTCTGCATTATTACATTTTTATAAAACTCCTTGGAAAACTTCAGTATCAAGGATTGTTGAAATTATAACTGTTTTATCTATAATAGTTGGTCCGGTATTTATTTTATTATGTATTGGAAGATTAGATAGATTATACTTCTTATTTATATATCCTAGAATTCAATCCCCTATTACTTGGGATATCATTGCAATTATTACAGATTTAATTGGGTGTTTTATTTATTTGTATCTCACTTTTATTCCTGACTTTGCAATTTTAAGAGATAGTAAAAAATTAAATATTCCTATATGGAGAAAAAAACTGTATCGGTTTTTAGCAGCAAATTATCAAGATACACCCACACAGCGTAAAAAACTTCATAAAATAACAGGAACTATGTCTAAAATGGTAATTGCGATGGCAATTGTTGCGTACACAGTTCTTGCTTGGATTTTTAGTTTAACACTTCAACCTGGTTGGAATAGTACAATTTTTGCTCCGTATTTTATTGTTGCAGGATTATACTCTGGAATATGCGTAATAATAATAGCTATGTATTTAACGCGCAAGTATTTTAATTTAGAAAAATACATTATTCGATCACATTTTATATGGGCTGGAGCGTTCTTTTTAATAATATCTTTATTATATGGATACTTTACTTTTAGCGATTATTTTGCAAAATGGTTTAGTCACAAATCTGGAGATATTAATTTATTAGAAACCTTATTTGACAGATATTTTTGGGAATTTATTTTTGCAAATTATCTTGGTGTAATTCTACCATTAGTTATTTTAAGTATTAAAAAGTTAAGAACTATTAAATTAATAACATTTGCCGCTGTAATTGGAGTTTTAGGACTATGGCTAAATCGTTATTTAATAGTAATTCCAACTTTAGAAACTCCGTATTTACCAATTCAAGATACACGCCCAGAATTTATACATTATACCGCAACTTGGGTTGAATGGTCTTTAACTTTTGCAGGTATTGCATCATTCTTATTATTATTCACACTAATAATTAAATTTATTCCTGTAGTACCAATATCAGGTATTATTGATAGAGAAAGAGAAATAAATGATGCTAAATTAAAATCAGAATAGATAACAGTAAAATTAGAAATTATGAAAAGTAACTTATTTAAATATAATTTTATCACTTCTTTTATTGTTGCATTGTGCTTTATCACAAATGGTTTTGCTCAAAAAACCGATGCCAGTAATTACCGAATGAAATTTAAGTTTAAAACAGTAAAACAAAAAGACAATTCTAGATTGTTAGAAGTAAGTTTTATTGGTCAAAATAAAAAGAATAGAAAAGATAAAGTTCCTGTATATAATGCCGAAATTAATTTTTATAACACTTTAAATGAAGACGAAAAATTATTAGGAACATCAAAAACTTCTAAAGAAGGTATTGCTCAACTAGTGCTTCAAAAAAATCAAAATTATTTAACCGATAAAAACGGATATATTAATTTAAAAGCAGAGTTTAAAGGAACTGATGCTATAGATGAAGAAGATAGTGAAATTGCAGTAAAAGATATAAACCTAGAACTAAATTTAAAAGAAATTGACAGCGTAAAAACAGGTATTATAACCGCATATACTATTGATAGTGTTGGTGTTAAAACTCCAGTTGAAGAAGCAGAAGTTATTATTTCTATCAAAAGTATGCTTTCTAATATGAAAATTAAAGAAGGAACCATAGAAAATGGCAAGTACGAATTTGAATTTCCAACGGATATTCCTGGGGATGCAAACAATAATATTATTGTGTATTCATCTATTGAAGACAGTGATGATTTTGGTAATGTAATTCAAGAAAAATCTGCAAACTGGGGAGTATTTAAAAAAGAAATTAAGAAGAATAAAAATACGCTATGGTCCAAAGCTGCTCCGTTGTGGATGTATATAGTACTTACTATATTATTAGTAGGTGTTTGGGCCAATTATATGTACACAATTATTAACCTATTTAAAATAAGCAAGGAAGGAAAAGAACTGATTTTAAACTCAGAAGAGTAACTATAACAAGCATTAACAATGCAATTTTTAATAATTTATAAAACTAAAATTTAATTCACATGAAAACACTAAAAATTTTTGTAACCATAAGCGTTATATGTTTCGGTCTTTTTGCATTTACTAAATCCGATCAAGAAGAATGGAAAGTTCCAGAAAAATATCAAAAAATGAAAAATCCAACAGAAGCTAGCAAATCTAATATAGCTATTGGAAAATCATTATATTCAAAACACTGCAAATCTTGTCATGGTAAAGAAGGTCTTGGTGATGGACCAAAAGCTGATGAAGTTGATGGTGATTTAGGAGATTTTTCTTCTGCAGAATACCAAGCTCAATCAGATGGTGCTTTATTTTATAAAAGCTACTTTGGAAGAAAAGATATGCCAAATTTTGAAAAGAAAATACCTAATGAAGAAGATATGTGGCTAGTTGTTCATTACATGAGAACATTAGCTGAATAAATATACTACTTTAGCTATAGTAATAGCTAATCTTAATAGAAGAGTCCAAACAAATTTGTTTGGACTCTTTGCTATAAAAAAATAATTAAATTTAAATTGTCATTGAAAATATTCGAGTATCTGGTTTATTCTCAATCAATCTTAAGTCAAATGCCATACAAATATTACGCACAAACATTCTACCTTTTTCATTAACAGTTACTTTATCTTCAGTAACTTCAAGTAAACCATCCTCAATAATTGGCTGTAAACGTTTTATTATTCCTTCTTTAACTTTAGCATCTAAACCTATTTTCCATTCCGTTTCTAAATTACACATTAAATTTAAAATATGCTTTCTAATAATTAAATCGGTTTCGGTTAATAAATGGCCTCTAAAAACAGGTAATTCCCCTTTATTTACACGCAAAGTATAATCATCTACATCTTTTTCATTTTGAGCAAAAGCATACCATGAATCACTAATTGAAGACATTCCTAAGCCTATCATCAATTCTGTTTTTCCAGCAGTATAGCCCATAAAATTTCGATGTAATTTCTTAGACTCCATTGCTTTATACAATGAATCTGTTGGTAAAGCAAAATGGTCCATACCAACTTCAACATATCCATTTTCAAAAAATAACTGTTTTCCTAATTCGTATAAATAACGTTTTTCATTATCTTTTGGTAAATCGCTATCTTCAAATCCTCGCTGCCCTACTCCTTTTATCCAAGGAACATGTGCATAACTATAATAAGCAATTCTATCAGGCTTTAAAGCAATTGTATTTTTAATAGTATTTCTTATACTCTCTTCCGTTTGAAATGGTAATCCAAAAATTAAATCATGACTAATAGATTCATATCCTATTTTTCTTGATAAATCATGAATTTTTTTAACCTGTTCAAAACTTTGAACTCTATGAATTGCTTTCTGAACTTTAGGATCGTAATCCTGAATACCAAAGCTGTTTCTGCGTGAACCTAGATCATACAAAGTTTGTAATTGTTCTTCTGAAGTATGATTTGGATGTCCTTCATAACTAAAATCAAAGATTTTAAACTTATCAGCTCTTTTAAAAATACCATTAATTAGTTTTTTTAAATTCTCTGAAGACATAAATGTTGGGGTTCCTCCACCCAAATGAATTTCTCTAATTTTTGGTCTCTCCTCTAATAAATCACAGTATAAATTCCATTCTTTTAAAACGGTTTCAATGTATGGCTCTTCAACTTCATGACGCTTAGTTATTTTTTTATGACAAGCACAAAATGTACATAAACTCTCACAAAAAGGAAGATGAATGTATAAGCTAATTCCTTCTACATCATTACTTTCTTTGAAAGATTTTTTAACCGTTTTTTTCCAGTCATCAACTAAAATTCCTTCTTTATCCCAAAAAGGAACTGTAGGATAACTTGTGTATCTTGGTCCTGGTATATTATATTTTTGAATTAAGTTTGTCATTTTTAATTTAATTTGAGCTGTTAATTATATTCTTTTACAGCATCAATAAATGCTTTTGCATTTTCTAAAGGAATATTTGGCAAAATTCCGTGACCTAAATTTACAATGTATTTATCTTTCCCAAATTCATCAATCATAATTTTTACCATCTTTTTAATTTCTGAAGGTGGTGACAATAAACGTGCAGGATCAAAATTACCTTGAAGCGTAATACTGTTATTTGTTAATTTTCGAGCCATTTTAGGTGTTATTGTCCAATCAACACCTAATGCAGAAGCATTTGAATTTGACATTTCTTCTAAAGCAAACCAGCAACCTTTACCAAAGGCAATTACTGGAGCTTCATCTTTTAAAGCTTCAATTATTTGATTGATATATTTCCAAGAAAATTCCTGATAATCAACTGGAGATAACATACCTCCCCAAGAATCAAAAATTTGAACTGCATTAACTCCTGCTTTTACTTTTTCTTTTAAATAAGCAATTGTTGTGTCCGTAATTTTTTGCAATAAAGTATGAGCAGCAATAGGTTGCGTAAAACAAAACTCTTTAGCTTTATCAAATGTTTTTGAGCCTTGTCCTTGTACACAATAGCACAAAATTGTCCAAGGTGAACCTGCAAAACCAATTAAAGGAATTTCATTATTTAATAATTCTTTAGTTGCTTTAATTGCCTCCATCACATAACCTAATTCAACTTTAACATCAGGAACTATAACTTCATCTACATCTTTTTGACTACGAATTGGTTTTGGTAACCAAGGTCCTATTCCAGCTTTCATTTCAACTTCAATGTTCATTGCTTGTGGAATTACTAAAATATCCGAAAATAAAATAGCTGCATCCATACCAAATCTTCGATAAGGCTGTACTGTTATTTCTGAAGCTAATTCAGGAGTTCTACAACGAGTAAAAAAATCATATTTTTCACGAATTGCTCTAAATTCAGGTAAAAATCTTCCCGCTTGACGCATCATCCATACTGGAGGACGAGTAACAGTTTCTCCCTTTAAGGCTTTTAAAAATAAATCGTTTTTTATTTTTGTCATCTAATTTTAACTTTTATCAGCAACTTCTTTCATTGCTATTTGTATTGCCGATCTAACTTTATAAATATCTCTTTTAGACATTGCTGTGCTTAAAAACCATGCTTCAAATTGCGAAGGAGGTAAAAACACGCCATGTTCAATCATTTTCCAAAAAAATGTTTTAAACTTTTTAGTGTCACTAGTTTGAGCAGTTTTAAAATCTACTACCTTTTCTTTAGTAAAAAATGCGTTTAGCATAGAGCCAAATCTATTTACCTGAAGGTCAACTCCATTTTCTTTAGCTGCATCTAATAAAGTACGTTCTAAGAAAGCAGCTGTTTTGTCAAAATCATTATAAGGATTTTGTTTTTTTAATTCCTTTAGAGTTGCTATTCCACTTGCCATAGCAATAGGATTTCCTGATAATGTTCCTGCTTGATAAACATCTCCTAAAGGCGAAACCATTTCCATAATTTCATTTCTTGCACCGTAAGCTCCAACTGGAAAACCACCACCAACAACTTTACCTAAACAAGTTATATCTGCCTGTAAGCCTAATAATTCTTGAGCTCCACCAAATTTTGACCTAAAGCCAGTCATAACTTCATCCACAATTAATAAAACACCACTTGCTTTTGTCAACTCATTTAGCTCTTCTATAAAATGTTTAGTTGGCAAAACAACCCCCATATTTCCTGCAATAGGTTCTATAATTATTGCTGCTACATCATCTTTTCTTAAATGTTTTTCCACAGAATCAATATTATTGTATTCTGCAATTAAAGTATTTCTTACTGCTTCATCCGGAACTCCTTTACTTCCTGGGATACTTAAAGTTGCTAAACCTGAGCCTGCTGCAACTAGTAAAGCATCAGAATGTCCATGGTAACAACCAGAAAATTTTATTATTTTACTTTTACCTGTAAAAGCACGTGCTAAACGAATTGCACTTAAAACTGCTTCTGTACCAGAGTTCACAAAACGAACTTTATCCATCCCTGGAAAAGCTTCACAAACTATTTCTGATAAAATAATTTCTCCTTTAGTAGAAGCTCCAAAAGTATATCCGTTTTTTAAGTATTTTTTTATGGTTTTATCCACATAGTTATTTCTGTGCCCTAAAATCATTGGGCCATAGGACAATACCATATCTACATATTCATTATCATCTACATCATATATTTTACTTCCTTTAGCATGGTCAATAAATAATGGAATTCCTCCTACAGATTTAAAAGCCCTAACAGGAGAATTTACTGCCCCTACTAAATGTCTTTTACCTCTAGTATATAATTCAAGTGACTTTTCTAATTTCATTTTATTTTATTTTTTGATTTTTTAAGCAACCGTAGATTTATTTACAACTACCTTCTACTTAAAACTTTAGCAACATCTTTTGCGAAATATGTTATAATAATATCGGCACCAGCTCTTTTCATAGAAAGCAAACTTTCCATCATAACACGTTCTTCATCAATCCACCCTTTTTGAGCAGCTGCTTTAACCATTGCATATTCTCCACTTACATTGTAACAAGCTATTGGTCGGTCAAAATTATTTTTTAAATCTCTAATAATATCTAAATAAGATAAAGCTGGTTTTACCATTAAGATATCAGCGCCTTCTTGATCATCAAAAGTTGCTTCACGCATTCCTTCATCTCGGTTTGATGGGTCCATTTGATACGTTCTTCTATCTCCAAAAGTTGGAGCTGAATCTGCTGCATCTCTAAACGGTCCGTAAAATGCTGATGCGTATTTTACCGCATAAGACATAATTGGAAGGCTAGGAAATCCTGAATTATCTAAAGCTTCACGAATAGTTTCAATCATTCCGTCCATCATTCCTGATGGAGCAACCATATCAACACCCGCTTTTGCATGTGAAATAACTTGCTTGGCTATATTTGGCAAAGTTGCATCATTATCTACATCGTTATCATGTATAACACCACAATGTCCGTGACTTGTATACTCGCAAAAACAAACATCTGTAATTACATATAAACTTGGATAATTTTTTTTGATAAAACGAACAGCTTGTTGCATAATTCCGTTATCATTCCAAGTTTCTGAACCAACCTCATCTTTTTCTTTAGGAATTCCAAAAAGTAAAACTGCTGGAATATTTAAAGACACTACTTCATCTAGTTCTTTAGAAACTTTATCTAAAGAATAACGCTTAATACCAGGCATAGAAACTATTTCTGTTTCAATATTTTCTCCTTCTTCAATAAATAAAGGATAAATTAAATCATCTACAGATAGTTTATTTTCTCTAACTAATCGACGAATATTTTCCGTTTTACGTAAGCGTCTGGTTCTAAACATAATTTACAATTTTATATTTTTTTAAAATGGGTATTTACTAATTTTAATACACTTTCTACAGTTGAAAGCGATGAAACATTTACATTTTTAAAATGCTTTTTAGCTTCATTTGCTGTTGTTTCGCCAATACAAAAAGCTATTTTAGAATCGGCTGTGTTTTTTTGCAAATAACTTTGAATTCCTGATGGGCTAAAAAATAATATTCCTTTATATTTTTCCTCCACTTTTTTTGGTGTTAATAGCGTTTGATAACTAATAACTTCATTAACATTAATATTGTTTTCACTCAAAATATTAGGCAAATCTTCTCTTCGAATATCTCCGCAAAAAAATGTCACTTCTTTTTCTTTCAAATTTTCAACTAAATAATCGGCTAATTTTTTTGCTGAATTTTCAAAGTGTGTAACCTTACCAATTTTTCTTTCTATTAATTGTTTAGTTCTTCTTCCTACACAAAAAATATTACCAAAATTTAATTCACTTTTAGTAAAATTATGTAATAAAGCCTCTACTGCATTTTGACTTGTAATTATTACATTTTTAAGAGGATTTTTAACTACTGTATTTTTTAATCGATTATTTCTAACGGTTATAAAATCACTCATAGTAACTCCAATATCTGAACTAAGATTTTTGATTTGTTCAACAGATAAAGTTTTAGTTGAAAAAATTTGAATTTCTTTTTCTACTTCTTCTATCTGACGCATCAATTTTTTACCTCCTCGTTCTAAAATATATTTTGCAGCATATTCTCCTAAATCACTAACATTATTAGCCTCAACTTCTTTAAAAAACTCAATTTTATTTTTTCCATCTGGACTAAATAAAACGCCTTTAAATTTAATTTTATCGTTTCTTAAAACTGCTAATGCTCCTATTGGAGCTGTACAACCTCCTTCTAAAACTTCTAAAAACCTACGTTCAATAGTAATACATTTTTCGGTTTCTTCGTTATTTATTTCTTTGCATATTTCAAGAATTTCTTCATTTTTAGCCAAAGCTGCAATCATAACTGCTCCTTGTGCTGGCGCTGGAACCATCCAATCTAATTTCATATGATTTTCAGGTAAAATATCTAATCTTTTTAAACCTGCAGTTGCAAAAATAGCTCCATCCCAATCGTTATCTTCTAACTTTTGTAGGCGAGTATTTACGTTACCTCGCAAACCTGTTATATTATGATTTGGATATCTATGCAACCATTGTGCTTTTCTACGCAAACTTCCTGTTGCTATTGTTGCTGTTGGGTTTTCAAAAAAGTTATCATCTTTTTTTAATACCAAAACATCGTTAAAATCTCCTCTTTTTATAACTGCAGCTTGCACAATGCCTTCTGGCATTTTTGTAGGCACATCTTTTAAAGAATTAACGGAAATATCAATTTTATCGTTTAATAATGCAACATCTAGATTTTTGGTGAAAACTCCTGTAATTCCTAGTTCATATAATGGTTTATCTAAAACCATATCTCCTATAGAATCAATTTTAATTATTTCCGTTTTATGTCCAAAATGTTCTAATTGTTGTGCAACGGTATTAGCTTGCCACATTGCTAATTGACTGGAACGAGTTCCAATTCTAATTATTTTCATGTATACTTAATTCATTAATATGAAACATTTTACTAATTACTTCAATGCTTTGATCAACTGAAGTGTTTTCGTCTTTTAAATGTTTCACAAATTGGGTAGTAATTTTTTGAATCATTCTTGAAGTAACCAATTCTGCTTGCTCTACATTAAAATCTTTGATTTTTCTGGAATGAAAATCAATTTCATCGTATTGAATTGCTTTTAATGATTCTTTAAGCGCATTAACTGCTGGTACATATTTTCTTATAGAAATCCATTCGTTAAATTCTGCTTTATATTTTTTTATAATTTCTTCTGTATGTGGAATTTCGTTTTCTCTAATTTGAAGCGTTTTATCTGTAATTTCAGATAATTCATCCACATTAATTAAGTTGGTATTTTCAAGTTCTTTAACCGCTAAATCTACATTTGAAGGAATAGACAAGTCAATTACCAAATTTGGTCTTTTACTTTTTAACTGATTTACAGTTACTGTTGGTTTACTTGAACCTGTAGAAACTATTAATATGTCCGATTTTTCTATTTCATTCTCTAACTCATTAAAATCAGCTACTTTAATTCCGCTAAATTCAGAAGCGAATTGAACTGCTTTTTCTTGAGTTCGGTTTATAACCGTTAAACTTTTATTGTTTGTATATTCTAAAATATTTTTAATAGTATTTTGCCCAATTTTACCTAAACCATAAATTAGGATATTTTTATTGTTATAATCTTGAACATTATCAATAATATATTGAATTGCTGCATAAGCAACAGAAGTTGTTCCTGAACTAAGTTTAGTATTATTTTTTACATCTTTACTTGCTTGTAAAACCAAATTCATTAAACGCTCTAAATAGGCATTTGTAGTTCCTAATTTTTTTGCTTGTTTGTATGCTGCTTTTAACTGACCAACTATTTCATAATCTCCTAATATTTGACTTTCTAAACCTGTTCCAATTCTAAACAAATGCTCAACTGCATCTTTGTTTTTATAAACATTTGAAACCGGTATAAAAGATTCAACACTTCCATTAGAATATTTAATTAAAAGGCTAATTAATTCAAAAGGATGTTTTGCAAAACCTGTTATTTCAGTTCTATTACAAGTAGATAAAACAAAAAGACCTTCTATGCCATTTTGTTTTGCGTCTTCTAATAATAAAATTTGATTTTCTTTAGTGATGCTGAATGTTCCTCTAACCTTAACGTCGGCTTTTTTGTAGCTTATACCAACATTATATAATTTAGTTACTGTATTTTCTTGCTCCATAAGATTATTAACAATAAATATCGACAAAAGTACAATTAAGTTTTATTACAAAACGTCGAGAAAAGTACTTTTATTGTCGTTATAAGTTATACTTGATTTTTCACTACGCAAGTACCGACTATTTTTGCGTATAAAAAATGATATAAATCAGTGTTTTAAGGGAAATTTTATATGATAAATATCAGTTTCATTATTAACGCTTGATTTTTTCGGAAATCGAATTTTATACCTACATTTGTATTTAACTTTTATTTACAACAAAAATCATTAGTGAAGAACTCTTTAGATAAATATAAAAACATCGACAAAAGTACTCATTGTATTATTAATCAAAAAGATGAATTTAAAGTGCTTTATTTTAGCAATTTAAACACTGAAAATGAACTGTTTAAAATTAATTTACAAGATAATTACATTCAACTATTCTTTTGTTTAAAGCATACCTGTAGTGTTGCTTTTAATATGGAGCATTGTGCAATAAATTTATCTGATACCGATTCAAACATGGTATATTTTAAGGATAAAGAAATGAATGTTTTATTCAATTTAGCTCCAAAATCTGAGTTAATTTGTATTTTAATTTCTGTGGAATATTTTCACTCTTTATTTTCAGATGACAGTAATTACCTAATAAATTTTGCAAGTTTTAATACCAATAAGCCTATTATTGAACCGAAAGAAATAAATCCAACTATTAGATTAATTTTAAAACAGTTAACTACTAAAAATATTAATGGAAAGCTTCGTTCAATATATATAAAAGGTAAAATTTATGAATTATTAAGTTATTACTATAGCGCTCCAGAAAACACAAATACAGAAAGTTGTCCTTATATTTCGAGTGAAGAAACTATCGGTAAAATAAAAGAAGCAAAACAAATTGTTATTGAAAACATGAACAATCCTCCATCTTTAAATGAATTAGCAAAGCAGGTTGGATTAAACATTAAAAAACTTAAATCTGATTTTAAAGAATTTTATGGTGTTCCTGTATTCACATTCTTATTAAATTATAAAATGGATTTAGCAAAATCATTGCTAATTGAAAAAAAATATAATGTCAATGAAATTGGAGCACAGTTAGGCTACAGTTCTTCAAGCCACTTTATAGCTGCCTTTAAACGCAAATTTGGCATAACACCAAAAAAATTCTCAAATTCTTAATTTATGAAAGGAGTTTTATTAGTTAATCTTGGTTCGCCAGATAGTACTTCTACTAAAGATGTTAAAAAATATTTAGGGGAATTTTTGATGGATAAACGAGTAATTGATATTCCATTAATTTGGAGAACTTTATTAGTTAAAGGAATTATTTTAAACACTCGTCCAAAAAAATCTGCAGCAGCTTATAAAAAAATTTGGTGGAATGAAGGTTCTCCTTTAATTGTATTATCGAACAGATTACATAAGAAAGTAGCAGATTATTCAGATATTCCTGTAGAACTTGCAATGCGATATGGTAATCCTTCTATTAAAAAAGGAATAGATAGCTTAGTAAAACAAGGAGTTGACGAAATTTTATTGATTCCTTTATATCCGCAATTTGCCATGGCTACTACGGAAACTATTGAGGTTTTAGCAGATGAAATTATAAAAAAACACCATCCTAAAATAAGACTAACAAAATTTCCTGCATTTTATAAAAGAACTGATTATATAGCTGTATTAAGCAAAAGCATCCAGAAAGAAATAGACAAAACTAAACCTCAACATTTACTTTTTTCATATCACGGAGTTCCTGAAAGACACATCAAAAAGTCTGATATTACAAAATCACATTGTAAAATAGATGGTAGCTGTTGCAACACTCCATCAACTGCTCACAAATTTTGTTATAGACATCAATGTTATGAAACCACTAAATTAGTTGCAAAAGAATTAAATTTAAATGAAGGAACATACAGCACATCCTTCCAATCAAGATTAGGTCGTGATCCTTGGTTACAACCATATACTAGTGACACTATTGAACTTTACGCTCAAAAAGGAATTAAAAACTTAGCAATTGTTACTCCAGCTTTTGTTTCCGATTGTTTAGAAACTTTAGAAGAAATCGGAATGGAAGGTAAAGAATCTTTTCTTGAAAATGGAGGAGAAAAATTTGTAACCATACCTTGCTTAAACGACAATGACGATTGGGCAAAAACTTTAGTAAACTGGATAACAGATTGGAAAAATATTTCTTAAATTATGGAATACCTTTACATAAAATCTTTACACATAATTTTTATAACTACGTGGTTTGCCGGACTTTTTTATATTATTCGTTTATTTATCTATTTTAAAGAAGCCGAGGAAAAACCTGAACCAGAAAAACTAATTTTAACCAAACAATATCAATTAATGATTAAAAGGCTTTGGTACATGATAACTTGGCCTTCAGCAATTTTAGCTACATTATTTGCCGTTTGGCTATTAATTTTAAATCCTGCTTGGCTTAAAACAAATTGGATGCTTATTAAATTAAGTTTTGTTGCATTACTTTTTGCTTACCATTGGTCGTGCCAAATTATGTATAACCAAACTAGCAAAGGATATTTAAAATACTCTTCTTTTAGTTTAAGGATATGGAATGAAGTTGCAACTGTAATATTATTCGCTTGTGTATTTTTAGTAGTTTTAAAAGATGCTTTAGGATGGGTATTTGGTGTTTTAGGAATTGTTGGCGTATCCATTCTACTTATGCTTGGAATTAAATTATACAAAACCGTAAGAAGCAAAAACAATTGGGATACAAAGTAAACATTTTCTGTTTTTAACAAATACTCAATATTTCCCTTATTTTCATAAATATTTTACATGTTTATATACAATACCTTAAACAGTATGCAATATATTTAGGTTAAAATAGAATATTTAATAATCTAAATATCAATGTGTTATAAGTTACTAAATGATTAAAGTCATTTTAATTACCATTTGCTATATCTAATTTTACAGTCACAAAACTACTAATATATAAATGTGATTTTATGAAAAAACTTTTATTAGGAAACGAAGCATTAGCACAAGGAGCTATTGATGCCGGATTATCAGGTGTTTATGCTTATCCTGGAACTCCATCTACAGAAATAACAGAGTACATACAAAAATCTAAAACTGCGAAAGCATTAAATATTCATTCTAAATGGTCTGTTAATGAAAAAACAGCTATGGAAGCCGCACTTGGCATGTCTTATGCTGGAAAAAGAGCTATGACCGTTATGAAACATGTTGGTTTAAACGTAGCTGCCGATGTGTTTATGAATATGTCCGTATCAGGAATTAACGGAGGCTTAGTTGTGGTAGTTGCAGATGATCCATCAATGCACTCATCACAAAACGAACAAGATTCTCGTTATTATGGTAAATTCGCTATGATACCAATTTTAGAACCATCTAATCAACAAGAAGCGTACACTATTACCAGACATGCTTTTGATTTATCTGAACAATTAGGTTTACCAGTTATGATAAGAATGGTAACACGACTTTCACATTCTAGAGCTGGTGTTGAAACTTTAAAAAGTGAAATACAAAACACTATTCACTTACCAAAAAATCCACATCAATTTCAGTTAATTCCAATGCACGCCAGAAACCAATATCAACATTTAGTTGATATTCAAAGCGATATTAGAGAAAATTCTGAAAAAAGCACCTTTAATAAATTAATTGAAGGAACCGATAACTCTATGGGTATTATTGCATCAGGAATTGCTTATAACTATTTGATGGAAAATTTTGAAGATAGTAATTGCCCTTTCCCAATATTAAAAATTACACAATATCCATTACCAAAAAGAAAATTAAAACAATTATATGATAATTGTGATAAAATATTGGTTTTAGAAGAAGGTTATCCTTTTATTGAAGAATTATTAACCGATTTTTTAGGAGAAAATAAAAAAGTATTAGGAAAACTTAATGGTTATATTAATAGAGTTGGCGAATTAAATCCTGATAATATTGCGAAAGCATTAGGTTTTGAAGCTAAAAATGAAGAAAAAACACCAAAAATAGTTTCAGGAAGACCACCTGAATTATGTGTTGGCTGCGCTCACCGAGATTTATTTGAAGCAATTAATAAATTAAGTGAAGAAATGGGAAGCCAACAAGTTTTTGGAGATATAGGTTGTTATGCTTTAGGCGTGTTAGCTCCTTACAAAAGTATAAATACATTAATTGATATGGGAGCTTCAATTACTATGGCTAAAGGAGCCTCAGACGCAGGAATTCATCCATCTATTGCTATTATTGGTGATTCTACATTTACTCATTCAGGAATGACTGGATTATTAGATGCTGTTATTGAAAACACTCCAATTACCGTGATTATTTCTGACAACTCTGCAATTGCAATGACAGGTGCCCAAGATTCTTCCGCTTCAGGAAGGTTAATTGATATTTGTAAAGGAATTGGAGTAGATGAAAATCACTTAAAAATAATAACTCCACTTCATAAAAATTTAGAAAAAAATATTGGAGTAATACGAGATGAAATTAACCATAAAGGACTATCAGTGGTTATTGCACAACGTCCTTGCGTTCAGCTTCCTAAAGAAAAAAAGGATAAATTAAAAGAAATTAAATCCGTTACTTTAAACTAAATTAAAAAGAATGAAAACAAATATAATATTAGCTGGTGTTGGCGGACAAGGAATTTTAACTATTGCGGCTGTTTTAGATACCGCAGCTTTGGCTTCTAACCTAAATATAAAACAATCAGAAGTACACGGAATGAGCCAGCGAGGAGGTGCAGTTCAAAGTCATGTTCGTATTTCAGATAAAGAAATTTTTTCAGATTTAATTCCTCTAGGAAAAGCAGATATAATTATTTCTGTTGAACCTATGGAACTTTTACGCTATCTACCTTTTTTAAAGGAAGATGGTTATTTAGTTACCGATTCTAATCCGTTTGAAAATATTGCAGATTATCCAGAATTAGAAACGCTTTATAAAGAAATTAAAACGCATCCTAATCACATTTTAATTGACGCTAAAAAAATAGCTAAAGATTTAGGAAATTCTAGAGCTACTAATATTGTTTTGGTTGGTGCAGCTTCTTCCCTACTTCCTTTAAGTGAAGAAAGTTTATTAAATGCAATTAAATCATTATTTGAAAGAAAAGGAGAACGTATAGTTAAAAAAAATATAGACGCTTTTAATAAAGGAAAAGAAATAGCAAACGAATTTGTTTCTTAAACACTTGTAAATGTTACACAAAAACCTAATTGAACCTAAAAGCATCGCTGTTATTGGTGCATCCAATAACATCCATACCCCTGGAGGTAATGCTCTTAAAAATTTAATAGATCATCAATTTAAAGGAACGCTAATAGCTGTAAACCCAAAGGAAACAGAAGTTCAAGGGGTTAAATGTTATCAAAACGTAACTGAAATTCCACAGATAGATTTAGCCATTATTGCAATTGCCGCTAAATTTACTTTACAAACTATTCAGGTGTTAACACAACAAAAAAATACTAGAGGATTTATTATATTTTCAGCAGGTTTTAGTGAAAAAGATGCAGAAGGAAAATTATTAGAAGAAGCAATTGTAAATGAAATAAATGCTGTTGGCGGAAGTTTACTTGGCCCAAATAATATTGGTTTAATTAATCAAAATTACGCTGGAGTTTTTACCACTCCAATTCCTAAACTAGATAAAAAAGGAGTTGATTTCATATCAGGATCTGGTGCTACTGCTGTTTTTATTATTGAAGCTGCTATGGCTAGTGGCTTAACTTTTTCAAGTGTATATTCCGTAGGAAATTCTGCTCAAATTGGTGTAGAAGAAGTATTAGAACATTTAGATGTAACTTTTGATGAAACCAAAAGTTCAAAAGTTAAATTGTTATATATTGAGAGTATAGGCAATCCTAAAAAATTATTAAAACACGCAAGCTCTTTAATTAAAAAAGGATGTAAAATAGCCGCAATTAAAGCAGGTAGCTCTTCTGCAGGAAGCCGAGCTGCAAGTTCTCATACAGGTGCTTTAGCAAATTCTGATATTGCTGTAGATGCTTTATTTAAAAAAGCTGGAATTGTACGATGCCACGGTAGAAATGAACTAATTACAGTTGCTTCTATTTTTATGCTACCACAATTAAAAGGAAAAAATATTGCTATTATTACCCATGCCGGCGGACCAGCAGTTATGCTTACCGATGCATTATCTAAAAACGGATTAAATGTCCCTGAAATTAAAAACAAAAAAAGTAAAGAATTACTTGAAAAATTATTTTTAGGCTCTTCCGTTTCAAATCCTATTGATTTTTTAGCAACTGGTACTGCTGAACAATTAGAAACTATTATAGATTATTGCGAAAATGAGTTTTCTAAAATAGATGCTATGGTAGTAATTTTTGGTAGCCCAGGTTTATTTGAAGTGTATGACGTGTATGATATTTTATCTGAAAAAATGAAAACCTGCAAAAAGCCAATTTTTCCAGTATTACCATCCGTTGTAAATGTTAAAAAAGAAATTGATTATTTTGTTGAAAAAGGAAATGTAATGTTCCCTGATGAAGTAATTTTTGGAAATGCGTTAGCAAAAACTCGTATTACTAATTTAACTAATAAAGATACTCAACCACTAAATAGTAGTAATCAAAAAGAAATAAGAAATCTTATTGCTTCAGCAACTAACGGTTACTTAACGCCAAAACAGGTAAAACAATTATTAGAATTATCGAAAATACCAGTAGTTTCAGAATATATTTGTTCCTCTGTTAAAGAATGTAAAAATGCTGTAGAAAAAACAGATTTTCCTATAGTTATGAAAATTGTTGGGCCAATTCATAAATCGGATGTTGGTGGCATAATTTTAAATATTGATTCCTTTGAAAAATTAAGTACTTCTTTCGATAAAATAATGAAAATTGAAGGCGCAAAAGGTGTTTTAATTCAACCGATGAAAAAAGGAACCGAACTATTTATTGGAGCAAAAAAAGAAGGTGATTTTGGACATTTGGTTTTATGTGGTTTAGGTGGAATTTACATTGAAGTATTAAAAGATGTTACTGCAGCATTAGCTCCTGTTTCAATAAATGAAGCAGAAGATATGATTCACAATTTAAAATCATATAAAATAATTCAAGGTGTTAGAAATCAGAAAGGAATTAACGAAAATTTATTTGCAGAAATTATTACAAAAATTTCCAATTTAGTTACAATTGCTCCTGAAATTATGGAATTAGATTTAAATCCATTATTAGGAAATTCTGAAGAAATTATTGCTGTTGATGCTAGAATAAGAATTGAAAAAACTAACTAATAAAATTAATTTCTCCTTTATTGGTAGCGCTCATGCTTCCAATTAAAAACATGGTTTGTTTTGGGTGAATTTTAAAAGAAACTTTTTCGTTTTTTAGTTTTTCAAAATGTTCAATTATTTGAGCATTTGAACAAATATCATTGTCAAAAACTAAAGTATCAATATGATCCCTTTTAATTCTTTCTTTTATTTCCTCAAACTGATTTAACAAGTTTTCTGAAACAACTAAGGTTTTGTTATTAAAATAGTTTTCTATTTTTCTATTTTTCCCAAAATATAAAACGGCTTCAATTTGTTTTGCCTTTTCAGATGGTAATTTAAATTTAAAATACTTAAGCAAAAACCAGAGTTCAATACCAAAACTCATAAAAAAATCATACACTTTATTTAGTTTAAAGTGTTTTTTATAAAATATTTTCATTGCCTTATGAAAATACTTTAGGTATTGTATATCTTTCTTCGTGCTTTCGCCTTTGTAATGAATTACGGAAGTTTCAGAAAAATAATAATTTTGATATCCTTTTATTAATATTTTATAACTCAAATCAATATCTTCTCCATACATAAAATAATCTTCATCAAAACCTTTTACTTCATTAAAAACAGATTTTTTTATAAACATAAAAGCACCAACTAAAACATCCACAATACCATTTTCATTTTCTGCTAAATGTGTAGCATAATATTTCCCAGTTCGCTTACTAGAAATTGCAAATAGTTTATTAAAAGAAACTTGAGGCGTAGGAATTCCTCGTTTACTTTCAGGTAAAAATTTACCAGCTCCATCAATTAGTTTTGCACCTAAAGCTCCAAAATTATT
This sequence comes from Lutibacter sp., assembly GCF_033723435.1. GTDB lineage: Bacteria > Bacteroidota > Bacteroidia > Flavobacteriales > Flavobacteriaceae > Lutibacter. The sequence goes on along the minus strand of NZ_JAWVXC010000003.1, from coordinate 17,958 downwards.
TTTTATTTTAGCAAAGGCAAAAATTTTATCTAGAGTATCTTCTGCTATAACAGTATCAGGATTTAAAATTAAGACATACTCTCCTTTAGCTATTGCAACTCCTTGATTATTAGCTTTAGAAAAACCAATATTTTTTTTGTTTTGAATAAGAGTTATTTCAGGATATTTTTCAGAAAGCAATTCGCAACTTTTATCTGTAGAATTGTTATCAACTACAATTATTTCAGCATTTAAATTAGTGGAAGAAGCCTTAACACTTAAAACACATTGTTCTAAAAAATAAGCTACATTATAATTTACAATAACTACAGAAATATCCATTAACTATAATGATTTTTCAAAAGGAATTCGGTTAGCAATACTTCTTCCTAATGTGATTTCATCCGCATATTCTAGTTCGTCTCCAACAGAAATGCCTCTGGCAATTGTAGAGGTTTTAACCTCTAAATTTTCTAATTGTTTAAAAATATAAAAATTGGTAGTATCCCCTTCAATAGTAGAACTTAATGCAAAAATAACTTCTTTAATAGTTCCTTCTTTTACCTTATTAATTAAGCTATCAATAGTTAAATTTTGGGGGCCAACACCTTCAATTGGTGATATTTTACCTCCTAAAACATGATACAATCCTTTATATTGCGCTGTATTTTCAATTGCCATTACATCTCGCACATCCTCAACAACACAAACTATTTCTTCATTTCTTGATGTATTTCTGCAAATTTCACAAATTTCCTGGTCAGAAATATTATGACATTTACCACATAATTTAATATCATCAACTAAATTATTTAAAGAGTTTGACAACCTATGTGTATGAGATTTTGGCTGTTTTAATAAATGTAAAACCAAACGTAATGCAGTTCTTTTTCCTATTCCTGGAAACTGAGCCATTTCATTTACTGCATTTTCTAAAAGTTTTGACGAAAAATTCATACAGCAAATGTAATATTATGAAACGATATTCTCAATAATTTTAGTTTCTTTGTTATTCCAAACACTTATAGCATTAAATGAAACCAATTTATATTCTTTTACTAATACTAACTTACTTCGGATTTTTATTGCTAATAGCCTATTTTACAGGAAAAAACGATAACAACGAAACTTTTTTTAAAGCTAATAAAAATTCGCCTTGGTATGTTGTTGCTTTTGGAATGATTGGAGCTTCGCTTTCTGGAGTTACGTTTATTTCTGTTCCTGGTTGGGTACAAAGCTCTCAATTTAGTTATATGCAAGTGGTAATTGGCTATTTGTTTGGTTATATGGTTATTGCATACATTTTAATTCCTATTTATTATCAATTAAAAGTTACTTCAATTTATGAATATTTAAAAATTAGATTTGGTAATTCAACACATAAAACTGGTGCATTTTTCTTTTTTGTATCTCGGGTTTTAGGAGCTTCCTTTCGATTATTTTTAGTTGCTTCGGTTTTGCAATATTTTATTTTCGATGCATGGAATGTTCCGTTTGAAATTACCGTAATATTATCTATTCTTTTAATTTGGATTTACACTTTTAAAGGAGGAATAAAAACTATTGTTTGGACAGATACTTTGCAAACTTTGTTTATGTTAGTTGCTGTTTTTGCTTCAATAAACATTATTCTTAATCAATTAAATTGGTCTGTAACCGATTTACTAGCTTCTACAGAATTTAAACATTACAGTAAAATTTGGTTTTTAGACGATTTTAACGATAAAAAATATGCAGTAAAATCTATTTTAGGAGGAATGTTTATTGCAATTGCTATGACAGGTTTAGACCAAGATATGATGCAAAAAAACTTAACCTGTAAAAACACAAAAGAAGCGCAATGGAATGTATTGTCATTAGGATTTATTCTAATTATTGTAAACTTTATATTTTTATCTCTAGGTGCTTTATTGTTTATTTATGCTCATAAATTTAACATTGCTATACCTATTGTAGATGGTAGTGTTAAAACCGATTTACTTTTTCCTGAAATTGCTTTACAAAGTAATTTAGGAATGGCAATAGCAGTTCTTTTTATTTTAGGACTTATCGCCGCTGCTTATTCTAGTGCTGATAGTGCTTTAACCTCATTAACAACATCGTATTGTATTGATTTTTTAGATATTGAAAGCAAACCAAAAAATAGACAAAAAGCCATTCGTAAAAAGGTGCATATCAGCATTTCTATAGTTTTAATTTTAGTAATAATCAGTTTTAAATATTTATTAAAAGATAATGTAATTAGTAGCTTATTGCAAGTTGCATCTTACACATACGGTCCTTTATTAGGAATTTTTGCTTTTGGAATTTTTACCAAAATACCTATTAAAGACAATTTAGTTTGGTTAGTTGCAATAGTATCCGTTGCTTTAACTTATTTAATTAATGCATATTCTATACAATTATTAAACGGTTATGTTTTTGGTTATGAATTATTAATAGTAAATGCAGGAATAACTTTTACCGGACTTTTATTACTTCAAAAATCTAAATAATAAAACCGTGTAAAAGACACTTCCTATAAAAGATTTTTTATTTTTGTTATATGGAACAAGACCTTAGTAATTATCGAAAAGTTTATAAAAAACGAGAACTTTCAAAAAAAGAAGTTTTGGAAAATCCGATGGAACTTTTTCAAAAATGGTTTTATGAAGTTGAGGAGTTTGGTGGAAATATAGAACCAAACGCAATGAATATTTCAACTATTGGATTAGATAGTTATCCTAAAAACAGAACAGTTTTACTTAAAAAATATACTTGGGAAGGGTTTATTTTTTACACCAATTATAATAGTGAAAAAGGAAAAGCAATTTTAAAAAATCCTAAAGTATGTTTATCTTTTTTTTGGAATAATTTAGAACGTCAAGTTATAATAAAAGGTAAAGCTGAAAAAATTGCTGAAAACTTATCGGATGGTTACTTTGAAACTCGACCTGATGGAAGTAAACTAAGTGCTTGGGCTTCCAACCAAAGTAAAATTGTACCTTCTCGCAAATATCTAGACGATAAATTAACTTTTTTTGAAAATAAATTTAAAAACAAAGAAATTCCTCGCCCTGAATTTTGGGGTGGATTTATTGTAAAACCAATAAGTATGGAATTTTGGCAAGGAAGACCTAACAGAATGCACGACAGAATAATTTATACATTACAAAAAAATTATGACTGGAAAATAGATAGATTAGCTCCTTGATTTCTTATATTTGAAAAGAAACCACAACACAACCTATGAAAAAACTTTACATTGTTAGGCATGCTAAATCTTCTTGGGAGTATGAAGGTATTAATGACATTGATAGGCCACTAAAAAAACGTGGTATAAACGATGCTTATTTAATTTCATCTGTATTACAAAAAAAAATTGAACGGCCAGATGTTTTTGTTTCAAGTTGCGCAAACCGAGCACTACACACAGCCATGATTTTTAGTTATTCTTTTAATTACCCTCTTGCAAATTTAAGAATCAGCAAATCGTTATACAGCTTTAGCGATGGTTATTTAATTAAAACCGTAAAAGCATTAGATGACAGTTTTGATTCAGCTATAATTTTTAGTCACGACCATGGTATTAGCGATTTTGTAAATAAATTTGGAAGTAAGCTATTAAATCATGTTCCTACTTGTGGTGTAATAGGAATAGAATTTGAAACTGAACATTGGAAAAACATAAAATCTGGTAAAACTTTTTTAACAGATTTTCCAAAAAATTACAAATAATATGAAAATTGAGAAACTTGCAGGTATTGATATTGGTTCTAACGCAATTAGACTACTTGTTGTAAATGTCATCACCGAAAATAATGCACCTGCTCCAGTTTTCAAAAAATCGGCAATAGTTCGAGTTCCAATTCGATTAGGAGAAGATGCTTTTTTAAAAGGTGAAATATCTGAAAACAATGCCATTCGAATGCAAAAAGCAATGCAAGCTTTTAGCTTATTAATGGATGTTCATGGCGTCAAAAAATATAAAGCATGTGCAACTTCGGCTATGCGAGAAGCTAATAATAGTGTAGAAATTGTAAAATCTGTTTTTAATTCTACAGGTATTGAAATTGATATTATTGACGGAAAGAAAGAAGCTGAAATTATTTTTTCAACAGATTTATCTACTATTATCGATGTTAAAAAATCGTATTTATATGTCGATGTTGGTGGAGGTAGTACTGAATTAACTGTATTTTCAAATGGAAAAATAATTAACTCTAAATCCTTTAAAATTGGAACAGTACGATTACTAAATAAAGAATCTAAACAATTCATTTGGAAAACTATGGAAAAATGGATTAAAGAAAACACACATCACCTAAGAAGCCTATCGGTAATTGGTTCTGGAGGAAATATAAATAAACTTTTTAAAATGTCTGAAAAACCAATAGGTAAGACATTAACTTTACACTATTTAGAAGCTCAATATGAATTTTTAAGTAGCATGAGTTATGAGGATAGAATTACTGTTTTAGGATTAAATCCTGACAGAGCTGATGTTATAATTCCGGCAACAAAAATTTATATTTCCGCAATGAAATGGAGTGATTCACATAAAATTCATGTACCAAAAATTGGTTTAGCAGATGGAATTATAAAAAATCTGTATTTTAATAAATTATAGTAAAGTAATTTAGTTTTGCTTAACAAATTCCTCAACCAATTTACCAACTAATTTTTCTGAGTTTTTTGCTACTTCTTGAACCTCTTCGTGTGAAACAGATTCTATTGTACCTTCCACTCCTAAATCTGTAATTACAGAAATACCAAAACAAGTCATTCCCATATGTTTTGCAGTTATTACTTCTGGGACTGTAGACATCCCAACAGCGTCCGCACCAAGTAATTTAACCATTTTATATTCTGCTGGAGTTTCAAATGTAGGTCCTTGTAAAGCCAAATAAATCCCTTTTTGAACTGGTATATTTAAGTCTTCAGCCACTAGTTCCATTTTTGCAATCATTTTTTTACTATAAGCTTCATGCATATCTACAAACCTTGGTCCAAATCTATCTTCATTTTTACCATGTAATGGATGTACTGGCATTAAATTTATATGATCTGTGATAATCATAATATCGCCAACAGAAAAATTAGAATTTACACCTCCAGAAGCATTAGAAACTATTAAATTTTCAACTCCTAAATATTTCATTACTCGCACCGGAAAAACTGTCTTTTCAATTGGCCAACCTTCATAAAAATGAAATCTCCCTTGCATTGCAAGCACCTTTTTTGTGCCTATTTTTCCAAATATTAATGCTCCTGAATGTCCTTGCACTGTAGATACCGGAAAATTTGGTATATCACTGTATGGTATTTTAACATCAATAGTTATTTTACTAACTAAATTTCCTAAACCTGTTCCTAAAATTATTCCAAAATCTGGACTTGTAATCCCTTTATTTTTTAAAAACTCAACGGTTTCTTGTACTTGATTCCACATATGTATTTATAAGATTATCAAAATCTGTTTTATGATTAATAAATGATGTTTTTATAGCAATGTAATAGACATTTGGCAATTTAGCAAAGATACGAACATAATCTTTTTCCGTAGTTAAAACTATCTTTTTATTTGAAGTTATCTTGCTAAATTCCTTTTTAATAATAGTAATATCCTGATTGGTAAAATGATGATGGTCATTAAATTTTAAATGTTTGCATTTTATATTCTTATTTTTCAAATAGTTTAGTAATGGTGTTGGATTTGCAATTCCGGTAACCAATAAAATTTCAGCGTCATCTATATCCTCCAAAGCTAAATTATTAACTCCTTTCAAAACAGAATCATAACTAATTGTGCTAAAAAAAATGGTTTGATTTGCTTCTGGATTTAATTTTTTACTGATTTCTAACTGCTGGTTTTCAGTTAATTTTTCAGGACATTTTGTTACTACAATTATTTGAGCTCTTTTTGCACCTGATGAAGATTCTCTTAAATTACCGCTAGGTAATAAATAATCCTCACTATATAAACTACCAAAAGAAGTTAATAAAATATTTAAACCTCCTTTAATTTTCCGATGCTGAAAAGCATCGTCTAACAATACAACTTTTGTTTTTGGTCTATTTATTAAAATTTGATTTACTCCATGAACTCTATCTGCATCTACGCAAACCGTAATATTTTTAAATTTTTGAAAATACTGATACGGTTCGTCTCCAATAGTTTCAGCATTTGAATTGTCATCGGCAATTACAAAACCTGTACTTTTTCGTTTATATCCTCTACTTAAAACCGCAACCTTATATTTTTCATTTAATAATCTAATCAGATATTCAATTTGAGGAGTTTTTCCTGTTCCACCAACACTTAAATTTCCAACCACAATAGTTGGAATATCAAATTCCGTTGATTTTAAAAAATTATTATCAAATAAATAATTTCTTAAACTTGTTATCCCTTTATACAAAAAGGAAAAAGGGAACGCTATTTTTCTTATAAAATTCACTGACTGCGAATTTACAAAACATATTATTAATTTTTATATAATTAGGTTAACTTTAAAAGCTGAATTATATTTGTGTACAAATCTAAATTTAGGATGAAAATAAAAGATATCACTAATTGCATTGAAGAAATAGCTCCTTTAAATTACGCAGAAGATTTTGATAATGTTGGCTTACTAATTGGAAATTATTCTACTGAAGTTTCTGGTGTTTTGGTAACGCTAGATACTTTAGAAATCACCATAGATGAAGCTATTAAACATAAATGCAATTTAATTGTAAGTTTTCATCCAATTATATTTTCAGGCTTAAAAAAATTAAATGGTGAAAATTATGTAGAACGAGTAGTTTTAAAAGCAATTCAAAATAACATAGCTATTTATGCAATGCACACTGCTTTAGACAATTCGTTTCAAGGAGTAAATGCTAAAATTTGTGAAGTTTTAGGTTTAAAAAACAGAAAGATTTTAATTCCACAAAAAAACACCTTAAAAAAATTAATCACCTATGTGCCAACTAAAAATGTAGAAAAAGTTAGACAAGCAATGTTTAATGTTGGCGCTGGAAATATTGGAGATTATGACCAATGTAGTTATAATACCGAAGGTTATGGAACTTATAGAGGAAATGAAAACTCCAACCCAACATTAGGAGAAAAAGGTGTTTTACATACTGAAAATGAAGTTTTGGTTAGCGTTATTTTTGAAAAACACAAACAAGCAAACATTATTCAAGCACTTTTACAAGCTCATCCTTATGAAGAAGTAGCCTACGATATTATTTTATTAGAAAATATAAATAAAGAAATAGGTATTGGAATGGTTGGTGAATTTGAAAAACCTAAAAGTGAAACTGATTTTTTACAATTTGTAAAAAACACCATGCAAACAAAATGCATTCGTCACTCCAAGTTGCTAGGAAAACCAATTAAAAAAGTAGCTGTGTTAGGAGGCTCAGGCAGTTTTGCAATTAACCAAGCAATTCGTGCAAAAGCAGATGCTTATATAACCTCTGATGTTAAATACCACGAGTTTTATAAAGCTGAAAACAAGTTAATTATTGCAGATATAGGACATTATGAAAGTGAACAATTCACAAAAAATCTTTTAGTTGATATTCTTACAAAAAAATTTCCTAATTTTGCAATCGTTTTATCAAATAAAAACACCAATCCAATTTATTACTTATAATATGGCTAAAAAGAAAGAAGTTACCGTTGAAGAAAAATTAAGAGCACTTTACGATTTACAATTAATTGACTCGCGTGTAGATGAAATTAAAAATGTTAGAGGTGAATTACCTTTAGAAATTGATGATTTAGAAGATGAAATAGTTGGTTTAAACAAAAGACTATCTAATTTAGATACAGATGTAGAGAATTTAAATAACGACATAGCTGCAAAAAAATTAGGGATTGAAGAAGCTAAAGCATTAATTAAAAAATATAACGAACAACAAAAAAATGTTCGTAATAATAGAGAGTTTGATTCTATAAGTAAAGAAATAGAATATCAAGAACTTGAAGTTCAACTTGCTGAAAAAAGAATTAAAGAATTTAAAGCAAAAGTTGAACAAAAAAAAGAAGTAATTGTCACTACCAAAGAATTGATTTCTAAAAAAGAAGACCAGTTAAAACATAAATCTGCTGAATTAGAAGATATTATGAAAGATACGGTTAAAGAAGAAACTTTATTGCTTAAAAAATCTGAAGAATATGCTAATTTAATAGATGAAAAATTATTAAAAGCATATAATAGAATTAGAGAGAATGTTAGAAATGGTTTAGCTGTAGTTTCTATTGAAAGAGGTGCTTCTGGAGGTTCATTCTTTACAATTCCTCCACAAAGACAAGTTGAAATTGCAAGTAGAAAAAAAATAATTATTGACGAACATAGTGGTAGAATTTTAGTAGATGGTGCATTAGCTGAAGAAGAAAAAGAAAAAATAAATAAACTACTAAAGTAATATACAAATACATATTTAAAACAAAGGTTTCCAATTGGAAACCTTTGTTTTTTTTATAGCTTTTTATATATTATTATAAAATACAAGGAGTATTAAAAACCAAATAATTGGAACTGCTTCCACAAAAAAACTTGTGTAATACCGAGATTTTTTAGCTGTAGAATTCCATAAAAACAAAACAGTTACAATTGCTATTACAACATCAGATGAAACATCTTTTTCAAAATAGCTATTTTTAAATAAACTTATTAAAACAAATAACAACAATAGAACTGTTCCTAAAATTTTAGATTTTTGAACTCCTACTAATTGAGGAATTGTTTTTAATTCTTTGTCATCAAAATAAACATCTCTAATATCAAAAGGAATTGTATAAGCTATTAAAATTAATATACGTTGAAAAAATTCTAAATAAACATCATAATTAAAATGATATCCAGCTTCTAACAATGGAAATAAAACTGTAACTCCTGCCCAAGCTATTGCAATACTAAATATTTTAATTGCGGGAAAATTTCTGAAAGAGATGTGCAACTTTCCAATTTTAAATAATGGAATTGCGTAAAAAAAAGTAATAAAAGCAAATGGAATTACAACAAGTAAAGATTCAATATTAAATTCAGTAAAAAAAACGATGTAAATTGACATTAAAAAAGACAAAACAGAAATCCAAACTAGTTTAGTTTTATTTTCGAAAAACCAAGACTTAAACCAACCTAATCGTTTCGAATTTATTTCAAAATAACGTATAAAATTATAGGAAATAATAATAGAAAATCCAATAAGTAAAGGAACTAAATTTGAATTTACGTCAAACTTTAATAGTGTAACTTTTGCCATACAATATCCAGCTATAGCTACGTGTATATTACTAAAAATATAAAAATCAAATATTTTTTTTAAACCATTCATTACGCAAATGTAGTTTTTTGATTTTTATCTAAATATATTAATTTAATATAAGGTATATTAAGTGATAAAATTAGCATATGAATTAGTTAATTTTAATTAAATTTGTGTGCTTAAAATTAACTCACACAACTAATATAAATGAAAACAGATTCTTTTGTTTTGAGACATTTAGGACCGCAGGAAAATGAGGTTAAAGAAATGGTTAAAACTATAGGAGTAAACTCCTTAGACGAACTAATTGATAAAACAATTCCAACTGATATTCGCTTAAAAAATGAATTAAATTTACCAAAAGCTATCAGTGAATTTGAATATCTTAGAAAAATTCAATTATTATCCAATAAAAATAAATTATTTAAAAATTATATTGGTTTAGGATATCACCCAACCGTATTACCTAGTGTAATTCAACGTAATGTTTTAGAAAATCCAGGTTGGTATACCTCTTACACTCCTTACCAAGCTGAAATTTCTCAAGGCAGATTAGAAGCACTATTAAATTACCAAACAATTGTAAGTGATTTAACAGGATTACCTTTAGCTAATTCCTCTTTATTAGATGAGGGAACTGCTGTTGCAGAAGCTATGATTATGCTTTTTAATACTAGAAGCCGCAATCAAATAAAATCAGGAACCAGTAAATTTTTCGTTTCTGAAGAATTATTGCCACAAACCATAAGTATTTTAAAAACAAGATCCATTCCGCTTGGAATTGAATTAAGTATTGGCAATCATCAAAATTTCAATTTTTCGAATGATTTTTTTGGAGCAATAGTTCAATATCCTGGAAAAAGTGGTCAAATTTTTAATTACAATGACTTTGTAAACAAAGCCAATGCAAACGGAATTAGAGTTGCAGTTGCTGCTGATTTATTAAGTTTAGTACTATTAACACCTCCAGGTGAATGGGGAGCAGATGTTGTTGTAGGAACAACTCAACGATTTGGAATTCCAATGGGTTATGGAGGTCCACATGCAGGTTATTTTGCTGCAAAAGAAAGTTATAAACGTAACATTCCTGGAAGAATAATTGGAGTTTCAAAAGACAGAACTGGTAAGCGAGCTCTTAGAATGGCTTTACAAACGCGTGAGCAACATATTAAGAGGGAAAAAGCAACTTCTAATATATGTACCGCTCAAGTTTTATTGGCTGTAATGGCGGGAATGTATGGTGTTTATCACGGAGCTGAAGGTTTAAAATATATTGCTTCAAGTATTAATAATTTAGCAAATACTTTAAATGAAGGAATAAAAAAATTACAACTTGTTCAGCAAAACACTTTATTTTTTGATACTTTATCTGTAAAAGTTACCAATGATAATAAAGTAAAAGAAATTGCAGAAAAAAGAGAAATTAACTTTTTATATCCTGAAAAAAATGTAGTTAATATTTCTTTAAATGAAACTACTAGTTTAGAAGATGTTAATGAAATTCTTAAAATTTTAGCGGAAGCAGAAGGAAAATCAATAGTAAAATTTGATACAGTTATTGAAAATAAGATACCAGAAGATTTTAAAAGAACATCTAATTTTATGACTAATGAAGTTTTTGAAAAATACCATTCAGAAACTGAAATGATGCGTTATTTAAAAAAATTAGAACGTCAAGATTTATCACTAAATCACTCTATGATTTCACTTGGATCTTGTACTATGAAATTAAATGCCGCTACTGAAATGTTGCCTTTAAGTTGGCCAAATTGGGGAAATGTACATCCATTTGTTCCTTTAAACCAAGCTCAAGGTTATCAAGAAGTAATTGCAGATTTAGAAAAATCACTTAATGAAATTACTGGTTTTTATGCAACATCATTACAACCAAATTCAGGTGCTCAAGGAGAATATGCAGGTTTATCTGTAATTAGAGCCTATCACTTAGCAAACGGAGATAAACATCGAAATATTTGCTTAATTCCTTCTTCTGCACACGGAACAAATCCTGCATCAGCTGTTATGGCTGGTTTTAAAGTTGTAGTTACAAAATCTACAGAAGCTGGTAATATAGATGTAGATGATTTACGTGAAAAAGCTGAATTACATAAAGATAATTTAGGAGCGTTAATGGTTACTTATCCTTCTACTCATGGTGTTTTTGAAAGTTCTATTAAAGAAATTACTAAAATTATTCACACAAACGGTGGACAAGTTTATATGGATGGTGCAAATATGAACGCTCAAGTAGGATTAACAAATCCTGCAACTATTGGAGCTGATGTTTGCCATTTAAATTTACATAAAACATTTGCAATACCTCACGGTGGTGGAGGTCCTGGAGTTGGTCCAATTTGTGTAGCAAAACATTTAGCTCCTTTTTTACCTTCTAATCCAATAGTAAAAACAGGCGGTGAAAAAGCAATAAGTGCTATTTCATCTGCACCTTGGGGATCTGCTTTAGTGCTTTTAATCTCCTATGGATATATTAAAATGCTTGGAACCAAAGGACTTAAAGAAGCTACTAAATATGCTATTTTAAATGCTAATTATTTAAAAGCTAGATTAGAAAAACACTTTAAAATTTTATACGCAGGAGAAAATGGTTTTGCAGCACATGAAATGATTGTAGATTTTAGAGAATTTAAAGCTAAAGGAGCAGATGTTACTGATGTATCTAAACGATTAATGGATTATGGTTATCATGCTCCAACAGTTTCTTTTCCTGTTCATGACACTTTAATGATTGAACCTACTGAAAGTGAAAACAAAAAAGAGCTTGATCGTTTTTGTGATGCTTTAATTAGTATAAAAGGTGAAATTGATGCATTAGATAATGGTAATTTAAACACTGCATTAAAAAATGCACCTCATACTCAAGAAATGGTAACTTCTGATGAATGGAATTATCCTTATTCTAGAAAAGAAGCTGCTTTTCCGTTACCTTATTTAAATGAAAATAAATTTTGGCCAGCAGTTGCTAGAATTGATAATGCTTTTGGAGATAGAAATTTAATTTGCTCCTGCAACCCAATTGAAGATTACGTATAATACAATTAAATTTTAATAAAATTGAAAAGTCTCGAGAAATATCTCGAGACTTTTCTTTTCTATATAGGTGCTTAAATAAAAGTAATAATATTTGTCGTCCCCACAACTGTAGTATATTATTTAGCACTCTTATAATTACACCCAAAAGAAAACCAACAGTTTTAATAAATTAAAGATATCGTCGTCCCCACAACTGTAGTATAATCTTTAATGTGATATATTAAAACCATTAGAATTTTATATTTTTAAAATTATTATTTTTAAATGTTTAATTTTTAATAAACTCAGGATTTGTAATTACAAATTCTGTACGTCTATTTAGTTGATGTTCTTCTTCTATACATTTAACGCCATCAGAACATTTATTAACTAAATTTCTTTCTCCATACCCTTTAGCTGTAATCCTACTTGAATCTATTCCTTTTGAAACAATATATTCTACAGTAGATTCTGCCCTCTTTTCTGAAAGTTTTTCATTATATTTAAATGAACCACGTGAATCTGTATGTGAACCAACTTCTACTTTTAAAGTAGGATATTTTTTCATATAAGCCACTACCTTATCTAATTCAACGGCCGCATCTGGTCTGATATTATATTTATCAAAATCAAAATATATTGTATTAAGATTAATTAACTCTCTATTCATCTCTAAAACAACAGTTTGTACATCATCTTTTTTTGAAGAAGTTGTAATTGTTTTTAATACGGCAGGGTAAAAATAGTCCATTTTATTACTTGCAAAACTATATTTAGTATCACAATCTGCTACAAATAAATATTTTCCATCTTTATCTACAGTTACATCAGGAAGATCTTCCTCATTTTTTGTAATACTAACAACTGCATTAGGAATTGCAGCTTTTGTTTGTTTGTCTATAACAACAATATTTACATTTTGCTTGCAAATAACTGGAATTTCTTTAAAGAAATAAATATCATCATCTCCTTTTCCTTCACTTCTATTTGAAGAAAAATAACCTTTAAGAGTTTTATTATCAATTATAAATGCAAAATCATCTTTATCACTATTTATTTCTCCTCCTAAATTCACAGGACCTCCATAGGTTCCATCGTTATTAATGGCTGCTTTAAAAACATCTAGCATACCAAAACCTTCTCTTCCATCAGATGAAAAATATAATTCATTATTTCCAGAAACAAAAGGAAACATTTCACGTTCTGGAGTATTAATTTTTGGCCCTAAATTTACTGGAGTTCCATAAGTACCATCACTATTAATAGCAACTTTAAATATATCTGTTTTACCTAAAGTACCTGGCATATCAGATATAAAATATAGTGTTTTTCCATCATCACTAAGTGCTGGATGCCCAACAGAATAATTATCATTATTAAAAGGTAAAGGCTCTACATTAGTCCATTCATTATTTGGCCCAACAACTGCTTTAAAAAGTTTAATTCTATTAACCCCTAATGAATCTTTTTTATATCTCCCATTCTGAAAATTACTCCTTGAGAAGTAAACTGTTTTTTTATCTTTTGAAAAACAAACATCAGCTTCATGATAGCGAGTGTTTAATTTACTAGAAAATTTCTTAATATTAGAAATTTCACCATCTTTTTGAATATCTCCAATATATAAATCTAAATATGGTTGATTATTTGGTTTCCATACATTATTAATAATGAATTTTCTTTTTACTGGTTGTGAAAAAATTAATTTATCACTTCCATAAAAAGAAGTTCCAAAGTTTGAAAGTTCAGTATTTATTGACAAATTTTTAATTGAATATTGGTCTTCAGTCGTCTGAGCATTTAAAGAGATTATAAATCCTATTAAAAAAACTGCTATTGTGTAAATTTTTTTCATTGTTAAATTTTTTACTTAATAAGAGTTAAAAGAAACGTGGTGATAATCCTGATTTTGAATTGCTTATATTATACAAAAAGAACACTTCATGAGATCCAGAATTAAAATCTCCTAAATTAGTTAATGTATAATCATAAGCATAACCAATTTTAATATTTGGTGAAATCGCCAAATTAAATAACGCACTAACAGAGTCGTCTATTCTCCAAGATAAACCTAATTCAAATTTATTTTGAATTAATGCATTTCCTGAAATATCCATAGAAGGCGGAGCACCATTAACAGCTTTTAACATTATTGAAGGTTTTAGTTTTAAATTATCGGAAGGGCTAAATACAATTCCTGAAGTTAAAAAATAATGCACTTCTTCAACTGCTCTATAAACCACACCACCTTTCTTTTCAAAATGCAATGTTTTTAACATATTAGGTGCTGATAAACCGATATAAAATTTATTTGTATAATAAAATGCTCCAACTCCAAAATTTGGTGATGTTCTATTTAAATCAACATTAGTAAACAAATCATCCGGAACATTGTCTCCTAAATCTAATAAACTTAAATTTGCATTCATAAACGTAAATCCTCCTTTAAGACCAAATGCTAAATGAGATTTATCACTAACTTTTATTGTATAAGAAAAATCTGCATATGCATTTTGCTCTTTTACCGGACCTATTTTATCAGCTATCACTGAAAATCCAAATCCAACATTTTTGCTCATTGGTGCATTAATAGATGCTGTAAATGTTTTTGGAGCTCCATCAATACCAACCCACTGAGTTCTTCCTAATAAGCCAATACTTAGCGTACCTTGAGAACCTGCATAAGCTGGATTCAATATATTCATATTGTACATATATTGTGTATACTGGGCATCTTGTTGCCCATAAATTGTTACTACTGAAAACAATAATACACTTAATTTTAAAAGGGATTTTATACTTTTCATAATTGGATTTTTTGGTATGTAATAGCATAAATTATTTATGCTATTACATACTTTATTAAATTTATCTGTTTAAATACACGTATCCTGATCTTGGTTTTGCTCCATCTTTATTAAAATGAAGGACATAGAAATAGGTTCCTACTGGTTCTTGTCTACTCTTATTCAATGTTGTTCTAGATTGAGAATATCCATCCCACCATTTTGGCTCACTATCTGGATTTCCATTGTGAGTATAATCGTACACTTTATTACCCCATCTATTATAAATCTGTAATTGGAAATTAGGATATAAATTAACTAATCCATGTATATAGAATACATCGTGTATACCATCACCGTTTGGTGAAAAACCTTGTGGAATTATTAACTCTGCAGCTAATACTCCTGTTACAACTACAGTAACTGTTGCTGTATCACATAATCCATCATTATCACAAACTTGATAAACAAATGTGTCCTCTCCTATAAAATCGGTATTAGGTGTATAAGTTACAGTTCCATCTGCATTAACAACTACTGTTCCATCAAATGGGTCTTCTGTAATTACAACTGATTCTGGGTTAATATTACCATCTTCATCATAATCATTATCTAATACATTTATATCAATTGGAATATTTGCATCTGTTACGGCTTCATCATCAATTGCAAATGGAGATAAAGTAACTGTTACAGTAACTGTTGCTGTTTCCGTAGTTGTGGTTCCATCTGCATTTGTTACAGTTACAGTATATTCAAAAGTATCTTCTCCATAAAAACCTTCATTCGCTGTATACGTTACTGTTCCTCCTGAATTAATAACTACATTACCATTTGTAGGAGTAGTTACTGAAGTAATTTCAAGATTAGTATTTGAGTCAAAAGTATCATTCGCTAAAACATCTATTTCAATTGGATTTTGATCTGTAGTTTCTGCTGTATCATCTTGTGCATCCTGCACTGGATTTACTGTTACCGTAACAGTAGCTGTACCTGTTGTGGTACTTTCATCTGAATTAGTAACCGTAACTGTGTAATCAAAAGTATCTTCTCCATTAAAATCTGGATTTGGTATGTAAGTTACTGTTCCGTCTTCATTAATTACAACTGTTCCATTAGAAGGACTAGTAACTTCCGTAATTTGAACACTATCGTCAGATCCATAAGTATCATTCTCTAATACTGAAATCACAACTGAAGTATCTTCATCTGTACTAGTAGCATCATCAACTAAAGCTATATCCAAATCTATTATTGTACCTATTCCTTGATTATCTGAAATACTTGCAGAACCTGAACTTATTAGATTAGATAAATCCACCGTAAAGTTTTCAGTTGGCTCAATTACACTATTATCAATTGTTGTTACAGTCACTGTTTGAGTTGCTCCACTTACAGAACCTGCAGGAAATGTAACTACTCCGCTTTGAGTTGTATAATCATCTGGCGCAACCGCTGTTCCGTCATTAGTAGAAAAGTCAACTGTTAAGGCATCTTGAATATTACCTGTTAATGTTACTGTAAATACTACATCTGAACCCTCAACAACTACTGGTGCATCATTTATTGATACACTTGCAGAATCATCATCAGTAATATTTACTGTAGCAGTTGCATCAGCAGGAACTGTTGTAATAGTTGATGTGTTATCTGTATTTAACAATGTTAGTATAACACTCTCTGTTCCTTCAACAATATCATCATCAATAACATTCACTGGTATTGTGATACTGGTTGTATTTGCTGGAATTACTATTGAATTAGTAATAGTTTCATAATCTGTTCCATTTGTAGCTGTACCACTTACTGTGTAACTTACTGTTGTCGAAGTACTCATTGGATTTGTTAAGTTAATAGTAAACAATCCATTACTATCAGGTTCGCTTGCTTGTGTTGTTGCTACTATACTAACAACTGGAGCTTCAGTTGTATTTGTTATTGAACCATCTCCAACTAAATCAGTAGTTGTTATTGGAGTATCTATTGTTGTAATTTTTGCGTTTGATAAAACTACTTGATATAACTCAGTAGGTTCATAAATATTATCATTATTTAATGTTACTGGAACATTAACTGATGTTGAACCTGCCGGAATTGTATATGTTTGGTTAACAATTGCAACATAATCACCTGGAGCTACCGCTGTTCCATCTACAGTGTTTACTGTAAATGTAACGTCATAAATATATGTATTACTTAAAGTTACAGTAAAATTCGCTGTATTTCCTTCTGCTATATTTAACTGATCATCAATACTTATAGTAGGTAACTTAGGATTCACATGAACTGTAATAGTATATGAATCACCTGAACAACCTGCTTCTGAAGTTGGCGTAATAGTATAAACCACATCCTGAACAGATCCAGTCAAATTAGTTAACGTATCTGTAATACTTGATGATGAACTCATAACTGTTGTCTCTCCTACAATGTTAGTATTATCTGCTGCTTGCCAAGCGTAAGTAACATTAGACATATTTGTCGTCAATATTTCATTTAATGTATCTCCACTATCAATAGTTAATTCTTTATCACTTCCAACTGGTAAAGCGTTAACTTTAATTTCTTTTCCTGCAGATATTGAACTACAACCTGTTTCAGAGTTTTCAACCATATATGTTATTATTGCTGTTCCAGGAGCAACTGGTGTAACAACACCATTTGCATTTACAGTTGCTACATCTGTATTAGAAGAATACCAAGTAATTGTTCCTGTAGCTGTAGTTTCTAAATACAATTCTGAACCCATACATACAGAAGAGTCTCCCGTAATTTCAGGTGCGGATGGCGCTCCGGTTATCGTTAAGGTTACCGATGTTCTGCTTACACTTGAACATGTACCATTACTGTATTCTGCATAATATGTTGCACTGCCTACACTATTTAAAGTTGG
The DNA here is from genome assembly GCF_033723435.1 of Lutibacter sp. Classification (GTDB taxonomy): domain Bacteria; phylum Bacteroidota; class Bacteroidia; order Flavobacteriales; family Flavobacteriaceae; genus Lutibacter. Next base: position 24 of record NZ_JAWVXC010000003.1, on the reverse strand, counting down.
AGTTGCTACTACACTACCTCCTGT
>NZ_JAWVXC010000002.1:0-602902 GCF_033723435.1 Lutibacter sp. | reverse complement strand
TGTGTTTTATTCCATATTTATTGGAGCATTTTTTATGGCGGATAATATTGAAGGAAATGCTCCTGGATTTGCTTTGCCGTTTATTTTTATCCACGCAACTTTTATGTTTGGAATTCCATACTTTTTTATGAGAAGAGGAGCCAAAAGAATGAAACACGAATTAGAACGTGAATTCTATTATATGACAAAAAAATAACGGCTTACAACACCTCATAAAATTTATGCTTACATTTGATTTAGTACAAAACGACAAACACTCTAACAAATCGATTTGCTACAAACGAAAAAACAATTAAACAATCGATGAAAAAAATTATTTTATTTATAGCAATAATTATTACTTTGGGGATTTCTTGTAAAGATACCCCCAAATTGAAACATTCGGAGAACACTGTAAAAAATAAACTCCAATCTTACCTTAACGAATGTAATAAAAATGGACTTTCGGCAAGTATATTGGTCGCTAAAAATGGGGATATTATCTATAATGGTGGCGTTGGATTAAGAAACAAATCAAAAAATCTTCCTGTAAATAAAGAAACTATATTTACAATAGGTTCATTGACAAAGCAGTTTACAGCAACTGCTATTCTAAAATTACAGGAAGCAGGTAAATTATCCGTAAATGATTCTATTTACAAATTCTTTAAAAACATTCCTAAAGACAAACAAAACATTACAATTCATCAATTACTGACACACACATCAGGAATAGTTGGAAATCTGGGTTACGGAGTGGATTTCGTTCCCATCTCAAAAGAGAAGTTTTTAAGTGAAGTTTACAAGTCACCATTAGATTTTGAACCAGGAAAACAATTTAGTTATTCCAACGTGGGTTACAGTATTTTGGCTATGATAATTGAAAAAATTACGCAAACAGATTACGAAACCTATTTGCAAAAAAATCTTTTTCAAAAAGCAGGCATGAAACATACTGGTTATCTTTCCCCCAAATGGGATACAACTCAAATTGCCCACGGTTATAAATGTGGTGAAGATTGGGGTACTCATCTCATAAAATGGAAGGCAGATTCAAATCAAATATCATGGCATTTAAAAGGAAATGGTGGGATACTTTCTAATCCTTCCGATTTATATAAATGGTATACTGCATTAAGAGAAAACAAAATAATTTCTAAAAAATCATTTGAACAACTCACTTTTCCCTACGTAAAAGAAAATGAATCAGGCAATTCTCATTATGCTTATGGATGGACAATAATGAATAGTGATAGAAATACGAAAATTATTGCACACAATGGTTCAAATGGTGTTTTTTATGCCGATTTTATACAACTGCCGGAAGAAAATACTGTAATCATATATATGACCAATGAATTAAGATACGATACTCAAATTGTTGCGTGGGAAATAGAGCAATTACTTTTTAAGGAAGACTACAAACCCATTGTACCCAAAATGAAAAGTATAAAACATGGCAGTACCGATATTACAAATAAACAACTTGAAATCATACATCAGTTTGTAGAACTAATTTTGACAGATGATAAGAACATTGATGATTTCATCAACGAACATGTCGCTAGTAAAGAAAGAGAACGAAGATTCAAAATGTGGGTTAAAGATATGCAAAATGAATTTTCAGGCTACAAATTAAATCACGTTTTGGAATATGGAGATTTAAGCTATGATATAATACTTGAATCGAAAGATGGAAAAATTATTGGATTAACACCATGTTTTGATATACAATTCAATGAAAATAATAAAATTGTTGCTTTTGGATGGTAAATGGAAAGACTACCCAAAACAATGCATATAAAAAATTGCTAAATTTGAGATAATATAAAAATTGTAACATAAAAATAAACAACATTTTTAGGCGGAAAATTACGATTTACCAATCGCAACTTTCCTTGTCCTAAACCGTTGTGCTTAATCAATCGAGACAAAAAAGCTAAGTCTAAATTAAACCATAAAAGAATGAATGAATGAATAACTATTTAAAAAAAATTTCCTTTTTCTTATTTGTAAATACATTGTTTTCTTGTGTGACAAATAAAATAACAGATATAAAACCAATAATTGATATAGAGGTTAATACTAAACTAAACCCTGAATTAATAAAAAGTAGAAAAGCATTTTCTGAAAAATTAACTAATCCTCAATACAAGCTATTGAAAATAAATTTAGAAAAGGAATTAAACACAAAAATACCAGAAGGGAAAACAATTCTTATTAATTATCGTCAAAAGGGAAGAAACTGTATATCCTTAAGCTTAAATAATAGTGATTTTTCTAAATTTACAAACAGAGGTATTCAAATTTCCTCAAAAATAAGTGCAGATAATAATACACTTGACTATTTTGTTTATGAAGAAAACGCTTTTTATAAAAATTTATATAAAAAAAAACAGAAGTTCAAATTAGACTCTGGATTTTTTTACAATAACATTTTTACTCTTCATGAGACTTGTGATGCTTTTTTTATTATAAAATCGAATGGTGATTTTTTTAAATATTATGGTGGAGATTATTTTAGTATAGTAAAAACATTTTTAGAAAAAGAGTAAGTTAAATAAAACTAAGCACAACACCTCATAAAATTTATGCTTACATTTAAACTAAATAACAAACCGACAAACATTCAACTAACGATTTGCTACGTCCGAAAAATATCCAATTTTCCAGTCGCACAAATCTTATAAAAAACCGTTACAAATCATATAGAAAAACAGAATGAATAAAAATATTATTGCAGCACTCCTTTTAGTAATAGGGATTAATCAGGTAAAATCACAAGATGTTGCACAAATTGTTATCGGTACAAAACATTCACTTATATCTGATATCCTGAATGAAGACCGGGAATATTGGATTAATCTTCCTGATTCGTACAATGATAAAGAGTCCTCCTATAAAAACTATCCGCTGCTTATTGTTCTTGATGGAAATGTGCACTTCAAAGCGGTTTCAGGTACGGTCAACTATATGAGTTCCGGTTTATACAGAAACCGGAAAATTCCAGAGATGATAGTAGTAGGTATTAAAAATGTTGACAGAAGACGTGACTATACACCGGACAAAATTGTTACAGTAAGAAAGAATAATTCAGGTGGTGGAGAGCATTTCCTAAGATTTTTGGAAAGTGAACTTATTCCCGAATTGGATCAAAAGTATAGAACAGAACCTTATCGAATCCTTTTTGGCCATTCTTTAGGGGGGTTGTTGGCCACTCATGCCTATATGAAAGAAAAGACGCTTTTCAACTCTTTTATTGCCGTTGACCCAAGCTTTGGCACCTGGGACGCTAAAACTATGGACAAAAAATTAGATGTCGTAACTGAAAATTTATTTAAAAGGTTTCTATACATAGCCACTGCGAATTGGGGCAAAAGAAATATCAGAAATCGTGATCGCCATGTGCGATTATATGAAGCATTGAATAGTAAATGTGAAGGTGAATTTCCTGCAAAATTAGAATACTTCGAAAATGAAGACCATAGCTCAGTTCCAATTATTGCTTTTCATAACGGTATCTCCGCAATTTTTGATGGCTATGGAATTTCCTATCGTGATGTGGAAGATAAAGAGCAACTAATTCAACATTTCCATGCACTTTCAAAACGACTTTCATATGATTTTCGACCTCCCGAGTATCTTGTAAACCAATTAGGTTATAGAATGCTACAAAGTAGAAATGATAAAGACAAATCCAATGCATTAGGATTCTTCATCCTGAATGTAGAAAATTACCCTAAATCATCCAATTCCTATGATAGCTTGGGAGAAGCTTATGAAACATTAGGCAATACTCAAAAAGTAATCGAAAACTATAAAAAATCTCTTGAACTTAACCCAAGTAATGAAACACGCTAGAGTAAAAATAAAAAATTAAATAAGAGCGAATAAATACGATTGGAAACATTGGCTATACGTAATGCGGGAAAAATTGCTAATATGAAAGTAAATACACTAAATAAACAAATCGGTAATAGGAAAATGCATGGCCTTGAAATCCCGAATTATGCATAGCTAAAACCGTTGACAAACAGTTGAGAAACATCAAAAAAAAGAAAAAAAATAAATTATACAAATATCCATATGACTAAGCTATTTAAATTCTTATTGTTAATAATTTTCACTGTATCATTTTATAATTGTTCAAAAGATGACAACGATTGTCCCGATAGTATTATAATAAATTTAGATGATCCTGAAAGTATAAAACGAGCAGAAGAATGCGGATTAAGTCCTGCTGAACCATTAGGTGATGTTTGGGTATCAGAAAAATATAGGTTAGAAAATAATTTGATTGAGTAATTCATTTCTAAATTAAAAAATTACAGACAAACCAAATAATATTATATTTTTAAGGATCAAAATATATTTAAATACTACATATAACTAAAATCACAAAAGTCATGAGATATTTTTTAATACTACTTTTTACGTTCATTGGATTAGATGGATTAGATGAAGATAATCTGAATAATTCACTAAAATATACAAATCAAGAAAATGCTATTATTGAAATTGCTAATGAATTAAAATCTATCAAGAGTAGCTACAAAACAAATAAGAATTATGATAATAGATTTCAAAAAACAAAAAACATTAAACTTTTGGCATTTTCAATTGAAGAAGCATATTTAAAAGCAAAACCTTTAATTGAAGCTCATTATGCATATTTAAAGAGCAAAAATAGATATGGTTTAGCAAATGATAAATGTTTGTCAGCTAAAAAAATGATTTCTGGAACTACAGCTTTTGAAAGTCCTATTTTTGAATTGATTACAAATATTAAAAATTCAGCTACTAAAATTATTCAGAATACTAAAGATAATAGTTGGACTTATAGTTTTTTTAATCTACAATCTTATCAAAAAAAATTATTAGAGAAAAACAACAACCTTCAACAATTACTTAAAAAAACTTTAGAATTGCAACGTATTGATGCAACAAGAACTGAAAGTGAACGAATAAAAATAAGAAAACTAAAAGAAGTTGAACAACGTATTGAATAGCAAAAAAAGAGAGAAGAATACAAAATAAAATGAAATCAAAACAATAGACTAAGAAAAAATAATTCTAAAAAGAGACTGAATAATTTTATCTTTTATTTTTTAAACTCAGTATATTTACGTAATAAATTTAACTATCATGGAGTTTTATAAAAGTATCCCTCAAGATTTTATTAATTTTATTTTAGTAGCTGTTTTTTCTTTGTTAATTGGATTAGAACAAAAGAGTTTACACAAAAAAATAAGTGATGATGAATTATTTGGAACTGATAGAACTTTTGCCCTTGTTGGTATTTTAGGCTTCATTTTATATATATTAAATCCAATAAGTTTTATTCCTTTTTTAGTTGGCTTTATTGTTATTTCAAGCTTAGTATCCCTGTTTTATTACTTTAAACTAAAAAATGAAAAATCCGCTGGTTTTACTTCAATTATAGCATTATTAATTACCTATACCATTGCCCCTTTAATATATACACAACCACATTGGCTGTTATTATTGATTATTATTGGGGTGTTAATTTTATTAGAAATCAAGAAAAATTTATTAAAATTTTCTAAACAAGTTAAACATAGAGATTTTATTACTCTTGCTAAATTTTTAATTATTGCTGGTGTTATTTTACCTCTTTTACCAAATAAACCAATTTTCTCATTTATAAATATTTCGCCCTATAAATTTTGGCTTGCTATAGTAGCTATTTCATCTATTTCCTATATAAGTTATTTACTACAAAAATATATATTTAAAGAAGCAGGTTTATTATTAACAGGTATTTTAGGAGGTTTATATAGTAGTACTGCCACAACCATTGTTTTAGCCAAAAGAAGTAAAAATAATGAAGCTACAGGTAAAATTGTTGCTGGAATTTTAATGGCTACCGCTATGATGTACCTTCGATTATTAATTTTAGCTTTTATTTTTAATAAAGATATTGCAATAGCGTTATTAAAATATTTTATTCCTCTTATTATAGTAAGTATTTTATCTGGTTTATATTTCGATTATAAAGATAAAACAAAAACAAAACATCAATTTATACCAAATAAAAACCCATTAGAATTTAAAACTGCTTTTGTGTTTGGGTTATTATTTATCGTTTTTGCTAAAATTACAGAAATAGTTATGCAATATTATGGAAACCATGGAATTCATATTTTATCTTTAGTAGTTGGTGTTACAGATATAGACCCTTTTATATTAAATTTATTTCAAACAAAAATATCTGTAATAAGTATTTCTGTAATTGTATCTTCAACCGTAATTGCAACTATAAGTAACGCTTTTATTAAAATGATTTATGCCTTAGTTTTAGGATCCAAAAAAATAAATCTAAATATAATTATAGGTTTTATAACCGTTATTGTTGTTAGTATTATTCTATTATTAAGTTTAAAAATGTAATTTCACATTACAAATACCAAGTTGAAGTTGAAATCGAAATATATTTTAGGGGTAATGAGTGGCACATCATTAGATGGTGTTGATATTGCTTACGTTAAAATTAGCCAAACAGCTGATGATTACCAATTTAAAATTATACAAACAGATACCATTCCTTATGCAAAAAAATGGAAAAGTAATTTAAAAAATGGAATACATTTAAATGAAGAAGAATTAAAAAAATTAGATACTTCTTATGGAATCTATTTAGGAAAAATCCTTAAAAACTTCATTGAAGAAAATAATATTAAAGGATTAGATTTTATTGCAAGTCATGGTCATACAATTTTCCACAATCCAACAAATAAATACACTCTACAAATTGGAAATAACCCTGAAATAGCCACGATTACAGGTTATAAAACCATTTGTGATTTTAGAGTACAAGATGTTGCTTTAGGAGGACAAGGAGCGCCTTTAGTTCCTATTGGTGATGAATTATTTTTTTCGGAATATGATTACTGTCTTAATTTAGGCGGTTTTGCAAATATATCCTACAAAGAAAAAAATAACAGAGTTGCCTTTGATATTTGTCCCGTAAATATTGTGCTAAATCATTTTGCTGAAAAGCTTAATTTACCATTTGACAATCAGGGAAAAATTGCTTCAAACGGTAAAATAAATAGTGCTTTACTAAACGAATTAAATTCACTTACCTTTTATACAACTAAAAAGCCTAAATCGTTAGGTTACGAATTTGTTCTAAATTCTATTTTCCCAATTATTAATAAATATAATTTAGAAGTAAAGGATTTTTTAAGAACTTTTGTGGAACACATAGCGCTACAAATTGCAAATAAAATTGATTCCGATTCAAAAAAATCAATGTTTATTACAGGTGGAGGAGCTTTTAATACTTTTTTAATAGAAAGATTGAGATCACTCACTAAAACCAAGATTGTAATACCTAGTGAAAGCATTATAAATTATAAAGAAGCTTTAGTTTTTGCACTATTGGGCTATTTAAAATATGAAGGCGAGAATAATTGTTTAAAAAGCATAACCGGAGCTCAAAAAAATCACAGTAGCGGTGTAATTTTTACTCCATAAATAAATTATAAAAATTGGATTTACAAAAACTTGAAAAATTAATATCTGGAGAAGTACATTTTGATAATTTACATAAAAGCATTTATGCAACAGATGCTTCTGTGTATAGAAAAATTCCTTTAGGAGTTGTATATCCAAAAAATAACGCCGATATAAAAAAACTTATCCAGTTTGCAACCGAAAATAATATAACTTTAATTCCTAGAGCTGCTGGAACTTCATTAGCAGGGCAATGTGTTGGTGATGGTTTAATTGTAGATGTTTCCAAACATTTTACTAAAATAATTGCTTTTGATGAACATCAAAAAACAATTACTGTACAACCTGGAATTATTAGAGATGAACTAAATAATTACCTAAAACCCTACGGATTATTTTTTGGCCCAAACACCTCAACAAGCAATCGATGTATGATTGGTGGAATGGTTGGAAATAATTCCTCCGGAACAACTTCTATAAAATACGGCGTAACCAGAGATAAAATTTTAGAACTTAAAACTATTTTAAGTGATGGCTCTGAAGTTGTATTCAACGAAATAAGTAAGGAAAAATTCAACCAAAAAAGAATTGGAAATTCCTTAGAAAATGAAATCTATCAAACTATTTTTAATGAACTATCTAATAAAGAAAATCAACAGGAAATTTTAAAAGAATTCCCCAAAAAAGAAATCCATAGAAGAAATAACGGTTATGCAATAGATTCTCTTTTAAATTTTGAGGCTTTTGGAGGTGAAAATAAAACTATAAATATTGCTAAATTATTAACAGGAAGTGAAGGAACTTTAGCGTTTACAACTGAAATTACCATTAAATTAGATGAATTGCCTCCAGCAAAAAACATTATGATTGCTGTACATTTCAACAGTATTAAAGAAAGTTTAAAAGCTGTAGTTATTGCTATGAAACACAATCTTTATACATGTGAATTAATGGATAAAACCATTTTAGATTGCACCAAAAATAATAGAGAACAGCTAAAAAATCGCTTCTTTATTGAAGGTGTTCCAAAAGCTATTCTAATGCTTGAAATCTGCACAAATTCCGAAGAAGAATCTAACAAATTAGCAGATAATTTAATTTCAGATTTACAAGAAAATAAATTGGGCTATGCCTATCCAAAATTAGTTGGGAGCAAAATAAATCAGGCCTTAGAATTACGAAAAGCAGGACTTGGTTTGTTGGGTAATATTGTGGGAGATAATAAAGCCGTTGCCTGTATTGAAGATACCGCAGTTAAAGTTAATGATTTACCAAATTACATTTCGGAATTTTCAGAAATGATGAAAGATTTTGGGCAAAAAGCTGTGTATTATGCTCATGCCGGAGCTGGAGAATTACATTTACGCCCAATTTTAAATTTAAAAAAGAAAGAAGACGTTGTTCTATTTAGAGAAATAACTACAAAAACTGCAAAACTTGTTAAAAAATATGGAGGGTCATTTAGTGGAGAGCATGGCGATGGAATTGTAAGAGCAGAATTTATTCCGCTTATGATTGGAACTAAAAATTATGAATTATTAAAACGAATTAAACACACTTTTGATCCAAATAATATATTTAATAAAGGGAAAATTGTAGATGCTTTTCCAATGGATAAAAGTTTACGCTATGAAATTGACAGAATTGAACCTAAAATTGAAACTTTTCAAAATTTTACCGATAGTTTAGGAATTTTAAGAGCAACTGAAAAATGCAATGGATATGGTGATTGTAGAAAATTACCTTCAGCTGGTGGAACTATGTGTCCAAGTTACAGAGCAACTAGAAATGAAAAAGATACTACAAGAGCTAGGGCAAATGCGCTACGGGAGTTTTTGACAAATTCGAAAAAACAAAACAAATTTAATCATAAAGAATTATATGATGTTTTCGACTTGTGTTTAAGTTGTAAAGCATGCGCTAGTGAATGCCCAAGCAATGTAGATGTAGCTACTTTAAAAGCCGAATTTTTGCATCAATATTACAAAGAAAATGGTATTCCTTTTAGAACTCAATTATTTGCTAACAATGTAAAATGGAATAAACTTGGTAGCCTCACACCTACTTTTACAAATCTAGTTTTAAATACTAAAATCACTAAAAAGTTGATGGGAATTGCCCCTAAAAGAAGCATCCCAAAATTAGCAAAAACCACAGTTAATAAATGGTATAAAAAAAATAAAATACGATTAGAAAATAAACCTACTAAATTTGGTGAAATTTATCTTTTTGTAGATGAGTTTACCAATTTTTATGATGCTACGATTGGCGTAAACGCTATTGAACTGCTCACAAAATTAGGTTATAAAGTTATTATTACTAAGCATGAAGAAAGTGGACGAAGTTTTATTTCAAAAGGTATTTTGGATAAAGCGAAAGAGAGAGCTGATTTTAACGTGAACTTTTTTAAAAATTTAGTTTCAAAAGAAACTCCTTTGATAGGAATTGAACCTTCAGCTATCTTAACTTTTAGAGATGAATATTTACGATTAGCAGATGATAAAAATTCCGCTAAAAAAATTGCCAAAAATACTTTTACCATTGAAGAATTTATTAAACAAGAATTTGAAAAAAACAACATTTCAGCAGGTAGCTTTACCTCTAAAGAAAAAATAGTAAAAATCCACGGGCATTGCCAGCAAAAATCATTAAGTAATACAGAATCTATTTTTAAAATGCTATCCATTCCAAAAAACTATTCTGTAACCATAATAAATTCAGGTTGTTGTGGTATGGCAGGTTCATTTGGATATGAAAAAGAGCATTATAATATTAGCATGCAAGTTGGTGAAGACACTTTATTCCCAAAAATAAGAAATTCCAATAAAAGCACAATAATTGCTGCATCTGGGACAAGTTGTAGACATCAAATAAAGGACGGAACTACAAGGATTTCTAAACATCCCGTAACTATTTTATACGAAGCTCTAAAATTATAGAGAGAGCGAAATTATTTAGCTATTTTGATAACCCCTAAAAAGGCCTAAAAATCAACACAATAGCTAATTAATTATTTAACCAAATTAAATAACATTAATCTAATCAACTATTTTAACTTTTTTTTAGGTTTTTTTTAACAAATATATAGTGTTATAATTACATTTATTCGTATATTTGCAACGATAAGTTTAGGCTTATCAATCTTTTTCATAGCAATTTTCCTCACTCATTTACTGGGTGAGGTTTCTTTTTTTAGGCAATTTCCAAATCATTTATATTAAGTATCTTTGTCGCCCAATAAAAAATATATAAAATGATTTTAGGAATTTCTTATACTGAATGGGTTGGCTATTTAGCATCCTTATTATTAATTGTCTCTTTCTTAATGAAAAATGTAAACACTTTAAGAATTGTTAATTCTGCAGGTTCATTTTTATTTGTTGTATATGGAATTATGCTAGCTATTTCTTGGCCAATTATAATTACAAATAGTTTTATTTTAATGGCTAATATTTATTACCTTTCTAAAACAAAAAAATAATTTCTTTTTAAATTCATTTATTTTGAATCGTGTAATAGTCTCAGTCACCAATGATTTAGTAACTGACCAAAGAGTCCATAAGATTTGCTCAACACTTTCTCAAAATAATTATGAAATTATTCTAATTGGAAGACAATTTTCTAATAGTAAAAAACTAGAAAGAAAATACAAAACATATCGTTTTAAACTTCTTTTTAATAAAGGTCCTTTTTTTTATGCGGAATATAATATTCGTTTACTTTTTAAAATTTTAATTTCAAAACCTAGCATCTTACTAGCAAATGATTTAGATACTTTATTAGCTAATTTTTTAGCAAGTAAAATCCTTAGAAAAAAATTAGTGTACGATAGTCACGAACTTTTTACAGAAGTGCCTGAGCTTATTCACAGACCTTTTATTCAAAATATTTGGCTATATATTGAAAAGTTTATTGTTCCTAAACTCAAAAATTGTGTTACTGTAAGTAATTCAATTTCTGAATATTATAATTCAATTTATCATACTAAATTCATTGTAATACGAAATTTACCTTTTGTAATAAAGAAACAAAGAGCTAATTCTTTTCCATTTAAAACAGACAATCAAAAAATAATTTTGTATCAAGGAGCCATAAATAAAGGTAGAGGACTGGAATTAATGATTGACACAATGATTTATTTAGAAGATACAATTTTTGTAATTATTGGAAATGGAGATATTGAAATAAGCATCAAACACAAAATAGCAGAAAAAAAGTTACAGAAAAAAGTTCGATTAATAGATAGATTAGAACCTGAAGAACTAAAACAACTTACACCACTAGCAGATATAGGTATTAGTTTAGAAGAAAATTTAGGATTAAATTACAAATATGCATTACCGAATAAATTATTTGATTATATACAAGCTAAAATTCCAATCTTAGTATCAGATTTATATGAAATGAAAAATATTACATCTAAGTATAAAGTTGGCGAAGTAGTAGAAAATAGAAATCCAGAGTTGTTAGCAAAACAAATACAAAAAATATTGGAGAAAGGAAAAATAGCTTATAAAATTCAATTAGAAATAGCAGCATCTGAATTAAATTGGGAAAATGAATCTAAAAAATTAATTGAAATTTATAACAAACTTGGATAAAGCAATAAACATTATCTCATTTGATGTACCTTATCCTCCTAATTACGGTGGTGTTATTGATGTTTTTTATAAAATAAAAGCCTTAAAAAAATTGGAGTTTGATATTTATTTACACACTTTCGAGTATGGTAAAGGTGAATCAAATGAACTAGAAAAATACTGCAAAAAAATATACTATTATAAAAGAAAATCCACTTTACTAAGTCTATTTTCTATAGTACCTTCTATTGTTTTATCAAGAAAAAACAAAAGGCTCATTATTAATTTAAAAAAAAATAATTATCCAATTTTATTTGAAGGGCTACATACAACTTACCCATTAATAAAAACTTTTTTTAATAAAAGGATTATAATGGTTAGAGCCCATAATATTGAACATCATTATTATAATGGACTTTTAAAAAGCGAATCGAATATTTTTAAAAAATTATTTTATTTTTTTGAAGCTATTAAACTAAAAAAGCATCAGGAAGTTTTAGAAAAAACGTATTTCATCTTAACTATTTCCCCCTTAGAACAGGATTACTTTTCTATTAGATTCCCTTTAAAATCAAAATATATTCCTGCATTCCATCAAAACAATACTATTAATTCTAATAATGGCATTGGGAAATTTGCATTATATCATGGAGATTTAAGAGTTCCTGATAATATTAAAGCCTGTACATTTTTAATTAAAATATTCTCTAAGATTAATTATCCTTTAGTCATTGCTAGTAGTTTTAATAATCAACATATATCAAATAAAGTAAAAAAATATACCAATATTTCTTTTAAAAATAATTGCAACAAAAGTGAACTAGATAATTTAGTTAAGGATGCTCACATTAATGTATTACCAACATTTCAAAATACTGGAATTAAACTAAAACTAATTAATGCTTTGTATAATGGAAAATTTTGTTTGGTAAATAATTTTATGGTAAAAGATACTGGTTTAGAGAAATTATGTGTAATTGCTAATTCAGAAGAACAATTTACAGAACAAATAAAATCACTTTCTCAACAAAAATTTACAGACCAAGAAATTTTAAAAAGAAAAGAATTATTAGCTAATTATAATACTGAAATGAGCGCTTTAAAAATTGTTGAATTATTAAATTAACTATTAGATTTCTGTTGCACTACTTCAAACAATTCTCCTCCTTCACATTTTATAGTTCTATACGGAAATTTTAAAATTAATGCATAATCATGAGTAGCCATTACAATAGTTTTACCGCTTTCATAAATTTCTTTTAAAACATTCATAACATCTACAGAAGTTGCAGGGTCTAAGTTTCCTGTAGGTTCATCGGCTAAAATTAAATCAGGATCATTTAATAAAGCTCTTGCAATAGCTATTCTTTGTTGTTCTCCTCCAGAAAGCTGAAATGGCATTTTAAAATCTTTAGTTTCCATACCAACTTTAGTTAAAACTTCCTTTATTTTTTGCTTAATTTCATCATTATTTTTCCACCCAGTTGCTTTTAAAACAAACTTTAAATTTTCAAAAACGTTTCTATCGTTTAGTAGTTTAAAATCCTGAAAAACAATTCCTAATTTTCTACGCAAAAAAGGTATTTCTTTATCCTTCAATTTTTTTAAATCAAATCCAACAATAGAGCCTTCTCCTTTATGCAAAGGTAAATCGCCATACAAAGTTTTCATTAAGCTACTTTTACCACTACCCGTTTTACCTATTAAATACACAAACTCTCCTTTATTAATTTCTAAATTAACGTCGGATAACACTAAGTTTTCTCGTTGAAAAATTTTTGTATTTTTTAAAGTAAGAATTGGCTCAGCCATAAATTATAAGATTTTAAACAAAGCTAAATATTTAAATGTAATATTTCAACTAATTAAAAACTATTACTGTAATTTATCTATAATGTTTACATTTGAATATTAAAAACCTGAAAATTATGCGTAATCACTTTATAAAATTCACCCTTTTAATAAGTTTAGTTTCTATTATTTCTTGCAATACTAAACCCAAAGAAAATATATTAAAAACTGGTAATTGGCTTGGTAAAATTACTATGCAAAACAAGGAACTTCCTTTTAATTTTGAAATTTATAAAAACGATTCTTCCTACGAAATCACTTTAATAAATGGTAAAGAGAAGCTTAAAATGACTAACGTTAAAGTACTTAACGACTCTTTATCTTTCAATTTTCACATTTTTGATATTTCAATTAAAGCTAAATTTAATAATGATACTATTATCGGAGTTTATGTGAAAAATTATGTAAAAGATTATGTGCTACCCTTTAAGGCTAGTTTTAATCCTAAAAAAACAACTCAAGCATCCTCTGAAATTTTAAATGGTAAGTGGGATATGAACTTTAAATCGGTTAATGGAGATGACAGCTATCATGGCGTTGGAATTTTTAACAATGAAAATAAAACATTAAACGGTTCTATTTTAACAACTACTGGAGATTATCGTTATTTACAAGGATTTACTCAGAACAATAAATTTACATTGTATTCTTTTGATGGAAATCACGCTTTTATTTTTGAAGGAGAAAAAAAGACAGACACCACTTTTACAGGCGATTTTTGGGCAGGAAAATCTTCACATGAAACTTTTACTGCTGTAAAAAATGAAAATGCCGCTTTACCAGATGCAGATAAACTTACATTTTTAAAAGAAGGATATCACAAAATTGATTTTAAATTTCCAGACTTGAATGGCAAAATAGTTTCTTTATCGGATAAAAAATACCAAAATAAAGTAGTGTTACTACAAATTTTCGGAACCTGGTGTCCAAATTGTATGGATGAGACTAACTTTTTAACGCAATGGTATCAACAAAATAAAAATAAAGATATTGCTATTATTGGGTTAGCTTATGAAGCTAAAACCGATTTTAACTATGCAAAAACTAGGGTTGAAAACATGAAAAAACGATTACATGTTCCTTACGATTTATTAATAGCTGGAAGTTATCTTAATAATGGTGCCTCAAAATCGTTGCCAATGTTAAACCATGTAATGTCTTTTCCTACTTTCATTGTTATAGATAAACACGGAAATGTTCGTAAAATACACACAGGTTTTTCTGGTCCAGCTACTGGCAAATATTACAATGATTTTAAAACTGAATTTAATAAATTTATAAATCAACTTCTTACAGAAAAATAGTAATAAGCTTTCTAATTTTTGAAAATTAATTTATTTACTACGCAATTACTTTTAAATTTTGCGTTATTAATACATAGATTAATTTTTGAATTAGATACATATGCAACATAAAAAAAATGGTATTTTATTTATTGCGATTTTAATTACGCTTTTTACCTATTCCCAAAAAACAACTATTTACACCAATAATTTAGCAAGCTATAATGAAGCTATTGAACTATATCAAAATAAATCGTACAATGCAGCACAAGCTAAATTTAAAGATATTGCACCACAGTTTGATGCTACTTCAGAATTAAAAGCAAATTGTGAATTTTACATAGCTGATTGTGCTATAAAATTAGGATTACCAAATTCGGATGAATTAATGCAGCAATTTGTAACTAATTATCCAACAAGCACTAAACAAAATAGTGCCTTTTTACATGTTGCTAATTACTATTTTAAAATCGGAAAATACAGTTATGCAGCAAAATGGTATTCTAAAATTAATCCTAAAAGTATTGGCAGGTATAACCAAGAGGAATTTAACTTTAAATACGCGTATTCTTTATTTGTCAATAAAAGTTATGTCAAATCAAAAAAATTATTTTTTAACTTATTTACTTCGCAAGAATATGGCGCACAAGCTAAATATTATTACGGTTATATAGCATATAAGCAAAACGATTATAGTACTGCTGAAAAATATTTAAGTAGCGTTGAAACCAATGAAAATTTTAAAACTAAGGTTTCTTATTATTTAGCCGATATGAATTTTAAACTAGGTAAATTTCAAAAGGCAATAGATAATGGTTTACCTCTTCTTGATAAAGCTAAAGGATTAGAGTTATCTGAAATTTCTAAAATAATTGGAGAAAGCTATTTTAATCTTCAAAAATTTAAAGAAGCCATTCCTTATTTAAAAAATTACAAAGGCAAACGTGGTAGATGGACAAATACGGATTATTATTTGCTTGGCTATGCTTATTATAAACAAAATGATTACGAAAATGCTATAAATACTTTCAACAAAATTATTAGTGGAAATAATGAAGTTGCACAAAATGCTTATTATCATTTAGCCGAATGTTATTTGCAATTAAATAAAAAAACGGAAGCCTTAAATGCTTTTAGGAATGCTGCTCATTTAAACTTTAATACAGCTATACAAAAAGATGCTTGGTACAACTACGCCAAATTAAGTTATGATATTGGAAACCCGTATAAAAGTGTTCCAAATGTTTTACAAGAATACCTTGATTTATACCCTAAATCTGAAAAAAATAAAGAAATTAAAAGCCTTTTAGTAAGTGCTTATATAACCTCACGAGATTTTAAAGGAGCTTTGGATTATTTAGATAAAAACAAATCGGATGTAAACCAAGCTACACTTCAGGAAGTTGCTTATTATAGAGGTATTGAACTTTTTAATAAACAAAACTTCGCATTAGCTATAGAAAATTTTGATAGATCATTAGCTAATCCTGTAGATGCTAAAACTATTGCGTTAGCAACTTATTGGAAAGCAGAAAGTAATTATAGATTAAATAATTTTACGGAAGCTCTCCACAATTTTAAATCCTTTTTCAATAATTCAAACGCCTCAAATACCGAAGAATTTAAAACTATTCATTACAATTTAGGTTATACTTACTTTAAACTAAAAGATTATCCAAATGCTATTCGTGAATTCAAATTATTTGATGCACAAAATACAGAATTAAACTTTAAAAACGATAGTTACTTAAGAATTGCTGACTCTTATTTTGTAACAAAAAAGTATGCAAATGCAATTGAATATTATAAAAAATCAATAGAATCTACAAAGTTAAGATTAGATTATGCTCAATTCCAAATTGCAAATTGTTATGGTTTTTTAGGAAAAGAAAACGCTAAAATTAAAGAATTACAATCCTTGTTAAATAAACATTTAAGATCTATCTATAACGATGATGCTTTATATATTTTAGGAAATTCATATATAAAACAACAAAAAACTGAGGATGCTATTGCTTCCTTTAATCAATTAATTTCAAACTATAAAAGAAGTCCGTTAGTTCCAAAAGCAATCTTAAAAAAAGGATTAATTTATTATAATTCCAATAAAAATCAAGAAGCACTTACTGCTTATAAAAAAGTTGTTTCGCAATTTCCTAAATCTCCAGAAGCACAACAAGCAGTTAAAAACGCTCGAGAAATTTATGTAGATTTAGGCCAAGTTGATGCCTACGCAAAATGGGTGAAAACAATTGATTTTGTTTCCGTTTCTAATGCCGAATTAGATGATGCTACTTATGAGGCTGCAGAAAAACAATATTTATTAAATAACACTAAAAAAGCCATAACCAACTTTGAAAAGTATTTAGAAAGTTTTAATAATGGTCTTCATAGTTTACAAGCTAATTTTTATTTAGGACAACTATTAACTAATACAAATCAAGAAAATAAAGCCATCACAAACTATACTTTTGTTATTGAACAACCTCAAAATGAATTTACCGAAAAATCATTAGTACAACTTACCTTAATTTATTTAAAACAAGAAAATTGGCAAAAAGCAATTCCATTGTTAACCCAACTAGAATCTAGTGGGAATTCACAACAAAACATTGAATTTGCACAAGCCAATTTAATGAAAGCATACTATCATCAAAAAAATTATGACAAAGCGGTTAATTATGCCGAATCTATTTTAAAAAGCCCTAAAGTAGAAAATAAAACAGCATCCGATGCACAACTAATAATTGCTCGTTCGGCCATTAAAACTAATAATTTTGATAAAGCTAGAAAAGCATATAGTACCGTTGAAAAAATTGCCTCTGGCGAACTAAAAGCTGAAGCTTTATATTACCACGCTTATTTTGAAAATAAAGATGGAAGTTATAGAGTTTCAAATGAAATCGTTCAAAAAGTTGCTGCAAATTACGCTTCATATAAATATTGGGCTGCAAAAAGTTTACTAATTATGGCCGATAATTATCATCAATTAAAAGATGCTTTTCAAGCAACTTACATTTTAGAAAGTGTAATTAAAAACTTCTCTGAATTTGATGATGTAATTACGGAAGCAAAAAGTAATTTAAAACAAATTAAAGCGGAACAAGCTAAGACTAATGAATCCGTAAACACTAACAAAAATTAAGTAAGATTAGTTAAAACCTCTATTAAAAAACACACCATGCAAAAGTTTTATATCATATTTTTATTCTTGTTAATTTCTGGAATTGCTGTTGCACAAAAAACTAAAAAGGACACGCTTAAAACAGAAGAAATTACGGTTGTTAAATCTTATACACCTAAAATATCAGACGCCTTTAAATTAAAAACAAATCCTAGTATTAAAAATGAAGATTTTTTAAAAAAGGAAAAGGTAAATTATAAAATAAACTCTGTACCTGTAGCCTCAACTTTTACACCAAGTAAAGGAAAAGTAAAAGGATTAAAAAGAGAACCAAAAGAAAAACTATTTAACAGTTATATTACTGCCGGATTTGGAAATTATACAACACCTCTTTTTGAAGCTTTTATAAATACTGCAGATCGTCGTTATTACGATTTTGGTTTATTTTTAAAACACCAATCCTCTATTGACGGAATTGAAAACACCTTACTAAACTCAAATTATTCCGATACTAAAATAGAAAGTTACTATCAGCAATACGAACGTTCTTTAAATTATAAAGTTACTGCAGGCGTACAACAACAAATAATAAATTATTATGGTTTGCCTTCAAACACTACATTTGATCCAACTGTAATTGATGCAATAAATGAGAAACAAATTTATAAAACGATAAATATTGGCGGAAATTTAGCACTTGAACATTCTTTCTTAAAAAATGTAGATGCAAAAATTCAAAACTTTTCAGATGATTATAAATCGAATGAGATAAGAGCAACAATAAAACCAAAAATTGAATTACCAATTGCAACAGAAACATTATCTAACGATTTTTTAGTAGATTTAATTACAGGGAAATTCAAACAAAATTATACAAATACAAACAATATAAAATATAGCTTTTTTAACGCTGGATTTAATCCTAATTTAGTAGTCCTACGAAAAAATCTATCTATAAATTTAGGAGCAAAATTGTATTATTCTTCTAATTTAGAAACTAAAGAAACTTCGTTTTTTGCTTATCCAAAAGTTACAGCATCTTATAAAATAGCAGAGGACAATTTAATTTTAAATGGAGGAATTACAGGCGATTTAATTCAAAATAGTTATCAAAATTTTGAAACCGAAAATTCGTTTGTTTCACCAACGCTAACTATTTTACAAACCGATGAGCAATACAATGCTTTTTTTGGTGTTAAAGGAAAACTTAACAATAATCTAAGTTTTAACACATCGGTAAGTTATAATTCACAAAAAAACAAACCTCTATTTGTTCAAAATCCTACGCAAACTGATGGAACTATACAAGTTACAAACGCATACCAAGCAGGAAATTCATTTCAAGTAATTTACGATGACATTAAAACTTTAAACTTTTTAGCAGAAATAACTACAGAAGTTTCTAAAGAATTTCTTTTTACAGCAAACATTTCGTATTCAAATTTTTCAACAACAAATCAACAAGAAGCTTGGAATTTACCAACTATAAAAGCATCTGCAACTGCAAATTACAAACACAACAATTGGTTTGTAAATGCAAATTTATTTTATAGAGGAGAAACAAAAGATTATGTAATGCCTTATAATAACTCAACTGGTATTATTGTAAATAATAAATCCTATTTAGATTTAAATTTACACGGAGGTTACATTTTTTCGAATCGTTTAACAGCATTTGCTAAAATTAATAACGCATTAGGTGAAAAATATCATCAGTTTATAAATTATCAAGTTCAAGGTTTTCAAATTTTAGCTGGAATTACATATAAATTCAATTTATAAATTCACCTTATAAATCAATATTATTTTTTGTAGTTTTAGGAATTCTAAAACCAAAACTATATGAAACCAATTTTATTGATGTTTAGCATTATGCTATCCCTAACACCATTTTCCAAAATTACTATGGATAAAAAAGAAAAAATTGCTACTACCGAAACAGACTCATTAACTATAGCAAATTTCTTTAAAAATTCACTTACTAAAGGAAAAAGTTACGATTGGTTAAGAGATTTAACTACTAATGTTGGTGGACGCTTATCAGGTTCTCCCGAAGCTCAAAAAGCAGTTATTTGGGGTGAAAACTTATTAAAATCATTAAATTTTGATAAAGTATGGCTACAACCTGTAATGGTACCTCATTGGGTAAGAGGCGAAAAAGAAAAAGCATATTTTACAGTTAACAATACAAAATATGATGTTCCTATTTGTGCGCTTGGAGGTTCAATTGCTACTTCAAAAAATGGAGTTATTGGAGAAGTTGTTGAAGTAAAAAGTTTAAAAGAAGCTACCGAAATGGGTGAAAAATTAAAAGGCAAAATTGTGTTTTTTAATCGTCCTTTTGATGATGCTTTACTTAACACATTTCATGCTTATGGAGGTTGCGTTGACCAACGTTATAGCGGCGCAGCAACTGTTGGAAAGTTTGGTGCATTAGCGGTGATTGTTCGTTCCATGACTTCTAGTATTGATGATAATCCTCATACAGGAGCAATGTCATACGGAAGTATTCCTGAAAATGAAAAAATTCCTAATGCAGCAATAAGTACAAATGCAGCAAATTTATTAAGTAAAAAACTTAAAGAAAATCCAAATTTAAAATTCTATTTTAAACAAAGTTGTCAAACATTACCTGATGAACCTTCCTTTAATGTTATTGGTGAAATTAAAGGGAGTGTGTTTCCAAATAAATACATAACTGTTGGCGGTCATTTAGATTCTTGGGATTTAGCTCAAGGCGCACATGATGACGGAGCTGGTATTGTACAATCTATTGAAGTTTTACGATTATTAAAATTAAGCGGAATTAAACCTAAACACACTATTAGAGTTGTTTTATTTATGAATGAAGAAAACGGTTTAAGAGGTGGTAAAAAATATGCTGAAGAAGCCAAACTTAATCATGAAAATAATATTGCAGCTTTAGAATCTGATTCAGGTGGTTTTACACCAAGAGGATTTTCAATAGGATCCACAGCAAATAATTATAAATTATTTTTAGGATGGAAAAAGTTACTTTCTCCTTATGGTTTAAATGATTTTTCAGTAGGACATGCTGGTTCCGATATTGGTCCATTAAAATCCGATTCTATTTCTTTATTCGGTTACAGACCAGATTCTCAACGTTATTTTGATTATCATCACACTGCTATTGATACATTTGATAAAGTTAACAAGCGTGAATTAGAATTAGGTGCAGCATCTATGACTTCCTTAGTTTATTTATTAGATAAATATTTAAATTAATATACATATTATGAAAAAAGCGACTTTACTTTTATTATTAATCTCAATTTCTTGTACCAAAAAAGAAAAAATAGATAGTATTGTAATTAATGGAAATATTTACACCGTAAATGCAAATTTTGATACAGCTGAGGCTTTTGCTATAAATAAAGGAAAAATTGTAGCTGTAGGAACTAACTTAGACATTCAAAAAAGATTTTCTGCCTCAAATATTATTGATGCAAAAGGAAAAACTATTGTTCCTGGTTTTTTTGATGCACATTGTCATTTTTATGGTTTAGGGCTGCAACAGCAAAAAGTAGATTTAACTGGTACTAAAAGTTTTGATGAGGTTGTACAACGTATTGTTGATTTTCAAAATAAAAATCATGTTTCCTACATAACAGGAAGAGGTTGGGATCAAAACGATTGGGATACTAAAGAATTTCCAACCAAACAAAAATTGGATGAATTATTTCCAAATACTCCAGTTGCCGTTAATAGAATTGATGGACATGCACTTTTGGCAAATCAAGCAGCAATAGATTTAGCCGGTATAACTGTTAAAACACCATTTTCAGGAGGAGATATACTTCAAAAAAACGGAAAATTAACAGGGATTTTTATTGATAATCCAATGGATTTAATAACAGCAAAAGTCCCAAAACCTTCAAAAGAAACGCAAATTAAAGCATTAAAAGCTGCTGAAAAAATTTGCATAAGTTATGGTTTAACAACAGTTGATGATGCTGGACTTCCAAGAGAAGTAATTGAATTAATAGATAGTTTACAAAATTCAGGAGATTTAAAAATCCGTATGTACGCAATGGTTGCAAACACTCCAAAAGATGTTGATTACTATTTAAAAAAAGGTATTTATAAAACGGATAGACTAAATGTTAGGTCTATAAAAGTATATGCTGATGGAGCTTTAGGATCAAGAGGAGCTGCTTTAAAAAAGCCTTATTCCGATATGCATAATCATTTTGGAGCTTTATTGTCATCTCCAGAAGAATTTAAAAAAATAGCAAAAAAAATAGCTGCTTCCGATTATCAAATGAATACACATGCTATTGGAGATTCTGCAAATTATTTAATCCTTAAAACCTACACGGATGCATTAAAAGGTCAAAAAGACAGACGTTGGAGAATTGAACATGCTCAAATTATTGATTCAGAAGATTTTCATTATTTTAAAAATATTTTACCTTCTATACAGCCAACACATGCAACTTCTGATATGTATTGGGCAAAAGATAGACTAGGTGCAGAACGAATGAAAGGAGCTTATGCTTACAAAGATTTGTTAAATGAATATGGAAAAGTAGCTTTAGGAACCGATTTCCCTGTTGAAAAAGTAAGTCCTTTTTTAACTTTTTATGCTGCTGTAGCTCGTAAAGATATAGATAATTACCCTAAAAATGGCTTTCAAATGGAAAATGCTTTAACCCGTGAAGAAACTTTAAGAGGAATGACTATTTGGGCAGCTTATTCTAATTTTGAAGAAAAGGAAAAAGGCAGTATTGAAGTAGGTAAAATGGCCGATTTTATTATTCTGGATAAAGATATTATAAAAACTGAGCTATCTAATATTCCAAATATAAAAACTGAAGCAACCTATATTGGAGGAGAAAAAGTAAATTAATTTATTGTTTCAACATAAGCATCCATATCAACCATTTATTCCAGAAAATGCAACTAAATTAATTGTGGGCACCTTACCTCCTCCTCGATTTACCATAGGAAATTTAAAAAAAGGAGATGTAGATTTTTGTTATGGAAGTATTGATGGATTACTTTGGAAAGTTTTAGATACTATATTTAATTTGAATTTGCATTTTGAAACAACCGAATTTGCTATTGAACAACGAAAAAACTTTTTAATAAAGAACCAATTAGGAATTTGTGATATTGTAGAATCCTGTGAACGAAAAAAATTAGATGCTTCCGATTTAGGCATGGAGAATATTCAGCTTAGAGATATGCTTTTTTATTTAACTAAGTTCCCAAAAATTGATACTCTTTTATTAACTGGTGGAAATAGTAAAAATGGACCTGAATATCATTTAAGAAAACTATTAAAAGCCAATAAAATTACGCTTACATCTATCTCTAACAAACCCCCAAAAGTGCATCAATTTAAAATAAATGATAATAGAAACATTAAAGTTGTTTCATTAACTGCTCCGTCAGGAAGTGCAAATAGGGCTATTGGTAGTAATAATCAGTATAAATTATTAAAACAACAAAACCCTAATTTCAACACATTTGATTTTAGGGTTTTACAGTATAGCGCTTATTTTAAAAATTAATTTAGGATATCTTCAACAAATTTAGAAATAGTTTCTGTTCCATTCTCTTGTAAAAAATTAATAAAAGCCGAACCAATAATTGCTCCATTTACATATTTACAAGCAGTATCAAATGTAGTTTTATTTGAAATTCCAAAACCAGCAATTAAAGTACTTTTTAAATTCATTTTTTTAATTCGTTCAAAATATGCTATTTGTTTTGAAGATATTTCACCTTTTGCACCTGTAATTGAGGAAGAAGCAACAACATAAATAAAAGCATTGGTTATTTTATCGATTTTTAAAATTCGCTCTTCCGAAGTTTGTGGCGTAATTAAAAAAACATTGGTAATACCATAATTTGCAAATAATTGTTGGTAATGCGAATCGTATTCAATCATAGGTAAATCTGGTATAATTACAGTTTCAATTCCACATTCTTTACATCGCTGACAAAATTTAACTTCTCCATATTTTATCACTTGGTTTAAATATCCCATTAAAATTAGAGGGATTTTAATAGTATCTTTTAAAGATTCCAATTGATTGAAAATTATATCCAAATTAATTCCATTCTTCAAGGCAATTGAACTACTATGCTGAATAGTTGGTCCATCTGCTAACGGATCAGAATATGGTAAACCAACTTCTAAAAAATCTACACCATTATTTTCTAAACTTTTAATTATTATTTCCGTATCATTTAACTTTGGAAAGCCTGCAGTAAAAAACACAGAACATAGATTATGCTGTTTCGTTTTAAATAAACTAGTTAATTTACTCATCTTTTAAATTTGTTATATAAGTTTCTAAATCCTTATCTCCTCTTCCTGATAAGTTAATTACAATTACCTGGCTTTTTTCTAACTCCATTTTTGGTAAAACTGCTAAAGCATGAGCCGATTCTAATGCAGGAATTATTCCTTCTATTTTTGTTAATTCATAAGCTGCTTTTAAAGCTTCATTATCGGTTGCGTTCATAAATTTAGCACGTTTGCTTTCGTGTAAAAAAGCATGTAATGGTCCAATTCCAGGATAATCTAATCCTGCTGAAATGGAATACGGTTCAACAACCTGACCAAATTCATCTTGCATTAAAATGGTTTTACTTCCGTGTAAAACACCAACTTCACCCAATTTCGATGTTGCTGCAGTTTCTCCACTATGAACTCCTAAACCAGCAGCTTCAACTGCTATTAATTCGACACTTTCCTCATCTAAATAATGATAAAAAGCTCCAGCAGCATTACTTCCTCCTCCAACACATGCTATTACCGTATCTGGATTTTCATTTCCTGTTTGAAGCAATAATTGCTCTTTAATTTCCATACTAATAATAGATTGCAAACGAGCCACCATATCAGGATATGGATGAGGACCAACAACAGAGCCTATTAAATAATAGGTGTCTTCTGGGTTTCCAATCCAATCACGAATTGCTTCATTAGTAGCATCCTTTAACGTTTTACTTCCGCTTGTAGCTGGAACAACTTTTGCTCCTAACATTTTCATACGTGCAACATTTGGAGCTTGACGCTTAATATCAACTTCACCCATAAAAACAACACATTCTAAGTTCATTAAAGCACAAACTGTAGCTGTTGCAACTCCGTGCTGCCCTGCTCCGGTTTCTGCAATAATTCGTTTTTTACCAAGTTGTTTTGCAACTAATATTTGCCCGATGGTATTATTAATTTTATGAGCTCCTGTATGACATAAATCTTCGCGTTTTAAATAAATTTTTGCACCATACTTTTCAGATAATCTACTTGCAAAATATAATGGAGTTGGTCTTCCTACATAATTATTTAATAAACTTTTAAACTCTTTTTTAAAGGAATCTGATTCTAATATTTTTAAATAATTATCTTCTAATTCTTTTACATTAGGATATAGTAATTCTGGAATAAAAGCACCTCCAAACTTACCATAATAACCATTTTCATCTACAAAATAACTCATATTAAGTTCTCTTTAAATTCTTTAATTTCATTTATATTTTTTAACGCTGGTTCAATTTCAAAACCACTGTTTATATCCACTCCTTCAAAAGCTGAATGCATTATTTTTTGAATTTCCGACACATCATTTTTGGAAATTCCTCCACTTAATAAAAACGGAACATTTCCTCTGTATTTTTGAAGTATTTCCCAATTAAATTTTATACCATTTCCACCATAATTTGTTCCTTTTGTATCAAATAAAAAATAATTGCAACTATTTTCATATGCTAATATTGAATTAAAATTAAAATTTTCATCTACTGAAAAAGCCTTTATAACTTCAAGTTTATAATAATGTAATTTAGCACAGTATTCAGGAGTTTCATTGCCATGTAATTGCACAACATTTAATTGGTATTTTTTTACTTTATCAAGTATTACATCTATATTTTCATTTACAAAAACACCTACTTTTTTAATTCCTTTAGGAAAATCAACTTGTGGAAAACCTTCTACAAAACGCTTCGATTTATTGTAAAATATAAAGCCAATAAAATCTGGTTTCAAAGCTAACAAGCTCTGAATATTTTCAGCATCACGCATTCCACAAACTTTAATTTTCATTTTTATTATAATTGATTTATAAATGCTTGGCAACTTAAACCTGGATTTACCGTTTTCATAAAATTTTCTCCAATTAAAAAACCTTGAAAACCATATTCTTTTAAACCTGTTATTACCCTTGGATTACTTAATCCACTTTCGGAAACTTTAATACAACTATCGGGAATTTGATTTGCTAATTGAATAGAATGTTCTAAATCCACTTCAAAAGTTTTTAAATTTCTATTATTAATTCCTATAATTTTATTATTTAGTTCAATTTTATCTAGCTCCTCTTTATTGTGAACTTCATATAAAACTTCTAAACCTAAATCTTCAGCTAATTTTCCATAATTTTTAAGTTCTTGTTTTGTTAAATAAGCTGCAATCAACAAAATAGCATCTGCCCCAATAGCTTTAGCTTCCACAATTTGAAATGCATCTACAATAAAATCTTTCCTTAAAATAGGGGTCATTTCATTTACTGTTCTTGCTTGAATTAAATCTAAAACTGTTCCTCCAAAAAAATGAGTATCTGTTAAAATGGATTGTGCGGCAACATTTGCGTCTAAATAACCTTGTGTTACATCTATAACCTCAACTTTATCATTTATAATACCCTTTGAAGGTGATTTCCTTTTAAATTCAGCGATAATTCCTGTAGAATTTTTAACTGTTAATGCCTTTTTTAATGAAATTGATGTTCGATTAAAATTAGGACTCTTTACTAATTTTTCTACTGCTACTTCTTGCTTTAATTTTGCTACTTCTTGTTTTTTATGTGCAATTATTTCATCTAAAATATTCATAGTATAATTTCAAATTTTAATTATCACTAATTAGTAATTAATTTTTTTAAACTTTCTTTTGCTTTTAAACCTAATAATGACGATTTAGCTTCTTCAAATGCGCTTTCAAATGTTTTATTATTATCTATTATTTTTAGTGCAAATGCTGCATTTGCTAACACTGCGTTATTTTGTGCTACCGTACCTTTTCCATCTAAAATAGCAACAAATATTTTAGCTGATTCCGCTACAGAATCTCCACCAAAAATTTCCGATTGTTTTAAAATTTGCAATCCTAATTGTTCAGGAGTTATTAACTCTTCGTTTTCTTTAGTAAATAATTTGAAAGCACTTGTTAATGAAATCTCATCATAACCGTCTAAACTATAAACAATGCCATAATTTTTAGATGTTTCCTGCAACAAATAATTATAAATTCGTGCAACTTCCAAATTAAAAACTCCAACCAATTGATTTTGTGGATTACTAGGATTTACCAAAGGCCCTAACATATTAAAAAAGGTTTTTAAACCTAATTCTTTACGAACAGGTCCAACAGCTTTCATTGCTGGGTGAAATAATGGAGCGTGTAAAAAACAAATATTAGCTTTATCTATTTGACTTTTTAAAATAGATGCATCATTCGTAAATTTATAGCCTAAATACTCTAACATATTTGAAGAGCCGCTTACAGAAGAAACGCCATAATTTCCATGTTTTGCAACTTTGTTTCCTGTACCAGCAACTACAAATGAAGTTAATGTTGAAATATTAAATGTATTTTTACCATCACCTCCTGTTCCACATAAATCAATGGTATTAAATTCGGACAAATCTATTTTTACGGCCAATTCTAATAGCGCTTCTCTAAAACCAGCCAATTCTTCAACGGAAATTGGTCGCATCATAAAAACTGTTAAAAATGAAGCCATTTGAGAAGAATTATATTGCTCATTTGCTATTTGAATCAATACTTCTTTAGCTTCCTGTTTTGTTAAGCGTTGTTGCTCAAATAATTTATTTAATATTGTTTTCATTACTGATTTGCTTCTATAAAATTACGAACCATTTGTTCTCCTAAAGGCGTTAAAATAGATTCAGGGTGGTATTGCACTGCGCTTATATTGTATTTTTTATGCTGTAAAGACATGATTTCTCCAAACTCATCTACGGAAGTTATTTCTAATTCGGAAGGAAAATCTTTTAAAGATGCAATCCAAGAATGATAACGCGCTGCATCAAATTCGACTGGAATATCTTTATAAATTATAGCATCAGAATTAGTTACTTTCATAGTTGTTGCAACTCCGTGAAAAACAGAATCTAAATTTTCTAACGATCCTCCAAACACTTCAGCTATGGCTTGTAAACCTAAACAAACACCGAAAATTGGTTTAGTTGCTGCATAGGTTTTAATAACTTCTTTTAAAATTCCTGCCTCATCAGGAATACCTGGACCTGGAGACAAAATAATTAAATCGTATTCATTAATTGCTTCAATTTCTATTTCATCATTTCTAAATACTGCTGGATATTCTCCTGTAATATTTTCAACCATATGTACCAAATTATAGGTAAATGAATCGTAATTATCTATGACTAAAATCTTCATGTTTTTTTAAATATTTTCTGCTAAGATTAATGCTTTTTTTAAAGCTGCTAACTTATTATTCACTTCTTGTAACTCTCCTTCTTCGCTAGAATTTATAACAATTCCTGCTCCTGCCTGATAAAATAAAGTATTGTTTTTACTTACAAAGGAACGAATTGCAATTGCCAAATTTACCGAATTATCTAAACCAATAAAACCAACCGCACCTCCATAAAAACCACGTGTTTGATTTTCGTAAGAATCAATTAATTCCATTGCTTTGTATTTTGGCGCACCACTTAAAGTACCTGCCGGAAAAGTATCTCCTACTATTTCAATAGCTTTTCCTTTTGGTTTTCCCTGAACTGTTGACACTAAATGAATAACATGGCTAAAATATTGCACTTCTTTAAAAACCTCAACTTGTACGTTGCTTGCATGTTTACTTAAATCGTTACGCGCCAAATCTACCAACATTACGTGCTCAGAATTTTCTTTTTTATCTTTTGATAATTTCTCTCCTAACAAAATATCTTGTGCCATATCTCCAGTTCTTCTAAAAGTTCCTGCAATTGGATTAATAATAGCTTTTTCTTTATCAATTTTTATTTGTGCTTCTGGGGAAGAACCCATTAATTTAAAATTACCATAATCAAAATAAAATAAATATGGCGATGGGTTTATAGAACGTAAAGCTCTGTATACATTAAAATCATCACCAGAGAATTTTTGTTGAAATTGACGCGACAATACTAATTGAAAAACGTCGCCTCGTTTGCAATGTTCTTTTGCTTTTGCTACATTATTTTTAAAATCTTCGTCGGCACAATTAGAAGATTCTTCTCCAATACTATGAAATTTGTATAAACCGTATGTTCTTGAATTTATTAACGTTTGAATTTCTTGAATTCTTGATTTTTCACCTTCTTCAATATTTTCAATTAGTACTAATTCATCATTAAAATGATTAATTGCAATAATAAATTTAAAGAAACTAAATTGAAAATCTGGTATTTCTGAAGGTGCTTTTTTAGCATTTAGCTTTATATTTTCAAAATATTGAATCGCGTCATAAGCGATATAACCGTAAAATCCGTTAAACGATTTTATAGTTTCATCACAAGTAACAGAAATAGTTTTTTTGTAGATTTCAAAAATATCATAAAAGTTATTATCAATACTTTTTGTATCCAGTTTTTTACTTCCATAATAATACGAAAAAGTACTTTTATCTGCTTTTAAAGTTACAATTGGCTCTACACAAATAAACGTAAAACTTTCTTCTTTACTGTGATAATCAGAACTTTCTAACAGTAAACTATTGGCATACTTATCTCTAATTTTGGAATACATTCCTACTGGCGTAATGGTATCTGCCAATTGTTTTTTTGATATCGTTTTAAATTTTAAATTCTTCATTTTTTCTAAAATAAAAAAGGACTTATCTCGCGATAAGTCCTTTTGTTATATGTGTTATATAAATATAGTAGTTCTTGCTCGCTTATTGTTTAAGAGAGTTCCACCACCAATTCATATTTAAATTATATATCTTCATTATTTATGACAAATGTAGCATAGATTTTTAAATGAACAAATTATTGCTAAAAAAATTATTGCTAAACTATACTTAAAATTTGTATTATAATTATTAATAATACCATAGCAATTGGATAAACCGTTGCATATGCTAACGCTGGAGCATCTGTATCTACCATATTATCTACCGCTGCTAAACCTGGTGTACTTGTCATACTTCCAGTTAAAGTACCCAACAATGTAAGCAAATTCATTTTTAAAAAATATTTAGCAACAATTGTGGTAATTATCATAGGAATTAACGTTATAAGTACTCCATATAAAAATAATTCTATTCCATAATTTTCAAAAGTAGCTTCTAAACTTGATCCAGCACTTGTACCTACTGCAGCTAAAAAGAAAAGCAACCCAAATTGTCTTAAAATTTGGTTAGCGGCACCTGTCATAGTCCACATAATTGGACCTGTTTTTCCTGTTCTACCTAATATTAAAGCAAGTAACAATATACCTCCTGTTAACCCCAAACTGAAAGAAAAATCACCAAACGTAATACTTAATTTTCCTACTAAAATCCCTAAAATAATTCCAAAGGAAATTGGTAAAAAGTCTGTATTAGATAATTGTTTGTCATCATTACCAAAAATTCGGGTTACTTTTTGCATATTCTCTTTGGAAGAAATAACCATTATTTTATCCCCAAATTGTAATCTTGAAGAAGGACTAGGAGAAAGGTTTATTCCTGATCTTCTAATTCTAGTAACTGTTGCGCGATATTTATTTAATAAATGAAGTTGCCCTAGTGATTTTTTAACTACCTCTTTATTAGTAACTAACAG
Source organism: Lutibacter sp. (assembly GCF_033723435.1). Taxonomy (GTDB): domain Bacteria; phylum Bacteroidota; class Bacteroidia; order Flavobacteriales; family Flavobacteriaceae; genus Lutibacter. Next base: position 571,793 of record NZ_JAWVXC010000002.1, on the reverse strand, counting down.
AGATTTTACATCAAAATTAGAACTTAATGAAATTGATTTTTTAGTTTCTGGACCTATTAATAATTTAACGCGCTCTAAAGCTTCTTCCGTACCAACTGCTTTTATTAAATCTCCTTTTCTAAAAATGGTTTCTGGCTCTGGAACAAATGCAATATTATTTTGTAACACTCTAGATATAACTGCTTTAGTCATAAATCGCACATTAAGTTCCTTAAAACTTTTACCTATTACGTTTTCATTTTCTACTATAAAATGCTTTTGCAAAATTTCGGGATACTCGGTAGCCATTTCGCCTTTATATTTATATTCTTCTTCTTTTACATTAGCTCTTAAAATTTTAGGTAAAAAACTTACAAAAATAATAACTCCTATAACTCCAAATGGATATCCAATACCATATCCAATAGAAGCTAAAGAAGAACCCGTAACATCAATAGCAACCGCTAAACCTGGTGTACTTGTTAAAGAGCCACTTAGTAAGCCTATAGATAAATTTTTATCAACTCCGCCAAAATAATAAACTAAAAAAGTAATTAAACCCGCACTCACCACTAATAAACCAGCTAATAATGCAAGTTCACGACCATTTTTTTTAAAAGATTCAAAAAAACTTGGTCCGGCTTGGATTCCAACCGTAAAAATAAAAAGTACTAATCCTAAATATTGAAAATCTTTTGGAACAACTACTCCATAATGTCCAAAAAAAAGTGCTACAAATATTACTGCTGAGACGTCTAAAGAAATTCCTTTAATTTTAATTCTACCAATTATAAAACCGATAAAAATAATTAAAAATAAGACAAAGTAACTATTACTAAATAAACTCATTTTAATAATTTTTTAACAAAATTACGGACTAATTTAACGTGATGAATTTATTATTTATAAAAATAACGAAAACGTTTCCTTTTTAAACAAAAAACCCAAGCTAACGCTTGGGTTTAAATTCTTAATTTAATTATTTAAACTAATGATCCTAAATAACGTTCTGCATCTAATGCTGCCATACAGCCTGTTCCTGCAGCTGTAACTGCTTGCCTGTATTCTTTATCTTGTACATCTCCTGCTGCAAAAACACCAGGCAAATTAGTTTTGGTAGATTTTCCTTTGGTAATTAAATAACCTGTTTCATCCATATCTAAAACACCTTTAAATATATCTGTATTTGGTTTATGACCGATAGCAACAAAAACACCTGTAACGTCAATCACTTCTTTTTCATTAGTTTGATTGTTAAATACTCTAATACCTGTAACTACATTATCTCCTAAAACTTCATCAATTTCTGTGTTGAATTTCACTTCTAAATTAGGAGTATTTTCAACTCTTTTTTGCATAGCTTTGGAAGCTCTCATATAATCTTTACGAACTAATACAGTAACTTTTTTACAAATATTAGCTAAATAAGTTGCTTCTTCTGCTGCAGTATCTCCTGCTCCAACTACCACAACATCTTGTCCTTTATAAAAGAATCCATCACAAGTTGCACAAGCTGATACTCCTCCTCCTATTAAACGCTGTTCACTTTCTAAACCTAAATATTTAGCAGTTGCTCCTGTAGAAATAATAACCGTTTCTGCTTCTACAACTTTAGATTCATCTATAGTAACTTTATGAATTCCACCTACTTTAGTACTAAAATCTACTTTAGTTACCATTCCAAATCTAACCTCAGTTCCAAAACGTTCTGCTTGTTTCTTCAAATCTTCCATCATTGCATTACCATCTGTTCCTTCTGGATAACCTGGAAAATTATCTACTTCTGTAGTAGTTGTTAACTGGCCTCCCATTTGCATTCCGGTATACATCACTGGTTTTAAATCTGCTCTTGCAGCATAAATTGCAGCTGTATATCCTGCTGGGCCTGATCCAATTATTAAACATTTTATTCTTTCAATAGTATCTGACATAACTTGTATTTTTATTTTTTATGAATAACAAATTTATGGCATTTTATTAGAATTTTACTGGTTTAATAATAATTTTTAATAATGCTTTTATAGAAATATATGATAAGTTATTTAAACTACCTCCTTATTCTTTTTTTCAGGTATAAAAGACATTGCTCTTTCTGTCATTGCCGTAATTGTTAAAGAAGGATTTACCCCTGGATTAGCAGATACGGCTGAGCCATCACAAACCAGCATGTTTTTATATCCAAATACTTTCTGATTTATATCAATTACTCCTTCTAATGCATTTTTACCAATAACTGATCCTCCCAAAATGTGTGCTGTAGAAGGCGCTCCAGTAATTAAATCAATCTTTACCATAAATGGTTCTCCATCAATTATTTTTGCAGTTTTTATTGCCAATTCATCTGCTCCTTTTATAAATGGAGTTGCTTTTTCTCCGGAAGACATAGATGTTTTTAAATTAAACCAACCTCGTTTTAGTTTTAAAGTACTATCTAAATGTTGCATAAACAAAAGTATAACTGTTTGTTTTGCAAAATCTTTTGCAAATAAAGCTCGACCTAAAATCCAAGGTTTAAAAATGGTTTTGAAAATTAATTTTGGAATTCTAACCATTGCTTTTTTATTAAAAACCATAGGTAAAATAAAAATTTTCCAAAAACCAGAACCTGATCTATATCTAACTGGTTCAATATGTCCATCTTCATTTGGTGGAAAAATAGAACCAATTGCTATTCCTTTAGAATAATCTTTATTTGATTTTTTGGTTACTACCATTGCTAAATTTTCATTGTTGGTTCTTATATGATCTCCTACAACATTAGATAAATTAGGTAATCGATTCTTCTTTTTCATATCCAACAATAATCGGTTTGTTCCTAATACTCCTCCTGAAAAAATAACGCCTTTAGCTTTTATAGTTTTTTTTGATTTTAGTAAAGAAGTTGAACTTTTAACCGTTATTAAATAGCCATCTGAACCATCTTCCTTTCCAATGGTCATTACATCTTTTACTATGGTTTCCGCTTTTATTTCTGCACCTTTTTTTTGAGCTAAATACAAGTAATTTTTATCTAATGAATTTTTCGCATTGTACCTACAACCCGTCATACAACCTCCACAAAATCTGCAACCTTCCCTACTAGGACCTTCTCCATTAAAAAATGGATCAGGTACTTCTTTCTCAGGTTCGCCAAAAAATACGGAAACATTAGCTGGTTCAAATTCTTTTTCTTTATTATACATTTTTGCCACTTCAAACAGAGCCTTATCCGCATCAAATAATTTAGGATTTTTTGCAGCTCCTAACATTCGTTCTGCTTCTGCATAATATGGTTTTAATTCTGTTTCCCAATCTGCTAAACCTTTCCAATTTCCTCGGTTATAAAAATCTTTATGTGGTCTTGGTAAAGTGTTTGCGTAGACTAATGATCCTCCCCCAACTCCAGTTCCGCTAATTATGGTAACATCTTTTAACATGGTCATTTTAAAAATTCCAAAAAAGCGAAAAGTTGGTAACCACAACCATTTTTTCAGATTCCAATTAGATTTAGGAAAGTCCTTTTTTTTAAACCATTTCCCTTTTTCTATAACTAAAACTTTATATCCTTTTTCCGATAATCGCAAAGCAGAAACTGCGCCTCCAAATCCACTTCCAATAACTACATAATCGTACTCTTGTTGTATTTCTTTCATAAAAATATTTTTAAAACCATTTAATAGTTAAATCAATCAGTTTTTGCTTAAAATTATTATATGGAGGCATTAACAATTCTAGTGCACCTGGTACGTGCTGGTTATAAATACTTCTGGCATTTGAAAAAGCTTGAAAGCCAAAAAATCCGTGGGATTTTCCAATTCCACTATTATTAGAGCCTCCAAAAGGAAGATTATTATTGAAAAAGTGAATATCATTACTGTTTACACAAGTTCCGCCTGCTCTAGTATTTTTAATTAAATAGTTAATATTTGTTTTTTTACTACTGTAAATATATAGTGCTAATGGTTTTTCTTTGCTATTAACATGATTAATTACTTCTTCAACATTTTTAAAACTGATAATTGGCAACACTGGTCCAAATATTTCTTGTTCCATAATTTCGGAATCTAAAGAGACATTTGTAATAAGTGTTGGTTGTATATATTTATCATCAACAGAACTAATTCCTCCAAAGGCTATTTCAGCTCCTTTACTTTTTGAATCTTCAATTAAATTTAAAATTCGTTTAGTATGTGATTTATTTACAATTCTTGGAAATGCTTCTGATCTAGTAATATCATCTCCAAAAAATACTTTTAAATATTTTTGAAATGCTTTCACTAATTCTTCTTTTATATTTTCATGTACTAAAATATAATCTGGAGCAATACAAATTTGACCTGCGTTTATAAATTTCCCCCAAACTATTCTTTTAGCAGCATTATCAATATTAGCTGTTTCATCAATAATAGTTGGTGATTTTCCACCTAATTCTAAAGTAACTGATGTTAAGTTTTTAGCAGCTGCTGCCATAACTATTTTCCCAACATTTGGCGATCCAGTAAAAAAAATGTGATTAAAAGGAAGCGATAATAAATGTTTTGATGTTTCAACAGCTCCCTCAATAACAACAACTTCATCTTCGCTAAAAATAGATTTTACTATTTTTTTGATAAGGTGCGAAGAATTAACTGTATGTTCCGAAGGCTTTAATATAACAGTATTTCCTGCTGCAATAGCTGAAACTAATGGTCCGAAAGTAAGATTAAAAGGAAAATTCCATGGAGATATTATAAGACAAACTCCTTTTGGTTCGTATTGAATATGAGAAGATGCACCTAAAAAAGCTAATGGTGTAGACACACGCTTTCTTCCTGTCCATTTTTTTAAACTATTTAAAGTATGTTTAATTTCACCTGTAATTGGATAAATTTCAGTTAAATCTGATTCTGAAGGATGTTTTTTAAAATCATTGTATAATGCTGTTCTAATTTCGTCTCTAAAAGTAACCTCAATAGCCGTTTTTAATTGCTTTAGTTTTTTCTTTCTTTCTACAATTGATCTATTAGCAACCTTAAACTGGTTTCCTTTTTGATTATTAAATAGGGTTTGAATTTCGTTAAAACTTAAGGTGTCCTTTATTGCTTCCATTTACTTGAATAATCTTTTAATTAACGTAAATTTACACTTTATTTTATTTAAATTATGAAGGATAACCAAACAATTAATTCTTTAAACAGACTTGAAGAAATTTTGAAATCAGAAATTGCAGTATTGTTATATTTTAACACCATTTCTTGCAATGTAGGAGAATCATTAGAGCCAAAAATTAAAAACTTACTTAATTCTAATTTTCCCAAACTAAAATTTTATACTGTTGATATTAATTTTGCTCCAGAAGTAGCTGCAAAATGTAGTGCTTTTGTTGAACCTACTATAATAGTTTATTTTGATGGCAAAGAAACTATCCGAAAAAGTAGAAATATAGGCATTTATGAGTTAGAAAAATTAATAGCTCGACCATATAAATTAATTTTTGAATAATTACTTGTAAAATGCTTTTTTAGTTTTATATTTGCAGTCCGAAATATTCGGGGTGTAGCGTAGCCCGGTTATCGCGCCGCGTTTGGGACGCGGAGGTCGCAGGTTCGAATCCTGCCACCCCGACAAAAATCCTTTTCAATATTTTTTGAAAAGGATTTTATTTTTTTAATTATTTTCTACTCTATTTACTTTATCAATAACTGTATTTTTTTGATATTTTTATAGTTCTACTAATATGATTTAAATCAATACTTTACACTTACAAAATTGAGCCATATCATTTTAAATACTATTGCTTGAAACTATATTGGTTTCGTAATTAAGTTTAATTTAAATCATAATATTATGTCACTAGTAAAATTTAAAAAAACTCCGTGGGAAAATTTAATTCCTTCTGATTTTTTTAACTCAGACAATCTATTTAATGATAGGTTCTGGTTAAAAAAAATCGATGAACCAGCATTAAACATCAAAGAAAAAAATGATGCCTTTGAAATTGAGTTAGCAGCTCCTGGATTTTCAAAAAAAGATTTCATTGTTACCATTGATGATGGATGTTTAAACATTTCAGCAAAAAAAGAAGAAACAAAAGAAGAAGCTGATGAAAACTATACTCGAAAAGAATTTAGCTACAACTCTTTTGAAAGATCTTTAGAACTTCCTGAAAGTGTAATGGATGAAAAAGTAAAAGCTAATTATGAAAATGGGATACTCAAATTCCGCTTAGCAAAAAAAGAAGAAGCTAAAAAACACAAACCAAAAGTAATTGAAATTTCATAGTAAATAGTAAATTTCAAAAAACACAATGAGTTTTAACTAGTACTAATTAAAACTCATTGTGTTTTTTGATACTATCCTTTATTCGAATTTACCTTAAATTTTCTGTTAAGCAACAAAAATAAAAAGACTAAAAACCTATGTAATTAATAGTATTTCAAATTATAAGTATTTTGATAGAAAGCGGAAAAATTCTTTTTTTAAATCCCCATAAATATGCCTTTGTGTTTCCATACTATTTCTAAATTCAATATGCTTTCTACTAAGATTAAGATCAAGTATATCTTCCCCTTCTTTTGTGTTTTCAACAATCTTATTTTCATGAACATTAATATCATGTTGCATTTTATCAATAACTTCCGCTTGATTAATAAACTGATTTTGAAAATGCTCTAACTCGGCCAACACATTTTTATCTGTCCATCTATTTGCAATTTCATTTAATCTGTTTTTAAAAGATTTTAACTCATCTTCCCAAAAGAAAAGTTCACGTCGCCATTGTTTATGCTCAAAATACAAATCTGAATTATAAATAACTTCTTTTTCCATAATGTGTTTGTTTTAATTTAATAGACTATTTATTATTGGTATAAATTCTTATTTCCAATGTTATATTTGACCTATTTTTAAAATCACTCTTACTAATGCCTTATTAAATATTCCTTTAAATTTATATAGGTATACTAAAAAATGAAATGATTAATATCAATAATAAATAGCACTATTATATGAGGCATATCATAAAATTTGCAACTATATATTAATAACTTTAAAAGTGTAATTACAAAGAATGAAAAATGAAAACAATTTTATGCGCAGTAGATTATTCAGAAAATTCGATTACTGCTTTAAAATTTGCTTATGCTCTAAGTAAAAAAATAAAGGCAAATTTATTTGTATTTCATGTATATAATTATCCCTCATTAGGCTCAAATCTTAATGAGCCTTATTTACTTTTTGGAAAAGAATTATTTGAAAGCTGTAAAATAAAGCTTAAGGAATTTTGCGAAAGCAATTTAAAAATTGATTTAAAAAAAGAGAATATAACAATTGATGTTGTTGAAAATAATTCTGTTACGAATGAAATCCTTACAAAATCTGAAGAATTGAATTCATATATTATAGTTGCTGGTATGAAAGGTGAAAACATATTAAAAGGTTTTATTATGGGTAGCACAACGTTGCAGCTTATTGATAAAGCTCCTTGTCCTATATTTGCAATTCCAAATGGTTTTATACTCAAAAACATTAAAACTATTGTATACGCCTCTGATTTTGAAGAAGAGGATATTGCAGCAATACACAAATTAACTGAGATTATTAAACCTTTCAATTCCAACATTAAAGTAATACATATTTCTATTAAAGATGAAGATGAAGCAACATTAACAATGGAATGGTTTAAAGAATTACTTAAACAAAAAGTAAATTACGAAAAAATAGAGTTTGAGGTTGTTTACTCAGAAAATATATTTAATTCTCTTAAAACTTATATAAAAAATACTAATACTGACTTAATTGCAATGATGGAACGAAAAAAAACAGGGTTTATCAGAAAAATATTTCGAGAAGATTTAGTAAAAAAAATGGAAATTTATGGAAAAGTTCCATTAATAAGTTTTAATGAAGCTAATTATTAATTTATAGTTTTTATCAAACTTTCACGTTCTAACTGTTTGATAATTTTATCCACATATTTTTTAACCGTTGATTTAATTGTTTTAGGATCTACCAATTCTAATGAACCTACCCAAACAAGTGATTTATCATCCTCTTTATTAATGTAATAAATAGAAGTTTCTATATTATAAACTTTGTAAGACTCATAATATTGTGGGGTATAATAAACATCTTGAAAGTTTAAATAATAATGACCAAAACGAGTCCAACGGTATCCTATTGTATAATACCTTGGTGGATAATTAAGTTTTTTAACACCTTTAACCGCTGTAATAATAACTGCATCAAAACCTTCAGCTGATATTTCTTTAATCATTTGATTAATTTCTTCTTCGCTTTTTTCTGTTTTCGTGAAATTTTCATCTAAAACGGTAGTGCTTTCAACCGCATTAATATTTCGAAGAACAAAAGCTTTTTTTAAATCTTCTTCAAAAATATTTTGAGCAGTAAGATTATCTGTCATCCCTATTACCAAAAGTTTTTTGGGTGTAAAAGTTTTTATCTTTTGATTTCTCCAGCTATCAACAAATTTTGTTGAAGAACAAGAAACTGTTAATAATATCCCTAATATTAAGCTTATTTTTTTCATAATATTAAATTTTGTCCTTTTTAAAATTAATATTAATCGTAGAAATTCTTACTGATATATATCAGTTAAGTGTAATGATATATATCAAATTCAAAAGATAATACCTTAACACTTATCTTATAAAATTTTATAATACATGTAACTTACAACTACATTTCAAAAATTTACTTTCAGCGCTCTTGATTTATATCATTTCACATCTTTTAATGTGTTGGTAATTTGGTTTAAATTATAAAAAACTATTAAAAAAAAGTATTATGTCAGTATTAAAAGTTATCGAAGTATTAGGCAACTCAAAAGATAGTTTTGAGGATGCCGTACAAAATGTAATTACAGAAGCATCTAAAACGGTCAAAAACATTAAATCTGTGTATATTAAAGATATGCAGGTAACCGTCGACAATAACAAAGTTGTAGAATACCGTGTAACAACAAAAGTTTGTTTTGGTATTTTAGATTAAGCACATTAAAAAATAAGATCTTATTTTTTAAACAATTCATTTTACATTGATTACAATCATAATAGTTAAAGAATAATTTTAAATATTATTTGAAATTAAATTAACTATAATTGATAACACTCATTGTAATTATATAAAATGCAAAATAATTTTAATACCCGTATAGTAATATCAACTTTTGATTTACTTAATTATTAATTAAAATTTATTATAATATGAAAACAATAAAATTAATATGTTGTTTGTTTGTGTTTGGTATTGCATTTGAAGCATTTGCACAAGAAACACCAGTTGAAAAATTATCTGAAGTAGTAATAGTTGCTACTAATTACAAGTACTTAAATGAAGTAGACAACACAGAATCCGCTATAAACGTAAGAATGCTTCAACACAAACTAGCCTCATTCGATCTTAAAAATTCAGATTTTTACGATGATGATTATGATGAATACATTGTATCATTTTATATTCCTGAAGGTCACATTTTAGCTGCCTATGATAAAGACGGCAAAATTATTCGTACAGCTGAAAGGTATAAAAATATTAAAACGATACCAAATGTAATGAAATCTATAGCTGCTACTTACCCTGGATGGACTATTTCAAAAAACATTTACAAAGTTACTTATCATACAGATAATGGCAGTAAAATGATTTATAAGTTTAAATTGGAAAAAAATGGTAATACTATAAGAGTAAAAACAGATGAAATTGGAAATTTCCTTTAATCTTTAACTAAACAAATCAAAAAAAGAAATTGTTTTAAAGCAATTTCTTTTTTATGTAATTTATTTAATGGTTTACTACTCTAACCACCATTTATTTTTACGAGGCTTTTTAACTAAGCCAAACTTTTTAACAGCATGAGTTTTTAAGTGTTCAACCATCTCATCAACAGAATCTGTAATAAAAAGTAACTTTCTATCTTCTTCATCAATACTTTCATTTCTTTCCATTAATTGAATATGGTGACATAATTCTTTGTGGTATTCCTTTCCAAAAATTACAACTGGAAAATCTTTAATCATTTTTGTTTGAATCAAAGTTAATGCCTCAAACAATTCATCTAAAGTACCAATACCACCTGGCATTACAATAAATGCGAAAGAATACTTCATAAGCAAAAATTTACGCACAAAAAAGTAAGGAATATCAATCCATTTATGTAAATATGGATTAGGTTTCTGTTCTTTTGGTAGCACAATATTACAACCAACAGAATAACCTCCTGCTTGGTAAGCCCCTTTATTCGCCGCTTCCATAATTCCTGGTCCACCACCTGTTAACACCGTAAACCCTAATTTACTCAAAGCTTTCCCAACTTCTTCCGCTTTTTTGTAAAAAAAATTATTCTCTTCAAATCTTGCAGATCCAAAAACGGTTACACATGGACCTATAAAATGAAGTTTTCTAAAAGCCTTTATAAAATGATATTGAACTTTAATTGTGAAGAAAAATTCTTTTAAACGGTCTCTTGGTCCTTGAAGAAAGGAATGTTCATCTGATAAAAATTCTTTATTCATCTTAATAAATTTATATTACCTAAAATGTTATTTATTAACTCTCCTACTTCAAAAAAATAGTAAATGAATAAATTTATAAAATATAAATTTATTAAAAGCTTAATTTAAAGTTATACTGTAATTAAATTATTCACAAAATACACCTCATTGATCTTCATCATTTTAATTAAACCTTTCACAAACTATTTTTAAACTAAATATTAATGTTTAATCAAAACTTATATTATGAAAACTGATGCGGAAATTAAAGACAATGTATTAAATGAATTGACATGGAAACCTAACATTGATGAAACAAAAATTGAAGTTAATGTTGAAAATGGTATTGTAACTTTAAACGGTATAGTAGATAGTTATACAAAAAAAATAGAAGTAGAAAAAGCTATAAAAAGTGTAAAAGGAGTAAAAGTTGTTACAATGAATATTAAAGTTATACATGGCCTCGATTGTAAAAAAACAGATGAAGAAATTACAAGAGCTGTTGTTAAGAACATTAAAACAAAACAAGATATAGAACCTGCACAAGTAAAAAAAAGAATTACTAAGGCATTTGTACATTCTGCCAATATTAAAGCAAAAAATATTATTATTTTAGTTGATGGCCATACAGTTACTTTAAAAGGAACTGTACATTCAATTGCCGAAAAAGAAGATGCTCAAAAAGCCACATACCAAACTCCTGGAGTTTATGACGTAAGAAATGAACTTAAAGTGCAATATTACCCTGAATATGCCTAACAAAAAAACAAAAGTAAAGGTCAATATTTTACATAATAAAATTTAGAAATGAAACTAATATCATGGAATGTAAATAGTATTAAAGCAATTATAAAAAAAGACTTTTTGGAATCTATCGCTAAATTAAATCCTGATATACTTTGCTTACAGGAAACAAAAGCCCAAGACAAATATGTAAAAACAACTTTATCTCCTTTAACTAATTATTTTTTGTATTGTAGTTCCGCCGAAAAAAAAGGATATTCAGGAACGGCTTTACTATGCAAAAAAAAACCTATTAAAGTAACTACTAATATTAATATTATTGAAAATGAAAATGAAGGAAGATTAATTTTTGCAGAATATAATAACTTTTATTTGATAAATGTGTATGTACCTAATTCTGGACAACAACTTAAAAGACTTAAATACAGAAATAAATGGGATGTTGAATTTCTTAACTATTTAAAAAATTTAGAAAAAATAAAACCAGTAATTGTATGTGGAGATTTTAACGTAGCTCATCGTTCTATCGATTTAAAAAATGACAAATCTAATTACAACAAAACAGCAGGATATACCCAAATTGAAATAGATGGAATGAATAATTTAATTAATACTGGGTTTGTAGACGTATTTAGACATCAAAATCCAAACGAAATTGCATATACTTTCTGGAGTTATCGATTTAATGCTAGAGCTAAAAATATTGGTTGGCGCATTGATTATTTTTTGATTAGCAAATCGCTAACAAATAAAATAAAAAAAGTTGAAATATTATCAGATTATTATGGTTCCGACCATTGTCCAATACAACTTGAAATTGATTTATAAACAATTCTTTTAAAAAGGTTATTGAAAATTATCACAAAAAAATTTATAAATTATATTTATTGCATCCTATAACTCGGAAAAATATTTTTAAATTTTTTAAATGATATAAATCATATGTATTAAAAAAAATATCCTCTATATTTAGTTTTAGTCTAACTATCTATAAAATTGATGACAACATCAGTTCAAATATTTAATGCTATTAAAGTTTTTTTAATAGAAATAGGCGATATATCTTATTTTGCAGTACGATTTTTTAAAGAAGTATTTACAAAGCCTTTTGAATTTAAAGAACTAATACGTCAATGCTACAATGTTGGAAATCGAACTTTGTTTTTAGTAGGTATTACTGGGTTTATTTTAGGTTTAGTTTTTACACTTCAATCAAGACCTACTTTAATGGAATTTGGTGCTGAGTCTTGGATGCCTTCGATGGTAAGTATTTCTATTGTTCGTGAAATTGGGCCTGTAATAATTGCGCTTATTTGTGCCGGAAAAATAAGCTCAGGGATTGGTGCAGAATTAGGTTCAATGCGTGTAACAGAGCAAATTGATGCTATGGAAGTTTCTGGTACAAATCCATTTAAATACCTAGTAGTAACACGAGTTGTAGCAACAACGTTAATGATACCATTACTTATAATTTTTGGCGATGCAGTTGCAATGTACGGTTCTGCAATAGTTGAAAATTTAAAAGGAGATGTTTCTTTTGTACTCTATTTCAACAAAGTTTTTGGAGCCTTAAAATTTTCTGATATTATTCCAGCAACTATAAAATCGTTCTTTTTTGGTTTTGCAATTGGTATAGTAGGCACCTATAAAGGCTATAATTGTAAAAATGGAACTGTAGGAGTTGGTGAAGCCTCAAATACTGCTGTAGTATATACTTCTTTATTATTATTTGTAATTGATTTTATAGCAGTTTTTGTAACTGATATATTTTATTAAACTTAAATATGAAATACAGTAACAACATAGCGCCCATATTAAAAATAGAAAATTTAAAAAAAAGTTTTGGAAATAACCATGTGCTCAACGGGTTTAATATGATGTTGTTTGAAGGTGAAAATTTAGTTATTATGGGTAAATCGGGATCGGGTAAATCTGTAATGATAAAATGCTTAGTAGGCTTAATTCAACCTGATGAAGGGATTATTGAAATTATGGGTAAAAACATAACCAATCTAAATCAATATGAACTTGACGATTTACGTATTGAAATTGGTTTTTTGTTTCAAGGAAGTGCCTTATATGATTCTATGACTGTTCGTGAAAATTTAGAATTTCCTCTTCGCAAACGCAAGAAAAAATACAGCAAAGAAGATAAAGATAAATTAGTATTAGAAACCTTAGAAAGTGTTGGTTTGGCAAATGCAATAGATTTAATGCCAGATGAACTTTCTGGAGGAATGAAAAGAAGAGTTGCACTTGCAAGAGCTTTAATTCTTAGACCAAAAATTATTATTTATGATGAACCAACAACAGGTCTTGATCCCATTACAGCTAAAGAAATTATTGTATTAATGAAAGTTATTCAAAAAAAATATGGTACTTCAGCTCTTATAATTACTCATGATGTTGATTGTGCTAGGGTAATTTCAAATAGAATGATTTTATTAATTGATGGCATTAATTATGCAGAAGATACTTTCGAAAATTTATCTTTATCAAAAGATAAAAAGATTCAAGCATTTTTTAAATAAATAACTATTATGGAAAAGTCAAATACACAAAAATTAAATCTTGGTTTGTTTATTATTATAACTACTCTCCTACTAATTACAGCTTTTTACTTTGTAGGAAATAGACAAAACTTGTTTGGTAAAACTTTTAGAATAAGTGCAATATTTAATAATGTAAATGGATTACAATTAGGAAATAACGTTCGCTATTCGGGGATTAATGTTGGTACAGTAAAAAATATTACAATGATAAATGATAGCACAATTTGTGTAGACATGATTATTGAATCTAAAATTTTAAAGCATTTTAAAAAAAACGCTGTAGCCGCAATTGGCTCTGATGGTTTGGTAGGAAGCATGGTTATAAATATTTCTCCTGGAAAAACTAAATCCTTGCCGCTGATTTCTGGAGATACTATTTTGTCCTATAGTAAAATTTCAACAAATGATATGCTTGAAACTTTAAATACAACCAATGAAAATGCAGCATTACTAACTTCTGATTTATTAAAAATTACAACTGCAATAAACCAAGGAAAAGGAACACTTGGAATGCTAATTAAAGATTCCGATATGGCTTCAAATTTAAAGCAAACCGTTGTGAATTTTAAAACTGCAAGTACTAATGCATCAAAAACTATAAGTGAATTAAAAAAAATTGTTAATTCCATTAATTATGATGAAAGCTTTGCTTCCGTTTTATTAAGCGACTCTATTTCAGCAATTAAAATGAAATCAATTATTACAAACTTAGATAATTCAAGTAGCGGAATAGACTCTATTCTTTCAAATTTAAATGATGTTGTTTTAAATGTTAAAAACAGTGAAGGAACTTATAATTATATTATGAACGACACCGCCTTAGTTAAAAATATTGATGAAACAATTAAAAATATTAAAGAAGGTAGCGTTCGTTTAAATGAAAACTTAGAGGCTTTAAAACATAATTTTCTTTTAAGAAGCTATTTTAAAAAATTAGAACGACAAAAACGTAGAGAAGAAAAAAAATAAAGAATTAAGCAACCAAATTGATTATTATCATTTTCAAAAATTCGTATTCTATTTAAATTTAATTTTTACTAAATACTATAATTATGAAAAAAGTTAGTTTTTTTAAATTGTTACTTATTGGCATTGCTTTTTTTAGCTTAGAAAGTTGTGGACCAGTAGTTGTTACTTCAAGAATAGGAACTCCACCTCCTCCATGGTTTTATCCACACAGAGCCGAAACTGTACGTTATATTTATTTCCCTGATTATTTAATTTATTATGACTTATCTCTAAGAAATTATATTTATTTTGATAACGGCACATGGCTAACTGTTAATGTTTTACCTTCAAAATTTAATCATATAAATTTAAGACGAACTTCGCAAATTAGAATTAAAAATTATTTTGGAGACAATATTAGAAAATATCATTACGATAATAGAAACCAAACTAATAAAAGGAATTCAAACTCCGTTAGAAGAAGAAATTGATAAACCTATTTTTTATGAAGTTCAATTAAGGTGATTTCAGGGCGAATCCCTAATCTCCCAGGAAATCCGAGCCAGCCTAATCCTCTATTTACATATAAATACTGGTTGTAATACTTGTACAATCCTCCCCAATGTTTATACTTATATTGAATTGGACTCCATTGCCTATTTTTAAAAATAATTCCCGCCTGCATTCCATGCGTATGCCCAGAGAGTGTTAATGAAATATCAGACTCTTTTAATACTTCTTTATCCCAATGCGAAGGATCATGTGAAAGCAATATTTTAAATGGGATATCTACTACATTTGCTAATGATTTCTTCAAATTACCATATTTTTTAAAAGGTGGATTCCCCCAATTTTCAACACCAACAACAGCTATTTTTTCGTCTTTATTCTCAATTATTTCAGATTCATTTAACAACAACTTAAAATTTATTTTTTTATAAAAATATTTTATGGATTCAAAATTAGCTTGTTTTCGTTCGGCAGATTTCCAATCACTGTAATCTCCATAATCATGATTTCCTAAAATCGCATATTTCCCAATTTTAGCTGACAATTTCTCTAAAACAGTTTGCCAACCTCTTAATTCCCATGAACGATTATTAACCAAATCGCCAGTAAAAAAAATAAAATCGGGTTCTAGATGATTAATTATTTTAACAACTCTTTCTAAAATATGGTAACGGAAATTAAAACTTCCTAAGTGAAGATCGGAGATATGGATAATACGAAGTGCTTCAAAATTTTCTGGAAGATTCTTAAAATAAATTTTAATCCGTTCCACTTTAAAACGGTAAAGTGTTCTAAAAATACCGTAAAGAATTACAAAAAACGGAAAAAATCCTGAAAATAAACCTATAACTGGAACCACAATTAATGACTCTTCTTCCGAAAATACACTATTTGTAAAATAGAGTATAGAAATTGCTATACTAAAAATTAATTTTGGAATAAATGACGAAACAGTGAGTCCGTAAAGAGATGTAATTAACAATTGTTTTCGGTAAAGATTCATTTTATCTAATCTACTTTTTAACCAAATAATTGCTGTAATTAACCCAATAGTAAAAATCCAAAAAGCTGTATTAATTATACGTTCTAAATAAGGAGTATTAATAAATTTTGTTATGGATTGTAACCAATAAAAGGATATAATATCAACAATTAAAATTGCTATACATAATAGAATAATTATAAAAAATGAATATCTCCGCATAATAAATATGCTCTAATTAATTTAAATTTCTTCTCTTATCTTTTAATGCCCAATAAATTCCTTTAACTCCAGCTACCCAGTTATCATATATAAAAATAAGCGTAATCTCTTCAATGGTTTCTAATAATCCTATAACAATCATAGTATAAAACAACCAATAAATAGGCCCAAAAAATAATAACCAAAGTATAAATATACCTTGTATTATTGCAGATAATTTGGCTAAATACGTGTGGAAAGCAGTTGCTTTACCATATTTCCAAAATGCAATAAACATTTGAATTATATATGGAAAAAAGGAAATTAAAATTAACACATAATTTTCCCTTATAAAATTATACTCAAAAGTAAACAACCCAACAAGAGCAATTAAAAACGTTAGTTGATCTCCAAAAGAATCTAATTGAGACCCTCTAGCGCTAGTTATTTTTAACCTTCTTGCTAAAAATCCATCAATCATATCAGTACAATAGCTTACCAATAAAAGCCAAGTAAAAAGAGATTTATTATCAAACCATAAAACCAATATTAAAATTGGTACAGCAGCTATTCTGTAGAAGGAAAACCAATCTGCTATATTGAAATTTTTGAATGTGAACATAGTTCAAACTTTAAAAATTGCCACCTTATTTTTTTCTGTTTTTACTAAAAAAATAGATGAATAAATTTAATATCTGTATTTATTTGATTAAATTTACTAGAATATATTAATATAATATCAATTATTTTAATAATAATTTTAGTTGCCACCAACATAATTAAAATTAATTATACCCCCTTATTTAAGAAATTAGAATTTTTAACAGTATTAAAATGAGTTTATATGCTTGTTGAAAAACAAAATATGTTTGATGTTCTTTTTAAGGCTATACCAGAAGGTGTAATTATAGTTGATAATGAACAACGTATAATTGCGGCTAACAATTCTGTCGAAAAAATGTTTGGCTATGAAAATGGAGAGTTAAACAATCAACATTCAAAAATTATAATTCCTAATAGGTACTTAACAACTCACAAAAAACGCTTAGAATACTTTTTAAAAAAAGGTAATTTAAATTACCAAAGAAGAGGAATTTACTTATATGGTCTTAAAAAAAATGGCGAAGAATTTCCAGTTGAATTTAGTATAAATTCTTTTAAATATTACGATGAAACTTTTTTGTTAGCATTGATAATTGACATTACACAGCGTAAAGAGATTGAGGGAAAAATTGATAAATTAAATTTAGAACTTGAAAATAAAGTCAAACAAAAAACGGCTGATTTAAGTAATACAATTTTACAACTAAAAGAAATTAATTATAACTATAAAAAGGAAATAGCCAAACGAATTGAAATAGAGAATAAAATGAAAATTGCTTTAGAAAAAGAAAAAGAATTAAATGAGCTTAAAACAAAATTTTTATCTATGGTATCTCACGAATTTAAAACACCTTTAAGCGGTATTTTAACCTCAACTATTTTATTAGATAAATATAAGCTAACCTCTCAGTATGAAAAACGAAAAAAACATCTAAAAAAAATTACTAGCAAAGTAAAGTACTTAGACAATATTTTAAATGATTTTTTATCTATAGAACGTATTGATTCAAGCAATATTAATTATAAACACTCCTATTTTAATTTAATTAAAGTAATTAATGAAGTTGTTTATAATGCTAATATGCTTCTAAAAAGTGGTCAAAAAATTATTATTCCACTTGATGCTGATGATTATATGCTGTATCAAGATGAAAATGTTTTAGAAATAATCTTATTAAATTTAATCCATAATGCAATAAAATATTCCCCTGAAAATTCAATTATAAAAATTGAATTTGAACAAAATTCTAATTTCGTACAATTTAAAATTATTGATAATGGCATTGGAATCCCTGAAAATGATCAAAAATTTATATTTAATAGATATTTTAGAGCAAATAATGTTCTAAATATACAAGGAACCGGCATTGGCTTAAATATTGTAAAAAGCCATATAGAAAATTTGGGCGGCACAATTAACTTTACTAGTAAAGAAAATAGAGGCTCTACTTTTACTTTTAAACTACCAATATCAACTATTAAAAAATGACAAAAGTTTTATTAATAGAAGACGATAGTGTTGTTAGAGAAAATACTGCTGAACTTTTAGAATTAGCGGATTACACAGTTATTACCTCTGAAAATGGTAAAAGTGGTGTAGCACAAGCAAAAAAACACTTACCAGATATTATTATATGCGATATAATGATGCCTGAATTAAGCGGTTATGGAGTACTTCAAATACTTTCTAAAGAAAAAACAACCAAACAAATTCCTTTTATTTTTCTTTCCGCTAAAGTGGAACGTAACGATATTAGAAAAGGGATGAATTTAGGTGCCGATGATTACATAACAAAACCCTTTGATGAATCAGAATTGTTAAGTGCTATTGAAAGTAGATTAGCTAAAGTGGCTATTATTAAAGAAAACTACGAAAAGAAAACAGAACTTTCTCCATTAATTTCTGAAACAGAGTTTAAAACTTTAAACCAACTTAAAAATTATTTTGCTAGTAATTTTGAAGAATTTTTATTTAAACCAGGGGAAATTATTTACAGAAAAGGTGATAATTCCAATTATATTTACCTCATTTACAAAGGAATTATTAAAACTTACAAAATTGATGAACAAGGGAAAGAATTAATAACAGGCCTTCACAAAGAAAATGATTTTTTTGGTTTTACCTCTTTTTGTAAAAATGTTCCTTACCAAGAATATGCAACTGCAATTGAAGAAACGCTAGTATTGCGACTTTTGAAAAGAGAACTAAAAAATATTTTGCAAAAAAATCATGAAGCTACATTAGAAATTATAGATTATTTAACCGATAATGTTTCGGAAATTAAAGATCAATTACTACAAATGGCTTATAGTTCTGTAAGAAAAAAAACAGCTAGAACAATTATTCAATTTTCAGAAAAAATAAAAAAGATTCCTCAAGAAAATTTAAAAATTTTAAGAAGTGACCTTGCAAGTATTGCAGGTATTGCAACCGAAACTTTTATTAGAACATTATCCGACTTTAAAAAAGATGGACTTATTGATATTGATGGAAATAATATTAAAATATTGAATATTGATAAATTAAGAAAAGTAATGTAAGCCTATTAAAAAATATTTATCACTTTGATATATATCATTTTAAAAAAAATTAATACGATTTAAATTTAATGGATAATAATATAATTTATAACCAATGAAAAATATATTAATCCCTACAGATTTTTCAGAAAACTCTTGGAATGCAATAAAATACGGCATCAACTATCTGAAAAAAAAACGATGTAATTTTTATTTATTACATGTTTCTATGATTTCCTACACCACTGGGGCAGAAATACCTATAATACCTTCAACAGATATACTTGAAAAAACCGTATTAAGTCAGGCAAAAAAATCATTAAAAGCACAATTAGAAAAAATTAAAGATACATTTCAAAATCCTAAGCATCATTTTTTTACAGTATCAACCTATAACTTTTTTATTGAAGCTATAAAAGAACAAATTGAAGAAAAGGGAATAGACCTTATAATTATGGGAACTAAAGGTGCTTCAGGGTTACAAGAAGTAATTATTGGAAGTAATGCTGCGGACTTAATTACTCGAATTAAATGTCCAACCTTAATAATTCCAGAGAATGCACAATTTAAACCAATAAAAGAAATTGCTTTTCCAACAGATTATAATCTTTATTACCATTCAAGCATTTTAGATAGCATTGCTAATTTGGTAAAAATGTTTAAGTCTTCTTTAAGAATTTTGCATGTTGCTAAGAAAAGTGAGGAATTAACTTCTTTTCAAATTGAAAATAAAGAACTTTTAGAAGATTTTTTTGCTTTTGAAAAACATAGTTTTCATAAAATTACTAATTCTAAAATAGAAGAAGGTGTACAATGCTTTGTAGAATCAAGAGATATTGATATGATTGTTATGATTGCGAAAAACTTAAATATTTTCCAACGAATTCTATTTAAACCAACAGTTACAGAAATAAGTTATCATACCGATATTCCTTTTTTTGTGTTACATGAATAATAATTACATTTTATAAATATATATTCAAGTTTGTTACAATTTGATTATTAAACTGATAACAATCATACACAACATTGATTTCAATCATTTCACAGCAAAAATTTCATAACTATTTTTATCGCATAAAATAAAGTTCATTCAAATAAATAATTGAAATTAATACAATTGAAGCGAGAAGGTAAAGTTGAGTACTATAAAGGTTTGATTTAATTTGTAGAAATTGAAACTATTAAGTTTTATGGTTATTCAAAATTAGCCCTAATCACTTCAATGTGGAAACAGGAGGTTTCGGCCTCCTGTTTTATCTAAAGTAAAAATAAGTTCTTCTTATTGCAAAATAATTTGAATTAAATGTAGAGTTTAAAAATACAGTTTTATTAATTAAGGTTTTATTTCACTTTAGAAATAAAATGAATATTAAAATACAATTATATACAATTGTAAAATTAAACTCTTAAGGAAATAGGGAACTTTAAAGTTCCCTATTTCTATTTAAAAGGAACTGAATTTAAAACGCCGAAAATTTAAAGTAGGCATAAAACTACCGATATGAAAAGATTAATTTTCCTAATTGTTCTATCTATTTTAACTGTAAATTCTTTTAGTCAAACACAAGATTTTAAATTATCAAAAGCTGATTATTTACAAAAAAGTAAAAATCAAAAAACAGTTGGCTGGGTGTTGTTAGCTGGTGGAACAACTATGGCGGTTGTTGGTGTAATTGTAGGAAATAATTCAAGTTTGTTTGATAATAATAACTCAGATTTTGAAACAGGAGCTTTTTTACTTGTAGGAGGTTTAATTACTGATTTAGTTAGTATTCCTTTTTTTATAAGTTCAAGCAGTAATGCCCGAAAAGCAGCAACTATAAGTGTACAAATTCAAAAGATATATTTACCACAAAATAATATGATTTTAACCAAAGCACACCCCACAATTACTTTAAAAATTGGCTTATAAATTTATTGTTGGCTTTTTTCAATAATGTTATTACTTTATTATCATCAACCTGATAAAATTCTTCGTAAAACTGACCTACTGCCTGAAAATTTCTTGGAACAAGTAAACAAATAGTATCGTTAACTACAGATAATTTGTCTATTTTCTCTAGCGCGGAAAGAGGTGCCACAGGTAAGGCTACAATAATTTTAGAAGGTTTTTGTTGTGAAATAAGTTCTATACATGATAATAATGTATTACCAGTTGCAATACCATCATCAACAACTATAATAATTTTATTGTTGAAATTTAACTATTTTTTACTTCCATAATATAGTTCAACTCGTTTCTTTAATAAATTTCTAATTCGTTCCGTTTCTTCTTCAATGTATTCTTTTGAAACTGTATCTGCTTCATCACTTAAAATTCTACTTTCTAATGTAACTGCTCCAATAGCAAATTCTTTGTTAAACGGATGTCCAATTTTTTTAGAAAGTGCTACTTCTAAAGGTAAATTTAATTTTTCTGCAATTTCATAGCCTATAGGAACTCCTCCCCTAGGAATAGCAACAATAATTGTATTTTTACTGTTTTTATAATTTATTAATTTTTCAGCTAATAAATTTCCTGCTTCTTCTCTGTTAATATACATTACAAACCCTTTTATTTAGTAGTTAGATATCTATTAAACCAATTGCTTGTTAATTTTGCAACCTCTTCTAGTTTTCCTGGCTCAGAAAACAAATGTGTTGCTCCCTCAATTATTTCTAATTCACAAATTCCAAAAATAGCTTCTTTTGCTTTTTTATTTAAATCAATTACGATGTCATCATTGCCTCCAACTATTAAAAGTGTTGGTGTATTTAAGTATTTCAAACTTAACATGGCTAGGTCTGGCCTACCTCCTCTTGATACAACTGCTTTTACTGTATCGCCTAATTTTACCGCAGCTTTTAAAGCAGAAGCAGCGCCTGTACTTGCCCCAAAAAAACCAATTGGTAATTGTTTTAAATCCTTACGTTTAAGAACCCATTTAGCTACTTTAACTAATCTATTTGTAAGCAACTCAATATCAAATCTATTCTCATATATTTTATCTTCTTGAACTGTTAACAAATCAAAAAGTAAACTTGAAAAACCTTGTTCCTTAAGCAAATTTGCAACGTAATTATTTCTAACACTCAACCTACTGCTTCCGCTTCCATGTGAAAAAATTATAATTCCTTTGCTATTATCAACAAGTCTTAAATTTCCTTTTAAACTAACCGTATCTAATTTAATATACAGTTCATCATATATATCTGACGCTGTCATTTTAAAAAGATTTAGAACATAATATTATCATATATTAACGATTTTATATCTTTAGGTAGTCCAGATCTTATATCTTCTAATTCTCCTAAAGAAATATATTTTCGTAGCATAATAAATGTAATAACAATATAATTTTCAGCCATATCATCATTAGCAAAGTCATATAAAGACGTTTTACCATCAAACTCTCTAATTAAATCGATAAATTCTTCCGAATTTTTAACTTTATTTTTTTTATGTAATGACCATCCATTAACATAAACTGCTTTTAAAAACATCGGAAATTGTGCTATAAGTTGAATAGATTCTTCTATAGAAATTACTTCTCTAAGACCATGCAAAATAGAACTCAAAATTCTTCCAGCTTTGTCTGTATCCTCATTTAAATTCAATTTTTTTGCATATTCATTTAAAAATACATTTGCCTCACTTGCAAACTGATTAAAATTTAGTGCCATAATATTTTATGTTTAAGTTAAAAATTATAAATATCCCATTTATTGTCTTCATTTTTAACAGCAATTAAATGTGGGGCTATAAATTTTGATTGAATTTTAAGAGTATTTTTAGATTTTATATAATTTCTAGTAAGTAAATATTTTACTATTTCTCCTTTTGTATCAATAATGTACTCTTCTAACTTATAAGAAACTACATTCTTTTTTAACACTTCATTATACCCAATAGTATCTTTTAAATGTTTAACAATAATTGCATAACCGTATAAAAAGTTTGAAGCATTTAAATATTGTGGAGTTATTACTTCATTGCCTTTTTTATCTATGTATCCATAGTAATATTTCCCATCAATCTCTCTTTTTATTAAACATCTGCCATCTTTAAATATTGGAAAAGAAGAAGGTTTTGGTTGTGTAGTTTCAGTTGTGACATTACTTAAAACCAAATCATTTCTAAAATTAATTACTTTTTCTCCATTTTTATTTATGAAAGCCCATTGATTTCCTTTTTTTATTGCTGCAAAATCTCCATAAAAAGGATAAATTTCATCTATATTGTTAAATATTTGAGCAAACGAGATAAAACTAACATTTAAACAAATAATAAAAGTTATAAATTTTCTCATAATCTTTCTAATTTTAATTACTTTTCTAAAGTTATAGTTTGTTAATTTTTTTCAAAATGATATTCCTCAATTCAAATTATTAATTACTCAACTAATTTGATATATATCAATTTCACCTCTTGTACTTAATTAGTATATATTTTGAAATTCTTTTAGTTTTTTTCAATAAAAAACTTGTGTATTAATTTAAAAGTAATTTAATTTGCAGCCTTATTAACGCCGATGTAGCTCAGCTGGCTAGAGCAGCTGATTTGTAATCAGCAGGTCGTGGGTTCGAGTCCCTCTATCGGCTCAAAAAAAACCTCTTTTTTTAAAGAGGTTTTTTTGTATACATATTATAAAATTCATTCCGTATTTTTTCTTTGCTTCAATAATAAAAGTTAAATTTAATCGATTATAGGCTATAGATTTTAGACTTAAAATTTAAAATTATATCTTTCCATTTTAAATTCATAAAAAAATAAATCTACCATTTTAATCAAAAAATTATTCCCTAAATTTGTATAAATTTAATTTTGAAAATATATGTTAATATTAGGTATTGCTGGTGGTACAGGTAGTGGTAAAACTACAGTTGTTAATCAAATTTTACACGAATTACCTGCCGGTGAGGTTTGTGTTATTTCTCAAGATTCTTACTACAAACAAAATGACAACCTTTCCTATGAAGAACGAACTAAAATAAATTTCGATCATCCAAAAGCCATTGATTTTGAATTACTTGTTGATCATTTAACTAGATTAAAATCTGGCGAAGTTATTGAACAACCTGTTTATTCCTTTATTACACATAATAGAACTAAAGACACCTTAATTACGCATCCTAGAAAAGTAGTAATTGTGGAAGGAATTCTAATATTCAACAACCGAGAACTTCTTGATTTATTTGATATTAAAATATTTGTTCATGCAGATGCTGATGAACGATTAACTAGAAGAATTAGAAGGGATATTGAGGAAAGAGGAAGAGATATTTCTGAAGTATTAAATAGATATCAAACCACTTTAAAACCAATGCACCAACAATTTATTGAGCCAACAAAAAATTATGCCGATATTATTATCCCAAATGATAGATACAATACGGTAGCTGTAGATATAGTTAGAACGGTTATTAGTCACAAATTATAATATATGACTTTTAAACAACTAAAAAACAAACCTCTAATAAAATTTATCACTAATATATATGTAATTATTTTAGTTATTTTTATGATTTGGATGTTTTTTTTCGATGAAAACTCCATACTTATTCATTATGAATTTAACAAAGAAATCAATAAACTAAAAAATGAAAAAAACTATTATAAAACTGAAATTGCTAAAGATAAAAGCATAATTGATAGTTTAAAAAACCCTAAACAACTAGAAAAATTTGCTCGTGAAAAATATCACATGAAAAAAGAAAACGAGGATATTTACATTATTAAATACGATACCATAAAAAACAAATAAACATGGCTCTTTCTTTACTTAACGATTTTAAACCAGTTACCTCTGCCGAATGGAAACAAAAAATACAAGTAGATTTAAAAGGAGCAGACTATAATGAAACCCTTTTAACATCTACTTTAGAAGGAATTACCATAAAACCATTCTATCATTTAGATACTTTTAAAAAATTAAATATACCAGCGGTAACAACCGATTTTAAAATTTGCCAAAACATTAAAATTGACTCTGAAATAGATGCAAATAATAAATCAACAGATGCAATATTAAAAGGTGCTAACTCTTTAAAATTTGAGGCAGATAAACCTTTTAATTTTGAAGAGCTTTTTAACAACTTACTCCAAAAAAATTGTGAATTTCAATTTCAATTCAATTTTTTAGACCAAGATTTTTTATTGAATTTATCCGAATTCCTAAAAAATGAAACCTTTTATTTCAATATTGATCCTATTGGTAAATTAGCCAAAACCGGCAATTGGTTTCATAATTTTAAACAAGATTTTGAAATTTTAACCACATTATCTTCTAAAATTAAAAAACATTATTTATTTAGTGTTAATGCAGATTTGTACCAAAATTCTGGTGCAAACATGGTGCAACAAATTGCCTATAGTTTAGCTCACGCAAACGAATATTTAACGCAATTTGGAGGAGAAATTGCTAATCAAATTCAATTTAATATTGCAATAGGAAGTAATTACTTTTTTGAAATTTCAAAAATTAGAGCTATCCGTTATTTATACAAATTAATAACCGAAACTTATAACCAAAATACAAATCCACAAATTTTTGCGCAACCAAGTTTAAGAAACAAAACTATTTATGATTATAACGTAAATATGTTAAGAACAACAACGGAGTGTATGAGTAGTATTTTAGGTGGCGCTAATACTATTTCAAATATTTCATATGATGCAGTTTTTCATAACGAAAATGATTTTGGAGACAGAATTTCTAGAAATCAGTTATTAATTTTAAAAGAAGAAAGTTATTTTAAAAACGCCAAAGAAGCAGCTACTAATTCTTATTATATTGAAGAAATTACTAATCAATTAGTAGAAAAATCGCTTTCTATTTTTAAAGATATTGAAAAAAGTGGAGGCTTTTTAAAACAATTAAAAGAAGGAACCATTCAACGAAAAATTAGTGAAAATACCCAAAAGGAACAACAACTTTTTGAAGAAAATAAGCTTATTTTAGTTGGAACAAATTCTTTTATACAAGAAGATGAAAAATTAAAAAACGAATTAGAAAAACCTATTTTCAATAAGAAAAACTATAAAAAAACCAGTATTATTCCAATTATTCCAAAGCGATTAGCTGAAATAATAGAACAAAAAAGACTTAAAAATGAAGCGTAACGATTTTTCAAAACTTAAGGTTGAATATCAAAACTCAAAAGAAGAAATTTTTAGTCATGAAAATTTTATTGCTGGAATTGCTCCTAATTTAAGAGGTCCATATTCTACAATGTATGTTCGCCGACCTTGGACTATTCGTCAATATGCTGGATTTTCAACCGCTGAAGAAAGCAATGCCTTTTATCGTAGAAATTTAGCTGCTGGGCAAAAAGGATTATCCGTTGCTTTTGATTTAGCAACCCACAGAGGTTACGATTCTGATCATGAACGTGTTCAAGGTGATGTAGGAAAAGCCGGTGTTGCAATAGATTCAGTAGAAGACATGAAAATACTTTTCAATGAAATTCCACTTGATCAAATGTCGGTTTCAATGACTATGAATGGTGCTGTTTTGCCAATTTTAGCTTTTTATATTGTAGCTGCAAAAGAACAAGGCGTCTTAGAAAATCAACTTTCAGGTACTATTCAAAATGATATTTTAAAAGAATTTATGGTGCGTAACACCTACATTTATCCACCAACACCTTCCATGAAAATTATTGCAGATATTTTTAAATATACCAGCAAAAATATGCCAAAATTTAATTCAATTTCAATCTCTGGCTACCATATGCAAGAAGCTGGAGCAACTCCTGAAATTGAATTAGCTTACACACTTGCTGACGGATTAGAATATTTAAAAACAGGTATGGCAAGTGGAATGGATATTGATTCCTTTGCGCCTAGACTTTCTTTTTTCTGGGCAATAGGAATGGATCATTTTAGTGAAATTGCAAAATTAAGAGCCGCACGTATGTTATGGGCAAAACTGGTAAAACAATTTAATCCTAAAAATTCAAAATCGTTAGCATTACGTACACATTGTCAAACAAGCGGATGGAGTTTAACCGAACAAGATCCTTTTAATAATGTTGCCCGAACAACTATTGAAGCTATGGCTGCTGCATTTGGAGGAACACAAAGTTTACATACCAATGCTTTAGATGAAGCTATTGCTTTACCAACCGATTTTTCAGCACGAATTGCTAGAAACACTCAAATATATATACAACAAGAAACTAAAATTACTAAAACTGTAGATCCTTGGGCTGGTTCAACTTTTATTGAAAAAAGAACTGAAGAAATTGCAAATGCAGCATGGGAATTAATGCAAGAAGTTGAAGAATTAGGAGGAATGACCAAAGCAATTGAAAAAGGAATTCCAAAAATGCGAATTGAAGAAGCTGCAGCTAAAAAACAAGCTAAAATTGACAGTAATCAAGACATAATTGTAGGTATTAACAAATACACTTTAGAAAAAGAAGATGATTTACAGATTCTAGAAGTAGACAATGATGCGGTGAGAAAATCTCAGGTTGCACGTTTAAACACTTTAAAGGCCAATAGAGATTCAAAAGAAGTTACTATTGCTTTGGAGAATTTAACTAATTGCGCTAAATCAGGTGAAGGAAATTTATTAAATTTGGCTGTAATAGCAGCTGAAAAAAGAGCTACTTTAGGAGAAATATCTAGTGCTCTTGAAAAAGTATTCGGAAGATATAAAGCAACTATAAAATCCATTACCGGCGTGTACAGTAAAGAAATTAAAGACGATAAAGATTTTGAAAAAGCTAAAAATTTAGCAGATAAATTTGCAGAATTAGAAGGAAGAAGACCAAGAATAATGATAGCTAAATTAGGCCAAGATGGGCATGATAGAGGTGCAAAAGTAATTGCAACCGGTTATGCTGATTTAGGTTTTGATGTAGATATAGGACCATTGTTTCAAACACCAAAAGAAGCCGTAAAACAGGCTGTAGAAAATGACGTGCATATACTAGGCATATCCTCTTTAGCTGCAGGTCACAAAACTCTAGTTCCACAGGTTGTTTCAGAGTTAAAAAAATATGGTAGAGAAGATATTATGGTAATTGCTGGAGGTGTAATACCTGCACAAGATTATGCTTTTTTGTTTGATGCAGGAGTAGCTGGTGTTTATGGTCCAGGTACTAAAATTTCTAAAGCTGCTTTAGAAATTTTAACAATTTTACTAGATAACTTTAATAGTTAAATTCTATTTTTACCATTAACTACTTAAACTAAAAAAATGAAATATTTTTATTTATGTCTATTTTTAATAGCATTTAACTATAACAGTTTTGCTCAAAATACTACCAAACCTACTAAAGGTGATAAAATTGGTGATTTTTCCGCTTTAAATGAAACAGGAAAACTTTGGAAGTCTTCTGAAGTTAACTCCCCTTTTTTAGTAGTATATTTTTATCCTGCTGCAATGACTAGTGGTTGTACAAAAGAAGCTTGCGCTTATAGAGATGATAAAACTAAATTAGAAAAAATGGGTGTTACGGTAATTGGAGTTAGTGGTGATGAGGTTAAAAATTTAAAACATTTTAAAGAATCATATCATTTAAATTTTACGTTACTTTCTGATACCAAAGGAAAAATTGCAAATAAATTTGGAGTTCCAACATCTAGTGGCGGTTCAATTAATAAAGAGTTTAATGGCAATAATTTTTTATTAACAAGAGGTGTTACTGCATCTCGTTGGACATTTGTTTTGGATAAAAACAGAAAAATAGTTTATAAAAATTCTAAAGTAAATGCAGCTGAAGATAGTAAAAACATTATAAATATTATTTCAAAAATTAGTAAAATTAATTAGTTTTTGGTTCATTTTGTAAGGTTTTTTGTAACCAAAGCATTAGTAGAACAGCTACAATTCCTAAACTTCCCATAAAGTACCAATTGGTTTCAAAACTAAATCGCTCAATAATTTCCATGCCTGTTTTTGCACTAAAAATATGAGCCATTGAAAATGCCATAGTGTACATTGCTAAATATTTACCTTCTTTACCTGATGGAGCTCTATTCATAGCAAAATTATTTGTAAACGGAAATGCTAACATCTCACCAAAAGTTATTAACACCATACTTACAATTAAAATACCAACCCAATTAGATACATTTAAAACGTAAAAACATAATACAAACAATACCAAACTCCAAGTAATTACTTTTAATTTATTCAAAGTTGATTTCTCAATACTATGTATTAATGGCATTTCTAAAATAAAAATTAATAATCCATTTACCGACATTAATAAACCTATTTCAACTTCACTTAAACCATGATCTACTTTATAATATAATGGCATTGTAGTAAACAATTGTAAAAACATAAATCCCATTAAAAAAACTACTACTAAAAAAATTAAGTACGATTTATCTTTAAAAACAGAAATTGATAATTCTTTATCTAAATTATTATTTTTACTTAATACTGGTTTTTTCTCTTTAAGCACAATTCTCATTAACATAATAGCGGCAATACAAGTAATACCATCTATCCAAAAAAGTCCTGGATAATAAAGAGTCGCAATTATTATACCTCCTAAAAAAGGTCCAAATGAAAAACCTAAATTAATTGCTAACCGTATTAATGTTAACGATCTGGTTTGATTTTCTGGTTTACTATAGGTTTTTAATGACACAAACATTGCAGGTCTAAATGTATCTGCAATAACCATAGTAAAAAACATAGCAAAAGCAAAACCATAAAAAGTAGTAACATACTGCAAACCAATAAATAAAAACCCTGTAATTAGTAAACTCCAAAACATAACAGGATAAAATCCTATTTTATCAGTAAGTCTTCCTCCAAGCCATGATCCTAATAATGAGCCTACACCAAAGAATGCCATAATAGTTCCAACTTGTGCTAATGAAAATTTTAAATCCTCTGTTAAGTACAACGATAAAAAAGGCAAAACCATAGTTCCTGCACGATTAATAAAGGTAATTAATGCAAGCCACCAAACTTCTTTTGAAAGTCCTTTAAATGAATTTTGATATGATTTGGCAGTCTTTTTTATCATTTTGCTAAACTACAATAATACTTAACTAAATTTTATAGTTTTTTATCAATTTATTTTATAGCCAAATAAAATTTTATTTTACTATTTCTCCAATTTAAATTTAAATATAAAATGCTTATTCTTATTTTTGATGAAATTTAAATCCATGAAAAGAATAATACTGTTATCTTGTTTATTTTTAGTAATAGTTGGCTGCCATAAAAAAGCACTAAGTTATTCTGATGAAGTTAAACAATTTCAATATAAATTAAATGTTGAATATAGCAATCCAAAAACATCTCCATTAACTAAAGAAGATTTACAAAATTTTAAGTCGCTAAGTTTCTTTCCGATAGATAAAAAATACAAGGTAATTGCAACCTTACAATATACTCCAAATGCTCCTGTAATGGAAATGCAAACTACCTCAACAGAAATTCAGTTATATAAAAAATTTGCTATTGCCTCTTTTCAATTAGATGGCAAACAGTTTAAATTAAACCTGTACAGAAGTCAAGAATTAATGAATAATCCTGAATATGATGACTATCTATTTTTACCTTTCAATGATTTATCTAATGGAAAAACAACTTATGGTGGTGGTAGATTTATTGATTTAAAATTACCTCCAAAAAATGCAAAAACCATTACAATAGATTTTAATAAAGCATATAACCCATATTGTGCTTATAGCCATAGGTTTTCTTGCCCAATTCCGCCTAAAGAAAACACTTTAGAAGTTGAAATACTTGCAGGAGTTAAAGCTTACAAAAAAGAAAATTAAAAAAGCCTACCCAGAAATTTTCCTGAATAGGCCAAACTTAAAATAATTAACTAACCTAATACTTAATATCAATTATAAACACTCATATCATGTTCGTGTTTATCTAAACCATCTTCTTCTTCTATTCTCGAAACTCTTAAACCCATAGCTTTCTTCAAAATAGATAAAACAATAAAAGAAGCTAGCATTGCCCAAATTGCTATGGTAAAAATTCCAATTGCTTGAACACCTAATAGATGAAATCCACCCCCGTAAAGTAAGCCTCCATCCTTAGCAAATACTCCAACCAATAAAGTTCCTAAAGCGCCATTAACTCCATGTACCGAAATTGCTCCGACAGGATCATCAATTTTTAATTTTTTATCTATAAAATCAATTGAAAAGACCACAACAACACCTGATATAAAACCTATAATTACAGCTCCCACTGGACTAACAGCAGCACAACCTGCTGTAATTGCTACCAAACCTGCTAAAGCGCCATTCAATGTCATTGAAATATCTGGTTTTCCATAAGAATACCAAGTGACAAACATAGAAGTTATAGCGGCGGCGGCGGCGGCTAAATTAGTTGTTACAATTATATTTGCAACAGCATTTGCATTGTCACCAGAAATTGCCAATTTAGAACCTGCATTAAATCCAAACCAACCTAACCAGAGTATAAATATCCCTAAACTTCCAATTAATAAATTATGCCCTGGAATAGCATTTGACTTTCCATTTACATATTTTCCAATTCTTGGTCCAACCATAACTGCCGCTACCAAAGATGCCCATCCTCCTACAGAATGTACTACTGTAGAACCTGCAAAATCAATAAATCCAAGTTTAGAAAGCCATCCTCCACTTTGCCATACCCAATGTCCTGATATTGGATAAATAATAAGGGTCATTAAAAGCGAGAATATTAAATAGGTTGAAAACTTAGTTCTTTCAGCAATTGCACCTGATACAATTGTTGCTGATGTAGCCGCAAAAACAGTTTGAAAAAATAAACTATGCATTTCCTTAGGGTTATTAAAAAATAAGGAAGGTTTACCTATTAATGCTCCAAATGTACCTACGGCATCACCATACATAAGTGCATAACCTAAAGCCCAAAAAGACAAACTTCCTATACAGAAGTCCATTATATTTTTCATAATTATATTACCTGCATTTTTTGACCTAGTAAAACCCGTTTCAACAAGTGTAAAACCAGCTTGCATAAAAAACACTAAAATCCCTGAAATTACAACCCACATTAAGTTCAATACTGCATTTGTATCCATTATATATATTTTTTTAATTAGTTAGTTTCTTAATATTTTTATTTAAGAGCATCAACCCCTTTTTCTCTAGTTCGTATCCTATAAGATTCTATAACTTCAGAAACAAATATTTTACCATCTCCAACTGTACCAGTATGTGCAGCTTTTAATATTGCATCAATTGTTCTATCTAATAAAGGGTCTGAAACTACAATAGACAGAAATCTTCGTTGTATATCTGTTGTACTATAACTTACACCTCTATAAACATGTCCTTGTTTCTCGTTACCAACACCAGTTACATCCCAGTAACTAAAAAAGTTAATCTCAATTTGATGTAAAGCATCCTTTACCTCGTCGAATTTAGATTTTCGAATAATAGTTTCTATTTTTTTCATAATCAAAACAAATATTATGGGTTATTTCGCTTCAAATATATATTTATATATTTTTAACCCATAATTTTACAGGGGTTAATTTTTAGTTTTTATATATTTTATATTTTTAACCCTGATTTTTTATAGGTTAATTAAAATATTTGCAATAAAAATTATTGTTCAATAAAGAAAAGAAGGTAAAAAAAATAAGGTTTTTAAAATATTAAAGAAGTTTTGACAAATACAAACCAAAAAATACTGCAGTAAAACCTAACAATAAAGAGCTAATTGTGTAGGCGAAAAAATGAAGATAATCTCCATTTTTAAAAAATATGTGATTTTCATATGCAAAAGTGGAAAAAGTAGTAAAACCTCCACAGAAACCAGTAGCTAAAAGTAATGATTGGCTTTGAGATAAGTGTGGTGTTTTAGCTAAATACCCTAAAATAAGTCCAATTAACAAACTTCCCAACACGTTAGACAACATAGTGCCATACGGAAGGCTTGTCTCAAAATTATTTACCCATTTACTTAATAAGTATCTTGAAACACTTCCTATTCCTCCTCCAAAAAAGACTAATAAGACTTGTTTCATATTCTACAAATTAATTTTATCAATATCTCTTGCATTCCATTTTCCTTTAACTGTGCCTTTATTTAATATTACTATACCTGGATTTGCACGTATAATAGTTTTTAAAGTAGTTTCATCACAAAATAACATTTCAAAATTGAAATCATATTTTTGCTTATAACTTGTAAATGTTTCATTTAATGAAGAAGATAATGCATAAACTAAATAACCTTCTTTTAAAGCCTTATCTGTAATTATTTTTACGTTTTTAAAACCAGTTTTTCTACTTTTAGTAATTGTATTCATTACCACTAAAAGCACTTTTGGAGATTCTAAAACTTTAGTTGTTAAATCTTTCCCTTCATTAGATTCTAATAAAAAATCATGTACTGGTGGTAATTCATCGCCAATATATTGCATTTGTGCAGGAATATTTTTTCCAACAGCATAAGGTCTAAAATCAATAATTGGTAAATGTAATAACACGTAGTACATTAATGTAAAACTTCCTAAAAAGGATAAAAAAGATATCCAATTTAATAAAGTGATACCCCCAATAGGTTTAACTTCTCTTATATTAAATAGTAGGAAAAGTATTAAAACTAAAAAGAATACATTTTTGTAAAAAGTTTGCCAAGGTGATAAAGTTATTGCGTCACCAAAACAACCACAATCCGTAACTTTATTATAATATGCGGAATACCAAGTTAAAAACAAAAAGAATCCTATTAACAGTACTAAACCCCAAATTGTAACTTTAGGGAAATAGCCAATTAACAATAAAACTCCTAGAAAAAATTCTATAAAAATTAAGAAAACCGATAATGGCAATGCATAATGAATTAAGCCTTCTATATTTAATACATCGGCGCTTAAATATTCTTGTAACTTATAACTGGTGCCTAACGGATCAATCATTTTTACAAATCCTGAAAAAATAAATGTAACACCAATTATTACTCTAGAAATTTGGATCAAAATTTTCATTAGCTATTTTCTTTTAAATGAATTAAAGCAAAAATAGCATAATTAATCATATCTTGATAATTTGCATCAATTCCTTCCGACACTAAAGTTTTACCTTGATTATTTTCAATTTGTTTAACACGCAATAATTTTTGCAAAATTAAATCGGTTAACGAGCTTACACGCATTTCTCTCCAAGCTTCACCATAATCATGATTTTTATTTTCCATTAATTGCTTTGTTATGGAAATATGCTTATCAAATAGCTCCGTTGCTTCTTCAACATTTAAATCTGGTTGTTCTGCAATTCCTTTTTCTAATTGAATTAAAGCCATTACAGAATAGTTAATAATTCCTATAAATTCAGAAACTTCACCTTCATCTACTTTTCTTGTACTATTTTCTTGTAACTGCCTAATTCTTTGCGCTTTAATAAAGATTTGATCTGTAAGCGATGGTAATCTTAGTATTCTCCAAGCACTTCCATAGTCTTTCAATTTATTAATATATAAGCTTCGGCATTTTTCAACAACCTGATTATACTGTTTTGAAGTTTGTTGCATGTAACTTTAATTTGCGTAAATTTCGAACAAATTTAAGGAATAAAAAAACATCTTGATAATTATGAAGAAAATTGCCGTTTTTTGTGGTTCTAGTTTAGGATTTAGTGACATTTATAAAAACGAAGCCATTAAATTAGGAAACTATTTTGCAATAAATAAAATTAGCTTGGTATATGGCGGTGGTAAAATTGGAATGATGGGAATTTTAGCCGATACAATGCTGAAAAAAAACGGAGAAGTTATTGGTGTTATTCCTGGTTTACTTCGTCATGAAGAAGTGGCTCATGCCAAAATTTCAGAAATGATTGTTACTAAAACGATGAGCGATCGAAAAGTTACTATTAGCAAATTAGTAAGTGGTTATATTGCATTACCTGGCGGATTTGGCACTTTAGATGAAATTTTTGAAGCTTTAACATTAAGTCAATTAGGCATTGAACAAAAACCTGTTGGAATTTTAAATACTAATGGCTTTTTTAATCATTTAATTAAGCAATTAGAGGTTATGGTTACTGAAGGATATTTAAAAGAATCTAATAAAGAAATGCTAATTATAGCTTCTACAGTTGAAGAATTAATTGCTAAAATGGATGCTTATAAAGCTCCAAAAAAAACTAAAGTTATTAATAAAGTAGTAAGTTAATGTACAGCATAAATTGCAACGGAACATTGGTAGATTTTTCTTCCCCTAAAGTTATGGGGATTTTAAACCTAACTCCTGATTCATTTTTTGATGGTGGAAAATATTCTTCCGAAAAAGATATAATTAATCAGGTTGAAAAAATGATTTCAGAAGGCGCCACTTTTATAGATATTGGTGCTTATTCATCACGTCCAGGAGCTAAATCTATTTCAGAGGAAGAAGAATTAAATCGTATTTTACCTATAATTACAACTTTAGTAAAAGCATTTCCTAAAATTATAATTTCTATTGATACTTTTAGAAGTAATGTTGCCAAACAATGTGTTTTAAATGGAGCTGCTATTATAAATGATATTTCAGGAGGAAATTTGGATAAAAAAATGTTTAAAACTGTTGCTAAATTACAAGTTCCGTATATAATAATGCATATGCAAGGAGATCCAACAAACATGCAATTGAAACCAACTTACCATAATATTGTTCAAGAATTGCTTTTTTATTTTTCTGATAAAATTGAACAACTTAGAAAGTTAGGTGTTAATGATATTATTACTGATGTTGGTTTTGGTTTTGGAAAAACGTTAGAACATAATTATCAACTTTTACATAATTTACAAATGTTTAAAAACTTAGATGTTCCTACTTTAGCTGGAATTTCTCGTAAATCTATGCTTTACAAACCATTGCAAATTGAACCTCAATCTGCATTAAACGCTACTACTTCTGCCAATACTATTGCTTTAATGAACGGCGCAAATATTTTGCGTGTACACGATGTAAAAGAAGCTATGGAATGTATTAAAATTGTAGATTTGTTAAAAAATAATTCATGAAGAAACTAATAATCTTACTAATTTTAGTTAGCTTTTTTAGCTGTAAAAAAACAGAAATAAAAATACCTACTTTACCCAATAAAGGAATTGAAAAAGTTATATACAATCATTCTGAAGTTTGGATGTTTTTTACTTTAAATGAGAATGATACTATAGCTGACATTAATAGAAAAAATACCATTGCTACAACGCATTGGATTTACAATATAGACAAACGATTACCTTTAAAAACTATTATTAATTCTATAAATAAGCTACAATATAAACATGCAAACTCTATCCATTCCAAAAAAGGAATGCATGATTATTTTAGCTATTCAGATACCATTTCTAAAAAGTTATCATTTATATCATTTGATTCCATTTCTTTTAAAACAGATAGTTTATTATCAAAATATGTAATTAAAAAAAGTCCTAAAAAGTATATAAATTTTAACAACATCAACTTAACTTTTAGTAAAAATCAATTACTCTTAAATGATACTGAAATTAAGCGTTCTGAATTCAAAAAAACTTTGTTAGATTTTATAGATTTTTCTTCAGATAATAAAATTACATTATTGCATTTAAATTTTAGTGAAGATATATTATATGCAGATTTTTTAAATTATTTAACTTTAATAAACAACCTTAAAACTCCTAAAATTAAAGTGGACAATGAAATGTTTGTGTTTAACAAAACCAAAGTGCCAAATTGCAATTGCAATTAGCTATTTATTATCATAACTTTTTTCTATTTTTACAAAAACAAGCTCCATGTTAGATTTTTTAGATTTTTCTTTCCTAAATATTTTAGATATAGTACTGGTTGCAGTTTTATTATATTACATATATAAATTGCTAAAAGGAACCGTAGCTATTAATATTTTTATTGGAATAGCTTTAGTAGTGTTAATTTGGAAAATTACACAAGCGCTACAAATGGAAATGTTAAGTGGCCTGTTAGGCGCATTAATTAGTGTTGGAGCTATTGCCATTTTAATAGTTTTTCAACCTGAAGTTAGAAAATTTTTATTAATGCTTGGTTCTACCAATTTTACACATAGACGAAATTTTTTAAAACAGTTAAAATTTTTACAAAGCGAAATTGTAACCACTATGGATATTGAATCCATAATTTCAGCTTGCGAAGCTTTGGCCGAAAAAAAAATGGGAGCTATTATTGTTTTAGAAAGAAATCAGAATTTAGATTTTGTAAAATCTACTGGAGATAATTTAAATGCTGAAATTAGTGAACCAATTTTAGAGAGTATTTTTTATAAAAATAGTCCACTTCATGACGGGGCCGTAATTATTAAAGAAAATTTTATTGTTGCTGCTCGTATAGTTTTACCGTTATCCCAAAAACAGTTACCTAATCATTTTGGATTAAGACATAGAGCTGCAGTTGGTATTACGGAAAAAACAGACGCATTATGTTTGGTAGTTTCCGAAGAAACTGGAAAAATATCGTATTTTAAAGATGGAGAATTTGTTTTATTTAAAACAAATAATGAACTTATTGAAACTATTCGTTACGATTTAAATTAAGCAACATTACTGGCAAACTGCATATTGTATAGCGTTTTGTAATATCCATTTTTTCGAAGCAGTTGTAAATGCGATCCTTGTTCTACAATTTTACCATGATCCATAACAATAATTCTATCTGCCTTTTTAACCGTAGTTAACCTATGCGCTATAATTATAGAAGTTTGATATTGTGTAATTTTATCTAAAGCTTTTTGAATTAATTTTTCCGAATACGAATCTATAGATGAAGTTGCTTCATCCAAAATTAGGATACTTGGCTTACTAACATAAGCTCGTAAAAAAGCAATTAATTGCCTTTGTCCTGAAGATAGCATAACGCCTCTTTCTTTAACGTTATAATTATAACCATTAGGCAAACTCATTATAAAATCATGAATTCCAATTTCTTTGGCTGCCCTTTTAACTTCATCTAAAGAAATAGATTCATCATTTAAAACAATATTATTATAAATAGAATCTGAAAATAAAAATACATCTTGTAAAACAATAGCTATTTGGTTTCTTAACGATTCTAAATCATACTGTTTTATATTATTTTGATCAATACAAATTTCACCCGAATCTATTTCATAAAATCTATTCACTAAATTAATAATTGTAGATTTTCCAGCTCCTGTTGCCCCAACAATAGCTACAGTTTCACCTGCATTTACATTAAAAGAAATCCCCTTAATTACTTCTTCTCCTTTTACATAACTAAAATAAATATCATTAAAAGAAATATCTCCTTTAAATTTTTCTGCTTTTAATGTTCCTGTATTATTAATTTGGCTTTCTGTATCAAAAACTTCAAACACTCTGTCTCCAGCAACCATACCCATTTGCAAAGTGTTAAATTTATCAGCAATTTGACGAAGTGGTCTAAATAACATTTGCGACATCATTATAAAAGCTATAATTTCTCCAACATTTGTAGTTCCTGAACTTACAATATCTAACCCGCCAAACCAAACCATTAAACCAACCGCAATAGAAGATAAAATTTCTGCAATTGGAAAGAAAATAGAATAATACCAAACCGTTCTAATATGTGCTTTTTTATGATTATCATTAATTTTTACAAAATTTTCATATTCTAATTTTTCACGGTTAAACAACTGAACAATTTTCATTCCAGTAACTCGTTCTTGCACAAAACCATTTAAATTTGCTACCTGTTTTCTTACCTCTTGAAAGGCGCTTTTTATTGCTATTTGAAAAATTTTAGTTGCATAAATTAAAATTGGTAATATGATAAATGCAATTAAAGCTAGTTTCCAATTCATCCAAAGCATGACTATAGCTACAACAAACATTTTTAATAAATCGCTAATTATCATAAATAATCCTTGTCCAAAAAACTGAGCAATAGTTTCAGTATCCGAAACTAAACGCGTTACTAATTTCCCAACTGAAGAGTTATCAAAATAAGTCATTTTAAACTGCAACATATGTTTTTGAAGTTGCTCTCTAATATCTTTTATAATATGCTGACCAAACCAATTTACTTTATAAATAAAAACAAACTGCAAAATAACTTCTGCTATTAAAAACACAATCATTAATAATGAAAAATTTAGTAAACCAACTTTATCATTATCTTTAAAATAAACATGTACTATTTTTTGAAGTAGTATAGGCCTAACAACTGCTACCAAAGCCAATAATATTGCCGAAACAATACCAACAATAAATTGCTGTTTATACTTAATCGCAAAACTCATTAAGCGTTTAAAAATTTTTACATCAAAAGCTTTTCCTGATACTTTTTTACTCATTTATTATGTTTTTTGGATAGGTAATTTCAGTTAAAAACAATCCTTTTGCTGGAACAGAAGGACCTGCATTACTTCTATCTTTACTTTCAATTATTTTTTTAAAATCATCTAATGTTGTTTTTCCTGTACCAACATTTATTAAAGTGCCTACAACAGCTCTAACCATATTTCTTAAAAATCGGTCTGCAGTAATATAAAAAATTAAATTAGTTTCGTTTAATTTCCACTCTGCTTTTTTTATTTTACAATTATAAGTTCTTACATCGGTATTTGAACGCGAAAAACATTTAAAATTTTCATAATTAAATAACAATTTAGCAGCTTCATTCATCGCTTCTATGTCAAGTTTTTTATGAATTATTTGCCAAGTTGTATCTATTTCAAACGGATTTCTACCTAAATAAATACGATATTCATAACTTCTAGAAGTTGCATCAAACCTTGCATGTAAATCATCGCTTATTTTAAATATATTATAAACTACAATATCATTTGGCAAAATGGCATTCACTTTATAAATTAACTCTTCAGTTTTAATTTCTTCAGTTACATCAAAATGTGCATAATATTCTGTAGCATGCACACCTGCATCCGTTCTACCTGCTCCAACCACATCAATAGTAGATTTTAATAAAGTGCTTAAAGCTTTATTAACTAACTCTTGAATTGTAATCGCATTAGGTTGATATTGCCAACCGTGATAATTAGTGCCTTTATATGCAAGTTTTATAAAATATCTCAACTGAAATGTTATTTTTGTACTACTACAAATATACACCATATTTGTTAGTTGTTTTTTGGTTGTAAAATGAAAAAAATTCTTCTTTTATCAGATACACATAGCTACCTTGATGAGCAAATGTTAAAGTATGTAAAACAGTGCGATGAAGTTTGGCATGCTGGCGATATTGGTTCATTAGAAGTTGTAGATGAAATTAAAAAATTAAAACCTTTACGTGCCGTTTATGGTAATATTGACAATTATCTGATTAAAGCTGAATATCCGTTAGATTTAAAATTTAATATAGAAAAAATATCTGTTTGGATGACTCATATTGGCGGTTATCCAAACCATTATGATATTAGAATTAGAAAAGAAATTCAACGTAATCCTCCTACTTTATTTATCAGCGGACATTCTCATATTTTAAAGGTGATGTTTGACAAAAAGTTAAATACGTTACACTTAAATCCTGGCGCAATTGGCAAACACGGATTTCATAAAGTTAGAACAATGCTTAGGTTTCAAATAGATCAAGATAAAATTTCTAACTTAGAAATTATTGAATTTAAAAGAAATTAATATACAATTGGTACTGAAATAAATATCCGAGTACCTGTTTTTGATGATTTAATATTAATTAGACCTCCTAAAACATGAATTCGCGCTTCAACCTGACTAAGTCCAACGCCATCTTTACCTCTAATTTCATCTACATTAAACCCAATACCATCATCAAAAATAACAACTTGTAAGTTGCCATTAAGTTGCTCAAGCTTAACCATTCCGTTATGAGCTTTACTATGCTTTAAAATGTTATTAACTATTTCATTAATTATATTAAACATTTTAATTTCAAAGTTTTGATTAAAGCGAGTAATATTTTTAGAGTTTAAACTAATATTTAAAGTAGAATTTGAAGTTTTATCGCACAAATCTTGAACTGCTGCGGTTAATCCAAATTTTAATAAAATGGAAGACATAAATTTATGTGATAAATTTCTAATTTGATTAGATGCATCTGAGATAATTAATTGAGATTTATCAATTTCTATTGGAGCATTTTTTCCTAACTGTTTTTTGCTAGCTTGCAAATGTAAATTGGCTGCTGATAACAAAGCACTAACATTATCGTGTAAAACCTCTGCAATTAGTTTTCGCTCTCCTAATCTACCATCTAAAGTAGCCACCAATATTTTAGATTGGGCATCACTTTTAACTTTGTCTATATTTGCTTTATGTACTAACAATCCTTGTTCCATTTGAAGCTTATAATTCTTTTTAGAAAGTTTATTTAATTTATAAAATACATAGACTGCTATTAACAATAAAATGGAAGCTATTAT
Source organism: Lutibacter sp. (assembly GCF_033723435.1). Lineage (GTDB taxonomy): Bacteria > Bacteroidota > Bacteroidia > Flavobacteriales > Flavobacteriaceae > Lutibacter. The sequence goes on along the minus strand of NZ_JAWVXC010000002.1, from coordinate 529,976 downwards.
TAAACCTTCTGAAAGTAATTCTGCTTTTAAACGTTTTGTTTTTTCAATTTCAGCCTCCTTCTCCATTTTAGCAACTTTATATTTTGATGCTATCTCGGCAATTTCTTTATATTTTAATTCTTGTTTTAAAGAATCATCTACAACTGTATATTTATCTTGATATTCAAATGCTTTTTTGTAATTTTTTAATCCACTGTAAGCATATGCTATATTAATAAAAGCAGATCTTCTAGTTTTTTTATCCAACTCTTCTTGCCCATTGCCAACCAGTGCAAGTGCTTTTTGAAACATTTGAAGTGCTTCATTGTACTTGCCTTGCATATAATAAATGCTTCCTAAGTTATTTAATATACCAGCTTCAATTTGTGTATTACCAAGAATTTTTTGATATTTTGCAGCAATTTTTGAATGAGTTATTGCCTTATTATAATCTTCTTTTAAATAATAAATGCCTGATAAATTACTATGTATTTTGGCTTTTAAATCTTCTTTATTTTGTACTTTTTTACTTAATTCTACAGCTTTTAAATAGTTTACCAAAGCACTATCGACATTTGCGTCTAACTGAAAATTTCCGCCTTTTTTAAAATAAACATACTGTAAAGTTTCAAAGTCGTTTTTAATTAAAGGAATTATTCTGCTATAATTTAAATTAGATTTTTTATAATCTCCATTTTCACGTAAAATATCTGCTAACATTCTATGGCTATTGATAATAGCAAGTGTATCTTTTTTGGTTTCTACTTCGTCAATTACTTTATACAATTTTTGAAGTGCCTCTTCAATTTCGTTCTTATCAATTAATTTTTGAATATCTTTTAATTTTTTATTCTTTAAATCAATTGGAGCTTGAAAAGAATTAATTGAATTTTTTGCAGAAATATTACAAACAAAAAATAATCCAATAAAAATAACGAGTATAATACGTTTTAAATATTTCATTTAGGTAAAAGGAAAATTAAACAATATTGTTTTTAACTGCATAGATTGCTAAGCCTACTACATTTTTAACATTTAACTTAGCAATTAATTTTTTTCTATGAGTTTCAACTGTGTTTATACTAATGTGAAGTAATTTACTGATTTCTTTTGAATTATATTGTTCTGCTATTAATTTTAAAACTTCTATTTCACGAGGAGTTAACGTACTAAAAAAAGCATTTTTATTAGATTCTTCTTTATTCTTTACTCTATTTTTAGTAAAAGTAGCATTCAACTTATTTTGAATATTCTTACTAAAATATTGCTCACCATTATAAACAGTATTAATAGCTTCAACAATGTTTTCGGCCGCACTATTTTTAGCTAAAAAACCACTAGAACCAATTTTTAAAACTTCTTTTATAAGTTTTGTATCATCATAGCTAGAAAGTACAATAACTTTTTGTTCTAATTTTTTATCTAAAAAAAATTGCAGAACGCCAACTCCATCAATTTTTGGCATATTAATATCTAAAATTAAGATATCCGCAGTATTCTTATTAAACCAATTAATTACATCTTCGCCATTTAAGGATTGCCCAACGACTTCTATGTTTTTTTCGGATGATAATACCGCAATTATACCATCAATTAATAGTTGATGATCGTCTGCAATATGAACTTTTATCTTTTCCAATATTTTCCCTTTTTCAAATGTATGTAATTAACCTCCTAATTTTATACCCAAAAATAGTGATATTTTCTTATCACGGTAAACCGTTATAAAAAAACCATTTCTGTTACGAAATGGTTTTTTTGCACTAAATATACTAAGATGTTAGGATTAACGTAATCTATCAACAGATTTTACAAGCTCTTCATCCTTTTTTATAGCTTTATTAGCTAAAGAGATAACTACTATAGTTACAATTGGAATTAATAGCCCAATACCCTTCTCAGAAATTTTAATTTCTCCAGATAAGTTTTGTGAAAAATATACGAGAATACCTAATAAAATAAAATTGATCAAAATAATAATTCGCCCCATTACAAATTGCAATTTTCTATTTTTAAACAAAAAAATGGTAATAAAGGCTAATAAACCAGATGCAAAGAATAAAACGGCCATACTTTTTAATACTGTATTGTTTGTATTAAAAGCATCCATAACAAAAAATTTATCTCCTGACATAGTTATCCATAAATTAACCAAAAAGATTAAGCCTGCGGACAAAAATGCAGCTAATAATAAATAAATAGTTTGTATTCTTTGAATCATTTTTAAATAATTAGTGGCAAAAATACGGTTTATTTTTAAAGAAATAAAAGATTAATTATATAAAATAAATTTATATATTTGCATAACATTGTGTATTTAAACAAATACATAACTACAACTAAAACAAACTAATTACCACAAAATTTATTCACAAAACAGTCCTTAGAAAAATATAGGACACATAAAACGATTTTTACACAATTAAAATATACTTACTATAATGTTTGAAATATCCCAATTAAAGGAGAAAACCTTAGTTGAGTTGCAAGAAATTGCCAAAACTATAGGTGCAAAAAAGTACAGTCATTTAAAAAAACTAGATTTAGTCTATTTAATTTTAGATATTCAAGCTGCTGCTCCTTCCAGAGTTGTTAAAAAAGAAATTAATTCTTTAGAGAACAAACCAAAACGAAAACGAATTATTAAAAAACCTAAACCTTCTCCTGAAACTCAAAAAAAGGAAGACAGTCAACTATCTATAAATTTAAAAACATCTGAAAAAGCTGAAAAACCCGTGGAACATAAAGCTCCAAAACCAGCAACTCAAGTAGATAGTACGCCTAAAAGCAAAAAGCCACTTCCAAATAAACCGGAAAAACCAGTGGTTAAAAAAGAGTCTAATCCTCAAGAAAAGGACAATACAAAACCTTTACAAAACAAAAATCAGGATAGACCTCAAAAACAGAACGAGAACACTAAAAAGAGTACTCCTGCAAATCCCCCAAGAAAACAGGGAGATAACACGCATAAAAATCAACCGCATAAAAGTAAACAACAAAACCAACAAAAAGGTCAACGTATAAATAACGGAAATCGTTATCGAGATCCTGATTATGAATTTGATGGCATTATTGAAAGTGAAGGTGTTTTAGAAATGATGCCAGATGGTTACGGATTTTTAAGATCATCCGATTATAATTATTTATCTTCTCCTGATGATATTTATTTATCGCAATCTCAAATTAAATTATTTGGCTTAAAAACTGGAGATACCGTAAAAGGTGTAGTTAGACCTCCAAAAGAAGGCGAAAAATACTTTCCTTTAATTAGAGTTTCAAAAATTAACGGATTAAATCCAAATGTGGTTAGAGATAGAGTTTCGTTTGAACATTTAACTCCATTATTTCCAAAAGAAAAATTTAATCTAGCTGGTAAAAATAGTACACTTTCCACTAGAATCATGGATTTATTTTCACCTATTGGTAAAGGTCAAAGAGGAATGATTGTTTCTCAACCTAAAACCGGTAAAACCATGTTACTTAAAGATATTGCAAATTCAATAGCTTCAAATCACCCAGAAGTTTATCAAATAATATTATTAATTGATGAACGTCCAGAAGAAGTTACAGATATGCAACGTAGTGTTAGAGGTGAAGTTGTAGCTTCTACATTTGATGAACCAGCTGAAAAACACGTTAGAGTTGCTAATATAGTTTTAGAAAAAGCTAAACGTTTAGTTGAATGTGGCCACGATGTAGTTATTCTTTTAGATTCAATTACCCGTTTAGCTAGAGCATACAATACCGTTGCTCCTGCTTCAGGAAAAATATTATCCGGTGGTATTGATGCAAATGCTTTACACAAACCGAAACGCTTTTTTGGGGCGGCTCGTAATATTGAAAATGGTGGTTCCTTATCTATTATTGCTACAGCCTTAACTGAAACTGGTTCAAAAATGGATGAAGTAATTTTTGAAGAGTTTAAAGGAACTGGTAATATGGAGTTACAGTTAGAAAGAAACATTGCTAACCGAAGAATTTACCCAGCTATTGATTTAGTTAAATCTAGCACCCGTAGAGACGATTTATTGTTAGAACCTAAAACAGTTCAACGTATGTGGATTCTGCGCAAATACTTAGCGGATATGAATCCTGTAGAGGCAATGGAATTTATTAAAGATAAAATTCAGTATACAAACTCGAATGAGGAGTTTTTAATATCTATGAATAGATAAAAACTTAAAATTAAGACATAAAAAAAGGCGAACAAATTGTTCGCCTTTTTTTATGTTTATAATTTAATACTAATAGAATTTAGCTCTATTATCTGTAATATCAGCATTATCTTGTAAAACCTGATATAATTGATAACTTCTTCCTTGTAACTTTTTAGTTATATTATTTCTAAACCCATTATAGTTATCTAATTTAACAGGATCTTCACGCTTAGTAACTTCAACTACAAAAACTCCTTTTGCACCATCTATTGCTGGAGAAACTTTATTTAAAGGTAATGTTGACATTGCTCCTGCAACTGCTGGCTCATTACCTACTCCAGAAATTAACGGACTAGCTAAAGATACAGAATTTGCAGAACGTACTGTAGTATTAGCATTTTTAGCAATATCTGCTAAAGTATTTCCTTTAATTTTATCTTTTAATAATTCTGCCTTTTTCTTGTTCATTAGTAACGGTCTAACTTTAGCAATAATAGATGAATTTAAAGAAATTTCATCTGCAGAAGTCATTCCAGTTAATACTACAACTGCATAACCTCGTTTTTCACCAATATTAATATCAAAACGTTTTGAATTATTAAGTTCTCTTTCTGGTTTAAAACTCCAAGTTACAATTTGACGTTGCGCTCCCATACCTGGCACAGTTTCAGATAAAGCTTTTAAATTAACTGCTGATTGTACTTTATAACCATCAGCTTTAGCTATTTCATCTAATTTTTTACCTTCAGAAAGTTTTGACGCAACAGTTTCTGCTTGTTGGAATATAAAATTCTCAGTATCTTCTGAAGGCTCAATAGAACGTGCAAAAGTTACTAGTTTAACAGCTTTCTTATATTTTGTCTGCTCATTAATTTTAATAACATGGTAACCAAAAGCAGTTTTTACCACTTTAATACTTCCTGTTTTATTTTTAAAAATGAAATTTGCGAAATCTTTGTCAAATGATGGTGAAAAAGCTTGGTCCTTAGTTACCCAACCAATACTTCCTCCTTTTCCTTTTGTTCCATCAGAATTAATTTTATCTGCAATTTCTTTAAATTTAGCATCACTATTTTTTACTAAATTATAAATGCTATCTGCAGTTTTTTTAGCTTCTTCTGGTGTTTTAGTAGATGTTGAACGAACCGCACCTTTAAATGGTACAATTATATGACTTGATTTTACAGAATCTGGTAATTGTAATACTTCAACTAATTTAGAAATTTTATACGTTTCATTTTCTTTATAAGGTCCAAATACATCTCCTACTTTACCATTAAATATTTCTTCTGATACTGCTTGAGGAACCTGATTTTCATATTTGTATGAGTTATCTAATAAAACATCTGATTTATTTTCTACTAAAAAGTCTTCATAATTTGTAGCATTTTTTAAACCTGGAATTTTTATAATAGATTTAGCTGCATTACTATACTCCTCTTTATCATTTATATAAGATGCCACGTTAGCTTTTACAGCTTCTTCGTCAGCTTTAGAAGGAACAATATCAAATTTTATATATTTAATAGAACGTGTTGCTTCTGGCTTGTAAGTTTTTGGATTATCTTTTACATAGTTTAAAATATCAGCTTTAGTAACGGTTACTAAACTATCTGGAATTAAACTGTAAGGCATATATACATAATTTGCACTTATGCTTTGGTTATTAAATATATAATCTCTTTCTGCTTCTTTTAATGAAGTTCCTAAACCTGCGCTTACCAAAGTTGTATATGCCTGTCTTTCTAAATTTTGTTTTATCTGTTTTTCGGTATTTAACCAGTTTGTCCAACCTTTTGTATCTCCAGCTTTTGCATCATCTTCTAAAGTTGCAACATATTCTTTTAGTTTTTCTTCATCAAAAAGACCAGCTTTATTTTTGAATAATGGGGAATTTTGAATTTCAGGCATAGCTACCATTGCATCCCAAATATCTTTTTCACCAACTACAATTCCAGCTTCTTTAAGTTGTGTTTTAAAAATTTTCTCGCTAACGGTAGAATTCCAAACTGCATTTACTGCTTGCATTTGAGAAACTCTTGATCCGTATCTAGAACGATAATTTTCAACTTGACTTGCAAAATCCTCTCTACCAATAACTTCTCCGTTTACTTCTCCAATTTCATTAGACTTACTTGCACTAAAAAAACGTTGAATAGAACTTGGGTTTAATACAAATGCGAAAAGTGCTAATCCTACAATTAGGATTAAAAACATAGAGCGATCTCTAATTTTTGATAATATTGCCATTATAGTTTTCTTTTATTACAGTTTGCGAAAATACAATTAAGTATTTAATTATAAAAGTGAAATGGCTATATTTAATAGGTTTAGGTAATTATTTTTTAATTTAAATAATAATTAATTCTCTTTATCTAAAACTTTAACGTAAACTTCCATTATTTTAGAAGAATCTACTTTCATCATTTTAAAATATAGATTATTAATTTCAATGATTTCGTCTTGCTTAGGAATATCTTCATGATGATATACAATATAGCCTCCTAAGGTTTCATAAGCCTCATTTTCAGGGATATTAAGATTATAATTTTCATTTAAAAAATCAACTTCTAAACGACCAGAAAACTCAAATTCACGATCATTAATTTTATTCTCTAATAATTCAACGGTATCATGTTCATCTATAATTTCGCCAAATAATTCTTCTACAATATCTTCTACAGTAATAATACCCGAAGTTCCACCAAATTCATCTAAAACTACTGCAATACTTTTTTTCTTTTTGGTTAAAATATTTAGCAAATTATTAATTAGCATACTTTCTGGAACGAATTCAACTGGTAAAACAATACTTTTTAAATTTTTTGGCCTTTTAAATAGTTCAAAAGCATGGACGTATCCTAAAATATTATCTAAAGAATTTTGGTAAATAATAACTTTAGAATAGCCTGTTTCAATGAATAGTTTTTTAATATTATTTATATTTTCTGAAATATCTACAGCTACAATTTCTGTACGAGGAATCATTATTTCACGAGATTTTACATTATCAAAATCTAGTGCATTTTGAAAAATTTGGATTTCAGAATCTACTACCTCATTTTCATTTTTGTTTTCTAATTGTTCCGTAATATAAATTCCTAATTCCTCTTTACTAAATTCTGTATGAAAACTATCTTTTGACGTATTAAAGAAAATTTTTAAAATAAAATCGGAGATAGTAGTTATAAAATCAGAAATAAAATGAAAAACTATATAAAATAAATAGGTTAGCGGAGCAAAAAACCGTAAGGTTTCATTTGCGTAAATACGGAAAATTGCTTTAGGTAAAAACTCGGCAAAAACTAAAATTATTAATGTTGAAATTATGGTTTGAATTAATAAAATGGTAAACCCATTAAATTGATCTTCTGGTAAAAAACCAACTATAAATTTCCCCATAAAAAAGCTATAAACCACCAACGCAATATTATTTCCTACTAACATTGTAGTAATAAACTTGGTAGATTTAACCGTTATTTTCGATAAAATTTTAGAGATAAAATCGCCTTTTTTCTTTTCTAATTCTACCTGAAATTTATTAGATGAAATAAAAGCAATTTCCATTCCTGAAAAAAATGCCGAAAGTAACATTGAAATAAATATGATAGCAATTTCGGTTTCCATTTATTGGTTATTTCTATTTTCAAATTTTTTCCTGAAATGTCTTCTAAAGAAGAACATTCCTAGGGATAAAACTGAAAATAATGCAAAAAAATACACTTTATCACTTCCCCAATTTAAGAATGTTTCTACAATAAAAACAACTGCAATTATTAAATATCCGTATTCAAAAAATTTCCAAATTTTATTCATGTTTTATTCTTTTATAGTTAGTGCTCCTGTTTGGTTTTTTACCCACCAATGTTTTAAATCTTCAGTAGCTTCAAAACCAACTCCGTAAATCGTATCGGTTAAGGTATAAAATGCAAATTTATCTTCAGTAAAAAAATAATGCGTTTTTTGGTCCCAATAAATTTGATTTGTTTCTAATCGATTTTTTTGTGCGTAATTATCTATAGAAACATTATGCTTAATTTCTGAAACCTCTGTTTTAGCAAAACTTCTTGCATAATCTCCTTTTATAGTAATTGAATCGCCATTTTTATCTATAGTAGTTATAGTAATTCCTTTAGGAAAAACAGAATAAGGATGTTTTGTTCTATTACTAAAATCAAGCATTAATTTAGCTTTCATTTTAATATCAATTCTACCTGAATCGGTATGTTTTAAATTTATATCGTAAGCTTCTCCAATAGGTAAGTTTTTATCAGCTAAAAAGTCACGCACCTCTTTAACATTATTAGTACATGAAAAAAACATTGCTAATAAAATAATAAAAGCAATGTTTTTAATATTATTTTTAATTGATTTTGTCATTCAACAAATATATCAATTATTAGGATGTAAAACTAGTTGTTAGGAACTCTCACTGTTTCATTTATCCAACAACCAATTTTATGTGCTGAACCAGGCTTTACACCTGCAACAAATAAATCTTTTTTAGTTGGTAAATTACTTGTGTACATTCTAATGTATTTATTTGCTTTTGCACTAATACTTGGATCTACAGATTTAGCTTTGTAGGCCATATTAAGCGCTGCAGCGTATACCATTCTTTTAGAAACTACATCTGTTCCACAGGCATTTGCACTTGAGGCATATAAACCTGAAATTAATAAATAAGCATTACCCATAGTTGGTGCAAATTTTAAAGCTTGATAACAATAACTTCTTGCTTCACTTTTTCTTCCTTTTTTACTTAAAATTTGGGCAACTCTCAACAAATCTTGTGCTTTATTATAAGGATTTGTTTCTTGCTCTATAGCTTGTTTAAAATAATCCATTGCTTTTGTTGACTCTCCTTTTTTCATTAAGATTCCTGCATAAAACACAGATGCTTGTGGCGATGGATCAGCTTTAACATATGTTTCTACTAAAGCATCGTAAAATGGATCATCTGTACATTCTTTAGTATACATTCTAGATACTGCTCTTTTTAACCAAACTTTATCATTTTTCTTTTCTTCAAAATACTTTTTGTTTAATGGAATTAAGTTTTCACAAGTTGAAATTGAGGCTAATTTAGAATCTAATCCTCCCTCAACAATATTTAAAACAGTTAGTATTTGCTGATACAATTTTCTCCTTCTTATATCTTTAGAACTTAAAGATGTAGAATCCTTAGCGTTTATAGCTTCAATTTTTTTAGAATACTCTGCTCTTTTTAATTCAACGCCTTCTGCAACTTCATCATACGTATCAAATACTAATTGAGGGTTTGTATCTTTATTTTTTTGTAAAACAATATCAAAATATTTATAAATATTTTTTGGTGATAAACCAGTTGGGTCTTCTTTAAAGCCTTTTTCTAGCCAAGTATAAACTTCAGAATCTGGAGCACCTTGCTCTTGTTTAAATGTTGCGATATCACTATAAACTTTAGCTAAATTATCTTTTGGATAATATTTTAATCTTTGGTTAAAAACTCTCATTACCAAATCTGCTGCTGCAGCTTTATCAGCTTCACTAGCATGTTTATATTTATATTCGGCAATATTTATACCATATTTATAGATATTAATAGATAAACTAGGACAGTTATCCATACACCACATCCAGTTATCAAAGGCTGCATCATATTTTTTAGCTTTATAATCTCCTTTAAATAAGTTGTATTTAATGCTGCAATCTTGATTTGCTTGTGCAAAAACAGTAGGTGTTGCTACAAATAAAAATAACACTAACGGTAAAATTTGTTTCATTTTTTTCATCGTCTATTCAGTTTTCTTAATAATTAAAATATTTGTCGTTTTTTAAACCATTTATCGTTTAATGATAAACTAACTCTAAATTTAAAATAATTTTCTTGAACTAATCCGCTGGTAGTTTTACCTCTTTTTCCAACTTCAAATCCAAGGTTTAAATTTGATAATTGTTTGTTCATTGGTAATCCTACTCCAAAAGATATGCCAAAATCATTTATCGGTGTATAATCCGTTCCATTTCCAAGAGCATCTACCATCAAACCTGTGTTCTCAAATTTTATTCCAGCCCTATAAGTAACTCTTTCCCAGTAATTTGAAATTGAATTAAATTTTGGGATATAAAATCCTCCAATTGAAATTTTATTATATTTATCATATGCAATTTTAGTGTAATTTCCTAGCACATCGCCTTCTACATTTAAAGCTTTTTGGAAACTATAATCTAAACCCGCATACCATTTTCCTTCTTTACCAAACCCAACTCCCAAATTTGTTTTAAGAGGTGATTTTATAGTACCATTACTTTGTACATTTAATATGGTATCTCTAGGAGATTCAACAGAACCAGAACTATATAATAATGAATAAAAATATTCATTACCTTTAGTATTAATATTATTTTCTAACTCTAAATTTGCGCCTAAATGCATATCTACCTTTTCTGATAGCTTTTTGTCATAAATCATTCCAACAGAAAATGCGTATCCTTTTATATTAGAAACTGTTTGATATTTAGCCGCTAAAGCTACATCCTTTTTTTGATTTATAACGCTATTATCTATATTGCCAAATATATAATTTCCTTGCAAACCTACACTAAATCCTTTAAATGGTTTGTAACCAAAATTAACAAAAGCTTTGTTGGTTCCACCATTACCTTTATAATAAGAAGCTTCTACAATGTTACCATCCGTATCTTCTATGGTAGTTATTAATGAATAACCAACGGATGAGTTTGGTAATAAACCAAAAACAAAACCTGCTTTATTACTTAAAGGGAATCCAACTGCTAAATAGGATAAATAGGTGTAAGAGCCTTTTTGGCTATTAACATTATCTTTGGCATTAATATTTACATTTTCTAAAGCTAATGAATAATTTGTAGATTTTATAGATGCAATTGCTGCTGGATTAAGAAAATTTAAGTGAAAACTGTCATGAAAAGAAACTCCAACCCCTCCCATACTTAACTGCTCTACAGTAGTTTGGTTGTTCTTATCTCCAATTCCAAAAAAAGAGTATGCTGAGGTGTTATTAATTTGGGCGAAACTTACTATTGAAACAAATAGTGCACTAACTACTATTATTTTTCTTATCATTTATTACAAATTATAGGTCAAAATTTTATTTAATCCTTCTAATAAAAAATTAGGATTGGCAAATATGCCATTTTTTAATCTATTATTCAAGAAATTAACGTCTCCACCTGTTAAAACTACTGTTAAATCTTTATTTTTTTTTCTATACTCATTAACAAAACTATCAATTTCATTTATAACTCCTGTAACTATACCAATGTGAATACTTGAGTTTGTATCTTTCCCTATTAGATCAATTTTAAATTCTGGACTTAGTAATGGTAACGCATCTGTATAATAATTAAGAGCATTATATCTCATTGAAATACCTGGAGAAATTGCACCTCCACAATAATCATTATTTTTATTTATAAAATCATAGGTAATGCAAGTACCTGCATCTATTACCAAAACATTTTTATTTGGATAATGAAAAATAGCTGCTGCTGCAAGAGCTATTCTATCAACTCCTAGAGTTTTTGGAGTATTATATTTGTTATTAAATGGAATTTTAGTTTCAGAATTTAAAATAATTAGGTTGATTTTTTCTTTAATTCGAGAAATTTGAGATTTTTTTAAAATGCTAACTGATGAAATTATAGCATTAGTACACTCAAATTTATCAACACTTTCAGCAACCTTATTCACTATATTTTCATGGCTAAATCTTTCAGAATGAATTATTTTACATTCATTAAAAACTGCACTTTTAACTCTAGTATTCCCAACATCAATTATTAAGTTCATTTTATTTTTTTAAAGTACTTCAAAAATACAACAGATTTTTTTAAAATAGTTTTGCCAAGTATAAAAAATACATTTATATTTGCATCCGCTAACGCGATGGTACCTTAGCTCAGTTGGTAGAGCAAAGGACTGAAAATCCTTGTGTCCCTGGTTCGATTCCTGGAGGTACCACTTAAAAAACCTTGATTAATTAATCAAGGTTTTTTTATTTATACTAAAAAGTCCATCTTATAAAAGTTTATTTGATTTTAACTTCAACAGAATCTTTTAATATTCCTTTCGATTTTACAGTGATTTTTGCAATTCCTGATTTAAAACCAGATTTTAAAATTATCATAGCTTTTCCATAAAAAAATTGAACCTGTTTTGATTGAAATGATTCAAAAGATTGTGGGTTACCATTACCAACTCCTGCAATTTTTCCTACTCCAGTAATTTCAATATTTATTTTATTAGCTACAAGAGGGCATAAATTTCCTTCTTTATCATAAGCTTCCACTAATATATAAGACAAATCTTCTCCATTAGGCTTTAAAATAGTTTGGTCTGGCGTTAACTTTATTCTGTATGGTTTCCCGGCAGTTTTTACAGTTCTTTCTCCTATTTTTTCACCTTCTTTATAAGCTATAGCCTTTACTTCTCCTGGTTCATAAACTACATCATTCCACATTAATCTAAAACGTTCAATAGATTTTTTTGAAGAAGGTTTTTTGCATTTTTTACCTTGTGATTTTCCATTAATAAAAAGTTCGGCACAATCTCCATTGGTATACACAAAAACAGGAACATTCTTACCTTCCATACCATTCCAATTCCAATGAGGTAAAATATGAATAGTTGTTTCTTTTGAATTCCAATAACTTTTATATAAATAATATCTATCTTTTGGAATTCCAACCAAATCAACAATACCAAAATAAGAGCTCCTAGATGCTTGTTTATCTGTCATCCCCATTTCTTTAACTGCTTTATTTGTGTATGGAGTTGGTTCTCCTAAATAATCAAAACCTGTCCAAACAAACTCTCCCGCAATATAATTTTCATCTTGCTCCCACATTAAATCATCATCTGCTATTTCTGCCCATTCTGGAGCATTTAAATCGTAAGAGCTTACTTGTAATGATTTTGTAAAATCTGTTTTAACTTTTGGCAATGGTAATTCATAAAACCCTCTTGTACTTAGTGTTGAAGCTGATTCACTTATAATTACCGATTTTGTAGGATCTAACTTTCTGGCTAAACGATAACGCCTTGCATAATTCCAGCTATGCACATCATAATAATCAAAATGACGTAATACGGCACTTTCCATATTATCATTTACCAAAGTTGTTGGGCGTGTTGGATCGTATTTATTAACATAATTTACCATGGTGTGCAAACGTTCAAATCCGTTGTTCAAATTCCATTGCACATCTCCAATTTCGTTTCCTACACTCCAAATAAATACGGAAGGATGATTTCGATCACGGACAACAAAATTGTGAATATTTCGCTTTGCGTAATCATCAAAATCTGTATCTTTAGTTATATCAATTTTGGCATCATATTTATCAAAAGCTTCATCAAAAACTAAAATTCCCATTTCATCACATAAATCTAATAACTCTGGAGCTGCAACATTATGACTGTTCCGAATTGCATTTACTCCCATAGATTTCATAATCTCTAACTGACGCTCTGTAGCTCTTTTATTAAAAGCAACGCCTAAAGGTCCAAAATCACTATGCATATTTACACCTTTTAACTGAACTCTTTTATTATTTAAATAGAAGCCATTATTTGCAGTAAAACGAATTGTACGAATTCCAAAAGTTGTTGAATTTGAATCTATAATTTTTCCTTTTTTATAAATAGTGGTTATGGTTTTGTATAAATAAGGGTTTTTAACATCCCAAAGTATAGGATTAATAACCTTTAATGTAACTTCAAAATCTTTATTTTTTTCTGATGAAATTACGCTTGAAATATCACCTTTAGCTATTTCATAACCTTCGGAATTTACAATTTTTTGTTCAACTTTAATTTCTTCATCGCTATTTGAGTTATTTTGAACTGAAGTACTTATTCTAACATCCGCATAATTCGATTTAATAATTGGAGTAGTAATATATGTTCCCCAAACATTAATATGAATTGGGTTAGCAACTAACATTTGAACTTTTCTATAAAGACCTCCTCCAGGATACCATCTGCTTTCGTGCTCTCGTGTATCCGCATGAACTGCTACAACATTTTCGCCTCCAAAATTTAAATACTTTGTAATATCTATATAAAATGAATTATATCCATAATCCCATTGCCCTGCTAATTTTCCATTAACGTAAACCTTAGGAAATGCCATAACTCCATCAAAAATTAATACTATTCTTTTGGTCGAATAGCTTGAAGGAATATTTACTTTTTTTCTATACCAGCCTTGCCCTTTCCAAGGAAGTTTACCCGTATTTCCATCTCCATTGATTATAAACGGACCCGAAATTGCCCAATCGTGTGGAATTAAAACATTTTTCCAAGCACTATCATCAAAGTTTAAAACTGAAGCATTTTCAGGATTTCCTTTAGTGAATTTCCAATCTTTTTGAAGCGTAAATAATTCTCTTGTTTGTGCATCAATTTTTAGGATTGTAACACTTAAAATACTTATTAATATTAAAAATGTTTTACTTAAACTTGTACTAAATATTCTCATTATGTTACTTTTCTATAACTGTTTTACTGTAATGAAGTATTATAAAACTTCATCCCCAAAGTAGCTTTATCGTTATGATCAAACAAAGTTGCATTATCCCAATGAGATCCTTGCCCCCATTGAGTTTCACAAGGAGTAGAAATCCACGCTGGTTCCCAATAAACCAACCCTTCACCTCCTGATGATTTTAGAATTTCAGCTAACTTATTCAAAAAATCTAATTGCCCTTGCTGTGTAGCTGGATAACCATCAATTAAGGAATCAGAGCCTAAAATATTACCTGCACTATCTGCATCTTCCATTGTAAAAGGGTAAGCTGTTTCCACTACAATTAAAGGCTTTTTATAAGTTGAAGTTAACGTTTTAAAAGCTGTTCCAACGTTATCCAACTTATATGTAGACCATTTTGGATAATAAGAAAGCCCAATTATATCAAAATCAGTAATACCATTTTTAGTTGCTTTGTCAAACCACCAAAGTCCATTTTCAGGCTGAGCAACATGAAGCATAACTTCAATTTTTTTACTTTTTTCAGCAGATATATCTCGAACAGCTTTTATCCCTTTATTAATTAAAAATGAATTTCTATTCCAATCCGTAGCCTTTAATTCGCCATGCTGCAAAATCATAGCATTAATTTCATTACCAACTTGTACCATATCTGGCAAAAGATTAGCTTTTGAAAGATTATTCAGCGTTTTATAAGTATAATTATATAATGAATCTCCTAAAACTTCCGTATTATCCACTTCATTTAACCAAGCTGCAGGTATTTCCTGATGATTAGGGTCTGCCCAAGTATCTGAATAATGAAAATCTAATAACACTTTCATTCCTTCTGCTTTTGCTTCTGAAATAGTTTTTTTTACATCTTCATAATTAGAATAATTTGTCCAAGTTGGATTATTCCATAATCTCACACGCACCATATTTGTTCCTGCTTCTTTAAAAATTTTAAATGGATTTTTTTCAATTCCATTATTATCTTTATACTTTGCACCACAATCTACCATTTCATTTACATAAGATAAATCAGCTCCGTAATAAAAGTTTGAAGTGGCTTCGCCACCTTGTTCTTCTGGATTTGTATTTTGATCTACAGGTTTTAAATCTTGTGAAGAACAACTTGTTAAAGAAAAAAAGACAACTACTATTATAATATATTTCATGTTAAAAATTTTATTTCCAAAATATGGAATACAATGCCACCAATATTAACATTACAGCAAAAGCCCCAATATTAAAAGTTGGAGTAGTTTTAAAGAAATTTTTAGTAATAGGAATACCTTTTTCGTCATCTTTACCTTTATTTTGAAGTAAGCTAACTATTATAATAACTATCATAGTAAATACTACTGTATATCCCATTTGATCCATAAAAGGCACGTTAACAAAAATTGGATTTGTAGACCAACCATTTGGTGCAATTTTAAAGTACATAGCTATAGGAATTGATGTTAAAGCTCCTATAATTGCTGCTTTATTTGTTGTTTTTTTCCAAAATAAACCTAACATAAACACCGCTAAAATCCCCGGGCTTACCATTCCTGTATATTCTTGAATATATTGAAAAGCCTGATCTAAACCACTTAACATAGGTGCTATTAACCCTGCTATTATTAAAGCAATTGCTGCCGATATTCTACCAACATTAACCGTAGCTTTATCTCCTGCATTCTTATTAATATATTGTTTATAAATATCCATAGTAAAAATGGTAGAAGTTGAATTTAACATAGAAGCTAAAGATGATACTATAGCTGCTGCTAATGCTGCAAATGCAACACCTTTTAAACCAACTGGCAAAAATTGCAACAACCAAGGATATGCTTTATCTGCATGCTCTAACGATGGTAAATTATGCATTCCTTCTACTCCTAAACCAGCTAAAATATTAGGATCGTTAACCATTACATAAGCTGCAATTCCTGGAACTACTACTATAAGTGGAATTATTAATTTTAGAAATGCAGCCAATAAAATTCCTTTTTGTGCTTCTTTTAATGATTTAGCAGCTAAAGTTCGTTGAATAATATATTGATTGAATCCCCAATAATATAAATTTGCAACCCACATTCCTCCAATTAACACTCCAACACCAGGTAACATTTTATAATAAGGATTTGATTTATCTAAAATCATAGCAAAATGACCTGGAGCTTCATGATAGATCACCTTAAACCCTTCAATAACACCTGCCCCTTGTGATACTTCGTTCAAAGCTAAATAGCTAGTAACTAATCCACCTAACACTAAAAAAACTACTTGAATAACATCTGTCCATGCAACTGCTGAAAGCCCTCCGTATAATGAATATGCTGCTGCAAATAATGCAAGACCTATTACGCCATAAATCATTGGAATTCCAACAATAGTTTCTAATGCTAATGAGCCTAAATATAAAACCGAAGTTAAGTTGACAAAAACGTACAAACCAATCCAAAAAACAGCTAAAATGGTTTTTAAATTAGTTGAAAATCGTTTTTCAACAAACTCTGGGATTGTGTATAATCCTTTTTCTATAAAAATTGGTAAAAAATATTTCCCTACAATTATTAAGGTCATTGCAGCCATCCATTCATAAGACGCAATTGCTAACCCCAATGCAAAACCTGAACCAGACATGCCTATAAACTGTTCTGCTGAAATATTTGCTGCAATTAAAGAAGTTCCTATAGCCCACCAAGGCAATGATTTACTTGCTAAAAAATAATCTTCTGCATTTTTTTGATGCCCTTTTTTATCTCTTGACACCCATAAACCTACTCCTAAAATTAGTACTGCATAGGCTATAAATATGAAATAATCCCAAAAACCGAAAACTGATGTCATGCTAATTTAATTCTTTAAGTTATTAATTTTAATTGATGTTCCTTCACTTGGCATTGCCTCAAAGGCTGTTAATTTTATATTGAACTTTTTATAATATGCTATTGAAGAATCTTCAATAAATTTAGTAACTTCTTTTGAATGCACAACATTAATTGTACATCCACCAAAACCACC
Organism: Lutibacter sp.; assembly: GCF_033723435.1. Taxonomy (GTDB): domain Bacteria; phylum Bacteroidota; class Bacteroidia; order Flavobacteriales; family Flavobacteriaceae; genus Lutibacter. Next base: position 512,329 of record NZ_JAWVXC010000002.1, on the reverse strand, counting down.
TCCCATCATTCTTGCACCTAAAACATCTTCATATTTTTTTGAGAAATCAACTAAAAAATCTAATTCAGTGCAACTTACTTCATATTGATGTTGTAAACCGTTATGTGTTTTATACATATTATTTCCTAATGTAGCCAAGTCATTATTTTTTAATGCTTCTACCGAATTTAAAACTCTTTCCTTTTCTTCAATTACATATAAACATCTATTAAAAATTACAGGTTCTAATACAGATTTAAATTCGTTTAACATACTTAAAGAAACATCTCGTAATGAATTAATTTTCGGATAATTTTGTTTAATAATTGCTACTCCTTTTTCGCATTGTGCTCTTCGAATATTATATTCTCCAGAAGCTAAATTATGTGAAACATTTGTATTTAAAAGAACTATTTTATAAGGTTCAATTTTTATTGGAACATATTCAAAATCAAGTGACTCACAATCTAATAAAATTACACTGCCTTCTTTACTCATTACAGATGCAAACTGATCCATAATTCCGCATTTTGTACCAACAAAATTATGTTCCGCTCTTTGTGAAAGTTCTACAATAGTTTTTTTGGAAAGGTTTAAGTTAAATAATCCATTTAAGCCAAATGCCAAACCACATTCTAACGCAGCTGATGAACTAATTCCTGAACCAATTGGAATATCACTTTTAAACACACAATCAAAACCCTTTAGATTATTTGAAAGTTGTAGTATTTCAAAAACAACTCCTAAAATATAGTTTTCCCACTGGTTTTTACTTTTTGTAACTTCATCAAGATTGAATGTAAAACCTTCGTTAAAATCGTTACTATAAACAGTACATCTATTTAAACTAGCGTTTTTTTTAAACTTAAATTGTATTTTTTTATCAATCGCCGTTGGTAAAACAAATCCATTATTATAATCTGTATGTTCACCAATAATATTAATTCTTCCAGGAGAATTTACTATTAAATCGTATTTAACACTTTTAGTTTCTATTTGTTCCACCTACTCAATAGATTTCAGCTTTATTAAAAGTTGATATTAAATGTCAAATTTACATTTATTTATTTAAATAAAAAAACATTATACTCTTCTGATATTGATTTACTTAAACTAAAACTAAACTTCAAAATTATATCCTTTAGCTAAAAATTTATTAAATTTAGCTCTGTTAAATTTATACAAAAACGCTCCTTTTTTTGAGCCAGATTTATCTTTTTCAGAAGTTTTATTTAAAATATCAAAGGATAATATTTTTCTTCTAAAATTTCTATTATCTAATTTTTTCTGATAAATGCATTCATACAACAATTGTAATTGAGGAATCGTAAATTTTTTTGGAAGTAATTCAAATCCAATTGGTTGATAACGCGCTTTTGATCTTAACTTTTGAATTGCGTTATCTACCATTTCTCTATGATCAAAGATAAGATTAGGAATTTCATCAAAACTAAACCAATGTGCATTATATTTTTCCACCTCTGTTTCTATAATTTCATCAATTCTAATAAGACTAAAAAAAGCTACTGAAATTACACGTTCCCCAATATCTCTATCAACTTTACTATATGTTTGCAGTTCTTCTAAATAAATATCTTTTAATCCAGTAGATTCAAATAATATTTGATTTGCGGCTTCATTTAAACTTAAATCTTTTTTCATAAATGAGCCTATTAATGACCAAGATCCTTTTAAAGGTTCTACTTTTCTTTTAAAAAGTAATAGTTTAAGATTTTCAGAATCAAATCCAAAAATTATACAATCAACAGCTACAAGAAATTTTTCTTGTCCTTCATAATTGTGCGCATTATCCAATAATTTCATTTAACTAATAATTTTAATAAAAGATTTTATTTGTCAGTAATAACTTCAAAATTAATCGAAATAAAAAAACTCCGATAAATTTATCGGAGTTTTTTATGTTTTATATTTATTATTAATCTTCGTCTAAGTCATCGTCAATATTCACCTCATCAATTTCTGGAGCATCTATTATATCGGATGATATATCTTCATCATCACTGTCGTCATCAAAATTATCCATACTGTCTACTAGCTGATCACTTATTTTAACTAAATATATAGTGTCATCTGTTCTAACTTCAACAGCTTCTATATACTGTCCTTTATGGTTAGTGAATTTAATTATGTCTCTAACTCCATAACCATCAGGAAATTTTTCAACGAGTAAATTCAGTATTTCAGAAGTTAATTTTTTATGATCTACAATTATTCTATTCAAAACTAAATGATTACAATTAAACTTACAAAACTTAAATTTTTGATTTTAATACAATTTATTAGCGTCTCAAATATATAAAAATATTTAAATCAAAAAATTAATTTTTTAAAATTATAAAGGAGCTTTTAGCCTTATTTTACTATCGTAAATTATAGCATTTTTAAAGAATTAACTTCCATTTCTGTAAGGTTTCTGTACATTCCTCTTGGTAAATCCTTTTTTGTTAAACCCGCAAAAACTACTCTATCTAATTTAACTACATTATAGTTAAAGTGTTCAAATATTCTTCTAACAATTCTATTTCTACCAGAATGAATTTTAACTCCAATTTCGCTTTTTGGTTGATTCATAATATATGAAATTTCATCTACTATTACTCTTTTATCGTCTAAAATAAACCCTTCTGCAATTTTATGCATATCGCCAATAGATAGTTTTTTATCTAAACTTGCGTGGTATAATTTTTGGATATTATGTTTAGGATGTGTTAATTTTTTAGCTAACTCACCATCATTTGTAAAAAGTAACAAACCTGTTGTGTTTCTGTCTAATCTGCCAACTGGATAAATGCGTTCTTTAGATGCATTTTCAATTAAATCCATTACGGTTTTTCTACCACGTTCATCATCCATAGTAGTAATATAATTTTTAGGCTTATTAAGCAAAACATATCTTTTTTGTTCTAAACTAATTAAGGAATCATCAAATTTAACCTCATCTGTAGGTTTTACTTTATACCCCATTTCCGTAACAAGCTTACCGTTTACTTTAACATTTCCTGCTTTAATGTAAACATCCGCTTCACGTCTTGAACAAATACCTGCATTAGCTATAAATTTATTTAACCTAGTTTCATCATTATCTGAAGTTTGACTTGGTTTTTTAAAATTAGCATTTGGCTTATCTCTAAAGTTAGTGTTGTATTTTTTTCTTGAATCCCCTTTATAGGAAGGCTTTTTTTGGAAATTACTATTCGATTCTTTTTCAGAACTTCTTTTAAAAGGCTTTGAATCAGATGTTCTTTTAGTGTTTTTTTTAGAATCTCTTTTTCCGGAAGATTGTCGTCCTCTCGACGAGTTTTTATTTGGTTTCATTTTATAAATTTTTGCAAAAATAAGGTTATTCTTTTGAATAAGTAGAAATTAACTCTAATTTAAACTAATCTATTGATAATTACCGAATAATCAATTAAAGCTAAACTAAAAACTCCTGCTATAATTAATAGCTTTAAAATTACATGAAGTAGCAAATAATTTTTTGGGTTTTTACTTAACCACAACAGTAAATTAAATACTAATAACACAAAAATACTTGTATAAAAGTAATATTTCATTCCTCCAATTTCAGGATATTTTAATAAAAAATAAATCGGATTTAAAGTTAAAACAGAGATTAAAGAAATTAATAATTTGGTAAAATACTCTCCATATTTTACTACTATGGTTTGGTAGTTTTGAACAAAATCGCCTTTAATATTTTCTAAATCTTTAATTAATTCTCTAATCAACAAAACAAAAAATAGGAAAGCTGCATGTGTAAAAATAATTTCAGAAAAGTTTTTATAGTATACAAAAACCGCAAAAAAAGGTAAAATAGCTAAAATTACAGCTGAAAATAATCCTATTAATGGGTATTTTTTTAATTTATGTGAATAGAACCAAATCAAAAAAATATAAACCGAAAAAAATAAAGCTGCACGCCACGACACTAAAAAAGCAAATAAAAAACCTATAAAATTTAACAAAAAATAGATAATCAACTTTGTTTTTTGAGGAACAATCGTGTCAATTTTATGTTTAATTGGTCTGTTTATTCTATCGGCATCTAAATCGTAAAAATTATTAATTATATAACCTGATGCTATTACACAAGTAGTTGCTAAAACAATAAAATACAAGTCTAAATCTAGTAACACATATTTTAATGATTTTTGAGGGGAAAAAATAAAAATGGATGCTAAATATTGTGCAATTACAATTAATAATATATTGTAACCACGAACAACAGAAAATAAACTCAATACTTTTATGTAAAATGGAGCTTGTTTTTTTCTATTGTTTTTTGAAATTTCTAATAAATCCATTTAAAAAAGTTACTAAAATCTATAAACTAATTCTAATTTATAATCTTTTAGTATAGTTTGGGTTTTTGCAAAATCTTCAGTAAATCCTAGAATATAGCCACCTCCACCTGAACCACATAGTTTCAAATAATAATCGTTACTTTCAATACCTTTTTGCCAAACATTATGAAATGTTTGAGGAATCATCGGTTTAAAATTATCAAATACTACTTTGGATAGCTGTTTTACATTTCCAAATAACGATTTCACATTACCATGTAAAAAATCATCAATACAAGCATCGGTATATTTTGCAAAATCTTCATTCAACATTTTTCTAAAACCTTCATTTTTCATTTTATTCATAAAAATAGAAACCATTGGCTCAGTTTCGCCAGTCATTTCAGAATCTAATAAAAATACAGCTCCTTTTCCTTCTTTTTGAGAAGGAATTCCTGTTGGTTCTAAATTATCTTTTGAATTAATTAGAATTGGAATGCTTAAATATGAATTTAAAGGATCTAATCCTGAACTTTTTCCATGGAAAAAAGATTCCATTAAAGAAAAAATAGATTTTAATTTTAATAGCTTTTCACGAGTTAAATTTTCTAACACCGTAATTTTGTCATTCGCATATTTATCGTAAACAGAAGCAACTAAAGCGCCCGAACTTCCAACACCATAACCTTGAGGAATACTGGAATCAAAATACATACCTTCTTCAATATCTGTTTTAAATTCATCTAACCTAAAACTCACTAAATTCTGATTATCCATATTTAAAAGGTAATCATAGAATTTTTTTAAGTTTTTATTAGATTTAATTTCTATCTCAGAAGTTTTATCCGATTTTTTAAGTGCTCCTTGATAGCTATTATATGGAATAGCTAAGCCTTTAGAATCTTTAATAATTCCATATTCACCAAAAAGCAAAATCTTTGCGTAAAAAAGTGGTCCTTTCATAAATTTTTTAAATTGATAATCGTTTTGCCCCAATTCCAATTCTATCGCAAATATAATGATTTTCTTGACAAAACTGCACTAACTCGTTTACTATAAATTTATTAACCACTTCTTTTTCATTTTCAGGAAACAACACATGGACATTAGCTCCGGCATCTAAAGTAAAGCAAACATTAGCATTTGTTAACTTTCTGAATTCCCATATTTTGTTAATAATTTTTAGTGTATTTGGTTTCATTAAAATAAAATATGGATTGCTAGTCATCATCATTGCATGTAAGGTTAAAGCTTCACTTTCTACAATTTCCACAAATGATTTTATATCTCCATTTTGTAAAGCTTCAGAAATTTTCGAAATATTTTCATTTGCCTGTAAAAAGCGTTGTTTGGCAAACGGATGACTATGCATTAATTGATGACCAATTGTACTGCTAACTTGCTTTTCGACTTCATCAACTAACAAAATAGTATCGTGATAATTTTTAAATTTTTTGTGTAATTTATAAGGAAATTTTACTCCAAATAAATCAGAACTTTCTTTTATTTTTTTATGCTCTCCCCAAACAATTAATTCTCCTTCAATACTTCTACAAGCACTTCCCGATCCTAAACGTGCTAAAAATGAAGCTTTTTTATTAAAATATTCATCAGAAATAGATGGATTTAATTCCTTTTCTATACTCATTATGCATAGTGCTAAAGCGCTCATTCCACTTGCTGAGGAAGCTATTCCACTACTGTGAGGAAAAGAATTTCTTGAATTTATTACAAAATTATAATCTTTTAAAAAAGGAACATATTTTTCAATTCGTTCAAAGAATTTTTGAATTTTTGGTTTAAAATCTTCCTTTTTTTCATCTTCAAAATAAATTTCAAAAGTGAAATCACTTTTCCCTTTATCTTTTTTTAAGTTGTATTCTAAAGTTGTAATGGTAAAACAAGCATCTAATGTAAAGCTAATGGATGTGTTTTCTGGAAGTTGTGGTTCTTTTTTTCCCCAATATTTTACCAAAGCAATGTTGCTTGGCGTTTTCCAAGTTGCACTTCCATTTGGAATTAAAATGGATTGATTTTGGGTGAAAATAAAATCGGTTTCTGTCAAAACAAAAATTTTGAGCAAAGATAATTGTTTTAGTTAGATAGTTTCTAATCTTAATAACACTTCTTTTTTATAACTTCTACTTATTGGTAATGTCTTTTTAGTTAATTTCGCAAAATGAAAACTAAAAAGGCATTTGTTTTACTTAACGGATTAAAACCTGCCGCACTCCCAAATTTATCTAATTATCAAATAATTTGTGCTATTGACGGTGCTTACAATTATCTTGAAGCTAAAAACATTGTACCCGATTTGGTTACTGGCGATTTTGATTCTATACACAAAATTCCAACAACCGTTGAAGTAATTAATACTCCAAATCAAGATTATACCGATTTTGAAAAAGCATTGTTTATTTTAAATGAAAGAGGTTTTTCAGAAATTGATGTTTATGGAGGAAGCGGTAAAGAGCACGATCACTTTTTAGGAAATATTAGCACCGCATTAACTTGGAAAAAAAAGTTGAACATTACTTTTTATGATGATTTTGGAAAATATTTTTTCATCAATAACACATTTACAACATCCGATATTTTAAACAAAAACATTTCATTAATACCATTTCCAAAGGCAAAAGGAATTATAACAGCAGGATTAAAATATCCTTTAAAAAATGAAAAATTAAATTTTGGAAAAAGAATTGGAACTCGAAATAAAGCTATTGAAAACACTATTGAAATAACTTTAAAAAAAGGGAATTTATTAATTTATATAAGTAAATAAAATGAATAGAAAATTAAAATTAATTTGGGATTTTAGAGGATTAGATGCACAAAAAACTGCAGAACACCAATCTATTCATTTAAAAGAATTCGCTTTAAAAGAAAAGTTACATTTTTATGAAAGTACTTTTAAACAACTTTCCGAAACACATTCCATTGCTTTTATAACTGTTGATGAAATAGATATGAAAATTTATAGAGATGCTCTAAAACCTCATAGAGGAGAATTAGCCTAATTATTTACAGAATTGGCTACAATCCAAGCTCCAGTCCAAGCATTTTGAAAATTAAATCCGCCTGTAACTGCATCAATATTTAGCACTTCACCTGCAAAAAATAGATTTTTATGTAGTTTACTTTCAAAACGTTTAAAATCAATTTCCTTTAAATTAATACCTCCTGCTGTTACAAATTCATCTTTAAAAGTGCTTTTCCCTGTTACATTAAATGCGCTTTTAGTAAGTTGATTTGTTAAATTATCTAACTGTTTATTACTTAATTGCGCCCATTGTTCATTTTCAGAAATAACTGCTGCAAGTATTAATTTATGCCATAATCTTTTAGGAATTTCTTCAAAAACCGTATGCAAAACTACTTGCTTTTTAGCGTGGTTTTTCTTTGCTGATTTTAACCTTTCTAAAACAGCTTCAAATTTTAAGGATAACCAATTCACTTCAATTTGAAATTGATATTTTTTTTGAGATAATTCTAATGCTCCCCAAGCAGATAGCTTTAAAATTGCCGGACCACTTAAACCCCAATGTGTAATTAATAAAGGACCATGTTCCGTTAATTTTGAATTCAAAATAGTTACGGTTGCTTTAGGAACAGAAATTCCTGGTATCTCTTTTAATCTTTCATCTTCAATATTAAAAGTAAACAGTGAAGGAACTGGTTTTATAATGGTATGACCCAACTCTTCCATCATATTCCAAACTTTAGTGTTACTTCCTGAAGCAACCAACACATAATTTGCTGTAAATTCTTCCGAAGTTGTTTTAATAATAAACTTCTCGCCTATTTTTTTTATAGCATCAACTCGAGTACTTGTTTTTAAAATAACTCCAGCATTTTTAGCACTTTCTAAAAAACAATCTATTATAGTTTGTGAAGAATTACTTTGAGGAAATACTCTATTATCGTCTTCAATTTTTAAGGAAACTCCTCTATTTTCAAACCATTCCATAGTATCTCCCGTCATAAATTGATGAAATGAACCTCGCAATTCCTTTTTACCTCTCGGATAAAATTCTACCAACTCATTTGGCGTAAAACAAGCATGAGTTACATTACATCTTCCTCCTCCACTTACTTTTACTTTTTGTAAAACTTTATTGCTTCCTTCTAAAATAATTACTTCCAAATTTGGATGCATCTCAGCAGCATTTATTGCGGCAAAAAAACCTGCCGCTCCACCTCCAATAATTACAAACCTCTTCATTATAATTCCATTTTTTTATAAGGAATTACGATTTCAAATCCTTTTTGTTTGAAATAATTTGGAGTAGCTTCATTTCCTGTAGCTAAAATAAAATCGCCTCCCCAAGCTCCTAAACTTTTTGTTTGCCCAAAATAATCAGAGAATAATTCGTCCTGAATTGTTTTTAAATGAATTGTTTTTGAAACTATTTCTTCATGTGCTATCACTATTTTTTCAAAATCATTTAGATTTTTACAAGTCAAGAATTCATCTGTTAAACTTGAAATTTGATTAATTTCTGAAGTTAAATTTCCTTTTAATTGCTTAAAACGTTGAATACCTTCTCTACTATTTTGTTTTTTATTTAAATACACAAAATATAAATTTTCTTTAAATGAAGGGTTAAACTTTACCTTTTCAACAAAAGGATTTACTCTGTTTTTAGTATATAAAATTGGCGTATTATTTTGTGCACAAGCAATATCGTAGCCACTTCCTCCAAAGGTGGTTTCTAATAATTGATAAGGGTTTATTTTTGCCCAATTAGAAATATTATTTATTAATGTTGAAGATGTTCCTAATCCCCAATTTTGAGGAAATGTAAGATTTGTTTTTACTAAAAATCCTTTTTTTGAATTTAAAAAAGAAGCATTTAGTTTTTTAACCTGAACTAATATTTCCCTTAAATTTTCAGCAATTTTATCATTTCCTCCTTCTTTATCCGAATTAAAAGTTGCGCTAACTAAACGTAATTTTGGCAAATCAAAAATAGCCTCCAACCAACAAGCTCCTTCTTCTGTAAAACTATTCCATATTAATTGCGACTCCTCAATTGGAGTTACTACTAAATCTTGTCCAAATTTTGTTGGTATAGCTAATGCTTTTGCGCCTTCAAGCACAAAATATTCGCCTGTTAATAGTAATTTTCCGTTACTGTAGAATTTGCTCATTATTTATCTTTCGCTAACTTTTTGTATGCTTCAACCACAGCATTATGGGTTACTGTTTTATGCTCAAAATAATCAATTAAAAAAGCTTTTTCTTCTTCGCTTGCACCTAATTGCTTAATAATATTAGTTAAGTGCATTTTCATATGTCCTTTTTGAATTCCAGTAGTTGTTAATGCTCTTAATGCTGCAAAATTTTGTGCTAATCCTGCAACTGCAATAATTTCCATCAACTCTTTTGCTGAAGGATTTTCTAATAATTCTAAAGATAATTTTGATAATGGATGTAATTTTGTTAACCCTCCAACAGTACCTAGAGCCAATGGAATTTCAATCCAGAATTTAAAAATTCCATTTTCAATACTAGCATTTGTTAAACTTTTATATTTTCCACTTCGAGAAGCATAAGCATGAGCACCAGCTTCAATGGCTCTAAAATCATTTCCTGTAGCAATAACAACTGCATCAATACCATTCATAATTCCTTTGTTATGCGTTACCGCTCTGTGAGGTTCTGCATTAGCTATTTGAACTGCTTGCACAAACTTTTGTGCCAACTCTTCTGAATTTTCTGCATATAAATCTTCAACCTTGCAACTAACCTCGGCATGTACTAAACATTCAGGAACATAGTTTGATAGTATGCTCATTACAATTTGAATATCTGGCTTTTTAAACTCATTTGCAATAGCTTCTAAACAAGAGTTTATAAAATTAGCGCCCATACTATCCATTGTTTCAAACGTAACATGGATTTGATAGTAATTTGCTAATTCTTTAGTTTTATCACGTAATTCTATATCTAAAATACCTCCACCACGCTTTCGCATGTTTTTAGTAATATTTTCGGTTACTTTATAAAAGTCTTCTTTTTTACTATTGAAATAATTTTTGAGTTCTTCTTTATTTCCTTTATACATGAAATGTACTTGTCCAACTTTTTTAGTAGAAATTACCTTAGCGCTAAAACCTCCACGAGTTCTCCAAAATTTAGCAACTAATGATGCTGCTGCAACTACAGAACTTTCTTCAATAGTCATTGGAATAGTATACTCTTTACCGTTTATTAAAAAATTAGGCGCAATAGCAAAGGGAATGTAAAAATTAGAAATGGTGTTTTCTATAAAATCGTCATGTAAATATTGAAGCACTTTATTAGTATTCCAATATTGTTGAATTACTTTTTTTATTTTTTCATCATCATTAAAAAAAGTAGTAACTAACCAATTTATTTTTTCATGTTTAGAGAGCTTTGAAAAACCATGTACACTTTTCCCCATTTTTATCCTGAAATTTATAATGCAACAAATATAAATCAATAAAAATAAATGGTTCTATAATAACACTTATGAATTATTTTATGAATTATTTCATACTTACTTTGCTATTTTTTTCTTAAACTTGACACTTATTTTTAAGCACATTTATTTCATGAAAAAAATACTCTTGTTATTTATAGCTATAACCTCTATAGCAAATGCACAAAAAAAAGATTTTACCTTAGAAGAAATTTGGAATGGTTCGTTTAGAACAGAACGAATGAACGAACTAAATTCCATGAATGGGGATTTTTACACCTTGTTAAATTTTAATAGAGAAACCAGAAGTACTTCTGTAGATAAATACAGTTATGAAACTTTAGAAAAAGTTGGAACTATTGTAGACAGCAAAAATTTAAATAATTTAAAATATTTTGAAACCTATGCTTTTAACAATAATGAAACCAAACTGATATTAGGTGTTGATATTGAACCTATCTATAGAAGATCGACACTTGGAATTTTTTACGTTTATGATATTGCTTCTAAATCTTTACAATTAATTGATAAAGATAAAATTCAAGAACCTACTTTTTCACCTGACAGTAAAAAGATTGCCTACGCAAAAAACAATAATATTTACATTAAAAATTTAGAAACTAATACCACTACACAAATAACTTTTGATGGTAAAAAAAATAACATTATAAATGGTATTTGTGATTGGGTTTACGAAGAAGAGTTCGCATTTGTTAGAGCTTTTAAATGGAGTAACGATAGTAAAAACATTGCTTATTTAAGATTTGACGAAAGTGAAGTTCCTACTTTTTCCATGGATATTTATGGCAAAACTTTATACCCAACACAAAAAGTCTTTAAATACCCAAAAGCTGGCGAAAAAAATTCAATAGTAACACTTAATTTATATAATGTTTCTAACCAAAAATCCACTAAAATAGATTTAGGAAACTACGAATATATTCCTAGATTCAAATGGACTAAAGATGCTAATATTTTATCGGCTACTACTTTAAATCGTCATCAAAATAATTTAAACTTGTATATAGTTAATGCAAATGATTTCACCACTAAAATAATATTAAATGAAACCGATCCTGCTTATGTTGACGTTACGGATAATTTAACGTTTTTAAAAGATAATAGTTTTATTTGGACAAGTGAAAAAGATGGATTTAATCATATTTACTATTACTCAAAAAATGGTAAATTAATTAATCAAGTTACCAAAGGGAACTGGGAGGTAACTGATTTTTATGGCGTTGATGAAAATTTAAAAACAGTATTTTACCAATCCACAGAAAATGGATCTATAAATAGAACTGTTTATTCCATAAAATTGAACGGTAAAAATAAAACCTTATTAAGTGCTAACACCGGAACAAACGATGCTTCTTTTAGTAAAAACAAACACTATTTTATAAACACGTTTTCAAGTGCTTCTACACCACCTATTTATACTTTATATAGTGAAAACGGAAAAAAACTTAAAGAAGTTTTAAATAATAATGCACTAGCAAACAAATTAAAAGATTACCAACTTTCTCCAAAAGAATTTTTCACATTAAAAACACCAAATGGTAACTTTAATGCTTGGATGATAAAACCTACAAATTTTAATCCTAAAAATAAATATCCTTTATTTATGACCCAGTATTCTGGTCCTGGATCACAATCTGTAAGTAACAGCTGGAATAGTTATAATGACTATTGGTACGAATTATTAGCTGAAAAAGGATACGTAATAGTTTGTGTTGACGGAAGAGGAACAGGTTTTAAAGGAAGAGATTTTAAAAAAGTTACTTATAAAGAATTAGGCAAATACGAAGTTCAAGATCAAATTGAAGCAGCTAAAGAATTAGGTAAAAAACCTTTTATTGATGCATCTGAAATAGGCATTTGGGGTTGGAGCTATGGAGGTTTTATGTCTGCAAATTGTATTTTAAAAGGAAATGATGTATTTAAAATGGCAATTGCTGTTGCTCCGGTAACTAGTTGGCGTTTTTACGATTCTATTTATACAGAACGTTATATGCAAACACCACAAGAAAATCCCTCAGGTTACGATGATAATTCTCCATTAAATTTCGCGAATCAATTAAAAGGAAAATTATTATTAGTGCATGGAAGTGGCGATGATAATGTTCATTTTCAAAACTCTATGCGATTTTCAAATGCTTTAATTGAAGCTAACAAACCTTTTGACGAAGCTATTTATCCAGATAGAACACACGGAATTTATAGAGGTAAAAATACTCGATTACACCTTTATAATAAAATGACTAAATTTATCGAGCAAAATTTAAAAACAAATAAACAATTAACAATTAAATTATGAAAGAAATACCATTTAGAAAATCACATCCTAAAGGGCTATATACGTTGTTTGCAACAGAAATGTGGGAACGATTTAGCTACTATGGAATGCGTGCCTTATTAACACTTTATCTTACAGCAGAATTAGTAAATGGAGGGTTTGGTTTAGATAGAGAGTCTGCTCTTGAAGTGTACGCAATTTTTACTGGTTTAGTTTATTTAACTCCAATTCTAGGAGGTTGGGTATCTGATAAATTTTTTGGGCAAAGAAAAACCGTTTATATTGGTGGTTTAGTTATGGCTGTTGGTCAATTTTTATTGGCTTCAAGTGCTTTACTATACGAAACTACTCAAACAACTTCTGATAGTCGTCAATTCTTATTCAATTTTGGTTTGGGTGTGCTTATTATTGGAAATGGGTTCTTTAAACCAAATATTTCTACTGTGGTTGGTGACTTTTACAATAATAACGATCCAATGAAAGATTCTGCTTTTAACATCTTTTATTTAGGAATCAACTTAGGTGCAATTTTAGGAACTTTTATTGCCGGTGGATTAGGAGAAGATGTTGAATGGGGTTATGGGTTTTTAGCTGCTGGTATTGGTATGATTTTAGGTGTACTTTGGCTTAAAATGAGAGAAAACACATTAGAACATTATGGATTACCTCCAAACACTCCTGAAGAGAAAACAGTATTAGACAGTAAAGATTGGGTAACTATTTTTATTTGGATGATTGGTTTAATTGTAACTACTTATGTTTTAATGTTTTCTTGGGGTTTAATTCCTGAAATTGCAAAAACAATTATCACTTATGGCATTTTTGGAGCCATTATTTTAGGCTTAGCTTTTTCTATTGGTAAAGGAACAAAAGGAGCTGATGAATGGAGTAGAATGGCAGTAATTATTGTATTGGCTGTTTTTAATATTGTATTTTGGGCGGGCTTTGAACAAGCTGGTGGTACATTTAGTTTATTTGCAAAAAATAACACAGATAGAATGATATTTGGTTGGGAAATGCCAGCTACTTGGTTTCAAAATGTAAATTCCTTTGCTATTTTATTATTTGCCTCTCTATTTTCTATTATGTGGATATGGTTAGATAAAAAAGGATGGAATCCAAGAACACCAATAAAATTTGCACTAGGCTTTTTCTTAGGTGCAATTGCCTTTTTTGTAATGACACAAGCTCAAGGACTTGCGGATACTGGTATAAAAGTGTCGCCTTGGTGGTTAGTATCAGTTTATGTTCTACTAACTTTAGGAGAATTAATGCTATCTCCTATTGGATTATCTATGGTTACCAAATTAGCACCTACTAAATTAGTTTCCGTAGTTATGGGATTATGGATGGCAAGTTTTGCTGCTGGGAACTTTATGGCAGGAATGCTAGAAAGCATCCTTAAAAGGTTTGATTATCCATTATATCCATTTATAATGTGGGTAATGATTATTATTGGAGTTATAACCGTACTAATTTCTCCTTTATTAAATAAAGCAATGAAAGGAATTCACTAATATGATTAATACATAATTAATATTAATATTAAAAAGCTCAGTTAAATAATTAGCTGAGCTTATTTATTATCTAAAATAAATAAAATGAGTACAGAAAAAAAAGATTTAGGTTTTATAGAATTAATGAAATCATTTTCTAGCACTTTTTGGAAAGCTAGTTTCTTTGAACTTTTTGAACGGTTTGCTTGGTATGGAATGTTTGCTATTTTAGCCATGTATTTAGTGGCTTCAAAAGATATCAATGGGCTTGGTTTTACCGATGATCAAGGTGGTTTAATTATTGGTGTAGTAACTGGTACACTTTATTTTTTACCTATAATCACAGGAGCTATTGCTGATAAAATTGGCTATAGAAAAAGTTTAATAATTGCTTTTGTAATTTTAGCTTCAGGATATCTTACCTTAAATTTTGTACAATCCTATTGGGCATTTTTTGCGGTATTTATGTATTTAGGGCTTGGTGCAGCTATGTTTAAACCAGTTGCTTCTGGAATTGTTGCTCGCTCTACCAATTCTACTAATGTATCTATGGGATTTGGTATTTTTTATATGATGGTTAATGTAGGTGGTTGGATTGGGCCATTTGTTGTTGGGAAACTTAGAGGAGAAACCAACTGGGTTATTGCTTTTAAAATGGCAACTGCAGTTATTTTAATCAATTTAATTTTTGTAACTTTTTTCTATAAAGACCCTGCTAAGGAAAAAGAAGCAAAACAACCACTTTTAGACACTATAAAACAATCATTCCTAAATATATGGAAAGCATTAAAAGATGCAAAATTGACTGTATTATTACTAATAATGATTGGTTTTTGGACCTTATTCAATCAATTATTTTATACCCTACCAAAATACATTCAAGATTGGGTTGATGTTAAATCTTTATTTAATTCCATTCATGGATTTTCCCCTTTTTTAGCTTCAGTTATTGGCGATAGTACCGAAAAAATTGCTAAACCTGAATTGTTAGTAAATTTAGATGCTTTTGCTATTATTTTCTTTCAAATCTTAATTTCATACATTGTTATTAAATGGAGATCTATAAATGCAATGATAACTGGTTTAGTAATTGTAACTATTGGTATTGGATTAGCATTCTATTTTAGAGATGGTCTTTTTATAATTCTTGGAATTATTGTTTTTGCTATTGGTGAAATGACTACTAATCCTAAGTTTTCAGCTTATATTGCCGAAATTTCTCCGAAGGGTAAAGAAGCGCTATACCAAGGAACCTATTTTTTACCTGTATTTGTAGGTAATGTTATTGCTGGCTGGATTTCAGGAAGTGTTTATGGTAAAATTTCTTCTAAAATTACGTTAGCGCAAAATGAAGCAATTTCAAAAGGAATAGAAATTTTAGATAAAAATGATCATTTAGTTCATTATACTAAAACAGGATTTAAAGTAGTAGATAAAGCTGGTAATGTCATTAAAAATGTAAATGCAGATATTACTAAAAATGCATATATAGATCAAGTTGCTGAAAAGTTACATATGACTTCAAACAATTTAACTACTCATTTATGGGACACATATCATCCAAATCAAATATTATATATTTTTGTTGGATTAGGAGTACTTACATTTCTATCGCTTTTATTTTATGATAAAATTTATGCAAGAAAGAAAAAGAAAAATGCTTAATCTTAAACACAAACCTCTTTTTTCTATGAAAAAAGAGGTTTGTGTTTATTTATCTATAATTAAAAATCTATGAATAAATCTTCAAACGAATTTTTCAAAACACAAGTTTTAGGTCATCCTGCTGGGCTTTTTGTGTTATTTTTTACAGAAATGTGGGAACGCTTTTCATTTTATGGAATGCGTGCCTTGTTAGTACTTTTTTTAGTTAGTGCTTTAGGGTTAGGTGGTTGGAATTGGCCACGTGAAAATGCTTTAGCTCTTTACGGAACATATTTAGCCTTACTATATTTAACGCCTATAATAGGTGGAACATTAGCAGATAAATACTTAGGAAATAGAAAAGCTATTATTATTGGAGCTTTAATTATGACTTTTGGGCATGCTAGTATGGCTATAGAATCTAGTCCTTTTTTCTTGTATTTGGGACTATTTTTATTAGTTATTGGTACTGGTTTTTTTAAACCAAATATGAGTTCTTTTATTTCTATTTTATATAAAGATTTTCCAGAAAAAAAAGATGGAGCATACACAATTTTTTATATGGGTGTTAATGCAGGCGCTTTTTTAGGAATTATGTTATGTGGTTATTTGGGAGAAGAACTAGGTTGGAGCTGGGGCTTTGGTTTGGCTGGCATTTTTATGCTGCTTGGATTATTACAATTTACAATGGCTCACGGAATTTTTGGAGAAGTTGGAAAAAAACCAAACAAAGAAAACAAAACCATTGAAACTGATGATCATATTGAAATTGAAGATAAATTAAATCCATTTACTACTTTAGATAAAATACTTATAGTTATAGTAGCTGTTTTAGGGCTTACTTGGATTATAAACGATCCTTTATCTAAAATTATAGATTACAACTTACTTAGTTTTCATAATACAGATTATGCAGGTTATGTTATTTCCATCACCCTTGTAATTTTCTTATTTTTACTCGTGTCAAGAATTGTACGATACAGTAAAATTACCCGTGATAAAATGATTGCTGTAGTAATTTTTGCTTCATTTATTATATTTTTTTGGGCTTCATTTGAACAAGCTGGAGGCTCTATGAGTATTTTTGCAAAAGATTATACAAATAGAGTTTTATCTGGTAATGCTGCATTCATTTTTAACATTGTTGATGTAATTATTACGGTGGTTCCAATCGCAATTATTACTTGGGTTTTATTCCTGCTTTTTAGACAAACTTTTAAAAAATATTTTGTTTCTAATCTAATTTTAGGCTTTAGCTTTCTAATAATTTGGGGATTAGTTATTTGGAAAATTAATAGAAATTTCACTACTTATTCTTATGAAATTTCTTATCCTACCTATCAAATAGCACAATCTAATCCGAATGGAGAAATCACTAAAAAAAATTATGTAATTACTAGCACTACTAAAGTTCCTGAAAATGCAGAAATAATTACTAAAAACACGGTAATTCGTTCCTCTTTAGAATATCTTAAAAATGATAAAATTTCTATTATCGACATCGATAAAAAAGGAACTAATTTTAAGTATTTAACTCCAGAGAAAGCAGAATTAATAGATACTAAAATACAAGCAACTATTGTAAAAAAACGCGAAAACGAGATTCAAATTCCTGCAACTTGGTTTTTAATTTTAAACTCATTATTTATTATTGTTTTTGCACCTTTATTTTCTAAATGGTGGGAAAGTAAATACAATCCAAATCCTGCTTCCAAATATGCTATTGGGCTTTTCTTTTTAGGAATCGGGTTTGCATTTTTAGCTTTTGGAGCTTCAGGAATACCACAAGGAGCTAAAACAGCCTCTATAAGTATGGTCTGGTTAATTTTAGCTTATTTATTCCATACATTAGGAGAACTCTGCGTTTCTCCAGTTGGATTATCCTATGTTAGTAAATTAGTTCCTGCCAGAATGATTGCTTTTATGTTTGGTGTTTGGTATTTAGCTTTAGCAATAGGAAATAAAACCTCGGGTAAAATGGGAGCTATGATTGATGATGTAACCGCTAAATATGATATTTCAACTTTCTTTTTAATTTTTACATTTGTACCAATAATTATTGGTGTTATTGCGTTAGCATTAACTCCTGTCTTAAAAAAATTAATGCACGGAGTTAAATAATTAATTATAAATAATCTGTAATTTTGGCAACATTATTGCGACATAACTTTAAAATATTTAAAATTTAATTAATGAAAAAAATAATTTTATTCATAGCATTTGTAAGTAGCTTAACTATAAGTGCTCAAGAAATTAATTGGATGACCTTTGAACAGGCTATTGCTGCTCAACAAAAAAATCCTAAAAAAATAATGATAGATGCTTTTACCACTTGGTGTGGACCATGTAAAATGTTGGATAGAAATACTTTCCATAATCCTGATGTGGTAGCTTATGTTAATAAAAATTACTACGCAGTAAAATTTAATGCCGAAGGTAATGAACAAATTAGCTTTAAAGGAAAAACGTTTGGTAATCCAAATTTTGACCCAAATAAAAAAGGACGTAATAGTTCGCATGAATTAGCCGGATATTATGGTGTAAGAGCATATCCTACCATTCTTTTTTTAGATGAAAAATCAGATTTTATTGGACCTTTGGTTGGTTATAAAACACCAAAACAATTAGAACTTTTTTTGAAAATATTTAAAAACGACGATTATAAAAACATAAAAACTAAAGAAGATTTTGAGAAATATTCTTCTAATTTTACTTCTAGTTTTAAAGATTAATTTTTTTAATCTACTATTTTATAAGCTCCTTTTTGCATAGTACTGTAAAAAGGAGTTTTATTTTTTATACATGTATTTTTCCAATTTACCATATAACTTTTAAAATTTGATCCATCAGCAATTATTAATGTTGGATGCATTGTTTTTAATAATCTCTCCAAGTTAATTTTAGGTGACTTTTGTAATATAATTGCAACTGGCTTTTTCAATTTTACTGGATACAAACTTAAACTATCAATTCTTAAAAAATTAATTTTATTAAATGCTAATAGTTTTCTTTGTTGATTAGAAATTACAACATTATAAATTCCATTTCCTATTAAATAGGATTTTATAGGCTCAGAATACTTATCTATTTTGTTATTAGATGTATAAATTTTAAAATCTTCACCACTTCTAATTCCAATTATTGAAACTTTTGTTTTATTAAATACAATTAGTTCGTTAGTGGTTTGCAGTTTATATTTCTGAAAAATAAAAATAGATTGTATTAAAATAATACTACTTAAAACTAATACAACTCTTTTAAAATTTTGCTTTTCAAAAAATTTAAAAAAAACTAAAATAAAAATATAAACGGCAATCATCATCCAAAAAGTTATAGAAATATTTTGAATTAAAAATTGATGTTGATTTGCAATAAACGCAACAATTTCGTTCATAAAATTGATAATGAAATTGTATATCTCGGCTATAAAGTTTGGTAAAATATTAAATATTGAAAGAAGAATTACAATTATACCTGCAATTAAAATTATTCCTAAAAAAGGAATAATTATCAAATTTGCCACAAAAAACAAACCCGGAAATTGATGAAAATAATAAATACTCAATGGTAATATTCCTATTTGAGCAGCAATAGAAACCGTAAATAGTTGCCATAATTTATTTAGAATCCAATATGAAGGTTTAATTAAATCAACTAATTTGGGTTGTATCCATACAATAGAAAAAACAGCTAAGTAACTTAGTTGAAATCCTACATCAAATAAATAGAAAGGATGAAAAAGCAATAAAAAAAACATAGATATTACCAAAGCATTGTAAATATTAGAAAGTCGATTTACGTTTAAGCTTATAGCTATAGCAGTAAACATTGCAACGGCTCTAACCACAGATGCTGATAAGCCTGCAATAACAGCATACATCCATAATAAAATTACTACTGAAATTAAAGCAATTGTTTTTCCATTTTTTAAATAATGTAAAGGTTTAAACAACCATGTTAATAGCCACAATAAAATACCAATATGCAATCCTGAAACGGCTAAAATGTGAATTGCTCCTGCACCTGCATAGCTTTTTAATAAATCGCTAGATACAAAATTCCGTTGACCTAACAATAAAGCATTTATTACCGCTAACACCTCATTTTTAAATCCATTTTTTTGCAACGATTTATTAATTTCTTTTCTAATAAAAAAGGCAAATCCATTTAAAGTAATTCTTTGTTTAGGTAATTTTTTATATTGTTTTTTTGAAAGAGTTAACTGGTAAAAAATCTGTTTATTCTCTAAATATTTTTTATAGTTAAAAGTGTATGGGTTTTTAGGTTTTAGAATAGCTTTAAATTTAACCTTAGTTAATAAAACATCATCCAACTCTAATGTATTATTAATACTATCCTTTTGGATATTTACTAAAATTTTACCCGAAGTTTTAGTTTTATTTAACTGAATTACTGCTGCTTCAAATTTATTGTAATACTTGGTATCTTTTAATGTTTTTGTTATCTGTAAATAGGCTGTTGGATTACTACTCTTTGAAAATTCAAATACGTTTCCAAAATAATTAGTTTTATTCTTATCTTTTTGAAAAGTAATACTAGCAATTCCAATAAAAATAGTAATTGCAAAAAATAGAAAAGCAAAAGAAATGGTTGAAATCTTATTTTTTGATGAATAATAAACTATTCCAAAAAGAAGAATTAAAAACAATAAAATTTCAGCAACAAAATCTACAGAAAATGGGAAGTGCTTTCCAACTAAAATTCCGAAAATCAGAAAAAAAGTAAGTTGTACAGGAACAAACTTTAAAAACTTAATCATAGCACGATAAAGCTACAAAAAATAATTTACCCAACGTTTTAATTAGATAATTTAATGAAATATTCGTTTTTTATAAACGTGATTTAAATCATAATTAAGATGTTCAATATAAAGTAACTTTGAGCTGTTAAAAAAATTTAAAAATCATGAAGAAACTAATTTTCAGCAGTATTACAATTATTTTATTCAGTTTAAGTGTTTTTGCACAAGATATAGCTCCTTATATAAAGGTTGGAGAAACTACAAATTCTATGCAACAAACGTCTGAAGCAGTAATTAATGCTTTACAAAACAATTCATTTACAATTTTAGGAAAATATAATCCTGAAAATAAAAACAACTTACAAGTAATTGTATTTACTAGTACAGATTTAAAAAATACGGTAGTTAAAGTAAGTGATAGAGGCGCACTTGGAGCTGCTTTTAAAGTAGGTTTAGTAGAAAAAGATGGAAAAATAACTATTTCATATACAAACCCTGATTATTTTTTACGTGCTTATATGCAAAATAATTACGTTACTTTTAAAAGTGTTTTTCAAAAATTTAGTGCAGATGTAAAAACCGCATTAGCTACTTTAGGAAATGAATTTAAACCATTTGGAGGTACAATAGCTGCAAATAAAATTAAAAAATATCATTATAAAATAATGATGCCTTATTTTACAGATCCTGTAGAACTAAACGAATATTCTTCATTTGAAGAGGGTTTAAAAATTATCGAAAATAATTTAAAAAATCACAAATCAAATACAGTTTTAGTTTACAAAGTTATATATCCTAAAGAAAAAGTAGCTGTTTTTGGAATTGGTTTACAAAGTAAAGAAGATGGAGAATCTTATTTTTTACCAAAAATAGGAGAAGAAAATATTGCTGCTATGCCTTATGAAATAATTTTACAAGGAAAAACAGTAACCATGCTACACGGAAAATACAGATTAGCTTTAAGTTGGCCTGAATTATCTATGGGAACTTTTATGAAAATTATGAGTACTCCTGGTGATATTGAAGACACTTTAGAAGCTGTTTGCAAATAATTACTTTACTAACAAATATTGAAGAACTTTTGGAATTTAAGTATTCCAAAAGTTTTTTTATGCTGTTATATATTTGGCTACTTTTTTAGAGGCTCCTTTGCCGCCTAGTTTCTGTTCTAAATCATAATAGTCTAAAAATAAAACTGCGCGTTTATAATCGTCAAGTAATAATGTGAGTTCTTTTTCCAATTTTTTTTCATTAAAATCATCTTGAATTAATTCGGTTACAACTTCTTTATCCATTATTAAATTCACCAATGAAATAAACTTTAGTTTTACTAACTGTTTTCCTATTTGATAAGAAATCCAGCTTGTTTTATAACAAACAATTTCAGGAACTTTAAACAAAGCGGTTTCTAAAGTAGCTGTACCCGAAGTAACTATTGCCGCGTATGAAATAGATAATAAATCATACGTTTTATTACTCAAAAATTTAACATTACTGCTTTTTAAAAACGGTTTATAAAAACTATAATTTTGACTTGGTGCTCCGGCAATTACAAATTGATAATTCTCAAATTTAGGAGCCATTTTAAGCATAATAGAAAGCATTTTTTTTATTTCTTGTTTCCTGCTTCCAGGTAATAAAGCAATAATTGGTTTTTGAGATAACCCATATTCTTTTTTAAAAGAAACTTCATCTACCTGAGTTCTATTAGCTATTGCATCAATAAGTGGATGTCCAACAAATTTAACTGGAAAATGGTGTTTTTGTTCGTAAAAATCTTTTTCAAAAGGAAGAATTACAAACATTTCATCTACATCACGTTTTATTTTTTTTATTCTATTTTCTTTCCATGCCCAAATTTGGGGCGAAATATAATAGTAAACTTTAATTCCATTTTTTTTTGCAAAATCTGCAATCCTCATATTAAATCCTGGATAATCAATTAAAATTAAAGCATCAGGTTTAAATTGTAAAATATCCTCTTTACAAAAAGAAATGTTTTTAAAAATAGTTCTAATATTCATTAAAACTTCTGCAAAACCCATAAAAGCTAAATCTTTATAATGTTTTACTAAAGTTCCTCCAACTTTTTGCATTAAATCTCCACCCCAAAACCTAATGTTAGTTTCTGGATTTATCTCAAACATTGCTTTCATTAAATTAGAGCCGTGTAAATCTCCAGATGCTTCGCCAGCTATAATATAATACCTCATACCCACAATTTATTTAGCAAATAAAGTTAATAATAAAACGATAAAAGCGATTAAAAAAGTTTCTAATAAAACACCTCTAGCTCTATAAATTTGCTTCTTTTTTAGAAAGATAAAAAACACAAAAAAATTAGCAATAGCACCTAAAACTAATACTTTTCCTTGTAAGTTTCCTTCAACTATAAGCCGAATTGTTTCATAAAATCCTTTATTTGAAAAATATTCTATAAACAAATAGCATCCAAAAAAAGTAGCTATAAGAGCCGTAAAAAATCCTATTAGAATTTCCTTTTTCACTTTTTATTATTGGTATGAAAGTTATTTAATTTCCAGTTATTAAGCTCGTTTATAACATGGTAAGCAGTTAAATCAAATTGTACAGGAACTAAGGAAATGTATCCATTTGCTAATGCCCACTCATCAGTATCTTCTCCTTTATCCATATTTACAAATTTACCAGTTAACCAATAATATATCTTTCCTCCAGGATTAATACGTTTATCAAATTCTTCAACCCAATTTGCACGAGCTTGCCTACATACTTTTATTCCTTTAAATGAATTCATTTTAGGGAAATTAACATTTAAAACTACCCCATCTGGTAATCCATTTTCCAATACATTTAATGCCAATTGCTTTATATACTTTTTTAAAGGTTCAAAATTTGCATTCCATGAGTAATCTAATAATGAAAAACCAATAGCTGGTATACCTTCTACTCCAGCCTCTACTGCAGCACTCATAGTCCCTGAATAAATAACATTAATAGATGAATTTGAACCATGGTTAATACCAGAAACACATAAATTGGGTCTTCTATCTAATACTTCACTTACTGCTAACTTAACACAATCAACTGGCGTTCCAGATGATTTGTATTCAGTTTGCGGTCCATCATCAATTTTAATTTCATCGCAATATAAAGTTTCATTAATAGTAACTGCATGTCCCATACCACTTTGCGGGCCATCAGGAGCTATTACAACTACTTCTCCAATTTCATTCATAACAGAAATTAAAGCTCGCAAACCAGGAGCTGTTACTCCGTCATCATTAGTAACTAAAATTAAGGGTCTCTTATCCATTATCATAAATTTAAATAACAAAACTAATCTATTTTATTGGGTTTATTTCAATTAAACTTTAACATTTTGTAAAGATTTTTGAATAGTTTATTTGACTAATATTGTAACACTAAATACTACTACTTTTGAATATACTTACTAAAATAATAACACTTTTTTTACTTACTTTTTCAACTGTAGTAATTTCTCAAAATAAAACAGAAGATTGTAATTGTTGCTCAAAAAACTATAAAGCATTCAATTTTTGGGAAGGAAATTGGAACGTATATAACCCAAAAGGAGAACTAATTGGGAGCAATAAAGTTAGAAAAATAAAACTTGGTTGTGGTTTGCAAGAAAATTGGATAGCCACCAATAATAAAAATACAGGAACCAGTTATAATTATTATGATAAAGCAGATAATTTATGGCATCAAGTTTGGATAAGTAATACTGGTAATATCATTAATTTAGAAGGAAACATAGACAAAAATGGAGTTATGGTACTTAAAAGCAAATTAGTAAAAAGCTCAAAAGGTAATTACTATAACCAGATTTCATGGAAAAAAAATAAAGATGGTTCTGTTACGCAACAATGGGATATTTTTAATGAAAAAGGAGAAAAAACAGCAAACGCCTTTAAAGGAATTTATAAAAAAAAGTTAAATTGAATGCCTAATCAAATTATTGGCATTATTTTAGTGAATTAAATAAAGCATTTAACATAAAAGGAATAGACAGATGATGATTAAAAAATTCAAAATTTTGATACCTATTTTATTAGTTTTTACACTATTATTTGGGTATAGCACAAAAGCAAACAATAATCCTAACGATAAGTTACTATTATCTATATTAAAATATGTATTAACCCAGGGACACTACCAGCCGAAGAAGTTAAATGATGAATTTTCTAGAAACGTCTACAAAAATTTTATCACAAGTTTAGACCCGTCTAAACACTATTTTTTACAATCAGATATAGATGAGTTTTCAAAATATAAAACAGACATTGATGACCAAATAAAAAATGAAGATTTAAGCTTTTTCTATTTAGTTTATAATCGTTTAACTCAAAGAATAAAGGAAGCAGAAAGTTATTATCCTGAAATTTTAGCCAAACCATTTGATTTCAATAAAAAAGAAATTTTAAATGTAGATTATGATAAAACGCCTTATGCTAAAAACAAAAGTGAATTAATTTCAATTTGGCGTAAACAACTTAAATTAAACACTTTATCTCGTTTATATGATAATCTTACCGCAGAAAATGATAAGCTAAAAGAAGATAAAACCTATAAGAAAAAATCTTTTGAAGAACTTGAAAAAGCTGCTCGATCAAAAACAAAAGAAAATATGAGCGACTTTTTTATAAGAATGCATGATATATCTTATCAAGATTGGTTTTCTACTTATTTAAATAGTATTGCAGAAGATTTTGATCCTCATACAACTTATTTTGACGCTAGTGTTAAAAAACAATTTGACATTTCAATGTCTGGTAAAATAGAAGGTATTGGCGCACGATTAATGAAGAAAAACGATTATACCAAAGTTAGCGAATTAATTTCTGGAGGTCCAGCTTGGAAAGAAGGAGAGCTTGAAGTTGGTGATATTATTTTAAAAGTAGCACAAGGAGATGGTGAACCAGTAGATATTGTTGGAATGCGTTTAGATGATGCTATTGAATATATTAAAGGTAAAAAAGGTACAGAAGTTAAGTTAACTGTAAAAAAACTAGACGGTTCCATTAAAGTAATTTCCATTATTAGAGACGTGGTTGAATTAGAGGATACTTTTGTAAAATCTAGCGTAGTTACTAAAGATAACAGAAAATTTGGCGTCATTAATTTACCTAAATTTTATATCGATTTTGACGAAAAGAATTTTAGAAATTCCGCTACCGATATGGCTAAAGAAATTGAACGATTAAAAAAGGAAAATGTTGAAGGTTTAGTGATTGATCTTAGAAATAATGGTGGAGGATCATTAAAAACTGCCATAGAAATTTCAGGATTATTTATTGGTAAAGGACCTGTTGTACAAGTAAAATATAGAGATAGAAATGCTAATGTTAAGGAAGATAAAAGTGCGAAAATAGCTTGGGATGGTCCATTAGTAATTTTAGTAAATGAATTGTCTGCCTCAGCCTCTGAAATTTTTACAGCTGCTATGCAAGATTATGGAAGAGCTGTTATAATCGGAAGTAAACAAACCTATGGAAAAGGTACCGTTCAAAGTTTATTAGACTTAAACAGATATGCAAATTCAAAACAAGATTTGGGAGCCTTAAAAATGACTATTCAAAAATTCTATAGAATTAATGGTGGTTCTACACAATTAGATGGTGTTCGTTCTGATATTATGTTACCAGATAAATTTACCTACTTAAAAATTGGGGAACGAGATTTAGAAAACCCATTACCTTTTGATAAAGTTCCTGCTGCTACCTATTCACTTTGGAATAATTATGAAAACTTTAGTGAAACTATAAATAATAGCAAAAAACGAATAGCAAATAATAATTATTTTAAACTTATAGATGAAAATGCGCATTGGCTGAAAAAAACTCAAGATGAAACTTCTGTATATTTAGATTATAAGGACTATAAAAATGAAATAAAAACAAACGAAAAGGAAGCAAAAAAATTCGATGCTATAAAAAATTACACTTCTAATTTAACTTATACATCTCCTTTATATGAAAAACCTTTATTAAAAAATAATAAAGATTTATCTGACAAAAGAAAAGCTTGGCATAGAAATTTAAAAAAGGACATTTACATGCAAGAAGCTATTAATGTTTTAGGTGAATTAAAATTAAAACCCGAATTACATTTGGTAAAAAATTAATACTTACTTTTACGTTTATAGTTATAATAAATTCAACTTTTGAAACGTAAAATTAACTCATTAACTTCATTAGCACTCCATAAGTTTAAAAAAAACAAAATTGGAGTGCTAAGTTTTTGGTTTATTGTTATATGTGGATTCATAGCCATATTTGCATATGTTTTAGCCCCAGATAATAGTAGCAATGCAAATCAGATGCATTTAGAAATTCACACAAAAAAACCAGGTTTTAAAGTGTTAATGCTTACTATTCCTTCTAATGAAGTAAGCAAACAATCTTTCTTCAATGCTTTTTTATTCGGAAAAAAAAGTCAGCAAACTGAAATTCCTATTACCAAATATAGTATTTCTAATAATCAGCTTACAGTACAAGTTTTTTCAGAAAATAATACCCAAAGTTTAACTAAAACTTATCCTATTTCTAAGTTCTCAAACAAAGACATCACAAAATTTATTAAAAGCAAAACATTTTATCTTGGAACGGATAAATACGGACGAGATTTATTAAGTAGAATGTTAATTGGAACCAGAATCTCCTTTTTTATAGGATTTATTGCTGTATTTATTTCTTTAGTAATTGGAATTTCTATGGGTGCAATTGCAGGATATTTTGGAGGAAAAATAGATGCTTTTATTATGTGGCTTATTAATATTACGTGGTCTATTCCAACCTTATTATTAGTAATCGCAATTACTTTAGCTTTAGGAAAAGGTTTTTGGCAAGTATTTATTGCTGTTGGACTTACAATGTGGGTTGAAGTAGCCAGAATAGTTAGGGGCCAAATATTAAGCATCAAAAAAATGCAATATATTGAAGCCGCAAAAGCATTAGGATTTTCTAACTTCAGAATTATTTTTAAACATATTTTACCGAATATTTTAGCTCCAATTATTGTTATTTCTGCTGCTAATTTTGCTGCAGCTATTTTAATTGAAAGCGGATTAAGTTTTTTAGGAATAGGAGCTCAACCTCCAACTCCATCTTGGGGAGCAATGATTAAAGACCATTATAATTATATTATTTTAGGAAAAGCTTATTTAGCAGTAATACCAGGCTTGGCAATTATGAGTTTAGTAATGGCTTTTATGCTTATTGGCAATGCTTTACGTGATGCTTTAGATGTTAAAAATTAAGCAATAAGATGTTTTTTTAAAATAACGGAGCAAAAGCAAATACATTTTTTTTGTATCTCTTATATTTGCCTTTTAATTTACAACTATGAATTTTAAAGTTACCTTTAATACAAAGTGGTCAGATTTTGATCCAAACAGACATATGCGTCATACTGCCTACAATGATTATGCTGCAGAAGTTAGAGTCCGTTTCTTTCAAAAACAAGGACTTTCTATAAATGAATTTGCAAAACTAAATATTGGTCCAATATTATTTAAAGAAGAAACATCTTTTCTTAGAGAGATTCATATTGGAGAAAACATTACGGTTAATATGACTTTAGAAGAAAGCTCAAAAGGTTTAGAACGCTGGAAATTTAGTCACCAAATTTTTAATGAAATAGGTAAACTTTCAGCAGAAGTAAAAGTATATGGAGCATGGATTGACTTACAAAAACGAAAATTAACTGGTTTGCCTAGTGCATATCAACATATTTTTTACGATTTACCTAAGTCAGAAAATTTTAAAGAAATTATATTAAACAAGTAATAATTAAAATTAATTTTAATTATTTAAAATCACTTCCCATTCGCCTGGTTTATTAATTACAAATTCAAAAATAACATCATAAGTTGATGTTTTAAGTTTATTATTTGTTGTATAATTTATTTTACATTTAAATGGAAAAGTAATATTTTCAAAACCAACATAATTAGGTGTTTCTATCCTATTTCCATTATTTCCATCAAGTCTTATATTTGTAATTCCAACATTTTTGTTTCCATTTTGTAAAAATTTAATCTTTACTTTATTAATTGTAGAATTATTAATTTCTAAAATATTTCTAAATGAATATCGATCAACACCTCTATTCCATTTTACAGAATAATCCGGGATTTTTATTTTACCTATATATTTTCCTTCTCTCCAAATACCAACTCTAACAGAATCTACACCATTTACTTTAAAGGTTAATTTTCCTTTACCATCCATTAATCCTTTTTTAAATTGCCCATTATAAACATTTCCGTTAGCAAAAGTTAGAATGCCTTTTCCATTTGGCAACCCCTTTTTAAAATTCCCTTTATATGTATTAATTCCTTTAGCAACTCCATTTCCATTTGCTAAACCTTTTTTACATTTACCTATATATTCTTTTTGTATCCCTTCCTTTAAAACTTTACAAGGTTTATTTTGTGCATTTAGAACTACAATTCCTCCTATTAAAAAAAAGGAAAGTAAACCAATAATTTTTATTTTCATAATATTGCTTATTTGTTCTTATAAAAATACAAAAAAGATATATAATCTAGTTAAAATTCAGTTAATAACTTATTTCAAATTATTTTTTCCGATTTTTACAGTTTAAATTTGAATTTTAAAAAACTATTATATGAATCTTACAAAACAACAATATTTTACTATTTGCTTTTTAATTTTTAATACAATATTATTTGCGCAACAAAGGCGTTATAATCAAAATTACGGAGGTCAACAAAATTATCAAAGAAATACATCAGCTCCTAAAAAGTTTACTGTTGAAAATATGGCAGGCATTTTAATGTATGACTATGATGAAGTTATTAAAAAAGTCAAAATAAAAGACGAATCGAAAAAGATAGTTGTTGAAAAGGCTATTACAAAATACAATAATAAGATTAATGAAATTAAAACTTTCAATTCTGATGTTTTTAGTAAAGTAAAAAGGTTTATTGAGCAAAAAACAGAAAGTTCTAAAACACCTAATGTAAATGATTTCAAAGAAGCACGATTAAAAATACTTGAACTATTAAAACCTATAGTAGACAAAGTCGACAAGCAACAAAAAATATTAAATCAATCTTTAGAAAAAGTCTTCTCTGAAAAACAAAATTCAAAATGGTTAAGATACGAAAGCATGAAAATTAAAGAAGTGAGACCTTCTTACAAAGCTAACAATTCAAATAAATCACATAAAAGAAAAGGTAAAAAAGCTTTATAAAAGGTGTTATTTGTACGCTATATAATAAAAAAAGCTTCTCAAAAATGAGAAGCTTTTTTAGTGCGGGCGGAGAGACTCGAACTCTCACACCTTGCGGCACTAGATCCTAAGTCTAGCGTGTCTACCAATTCCACCACGCCCGCTTATTAATTGCAGATGCAAATATACACAATACTTATTATTTGCAAAGCACTTGTTAATTTTTTTTATACTATATATTTCGAATAATAATTGCTACTTTTGAACCTATAAAATACTTCATTCATGAAAAATTTAAAATCCTATATTTCTCAAAACAAAGAACAACTACTTAATGAATTAATTGAATTACTTAAAATACCTTCAATAAGTGCTGATTCTGAATATAAACCTGCAATTTTAAAAACTGCTGAAGCAGTAGAAAAAGCATTACAAAATGCTGGTTGCTCTAAAGTTGAAATTTGTGAAACACCTGGAAATCCAATTGTATATGGTGAAAAAATTATAGATGCTAATTTACCAACTATTTTAGTATATGGCCACTACGATGTACAACCTGCTGATCCAATTGAGCTTTGGGATTCACCTCCTTTTGAGCCAGTAATTAAAAAAACAGAAATTCATCCTGAAGGCGCTATTTTTGGACGTGGTTCTTGTGATGATAAAGGTCAAATGTTTATGCACGTAAAAGCATTAGAATATATGACTAAAAACAACAATTTACCTTGTAATGTAAAATTTATGATTGAAGGTGAAGAAGAAGTAGGCTCTACTAGTTTAGGGTGGTTTGTAAAACGAAATCAAGAAAAATTAGCCAACGATATTATATTAATTTCTGATACAGGCATGATCTCTAACACACAACCTTCTATAACTACTGGTTTACGTGGTTTAAGTTACGTTGAAGTAGAAGTTACTGGCCCAAATAGAGATTTACATTCAGGTTTATATGGAGGAGCTGTTGCTAATCCTATCAATATTTTAACAAAAATGATTGCTTCTTTACACGATGAAAACAATCACATAACTATACCTGGTTTTTACGATAAAGTAGAAGAATTATCTGCTAAGGAAAGAGCAGAAATGGCCAAAGCACCTTTTTCATTAGAAGCGTACAAAAAATCATTAGATATAAAAGATGTTTATGGTGAAACTGGCTACACAACTAACGAACGTAATTCTATTAGACCAACTTTAGATGTAAACGGAATTTGGGGAGGATATACAGGCGAAGGAGCTAAAACAGTTATAGCAAGTAAAGCTTACGCAAAAATTTCTATGCGCTTAGTTCCAAATCAAGATTGGCAAGAAATAACAAAATTATTTAAATCTCACTTTGAAAGTATTGCTCCAAAATCCGTAACCGTTAAAGTTACAGAACATCATGGAGGACAAGGTTATGTTACACCAATTGATACTGTTGCGTACCAAGCTGCAAGCAAAGCATATACAGAAACTTTTGGAGTTAAACCAATTCCACAACGTTCAGGTGGAAGTATTCCAATTGTTGCCTTGTTTGAAGATGAGCTAAAAAGTAAATCTATTTTAATGGGATTTGGTTTAGATAGTGACGCTATTCATTCACCAAACGAACATTTTGGTGTCTTCAATTATTTAAAAGGAATTGAAACTATTCCTTTATTTTACAAGTATTACACCGAAATGAATAAGTAAATTAAATTTACTTTTTTGACGTTATAAAATAATTTTCCTTTTTTTGTAATTATTAACTAACTAAAATAATTATGAAAAAAGGAATTTTTCTATTACTATTCACCCTTATAACCATTTCAATTAATGCTCAAAAGTCTTATTGGAAATTAAAATTTAATAATGGAACATACTATTTAGCATTATTTAAAAGTCATGCAAAGTTTGGTCCCCATATAAGAACTTATTTCACAGGAGATGATAGAGCAACATTATATGCAGTAAAATATTACCCAAGTTCTCGAAAGTATAAAGTTCAAACAAAAAATGGCTGGTCTAATAAAAATTACTTATATATTGGACAAAATGGTAAATTAAAATTTATTAGAACAAAAGGAACTATTGAGCTTAAAAGAATTAACAGATCAGATATTCCTAGTTATATTAGAAACAATACTTATTATCCAAGAAAATATATAAGAGATTATTAGTAGGGAACAATTAATTGTTATTTCCTTTTTTTTTAAATTTTCTTAACGTATTTTGTAATAATCACAATTTGTGTTGGCCCAACTTTACCTTCAATGTATTCTGCATTTTCTGGATCTAATGAAATTCTTCTAACTGCAGTACCTTGTTTAGCAACCATACTTGAACCTTTTACTTTTAAATCTTTTATTAAAACTACTGAATCACCAGCTTGTAAAATTACTCCATTTACATCTCTATGAATTACTTTATCTTCTGGAGCTTCTCCTTCTCCTGTAGCTTTTGCCCACTGTAAATTTTCATCATCTAAATACATCATATCCAATAAATCTTGAGGCCAGCCTTCATCACGTAAACGAGTTAGCATCCTCCAAGCAACTACCTGTACTGCAGCAACTTCACTCCACATGCTATCATTTAAACATCTCCAATGGTTTGCATCCATATTATCAGGATTTTCAATTTGGTCTATACAGGTTTCACATGCATAAATACTATCATCTACTGTTCCATTTGATGTTGGTGGAATTTTATATTGTTTTAAGTTTTCGGTTGAAGCACATAATTCGCATGTATTTCCGCTTCTTGCTTCTAATTTTTTTAATATACTCATCCTTTATTTTTATAAGGACGCAAAAATACATTTTATTTTATAAATAGCTAATTAGCTGATTTTTTAAGTACAAAAAAGTAACTTTAAATAAGTCTTTTTTCAATGTATTTTGAATTCATAATTCGCAAAGCTCCCATATATTTCATTTTAAATGAAACCACATCTCCTACTTTATATTTTCTTCTGGTTTCGTTTAAATCGATTACTAGCATATCGCTACTTGCACCAATAAAAGTAATTCTTTTGTCGGTTGGAATTAAAAAATCTGTATTTGAAATATCTAAAAGTCCAATATCTAAAATACCTCTTTTATGAACAGTTCCGTAATCTTCAGGATTTATTTCTAGCATTTCTCCAGAAGGATTTTCTTCAATATCGCCATATGGAACAACCGGCTTTTCTGTGATTTCTATAATTTCAGAGTGTAATAAAAAAACATCATCCTTCATTTTTGGAATTGTTTTATTGGAAAATAAATCTACTCCAAAAAATAAAGTTTCTCCAATTCTAAAATGATTAACTCCTTTAGGAACTTGCTTTTTTAATAAAAGAGGAATCATAACTGAAGAACCGCCTGAAACTCCTTCAATTTTTTGACCAAATTTAGCTTCAATTAGTTGTTCATATAAACTTAACTGAATCAATTTATCTTTACTTGGCATAATGCCACTTAAGCAGTTTAAATTTGCCCCAATACCAACTACTTTAATATTTGGAAGTTGAAATATCTTTTTATAAAATTCTATTAAATGCTCCCCTAGAATTCCTTCTCGTAAATCACCTAACTCTATCATAATAATTACACGGTGAATTTTATCTTGTTTACGAGCTTCTTCAGCTAACCATTTAATGGTTGTAAATTCTGTATTAAAACTAACATCAGCATATTTCACCACATTTGCAATACTTCTTTTTGCTGGTGGCTTTATATAAATGGTTTCAACATTTGGATCTATAGATTTAATTACTTTTAAGTTTGTTAATCTAGCATCACAAACCTGTTCGTTACCTAATGATAAAACATATTCTAAGTACTTTTTATTACCACAAAGCAATTTCAATACAGGAGCCCAATCAATATTATTTTTATAAAATAAATTTTGAAGATAGCTGTAATTAATTGCTAGTGATTTTTTATTTAAAGTTATATATGCCATATTACTATTTTTTAACTGCTACAAAAACAATTGATGAAAATAAAATACCTATTAATATTGGATCAAAACCATAAGGTATTTTAACTTTAAGAAACGTTAAAATCAGTGTTGTAAACCCTCCTACTAACATTGACCATAGTGCTGCTTTTGGTTTTTTCTTTTTATGAAAAAGAATTCCTAAAACAGGAACTAATAAGCCTGACACCATAAACGAGTATGATAATAGCATAAGACCTAACACGCTTTGCATGGTAGTGGCTAATAAGATTGCTGAAGCTCCAACTACTAACGTAATAATTTGAGAATATTTAATAGTATTAGGACTCAAATCCTTTAATCCTAATATATCTGTCACAAAATTACCAGATGCCGCTAATAAACAACTATCTGCAGTAGACATAATAGCCGAAAAATACGCTGACAACATAACTCCCATTAAACCTGCAGGTAAAACATGTTTTAAAAGTAGAGGCATTCCTATTTCAGGATCTAGGCTTGTTGCATCTGCATATCCATCTGCAATAAAAACACCTTTAGTTGCAGCAACTCTAGCAAGTAACCCTAAAACAACTCCCATAAAAGCCATAATTGGATACTCAAATATTCCAGCAATAAACCATGCTTTTTTTGCAGTTTCTTCATTTTTACATGAATATATTCTTTGATATAATGTCATTCCAACAAACCAAATAGGAACAATAATTACAAACCAATTAATAAGCTGTATCCATGAAAAATTTGTTAGCGAAAAAAACTTATCAGGAAGCACTTTTATAATAGCATCATAACCTCCTAAATAAAAATATGAAATTGGAATTCCGACAAATATTAGTCCTAACATTAATACAATCCACTGAAAAGTATCCGTGTAAATTACTGCTTTCATACCTCCAAAAGCGGTATAGAGTAAAGCAACAACTCCCATTATTACTAATGCCTCTATTAAACTTAAAGACGGAAAAGTACTTACGGCTAATTTTGCACCAGCTAAAAGTTGTGAAGATGTAAAACCTAAGTATCCAATAAAAGAAATAATACCAGCCACTAATGCAACTACTGGCCCATAGTTATGCTTTAAAAATTCTGGAAAAGTTAAAAAATGGTACTTTTGACCACTTTTAACTACTCTTGGAATTAGAAACACCGCACTGAGCCAAGCTCCAATTATACCTGTGAATAACATCCAAGATCCTGAAATACCCATTACAAATCCAAGTCCTCCAAGTCCAATTGAAAATCCTCCTCCAACATCTGTTGCTACAACGGATAGTCCAACATGTAAACTACTCATTTTTCCACCGCCTATGTAATAATCTTTAACATCCTTGTTCTTTCTAAAATAGTAAAAACCTATTCCTAAAACAGCAAGCATGTATACAAAAAAAACTATGACATCTAAAATATTCATAAACTATTAGGATTGTTTTTTATATCTCATTTCAAGATATTTGTTTTCAAACCCTAGTTTTTCATATAAAAATTTAGCAGGATTATTTGGTTCAACATGTAAAGCCATATCGCCATCAGACAACTCCAAAGCTCTTTTCATTATTTTTTTACCAACTCCTTGCCCTCTAGCACTATTATGAACAGCAATGTAAACAAGTATGTTTTCAGGAATATAACCTGACATTCCTGTTTTATTTACTATAGTAATTCCTTTAATTTGGTCATCCTCTGTAAGAATTAAAACAAAGCCTCCCATAGAATTTGGACTCTCTTTAATTGCAAAGTCTAAACATTTTCTAATATCTTCAGGTTCATCTCCATATTCTTCTAAATGTTGATGTAAAAAATTTACAATTACATCCTTTTCTTTTTCTGAAGGTTTTAATGTTTCATTAAAAATTTTAAAAGTCATTTGTTGTGTTTTGGTTATTTATCCTGTTGATCTTGTAAATATTGTTTGTATGTGGCTTTTTGTACCTTTTTTCTCCTTCTAACTGATTTTTTTGTGTATTGTTTTTGATCTCTTAAACGCTGAATTAATTTTGTGTCTTTTGTTTTTTTCCTATACCGTTTTAATGCTCTATCAATTTTTTCTCCTTCTTTAACGTTTATTATTAACATATAATTATTTTAATATTTGCTGCAAAGGTAAAAAATAGTTTCTATAGAAACAATATTAAAAGAACAATAAATCAGAATGAAATAATACTAATATAGTAAACTAAAAGCATTAACTATATTATTTATTAGATAAATTAATTAATTTAGAAATTAATTTCTATAGAAATTAATTAATTAAATAGGAAGAGTTTTGTTTATTTCTTTTGTTGAGTATTTGTAGGAAATTCTTCCATAGTAACAATTGGAAAAGCTCCAATTTCATTAACTTCCATAAGCTCTATTAACAAATCAACACCTTCATTAATAGTATTTATTTTTTCAGGTGGAAGAGACTTAAGCTTTTTAGTTAATTTCTGTTGAAAAGTGATAGGTGCATTTTGCAGTAATTTCATACCTCTATCTGTTAATGATATTAATGTAACTCTTTTATCTGCCTCCTTTGGAAGTTTGGCTATAAAACCTTTTTTTTCTAACCTAACTATAATCCCCGAAATTGTACTAGCATTTAAATTTAAAAATTCCTTTAACTTTGAAGCATTAGTTTTATAATCCTTTTGCTCCGCTAAATATTGCAAACATAATAATTGAGGAATGCTAACGCCTTGTTCTTTTTCAACACGTTTACTTTCCAAATTTACGGAACGTACTATTTTTCTAAGTTTTATTAAAATATCAACAAATGTCATTTTGCAAAATTAAGTAAAAATTGTTAAGCAATTTTGAATACTAATCTAGTACTATATTTTAAGAATTAATTTTTTTATTAGATATCTCACCATTAATGGAACGAGAAATGTTTAATGGATTTTCATTTTTTAATGCATCTGGCAATAAATTATTTGGCCAATTTTGAAAACTAATCGGGCGTACCCAACGTATAATAGACAAAGTTCCAACAGCTGTAAACCTACTATCTGTTGATGCAGGATAAGGCCCTCCATGTTGCATAGCTTCACATACCTCAACGCCTGTTGGAACTCCATTAAATATTATTCTCCCTACTCTATTTTTAAGAGCATCAACTATCTTTTTAAATTTTAAAACCTCATCTGAATTACTTATAATGGTTCCTGTTAATTGCCCTTCTAATTTAGAAATAATTTCTTCTAACTGATTTTCATTTTCGCATTGCACTATTAAAGTAAATGGACCAAACACCTCGTGATGTAAATTAGGATTTTTTAAAAATTGCTCTCCATCAACTGTTAATACTGATGGTCTTCCAAAATTTTGAACGTTATTATTTGAATCTTTAGTAACAACATCTACTCCTTTTTGTACTGATGCAGCTTCTTTTTTAGTCTCAAAAGACTTATAAATAGTTGGATGCAACATACATGTCGGTTCTCTTTTGGCAATTTTTTTAGCTAAAACTTCAATAAAATTATTTAATTCTGGACTTTTAATTCCAATCATTAATCCTGGATTTGTACAAAACTGACCACTTCCTAAAGTAACTGAATCCGCATACATATCCGACCACTCTTCATAACTGTTTTGTAATGCTTTTGGCAATAAAATAACAGGATTTACACTTCCCATTTCTGCAAAAACAGGAATTGGTTCGGGGCGTTGACTTGCTAAATTAAATAAAGCTCTACCTCCTTGTACACTTCCTGTAAAACCTACCGCTTTAATTTGAGGATGCTTAACTAAAATGGTTCCTACTTCAATACCACTACTGTTTAAATTCGAAAAAACTCCGTTTGGCATTCCTGTTATTTCAGCTGCTTTAATAATAGCTTTAGCAACTAATTCACCTGTACCTGCATGCATTGGATGTGATTTAACAATAACTGGGCAACCAGCAGCCAAAGCTGCTGCTGTATCACCTCCTGCAGTTGAATATGCCAATGGAAAATTACTAGCACCAAATACTACTATTGGACCTAAAGGAATTAACATTTTTCGCAAATCTACTTTTGGAATTGGTTTTCTTTCTACATCAGCAGTTTCAATAATAGCTTTTACCCAAGAGCCTTCTTTTACTAAATTTGCAAAAGATTTTAGTTGAAAAATGGTTCTGCCTCTTTCTGAGATTGCTCTTTCTTTGGTTAATCCAGATTCTTTACAATATATTTCGATAAGCGCATCATCTAATTTTAAAATTTGATTGGCTATTTCATTTAAAAAAGCACTTTTTTTATTTCCTGAAATTTCTCTATATTCTTTAAAAGCTTCATTTGCTAAAGAAACCGCAACTTCAATTTCAGATTTTGATGCTTCAACAAAAACATATTCATTTTCAATATTTTCTTTTGGATTAAACGTTTTAAATGTTTTTAAACCAGTTGCACTTAATACATTTCCAATAAAATTTTTTCCTGTAATCATATTTAATGTGTTTTAAAAGCCCAGTTCTCGTTGCTTCTTTTTAGGCATTCCTTTTATTACTAAATCATAGGAATGATCTATTAATTCTTTTATTAATTTATTTGGCACGTTACTTTCAATAACTATAGTGTTCCAGTTTTTTTTATTCATATGAAAACCTTCAATAATATCAAAATATTCTTCTCTCAAAGCGATTGCTCTTTCTGGATCGCATTTTAAATTCACAGTGGATGGATAACGCTCCAAACCTGATAAAGCAAACATTTTACCTGCAACTTTAAACACTAAAGTTTTCTCATCAAATGGAAAACATTCAGTAACGTATTTTTTAGATAAGCAATACTCTCTAAACTCTTCAATATTCATATCAATTCAATTTTTCCGATTCTTTATTATCTAAACTGAAATTAGTATAATTTAGCTTCCAACCTGAGGTTTCTATTAATTTTTCAATCATTAAAATTGTATCAAAAGCTTCTTTTTTTGCGGTAATAAGCAAACCACTTTCAGGTATTTTATTTATTATGAATTTTTTAGATGCTTGATTTAATTCGGTTAAGTCTTTTGCATCAAATTTATTGAAAAGACCATCTTTTTTATCGTAATATTTTACATCTGTTTCCACAGTTAAAATTTTAGGTTCTGGAAAATGAGTTAACACAATTTCTTGTCTATCATTATTAGCTTCTAACTTAATTTGTGATAGATCGAAACCAATATGAACTGTTGCATTAATTAATAGAATTGCCTTCTTTTTACTAGCAATCATATTTAAAAATCGATTTTTAGTATCTTCATAATGATAAATCTCAGCAAAATCGCCTTCAACAGTAATTAGTTTGCAAACACTTTTAATTTTTTCAATTAAAATTACAGCCTGAGATTCAATTTTGTTTACATTACTTTTTTTCTGATAAAAGGACATTCCCCAATAGGTAAGTAAAGTACCAAGTATAATTCCTAAAAATATTTCCATAATTTAAAATTACTAAATTATTTGGTTTTAAGGCATAAAAAAAGCAGCTAATAAGCTGCTTAAATTAGGGTAAAACAATTATTGTATTAATTGTTTAAAACGGTTTTTAAATTTGGAATTACATTAAATACTGGAGGTTCTGCTAAATGACGTTTTACAGGACATTGAGCTACTACTTTTTTCATAGTTTCCTTGTACTTTTCTGGAAAACTTTCAGGTAGATCTATTATCATATCAATAGTTTTTACCATATTCGTCATTTGGTCATACTCCATTCTTTGTGTTAAACTTACGCCTTCTAAGGTCATTCCTCTTTGTTGCAAAAAGGCTCTTACATAAACTGCCGAACACATACCTGCAGTTGCTAAAAATATTAAAAAAGGTGATTCGTTCATGGTAATTTCATTACCATTCATAGAAGGAACTATTCTACCGCTTTTGTCAAAATTTATTTTTAAATCCATAATTATTTAATTTTATAGTACAAAATTATCACAACTTTT
This sequence comes from Lutibacter sp., assembly GCF_033723435.1. Classification (GTDB taxonomy): domain Bacteria; phylum Bacteroidota; class Bacteroidia; order Flavobacteriales; family Flavobacteriaceae; genus Lutibacter. The sequence continues at coordinate 472,406 of NZ_JAWVXC010000002.1, read as the reverse complement.
AAAGCCTATATGTAACTATAACTACATTGTAATTAAGTATTTATTATAAACAAACTTGAAGCAATTCCGTCGGCTAAAAATTTACCTTTTTTGGTTGTTACTAATGTTTTTGAATTATTAACCGAAATAATTTCTAGTGAATTATTTTTAATGAATTTTTGTGCATTTTTAAGTAATTCCTCTGTATAAATCTTTCCAAAATCATTTTTTATTTTTTCTAATGAAACTCCCCAAATTGTTCGTAAACCAGTCATAACGTATTCATTAAACTGATTTTCTTTAGTTAAAATTTCATATTCTATAGGTAAATTATTTTCCGAAATAGCTTTAATATATTTTGCATTATTAGTTACATTCCACCCTCGTTTTATACCATTATAGGAATGAGCCGAGGGACCAATTCCTATATACTTTTCTCCTTTCCAATAAGATATATTATGTTTTGAAAAATAATCTGGCTTACCAAAATTAGAGATTTCATAATGTACAAATCCTTGTTTTTCTGTTTCATTTACCAAAATATTGAAATGCTGCAATGCCAAATCTTCATCAAGAGGAGGAATTTCACCTTTTTTTATTAAATGATTTAGCGCCGTTTTCTCTTCAACAGTTAAAGCGTAGCTAGAAATATGAGGCACTCCAAAATCAAATGCTTTTTGCAAATTTAATTGCCATTTCTCAGCACTCATTTCTGGTATTCCGTAAATTAAATCTATGGTAATATTATCAAAATATTTACGAGCTTCCGTCAAACATTTTTCAGATTCATTAGCTGTATGTGCTCTATTCATAAATTTTAAATCTTCTTCAAAAAAAGATTGAATACCAATACTTAACCGGTTAACAGGAAGTTTTGCTAGTTCTTTAATTTTTTCACTGGTTAAATCGTCTGGGTTTGCTTCTAACGTAATTTCAGCATTTTCAACTATATTGTAATTGACGTAAATCACCTTAAAAAGTGTTTCCAATTCTTTAAATGTTAAAATAGATGGAGTTCCTCCGCCAAAATAAATAGTCTCAATTTTTTCACCTATAAGTTCCTTTTTACGTAATACTAATTCTTGTTTAATAGCTTGTAACATTTCTTCTTTTCTTTTTAAAGATGTAGAAAAATGAAAATCGCAATACAAACAAGCTTGTTTGCAAAATGGTATGTGAATATAAATGCCTGCCAATTTGTTTAATTTTGATTTGCTAAATGTACGGCTTTATCAAAAAACACAAAACGTGATTTATGTTACCTTTTTTATAAAAACTGTTTACTAAATTTGGGTAAAACCAAATATTATGTACGCACATATTGTATCATTTAAAGTAAAAGAAGGCGAAGGTATTTCATTTGTAGAACTACAAAAATTTGAAGAAATTACAGAAGCTAAACCAGCTGGATTAGATCATTTTCATATTTTTAAAGATAAAAATGATGAGTTTATATACTATTTAATTGAGTATTGGAATTCAAAAAAAGACAAAGATAATTTGGAAAACTCTAAAGATCATCAACATTTTCATTATTTAAGAGATATTGTTATCGAAAAAAAGATAGATGTTTTTGAATGCGATGTAATTATATAATTACTTTTTTACACGTTTTTCGTTTTGTTTTACAAAAGATGCCCATCCGGTATAATTTTTTTCGACGCCTATTTTTCCGCTATTATAAAAATGACAAACTGCAGCGGCTAATCCGTCTGTTGCGTCTAAATTTTTTGGTAGCGTTTTTAAATTCACCAAACTTTGCAGCATTTTAGCTACCTGCTCTTTACTTGCATTTCCGTTTCCCGTAATTGCCATTTTTATTTTTTTTGGAGAATATTCTGTAATTGGCACTTCACGCATTAATCCTGCAGCCATAGCAACCCCCTGAGCTCTTCCTAATTTAAGCATAGATTGTACATTTTTCCCAAAAAACGGAGCTTCAATAGCTATTTCATCTGGATGATACGTTTCAATAATTTCAATAGTTCGTTCAAAAATCACCTTTAGTTTTGCATAATGATTATCATATTTTTTCAACAATAATTCATCTAAACGTAATAATTCTATTTTTTTATCTACTACTTTTATCAAACCAAACCCCATAATTGTGGTTCCTGGATCAATACCTAATATTATTTTCTCTGTGCTCAAATAATTGTTTCTTTGTAATAATCAAATGTACAATATCTTCTATAAATATAAACCTTCTATCATTTTAGTTTTAAAATTAATAATTGTTATTGCTGCATTATATTTTATATACTATAAATTAGTTTTTAACCAACTTTTTTCTGTAGCTCAATTAAAACAGCAATTATACTTTTTATTTACTTATAAATTGTGGATTATTATTTTATTGTTTCTATTTACAGATGCAAATTGGTTTTTAGAAATTTTTAAATGGAAAAAATTAGTTTCTGTTGAAAAAAAAATCACTTTTTTTGAAGCTTATGAACAATGCTTGGGGTCATTAACCGCCTCATTAATTACCCCAAATAGAATTGGAGAATATGGCGCAAAAGCACTTTACTTTACTAAGAAACTCAGAAAAAAAATAATGGTTTTAAATTTAATCGGAAATTTATCTCAATTAACTATTACTTTTTTATTCGGTTTTTTTGGTCTGCTTTTCTTGGTATTTAATTACTCCTTTGAATTCCCAAAACTTAATCTAATCAAATTAGCTATTTTTTTACTAGTAATTTTTATCCTCTTTTTCGGAATTAAAAAAACTAATTTATTCACAAGCATTAAAACTTATTTGGCAAAATTTATCTTTTACATAAATAAAATACCTAAATCTATTATTTTTTCAACGCTATTTTATGCTTTAGTCAGATACCTTGTGTTCTCTCATCAATTTTATTTTTTATTACGATTACTTGGAGTTCAAACACCATATTTAGATACCATGAGCTTAATATTTGCAATGTATTTTATTGCTTCTTTAATTCCAAGTTTAAGTTTGTTTGATTGGGCTATTAAAGGTAGCGTTGCCATTTGGCTTTTTAGCTTAGTCAATCTTTCCGTGCTAACAATAGTAACCGTAACTACTTTTATGTGGATACTTAATTTTGCTATTCCAGCAGTTTTAGGAAGTATATTTGTGTTAAATTTTAAAATTCCTGAAGAAACATGATAATTTTAGCTCTAATTATTTCCAGTTTTTATATCATTTTAGTAGGTGCTTTTATTATAGGATTTTCTAAACTATCTGATTTTAAACTTTCTAATTTATCCTCAGAAATTAAATTCTCTGTAATTGTTCCTTTCAGAAATGAAGCTAATAATTTGCCAGTATTACTAGATTCATTTTCAAACCTAACTTATCCAACCAATTTTTTTGAAATTATTTTAGTTAATGATGAATCTTCTGATAATTTTAAACACATAATTGATGCTTTTAAAAAAGAATATCCAACTATAAATCTTCAATTAATCAATAGTGTTAGAAAATATAATTCTCCAAAAAAAGACGCCCTAAATACCGCAATTAATTTGGCAAATTTTGATTGGATTATAACTACAGATGCAGATTGTAAAGTACCAAAAACTTGGTTAACATCATTTAATGAATTCATTCAAAAAAACAATCCTTTATTTATTGCTGCGCCAATACTATTTGAAAAACAAAACTCCTTTTTATTTCATTTTCAAAATTTGAATTTTACAAGTTTAATTGGCTCTACTATTGGTAGTTTTGGAATTAAAATGCCTTTTATGTGTAATGGCGCAAATTTGTGTTTTAAAAAAGATGCTTTTTTTAAGATAAATGGATATAATCAAAATTTAAATATTGCAAGTGGTGATGATGTTTTTTTGTTAGAAAAAATGATAAAACATGCCCAAAAAAAAGTGCATTATTTAAAAAGCAAATCTAGCTTGGTTATTACAAAATCGGAAGGAAGTTGGGGTAATTTTATACATCAACAAATTCGCTGGGCGTCAAAAGCAACTTATTATAAAAACACTTTTTCAAAATTGGTAGGTATAATAGTTTTGGCAGAAAACTTACTTGTAATTACTTTATCAATTTCAGTCTTTATTAATCCTCTATTTTGGAATTTATTTTTACTTGTTTTTATTTCTAAGCTAATAATTGATAGCGTTATTTTAATAAAAACCTTTAAGTATTTTAAACAAACATTTTCTATTATTTATTTAATTCCAACTAGCTTAATTCACCCATTTTTTATTGGGTTTATCGGCATTATTTCTTTCTTCAAAAAATACCAATGGAAAGGCAGAATCTTTAAAAAGTAATTATTTTTTTACAGAAAATAAAGCAGTAACTATTTCTTCTGCATGCATCCATAAATAAACTATTAAAAATAATGCCAATACTAATAAAATTCCTCTTTTATAGTTTGGTTTTTTGCGTTTTTTAAATCTTTGTTTCATACTACTTAATTTAAAGTTTTATTTAGTTGCTCGTAACATTTCTCTTTTTCCTGGTGGACCAGGCAATCGTTCCACAACAAATCCAACGGATTGCATTGCTCTCCTAACACTTCCTTTAGCGCTGTATGTTACTAGAATTCCACCTTTTTTTAAAGATTCGTACATTTTTTTAAAAATTACTTCCGTCCATAATTCAGGCTGAACCTTAGCGCCAAAAGCATCAAAATATATTAAATGATATTTATTTTGATCGATAATTTCTTCAAATTGTTGTTTTCTTTTGGTTAACTTAAAATTTGTTGCAATCTTCTGCTCTTCATCCCAATTACTTTGATGCATTAAAGAAAAAACTTCTTTATATACTTCGGCATTCAGTTTACTAACATAATTCAATTTATCTAATTCATTTTTTTGAACTGGAAAGGCTTCAACACCAACATAATTAATTTTTAAATTACATTTTTGAGCTTCTAAAAAAGTGATAAAAGCATTTAAACCTGTCCCAAAACCAATCTCAAGAATATTTATTTCTTTAGTTTTAAACTGTGCTAACCCTTGTTTTATAAAAACATGTTTTGCTTCTTGAATAGCACCATTTTTAGAATGATATTGTTCGTCCCAATCTAATAATTGAATAGTAGTTGACCCATCATCTGTTATTATAATTTTTCTATTCATTTTTAATTAAGAGTAAAATCCACCCAAAACAAATATCCATATTTTCAACGAGTTTAAAAAAATAAAACCGCTTAATATTTATAACAAAATTTTTGTCATTTGTATGATGAATTAATTTAAAAAATATAAATAATTACGTTTTACATAATTTGAATTACATTTTATACTACAAACTACCTTAATCACTAATAATTAGATATTTAAAATATAGGATTATTATCTAAAAATTAAGTAAATTTGTGTGAACAAAACAAAGCAAAACTATGACACTTCATATAGAAAAAACAACTACTTCCAAAATTTCAAAAGTTGATTTTAATAATCTTTCATTTGGTCAAGTTTTTACAGATCATATGTTTGAATGCGATTATATTAATGGAGAATGGCAAACACCTAAAATTGTTCCATACGCTCCTTTAACAATTGATCCTTCTGCAAAAGTATTCCATTATGGTCAAGCCGTTTTTGAAGGAATGAAAGCTTATAAATCGGATGATGATGAAATTTGGATGTTTAGACCTGATCAAAACCAGAAACGTCTAAATATTTCATCGGAAAGATTAGGAATGCCTGCTTTTCCAAAAGAACTATTTTTTGATGGTTTAAACAATTTATTAAAATTAGATAGTGAATGGATAAAAAAAGGAGAAGGAAACTCATTATACATTCGCCCATTTATTATTGCTACAGAAAGTTGTGTTTCTGCTTCTATTTCAGATTCTTATAAATTTATGATAATCTGCTCACCAGTTCAATCTTATTATGCAGGTGAAGTTAGAGTTATTATTGAAGATAAATATAGTAGATCTGCTAATGGTGGTGTTGGTTATGCTAAAGCTGCTGGGAATTATGCTGGTTCATTTTACCCAACTAAATTAGCTCGTGAAAAAGGATTTCAACAAGTTATTTGGACGGACTCTTGTACTCATGAATATATAGAAGAAGCTGGTGTCATGAATGTATTTTTAAGAATTAATGATACTTTACTTACTGGTCCAACTAGCGAACGTATTTTAGATGGAGTTACAAGAAAAAGCATTGTGCAACTTTGTGAACACGAAGGAATTAACATAGAAGTACGCCCAATAAAAGTTACCGAAGTTTTAGAAGCTGCTCGAAAAGGAGAATTACTAGAAATGTTTGGAGCTGGTACTGCTGCTGTTATTAGTCCAATTTTAGGGTTTTCTCATCACGATGAGAGTTTTGAATTACCTAAAGTTGAAAATAGTTATGCATCTTATATTAAAAAACGAATAACCGATATTCAGCAACATAAAGCAGAAGATATTTTTGGATGGACATATAAAGTTAAATAATCCTTAACAAGGAATTTTTGACTGCACCTATTAAAAATTATAAATTAGCAATGTCAATACAATCGAGTTTTTACTCGATTGTTTGACATATTTTTTGGAATTAAAGCTCCTAAATATTTAACTTATGACAACTCTTGAAAAAGCAACTAAAAACATTCAAAGAAAGGGTTTTTTAGATATTGAATTAGATGAAAAAATTGATTATTTCGCAGAAATCAATAAACTTCGGAAAGAAAAAAATGCAATTATATTAGCACATTATTATCAAGAAGGTGCAATACAAGATATAGCCGATTTTGTTGGAGATAGCTTGGCTTTAGCACAAGAAGCTGCTAAAACTAATGCAGATATTATTGTTTTTGCAGGAGTTCATTTTATGGCTGAAACCGCTAAAATTTTAAATCCATCAAAAAAAGTATTATTACCCGATTTAAAAGCAGGTTGTTCATTAGCAGATTCTTGTCCTCCAGCCGATTTTGCTGCTTTTAAAAAACAACATCCCAACCATCTTGTAGTTTCTTATGTTAATACTTCCGCTGAAATAAAAGCATTAACCGATATTGTTTGTACTTCATCAAATGCAGAAAAAATAATAAACTCTATACCAAAAGATCAACCTATTATTTTTGCCCCAGATAAAAATTTAGGAAGTTGGTTAATTAAAAAAACAGGAAGAGATTTATTACTTTGGGATGGCGCTTGTATGGTACATGAAGCATTTTCTATTGAAAAAATATTGAATTTATATGCTGAAAACCCAGATGCTGAAATTATTGCTCATCCAGAATCTCAAGCTCATTTATTAAAAGTTGCTAAATATGTTGGTTCAACATCTGGTTTATTAAAATACGTACAAACGAGCAAAGCAACTAAGTTTATTGTTGCAACTGAAGTTGGTATTTTACACAAAATGAGGCAAGCAGTTCCTGACAAAATACTAATTCCTGCTCCGGTAGATGATGATAACTGTAATTGCAGTGAGTGTTTTTACATGAAAATGAACACAATGAAAAAACTATACCTTTGCTTAAAATATGAGTTACCATTTGTTGAAGTAGATGCTGAACTTAGTAAAAAAGCAATTCTTCCTATTCAGCGAATGCTTGAATTATCAAAATAATTTTAAGTAAAATGGTTACAGACAAAAACATTTATAAAACTGATTTTCTAGTAATTGGTTCTGGGGTTGCTGGTTTAACTTTCGCCTTAAAAACAGCTACTCATTTTAAAGATTCTATAATTACCATTGTTACAAAAAGCGAAAAAAATGAAAGTAATACCAAATATGCTCAAGGCGGAATTGCTACTGTTTGGAATAAAACTATAGATACTTTTAATCAACATATAAAAGACACTTTAATTGCTGGGGATGGAATTTGTGACGAAGAAATTGTGAAAATGGTTATTAAAGAGGCTCCTGATAGATTACAAGAGTTAATTGATTGGGGAACTAATTTTGACAAAAAAGAAGATGGTAAGTATGCTTTAGGAAGAGAAGGTGGCCATTCACAAAACAGAATACTACACCATAAAGATATTACAGGAGCAGAAATTGAAAGAGCCTTATTAGCGCAAATAAAAAAGACTCAAAATATTGTTTTTTTAGATTATCATTTTGCCATTGATTTAATTACAGAACATCAAATCACAAAAAAATTAATCACCCGGAAAGAAAAAATAACCTGCTATGGTGCTTATATTTTAGATGAAAAAACCAATAAAGTAAAAACTTTTTCAGCTAAAGTAACCATGCTAGCCGCTGGAGGAAATGGGCAGGTTTACAGTACTACAACCAATCCAGTAGTTGCAACTGGTGATGGCATTGCAATGGCATATAGAGCCAAAGCTGAAATTTCAGAAGTTGAATTTATTCAATTTCATCCAACTGCGTTATATAATCCTGGAGAATATCCTGCATTTTTAATTTCTGAGGCAGTACGTGGTGATGGCGCAATTTTAAGAAATTTTAATGGCGAAAAATTTATGCATTTATATGATGACAGATTAGATTTAGCGCCTCGTGATATTGTTGCAAGAGCAATTGATAATGAAATGAAAAAAAGTGGTTCTCCAAATGTATATTTAGATTGTACTCACTTAAATTACGATGCTTTTAAAAAACATTTTCCAAATATTAACGAAAAATGTTTAAGTTTAGGTATTGACATTAGAACCGATTATATACCTGTTATACCTGCACAACACTACATTTGTGGAGGGGTTGTTGTAAACAAAAAAGGGAAAACTTCTATTAAAAATTTATATGCCAGTGGTGAAGTAACTAGAACTGGTTTACATGGCGCAAACAGATTAGCTTCCAATTCATTATTAGAAGGTTTAGTTTTTTCACACAATGCATTTTATAATTTAACCAAGCGTTTTCAGAAAATTAATTTCCACAAAAATGTTCCTATTTGGAATGATAGCGGTGTGGTAAAAAACATGGAAAAAATATTAATTACACACGATAGAAATGAGGTTAAAACTATTATGAGTAATTATGTTGGAATTGTTAGATCGAATGAGCGTTTACTAAGAGCTGAAAAAAGATTAAGAGTTTTATATGAAGATAATAAAAGACTTTATGATCATTCTGAACTCTCCGTAGATTTATGTGAGTTGCGAAATCTAATTACAACGGCCTATTTAATTACGCAATTTTCTAAAAAAAGAAAAGAAAATAAAGGTGGTTTTTATAATATTGATTTAATAAAAAAGGAGCTTTAAAAGCTCCTTTTTTATTTGTTTTATTACCATATCTTAACTCTGTCTTCTGGTTTAAGATACATTTTATCACCTTCTTTAATGTTGAATGCAGTATAAAACGCATCTACATTTTGTAATGGCATATAAGCTCTGTACATTCCTGGAGAATGTGGATTAGTTTTAATTAAACTACGTAATGCATTTTCTCGCATTTTAGTTCTCCAAACTGTAGCCCAAGACAAGTAAAAACGTTGTTCTGGAGTAAATCCATCAATTTTACCTGGTCTTTTATGATCTTTAAAATATAATTCCAAAGCATCGTAAGCAGCGTTAACACCACCTAAATCACCAATATTTTCTCCTAAAGTATACTTACCATTTAAGTGAACATCTTTTAAAGCTTTAACTGCGCTATATTGAGCTGCTAATTTATCGCCTAATGCTGTGAATTTTTCTAAATCTTCTTTAGTCCACCAATTATTTAAATTACCATCTGAATCAAATCTAGATCCTGAATCATCAAAACAATGAGAAATTTCGTGACCAATTACAGCTCCTATTCCTCCATAATTTACAGCTGCATCTGCTTTATAATCGTAAAATGGTGGTTGTAAAATTGCTGCTGGGAATACAATTTCGTTATTAACTGGATTAAAATATGCATTTACTGTTTGAGGTGACATTCCCCATCTTGTTCTGTCTACTGGTTTTCCAAGTTTTTCAATATTTTCTTCGAAATTCCATTTGGTAGTATTTAAAGAATTTTGAAAAAATGAACCTCCATTTTTAGTGCTATTTATTACTAATTTAGAATAGTCTTTCCATTTATCTGGATAAGCAATCTTAACTGTCATTTTTTCTATCTTCTCGATAGCTTTTTTCTTAGTATCTTCTGTCATCCAAGGTAAAGCATTAATTCTGTTCTTATATGCTTGCATCACATTTTTAATCATTTCCTCCGCTTTAGCTTTCGCTTCTGGTGGAAACTTTTTAGCTACATATAATTTACCTAATGCCTCTCCAATTCTACCGTTGACAGATGCTAAAGCTCGTTCATCTCTAGGGCGTTGTTTTTTAGCTCCTGTTAACTCTTTACCATAAAATTCCCAGTTTGTATTTTCTAATTTAGTATCTAACAGTCCTGCAGTTCTATCAATAAGTGTCCAACGTAAATACAATTTTTCATCTTCTAATGAACTAGATTTCAAAATTTCATTTAATGCAACCATATATTTTGGCTGCGTTACGATTACTTTATCTAAATTAGTAACACCAATTCCTTTAAAATATGCCTCCCAGTTAATTTCTGGTGTCAACTTTTGAAGTTCTGCAATAGTTTTTGGGTTATATCTTTTTCTAGCATCTCTATTTTCTTCTTTTGTATTTCTAGGAACTGCTAATTTATATTCGTAATCAAATACTTTTTTTGCATTTGTTTCTGCTACTTCTTTACTATCTCCATACAATTCAAACATTTTAGCAATATGAGCTATGTACTTTTCTCTTTTTTCTTTGGTGTCTTTATCTTGATCTACATAATAATCTCTACGTAAACCTAATCCTGCAGGAGATAAATAACCTGCGTTCATTTTACTATCTTTAAGATCATTCGTAACGTAAAATCCAAAGTAACCAATACCTCCATAAGGAGCCATTTCTGTTAATAATTTCTGTAAATCATCTGCATTTTTGATAGCATCAATTTTAGCTAGGTAAGGTTTTAATGGTTCTATTCCTGCTTTATTACGAGAAACTGTGTCTAAAATAGTTTCGTATAAATCTACTGCTTTCTTTTGATCAGAATCTAGTTTTAGTTTTCCTTCTGCATCTTTAAGATTTGCATTTTTTGTTTGTGCAATTGCTTCATCTAAAATGCTTAAAACATCGGCATCTGTATTTTTACGTAATTCATTAAAACTACCCCAAGAAGTTCTGTCTGCAGGTATTTCGGTTTTATCTAACCAGCTACCATTTACATATCTAAAAAAGTCATCATTTGGACGCACTTTTTTATCCATATTAGCAGTTATAATTCCATGGATTTCTTTCTTCTTACTAGCTTCCTTTTGACAGGAAATAGGAATCATGGCTATAGAAACAATCCCTACTAATAAGATGTTTTTATTAAATAATTTAATCATAGTATTGTGATTTAAAATTTTGGTTAATTTATAATTTTACATTGTTATAAAATAACAATTTATTTTGGTACAATTTACTTAAAATATTGTTAAGATTTTACCCTAAAATTTCTTTTATTTTTGGCTTAAAATAATTAGGTCCTTTAAGCACTTTTCCGTCTTCTCTATAAATGGGATTGCCATTAATATCTAGTTTACTCATATTACTTTGTTGAATTTCATTAAAAACTGCTTCAAATTTATCTTGTAAACCATGTTCTAAAACGGTTCCTAATAAAATATATAACATATCGCCTAAAGCATCTGCAATTTCTACTAAATCATTATTTTTTGCTGCTTCCAAATATTCTTCATTTTCCTCTTTCATCAATTCGAAACGCAATTTAATTTTATCTAAAGGAAGTTTTGCTGTTGGCTGCTTTTGATATCCTAATTCAAAAACTTCCATAAATTTTTGAACATCTTTTAACTTATTTCTCATTTAATAATTTTATAAAAATTTAATCAATACTTTAGCTGGTATCCATTTTAAAATAAATGCTACTAAACGCCATCGTTTTGTTATATATGCTTTTTTCTTTCTTTTTTTTATGGCGGAAAATATTTGTTTTGCAGCTTTTTTAGAAGTTGCCATCCAAAAAGTTTTTCCAATTGCCATAGATGTATCTACAAAACCTGGTTGAACATCTGTTACAAATATTTTAGCTTTACTTCTATTTCCTTTCATCCATAAGGATTCTAAATAACTAGCTTGAAATGCTTTGGACGCAAAATAAGAAGGCACATGCCTATTGCCCCTAATAGATGCTATTGATGAAATGCCTACTAAATGTCCAAATCCTTGTTTTTTAAAAAGGTTATATGCTAATCCATAAATTTTTGTTGCTGCTAAAACATTAGTTTCTAAAGTTGTTTTTTCTAATTCCCAATCTAGATTATAATTTGGCCCTCCAGTACCTGAACTATAAACTATTAAGTTAATATTCTTAAACTCCGATTTTAATTCTTCAAATAAAATATCACAAGAATTTAAATCGGTTACATCATGAACTTTATAACTATAATTAGTTGGATTAGTTTGCTTAATTTGTTTTAATAAATGCTCTCTTCTTCCTGTAATTATTACAAAATAATTATTTACAGTAAGTAACTCTGCTAATTCTTTACCTATACCAGAAGTTGCTCCTATTATTAATGCATATTTCATCTTAAAAAATTATGTATTTTTGAAGATAAATATACACTATTTAATATGTTTAGTAAAAGTCAACTAATTTTTGCCGCATTATTTATTATTGCATTTACTATTGCAATGATTTGGAGTTATAGAAAAGATTTTAAAATCCACAAAAAATATTATAAAAACACTTTTATCATATTAATTGCAATCTTCTTAGTTATTGCTATTTTTACAATGATTACTTTTTCACTTCATTAAAAAAATCTGTTACCCTAATTTGGAACAGATTTTCACAAGCTTAATTATTAGGTTCAATATGTATTAAAACCTCTTCAATACTTTCAATTTCACTTTGAAGTTTGTCTTTAAGTTTATGAGCCAAATAATGCCCTTCTTTTACGGATTGCTTTCCTTCAACTATAGCGTGCAAATCCACATGGTATTTCATCCCTGATTTACGAATTAAACATTTTTCAGTATCTAAAATACCATCTACAGTTAATGAAACTTTCCTGATTTCGGCAATTAAATCTTCGTGTAAATTTTCATCCATTATTTCGCCTAAAGCTGGTCTAAAAATTAAATAGCTATTGTAAAGTATAAATATAGCTGCAAAAAACGCAGCATATATATCCGCATTTACAAATTCTTCACCCAATAACAAGGTTATAGAAATTCCTATAAATGCTGTTACCGATGTAATAGCATCACTTCGATGATGCCAAGCATCTGCTTTCAAAGAGGAACTTCCCGTTTCCTTACTTTTTTTAACAACAAACCGGTATGAAATTTCTTTCCAAACAATAATTATTCCGAGCACAATAAGTGTCCATGCTTTTGGTAATTCGCGCTGCTTTCCTAAATTAACAATTCCTTCATGCATAATTATAATAGCCGAAGTAATTAAAAATCCCACAACTAAAAAAGTGATCAATGGTTCTGCTTTTCCATGCCCATAAGGATGGTTTTTATCTGCTGGTTTATTTGCATATTTTAACCCCATCAAAACTAATATGGACGCAAAAATATCAGTTGTAGATTCAATTGCATCAGCTATTAAAGCATATGAATGACCAAAAAAACCTGCTAATCCTTTTATAATTGCTAAAATTATATTTCCTATAATACTAAAATAGGACGCATTTATTGCAGTTTTAATTTTACTCATTAAAATTTAATTAATATAGGTAAATAGAAACAAAATCAGTTCACAAATTTACTGATTTCAAATGGTTTAATTTAGTAAATTAGCAAGAAGTAAACTTAAATAAACCAGTTATGAAACTTTTAAAATACCTTTTTTTTCTAATTCTCATTCTTATTATTGGCGGATCTATTTATTTAGCAACTTTAAATGGCAGCTATGATATTAAACAAACAAAGACTATTAAAGCACCTATTGAAGTAGTTTTTAATGAAATTAACGATTACAAAAACTGGCAACATTGGGGCCCTTGGCTAGAAATGGATTCTACAATTGTTGCTACTTATCCAGAAATTACTTCTGGAGTAAACGCATCTTATAGTTGGACTGGAAAAGAAGGCGGAGGTTCTATGAAAACCATTTCATTAATTCCAAATAAAGAAATTATTCAACAAATTGATTTTGGAACAGGTAGTACTCCTGAAGTTTATTGGAATTTAAAAAAAGTAGACGATGGTACTGAAGTTACTTGGGGAATGCGAGGTAAAAATACATTTACAGAAAAAGCATATTGGTTAACCCAAGGTGGAATTGAAAAAAACATTAAACCAATGTATATAAGAGGTCTAGATTTATTAGATAATTATATTACTAAAGAAATGGATAAACATAGTATTGTTAGTAAAGGCATTGTAGATTATGGTGGAGGTTACTATTTGTACTTAACCACTTCTTGTAAAATAACTGACCTCGAAAAAAAAGTAGAACCTATGTTTTCTGAAATCATGAAATATATGGAAGAAAACAATTTACAATCTTCAGGAAAACCATTTACTATTAATCATAAATGGGATGAAGAAAATAATACAGCTATGTTTTCAACATGTATTCCTGTTTCAGAACGAATTATAACTACTGGCAATGTGCTAACTGGATTTTTAAAACCACAAAAAACTTTTAAAACAGTATTTACTGGAAATTATAAATACAATACAGAAGCCTGGGAAACTGCATTTAAAAATTTATATGCACAAAATTTAAAAGAAATAGTAAATGCTGAACCTTTTGAAGTCTATTTGGTTAGCCCACATGACACACCCAATCCTTCAAAATGGATTACTGAAATTTACATTCCAATTCAATAATAATTAAAAGCTGTTGAAAATTCAACAGCTTTTTTTATACTTCATTATATCTAAAACAATCTTTTACATGGTCGTTAACCATGCCTGTTGCTTGCATATGTGCATAAACAACTGTTGAACCCACAAATTTAAAACCACGCTTTTTTAAATCTTTTGAAATACTATCGGATAATTCAGTTGTAGCTGGAACTTCACTTAAACTATTCCATTTATTTATAATTGGTTTATCATCTGTAAATTTCCAAATATAATCTGAAAAAGATCCGAACTCATTTTGAACTTCCATAAAAGCTATTGCATTGGTAATAGTTGCTTTAATTTTAAGTTTATTTCTAATAATACCTGCATTTTGCATTAATTCTTCAAATTTTTCATCCGAATATTTCGCGATTTTTTTATAGTTAAAGTTATCAAAAGCTTTTCTGAAATTTTCTCGCTTACGTAAAATAGTAATCCAACTTAGCCCAGCTTGAAAGGTTTCTAAAATTAAAAATTCAAATAATTTAGCATCATCAAATACGGGAACTCCCCATTCTTGGTCATGATAATTTACATAAAGTGGATCTTCTCCACACCATTGACATCTATTTTTATTCATTTTTCAAAATTTTAACTTTAACAATATAGTGTTTTTTCGTATATTTAAAATGGAATAGTTTTTGCGCTATTTTTTATACTAATTACTCTAATTATGAAACAATTACTTTACATATTGATTATTACTTCTGTTATGGTTAGTTGTGGAACTTCTTCAAAAGTAACTACAATTACTAATTCAGATGAAGTTCCTGTAAAAATTGCTAATGATAGTTTACAATATGAGATTATTATAATGGACAATGGATTTAATACTTATTTACATTCCATTGCAAAACCTAAAAACTATTATTCTCAGCAATATTATGAAACTAAAAATAAGTTTTACGTAACCGAATGGAATATTAGGGCTCAAAACCCATTACGTTATGATGATTCTATTTATTCTAACAAAATTGATTACGATTTTAATGTAGATTACGGATTAGATGTAAATTATAAACTCTACAACTATTTTAAATTTGTAGAATACAAATACCGGCAACGATTTTAAACATAAAAAAACCGTTCAGTTAACTGAACGGTTTTTTTATGTTTAATTTATTTCTACTTATTAAAGTTGTGGTCCTGCTGCAACTAAAGCTTTACCTTCTTCATTATCGGTATATTTATCGAAATTTTTAATAAATAATTTTGCTAATTTTTCCGCCTTCACATTCCATTCTTCGGCAGTATTATAAGTATCTCTTGGATCTAAAATAGCTGGATTTACTTCATCTAATTGTGTTGGAACTTCTAAATTAAAAACCGGTATTATTTTAGTTTCTGCTTTTTCAATAGAACCGTCTAAAATTCTATGAATAATTGCTCTTGTATCTTTTATAGAAATTCTTTTTCCAGAACCATTCCAACCTGTGTTTACCAAATATGCAGTTGCATTATGCTTTTCCATTTTTTTAACCAATTCTTTACCGTATTTAGTTGGATGTAACGATAAAAATGCTTCTCCAAAACAAGCTGAAAATGTAGGAGTTGGTTCAGTTACTCCTCTTTCTGTTCCAGCTAATTTAGCTGTAAACCCTGATAAAAAATGATATTTAGTTTGTTCAGGAGTTAATTTAGATACTGGTGGCATTACACCAAATGCATCTGCAGTTAAAAATATAACTTTAGTTGCATGTCCTGCTTTTGAAACTGGTTTTACAATATTTTTTATATGATAAATTGGGTAAGAAACTCTGGTATTTTGAGTAACAGAATCGTCTGTAAAATCTACATGTCCATTATCATCCACCGTTACATTTTCTAATAAAGCATCTTTTTTTATAGCACCATAAATTTCTGGTTCTGCATTTTTATCTAAATTAATTGTCTTTGCATAACAGCCTCCTTCAAAATTAAATACGCCATCATCATCCCAGCCGTGTTCATCATCACCAATTAACTCACGCTCAGGATCTGTTGATAATGTTGTTTTTCCTGTACCTGATAATCCAAAGAAAATAGCAACTTCACCATTTTTACCTTTATTAGCAGAACAGTGCATTGAAGCCATTCCATTTAAAGGCAAATAATAATTCATCATGGCAAACATTCCTTTTTTCATTTCTCCTCCATACCAAGTGCCTCCAATAATTTGCATTCGTTCTGATAAATTAAATGCGGTAAACACTTCGGAATTTAAACCTTGTTCTTTCCAATTTGGATCTGAAATTTTTGAGCCATTTAATACTACAAAATCAGGTTCTCCAAAATTGTCTAATTCTTCTTCTGTTGGTCTAATAAACATATTTTTTACAAAATGTGCTTGCCAAGGCACTTCTACTACAAACCTTACTTTTAATCTAGAATCTTCATTTGCGCCACAAAAGGCATCAATCACATAAATTTCATTATTTGAAAGTTGTTCTAAAACCAATTCTTTTTTTGTTTCCCAAATTTCAGGAGATATTGGTTTATTGTCATTTGGAGCTTTTTCAGAATTCCACCAAATAGTATTTTCACTTACAGCATCTTTAACAATATATTTATCTTTAGGTGAACGGCCAGTAAATCTACCAGTCATTACATTAACTGCATCTAGTTCTGTTAAAGTTCCTTTAGAAAAACCTGTTAATTCAGGATCTAATTCTGCACTATATAATGCTTCATAAGAAGGATTATGTATTACATTTTTTACATTTTTAATTCCAAGTTTGTAAAGTGATTCAGATAGCGCTGTTTTCATTATCGTTTCCATTAAAAGAGGTTTTTAAATTATTTTTACAATGATTTTTCATATTTCTATATCAAATTTAGTAAGAATAAATTGTCCATGAATATGAGAAATATCATAAAAACCTGAGTTTTCACGATAACGTTTTCCAAAAGTTATATTACTCATTTTCAATTCTTTATAGTTAGTTTTAAATTATAAAAAATTACGAAAACGTTTTCGTAATCTATCAAAAAAAAACGAGTTTCTTTTTTTTCTTATAATTTTTGCTAAAATATACTTTTTGATGAATACTTCAAACTTTTATTTTTTATTATAATTTTAAGTTATTGTTTTTTATAAAAAGTGAATGCCATTTTTAACCATCCAATTATAAAAAGTAAGCCACCTAAAGGTGTAATAAACCAAATTAATTTTGCAGGGACACCAAATGTAATTGCGTAAATAGATCCTGAGAAAAATAAGATTCCAAATAAGAATAATAAAGTTAGTTGATTTTTGATTTTTGAAGTAAAATTAGCCGTAGTATTTATAAATAATAAAACAAGCACATGAAACATTTGGTATTTTACAGCTGTCTCAAAACTTTTTAATTCTTGTACTCCTAATCTTTCTTTTAAAGCATGAGCACCAAAAGCTCCTAAAATAATAGTAATTGCGCCTAAAACGGAGGTAATTGTTAAATTTTTATTCATTTTTAACTAAATTTTGGTAAATATAAAATTATTAGTTGCTAAATTCAATTTTTATATAATTAAAACTACCATAGATTATGCACAACCATTCTGATACTTTAATAACCCTTTTGGAAACTAGTTTAATTCACGAAATTCATATTGCAAAAACTTTGCTAGCCACTTATGATATACCAAGTTATATTTTTGATGAAAACTTAACAACTATTGGAATCCCTGTGTTAGAAGGTTATAAACTAAAAGTTAATGAGTTAGATTTTGAAAATGCAAAACAAATTTTAGCAACAACAAAACACAACAATTAATAACTATTTTTAAGCTTTTAAAACATTAAAATTTGTACTTTCGTAATTCAATTTTTGAGTCAAATTTATATAAATATGCACACTATTTTAGTAATTGGCGCAGGCCAATCCTCATCGTCTCTAATTACCTACTTACTAAACAAATCTACAACTGAAAATTTACATGTTATTGTTGCTGATGTTTCCTTAGAATTAGCTTCACAAAAAATAAATAATCATCCAAATGGAAAGGCGATTACTTTAGACATATTTAATGAAGAAGCTAGAAAGAAAGAAATAAAAAATGCCACTATCGTAATTTCTATGCTGCCCGCTAAATTGCATATGATGGTTGCTAAAGATTGTATTGATTTTGGTAAAAATCTAATTACACCTTCTTATGTTTCTGATGAAATGAAAGAACTTAATGAAAAAGTAGTGGCAAAAGGGTTGGTATTTTTAAATGAAATTGGTTTAGACCCAGGCATAGATCATATGAGTGCTATGCAAGTAATTGATAACATACGAGAAAAAGGTGGCAAAATGCTGCTTTTTGAATCTTTTACTGGTGGTTTAGTTGCTCCTGAAAGTGACACAAATTTATGGAACTATAAATTTACGTGGAATCCTAGAAATGTTGTTTTAGCAGGACAAGGTGGCGCTGCAAAATTTTTACAAGAAGGAACTTATAAATACATCCCTTATCAAAAATTATTTAGAAGAACCGAAATATTACATATTAACAAATATGGAAAATTTGAAGGTTATGCAAACAGAGATTCTTTAAAATATAAAAGCGTTTACGGATTAGATGATATTTTAACATTATATAGAGGAACAATTAGGCGTGTTGGTTTTTCAAGAGCATGGAATGTATTTGTGCAGCTAGGAATGACTGATGATACTTACACAATTGAAGACTCTGAGCATATGAGTTATAGAGATTTCACCAATTCATTTTTGGCTTACAATCCTAATGATTCTGTGGAACTTAAACTTCGTCATTACCTAAAAATTGATCAGGATGATGAAATTTGGGGGAAATTATTAGAATTAGATTTATTTAATCCTCATAAAAAAGTGAGCTTAAAAAATGCTACTCCAGCTCAAATTTTAGAAAAAATTCTTAGAGATAAATGGACATTAGAAAAAGAGGATAAAGATATGATTGTTATGCAACATCTTTTTGGATATGAGCTTAATGGTAAAAAAGAGCAAGTTAAAAGTAGTATGGTTTGCATAGGTGATGATCAAACTTACACTGCAATGGCTAAAACAGTTGGTTTACCAGTTGGTATTGCAGCAATTCAAATCTTAAATGGTAAAATTAAAACTCCAGGGGTTTTATTGCCAATTAGCAAAGAAGTTTATGAGCCAATTTTATCTGAATTAAAAGAAAATGGAATTGTTTTTACTGAAGAAAAAATGCCTTACTTAGGTTATAATCCTGATAAATCTTATACTTAAAGAGTAAAACTTACATTTTTAAATAAAAATCTTTTACCAAATTTTTATATACATTGGTATATTTATGACGTGTAATTTCTATAATTAACTCGCTAGTTTCAATAGTGGTTTCCATTTTTGAAAACTGCAATAAACTCCTCTTAATTTCAGCTTGTTCATTTCCTCTAACTCGTGTAATTCTATTAGGAAATAAATGATATTGTTTAGCTAATTCAATAAAATAAGCTTCCTCTTCAAACGGAATAATAAACGCACAAGTTCCTGTATCTTTTAATAGTTTTGAAGTTCCATATAATAATTCTTTAAAAGATAAACTTTCTGAATGACGAGCCATCGCTCTTTCACTTGGTAATTTTTTAAACGTTGAAGTATAAAAAGGAGGATTAGAAATAATTAAATCGTATAATTCATCTATCTCCTCTGTAAATTCCTGAAAAGACGCATGATAACAAAATAAACGATCACTCCATGTACTATTTTCAAAATTCTCTATGGTTTGTTCGTGGGCATCTTCATTTAATTCAATAGCATCAATAGTTTCAGCATAAGAACGCTGAGCTAGCATCAAAGCAATAAGTCCAGTGCCTGAACCCACATCTAAAATAGAATTAAATTCATCTTGTAATTTTACCCAACTACCTAATAAAACACCATCTGTACCAACTTTCATAGCGGTTTTATCCTGCTGAATAACGAATTGTTTAAATTGGAACGGTTTGTTTGACATTTTGTAATGTTGAAGAACTTGCAGAGAGGAAGGGATTCGAACCTTTGGAGATTTTCCTTTATTTATTAGGACTTCCCATCTACATTAAAATTTTGTTGACCGATTTGTTGACCTAACCATTGATATCCATTGATTAGCTTTAACTCTCAATCTCACTAGCAAAGATACGATTTTTAATACTACAAATAGCTCCAAATCATATTAAATTCTATGAAACTTTTTGTAAATAATCTGTTACAATTTCAATGTTGATTCCACTATATTCTGCGAATTCTTCTGAAGTAATAAATTGATGCGGCTCCTTCCCAAAATGTAATTTTATTTTATTAAGTAGTTTTCTTCCATAGCGTTCACTTCTTCCAGTAATACACTGAATATCTTTTGGGTATATGCAAGCTCGTACTATCTTCATTTAATACTCTATCTATGCTTTATCCTAGCTTCATTTATACTTTGTCTATTAAGTGTAATTCGGACTAAAAAGTTATAAACGGCTGGAATGGGACTTCATTTTTTATTTTCATTATAAAGATAGCTTCATTTGTTGAGAATTAAAAATTTATAAGATTATGGCTAGACAAAATGGTATTATTAAGTTAAAAGGAACTATTGGAGGTATTACTTTTTATAAAACTTCTGATGGTGATCTTGCACGCGAAAAAGGTGGTGTGGATAAATCCAGAATTGCAAATGATCCTGCGTTTCAAAGAACGCGTGAAAACGGTGCTGAATTTGGAGCAGCTGGAAAAGGTGGTAAATTGGTTAGAAATGCGATTCGTATTCTTTTGCAAAATGCAAAGGATAAAAGAGTGGTAAGTAGATTAACCACGGATTTATTAAAAGTTGTAAAAACGGATACAACTAATGATCGTGGTTTACGAACTATTCAGGATGGTAATATGAGCCTTATAAAAGGGTTTGAATTTAACACCAATGGAAAGTTAGGTGCTACTTTATTTGCTCCTGTAGTTAATGCTTTTGATCGCGCTACTGGTGAAGCAACTGTAAATATTGTTGCTTTTGCACCAACAGTGCGTATTGCTGCTCCAGCTGGAACAACTCATTTTAAAGTGGTAACTGGTGCCGCAGAATTAGATTTTGCAGAGGAAATTTCCACTTTTGAAAGTGATGAAACTGAAGTGTTACCTTATGACAGTGCTAATACTGCTGCCATTGAATTGACAGCAACTATAACTGCAGATTCAACACTTCCTGTAATTCAGGTATTGGGGATTGAATTTTATCAGGAAGTAAATGGAGCAATGTACCCGTTGAAAAATGGTGCTTATAATGCTTTGTCTGTAGTGAAAGTTGATGCTGTTTAATGGAACTTCATTTACATAGAACCTATTATAAAGAGGGCACCAACGGTGTCCTTTTTATTAATGACAGCTTTGTAGGCTTTTGCATTGAATTGCCCTGGAAAGATAATTTAAAAAGAGTATCGTGCATTCCTGAAGGTGTTTATCAATTGAAAGCTCGCTATTCTGATAAGTTTAAACATCATTTAGTGCTGCAGAATGTTTCAAACAGAAGTTTGATATTGATTCACCCAGCGAATGATGCTAACAAAGAATTGCAAGGATGTATTGCGCCTGTAAGTTCTCTTACAGGTATTGCCAAAGGATTGCAATCTCGCATTATATTTCAGAAAATACTTTCAGCTTGTTTCCAAGCATTTGACCGAAAAGAAAAAGTAACATTAACCATTAAAAATTAATTTATGAAACTAATAGAACGTTATCAAAAACCAACCCCCTCCTTTTTTAGAAAACTGCGGAATATTGGTATAGCATTGGCTGCTACTGGAGGAGCTATTATTGCAGTTCCAATTTCATTACCATCTTTGGTAATTACTATTGCTACTTACTTGACTGCTGCCGGAACTGTTGCGACTGCTGTTAGTCAGGCGGTGGTAGCTGACACTGACAAAGACTCTAACTCTGACACTAACGCAGACTTAGACGAAAGTAAAAATTAGGACTAAATATGTTGCGTAGTGATTTACAATTAAAATCGGGAGTAGTTGGAGGAACGATATTATCTGCTGTTTACAATATTGAATTGCACGATGTTATTATCACTGCTGTAATGGCTGTTATTGGAGCTGTTGTTAGTTTCTTTGTTTCTTATGTGCTGCGGAAATTATTTTCAGATTCTAATAAATCTAAAAAGAGATCATAAAAAATGCCTTGCTATTTTAGCCAAGCATTTTTTAACGGCCTAGTATAAGAATAGTAGCGGATTTTCACGGACTAACTTTTCGGTCAAACACAGACCTTTTTTATTATTACTTACTTTTTTTTAGCGGTTAAACCGCTATTATTTTTATACATTGTTGTGTGTTCGGTTTTTAAATTTTTATTTCAAATCGTTTGCTGATTTTCCAAATAAGAAAAATTAATAATGTTATGCCTAAAGCAATCGACAAGTTAATTATTAGTCTTTTCTTATATTTTTCTTCGTTTAATACTATTTCATAGTGTTTACCTTTAGATTTATACCAAACAATCCATTTTTTGTTAAATACAGAAGCTTCTCCCATACTTTCCCAAGATTTAGCAAAAACTGACTCACTTGAATATTTAGATGGCTCGACATTGTTAACAGAATGAAATTCACTATTTAATTCTCCGAAAGTCATAATCTTATTATATACACCAGCTAAATAGGACTTGTTTTCTTTTTCAACAGAAATGTAATTCATCGCTTCATTATAAGCGTTCTGAACAGTTCCTCGATATGTTGGCAATGAATATCCAGAAGTTTTAACTCCATAACCATAATTAGTTCCAGGTGTATAAGTTGATTCTGGAACTTTAAATCCCATATCAGTTGAGTAGCTTTCTACATATTTATAACCATTATTTAATTTAGTTAATGTTAAGACTGTCCAACCTCCAGATTCACAAATGAACATTTCATAAAGCTCTTTATCTTCGTTGTCATTTTTATAGAAATATGAAAGCCAATCTAATGTGTGCTTCCCAGGATTTAATTTAAGGTCGCCTTTAACTCCTGTTTTAGTAAAGTCGCAGATTTCATCTTTACCATTAAAAATATCATTTACATTTTGTTTTATGAGTTGTAAGTCCTTTTCTTTTATCCTTTCTGAAATATAATATGCTATAGTAGAGGCTATTGTTGCAATAAATAAGAAAATTATAAAACTAGGGATTTTAATTTTTCTCTTTTCTGTTTTCGTTTCCTGCTCTTCGAATTTCAAGTCATTGACTGTATTCTTTTCTTTAAAATCTTCTAATTCAGATATTGGTTGCCAATTATCTAAACCATCATAATAAATTAAAGTTTTTTCAGATAATTTTAATGCAATAATTTCATCCTTTGAAAGAGGTCCTTTTTTATCAGCACCATCTAAATAGAAATAGATTTTATCTGTCATTACTTATTATTTTAATAGTTTTTCAAATTTATAGTTAAGTAGCTCTTTGTCTGACACACAACTTGTTATATCTAATACTATTTCTCTTTTATCCCAAAAGAAATTAAAGTTAAAAGTAGATTTAGATAAATTTATCATTTGTTGAAATTGGCAATTTTTTCAATGCACTAATTTAATAAAAAAGAGTTTAAAAAATATGTTTATTACTAATTTAAAATGAATTTAAATTTCATTTGAAGTAATTCGGTTAATAAAGACATTTAAATTTCTGCTTCTTGCTAAGTTAATCATATGCTTTGTTCCTTTACTTTTTCCATCCCAAAAAGCGATTAGTGCTTCAGCATAGTTTGCCATTTGCTCGTTGCGTTTTGGTCCTGCTGCTTTTCTGAATCTAGCCCAATCGGCAGCGATTTTTTTTATAGGATAGTTGTGTTCTTTTGCATATTGTTCGCCTAATTTGTCAGCTCCTTTGTAGTAAGCTCCGCTTACTATTTCAATATTGGTATGATCTTGGAGTATGTTGTCGCAAATTTGACATAGTTTTTTGTAGTCGGTAAAGGTTCTACTTCCGGCAATTATTGTTTTCATATTTAGTTTAAGTTTTAATTCATGAGATCCTGAATCAAGTTCAGGATGACTGTTCAAATCCTTTTAAATGCCTAGCTGTAAAGCCAGGCATTTTGCTTGTTATTTTTTTAGGACCTCAACAACGCAATTTTTAATTGCTTGATTGTTGAAAGTTGCTGCTTGAGATTTTCTTCAAAAGCATTGATTTTTTTGAGTTTTTCAACTTTTATTTGCCACTGCTGATCCTGGTTATTTTGGAGTGCTTCATTGATTACTTTTTTAGCATCTGAAATACTGATAAAAGGGATAACACTTCCTTTTAGATAATAACTGAAGTATTGACCTGTTTTAAGTGATAAGCACAAGTAATACAAGGATTCCCGGGTTGGTTCTGCAGCTGTTGTAATTACAAAACAATTGGGGCAAGGCTGGTTCATCGGCCTGCCACTGTTTAAGCCTTTCGATAAAATAAAAAAGTGCGGTGTGTTGTAGGTTCTTCCTGGTTGGTGAGTTTTGATTTCAAAATTAGACATAGGTACGCAATTAAAGTTATGCTTCACTGCGTTCCGCACACATAAATTTTGAAACAAAAAGAAAAAAGAAAGCAATGTTACTGGTTGTGAAGGTTAGCCTATCAAGGTTTTTGAGAAAAATACGACCTGTGTTTTTATAAAAAAACGGAGACGAACATTTGTGAGGTGGAGATTTTTTTCAAAACCCAAAGGGCTTGACCTTGAAAGGTGTTGTGCCGCTGGAGAAGGGAACAACCGAATTTTGCTGTCTTTTTTTATTTTTTTAGAAGCAGGATTATCGTATTGTACAAAAAGTAAAAAACCAAAGCCATTGCCTTGAAGGATACAGTCCAACAGGAATTACACTTTGGTTTCTGTTACCCATCACAACCAGATTATAACACCGATGCTGAAATAACACTACAAAAATAAAAAAAAGTTTGTTTCGCAGGTAATTGCACGACAAATGTGGTAGCATTTAGGCGAGCCGCCGCGAGCTGAACGGAGGGTGTTGGGGCAAAAGCACGTTGACAACGGAATAAGTGCGTGCAACAACTACGTGTCACACGCAGGGTTGGCGCTGTTTTTGCTTACTTTTTTGTAATCAAATTTGGAGGTGGAAAAGGCAAGTGCAAGATATGAAGTGAAGAATGTAGCGTATTGTGTACTTCGCTTTTGGTTATTTGCTGCTTGTTTTTAGTTGTTGGTTTGATAGGGTGCTAATTATTAATTTTATTGAATTAGTGAAGTGCCAAAACGAGAAATGATGAACGAAATATCTTGCTCTTGTGAGCGTTTGCAATATGGTTTAATCGCGAGTGCTAAGGAGTGGTTAAATTATATGCAAAATGGATTGTCTTATTCTGAAGTAAGTACTGCAAAAACTGTGACAACCCGATTAGCCCGGAGTGAGCAGCAGGCGAGCCAAAATTATGAAACAGCGGTTGCCCTTAACAATATGATTTGCGAAGCATAACCCTAAAAGATTTTAAGGGCAAAAGTAGCTGTGCGTGAGGAATACGTGGAATGTGTGGAGTAAAATAAGTAAATAGTGCTAAATGAGGCGTGTCAACGAATTAGTGCTATTTACGGTATATGCAAGGGGTTAAATAATTGAATTTAAGTAATGAGAATGAGACCCTTCAACTGCGCTCAGGGTGACAATTGGTAATGAAATGCCCTTGCAGGTATATTTTATGGAACAAAATGGAACGTATGACGAACACCTTATTACCTGCTGAATATTCTATTTTGTTGCCATTATTCTAATGAAAACAGATTTAAAAAAGCGCAAAGGCAAAGATAAGTACTGACTGCAAGGAAGTTCTTATGAGGGGAATTGGAAGCGGTATTTTAAAGTTTATAGGTTGCTTAAATATTGTAATAAGGTAAGATTCTGAAATTCCTAGCGCAAACTGGCTCATTCGCTAAAAACAGCTACCAGCTCTTTTCTTAACGCTCTGCCCTAGAATGACGTATAGTAGGAAAATACTGCTGGAGATGGAGCCATTATATAAAACACATTGATAACTTAAATGTTAAAATGGAATTTAAATCATTCTAAGTGTATTGTTAATTTAGGAAAGCTTAATTTTTACAAGATCATTCGTTTTTTTCTTATACAGTTTTCCTTTATAATTTGCAAACAAATTTATTCACTTAAAGTAAATTGTTTTATTTAACCCCATTTCATTCTTTGAATCCTAACCGCATTTAAAATAGCCAATAAAGCTACACCAACGTCGGCAATTACTGCTTCCCATAAAGTTGCCAATCCAAAAGCACCTAAAATTAATACCAAAATTTTAACGCCCAATGCCAAACCAATATTCTGCCATATAATTTTTGTAGTTGCATTGCTTATTTTAATGGCTGTCGCAATTTTTGAAGGCTGATCGGTTTGTATCACCACATCAGCAGTTTCAATGGCGGCATCACTACCTAAACCACCCATAGCTAACCCTACATCGGCAATTGTAATTACTGGAGCATCGTTTATTCCATCACCAACAAATGCAATTGTACGACCTTGTGCTTTTAATTTTTCAACTTCTATTATTTTATCTTCTGGCAACAATCCACCAATAGCTTTATCAATACCCAATTGTTTGGCAATTTTATTAACTACGGTTTGTTTATCGCCAGAAAGCATCACAACTTCGGTTATCTTTTTAAGAGTATGCAAAGCTGATATTGCCTTTTCAGCATCATCCTTAAGGGTATCAGCAATAGTAATATAACCAACATATTTTTTATTTATGGCTATAATAACAATAGTTTCCATATTAGATTTTAAGTTTTCATCATAAGAAATCTTAAATTTATCCAATAGCTTTGTATTACCAGCTAAAATCTCATACTCCTCAATTACTCCTTTCATA
This sequence comes from Lutibacter sp., assembly GCF_033723435.1. GTDB lineage: Bacteria > Bacteroidota > Bacteroidia > Flavobacteriales > Flavobacteriaceae > Lutibacter. Next base: position 444,928 of record NZ_JAWVXC010000002.1, on the reverse strand, counting down.
CCGTAACCGGAAATTTCTTCAACGTTGGTTGCTTTGAAGGTGGTTTTATCAATTTTCGCGTATTTTACAATGGCTTCTGCAACGGGATGGGTAGAATTTGTTTCTAAAACAGCAGTTAATTCAACCAATAATTCTTTATCAAAATTTAGGGCAACTATTTCTTGCACTTCAAAAACACCTTTGGTAAGTGTTCCTGTTTTGTCCATAACAACCGTATCTACTTTGGTCATTAAGTCCAAAAAGTTAGACCCTTTAAATAAAATTCCATTGTGTGAAGCTGCTCCAATACCTCCAAAATAACCCAATGGAATTGAAATTACCAATGCACACGGACAAGAGATTACCAAAAAGATTAATGCTCTTTGAAACCACATTTGAAAAATATAGGCATCTCCAAGAAAAAAATAGGGAATTATAATCAAAGCTATGGCTAACCAAAACACAATAGGGGTGTATATTTTAGCTAAACGACTCACTAATAGTTGAGTTTTTGCTTTTCTGCCTATAGCTTCCTGTACTAATTTTAATATTTTGGAGAGTTTAGTGTCTTCGAATTTACTGGTAACTTTTATTGCTATTACTTTAGATATATTTATCATCCCTGCCAGTACTTTTTCTCCTTTTGTTTTTGTATCCGGTGAAGATTCACCAGTTAAAGCGGCTGTATTTAAAACGGCATTTTCTGAAATCAACTCCCCATCTAAGGCAATTTTCTCTCCAGGTTTAACTTGAATTATTTGTCCGACCTCAACTTCTTTTGGGTGTTTTACAATAGCTTTATCATTTTCTAGCACTGTTACTTCTTCAACCTGTACTTTTAACAAGGATTCAATAGAATGTTTGGCTTTATTGACTGCTGCTTCCTGAAATAATTCTCCAACAACATAAAATAACATTACTGCAACACCTTCCTCATAAGAACCAATTAAAAAAGCACCAAGGGTTGCTACAGACATTAAGACAAACTCATTATAAATATCCCTTTTAAGAATTAATTTTGCAGCTTTTAAGATTACCGGACCACCAATAAGAACATAGCTAATACCAAACCAAATTAATGGAACAGGCGCTTTAAAAAAAGCAACATCATAAAAATTAAAACCAATTCCAAAAAACAAAAATAATAAGCAAATAATTGGTATTATATAGTCTTTATTTATAAAAACTATTTTTTTTGATTTTGGATTCTCTTTTGTATAATCTATAGCGCAGGCTGAACCTTTTTTGCAATCTTCACTCATACTATTAAATTTGATTCAAAAGTATGCTATTGAAGTATGCAACGGAAGTGCATTTATGTGTTGCAATTATCACAAATGCCTTTAACCACCAAGTTAATATTCTCAGCAATATAGCCAATAGGTAAGGTTATTCTTGGAATTTTATAATCGGTAATGCACACGGTTTCATTACAATTAGTACAACGAAAATGCAAATGCAAATCGGTGTCTATTTCGCAATGGCAATTTTCTTCGCACAATGCATACTTTGAAATCCCAGTACCATCATCAATTTTATGGGAAATACCCTTTTCAACAAAAGTTTTTAAAGTTCTATATAAGGTGGTTCTATCCGATTTGTCAAAATAATTTTCTACATCCGTTAAACTAATTGCCACTTTTTTAGTTAAAAGAAATTGTAAAACCAACAAGCGCATTGCAGTTGGTTTTACGTTGTTATTCTTCAATATTTTTTCGAAATTGTTCATTTTGATACTTTATAATTTAATTACTTAGAATTCTTCTTGCTAAATTCTATTAAGTCTTTACCTGAACCTATTATTAATTCAATGGCCCATTTTGTTATGACAAGTGAGCTTAAAATACCACTGATGCTATCTAACCAATATAAATTATAATACATTCCAGCCACTAAAGCTACTATAGCAACCACACTTGTTAAACCGTCGGCTAACACATGTAAATAGGCTGAACGAATATTATGGTCGTGATGGTCGTGTTCATGATGCAGAAAAAAAGCACTTAGCACATTTACGGAAAGTCCTATTATTGCAACAAATATTGCTTCGCTAAATTTAATAGTCAATGGATTAAGGAGTCTATTGACCGCTTCTATTGCCATTATTACAGCAACTATTTGTAAAACTATTGCACTTGTAAAACCTGATAAAGCAAGTAATTTATCTTTACTAAATGAAAAAGTATCAGTTTGAGCATATTTTCTCGAGAAAACATATGCAAACCAAGCTAAACCGAGTGCAAACACATGTGAAGCCATATGGTAACCATCTGCTAATAAAGCCATTGAATTTGTCCAATAACCGAAAAATATTTCAATTACCATTGTTATTGCAGTAAGATAAACAACCCAACGCGTTCGTTGTTCGTGAGCATTACTATAATCAATTACTTCTTTGGTATGTTCATGATGGTTATGACTGGCATCTATATGATTATGATGCTCTGATTTTGATTGAGATAGCTGTTTTTTGTTAGACATACTTAATTTATTTTGGACCTTAAAACTAATTAATTTTTATTGATTTTCCTGTTTTAATTCTGTACGCGTCATTAATGTCTGACACATAAATAATTCCATCGGCAGGATATGGCGTGGCAGCATTTTTACAAATGATTTGGCAAGCTAACTCGGCTTCTTCATTTTGGCAAACCAATTCCAATTTAACAACCTTACTATCTGCAAAATGGAATTTTAACGAAGGGGCTGAATCTTCTCTTTTATAGGCACCTGTGCCTTCACATTCTGATAAGGTAACACTTTCAAAGCCATTTTCTTTCAGCACTTCAATAACTTCTTCTAATTTATTGGGTTTAATAAATGCTTTAATTTCTTTCATCACTTTTATATTTCAGTTGGTTCATTTAATCTTCGTCGCCAAATTCACTTTTTTGCATTTCAGCATTTAAGTAATAGGCACCTTTAGTTACAATAATTGAATTTTCAGGCAATTCATCCATAAATAAAACTTCGGAATACCCTAAATCGGAAATTCCTTTATTAACTTGTGTTTTTTCAAACTCAATTTTATCGGCAGTTTTGTTTTTTTGAACAAACACATAATCCAATCCTTTTTCACTTACAAAAGCTTCATCTGGAAGTGCACTAACCTCCTTATTTTTAGTTATTATTCTTGCCTCCACAAACATACCCTCTATTAAACCTTCATAATTGCCAATTATTTTTGCGTGTGCTTTTACCGATCTTGTATTTTTATTAAACGATTTATCTAAGGCATAAATTTTAGCTTGGTAGATTTTATTTGGATTTGATGCTAGTGAAAAGGAAATATTTTGACCAATTTTAACATTGTCTAAATCCTTTTCAAAGACTTCTAATCCAAGGTGTAAAAAGGCATTATCCACAATTTCAAACATTGTTTGTTCTGGTGCTACAAATTTCCCGATATTCATATTAATGCTTTGAATATATCCATTTATTGGGGCAATAACGGGTACGTTTGAAATAATTTGGTTATTTTCTACATTTGAAATATTAATGCCTATTAACTGTAACATTGATTTACTCGCATTAAGTGTTGCTAAACTTTCGTTGTAAGCAGCCTCTGCCTGCTGAAACGATTTTTTTGAAGTAATATCGTCTTTTATTAATTGTTTTTTTCGTTTATAATCGTTTTCTAAATAAGAATTGTTACTTTTTGCAGTTAAATAATCTTGTTGTAATTTAATAAATTCCGGATTATTCAACTGCGCAATAATTTGTCCTTTTTTAACATAATCGCCTTCTATAACGGCAATACTTTGTACACGACCACCAATAATAGCACTTACACTTGCTTTATTTTGTGGTGGTAATTCCAATTGACCATTTACTTTAAAGGAAACACCCATATTTACTTTTTTAACAGTACCTAATGTTATATCCATAACATTTAATTGATTTAGCTGTAGTGTTAATATATTTGCAGCGTTTTTTAGTTCCTTTTTCACATCTTCATTAGTAGCTGACATTTTTTGAGAATTATTTTTTTTACAGCTTATTGAAATAATTAGCAATGCAAAAAGGGTGGTTATTTTTACTATATTTTTCATGTTAATTATATTTTCCTGTTAGGTAATTAATTTCGTTAATTGTTTGATTGTATAAATTCAGTTTTACTAAATAGTCTCGTTTAATTTGTGCAGCTTGTTCTAAATTGGCTATATATTCAACATACCCAATTTCACCTTCTTTATAGGCCTTATTAGAAAAAGCGAATAATTTATCGGCTAATTGCAACCCTTTGGTTTCATAATACACTAATGAGGTTTTATACTTTTCAAAATCTTGAAGGTTACTTTGCAAGATTGAATTTATATCTAATTTAGTTTGTTCAAAATTTTGTTGGGCTATTTTGGTGTTTTTAAAAGCAGCTTGGGTTTTACCCATTTGTGACCAGAAAAATAACGGAATTTTTAAACCGAGCTGAAAACCTTTAAAATTTTTAATTCCATCAATTTGTTGATTAAAATAACCAGCAGATAAATCGGGTAAAAATCCTGACTTTTCAAGGTTGTATTCTTTTTCAGAAACCTTAATAAGCTGTTTTTGTAATGTTAAAATTGGGGTCTCTTTGCCCAAATTTTTGCTGCTTGCTATCGTTGTTTTTTGCAATTCGACATCTGTTATAGTTACCTCATCTTTAGTATTAAGCACTAATTGCAGTTGTTTCTTTAAATTATCAACATCTAAACTTGCTTCCGTTTTCAAAAGATTTATTTCGGCTTGTTTGCCTTCAGCAGCCATTTCTTCAATTAAATTGGTTTCACCAGATTCAAATCTTTTTTTGGCTACAACTGCAAAATCTTGAAATTCTTTTTCTAATGCGGCAATTAAAGAAAGTTTACTCTTAGCGAACCAAAGTTGCAGATAAACCGCTCTTACATTGCGTTCCAATACATTTTTTTTAAAAGCTAAAGAAACCTCACTTAAAGCGATTTTTTCTTTTTGTAAATTATATTGAGTTCCATATACAGTGGGAAATTTAAAATCTTGAGAAATGGTTACATTATAATCTTGTTGAATACCATTAATTTGACCTTTAGTATATGAAATTGCTGTTTTATCTAAATTGAAAGCCGACTTATTAAGATTTTGCTGTTTTTCTATTTCAAGATTTGCCGATTTTATTGTTGGATTCTTTTCAAAAGCAATAGCTACCGCTTCATCAATTGTTAGCTTATTAGAATGATCTTGCGCCATTGCGTTTTGAGTTCCCATAAAAGTTAACAACCCAATAAGGAATAAGCCTATTAACTGTTTGTTTATTTTCTTGTCTTTTCTTTTTTGTGTAAATTTTTCAACAAAATAGTACAACACAGGAACTACTAATAAGGTTAACAAGGTAGATGAAATTAAACCTCCAATAACAACGGTTGCTAAAGGTTTTTGTACCTCAGCCCCTGCTGATGCAGAAATTGCCATTGGCATAAACCCCATAATCGCAGCGATTGCGGTTAATAAAATTGGTCTCAATCGTTCCTCTGTGGCAATTAAAATACGTTTTTTTATATCAACCATTCCTTCTATTTTTAAACTGTTAAATCTGCTTACCAATACCAAACCATTTAATACCGCCACACCAAATAATACAATGAATCCAACTCCTGCGGAAATACTGAACGGCATACCGCGTGCATACAAACTAAAAATGCCCCCAATAGCTGCCAGAGGTACTGCCATATATATCATTGTTGCCTGTATTACAGAATTTAATGCAAAGTAGAGTAGTATGAATATTAAAAATAAGGCAATGGGTAACACAATTGATAATCGTTCTTTTGCTCGTATTAAGTTTTCAAATGAACCGCCATAAGTAATAAAGTAGCCATCCGGTAATTTAAGTTGTTTATCCAGTTTTTGTTGTACCTCGTTGACAACTGATTCCACATCGCGACCTCTAACGTTCACTCCAACATAAATTCTTCTGTATGTGTTGTCGCGTGATATTTGCATGGGACCAGGTTTATAGTTAATTTTTGCCAATTCTTTAAGAGGAATTTGACCTTTGGAATTTGGTAAATCCACCAGTAAATTTTGCAAATCTTCAATGTTGGTTCTGTAATTATCAGCAAATCGAACTACCAAATCAAAGCGTTTTTCACCTTCAAAAATGATACCGGCATTGGCACCTGCAAATGCGGTACTTACATACATATTTAATTTATCAATAGTTAAGCCATATTTTGCCAGTTTATCTCTTTCATAATTAATTGTTATTTGTGGCAACCCTTCCGTAGCTTCAATGCGTACGTCAGAGGCACCTTTTACGGTTTGAATAATTTTAGCCATTTCATTTGCCTTTATTGCCAAGGTATCTAAATTATTGCCATATACTTTTATTGAAACATCTTCACGTACCCCTGTAATTAATTCATTAAAACGCATTTCCACCGGTTGGGTAAATACAAAATTAACACCAACAATAGTTTTTAATTTCTCCTGCATTTTTTCAATCAATTCTGCTTTATTGGAAGCTGATTTCCACTTGCTTCTATCTTTTTCTAAAATTATAAACGTGTCTGCAATATCCATTGGCATTGGATCGGTTGGTATTGCGGATACGCCAATTCTACTAACCGTTGTTTTTACCTCCGGAAAATTAGACTTAATGATATTTTCAGCTTCTTCAGAAACTTTAATAGATTCACTTAAAGAGCTGCCTGGTTTCAAAATAATTTGCATTGCAATGTCTCCTTCATCTAATTTTGGTATAAATTCACCTCCCATTCTTGTAAACAAAAAAGCTGCCAATACAAATAAAAGTACAGCTATTGCAAGTACCGTTTTCTTGAATTTTAAAGCTCCTTGAACAAATGGTTTATAAGCTTTAAATATTTGAGCCATTACTTTATTACTCATATTTGTAAGACCATTCTCTAATTTTGTAACTAAATTTCGTTTGTTTTCTGAAGCAGGTTTTAAAAATAACGAAGCCATAACAGGCACATAGGTTAGGCATAATAACAAGGCTCCCAATACTGCAAAACCAAAAGTAAATGCCATTGGACGAAACATTTTACCTTCCACACCGGTTAAAAATAAAATCGGACTAAACACAATTAAAATAATTAGCTGCCCAAAAAAAGCTGAATTCATCATAGTGCTGCTAGACTTATAGGTGAGTTCATCCATTTCTTGAGACGTAAAGTCAGCTTTGTTTTTTTTGATTCGTTGTTCGATATGATGCACAGTGCCCTCAACTATAATTACAGCCCCATCTACTATAATTCCAAAATCAATAGCTCCCAACGACATTAAATTTGCCCAAACCCCTGTGGCTTTCATTAAAATAAAGGCAAATAATAATGATAGCGGAATAATTGAAGCAGTTAACAATCCGCCACGTAAACTACCCAACAATAATACGAGTACAAATACAACAATTAGCGCACCTTCAATCAGGTTTTTGGAAACAGTGCTTGTAGTACGCGCAATTAGATCACTTCGATCTAAAAAGGGTTTAATTTGGAGACCTTCGGGTAATGATTTTTGAATACTTTTAATTCGTTTTTGAACGTTTTTAATTACTTCATTAGGGTTTTCACCTTTTAGCATAAGTATTTGGCCTCCAACAGATTCGTGACCCTCTTCTGTAAAAGCACCATAGCGAATAGCAGTGCCAAATTGAACTTTTTCTGCTACATCTTTTATTAAAATAGGCGTATTTCCATTATTTTTAACTACAATGTTTTCAATATCTGAAATGGTTCTTGCCAACCCTTCTCCTCTTATAAAATTAGCTTGATGATTTTTTTCAATATAAGCACCACCTGTATTGGAATTATTTTTTTCAAGTGCTTCAAATACTTCATTTATACTAATTCCCATGCTGTTTAATCTATTTGGATTTAAAGCAATTTCGTACTGTTTTATATTGCCTCCAAATGAATTTATTTCTACAACACCCGGAACCAAAGCCATTTGGCGTTTTACAATCCAATCTTGAATTGTTCTTAAATCAGAAAGGGAATATTTAGTTTCGAATCCTTTTTCAGGTACTAATGAATACTGATAAATTTCACCTAATCCGGTAGCTATAGGTGCCATAAATGGTTTTCCTAAACTGGATGGTATATCTGCTTGTATGGCATTTAATTTTTCTTGTACCAATTGGCGTGGTAAATAAGTACCACTATTATCTTTAAATACAATGGTAACTACAGAAAGTCCGAAACGAGATACAGACCGCAACTCTGTAACTTTTGGTAAATTGGCAACAGCCAACTCAATAGGATAGGTTACAAACTGCTCAACATCTTCTGTTCCCAGTGTTGGCGCAACTGTAATAACCTGAACTTGATTATTGGTAATATCTGGAACAGAACCTAATTTTATGGTTAACATTGAATAAATTCCTGTTCCAATTAGGGTTAATACGAATAATCCAATAATAAATTTATTGTTAATAGAAAAGCGAATGATTTTATCGATCATTTTATGATATATTTAAGTTATAAAAATGTGTAATCACCAACAAAAATGAAGGCGCTTAAAAACGTATTTATAACTTAAACTTGAGGCGGTTGGTAAATAGAAGTTTTGTAATTAGAAGTGAATGAAACACTATAGTATGTGTTTACTTTTTTAGACGGGTTGGTAGTTTTTAAAATAATATGTTGAAAGGTAGTCTTTAAAACAAAACCTGCACAACAGCTACAAATACAAAATGGAGAACATAAATCAATAGCATTATGACTGTTATCATTATTTTGATATACTGAAGTAATTTGTTGGTCATTAAGATTTGCATTATCATCGCAAGGCAGTGCTGTTAATGCAATTGAATAAATAGCTAATATAATTACAAGTATTTTCATAATTGAAGGCAAATGTACAAAATAATAAATGCAACCCTATTGCAATTATTTCTGTTTAAAAGGAAAAACCCGATCAAGTAATTATACCTTTTTCTAAATTAGTATTTTTTTGAAAACAGAATTTGATGCCAAATTATTAAAACGGATACTGCAAAAGTAGATGTCATTAATATTCCGGATAACAATACGATATACTTAAACCAAAGAAATCCTTTCCAAAGAACATAGATACCTCCAAAAGTTAAAATAACTGATAGAAAAGGTTCAAACATTAAGAAATATTTTAATTTTTTATTAATGGAAGTGGTAGCTAATAGTAAAGACATTAAAAAAAAGATAACAGACATTGACAAAATATGATTGTGAACAATGGTAAGCATTTCTTGTTCATTCTTTTTAAATTTCATAACCGTTGCCAGTTCATCATTTTCATTACCTAAATAATTAGTTTCAATTCCTGATGGTTTCATTTCGGTTGTTTTATTTACAAATGATAGCCCTCCGAAAAAACCAATACTTAACAAGGTAACAAAGGCTAATATCGTTAGCTCTATTTCCTTTGGGAACCTATGGATGCTGCCGTGTAATTCCATCATAATATTTTTTTTGAATGCAATATGCCCATTGATTGTAATAACATATTAATTTGATTTGTAATTGATTTCGCTGAAATAGTTGCCCCTGAAATTGCTGCAATATCTTTTTGATAAATTACGGTATTTCTGTACGATTGACCATTAAATTGTTTTAACCTACGTGTACTGGCAACTTCTCCTCCACGCTCTTCTCTATACACTAAAACTTTAACCCTAACTATGTTTAATTCTTTATTAAAAACAACCATAAAATCAAAATAATCAGTTTTTCCAAAAGCTTTACCTATGTAATAATAACCAATAATTTCTTTTTGCTTATTTATTTTGAAAAAATTAATTGCTGAAAATTTTGTAGGAAGTTCATCTAAAACTTCCTTTTCTATTTGAATTGGCGTATTGGAATATGATTCTATCCCAAAAGTATTTTTTATCTCTTTTTGAATTAATATTTCTATTCTTTTATTTTGTGATAAACCAACATTTACAAAAAGAACAAAAAAAGGAAAAATGTATTTTAACATTATTAAAACATTATTAAATTTAAAAAGCTGAATAAAGTAATTATTCAGCTTTTTAATTAAAACCAAACAGCTACACCTGCGTTAAATTGCTTTTGAGTATCACTGACTGTTACTGCATTATTAATGAACTGATAATCTACTTTAAAAGCAACTCCATCAGCAACCTTATAATTTAAACCAACCAATAATTCATTTTTATCATTGGCTTTGTCTGCAACAAGATTTCCTGCCGTTTTAGCTTGAGTATTGTACTTTTCATATCGAATAAACGGGGTTATTTTTTGAGTTTCATTTATTGGAAAGTTAAAGGCTGCTTCTAAATAAAAACCATTCATTGCAGAACCTAAATCATTTCCTGTTAAGGCATTGTAGTTAATTGTATTTGTGATACTTGTATGAATATATTGTCCTCTTAATTCCAGTTTTTTATAAGTATATCGAGCATCTAATCCTAACATAGCCACACCAACTGTAGATGCGTTAATTAATGAATTATCCGTCTGTGTTTTTCCAAAATAACCTGCTAAACCAAGACGAAGTCCAGTAACACCATAATAGTCCATTTTCATTGATAGATTAGGAGTATTTATAATACTTTCCATACCCTCCTGTTTCCCATCGTGAAAACCTCCACTATTTAATAATCCAATGCCATTTGCATATGATTTAAACCCATTAAATAAATAAACTTGGTATTTTATGGAAGCACTGTTAATATTACCTGAAACACCTAATCCAATTTCTCTCCAAGTAGATGGGACAATGAATGTATCAACATTTGGGCGTTCAACACCATAAAAAGTTGTTGGTTCGTGTTCCTGATTAATTATACCCATTGGTATCAACATTAAACCTGCTAACACATTCACATTATCAGCAACCTGATATTTTACATATGCTTGTTCAAGACCTGCTTCTTCCCTAACATGTTCAAATTCAATTTCACTTACAAAACTTACTTTTTCTGTAAATTTATAACCTACAAATAAAACAACGCGATGCACATCTAAATTGCCCGGAATGTTGCCATTTGGCTCATTGTAATCGATTTGTCCGTAACCACCTAAGGTAAATTTATTTGTTAAATTGGAAGATGTTTCTTTTTGTTGTGAATAACTGGATAGTGTAATTAAAGTTGTTACCAGTAACATTATAATATTTTTCATTGTTATATATTATTATTTAGATTCATTATAAATAAGGAGCAAATGTAACAAACGTTACATAAATAATACAATGATTTTATAGATTTTATTTAGAATTATTATAAATAATATTCTTCACAAACAAATGGTCACGTTTTTTTAAAATAACATTACAAGCTAACCGATATTTGTATTTTATGTTATCGTTTCTTGTTACAATGGCGAATTGAAAGCTATATGCAATGAAATGAAATACTGCTGGAGATTTTGGTATTATGAATTTATGAGCAGATTCATAATTACTTTAATCATTAAGTCTTTTTCTGTAGGATTGCTTTGAGCTAGCATTAAGGTTAATGCTACTAATGTACTATCAGATACTATTTTATTACTGTTAGCAGTATATAAAATATTATTTCTCTGTAAAAACCACACAAATAAAAATGCTGCAATCCGTTTATTCCCATCTGTAAAAGAATGATTTTTAACTACAAAATAAAGTAGATGTGCTGCTTTTTCTTCAATAGTTTTGTATAATTCAACACCATCAAAGGTTTGGTAAATATTTTCTAAAGACCCCTTAAAAGAATCGTCCTTTTCTTTTCCAAATAAGCCTTCAAATTTGGTTTGCTTTCCAAGCTCATCAATAGCATTTCTGGCTTCTTTATAGTTAATTTTTACGGCTTCAACATATTCTTTTTTAGGAATTGTTAACCTTTGGTGATCATAATCATCTAATAAATCTAATGCTTTACTGTAATTGGCTATAACTTTTATTAAACCTTGAGTTTCATTAGTTTCTAACTGATATTCTGAGATTACTTTTTCCTGAAGTTGAACTATTTTTTTGAATTCGTTCAATTTTTGATTACTTTCTTTTAATAATTTTTCATTTATTGCATAACCTTGTACTAAGTAGTCTTTTAAAATTTTATTCGCCCAAATTCTAAATTGTGTTCCCCTTTTAGATTTTACTCTATATCCGACAGAAATAACGACATCGAGGTTGTAATATTTAGTTTTACTTGTTTGTGTTTTTCCTTTTATTGCACCGTGTTGAGTGGTGTGTCGGAAATTCCGACATACCTCTTCTTCAATTAGCTCACCTTCCGTAAAAATATTCTGAATATGATCTATAATTGTTGTTCTACCCTTATCGAAAAGTACCGCCATTTGCTTTTGAGATAACCAAATGGTCTCTTCTTCTAATTGAACATCAATTTGAGTTTGGCCATCTTCAGCTTGGTATATAATTATTTGCTCTTGTTCTTTCATAGTATCACAAATATACTTATTTAGTAAAACAAAATTAGGACACCATAATAATTTTATTACCTGCTGAATATTCTATTTTGTTGAAGTTATTCTACTGGAAACGGATTTAAAAAGGGCAAAGGCAAAGATAAGTACTGACTGCAAGGAAGTTCTTATGCAGGGAATTGGAAGCTGTATGTAGTGAAATGAAATGAAACGGAATACTGCTGGAGATGAGGCTACTTATTTGCACTGTTTATTATAAAGCGCTAAACTACTTATTCAGTAAGGTAAAACGAAATATGAAAACAATAAACTATCACTTTTTAACTTCCTTTTTTTTAGCTTTTTTATTTTTTTCATTATAAAGTGCACCTAAATCAATAACCGGAAGTGTGTATTTACCAAATGGGTTGTACATTGTTAAATTATCGATGTAACTACGTAAATTATTTATTGCAATGCTTACACCGGAAATATGAATTAAATTGTCCTTTTGCTTTTGATTTATTTTTTTTGTGACATCCAATTCAAAAATAGAAACGCCTTCAATAAACATTTTATAACCCGGCAAGGCATTTTTAATATTGTTAATTTCAACTTTTACAAATATGTAAATTTGGTTGTTTTCCTGAAATTTATGGGCAAAATCAAAGTCGATTTTATAATTGCCAAATGTTTCCGTAATATTGGTGCTATCTTCATTAGGTTCAATGAAATTATAATTACAGTTTAATACAAAAAAATCTGTTTGAATTAAAGGAGATTTGGTTATTTTCATTTTAGTATTTTTAAGCTGACTGGTAATCTACCCCACTAAAATTAAAAGGAGCTGTTGTTTTATTAACTGCTTTTGGTTTTGAAGTAAACGGTTTATTTTTTATTACCTTAATATAATCGCCGTTACGAGATTGATAAAATTTATTTAAATACTGGCTGATTTCATCTTCAGAAATCTGAGAAGTAATTTCACCTTCTAACGCAATATTAAATTCAATATTTAAGGCATCTTTCATTTTGGCAAGCGTTAAAAAATTAGGAAATTTATTGCCTCTAAACAACTGGGTAATATAACTTGCCGAAGTGCCAATTGCTTCTGCCAATTCTTTTCTATTTCCATTATTTTTATCTAATTCTATTTGAATAATAGACAAAAATCTGGAAGCTAATAATTTAGCATCTACTTCCCATTTATCTTCTTTATTTTCAAAGTTAAAAATACTGTCAAATTCATTTTGAATGTCTTTCAATGATTTGGTACTCATAGTTGGAAATTTTGTTTATTAAATGTGTGATTTTTGGAGAGTTTTTTTGCGTTTTCTTTTTTTCGAATAATTCTACAGCCACCACGGTAAACGTTTTATCGTTTTGGGTAAATTCTTTACAGTAAATTCTATCATTAGAGCCACCTTTAAAAAATTTCATAGCTGTTACACTTTTTACCTGTTTATTGATGTTTTCTTTATCGTATAAATCGGGTACTCTTAACTGATTTAGTATAATGCCAACAATATGGTTGAATTTTTTTTGATGTAGTTTAGCATAGGCTAAAATGGTTTCAGCATTTTCTACATCTACACAAACACATCGTTTGCCATCACTACTTTTTCTAATTATTATTGCTTTTCGTTGCACAAAATTAAGCTATTGGTTAATTATTTCAAAGTTTTTAGCAACTTATTAACAAAAAATTGTTAATACTATTTGATTTGTAGCTGTTTAAGAAGTTCTTTTTCATTGTTTTTTTTTTAAATTATTGATTGGTTCTCAATACTTTATTATTTTAGTTATCTAATTAAAAGATTGCTTCCCTGTGGTCGCAATGACGTTACAAATAGTTCTCGATATATTTTTATTTGTTTCACTACATAAAAACACTCGAACTGACGTGTTGTTATGCGTTTTCGATTATTGCAAATTACACACCATCTTTTTTTAAGTGTTCGTGAATATTAAGAGTTTTCAACTATTACTATTTCTTCATCTGTAAGATTATATAATTGGTAAACCAACTGATCTATTTCCTGTTCAGTTTTTTGAATTTCAGTTTTTAAGGATTGTGCGTTTTGTTTGTTTTCTTCAAAAAGTTCTAACCACTCAAACTCCTCTTTTTTGGTAAGCTGCGTACCTCCTGCTTTTTTGATGGCTTTGCTTAATTCTTTCAAAAATTCACTAAAATCTAATTCGTGCCAGTTTTCGAGTTTATTTGAAATAATTTCAAATGAGTTTCTAGCTGTAAAATATTTTATAAAATTAATGACCTGAGTGTTTAATAATAATCTAAATTTTTCATTCTGCATTGAAGCTAACCTAATATTGTCATTAAAAGAATTTGGAATTGGAATTTGTTCAAGAAAACTATTCAAATAAGAATAATATCCACCTTGCTTTTTAGTACTAATCGAGTGCAGAAAAAATTGAACAACTTTACTATTTAAAAGACCAACTAAATAATAATTATCATAATTTTCTTGTAATAGCCCAAAAACTCCAGCACCACCGCATAAGTAAGTATAACCTTTATGATCTATGGCAAACCTATTTTCTTTACTAATCCCTGGTGTTAAAATCTTTGAAGATTTAAATAAATCTAATTTACCTTTTCTAATTAACTTATACCAATCTCCTGTTTCTGATAATAATTTTCTCGAATCTTTTCTTTTACTTAATTGGTTCTTATGCCTTAAAAGATAATTATATGTTTTTGGGAATTTATTTGACAAAGTATTTTCATCTATAAGTTCTGTTTCGCCAGAGTTTAATTTATAAGGGTAAATTACATAGTCTGTGTCTTGGTTTACAAAAAATCTTGAAATATTTCTACCTCGAACTACAGGTAATAACATTTCAGGTTCTAAATTTTCTTTTTCAATAGCTGCTTTATCAAGTATAAATATTTTATCCATACCACTTGTAAGACCAGTACAAGGATTTGCAAAACTCTTTAATTTGATTGAATTGGTTTCAAGTTTATCCAAAACCGCCTGATAATCTGTGGATTCAAAAACCCATACATTATCATTCATTTTTTTAATATCAATATTATTTTTTGAAACAAGTAAATTATTTGGATTATCCTTATTATAAAGGCTCTCTGAACCTAATTTATTAACTTTATAATAATTAAATTTAGTTGAATTACTTTTTTGAAGCAATAAGATACCTGGATAGGTTGTTGCTTCTTCAAATACTCCTAAACCATTAAAATCTATAAATTCTAATATTCTATAATTTAAAAGTAGCTCCCTTACCTTTCTGCCGTATTCAGCATTAACAAATTGAATTGATGTAATGTAGGATAATAAACCGTTATCTTTAATTATTTTAAAACCTAATTCAAAAAACATTAAACTTATGTCCACTCTTTTATGAGCAACTGAATAATTCTCCTTGTAAAAATCTATCTCTGAATATTTCAAGTTTTGTACTCTAACATACGGTGGATTCCCAATAACCACATCAAAGCCTTGTTTTGGAGAATGAGATTGCTGTGCTTTGCTCGCAAGGTTGATGTTGTCAGCTTCCTTCGCTTTGTTCTTGACTGCGCTCGAACTGACAGCCGGCAATGAGGTTCCAAATATTTGTGGAAACTCGGTTTCCCAATTAAAGGCTTTATCACCGGCTACTGCTTTGCTGTCAATTAAGCTGTTGCCACATTTAATATTGCTGCTTAAATCGTTTAATTTACGGCGTGGTTGTGCGGTTCGTAACCATAAGGATAGTTTTGCAATTTCAACAGATTCTTCGTTTAAATCTACCCCATAAATATTATTTTCCAAAATGGTTTTTTCAATATCGCTTAACACCAAGCCGCCACCCAATAATTTTGCTTTGAGTTCATCTAAATAGTGATGTTCTCTTATTAAAAAATCGAGTGCCTGATTTAAAAATGCACCTGAACCACAAGCCGGATCGCAAATAGTAAGCTGTAATAACCAGGCTCTATAATCATTGAGAATTTTAAGCAAGTTCTCTAAGGTGTTTTGTTGTCTTCCTTTTCTGCTTTTGTAGTATTCTTCTTCCTTAAAACCAAGGGCTTCCTTTTTTTCAGCACAAAGTTTGCCAACTGTATTTTCAACAATGTATTTTGTTATGTATTTTGGTGTGTAAAAAATACCATCCTTTTTACGTTTGCTTTTTTGTTTATCAAAATCACCCTCATCAATTTCAGCATTTACACTTTCAATTTCATTTAATGAGTTTTCAAAAATATGCCCGAGAATGTTAACATCTACCTGACTTTCAAAATCATAGGCTGAAAGTTTCTGGGTGTGTTTAAACAGCAATTCATCATCTATTTCAATAGTATCTAAAATTGTATCGGATTTAAACAGTCCGCCATTATAAGCAAATATTTCTGCTCTTGAACTGGTTTCCTTTCTGCCGGTATCTAAAAAATGGAAATATTGTTTAAATAGACCGTATAATGATTTTTCATCGCCCCAGTCTTTGTCATTTTTCCATTTTTGTACTATTTGTAATACTGAATTTGGCGGTAACAGATTGCGGTCTTCGGCAAAAAATATAAATAGAAACCGATCAATTAATTTTTGTGATTTTTTAAAAAGGGTTCGTTTTACATTTTTTTCAAGTTGCAGCAATTCCTTTTGTGATTTGTTTTCAATAGCAGGAGATTCTGAATTAAGGACGGCATACTGTTTAGACTTTAACTCTTTGGCATTTCGTTTTACTAAATCACGAAATAATTCTCTTTTAAAAATGGAGTAATCGGCATAAAACTGTTTGGTAATTTTTTCTTCTTCAACAACTGATTCCTCTTTAATTTTAAGCGGAAGGTTGTTTAAAATATTTTCGGCACTTAAGCATAAATAACATAAAGCAAATTCTTCTTCGTTAAGGTTAAACAAATTGAATTCAACAAATTCGGTTGCGTCATTAATATAAAATCGCAATTTTTCGAAATTGGAAGTTATAATATACACACACTCTTTTTGGTTTGCTTTGTAATCGAATGCTTGTTTGCGAATGCTTTCAAGGTCTTTTGTATTGGTACCTTTTAATTCAATTACCGCAATAACCACTTTGTTTTTTAATATAGCGCCATCGGCTTTTGGGCATTTGTTTGGTTTTTCTTTTCAGCAACCAAATTAAAATCAGGCATTGGGTTTAGTATGTACCCAAATATATTTACAAATAATTCCGTTAAAAAAATACCTTGATATTCTTCTTCTTTAGATTTTTTTATATTTTCCTGAATTTCAACATTAAAAAAATACTTTTTATATTTTTTGAAGGATTTAGCAACCACCTCTGCATTTTGTAATTTTAAGTAGTTTTTTAGAACTGAAGTTTGATATAATGCCATTAAAAAACGGAATGAATTTGATTAATGTTGAAGTATTAAACTACAACTGCAATTATTTTGCATAAAAATACCATTAAAATATTATTTAACAAACAATAATTTGTAGTTAATTGTTGCTATTTATTTAATGAATTTTTAAAATATTGTTACTGTAGTTTTGTTTAGTAGCTATTTAAATAAAAAAGTGAAATCAATAGACCTCACTTTTTTTTGATTTAACATCTTTTAATTTTTTTTGTTTAATTAACCTGAAACCTTATAAAATTTATATTAAATTTTCCTTTTGCAATCATAGAATTGCTGTTTCATAAAAAATACTTATCCAAATTCTGGTTTTGGCTTATTGCAATTTTAATCTGTAATTTTTATCAAAAAAAATTAATTGTTTATAAAACGTTGTGTTATTAAATTAACTACAACAAGAATCTGTATCAGCGTTATTTTCCTGAACCGAAGGACAATGAACCGTACCATAAGAGCAATAAACACAACAATCGCCCTCTTTTGGTTTTAGCATTACACCGCAGTTTTCACATTCATAAAAAAATTGACAGGCTTCCGTTGGCATTGTTTCTACTTTTTTGTGTCCACAGTTTGGACAAGTGATCTCTGATTTTAATATGATTTTCATTTATATTTTATTTCAGGTTATTACTTTATAACAAGTATTTCTAACTAAACATAAAAAAACAATGTATTTTCATCTGTTCAAATTATAAATTTTAATAAAACCAACCAAATGTTCCGCCACCAAGCCATAGCGCTTTAAACTTCATTTGTCTTAATTTTTCTGCTCCTGCAGCTGAACGGCTGCCACCTTTGCCACAAGCAGTTACATAAAACTTATTCTTATCAAAAGTTTTTGCTTCGTTTTCTAGTTTGTCAAGAGGAATATTGATTGCATTGGGTATGTGTTTTTCATTGTATTCTTCATTGCTTCTTACATCAATAATTACAATTTCGTTTTTACTTTTAAGTTTGTTTTTTAAAGTATTAAGTTCAATGCAGTTGTTTTCTGTTTTCATTTTTATGTAGTTATTTTCGTAAAATCCAATTGAGTATTTTAACAGAAGTGCTCTCACTACATTTCATTCTGAAATATATGATGAATGAAGATAATAGGGTAAGTATGCCAATAAAAAGAATTGAAGCATTGATACTTACTAAGTCGGCTATTATTCCTGTTAAAATAGCGCCAATAGCATACCCTAAATCTCTCCAAAGTCGAAATATTCCAATACTTTTTGCTCTATCCTGAGGATGTGTATTTTCAGCAACTGTGGCTAAAAAAGTAGGGTAAACCATTGCTGTTCCCCAACCCAAAATAGACGAAAGTGCTACATAGTGAAACATTGTATTTGCCCAAACAAACGAAACCAATGCTATGGCTTGTAAAAACATTCCTGTAAAGAGCATATCTTTTTTGCAAAACTTGTCTGCCATTTTACCTGTAAAAAGCTGTCCAATTCCCCAAACACCAGGATAAACAGCAGCTACAATACCTATTTGTTCCAAGGTGAAATTTTTATTGGCAAGCAGTATCGGAAATATCCCCCAAACCATTCCATCATTTAAATTGTTGATTAAACCAGCCTGAGTTACTGAACCGAGGTTTTTATCTTTCCATGTGGTATCCCAAAAAATATTTTTTAGTTTTGGAATGGTGCTGGTTGTTGTTTCTTTGGCAACATGGTGTTTTGTATCTTTAACAAAAAAAACACTTCCTATTAGCCCTAAAAATACCAAAATAAATCCCAAGTAAAAAGGGTAGGGTCTGATGCCATATTTACCTGCAATCCAACCTGTTAAAAAAGCAATTATCGCAACTGAAAGGTAGCCAGAAAATTCATTCAAGCCCATTGCAAAGCCTCTTTGTTTTTCTCCCACAAGGTCAATTTTCATTACTACCGTGCTTGACCACGTTAATCCTTGGTTTATACCTAAAAGCACATTGGCTGCAATTATCCAGTTCCAATTGGGTGCATACATTAAGATAAAAGGAATGGGAATAGCTATTAGCCAACCTGTAACCAATAAATTTTTCCTACCGTATTTATTGGCTAATGCACCTGTGTAATAATTAGTAATGGCTTTTACAATCCCAAAAACTATGATAAAGGAAAGAATGGCGGTTTTGGCAGCAATGGTAAAATCCTGTTCAGCTATTTGCGGAAGAATGGAACGTTCCAATCCCACCATACCTCCAACAAAACCATTAATGATTACTAACAATGTAAACTGTTTCCAGTTTTCTTTTAGTCCCAGTTTTACATTTTTCATATTAGCTATTATTTGTTTTTTATAAAGTTATAGGATATGCATAAATTTTAAATAGTGGTTGTGACTTTCTTCTAGAGTATACTTATTCCATGTTAAAAAGTTAATACTTTGTCGCTTTCCACCACCCAATTTGTAAATTCTGCCATAGTACTTATTTCAGCACCTTCTATAAGTTGCATATTTTTTAAGCCGCGCGCATCGGCACAACTGCCACAAATTTTAAGTTTAGCACCTTTGTTTATTGAATATTTAAACATTCTTTCTATGTTATAATAGCCATTTGGTGTATTTTGATTGGCAATAGCACAATTCACCTCATCTGCCATTAAAAAAATTCGAACTTCTACTGTTTCGTGTTCTTTGGCAAGTTGATTGGCTAGTCGTAAAGCATTATATGCTTTTTCTGTTCCATAAGGAGCGTCGTTAATTAAAATTAAAATTGATATTTTAATTTTTAATTGTTAAATATTTCTTTTCATTTCATCAAATTGTTCTTTGGTAATTTCTCCTTTTGCATATCTCTTTTTGAGAATATCTAAAGGTGTTTCATTATGCGGTTGCCTTGTATTATTATTCCTTAAAAAAAGAACAAGCAGTACGATAACAATAATTGGAATCAGCCACATTCCCCAGCCCATTCCCCAGTAATATCCGTGTGTCATAGTTTTATATATTTAGTTATTATTTAATTTTTAAAAATCAACTTTCAATACCAAATTTCCAACAATGCCATCTAATGGCGTATATAATTCATTGAAAATAGGGTTTGTTATTGGATTGCTAATACTATTTTTATACCGGTTCAATTTATAAAAGATTTTACAATTGAATCATTATTTTCAATAATTGCCAGAACTTTGTTTAAAATTACTATTAAATTATTATGTCGCAAACAATAATTAGCTCTAATTATAACAATTTTATAAAGTTTTAGCATTTATGTTGTGCGTACCTGTGTAAAATAAAAAAGTGAGATCTTTCAATCCCACTTTTTTCACTTAAACAAATCTGAGGTTTTTTTGATAATTTAATTAACCGGCATCATTATAAAATTAACACTTAATGTACCATTTGCCATCATAGTCATTTCTCCCATACTTTGATCGTTACCAACTGGATTCATTGTATAACCATCTAATTCAGCTGACATTGTGTATGTTCCCTGAGGAATTCCGATAAATGTATAATTACCGTTTGCATCAGTATGCGTAGTGGTGTAAACTGTATTATTATGCATTAAAGTTACGGTTGCATTTGGTAAATTACCAGTTGCATCATGAATAGTTCCGTTTATTGTTCCTGCATTGGTCATATCTACCACTCTCATAGAAGGAGTAAAGGTAAAACCAGACATACTCATCATCATTCCAGCTCCGGTACCAGTAAATGAAACACCTTCTAAATTAAAGGAATCTGCCACATTCATATCCATTAAATAGTCACTCATATTACCTGTAGTAATAGTAAGCATCTGATCTAACTGAATATCGATACTTTTTTTATCATTGTTCAGGGCAACTCCGTTTTGCATCATTCCCATACCGCTTCCTGAAAAACCATTTTGACTCATATTATAGTTAAAGGTTGTACCATCTTTCAAGGTCATTTGCGTATCAGAAATAAACAATCTAATCATATTGTAATTTCCAACAGGTATTTCGGTACTCGCTAACGTTTTTGTAATACCATTAACCAAATCTAACATATTATAAGTCATAGCCGTATTTGTAACCATTACAAATGAGTTTGCACTTGCACTGTTACCCATTTCAATTTTATCAATGGTTACACTGGCATTTGTAAACTGATTATAATGCATTGGCGCATCAGTTAATTTTAATGAAAGAGTTCCTGTTGGACCTACTGAATTATCTTTTGAACAACTAATTGTTGCTATTGCCAAAAAGGCAATGAATAAATATTTTATTGTTTTCATTTTTTATTTGTATTTAATTATTTTAAATTATGTATGATTTATTAATAACTTATGCTATTAATAATTAATTTATACTATGAAAAAAATCATAGCAAACAGTATATAATTAAAACAAATCAAATACGAAAAACCCTATAAAGAATGGTTAGATTTTTTGAAATAGGAGGCGGAAAATAATTTTTATAAAAAGGAATTTCAAATTCCTTGTTTAAGAAAAGTCCAGCGTTTAAATCAATAAAAGAAGAATATATGAACTGTTGTTTAGAAGCAATAGAAGTTGAAACTTCTTTTTTAAATTGCGAACCGCTAATAAAATCAAATTCAGTTTTACAACACGAATTTTTGGAAACAGATTTATTGTGAGTTGAGAAAGAACAATCGTTGTTGTTCATAACTTCCATACCGCATTCTTTAGCGTGACCAAAAAATGATTTAGAATAGAGTTGACCACCGCATAAATGCTTTTCTACCGTAAAAGAAAATGAAGAAAACAGCACTAAAAATGCCAGCAGAACAGTTGCTATATTGGTAAGAAATTTTCTCATATTATTATAACGAAATCTTTCATTATTTATGGTATAAAAATACGAATAAATCTTTTATTAAGAAGATTAATTTGTGTAACATAAGTTACTTAATAACTATAATAACATTTATATAAAAGCAGGGATTTACCCCCTGCCTTTATAAGTAATTCTATTTAAAAAAACTACTTTTAATTTGCTGATTTTAGAAATTCAAATATTTTATCAGATTGTTCTTTTGATAAATTAGCTCTAACCCGCATATGTAATTGAATGGTACTCCAATCTGTATCATTAAAACTTGCCGGAGAAGGTATATTATGGCATCTTATGCAGTTTTCACCCCATAACTGTGCTCCTGATTTATTTTTATACGCTGCAACTTTTTCAGAAGAACAAGATTGCAATGTAAATGCAGCTATTATGCTTATAACAACGGCTGCAAAACCTATTATTTTTAAAGTTTTCATTTTATATGTTTTTTAATTAGTTAAAATCCGATTGCCCAGTTTAAGAACAATGCTTTTTCATTAATTTTACCCACAACATCATGGCCTCCTTCACCGGTTATATTTTGATAATTCAATTTAATTAATGAATGCCAACTTAACCAATAATTTAATCCAAAGGAAAATTCTTTTTTATTCGTTGCAAAACCAGAACCCACTGGAGTTTCAAGTTTTGAATATCTACCAACAAACTCAAGGTTTTTTATAAAACTATTGCCAGACATAGTAGGTCTATACGATAATTGTCCATAATAAGAAGAGCTCACATTATTAAAATTAAGATCTTCAAATACTCCAGGTTCTTCTTCTACTGTATACGTAATATTGTCAATAGTTGATTTAGCGTATTGAGATTTGATATCAACAATACCTCCAATTTCTGGAAGTTGCTTTACAAAAGAAAAATCAAATGCAAATAGTTTTGCACCTATGTTTTCGTAAGCAGTTTCTTTGGTACCAACATTCCCAGCTGCATAATAAGAAAATCCTATTTCAGTTGATGAATCGGAAAATGGTAAAAGTCCGATTCTGGTACCAAAAGCTCTATTATTATTATTGTCTTTCAAATTATCAAACATTAGCATACCACTTTCCATTGGCTCCTCACCATTTGGAGTTTTTAAAGTAGGACCGTTTGTTGTATAAACGGAATAGTTCATTGTACCTGAACCAATTCTAAAAGCTCCTCTTAATTCTACTCCAACACCAGACATTGGTGCAATGCCATCGTGGCCAAAGCCAAGCGGTTTAGTAGGCATTCGGTTTACCCAGCTTGGGTGCAAGCGTTCCATAAACGTACCAAATGGCACCAAAAATTTTCCCGCTCTAACCGTTACATAATCATTTAAAACATACATTATATCGGCATATTCTAAGCCAATATCTAAACTTCCGGTTGACATATCCATTTCCAATTCAGATTCAAACATAAGTCTGTCTGATTGCTTAAAAAGAAAAATTGGAGAAAATCCACCGGCATTAAAAGATGAACTTTTATCACCATTTAAATTAAAAGAATTAAAACCCACATCACCAAAACCACGAATCATAAATTGATTATTACTTGATTTAAAGTCGTTTTGCTGTGCTTGTAAATTGAATACCATCAAACTTAATATGCATATTATTAGTATTTTTTTCATTTTATTATTTTTTAAAGGTTCTAATGTAAGCAACCAATTGCCAACGTTGTGTTTCCGTTAAAATATCCTTGTAAGCTGCCATTGGTGGATTTCCATTGGTCATTTTCCAAAATAATTCTCCATTTGTTTGTGATTGCACTGAACTTAATGTAAAATTTGCTGGTTTTGGATTAAGGGCTGCTCCTGCCATACCATCACCTTTCCCTTTTATACCATGACAAATAACACACATTTGTGTGAATAATGCTTTCCCTGCTTTAGCATCGTTAGCATTCATTTTTAAAGGGCTTTTGATCGTTTTTGCAGCACTTGGAGCCACCCATTTACTTTGGGCATTAACCGTAAACGTTGCAGAAATAAGTAATAATAATGTAAGTGATACTTTCATAAATTTTATTTAAATAGGATTATTAATGATTTGTTTTTAATTATTCTAAGAATTTATTACAAATTTCATCAATATTCAGTATTTATAAATACCCTATAATCCTTATAAAATACAATTCTAAAAATATACCTACTAACCCTTATAACGTTTTAATTAAGAGTTTAATTTAAAAGGCGTTATAAAGAACTATTAATATAAAGAGTGAAAGGAAAGGATAATCAAATTAGTCCATTTTGAATTGCATAATGTACCAAGCCAATAATACTTTTTGTGTGAAGTTTCTCCATGATATGTTTTCTGTGTGTCTCAACTGTTCTTATGCTAATGAAAAGTTTTTCAGCTATTTGTTGACTACTATTATCTTCAAGTATTAATTTAATTACTTCTAACTCTCTATTAGTTAGTGGAATTTTTTCTGTCAATTTTATATTTCTTTTATTATCCGAAGTTTCTTTAGTTAATTTAAGTTTTTTCTTACCATTTTCCGATTGATGAAAAGCTAAATACAAAATCCCAGTTTTTTTATTATTCGTGTCATAAATAAAAGTTTTAGAGAAAGATACTGGAATCGCTATTTTTGATTTAGAATAATATTTATTATATATATTTTGAACTGTTTCTTCTGTTAAAGTTATACTTTCTTTTTTTCTTTCACTAAGTAATATCTTCTCAATAGATTCTCCAATAAGTTCTTCTTCTTTATATTCTAATAGGTCTATTGTAGCCTTATTTACTATTAATATTCTTCCATCAACATTTGTAATTATTACTGACTCCATAATTTTAGCAAGTATGCTATTAAGATAATCTTTTGAAACTGTAGTTTCTGACAAAACTTTAATCATATTATTAAATAAATTAACAAAATTATAAATTTCGTCATGGGTTCCTTGATTAACTTCTACTTTTAAATCAGAATTCCCTTGCGTAATATTTTTGGCTGTCTTAGCTAAATTTTCTAATGGTTTTGTTATTTCTTTAGCATAATAAAATCCTACTATTACTGATGCTATAATTATAATTAACACCACAATAATAATAATTCTAGGAGTCCTTGTATTTGTTACTTGATTTGAGTTTAGTTCTCTATTCATTAACGTTGATGAAGATGACAATAATATGTCTATTTTTTTTTCAATAGTTGCAACATTACTATCCATAACTTCCATCATAATAGCTCCTTGAGTATTACCAACAGGGGTTTTTAACTCAAATATTTTATTACTCAGCCCCTCAACTTCATGAAATATATTTTCTATTTCTTCTAAAAAGTGTTCATTAAAATGATTGTTTTCAACCGCTTTGCACTCTTCTAATTGCTGCTTAGTTATAGCATCTAATTTTTTAAAATTTAAAATTTCCACTTTATTACCATGGATTAGATAATCATTTGCAGGCATCAAAAGCTCCGTAAAATTTAATTTTAAGCTATGAAGATTATTGTATTTATTAGATTCCTTTAATATAATTTCAGATGTGCTTTCAAGCTTATTTACACTTACTATTCCAACATAAGCTATAATCAGATTTAAAAATAACATAACAGAAATTCCAATCAACAACTTTTGAAAGATAGATATTTTAGGTCTAAAGAAACTAAAATTAATTTTCATTGTTTTAATATTTTTTTAATAAATATTGTGGCTTTTAAATCACTCAATGGAGATCTTAATTATTCTGTTTTAGCATTGACTATTACTAAACCGAGATTTGTGTATGTTTTTTTAACGTGTTCGCTTAAACAATTATTAATTTTACTAATGTTATTCTATATTATTCATTAATTGTCCCATCCAATTTTTAATTATTTTTTTTTCTTTAACAGATAGTCTAGCATCTCTATGAATTAAAGTATAAGATGAAAGTGGCATTTCATCATCTTTAATTTGGTTGATAATTGCCTTTAATTTACTTTTTTGTTTACGTTTTGAATAGCTTCCAAATTCACTGAAATTTAATTCCTTTTTACCGTTATTAATATGGCTTTCCATCATCCAATTAATGGGTTGAATTTTATTGTACCAAGGATAATTGGTGTTATTACTGTGGCAGTCAAAGCAAGAATTTTTTAGTATAATTTGAATATTTTCAGGTACCACATATATTTTTGTAAAATCGGTTTTTAAAATAACCATACTTTCATTGCGTTTAGTGGGTATGAATTGAATACCCACTAACACAATTATTATAAAAATTAGTATTTTTTTGAATTTAGACATTAATTTATTTGTTTTTGAATGGTGCCACAAGTTGGTGTTTTCCTGCCTAAATACGGATTGCTAGTTTCTTTGGTTTCACTTAGCCAAATTGCTCCTTTGCCATCTCCTACCATCGGACAAAAATATTGGTATAACGTTTTACTTGTACCTAGTAAAATAACCAAATCATTAATATCGACGCTTAAACTTTCAAAATGTTCGCGTTGATGTTCAATAGGATTTTTTGATATGTGCTCTGCATTTTCTTTTGCATCATCTTCTATATCTATGTACTTCTTTTTCTGTTCTTCAGAAAGTTTAGATCTATCAAAATTAGCGAATGCTTTAAGAAGTTTTTCTGCACTTTTTGTGGCTTTACCATTACTGTCATCAGCTAAACCATTTTTTAAATCTAAATAGGCTTCAATAATTGGTGTGGTCGTTTTATTTTTTTGAGTAACCACATATTCATTATTTCTTTTGTTTTTTTGCATCATAGAATTAGTTTTCATCCCATTATTTATTGGCTTTGCGTTGTTTTGCATTTCCATTCCAGGCTGCATTTCAGCATTGGTTTGTTTTTTTTCATTTTTACAAGCTGTCAAAAACAGCATTGAAATTGCAACTACATACATTGTTTTTTTCATTTTTTTAGTTTTTAGTTATTAATATTTATTTAAATAAAGTATTCCGATTTATAAAGTATTAAATTTGAAACAAACTTTTTTTTAAAATTATTTAATTATTAAGTTCAATTGTAAAATAGGAACCATCTTTTTTAGTATATTTTTGAGAAATAATCCCATTTTTAATAGATATAATTTCGTTTAAGGTGTAATTTAAGTTCAAAACATTTATACTTCCAACAAAGGTTTTAATTTTAATATTACCTGTTAAATTGTAATTTTCATTGGTTATTTTTTTAATTTTTCTATTTGTGAATTTTATAAAAGTCTTGGTATTTACACCTAAAAATTTGGTTTTATAGTTTATCTTAAGCGAAAAATCATCAATCTTATCAATGTTTTCAAACGAAGATGGATATAAAAAATTATTGCTTAAAATAGTAATATTAATATCCTTGGATTCCGTATTTACTAATGGAAATACACTCATAAAAACAGATCCATTTTGAGATTTATCACATAGATAATTAAAAGATTTTTCAGACTTTAAGCCTCCTTTTTTATTATAATTTTTAGTATTAATTTTTAGAGAATAACCTTTAATATCTTTTTTTATTTTCCCAATATTTAAAAGTTGAGAATCTATAATAAAACCTTTTTTGTTATAATTAATTTTTTTAAATTGTTTACCTTCTATTTGAAACATTAACATACCGTTATTGCTTTGTGCCAATAGGTTTTGTGTTGGTATTAATAACCAAATTAAAATAAAGACGAAAAAATTATTATCTATTTTATTTTTCATACAGAATTCACTATCTGAAATTATTTACTAATTAATTTTAAACTTCCTTTTCAATACTGATTCCTTTGAGTTGTATATCCGTTGATTCTATATTTCTATTTTACAAGGACTTAAAATTAGTGGAGAATTAGCGGCGGTATAGATTATTTTTTATTTTTTAAAGGTTCTTAGATAAGCTACCAATTGCCAACGTTGTGTTTCAGTTAAAATATCCTTATAGGCTGACATAGGCGGATTGCCATTTGTTATTTTCCAAAATAATTCACCATCTGTTTGTGATTGCACTGAGTTTAGCGTGAGATTTGCTGGCTTTGGTATTAAAGCCGCACCTGCCATACCATTTCCTTCACCTTTTATACCATGACAAATAACACACGTCTGAGTAAATAATGCTTCTCCAGCTTTAACATCATTAGCCTCCATTTTTAAAGGGCTTTTAATTGTTTTTGCTGAACTTGGTGCTACCCATTTTGTTTGAGTAGAACCAGTAGTTACTATTCCATGATTCATTGGCATCGATGAGTTATGCATTTGCATTCCAGGTTGCATTTGAGTAGCGTTCGTTTGCTTTTTTTTATTTTTACAAGCTGTCAAAAACAGCATTGAGATTGCTACTATATAAATTGTTGTTTTCATTCTTTTTTAAATTTAAGAATTGATAATTCGTTTTTGCTCTTCGCATTCTTCTCTGGCAATTTCACTATTAGCGAAGCTACTGTTCAAAATATCCTTAGGACTCTCTTTTTTATTAGCTTATTCCCTTTTTTACACACCACATATAAAAGCTATTACACCCAAGGCTATACCAGCATCAACATATTTTTAATTTTTGGTTATATAAGCCTGTTTTGAAATATTTCAAAACAGGCTCTAAGTGTTATTTGTTGTGTTAATATTCTTTGGAGTCTTCTTTTTTGTTCTTCATTTCCTCCATCATTTTCTCTTTCATTTTAGGGTTTTTCATCATCGCTTCCATCATTTTCGGGTTTTCCTTCATTTTTTGCATTAGCATCTTTCTACCTTCTGGATTTTTTAACATCTTATCGAGCATCATTGTTTGCATTTTTTCTTTCATTTCAGGATTTTCCTCCATCATTTTTTGCATATGAGATTTCATTTTTTCTTTCATTTCAGGATTGCTTTTCATCATCGCTTTCATCTTTCCAGGTTCCATCATTTGCATATGTTTCTTCATCATTATCTTACGTGCCCCGTCATCCTGCTGTGCCAAGTCGATAAATTCACTGAATTGGCTTGGATTCGAAATTATCTCTTGATAAACCGCATTTCTATTTTCTTGCTTTCCCAAAGTTTCGGAAGCATTAAAGGTGGATTTACAACTCACCAATGAGCCTATTACACCAATAATCAATAAAGTTTTTACAATTGTTTTCATTTTTCTTTGTTTTAGTGTTAATTATTATTTAATTCTTTTCTGTTTTTGGCAATAGAAAAAAGTTGGATACTAAAGTTTTTCAATTACATTTTTCAATTTTGCGGTAATCTCTTGGGCAATATCCCCTAAAGCCTTGTTTTCTACCGATTGCATGGAAGCCATCGGATTGACTGCCGCAACTTCAACCATTCCTTTTGAAATTTCCTGAACGATGACATTACAGGGCAACATAGTACCAATCTTATCCTCGGTCACTAAAGCTTTATGAGCATAAGGCGGATTGCAGGCTCCCAATATTTTATACTTCTTGAAGTCAATATCAAGTTTCTTTTTTAGTGTTTCTTTTACATCGATTTCGGTCAAAATACCAAAACCTTCTTTTTTCAGTTCTTCTGTTACTTTGTCAATTATCTGATCAAAAGTCCCTTTTAGGGTTTTGTTAAAATAATACTTCATGATTTTTAAATTTAAGAATTAATAATCCGTTTTTGTTTTTCGTATTCTTCTTTGGTGATGTGACCATTAGCAAATCGGCGGTTCAAGATTTCAAGGGGCGTTTCTCTTCTGAGAATTTTACTGCTGTTTTTTCCTGTATATAGTAAAATTCCTAAAATAGCGACTCCTAATACAATAACCCATGTGTACATCATAATTTCTATTTTTTATTTGTTATTGTTTCTTTTCAAAAACCATTTTTCGCCAAAAAAGATAAGCATCATGACTACTAATGCAACTATTATAACAGTTATATCTGAACTTGCCTTAATCCATAAAAAGGCACTTAAAACTACTATATCTAAAATTATTGCTGTTAGCACCATAAAGGAATTGGCCTTTATCTCTTTTCTTAAATTTTTTAGTATGCCCCATTGAACTCCTATGTCCATCACCAAATAAAATATAGCTCCTAGAGATGCAATACGACTTAAATCAAAAAAAATGGTTAATAAAATAGCAATGATAGCAACATAAACCAACATGTGTCTTTGAATATTTCCAGACATGCCAAAATGGTTGTGCGGGATAAGTTTCATATTTGTTAGCATTGCCATCATTCTTGATACGGCAAAAATACTGGCTATAATTCCAGATATTGTAGCTGCTATTGCAATACCAACGGTAAACCATAGTCCGTATTTTCCAAAGGCAGGTTTGGATGCTTCAGCCAGTGAATAATCTTTGGCTGTAACAATTTCTGAAATCGTTAAACTTGAAGAGACAGCAAATGCTACTAAGAGATAAATTACGGTACATATTACAAGAGATATAACAATAGCTCTCCCTACATTTTTATTTGGGTTTACAATTTCTCCGCCGCTGTTCGTAATTGTTGTAAATCCTTTGTACGCCAAAATAGACAAGGCTAATGCACCTAAATAATCAGCTATCACATAATTTGAGGAGTTACTTACAGAAATACTATCCTGAAATGAAAATCCTGCTATCCATAAAGTAGCTATAGCAAAAATAGCGATACCGCCAACCTTTATAATAGCCATTATTAATGAAGACTTTCCAATAATGTTATTTCCGGAAATATTAATTAGAAAAGCACCAACTATGAGGAAAACACCTAAAAGTGATACCCAAACACCATTATTGCTAACATTAAAGAGCTGCAACGTATAAGATCCAAAAGTACGAGCAACCAGACTTTCGTTAATAATCATTGAAAAAGCCATTAACAGCGCACTTGATGCCGCAACGGTTCCTTTTCCGTAGGCTTTTACCAAGTACATGGCTATGCCTCCTGATGAAGGAAACGCATTTGACATCTTGATATAACCATAGGCACTAAATCCTGAAATTATCGCTCCAACAATGAAGGCAAATGGAAATAAATTGCCTGACAGTTCAGCAACCTGACCTAATAAAGCAAAAATGCCAGCACCAATCATTACACCAGTTCCTAATGCCACTGCTCCTATTAGTGATATGCTATCTTTTTTATAGTTATTATTCATAAATATCTTATAGATAAAACTCCACCTAAACCGTTGTAGTAACTAAAATGTGTGGATTTAAAATAAACATCCGTATTGTTTTATATTTAATTATTTAATTTTAAAGTTATTAATTCATCTTTTTTAAAGCATTATAAGCATTATGGCTCCCATTGCTGCAGCACCTGCCCCCCAATATAGCCAGTTTGTGTTTGAATGTGATTGATTATTGTTCACATACATTTTAGGAGCCTGCTTAAACTTATTTAAACATTCCACGGAATCGAAATAATATGTATTATCAAGGTAAACTGTAGAAAATTGTGTTTGATTAATATCAACAGAATCTCCACAAACTATATCTTTTGCTATGCTGGGATTTTTTTGATGCACGCTTGACGTATGATTTGGTGCCAACATCATACATGATGAAAGAAATAACAAACCATTAAGTAAAAAAATCATTTTAATATATTTCATTGTTATTTAATTAAATTATTCTTTCCATTTTTTTATGGATAATATATTATATAAGGTCGCGATACTAAAACCAATTAATGCCCAGAGTACAAATGTTTGTAACACACCAAATAAATTATTGGTAATTGAAACATTCATATTAATGATAGAGGTTGTATCTAAACCGTGCAAAAAGTTATTGAAAAACTTAACAGTATTCTGTTGGCCTAGTATAGCCATAAAAATAATGCATCCGAAATACACTAGCACACCTGTTAAACCAAAGGCAATACTCATTTTTTTTGCAGATAGTTTATTCATAATCGTATTTTTTAATTGTTATTTTAAATTTTAATACTTCTTAATCGTAATGAATTTGTAATAACCGAAACTGAACTAAAACTCATGGCTAAAGCCGCAATGATTGGTGATAATAAAATTCCAAATACAGGGAATAAGACACCAGCCGCAATTGGTACACCTAAAACGTTATACGCAAAGGAGAAAAATAAGTTTTGTTTGATGTTTTTCATCACTTCATGACTTAAATTTTTTGCTTTTACAATACCTTGTAAATCGCCTTTAACCAAAGTTATTGTAGCGCTTTCTATGGCTACATCGGTACCGGTTCCCATAGCAATTCCTACATTGGCTTGTGCCAATGCTGGTGCATCATTAATACCATCACCCGCCATGGCAACTACTTTTCCTTTTTCCTGCAGTTTTTTAATTAGTGTTAATTTATCTTCAGGTAAACAACCGGCTTTAAAATTGGTTAGGTGTAATTCATCAGCTACCGCTTTAGCAGTATTTTCATTATCACCAGTCATCATAATAACTTCTACGCCTTTTGCCATTAACGTTTTTACAGCTTCTTTACTAGTTAATTTTATGGCATCGGAGATGCTAACATAACCAACCCCTTTTTGGTTAACAGAAATATAAGAAACGGTTTTACCCAATTTTTGTTCTTCAATAATTTTAGTTTTTAAGTCATCAGAAATAGTTGCTTTCATTTTGAGCATTAATTTTTCATTCCCTAAGGCAATTTTCTTTTTAACAACCGTACCGATAACGCCCATACCCGCTATAGCCTCAAAATCGGTAACTTTACTTAATTTAGATTCATTTTCTTTGGCATAATTAACTACAGCTTGAGCCAATGGATGCTCGCTGTATTGGTTTAATGATGCTATTTGTTGTAATAAATCGGATGAGTTACCTTCTAAGGCTATTACTTTTTCGACAGAAGGTTTTCCTTCGGTAAGCGTTCCGGTTTTATCGGTAATTAAAACATTGACTTTATTCATGGTTTCAAGGGCTTCGGCATTTTTAATTAAAATTCCGCTTTGTGCACCTTTACCTACACCAACCATAACCGACATTGGTGTTGCTAAACCCAAGGCACAAGGACAGGCTATAATCAATACGGCAACGGCATTTACAAAAGCGTAAACTAGAGCAGGATTAGGTCCGAAATTTGCCCAAATAATAAAGGTTATTATGGAAACCAATACCACTATGGGTACAAAGTATTTTGATATGGTATCGGCTAATTTTTGAATGGGTGCTCTAGATCTACTTGCATCACTTACCATTTGAATAATTTGTGACAACAAAGTTTCAGAGCCTACACGTTCTGCTTTCATAATAAAAGATTGTGTGCCATTTATAGTCCCCGAACTTACCTTATCATCAACCGTTTTATCAACAGGAATGGGCTCTCCGGTAATCATTGATTCATCAATATTACTTTTTCCTTCGTAAATTACACCATCAACCGGAATTTTTTCTCCTGGTTTTACACGTAGCAAATCACCTTTTTTAATAGCATGAATAGGCACTATTTTATCCTCGCCATCAATAACTAATGTTGCTTCGGAAGGTGCTAATTTTAATAATTCTTTAATAGCGCCACTTGTTTGGCTATGTGCCCGAGCTTCTAATAATTGGCCTAATAAAACTAGGGTTAAAATAACAGCGGTAGCCTCAAAATACAAGCTTACATCACCTGACTCACCTCTAAATTCTTGGGGAAACACATCGGGATAAACAAGTCCTACTATACTGAATATAAAGGCGGCACCTGTGCCTATGCCTACCAATGTAAACATATTTAAATTCCAAGTAATGATAGATTTCCAAGCGCGTATAAAAAACATCCAACACGCATAAAACACCACAGGTAAGGTTAAGGCAAATTGCACCCAATCCCAGTTATATTGTTTCATTACAGTTAGTAAGGGATTACTTGGCAAGTAGGCAAATAAAGAAATTAATAATACTGGCACAGCAAAAATTGTGGCAATTTTCATTTTTTTTGCCAACTCATTGTAAGTTTTTTGCTCTTCACTTTCATCGGGTTCCATGGGTATTAAATCCATACCACAAATAGGGCAAGCACCAGGTTCGTCTTTAATTATATCAGGGTGCATTGGGCAAGTATATTTTGAACCTAGCACCAATTTTGGTTGCTCAATTAAATCCATACCGCAAACTGGACAACTTCCTGGTTTGTCATATGTTTTGTCTCCTTCACAGCCCATAGAACAATAAAAGATGCCTTTATTATTACTTGAACTATCGTTGTCGTGTGAATGGGTATGTTGAGGAGCTATTATTTTATGATTGTGATGCTCATGTCCCGTTTTTCCAATACTCATTTTTGGGATGAGTTTCATTTTACATTTTGGACAATTTCCAGGTTTATCACTAATAACTTCTGGATGCATAGAACAAGTGTATTCTGTTTTGATAGCTTGTGCGGGAAGTTCAACCAATTTCATCTTGCAAATTGGGCAATTACCGGGTTTATCATAGGTTTTATCACCCTCACAATGCATAGGACAGTGATATAATCCGCTGCCGGTTTTTTTAGAAGGTGTGTCGGATTTGTGGTGGCTGTGTGAGTGTGTATTACTAGCCTTTTTACCTTCAGCAGTTGGTGCTGAAATAGTATAATGTAGACCTGCAAGCAAAAGTGTTTGTTGCAATTTTTCTATAGGTATATGCGATGTCATTTCAACAACAACTTCTTCTTTTTTTAAATTAGCAGTTACTTTAGTAATTTCTTTTAAATTCCCTAAAGCCGACTCAACATTAGTTTTACAACCAACACAAGTCATTCCTGTTATTTTGTAGGTATGTTTCATAATAATTTAATTTTTAAAGATTAAAATTACTTATAACTATATTAGTTTTTTTATGAAATTTTATATAATTATTTAAAGCTGCTATTATAACTGCCACTAATATTTTAGACCAGCTTACTTTATCATTTAGTTTTTTTGCAATAACTAAAATATCATTAAACTAGTATTTTATTAAGTTTCAAAGGAAATGCCATTTCATTTAAGATATGTTTGAAGGAAGCTTTATTGAACATTATAGGATCGAATTCAATATACAGCTCATTTTGCTCTAGGCAAAGACTTTGAATTCCTGCTATCTTTAACAAGGGTTTAAATTTCAGGCGAAAATCATTTTGCTCTTCTAATGTGAGAGTCTTGTTTGTCTCTAATATTTCAAGTTTGAATAGATTTTTCATGATTATATTTTTAAAGGTTTATAATTATATTACTAAATGTTTTCAATAACTTTTTCAAGTTTTAATCTAATTTCATTTGCAATTTTTTCTAGTTCTTTATTCTCCACAGCCTGCATTGATGCCAGAGGGTTTACTGCAGCAACTTCAATAACGCCTGCTGCAACTTCTTGTACTATAACATTACAGGGAAGCATTGTTCCAATCTTTTCTTCTGCTTGTAATGCCTTATAGGCATATGGAGGATTACAAGCTCCTAATATTCTATATTTTTTAAAATCTACATCCAGTTTTTTCTTCAAGGTTGCTGTTACATCAATTTCTGTGAGTATACCAAAACCTGCTACTTTCAATTCTTGTGTAACTTTATCGATAACATCTTCAAAAGTTCCATTAATCATTTTGTCAAAATAATAGTTCATATTTTATTTATTTGAATTAATAATACGTTTTCTTTCCTCATATTCTTTCTTGGTAATTTCACCACTTGCGAACCGTCTATTTAGTATTTCTAAAGGATTTTCTCTTTTGAGGATTTGGCTTCTATTTTTTCTTGTGTAAAGGATACCACCTAAGAAGATAATTCCTAATGCAATAATCCATGTGTACATCATAACTTTATTATTTTACAGATTAAACTTTTTTTGATTGCTCTTTTCAAAACTAAGAGAATTGTAATACCTTCCTATTAGTTAATGGTTAAATCAAAAAATTATTAAAAAAAAATCGAAAATGGCAATGAGAAATTTTTAATATGTATTTAGCTTAGAGGAGTTACTTTTATAGCCATTTCCGATTCAAATTCAACAATGAGATTGTTAATTATTTTTTATATAGTTTAAATAATTTTGTTCTGATTCAAAATATAAAACATCTTGATTTCCTGCGGGTGCCATTGTGATGTAGGCTAACGCTTTATCTACTTTCTTTCCAGTTAACGGGTCATTTGCAAAGCGAGCACTTCTTATATTTTTCAATTTACCAACACAATCTTGGCAACACCCATAATACGTTTTGCCTTCAACCAATACTGGAATTTGATCAATTCCCATATATTTATTATTAACAAAACATACTAAACTTGGCTTAAGTTTTGTATTTTTTGTTATACTTGAATTTAGAGGAGCAACCTTTTCTTTAGAGTTTATTACGTTTTGATTTTTGTTTTCTTTTGTTGAAGTAGAACAACTAGAAATTATTACTAAAAGTGCTATTAAAGTGCCTAATTTAAATTTTGTGAACATAATTTTTTCTTTTTATTTGGTTAATAAAGTTGTGCCTGAGTAAGAAAAGAATGCGTTATTCAATCAAAATTAACTAACCTCTTGGAGTTACATCCTTTTCTTTACTTCAGGACTTTCTACTAATGTTTATTCACGTTTATGATGAATGCCCTTTTGCTGTGTATTTATTTTTTTAACCAAAGTCATGCCACATTTTGGACAATTACCTGGTTTATTGCTCACATAATCATGATGCATTGGGCAAGTGTACATTTTAGCCATTTTACTATGATCCATATTCATTTCTTTATTTTTCATGTTTATAGCATCCTCTTTCATATCCATTTTACCGTGATCCATTTGCATATTCATGTTCATTTTACTATGATCAATTTTCATTGAATCTTTTTTCATATTCATTTTTTTATCTTTCATGTTTTTCATGTTCATAGCGTCCTCTTTCATATCCATTTTACTATTATTCATTTGCATATTCATTTTGCTATGATTCATTTTCATTGAATCCATTTTCATAGGCGTTTCTTGCCCTTTTACGGTGGCAACTGTAAAAATTCCTATTGTTACAAGTGCGATTAAAATTTTTGTTTTCATTTTTTATTATTTTTAATTTATCATCTAACTTCTTTAAAATCAACTAATTTAGTACTTCAAATTTCTGATTATTCTTTTTTATTATTGTGCATAATTATGGTTAAATTGTATCTAATTTATTTCGAAAACCTGATGTTTTGAACTGAGATGGCGTTATTCCTGTAATTTGTTTGAATTGACGTGATAAATGTTGCGGACTGCTATAATTTAAGTCATACGATATTTGGCTTAGGCTTAATTCATTGTACATTAGCAGTTCTTTTGCACGTTCAATTTTTTGTTGAATAGTGAAATGTTCAATTGTATTTTCTTCTAGTTCAGAAAAAATTTTACTTAAATGTGAATAATCCGTCTTTAAAGTGGCTGCTAAAAAAGAAGAGTAACTTTGTGTGTTAGATTTTTGTTTGCCGTAGTGAATGTATTCAATTATTAAGGTTTTTATTTTATTTACTAAAATTGAATCGAGTTGATCTACTATTTGAAAACCTTCCTTTTCTAAAATTCGTTCTAAAGTTTCCTTTTTAGTAGCTACTAATTGTTGTTTTACATAAATTTTACCCAATTCAACTTTAACAAACTTAATGTTGTTTTTTGTTAATTCTTCCTTAACTACTTTAATACAGCGATCGCATACCATATTTTTAACTATTATTATATAATTTTGCGGTTCCATTTTTAATTGATTTAATTATTCTCCATCCCTAATCCGAATTTTACTTTCTACATTACTAACATAGATTAACCCATCACCACTATGACCAGTTTTAGCATGTTCTCTAATGGTTTGTACAATATTATCTACGTTTTTTTTATCGCAAACAAGTTCAATTTTAACTACTTTGTTATGTAAAAAAGGAAAATTTAAACTTGGAAATTCTGTATCAGGATCTGCGTAATCACCAACTCCTTCTCCTTCAAATACCGTAAAACAACAAAAGTGTTCTTTTTTAAGGTTTTGAGCTACGAAGTTTAATTTTTCTGGACGGATAAATGCTTTAATTTCTTTCATAATACTGCTATTAGAGGGTTATTTTTAATTTTTAAAATTTAAAAAAAATCCAAATGTTTTTATATAGATTTATAAGTATCTTTTATGCTGCCACAACTAGACATTGGACTTTTTTCTCCCATATAAGGGTTTACGATATTTTTCGAATTTGAAAGCCAATACGCACCATTACCATTTGCCATTGGGCAAAAGTTTTTATAAACTTTACCTTTTGTAATGCTTTCTTTAAAAAATGGAGCTATTGAGATAGTTAATTCTGCAAATAATTTACGTTGACCTTTTAAATCTGAGCTCTCAGCTAGTTTACTTGCTATTGCTATAGATTCTGAAGCTTTACCATAATTATTTAAAATGACTATTAACCTTTCTGATATCATTTTTACTTTCTGAATATTTGATTTTGTCAAAGCAGTATTAATCATTATATAATGCATATATGCCTTATTTAAATTGGAATCGTTAAATTGTATATTAGGACTTTGTTGCATTATATCACCTTCCATCATGCTTCTTTTTGCGTAAATCGTCTTTATTTTACTGTGGTTATGATTTTGTTGTGCATAGTTTGAAATTGATACACTTATTGTAAAAATGACTACTAAAATTGTTGTTAAATTTATTGTTTTCATGGTATAATATTTTTATTTATTATTTTTTAAAAACGAAATGAAAAACCTCCTCCAGCTCCAAATCTATTATCATAACTTCCAAAAACAGATATGTTTTTGGAAATTATATATTCCAACCCAGAATTCCATGTAATATC
Organism: Lutibacter sp.; assembly: GCF_033723435.1. Taxonomy (GTDB): domain Bacteria; phylum Bacteroidota; class Bacteroidia; order Flavobacteriales; family Flavobacteriaceae; genus Lutibacter. Next base: position 405,928 of record NZ_JAWVXC010000002.1, on the reverse strand, counting down.
TTTTTGATAATTAATACCACTTGGTAATTTATTTGACCAATTAAAATTCGCTTTATATTCATAGTATCCAAAAATTACAGTTCTAGGAAATATCATTATTGATCTACTCAAACTAATATCTGGACGTAATTTACTATCTATTCGTACATCTAGATTAAATAAATAAGGGGTTAAATAGCGCATACCTATCACTGCAGTTGTAGTTATATTATTAAGATTATCCTTAGATGTATTTTCAAAATTAACGCCTCCAAAAATTCTAAAATAAGACTGCAAGTACCTTTCATAAGTGATTTCTGACTCTAAATTTTTATTCCACCCATATTCGGTAGTTATATTAAATTGATTTCTAATATTTGAAGTTGTAAAGTTAAATCCTATCATATGGGAGGCTATATCTGCATTGCTCCAAGAATAAAATCGATTAGTTTCATCTATAATTTTTGAAACAGGATACATTTTTAATCGTGTATCTCTAGGAGTTCCATAACTAACAACTCTTGCCATACCTCCAACTAAATGATATAAAATATGGCAATGAAAAAACCAATCTCCACTTTCATTACCATAGAATTCTATGGTTACTTTTTGCATTGGTCCTACATTAACCGTATGTTTTAGTGGAGAATAATCGCCATTTTTATTAATAACTCTAAAAAAATGACCGTGTAAATGCATTGGATGACTCATCATTGTCAAATTATTAAGTGTAATCCTTGTTACTTCACCTGATTTAATTTTAATTTTATCAGCTTCAGATAACGGCTTACCATTCAAGCTCCAAACGTAGCGTTGCATGTTTCCGGTAAGGTTTAATAATATATTTTTAACAGGAATATCCTTACTAAAACTAGTCTTATTTGGTGATTTTAAATAATCATAATTATATTTAGAAAATAGATTTTTACTTGTCCTTTTCATTATCATATCCATACCAGCCATTTTTTTATTTTTTGAACTAGACATTTTCATACCATATTTTTTCATCATCTTATAGGGGTCACTTTTACGTGAATTAAAAACGAGAGCTGGTGCACCCATCTTCATATCCATTTTTGCTATTTTTTTCATCATTTCAATCTTATCAGGTTTTGGTACATCAAGAGCTACAAGTTTTTTTCCTGTTCCTAAAAAGGCAGATGTTTTTCCTGTACCATCTTGTGATGTTGCTCTAATTTCAATTCTCCCATTTTCAGGTATCGTTACTATAAAATCATAAGTCTCTGCAATTGCAATAAAAGTTTTGTTTCTTTTTACGGGGACTATATTTTTACCATCTGCTGATACTAAAGTAGGTGTGTCACCTCCAAAAGTTAACCAGAATGAAGTAGAAGCACCTGCATTTATAATTCTAAGCCTTACCTTTTCTCCAGGCTTAAAATCAGTATAATTTTGAACAGACTTACCATTAACTAGAAAAGCAGGATAATAAATATCGGCAATATCAGCACTTTCCATACGTTGTTTCCAAAATTTTAATTGTGCACTAAAAGCTCTTCTTTTTAATACCTCATTTAGCGGCGTTGAGGTGCCTTTTTTTATATTATACCAATCACTTCCTCGTTTTAATGTTTTTAATACACTTGAAGGTTTTTCATTAGTCCAATCAGAAAAAACCAACACCAAATCCTTATCATAAGCTATTTTTTTTTCTTTAGGTTCAATTATAATTGAACCATAAACTCCTATTTGTTCTTGTAATCCCGTATGTCCATGATACCAATAAGTACCAGATTGTTTTAATGGAAACTCATATTTTTCCGTATGACCTGGTCTTATAGGAGGTGTTGTTAGGTAAGGAACTCCATCATAATAATTTGGAACTAATAAACCATGCCAGTGAACTGAAGTTTCAACATCCATGTTATTTCTAACATAGATTACTGCAAATCCACCCTCTTTAAATTTTAATGTAGGACCAGGTATGGATCCATTAATAGACATTGCATTTACTTTTTTTCCTGCAAGATTTACTTTTGTTTTATTAATATTTAAATGATAAACTGTGGTATCTCCTTTAATTTCAGTTAACAAATCTTTTTTTTGTTGAGCGTAATTTATTGTTGTTACAACAAATGCCAACATTAACAAAATGAATTTCAAATTTATTCCTTTCATATATTTTAAGTTGTTATTATTTAATTTTTATATTGTTTTGTAACTTCTCCACAGGTTGGCATTGCATTGCCATAAAAAGGATTTTTAATGACTTTATCATAACTTAGCCAATAAGTTTTTTTCATAGAGCAATACTCTAAATAAAGTGGTTTATCAGCATTTTTAAAACCAAATTTATCAATAGATTCTCCTAGAGCAGGACCTAACTTCGCAAAATTAATTCTTTGATTTTCAATATCTTCAGCGTTGATAATATTTATTGTTGCTAAATTTAATATTTTTAAATCTTTCATCCATTCGTTATGAGCATCGCCTAAAAGAAGCAACATATCTACATTGTTTAAAGCATTTTTAACTTTTTCTGACTGTGCTTTTGCTTGTGCAAAATCACCTTTAAAAAGAGCATCTTTTAAATTAATATAAGTGTCAATAACGCTTCCTAATTGTTTTTTAAACTTAGAATCAATTTTAGATTTGTCTATCATAACCATGTTTTTAGCAGGTTTTTTCATTTTTTTCATTTCCGCATCGCTCATTTTAGACTTCTTTTTGTTGCCTCCACCCATATCCATTCCAGCCATTCCGCCAGTGTTGCCTTTTGCTCCAGTTGGATTCATCATACTTTTTTGACCAATTAGTTGTGCCGAAGCATCAATTCTGAATACGCCATTGGTTGCAATAACTTCACCTTCTTTTAGACCTTTTTCTACAATATAAAAATCGCCCATATCTTGTCCTAAAATAATTTCTCTATACACAAATGAAATGGTTTTTTTATGAGGTACTTTTACATAAACTACAGCTCTTTTTCCTGTCCAAAGTACTGCGGATTTTGGGACTATAATGGCATTTTTAACATTAGTTAATTTCGCTTTAATAATACCATTAGCATACATTTCAGGTAGTAATTTACTTCCAGGATTTTTGATTTCTACTCTAACTTTTGCAACTCTTGTGGCTGACGAGACAAAAGGATCTATATAGGTTACTTTTCCTTTAAAATCTTTGTTTGGAATTGCACTGATAGTAAAATCTATTGTGTTTCCAACTTGTATCCAAGGAATATCTGCTTCGTAAGCTTCAAACATTACCCAAACGTCATTTAAATCTGCAATATCATATAAGTTAGTTCCTTCCATAATATGATCTCCTAATTCTACATTCCGTTTCATTACGTAGCCTGAATAATCGGATAAAATATCTATTTGCTCTTGTACCTTTCCTGATTTTTCAATAGCATTAATCTGGCTATCAGATAATTTCCATAATTTTAATTTATTACGTGATGCCGTATATAATTGAGGGTAAATTTTTCTTGATTTGATAGCTTCAAATAATTCTTTTTGAGCAGAAATTAAATCAGGGGAATAAATGCGAACAATTTTTTGTCCTTTGTGTACTTTTTCACCTGTAAAGTTTACATACAAACGTTCAATACGTCCCGGAATATGAGAAACTTGAGAGTATAAGCGTCTTTCATCAGGCTTTACTTTTCCTAGTAGGTGAATTTCTTTGACAGCATTTCCTTTTTCAACTACAGAAGTTTGAATATTTGCCAATTGTATAGCTTCAGGTGTCATAACAATTTCATTGGAAGCTATTTTTTCTCCAGTTTCCTTGCTATCATCTAAAGGAATAAGAGTCATTCCACAAATAGGACATTTTCCTGGTTTTTTCATTCTTATTTGTGGGTGCATAGAACAAGTCCATAATTTTGTAACAGGGTCTTGAACAAAATTATGCTCACCTTCGTTGTGAGAGGGTTTTGTATTATCTCCAGAAAACACGTTTCCTAAAATAATTCCGAGTATTAAAATACTGATTGCTATGATATAATTTTTATATTTTTTCATAATATTCTTTATTTTCCAATTAAATAGTTCATAAATGCTATGGCAGCATTTTTATCAATTAAGGCTTGTTGATATGCCAATTCATATTTTAATAACTGACGTTCTATGCGTAATACTTCTTCAAAATCTTTTGCATCTGTAGAGTAAGAGGTAATTAAAACATCTAGTACTTTTTTTGCTATTTGTGCTTGTTTTTTGTTTAATGCTATTCGTCTTTCGCCATCACTATAATTTTTATAGGAAGAAGTATAAATAGTGCTTAACACATTTTTTTTATCTTCTTTTTTATAGGTTTCGGCTTCTTGTAATAACTTTGCCTCTTTAATTAAGGCTTTGTATTTCTTTCTGAAAATAGGTATTTTAATTCCTACAGAAGGAAACAAAAATGCATCTTTACCATTGTCAACAGCAGTTGAAGAAGGATTTTTATCCACCACGGTATAATTTAAACCGATATTAAATTTAGGTAATCCTTCTTTTTTAGCAACAACTTCTTGATTTTCAAAAGCATTTAATCGGTAATCTATACTTTTTAACTGATGGTTATTATTATAAATTTCATCTAGCATATTTAACTTATCAAAAGGCAATTTATCCTGCCACAAAGTATCGGGTATTTCAATACTATTAGAAACTTCTCTGGCTAATAAATTATTAAAATTAGTTTGGATAGTATTTTTTGTATCCTTAAATAATGCCAACTTATTTTCTAAATCATTCAACTCTAATTCCACACGTAATTCATCCACAATAGATGCTTTTCCTGCTTCAATTTTAACTAAAGACAATCGTTTAAAAACCTGTAAAATATCCATATTTTGTTTGGTTATATTAATGGCTTTTTCCATAAAATAATAATTATAAAAAGCTGTTTTAACCTCAAAAAATAGATTTGACTTAGTATTTTCAAATTTTTCAAACTTAGCTTTAGCCATGTCAGTTGCTACATTTTCTTTTGCTTCTAACAAACCAAACCAAGGAAAACTTTGGGCTAAATTAAATTTCCATTTTTGAGGCCCAACACGTGTTTCCACAGGTTCAATAAAATAACCAAATGCAACTTGAGGATCCGGTAAAGCGCCTACTTGAGGAACTTTTTCCATAGCAGTCATATATGCACTGAATGTTGCTTTTAATTCAGGATTATTTTCGGCTGCAATTTTCAGGTAATTTTCTAAAGTGGTCTGACTAAAAGCGTTAGCACTTAGTAGTAACAACCAACTAAAGAAAATTAAGTTATAAATTTTTAGGTTCATTTTTATAAATTTAAGCTTGTGATTTTTTTAATTCTTTCTTTAAATTATGTTCTTTCCACATACTGTATAACACAGGAACCACAAACATGGTCATAACTTGTAATAGCATACCTCCAAAAGAAGGAATTGCCATAGGCACAACAACATCAGCTCCTTTCCCTGTTGCGGTAAGTACTGGTATTAACGCAATAATTGCAACGGCTGCAGTCATCATTGCTGGACGAACTCTTTTTGAGCCTGCATGTAAAATGGATGCTCTTATATCTTTAACCGTTTTTGGCTTTTCTTCTTCAAATACTTGGGTTAAATAGGTTCCCATAATTACCCCATCATCCGTAGCGATACCAAATAAGGCGATAAATCCTACCCAAACCGCAACACTAAGATTAATGGTGTGGAGCTGAAACAAATCTCGCATCTGTACCCCTGCAAAACTGAAGTTTAAAAACCAGTTTTGACCATACAACCAAATCATAATAAACCCACCTGAAAAAGCTACAAAAATTCCTGTAAATACCATTAACGATGGTAAAACATGTTTAAATTGAAAATATAAAATCAATAAAATTAAAATTAATGAAATTGGAACCACTAACATTAAACGTTTTGATGCTCTAATTTGGTTTTCATAATTTCCTGTAAAACGATAGGTAACACCTTTTGGTAATTTAAATTCACCGGTATCTATTTTATCTTTAATTAATTTTTGAGCATCTTCAACTACATTAGTTTCTGCGTGACCATCTTTTTTATCAAAAATAACATACCCTGTTAAAAAAGTGTCTTCACTTTTAATAACTTGTGGTCCACGAACATAATTTATAGAAGCCAATTCCCCTAGTTCAACTTGAACACCTGCAGGAGTTGGAATTAAAATTTTCTTTAAATCATCAGGATTATCTCTAAATTCACGAGCATAACGAACTCGGATTGGGAAACGTTCTCTTCCTTCAACAGAAGTAGATAGTTGTTTACCACCAACAGCTACAGCTAATTGCATTTGCATGTCTTTTATGGTTAATCCATATCTAGACATTGCTTGTCGGTTAAGTTTTATTTCTAAATAAGGTTTTCCAACAACTCTATCTGCAAAAACGGTAGAAGGATTTATGCTAGGAACTTGTTTTAACAAATTTTCCAACTTAAAACCAGTTTTTTCAATGGACTCTAAGGTTGGACCGAACACTTTAATTCCCATAGGTGCTCGCATTCCAGTAGATAACATTATTAAACGTGTTTGAATTGGCTGTAATTTTGGGGCAGAAGTTAACCCTGGAAATTTAGAATGTTTTACAATTTCTTTCCAAATATCGTCTGCTTTTTTAATTTTTGGTCGCCATTGTCTAAAATACTCGCCATCTTCATCTTCAATTAATTCATCTTCTGTAATTTTTCTAAATTTATTTTTACCATATTTATAGGTGGTGCCATCTTTTAATATAAAAGCCTTCTCTTTATTTACTTTAAATCGAATTTTTCTACCGTCTGCATCTAAAATATACTCTGGAATATAATTAATGGTATTTTCAAACATAGATGTTGGAGCAGGGTCTAAAGCAGAATTTACGCGTCCCCATTTACCTACGGAAGTTGCTATTTCAGGAATAGCATTCATACGTTTATCAATAGATGCTATTATCTCTCTGTTTTCTGTAATACCAGAATGAGGCATGGTGGTTGGCATTAATAAAAAAGAACCTTCATCTAAAGCTGGCATAAATTCTTTTCCAATTCCAGGAAATGTATTTTCTAAGCTATTCCAAGCGCTATTGGTTTTTACAAAATTTGGCATAAAACCGAAAACTTTACCAAAACCTAACCAGATAGTAGCTCCAAAGAAAACTACAATAATAGGTATTGAAAGGAATTTCCATTTATTTTCTAAACACCATTTTAGAACTACATTATAGAAATGAACAATGGTCATTAACAATCCTAAAACCACACCAACAATTATAATTACAAAAATAAAATTAATTAATGTTGAGTTTGAAGCCCCTAAAGGCATCCATTCTACCGTTAAAAAGTAAACTACAATTAATACGGTAATACCAATATTAATATAGTTAGCAATTTTTTCAGAGTACGGTAATTTTATGCTGTTTTTTAAGAAAGTACGTTCTGATACCTGAGTTAACAGATTATTTACTCCAAAAGCTACTAAAGCCAAAGCAATTACACTTCCGTAGGCTATTAAAAAAACAATTCCAAAACCTATTAATAAAGAATTAAATATTCTGCTTGTTTTCTTTTTATCTAATTTTATAGAAAATAGTACTTGTGCTAAAGCCGGTATAAACATAATTCCTATAAATAATGAAGAAACTAATGCAAATGTTTTGGTAAATGCTAAAGGTCTAAATAGTTTTCCTTCGGATGCTTGCATGGCAAAAACTGGTAAAAAGCTAACAATGGTAGTTGCTAAGGCAGTCATAATTGCTGACGCAACTTCAACCGTGGCAGCATAAATTACTTGTACTAGTTTTTTTCCTGAAGCTCCATGGTTTTCAGGCATTTCTAAATGCCGTATAATATTTTCGGTAAATACGATTCCCACATCAACCATAACGCCAATAGCAATAGCAATTCCTGAAAGAGCCACAATATTAGCATCTACATGAAAATATTTCATTAAAATAAAGGTCATTAAAACACCAACAGGTAATAAAGTGGATATTAAAACGGAAGCACGTAAGTTTAAAACCAATACGATAACTACAAGAATACTAATTAATATTTCATGAGAGAGGGAAGATTCTAAGGTTCCTAAAGTTTCATGAATCAAACCAGAGCGATCATAAAAAGGGACAATGGTTATTTTAGAAACGGTACCATCCGCTAAAGTTTTTGAAGGTAATCCTGGAGCAACTTCAGCAATTTTCTTTTTTAAATTCTGAATCACTTCTAACGGATTTGCACCATAACGAGCTACTACAACACCCCCAACGGCTTCCACACCACCTTTGTCAAGTCCACCTCTACGAGTTGCTGGTCCAAATTGTATTTTGGCAACATCTTTTAAACGGATAGGAACATTGTCTTTAACTGTAACTACACTTTCTTCTAGATCTTTTAAGTTTTTAATATAACCCAAACCGCGAACTAAATATTCTACTTTATTAAATTCTAAGGTTCGTGCACCAATATCTAAATTACTGTTTTTAACAGCATTCATTATCATTTTTACATTTACGTTATTGGCTTTCATTGCATCAGGGTCAATATCAATCTGATACTCTTTTAGAAAACCACCAATAGAGGCAACTTCTGAAACGCCACTAGTAGCGGTTAAGTAATAACGAACATAAAAATCTTGAATGGTTCTTAATTCTTGAGGGTCCCAACCGCCAGTTGGTTTTCCTGTTTTTGGATTTCTCCCTTCTAAAGTGTACCAATAAACTTGTCCCAATGCTGTTGCATCTGGGCCTAAAGCAGGTTTCACCTCCTTAGGTACTGTTCCTGGAGGTAAGGAATTTAATTTTTCAAGTATCCTTGTCCTACTCCAGTAAAAATCTACATCATCATTAAATATGATGTAAATACTTGAAAGACCAAATATGGAATTACTTCTAATAGTTTTTACACCAGGAATACCAAGTAATGCAGTGGTTAATGGGTAGGTAATTTGATCTTCAATATCTTGAGGAGATTGTCCTTTCCATTCTGTAAAAACAATTTGTTGATTTTCTCCAATATCAGGAATAGCATCTACAGGAATAGGATTTCTTTCAATTAAAGATGTTTTCCAATTAAAAGGAGCTGTTACAATTCCTCCAATTACAAATGAAAGAAGTAGTATAAATGTTATTAACTTGTTTTCAAGAAAATAGCGAATTATTTTATTAAGCATGTTAATTTGATTTTATAATTTTTTTAAATAATGTATATATCAAAAAATGATATATACGTGAATTTAACAAGGCTGTCAAAACTGCAACACAATTTTAAGCCTGTTAACACCTAAAAAAACAATAAAATCAAATGATAAAAACTTGATCTACAACTTGTATGTTTGTGACCAATAGAGGAGGATTGTAATTTTTAAAAGGAATGATGTTTTGTTCTAATCCTTCAAATAAATTTAGATATGAGTATGTAAAGGCAACAACAAAGAATTGTTGATTATTAGTTAATTCAGCAAAGTTAGTTTTAACAACATTTTGACTGTTAAATTGTTTCATCACATCTTTACAACAATTATCAGTTTGGGTACAAGATTCTTTATCAACACCTTGTTTTTTAATATCCATACCACAAGAACTCGCTTTTGAAAAAATAGCAGCAGAAACTAAATGATCACCGCAAAAATGCTCACTTACAGTAAATGACATAGTAGAAAACAGTACTACTAATGACATTAAAACGGCTCCTATTTTTTTAAAGATTTCTCTCATAATTGTTTACAAAGATATAAAAAAAATTATTTGGACTGTAAAAATTTTATTAAAATTAAAAAACACAAAACTAAAAAAGGAGAAAAACGGATGTTTAAATTTGAGGTTAATGTTGTTTTTTTGTTGAATTTGAGCAGCCTCTAACGTAAAATATTTAATCAGTTTATTTTAATTTATTATTCTGAACTTAGATGTTTAACTATTTACGCTTGTCAGTTGTTAAATTATCAAAACTAATTAAGTTAAACATAGATCTTAATCGGCTTCTTACTCTGCTGCCGTATCTTTTTTCGAGTTCCTGGGCATTGAGGTTGGTTGTGATGTGGGTTTTTATGTTTTGACGATGACCTTGACACTGACTCTGACCGGTTTGAGTAAATAGATCGTAACGGGAGAGTAAGATTTCACCCATTACATTGCATTCCTTTGCATAATGTGTTCCAGTTGGTTCTACTCCTAAATCATCAAAGCAGTAGTTTTTGGTTTCGTTGTATTTTTCGAGTACTTCATATCCGTTTGCATTGAAATTGAATACGATGTTGCGAGTTGGAATGATTTCATAATTTGTTTTATGTGGTGCCAAGTGTGGTAATAATTTCATTAAAGAGGTTTTTCCACAACCAACTGGTCCGGTTAATAATATTCCTTTGTTGGTGTCGATTCCCATTTGAGCACAGCTGTAATGATCCTGAATAAAATAGCAGCAGAGTTTGAATAACAAAGGTTCGTCTTCTTTATAAATTCTGAAGTTTTGTCCGAATAGTTGGTGCCCTTTTATGTTGAGGTAGGTTTTTATTTTTTCGAAATCGTAATGAATTATATTTCCTTTTATTTCTCCGATTTGGAATTTAGAGGTTCCTTCTGTTTTGATGTGAGGTTGGTTTTTCATAGTTTTTAGATTTAAATAAATTCTTTTATCTATTCATTTTTTGCTTGTCCAAAAAAAATCTAATCTGATTTTAATTTCTTTTGTTTCTTGTTCATTTCTTTGTTTCCCCAAAGAAACGAACCAAAGAAAGGGGACTTTTTAGCAGGAATTGCTGCTTTGTAGCACCACACTTAAAACTTCGCGTCACTACGTGACTGGATTTCGAAGCTTTTAAGTGTTATTCTTCCTAAAAAGAAAGGTTCATTTTAAATTTTTTATGGTTATTAGAAGTGGTTGCTTTTTCATATTGGTTTTGTATCCATTGATGAGATTCTGAAACAAGTTCAGAATGACGAATCTGGAATAGGCTTAAAGTGGTTCATTGTAATTTTTGTTGTTGTTGGTGTGGAGGTTGTCTTGAAAATGGTTAAGTGGTAAATCGGTTTTATTGTTTGCTCTCGACTTCGCTCGAGCTGACAATTTCATTTCATCAGCTTTTAACATCCAGCTTCGGGCGGTGGCTTGCCAATCAACTATTTTTGTTTTTCCACCGACTTTCCAACCGATTCCCTGGTAATGATTAAAAAATTTTTTGGCTTCCAATTCTGGCCATTTTTCTTTTTTAAAAAATTCAAAAATTAATTTTTCTTTTGCGATTGCCTCTAGTTTAATAAAGTTTGTATTATGTTTATTAATGTTTATATAAGATACCAATGCTTGTCCTTTTATGGGATTCTTTAAGTCCACTGCTTGACCATTAGTTGTAACAATACTTGTATCAAAATTGAACATCTTTACTTTACTTCCTTTAAATGGGTTGTGAGACGGATAATATTTTACATATTTCCAATGACTTAGTTCTTTTATGCATCGATGATAGGTGGATTTTGAGCCAATTTTTGATTGACTCATAACTTCTTCACGATTGATAAAAAATGAATCCGGAAAACGGTTGTAATTCCAGATGTAAAACAAGCCTATATACAGACTGATATGTGTTGGATTTAAACGACTGTCTTTTGAAAATTGTTGGAATACACTGTTGAGGTGTTTTATGTAATTGATTTCAGGCATTTTAAATTAATATTTTTATTTTTTCCATTCTTTTCATTTTGCCTTGATGCAAAATCCTCGACTGTGCTCAGCATAAACCAAGACTAAAAATCAAGTCAGCATCTTAGTTTTCTATCTATTCATTCTATTCATTTTATAATGGTTAACTGTTTAAAAATTGTTATGAATTTTGTTTTCATTCATTACTTGTTGAATTTCATCGGCATCATAGAAAATAATTCCACCTATTTTGGTGTATGGAAGTGTTCCGTTGATTCGTAATGTTTGCAAGGTTCCCGGGCTGACTTTTAACAGTTTCATCATTTCAGCAGATTTGAGGTATTTTTTGTTTCCAACTGCTGCACTTTTTTTTAAGAGGGTTTTGATTTCATCTAATAATTCTGTTTTGAATTCTCTTAAATCATCTGTTGTAATAATTTGTGTTGGCATTTTTTTAAAATGGTTTTAAGTTGATAAAATTGTTTTATAGCGATTTGACTTTCGTGCTACAAAACTGGGAAAGTTGATTTAATATTTTTACATAGTTGTTAGTAGCTACTAAAAAATTTAACATTTGAAAATAGCTACTCAACTGATATTCAAAAATGTAAGAGAAAATATTTTTTAACTAGAATATTGAATGATGATTATTTAGTATTTCGAAGCCTAGAAAACTATAAAAAACGACAATTTTGAAGTTGAAAAGGTCTTAAATATGAAAAATAGTAGTAATTAATAGCTACTATTTACTACTAGAAATTTTAACATTTCAAATGCTACTAACAAGCTTATTTTCAGTCTGTATAGTTTTTTTTACAAATCTGCTTCCAGTTTTTTGATTAGGGAAAATTTTAATTTGTCAAGGAATTTTGTTGGGTCTTTTTTTCTTGACTTAATTTGAGTATATGTATTATAAATATTTCCTAAATCTATTCCAAAAAGTTCTTTACAGCCTTCAGCAATTTTTTTCATATCTACATTTCCATTTTTTATAGCACCAAAAGCAATTAAAGAAATTACTAATTCTGCTAATTCTGTTTTTGAAGCCGTCCAAGGTATGTCTGTTAAAATTTTAGGTTTTACTTCTTTAACTGGCAGATTATTTTCAAGTTGCTTGATGTTGATTAGTTCCTTTTCGTAATAATTTGTGAGTAGATTGTATGCAATTACTTTAGCAGCTTGCAAATCATAACTGGTTGAAAATTCCGGTTCACGATCTAAGTGTAAGGTGTCAAAAATCAATTCGAGTTGCGTATTTCTTCTTAAAAAGTATGCAGCGTCAAATGATGTATCATTTTGTTCATAGTACCTATAAAAACCAAGATGTTTTACTTTCCAATTTTCTAGTTTGTCTAAATACCCATTGATGAGCTTCTTTTGTTTAGTGAGATTTGATTTTGGTTTTACTAATTGATACTTATTTATATGTGAAAAGTATTTTAGATTACCATAAACGCCAGGCTTTTGATATTTAAAAAAATTGATTTCCTCCTCTTCCGAAGGGAAATCAATTTCTCTAATATATAATCTTAGTTTATTTAAACAATCTTTAGTGAGTTCAATTTTTTTCTTAAGTTTTTTGGATTCTTTAAGTTGGAGCTGTTCAATTTCAAAAAGCTCATTGCTATAATTAGCAATAATCTCAGCAATTTTTTTCATTCGTAATTTTTAGTCTTTTTCAGCGGCTAAAATTACTAATTCTTTAAAAATAACCAAAGGAAAATAACTATTATGAAGAATGCTTTAAATTTTTATTATTTACTTCTATTTCATTACTATTGTAATTTAAAATTTTCTGTAATGCATTCATATCATCACTTACTTTTCGCTCAATAACTTTTGCATAAATTTGAGTAGTTGCCAATTTTGTATGTCCCAACAATTTTGAAACGGTTTCTATTGGAACTCCGTTAGTTAATGTTACAGTTGTTGCAAAAGTATGACGTGCCATATGAAAAGTAAGGTTCTTTTTTATTTTACATAAATCGGCTATTTCTTTTAAATAACTATTTAATTTCTGGTTAGAAAGTAAAGGCAGCAATGAACCCGTTGACACAGCTCTTACATTGTTTTTGTACTTGTTAATAATTAACTGTGTTTGTTCTAAAATTGGAACTTTTACTGGTGTATTTGTTTTTTGCCTTTTCGTTACAATCCATTGACCGCCATCAATCCCTAGTAAAATATTATCTTTTTTAAGTTGCATAATATCCACATAAGCAATACCGGTATAGCAACTAAAAATAAATAAATCTTTGACAATGCTTAAACGTTCTATATCTGAAGTAAAGTTTTCAATAGACTTCAATTCTTTCGCCGATAAAAATTCACGTTCAGACTTATCAAATACTGGTTTATATTTTACAAATGGGTCCCTATTTATCCATTCTATATGAAATGCCATTGTAACCATTTTACGTAAACGTTGAATGTGCTTTATAATAGTATTATTACCAATTAATTTTTTATTTCTTGACATCTTATAGGAACGTAAAAAATTATCAAACTTTAAAACAAATGAATAATTGAGGTCACGTAGATATATATCTGATGTTTTGAACTCTTTAAGCACAAATTCCATTAAATACCTTTGGGTAGTTTTATAAAGCCCCATTGTGTCTTTATGCAACTTATGAACAGTATTAGCATTGTGATAATCAATTATATTCTGAAGAGAATAATGTTGTTGGTCTGTTCCTAAAAATCTTGATTTAATTGCTTGTGAAGTAACTATTTTTCTTTCAGCTTTTAAATCTTGATAAGCTTGAAATAAGGCTGTTTGGGTTTGATCAATGTATCCATTTATGATACGTGCTTCTTGACTAGTTCCTTTTACCCTTGATTTGGCTTTATCCCAGGATTCAATATTCACTTTCCGTTTTAAGCTAATATTAACTCGTTTTTGATTTACAGTAATTCTTGCGAAAAGTTCTGCTTCGTTGTTTTTAGCACGTGAAGCATTAATCCAAATTAGGATTGCAAAAGTGGTTGTTGTTTTCATAGTTGTCGTCTTTTTTAAGTTAAACTTTTTTTAAGACGAAAGTCAAATCAACTATGGCAAAATCATTTCACATAAAAGTATAACCTTTTTGTGAACTTTTAAATCAAATTACGAAGCCTTTTTAACACTAAATATAATTGATTTTAGAAATATAAAATCTAAGTGTTTTCAAGGTCTATCGCAATAATTCGGTCAACAAATTTATTTTTTTTATTTGTTGACCGATTTGTTGACCTAATATATGAAATTATACCAAACAAAATGATGGTGTTAAAATAAAAAAACTTCGAAAACCCTATATTTTAATGGGTTTTACTAAAATTTGTTATTGTTTTCGCAGAGAGGAAGGGATTCGAACCCTCGATACGTTGCCGTATACACACTTTCCAGGCGTGCGCCTTCGACCACTCGGCCACCTCTCTAAGTTTTATGGATTCAAGTATAAATCAATTAACCCTTCTGGGGTTTTAACCAAAATTGTTTTATTATCTCTATCCACTTTTATAATAAAATCATCAATCATTGGTATAAAAACTTCTGTGCCATTTGCATTGATTTCAAATAATGGCTGTGCAGTTCTATCATTAATACCAGTTATTACACCAATATCCCCATGATTTTCATCTATCATTTTATAATTGATAATTTCATGGAAATAAAATTTATTACCTGTTAATTTTGGTAAAAATTCTAATGGTAGATAAATTTCACCTCCTAAAATTTCATCTGCTTCTGCTTCATTATTAACATCTTCTATTTTAAGGCGCAGTTGATTTCCTTTTTGAAGTAAACTCTTTTCAATAAAAAAAGGAACCAGTTGGCTGCCAAAGGCAACAAATACTGATTCCAAATTTGTATAAAGTTCAGGTTCGTCTGTATCTAATTTTGCTACAACTTCCCCTTTAAAGCTATGTTTTCTTACGATTTTGCCTAAATAAAAACAATCTTCTTTACGCATTATCGTATTGAATATTTACTCAGTTTTACCTTCTTCAGATGCTGCAGCTTGTGCGTCATCAATAGTTTCAGGAGCAGTTTCCTCTACTACTTCTTCTGCTGCTTTTGCTTCAGCTTTTGCGTCTGCTTCTGCTTTAATTGCAGCTTCTTCAGCTTCTTTAGCAGCAGCTGAACGTTCTTCGTTTATTTTAGCTTCTGCTTTTAAAGCTTCTGCTCTTGCTTTTGCTTCAGCTTTAGATAAACCATCTTTTTTAGCTTGAATTTTTGCTTCTTTCTCTTCTAACCAAGCTTTAAATTTTTCTTCAGCTTGCTCTTCAGTTAAAGCTCCTTTTCTTACTCCTCCAACTAAATGATTTTTAAGCATTGCTCCTTTATAAGATAAAATTGCTTTTGCAGTATCTGTTGGTTGTGCACCGTTTTGTAACCATTTTACAGCTCCATCAACATCTAAATCAATAGAAGCTGGATTTGTATTTGGATTATAAGTTCCAATTTTTTCTAAATACTTACCATCTCTTTTTGAGCGTACATCTGCAGCTACAATCCAATAAAATGGTTTTCCTTTTTTACCGTGTCTTTGTAATCTAATTTTTACTGGCATTTTGTTTTAATTTTTAAGGTTCTCGACCTTGGTTATTAATTTTTAAGTGCGCAAAGATAGTGAGTTTTTTTTGAAATAACACACTCAATTTCAGTATATTTTATACTAAACCTGTAAAACCTAAAAAAGCAAGTGATAAAAGCCCTGCAACCAATAAATTAATTGGTACACCTTTCATCCCTTTTGGAATATTTGCCAATTCTAAATGTTCTCTAATACTTGCAAATAAAATAAGTGCTAAAGCAAAACCTATGGAATTTGCTATTGCAAAAAACACTGCTTTTAATAAACTACCATTTTCTAATCCTAATGCTAAAATTGCTACTCCTAACACCGCACAATTAGTGGTAATTAATGGTAAAAATACTCCTAATGCTTGATATAATGGTGGACTTACTCTTTTTAAAATTATTTCAACCATTTGTACCAATGCGGCAATAACCAAAATAAAGGTAATTGTTTTTAAATAATCCAAACCAGCCGGAACTAATATATATTCATATAACAAATAGGTTGCTGTTGTAGCAATTGTCATTACAAATAAAACTGCGCCAGACATTCCCACAGAAGTTGAAACTTTATTAGAAACTCCTAAAAAAGGGCAAATTCCTAAAAACTGTGATAAAACAATGTTATTAACAAAAACTGCGGCTATTAGTATTACAATATATTCCATTATCCAACTATTTTAGAAGTTACTTTATTAAATAAAACCGTTAAATACGCCAAAGCAATAAAAGCTCCTGGGGGTAATATAAAAACTATAAAAGTATTTACATTTTCTGAAAAAATTTTAAAATCAAATAGACTTCCATTTCCTAACATTTCGCGTGTGGCTCCTAAAACTGTAAGTGCTATTACAAACCCTATTCCCATTCCCAAAGCGTCAATAATAGATGACAAAACATTATTTTTGGATGCAAAAGCTTCTGCTCTTCCTAATATTAAACAGTTAACAACAATTAATGGAATAAATATTCCTAATTGCTCATACAAGAATGGAACAAATGCTTCTAATACCATTTCAACAACGGTTACAAATGATGCGATAATGATTATAAATGCTGGAATACGAACTTTATTTGGTATTTGATTTTTTACTAATGAAACTACAATATTCGACATTAACAGCACAAATAATGTTGCTACTCCCATTCCTAAACCATTAAATGCCGATGTTGTAACACCTAAAGTTGGGCACATACCCAATAACATTACAAATATTGGGTTTTCTTTAACAATTCCTTTTAAGAAATTTTGCTTTTGATTTATTATACCAGCCATAATTCTTAATTTTCAGTTGTTTTAGTTGACTTTTTTGTTTTTACAAATTCATCATAAGCCAGTTGAACCGATTCAGCAAATGCTCTAGAACTAATTGTAGCACCGGTTAAAGCATCAATATCTCCACCATCCTTTTTTACTTTTAATTTATAGATCGAAGGATTTTTACCTCTAAATTGTTTAATAAAATTATCTCCTTTCATTTTCGTTCCCAATCCAGGTGTTTCTTTTTGATCTAATATTTGAATATTTTGTATGTTTCCATTAAGCTTAAAACCAACCATTAATTTTACTAATCCATTAAATCCTTTTTCCGAAGAACTTGTTATTGCAGTACCTACTATACTTTTATTTAAATATGCAGTATATATTTCAATACTATCTTTAGATTTTTCCGATTTTATCTTTTTGATATTTTCAACAGGATTATTATCAAACTCAGGAAGTACTATTTTTAATGCATCCACCTTTTTTTGTAATCTAGCCTTTGCTTTTGGCTTAATTGTTAAATCGTTAACATACCCTAATAAAAACCCTGAAATTATAGTGATTACCAAAAGAGATACCACCATATTTATAAATGTTGACTCTTTTTTGCTCATAATTACATAATTTTAGATTTTATTGCAGCTCCAAAACGACGTGGTTTAAAATAGCTGTTAATTAGTGGCACAAAAGCATTCATTATTAATATTGCAAAAGAAACTCCTTCCGGGTAAGCTCCAAAAAGTCTGATTACCACTGTAATTACCCCTATTCCTATTGCAAAAACAAACATTCCCTTTTTGGTCATTGGACTAGTAACTAAATCTGTTGCCATAAAAAAAGCTCCTAAAATAGCTCCTCCTGATAACAGATGAATTAAAGGATTTGCATAATGCTCTGGATTTATCAACCAAAATATACTGGTCATTATACCAATTGTTACCAACATAGTTATTGGAATATGCCACGATATTACTCGCCTGTATAAAAGATAAGCTCCTCCTATTAACAATGCTAATGCTGACATTTCCCCTAATGAACCTCCTGTAATTCCTAACAACATATCCATAGTTGAAGGTATTTTAGAACTTAAACTCGTTATGGTATCTCCATACATTACGCCCTCTTTTATAATTCCTAAAGGCGTAGCTCCTGAAACTGCATCAATCATTGTGGCATTATTTTCAACGGCAGTTGGCCACATGGTCATTTGCACAGGAAAAGAAATCAATAAAAAAACTCTTCCCGCTAAAGCTGGATTAAAAATATTAAAACCTAATCCTCCAAACGACATTTTTACAACTCCAATAGCAAATAAACTACCAATAACCACCATCCAAATTGGCAATCCAGAAGGCAAATTAAAGGCTAATAAAATTCCTGTTATTAATGCTGAACCATCCGTAATGGTTATATTAGTTTTTAACAAATATTTCTGTATTAAATACTCAAATAACAAACAAGAAACCACTGCTACAGCAGTTACCACAAACGCATTAATTCCAAACACATACATGGAAACTAAAAAAGCAGGAACCAAAGCTATAACCACATCGTACATTATTTTTTTTAATGATTTTTCTGAATGTATATGCGGTGAAGCTGAAACTATAATAGGTGGATTACTCATTTTTAATTTTTAGCGTTTTGTAAATTTTTAACGATATTTTTTCCAAACCGAATGAAATCTAATAACGGTCTATGTGATGGACATATATAACTACAAGAACCACATTCTATACAGGTTAAAATATCTTCTGAAAAAGCTTTTTCATATAATCCTTTTTCAGATAAATTCATTAATAAATGAGGTTCTAATCCCATTGGGCACACATAAACACATTCTCCACAACGAATGCAATTTTGCTGTTCTCCTCTACTCGCTTCATCTTCAGAAATAACCAAAATTCCTGAAGTTCCTTTAGTAATTGGCACATCTGTATTTTTAATAGCTTTACCCATCATTGGACCTCCATTTACCAATTTACGAGTTCCTTCTGGAAACCCTCCAACTTCGTTAATTAAATCTGTGATTGGAGTTCCTATTTTAACCCAATAATTAGAAGGATTTTCTAGCTTTTTACCTGTTACTGTAACTACCCTTTCCGTTAAAGGCATATTATGTTGTACCGCTTGATAAATAGCAAAAATAGTTCCTACATTATGTACAATTACGCCCACATCAAGTGGCAAGCCATTTTTAGGAACTTCTCTTTTTAGTAATGCTTTTACCAATTGTTTTTCGCTTCCTTGCGGATACTTAACTTTTAATGCTGCTACATGTATATTTTTTTCGCTTTTTGTAGCTTTTAAAAAAGCTTGAATTGCGTTCTTTTTATTATTTTCAATTCCAATAATAACTTTATCAACAGGTAAGGAGTACATTAAAATTTTAATACCAACTACAATTTCTTTTGTCTTTTCCAACATCAATCTATGATCTGCCGTTAAATAAGGCTCACACTCTACTCCATTAACCACCAAGCAATCCATTTTTTTATCTTCTTTCACACTCAACTTTACGTGAGAAGGAAATGTTGCTCCACCCAAACCTACAATACCATAGTCTGAAATTCGCTGTAAAATTTCTTTTGGTGTTAACATTATTTCTTCTTTTAGAGGATATTCCATTTCTTCTAAATTTGAAGCATCTTTTACATCCGTTCTAATTACAATACATTGTTTTTTATAACCACTAGAATCGATAATTTTATCCAATTTGGTTACTGTACCTGCAACTGGAGAATGTATATTCGAAGAAACAAATCCGCCAGATTTAGCTATAACTTGTCCTTTTTGAACTTTTTCTTTTACTGCTACTACAATTTCAGAAGGAATACCAATATGCTGTGATATAGGAACATACACAACTTTCGGCAAAGACATTCGTTTTATTTCTTTGAATGAAGTTAATTTATTTTCGGGGGGATGAATACCGCCTTTAGGAAATGTTTTAAGCATTTGTTTGAGATTTTACGGATTCAACATTTTCTACTACTTTTTTAACTTCAATTTTTTCTTTTCTTGGCGGAAAATTGGTTTCAATAATTGAATGTGTTGGACATACTGGAACGCATTTTCTACATAAAGTACAAAGTACAGGATCTATATATGCTAAATTATTTATCATAATAACTGCATCTTTTGGACATACATCTTCACATTTTGAACATCCAATACAAGCAACATCACAAGCTTTTTTTGCAATACCTGCTTTATCTTCATTTAAACATCCTACAAAAATTTTCAAATCACGTTTGTTTTTTGGACGCATTTCTATAATATCTCTAGGACAAGCATCAACACAAGCACCACAAGAAGTACATTTATCCGAAATAATGATAGGCAAGCCATTTTCTTCATCCATATACATGGCATCAAATTTACAGGCAACAACACAATCGCCATCTCCTAGACAACCATACTGACAATCTGTTTCTCCGCTGTAAATCATAGCAGAAATTGCGCAAGTTTTTGGACCTTGATATTCTGATGTTTTTCTTCTAACCTCACAGTTACCTTGACATCGTATAACCGCTACAGTTGGATCTTTTTCAGCTACCTCTTTCCCTAAAGTTTCAGCTACTAACTTCATAACATCATTACCTCCAACAGGACAAAATAAATCGGAAATATCATCTGTATTTACTAGTTTTTCTGCAAAAGATTTACATCCAGGAGAACCACATCCACCACAATTGGCAGAAGGCAATAATTCTTCCACCTCAGCTATCAAAGGATTTTCATAAACATAAAATTTTTTAGAAACCACATACAAAACCACTGCTGCAATAATACCTAAAGAAGCTAATAATAAAACACTATATAAAACAGAAACTGTCAATTTAATTTATTTTTATTATTGAAATTTTAAACATCTTTTCCAATGGATTTTTCATTAAATAAATAATTAAGTAATAAGGAATTAAAACTAAAATTGATAGTAAACCTGCAATCCACTCTTTAAAAAATGGTATAGAAATTATTAAAATGAAAAACATAAGTATAAATGGAAAAACATATGCAAAAAAAACAGCTTTCAATCCTAATTCTTTTTTTAAAATTACGTGGACTGTTTCCTGAAGTTGATACGAATTATTTACATCAAAAATTTCTATCTCTTTTACACTTGAATCTGAAACTCCACAAGCTCCTTTTGCGTTACAAGTTTCACAATTTGCATTTCCAAATAAAGAAACGGTAACTTTATTTTTTGAAATCTTAGAAATTATTCCTTCATGTTTTACAACACTATTATAATCAGTGTTTTTAAAACTATTTAAATCAAGTTTCACCATAATTTCTAGTCTAAAATTAACTCGATACTATAAAGTTAACGGTTATAAAAGTTATAAAATATGATTATTGTTAGGTTTTAATATTATTTATTTTTAAGTGACTTTTTAAAATAAAATTCAACTTAAAAAATACATTTAAAAGACGCTCTGTTTTTAGATTGTTAATAAAAATTATGAGTTTTAAAAGTCTAACACTTATTAAATTCCTATTTTTAAAATCTCATTTTTTTTACGAAATACGCACTACATGTTTTTAATATTTGATACTGAAACTACTGGTTTACCTAAACGTTGGAATGCTCCAATTACAGACACTGATAATTGGCCTAGATGTATTCAAATAGCATGGCAATTGCATGATGAGTTTGGAGCTTTAATTGAACATCAAGACTTTCTAATTAAGCCAGATGGGTTTAATATTCCTTATGATGCCGAACAAATTCATGGTATTTCAACACAATTAGCTACTGAAAATGGAGAAGAATTAACTACCGTTTTAGAAATTTTTAATAAAGCTATTGCCAAAGCAAAATTCATAGTTGGTCAAAATGTAAAATTTGACCTTAATATCATGGGTTGTGAGTATGTAAGAACTGAAATTAGTACTTCATTAAATGAAATGCCAGTTTTAGATACTTGTACGGAAGTTACCGCAAGCATGTGCCAAATACCTGGTGGTAGGTATGGAAAATTTAAACTTCCTACGTTAACTGAATTACATCAACATTTATTTAATGCTCCTTTTGCCGAAGCACATAATGCTACTGCCGATGTTGAAGCAACTACAAGATGTTTTTTAGAATTAATCCGTCAAAAAGCGTTTACTACTGAAGATCTTAAAGTAAGTAATGACTATTTTGAAAAGTTTACTGCTAAAAATCCAACTCCTATTAAAGTTGTTGGGCTTAAACATGTTAATCTTAAAAAAGTTAGTAAAACATTAAAAGAAGAAACTCAGGAAAAATCAGAAGCTACTACTAAAAACATCAAACTTAGCGATGAATTTAAAGATGCTTCCTTTGCTCATTTACACTGTCATTCTCAATTTTCAATTCTTCAATCTACATCTAATGTTCAACAATTAATAAATGCCGCTGTTAAATTTAATATGCCAGCAGTTGCTATTACAGATGTTGGCAATATGATGAGTTCTTACTATTTTATTAGAGATGCTATAAATTACAATAATTCTGTAGCTAAATTTAATGAAACTAAACCTGAAGAAGAAAAAGAAAAGACACCTATTACACCTATTGTTGGTTGTGAATTTTATGTTTGTGAAAATCATTTAGACAGAACACATAAAGACAATGGATATCAAGTTGTATTTTTAGCTAAAAACAGAAATGGATACCACAATTTAGCTAAAATGTCTTCACTTTCTCATACCGAAGGATTTTATTATGTTCCAAGAATTGATAAAAAAATAGTAGCAGAATATAAAGAAGATTTAATTGTATTATCTGGAAATTTAAATGGAGAAATCCCTAGTAAAATTCTAAATATTGGTGAAAATCAAGCAGAAGAAGCTTTATTATGGTGGAAAGAACAATTTGGTTCTAATTTCTATCTAGAAATTATGCGTCACCACCAAGAAAATGAAAATCACGTTAATGACGTACTTATTCAATTCTCAAAAAAACATAACGTAAAATTAATTGCCACTAACGATACTTTTTACACAAAAAAAGAAGATGCTGAAGCTCATGACATTTTATTATGTGTAAAGGAAAACGAAAAATTAGCTACTCCAAAAGGTAAAGGCCGGGGTTACCGTAACGGTTTACCTAATAATGAATATTATTTTAAGTCTCAAGAAGAAATGAAAATGTTATTTTCAGATATTCCTGATGCTATAACCAACATTCAAGAAATTATAGATCAAATTGAAATCTATAATTTACAACGTGATGTTTTACTTCCAAAATTTAATATTCCAAACGAATTTATAAATCCAGAAGATGAAAAAGATAATGGTGTTAGAGGAGAAAATGCGTATTTAAAACATCTAACTTTTGAAGGCGCTAAAAAAAGATATGGTGAAAACCTCACCAAAGAAGTAGAAGAACGAATAAACTTTGAACTAGAAACCATTAAAAAAACTGGATATCCAGGCTACTTTTTAATTGTTTGGGATTTTATTTTAGAGGCTAGAAAAATGGGAGTTTCTGTTGGCCCTGGACGTGGTTCTGCAGCTGGTTCTGTAGTGGCATATTGTTTATGGATAACCAATATTGACCCTATTAAATACGACCTACTTTTTGAGCGTTTTCTAAATCCTGATCGTGTTTCTTTACCCGATATTGATATTGATTTTGACGATGAAGGACGGCAAAAAGTATTAGATTTTGTAATTGATAAATATGGTGCAAATCAAGTTGCGCAAATAGTAACTTACGGCACTATGGCAGCTAAATCTTCTATTAGAGATACTGCCAGAGCATTAGATTTACCTCTTTCAGACGCAGATAGAATTGCAAAACTTATTCCAAATATTAAACTAAAAAATATATTTGGAGAAGATGAAAAAAGTAAAGCTAAAATAAAAGAACTTCGAAAAGAAGATTACGATTGCGTTGCTGAATTAATCAAATTATCAGAAGGAGATGATTTAGAAGCACGTACCATAAATCAGGCGCACAACCTTGAAGGTACTGTTAGAAACACTGGAATTCACGCTTGTGGAGTTATCATTACACCTGAAGATATTACCAATTTAATTCCTGTTGCTACTGCTAAAGATTCTGACATGTACGTTACGCAATACGATAACAGTGTTGTAGAAAGTGCAGGGTTACTTAAAATGGATTTTCTTGGTTTAAAAACACTTACACTTATAAAGGATACCATTAAAATTATAAAAGCAATTCATGGAAAAGAATTAATTCCAGATGATTTTCCTTTAGATGATTTTAAAACTTTTGAACTATTTCAAAAAGGAGAAACGGTTGGTGTTTTTCAGTACGAATCTCCCGGAATGCAAAAACATTTAAAAGCTTTAAAACCAACGGAATTTGCAGATTTAATTGCTATGAATGCTCTGTATCGTCCTGGTCCAATGGAATATATTCCTTTGTTTATAATGCGTAAACACGGCATAGAAGCTATTGAATATGACTTGCCAGAAATGGAAGAGTTTTTAAAAGAAACTTATGGCGTTACGGTTTATCAAGAGCAAGTTATGTTACTTTCTCAAAAATTAGCAAACTTTACTAAAGGTGAAGCGGATATGTTGCGTAAAGCAATGGGGAAAAAGATTTTTGCCTTACTTGAAAAACTAAAACCTAAGTTTATAAAAGGAGGTATTGCAAATAATCATCCTGAAGAAATACTAGAAAAAATTTGGAAAGACTGGGAAGCATTCGCCGCTTATGCATTTAACAAATCACATTCAACCTGTTATGCGTATATTGCTTACCAAACTGCGTATTTAAAAGCTCATTATCCTGCAGAATTTATGGCTGCCGTACTTTCAAATAATATGAATGACATAAAACAGGTTACCTTTTTTATGGAAGAATGTAGACGTGCAGGAATAGCAGTTTTAGGTCCGGATATTAATGAATCGTACTATAAATTTGCGGTTAACCAACAAGGTGCAGTTCGTTTTGGAATGGGTGCAATAAAAGGAGTTGGAGCAAATGCTGTTGCTGCCATTGTTGAGGAGCGAAAGAAAAATGGAAACTATAATTCTATTTTTGATTTAACCAAAAGAGTAGATTTGCGTACCGTAACCAAAAGGGCAATTGATGGTATAGTATTGGCGGGAGGTTTTGATTCCTTTTCTAATACCAACAGAGCTCAATATTTTTTAAAAGATGAACGTAATATTTCATTTATAGAAAAAGCTATTAGATTTGGAAATAAATATCAGGAAAATAAAAATTCTTCTCAAGTTTCTTTATTTGGCGAAGCTTCTGAAATTCAATTTCCTGAACCTGATATTCCTTTTTGTGAGAAATGGGGAATTATGGAAAAATTATCTAAAGAAAAAGAAGTTATTGGTATTTACATTTCTGGTCATCCGTTAGATGATTTTAAAACAGAAATTGAAACCTATTGTAAAACACCTCTTTCTGAATTTGAAAATTTAGAAAATTTACTTAATAAAGATGTTGCCATTGGTGGAATTGTTTCTAATGTAGAACATAGAACTAATCAGAAAGGTAATGGATGGGCAATGTTTACTTTAGAAGACTTTTCAGGTTCGTACAATTTTAGAATTTTTGGAGAAGAATACTTAAAATTCAGGCACTTTTTAGTGATGAATTCTTTTTTATATTTAAAAATTAGTTGTCGTCCAAGTTGGAATAAAACAGACGTACGTCTTTCATTTACAAACGTTCAACTTTTATCCGATATCTTAGAACAATTTTCTAAAAAACTGACTATTAATTTATTAAATAACGACGTAACTAAAGAAAACATTCAAAAAATAAATACAGTTTTAAAAAATTATGAAGGTAAAAAACCAATTCAATTTACTATTTTTGAGCCCAAAGAAAATTTAAAATTAACAATGCCAAGCAGAAGTTTTAAAGTGAATATTTCTAATGAATTATTAGAAAATTTAAAAAAAGAACAAATTCACTTTAAACTTAATTAATTGTATTTATTTTGATGAAAAAGTTATTTTTTCTATTAGGCTTACTAAACTGTTTTTATAGTTTTGCACAAACAAAATCTTCTTATCTTCAAGCCGATTATATCTATGGAAATATTATTGCACATAATCCAGATGCAACAGCTTTTCTACAAGGACATCCAACTGGTTTTATATTAAGTTATAATAAAAGAAGTTTTGGAGAAGAAAAATGGCAAGAACATTTTAATTATCCAGATTTTGGTTATTCATTAGGTTTTTATGATTATCACTCTGAAATTTTAGGAAAACTGTATGCAGTTTATGGGCATTATAATTTTTATTTATTAAACAGACTTCATAAAAATCAGTTAATTATTAGAGCTGGAATTGGTTTAGCTTACAACACGCATCCATACAACAAAGTAACCAACAATAAAAATACTGCGTTTGGTACACACTTAAATTCGAGCACTTATTTTAAACTATACTACCAACACGAAAATCTAATTAAAAATATTGGACTTAATGCAGGTTTAACCTTTATTCACGCTTCTAATTCTAATGTAAAATCTCCAAATTCTGGAGTTAATTTATGGGCATTTGCAGTAGGTTTAAATTATAATTTAACTCCAAATCTTAAAAACAATTCTTTTATTCCTTCTTCTGAATCAAAGAAGTATACAGAACCAATTAAACTTAACATAGCAGTTCGAGGAGGAATTAATGAATCGGAAATTATTGGTAGCGGACAAAGACCCTTTTTTGTAGCTTCAGTTTACGCCGATAAAAGAATAAGTAGAATTTCTGCTTTACAGTTAGGATTGGATTTATATATTTCTCCAATTGTAAAAGATTTTTATAAAATTAACGAGACGATACCTTATTCTCATTTAAAAGAAGCTCATGAATTTTCTCGTGTTGGATTATTTATTGGACACGAATTATTTATAAATAAAGTATCTGTAGAAACCACATTAGCCTATTATATAAAATCTCCTTATGTATATCAGGCTGTTTATTATGAAACTCTTGGTTTAAAAAGATATTTCAATAAAAAATGGTTTGCTACTGTTCGTTTAAAAGCACACGCTGCTAACGCTGAAACTGTTGAATTTGGAGTTGGAATTAGAATGTAATATGAAACAAATAATTTACATCGTTTTTTTATTATTAAGCACAAGTATTTTTGCACAAAATTCTTCTTTTTTTAAAAGCGTGGAAAGTGATTTTTTTATTGGAAAAAATATCGAACACGATAAATCATTACACAACGCAATTCAAGGAAATAGTTATGGATTAATGGTTTTACTAAATACACCAAACAATCAAAAATCTGAATTTAATACTTTATATAATTATCCTGATAAAGGATTTTCCTTAATTTATTTAAATTACAATTCTTCTATTTTAGGAGAAGCTGTTGGAGCTTATAGACATTATGCTTATGCTATTCGCCAAAATAATAAATTTAAACTAAAACTTACTACAGGTTTTGGATTAGGTTATGCTAATAAACCTTATAATGCCGCCACAAATTCTGAAAATTTTGCTTTGGGCTCTCATTTATTAGTTACTGCTTTTTTAAAATTAAATTATTTTAAATACTTCCTAAACAAAAAAATAACCTTGTCTTCTGGATTTAGCCTAGTACATTTTTCAAATATTGCATTTAAAAATCCGAATTTAGGTATCAATACCGTTTCCCTCCATTTTGGAATAAAATATCAAAACCCAATAATTAATACAAAACCTGAACCTTTAACAACTGTAGAAAAATCCTATAAATGGAACTATAATGTATTGGTTAGAGTTGGTTATAACGAATCCCTAATTATTGATAGTGGCTTATTTCCTTTTTACACCTTTACATTTTATGGAAGCAAATACCTTAATAAATATTCAACACTAACTTTAGGTGCGGATTATTTTGATTCTAAATTTTTAAAAGAATACATAAAAAATGAAGCTACTATTACTGGAAAAAATTATAATCCAAACGATTATAGTAGAATAGGAATTTTTATTGGTCATGAATTAACCCAAAATCATTTTGCTTTTGTCTCTCAAATAGGATATTATGCTTATTATCCGTTTCCTTATGTAAGCAGACTTTATGAACGATTTGGATTTAAGTATAAAATATCCAAACATTTGTTTTCCGAAGTTACTTTAAAAGCAAATTTATTTAGAGCAGAAGGTTTAGAAATAGGTTTAGGTTATAAATTTTAAAAGTACTTATGAAAAAAATACTTTACATTCTTATTTTAATTGGAAGCATTAGCTGTAATAGTGAAAAAGCTGGTGACTGCTGGCAAACCGTTGGAGAAAAAATTCAAAAAGAATTTACGTTAGACAACTTTACTAAAATTGTGGTTCACGACAAAATTGAATTAATAATAACTGAAGGTCCAACACAAAAAGTAACTGTTGAAACTGGTAAAAATTTAATGCCAGATATTAGCGTTTCTGTGGTAGATAACCAATTAGTGCTAATTAACAATAACACTTGTAATTTTTTTAGAGATTATGGCATTACCAAAGTATATGTTACTTCACCAAATTTAACAGAAATTAGAAATGCTTCAGAACAAAACATAACTTCAACAAATACACTTACTTACCCATCGTTATATTTAAGATCCTCAGGTGAAAAAAGAAAATATTTAGCCATTGGAGATTTTAACCTAACTATTGAAAATGATAAAGTAAGAATATGGAGTAACGGCATTGCAACTTTTCATATAGACGGAACAACTAACAATTTAGATATTAGTTTTTCGGATGGCGACACTCGTTTTGAAGGCAAAAATTTTAAAGCTAAAAATATAAATGTTACACAAATTAGTTCTAATGACATGCTTATTTATCCTCTAGAAAGCTTAACTGGTAGTATCCATTCCGTTGGAAATGTAATTTCATATAATCATCCAGCAAATGTGGATGTAGATGTGCAAAATGTGGGGCAACTTATTTTTAAATAAACACTAAAAAACTACCAAAATATAACTCTTTATTAGTTAACGTTGTGGGTTTTATTTATTTTTAAGACCTTTGAAATTCTATAATTAAAATAAAATAATATATATGGGGTGTTTTAGAGTGTTACTTTGTATTATATTTCCTCCTTTAGCAGTTATTGACAAAGGTTGTGGTTCTATTTTAATTGTGTTTATATTAACTTGTTTAGGATGGATTCCTGGCGTAATTGCTGCACTTATTATTAATAATAATCCCAATAATTAATGAAAAATATTCAACTTATAGAATTAGGTTTAAAAGATTATAAAGACACTTGGGACTATCAAGAAAAATTATTTAAAGAAATAATTGATGTTAAAATTGAAAATCGTAAAAATGACACCCAAAAACCAACTCCTAATTATTTTATTTTTGTTGAACATCCTCATGTTTATACCTTAGGAAAAAGTGGAGATATTCAAAATTTATTATTGTCTGAAGAACAGTTAATTGCTAAAGGTGCTTCATTTTATAAAATTAATCGTGGAGGCGATATCACCTATCACGGGCCAGGTCAAATTGTTGGTTATCCTATTTTAGACTTAGATAACTTTTTTACAGATATTCATAAATATTTACGTTTTTTAGAAGAAGTAATTATAAAAACCTTGGCAGAATATGGTTTACAAAGTGAACGGAGCAAAGGGGAAACAGGTGTTTGGTTAGGAGTTGGAACACCATTTGCTCGTAAAATTTGTGCTATGGGAGTTAGATCTAGTCGCTGGGTTACTATGCATGGATTTGCTTTAAATGTGACTACAGATTTAGGTTATTTTGATAATATTATTCCTTGTGGTATAAAAGGAAAAGCAGTTACTTCCTTAGAAGCGGAAATAAATAGAAAAGTTCCTTTAGAAGAAGTTAAATCAAAAATATTAAAGCATTTTTCAGAATTATTTGAGGCTAAATTTGCTAAAATGTAACTAATAATTTTTTCTAAATTTATTCTTCTTCGTTAAAATATACTTTGTAAAATTTCATTTTTTTATCCTCATCATATCCTTTTTCTATATATTCAATAGATGCATCTGGCGCATCAACATCTAACTTAATTTGTATATTAGTATCTAATTTTATTTCTGTTTTAATTTTTTGTTTTTGCTTTTTCAAAACAATTTCAGAAACTGCAAACTGATTTCTAACTAATACATCATTTACCTCTTCATATTGTTTTTTGTAAGTATCAAATAATTCCTTTTGATCCTCATTTTCATCAAAAATTTCTTCTTTAAAATCGTGAATGTTTACCGTTTCGTTTTCCTTTAAAAAATCAACCGTTTTTGCCAAAAACTTATTTTTTTCCTGAATTCCAAAATCATCTTTTAAAATTTCTTCAGAAAACTCTTTACACATTTCAATATAGTTTTGTGTATGCTGATTGTTATCATTAGCATATTTTAAATTTAAAAAATGATTTACCCAATAATTAGCATCGTAATTATTAGCATCAACACTTAAAACTACTTTGCCATCCGCATCTGAAGTGTTAATTATTAAACAACCTTTATCTAATTTTTTAGTACTAATTCCTTTTTGAACAGCAACATCAAAACTATTATTGTCCATATAGGTTTGAAAAAAATCTAGTTTATTTTCAATTTTAAAAATACCTATAGCATTGGTTAACACTTCGTTGTACTCTATATCTTCGATAATTGCAATTAGTACATCGCCTGTTTTTATTTGTGCAGAATTAGATTGCTCGTATAAATGATTAACTATATGTTTTGAAATTTCTACAAATACCGTTTCATCATTAAAAATTTGTGTAGCATAGCTATTAATTTCGTTTAAATCGATATTTGCATGATGGTTAAACCGATAACTTTGCGCTAAATTCACAAAAGGTTTTAATAAAAAAGGAACCATTAATTCATAACTTTCTTGGTCAAAAGTTAGTTCAGTTTCTGAAAATATATTGGTAGCGGAATTAAATTTATTTCCAACTTTATGAATAATAAATTTTGTTATAGCTGCTCGGTTTCTTTTAATCATATTTTAAATTTTTTACCGAACAAAAGTATTCTTTTACAATTAAATTACATCAAATTATAATGCTAATTTTAATTGATCTGGCAATAATTTAAATGTTTTTCTATGATATTTTGTTGCGCCTAATTCAGCTATAACACTTCGGTGCTTTTTAGTTGGATAGCCTTTATTTTTATCCCATTGATACTCTGGAAATTCTTTATGAATTTTACACATAAAATCATCTCTATACGTTTTTGCTAATACAGATGCTGCTGCAATGCTCATGTATTTTGCATCTCCTTTAACAATAGTTGTAAACGCTATATTTTTATACGGATTAAATTTGTTTCCATCTACAATAATATGTTTGGGTGCTACAGATAGTTTATCTATAGATTGATGCATCGCCAAAATAGATGCTTGCAAAATATTAATTTCATCAATTTTGTTTTCAAACACAAACGATACCGAATATGCCAACGCATTTTCTTCAATAAAAGGTCTTAATTCTAATCGTTTTTTTTCAGTTAATTGTTTAGAGTCATTTAATAATGGGTGCTTAAAATTTGGCGGTAATATTACTGCCGCAGCAACCACTGGACCTGCTAAGCAACCTCTACCAGCTTCATCTGTTCCTGCTTCTACACAATTTTTTAAATAGTATTTTTTAAGTGCCATTTTTCAAATTTAGAAAACATATTTAATTTTAAACCTTAATCTATAACTATTTTAAAATACAATTAAAAAATTGGGCTTTCTTTTTTAAGTTAACCACAAAATATACTATGGTTCAATTCGTTCAAATATTTTACCTTTGCGACTTAAACCTTTGTATGAAAAAATTAATTTTAGTTTTCTTTTTTGGAATTTTTGCTTTTACAACTATACAGGCACAAATTATAAGACCTTCTAGAGATAATGGTTTGTTTTCAAAAGACAGTACCTCATTTAATAAAGAAGTTAAAATTGAACTAAATGGTAAAACCAATTATAAAGATTACAAAATAATTTCTATTAATAACGATACTACTATAATTGATACTACATTAACCATTAAAAAAGATTATAAATTTAATTATATTCGTAAAGATAATTTTGAGTTATTACCTTTTCATAATCAAGGAGAAACTTATTCTACTTTAGCTTATTCTTTCGAAAATGAAAGTAGCTTACCGGATGTTGGATTTTCAGCCAAACAATTTAATTACTATAACTTAAATGATATTAAGTATTATTATGTTCCAACACCAACTTCTGAGCTAATGTACAGAACTGGTTTGCAACAAGGGCAAGTACTGGATGCTTTTTTAACGTTAAACACTTCTAAACAATTTAATATTGCTATTGGCTATAAAGGCTTACGGTCTTTAGGCAGATACAGAAATACACTAGCAAGTCACGGTAATTTTAGAACTTCCTTTAATTACCACACTAAAAACAAGCGCTATTTTCTTAAAGGTCATTTTTATTCCTTTGATTTTTCTAATCAAGAAAATGGAGGGTTAACAGACCAATCTATTATCTATTTTGAAAATAATGATCCTAATTATATTAAAAGAGAACGATTGGATGTAAATTACACCAATGCTGATAATTTATTTGAAGGAAAGCGCTATTATATGGATCAATCTTATGCTTTATTTACAAATAAAAAGGAAGTAGTTATTAAAAAATCGAAAACAAAAAAACCTCCACTTAATAAAGCAGCTTCATTAGATTCTAACTTAAAGCGTAAAGATAAATTAGTAGCAAAAAAGGATTCCATTAGAATTATGAAGCCAAAATTAAAGGAGCTCTTAGCAAAAAAAAGCATCGCACAAACTCAAAAAAAAGATTCTACTTTGGTTAAATCAAAACCTGAAACTAGCTTAAAAATTGGCTCTAGCTTTTTATACGAAACTAAACATTATCGTTTTAATCAAACTAGCACTACTTCTATTTTTGGAGACTCTTACTCAAGTACCATAGCGGATCATACTTCATATCAAAAAAGTATAAGTAGTTTATATGCACAGTTTACTTTACCATATTTAGGGATATTAAAAACCAGCATTTCTAATTTCAACTACAACTACCACTATAAAAGTATTTTATATTTAAACAGCGCTACTATTCCAGATCATTTAAAAGGGAATGCCGTGGCACTAGCAGCAGATTGGAATACTAATTTTGGCAACGTATATCTTAAAGCTAAAGCTTCTTCTATCCTCACAGGAAATATAAACGGAAGCTCTTTATACGCTACAGCATCTTTTAAAAAAGATAGTATTTTAAACATTCAGGTATTTGCAAATTACGCTTCAAAAGAACCTAATTTTAATAAACAGTTATACCAAAGTGATTATAAAGATTACAATTGGGCAAACAACTTTAGTAATGAAAAATATGCAACTCTTGGTTTTGAAATAAATTCAAATAAATGGGGAATGGCTAAAGCAAGTTATAATTCGGTAAATAATTATACGTATTTTGATGAAAATTCAAAGCCGACACAAACTTCCAAAACTTTAAATTATTTTAGAGTGAAAGCAGAAAAAGCACTTCATTATAAAAAGTTTACGCTTACCAATACCATATTATATCAAAAAGTTATCAATGGCGCTGATTTTTTTAGAGTTCCAGATATTATAACTCGTAACTCTTTATATTATTCTTCCTACGTATTTAAAGGTAAGCCAATGTATTTACAAACAGGTGTTACTGTTAAGTATTTTTCTGCATTTAAGGCAAACGCATATAATCCGCTGTTAAGTGAATTTGTTTTACAAAACAATTCTAAAATAGGTAATTATCCTATACTCGATTTTTTTGCTAATGCTCAAATTAAAAGAACCAGATTATTTTTAAAAGTGGAAAATTTTAGCGCAAGTTTTACTGGAAGAAATTATTATTCTGCTCCAAATTATCCATACCGTGATTTAACTGTTAGGTTTGGATTAGTTTGGAATTTCTTTATTTAACCACTAGTTTTTTAATTTTTATTTTAAATGCAGCAAATATTAATGTCATAATTGGACTTAACCAATTAAATATTGCATATATAAAATATTCATGAACACTAACGCCTAATACTCCAGACTGATAAGCTCCGCCTGTGTTCCAAGGCACTAATGTTGAAGTTACTGTTCCTGCATCCTCTAAAGTTCTACTCAAATTTTCTGGTGCCAAACCTTTATCTTTAAACGCTTTTGCATACATTTTACCTGGCACAACAATTGCTAAATATTGATCGGATGCAGTTACATTCAACGCAATACAACTGAATACCGTACTTGCAAAAAGACCAAAAATAGAGTCAAATAAATTTAAAATAGCACTACTTATTTTAGCTAAAGCCCCAATAGCATCCATAACGCCGCCAAAAGTCATAGCACACAAAATAAGCCAAATAGTACCTAACATTCCTCCCATTCCTTTTGACGAAAATAAATCGTTTAATTTTTTGCTTTTAGTATTTATAGAAGTCGGCACAGTCATTGCATTCATTACGGCAAAATAAGCCGTGGTAAAAAATGAAGTTGGCTTTGCAGTAACCTTTAATTCCCCAACAACTTTTCCGTCTTCTAAAATAGTGGTGCTTCCTTTAAATATTTGGCTTACTTTTTTATTAGATTCTGGTAACGTAAATAATACAGGATTTTGTAACGTAATATTATCTGCTTTTGTAACTAATTTGTAAGTTCCTGGTGTTTGATAATGATTATTAGTTATGTTATCCCAAGTAACCATCTTAGAGTATTTCTCAGGAACTTTAGTTACCTGATATCGTAAACCTTGATTCCAAATAATTGCACTTTGAAAAATAATAGCAAATAATCCTCCCAGTAACGTACCTATAATTAAAGCAATTAAAGGAGATGTTTTTTTTACAATTAAAACTATAACTACTAATGGAACAATAAAAAGCAAAGGCGTAACATGAAATGAAGCTTTAATTCCAGTTAACATTACTTGTGTATTAGCAGTACCAACGGTATCAATTGTAAAACCTAAAATTATAAAAACAATTAAGGTTATAGTAATGGTTGGAACCGTAGTAATGGTCATATATTTTATATGTTCAAATATATCCCCTCCAGCCATTGCTGGTGCTAGATTAGTAGTATCGGATAAAGGAGACATTTTATCGCCAAAATAAGCACCAGATAAAACAGCTCCGGCAGTCATTCCTGGAGGAACTCCTAAAGCACTTCCTATACCCATTAATGCTATTCCCATAGTTGCAGATGTAGTCCAACTACTTCCAGTTGCAGTAGAAACGATTATACAAATTATTAAAGATGCCGCTAAAAAAATGGTAGGACTTAAAATTTGTAATCCATAATAAATCATAGAAGGTATTACACCACTTATTAGCCAAGTTCCTGCTAATGCGCCAACCATTAGCAATATTAATATAGCACCTGTTGTTGATTTTACATTTTCAGCTACTTCCTCTATCATTAATTTATAGGAAACTTTATTTGTAAAACCAACCATTGCCGCAACTGCAGCTCCCATTAATAAAATAAATTGATTACTTCCACTTAAAGCATCATCGCCATATACAAAAACATTAAAAGCTAATAAAGCTACTAATACAAATACTGGCAATAACGCTTTCCAAATATTTAAATCTTTATTTTCAACAATAGTTATATCTCCAGCTTTAAATTGTGTAAGGTTATCGTTTTTAGGCATAGTTTTAATTTAGAAATGTAATGATACATAAAAATAGAAGGTTATGCAAAAAAAAACCTTACTCAAAATTGAGTAAGGCTTAACCCTAAACAGGTTATTATTAATTATAAAACACTTTCTTGTTTTATATTTAAAACACCAACCTTTTTCATACATTCTTTCATAGATTGGTAGGTTCTTTCAATATCATTATCTAATCCAATAGAAAAACGAATAATACCATTTGAAAGTCCCATTTTAACTTGTTCTTCTTCAGGTATTTCAGAAGAAGTACTTGTACCTGAAGCGCTAAATAATGTTTTGTAGAATCCTAAACTAACTGCTAAGTAACCTAAATTTTCTTTTTGCATTAATTCCATAAGTTCATTAGCTTTTTCTATAGTTCCAACATCAATCGTCATAATTCCTCCAAAACCATATTCTTTATTATACATTGTTTTAAAAAGTTGATGATCTTTATGACTTTTTAAACCTGGATATACCACTTTTAATCCATCCTTTTCAAAATGTTCTGCTAAGTACATAGCATTTTCACTATGTTTTTTCATTCTAATATGCAAAGTTCTTAAGTTTTTAAGAACACTGGCAGCACGTAAACTATCCATCACTGGGCCTAATAACATAGCTGCTCCGTCGTTAACACTTCGCAAATCGTTAATAAACTCTTGACTACCACAAACTACACCTCCAACAGTATCGTTAGTACCATTTATAAATTTAGTTAAACTATGAATAGTTACATCTGCACCTAAATTTTTAGGCGTAAAAATTAAAGGGGTAAACGTATTGTCTACTACCAATTTAACATTGTGCTTTTTAGCAATTTTTGCTAATTCAGGTACATTTGCAATTTCTAATAATGGATTGCTTTCTAACTCACAATAAATTATTTTAGTATTTGCTGTTATCGCAGCTTCAACACTTTCTAAGGAAGTTATGTCTACAAAAGAAGTAGTAATATTTAGCTTTGGCGCGAAATTTTTCATAAAAGCATAAGTTCCTCCATAAATAGTTCTACTTGAAACAATATGGTCTCCCGCTCCACAAATTTGTAATAATACTGAAGTTATAGCTCCCATACCTGATGCAGCTACATTAGCTGTTTCTGTACCTTCCATAGCTGCTAAAGCTTCTCCTAAATATAAATTGCTGGGACTTGAGTGACGAGAATATAAATAGCAACCTTCTGCGTGACCTTCAAAAGTGTCGAGCATAGTTTTTGCGTGTAAAAACGTGTACGTTGCTGAATCTGAAATTGAAGGATTTACACCTCCGAATTCTCCAAAATACTGTAAATCTTGGATTTTATTGGCTGGTTTATTGCTCATAATTACTATTATTTTTATTATAAAATTACAACATTACAAGGTATTAAACTGAATAAATTTATATTTTTAGTATTATTTTCTATTTAATATTTATTTAACCATATTATTTTCTTTATTTATTCAAAATAATTTATACTTTTAGAAAAAATTCCTATTTATGATTTCTTTTGATACTATTGACTTAACTATTTTAAACATCCTACAATTAAATTCAAAAACCAATATTAAAGAAATTGCTTTAAAGGTAGGTTTAACCCAAACCCCAACCTACGAACGTATAAAACGACTAGAAAAATTAGGAGTAATTGAAAAATATATTGCTATAATAAATAAATCAAAAGTTGGTTTTAACATTGAAGTATTTTGTCAAGTTTCGCTTCAGGTACATTCAAATGAATTAATAAATAAATTTGAATTAGCAGTTTTACGCATGAATGAAGTTATAGAATGTTTTCACGTAGCTGGCAACTATGATTACTTGTTAAAAGTAATTGTAAAAGACATGAAAAGTTATCAATTCTTCTTAAAGAATAAATTATCGGTTTTAGATTCTGTAGCTAATGTGCAAAGTACTTTTATACTTTCAGCTACAAAAAGTAATGCAGTTTTAAAAATTAATTAGTTCCTACTATATCTACTTGTAAATCAAAATCATCCTCAATAAATTTATCTTTTAAATTATCAAAAAAAGATTTTGATTTATACTTTATATTAAAATCTGCTCTGTTTATTTTTATAGTTTTCGTATTAATTTTAATGGTACTAGAACTAATTAGTATACTAGCAGGAATAGCAACTTGTTTTGTGATATTTTTTATAGTTAAATCTCCAATTAAAAAAGTTCCATCATTCAAATATTTAATGTTTTTTATGGTAAAACTGGAAGTTGGATATTTTTCTGTATCAAAAAAGTCTATAGATTTTAGATGATTTTCTAATCTTTCGCTACCATTATTATCCTTAATTGTAGTCATATCTGCAACAAACTTCCCTCCTGCTATTTGACTATTTTCAATATTTATTGAACCACTTAATAACTTTATAGTTCCCGCTTGAGAACCAACTGGTTTATACCCTTTCCAATGAATAAC
Organism: Lutibacter sp.; assembly: GCF_033723435.1. Classification (GTDB taxonomy): domain Bacteria; phylum Bacteroidota; class Bacteroidia; order Flavobacteriales; family Flavobacteriaceae; genus Lutibacter. Next base: position 367,584 of record NZ_JAWVXC010000002.1, on the reverse strand, counting down.
AGAATTTACTTTATCTATAGTATATGTACTATTAGATTGTGCGTAAAAAGAAACACTTACCAATATTAAAAATGTACTTAGCATAAATTTTTTTAAGGAAGTCTTCATAAAATAGTTTTTAATTTTTTAGTTATAACAATGATACAAAAAAACACCTAATTAATTGAAATCAGGTGTTTACAATATTTTTTTTACAGAAACTTATACCTTTTTTAAAACAATTTGCTCTAAATTTTTAGCAATCATTTGTTTATAAAATTCTTTAATTTGAGGGTAATATGCAGTAGGAATTATTGGTGTATTAATTTTAAATAATGATATAACACTTATTTTATTACCTGTTGCAGTTACTGAAAATTTATATACTCCTAAATTATTAGGAAGCCCTATTGCAAAACTTTCAGGTATTGATTCAACAGCGTAACCTTTAGGTATTGTTATGCTCACTACTTTTTTATTATTATTTGGCATTCCAAAATCTATGGGATAATCTCTAGTTTCAAGTTTAAATGGATTTTTTGTTTCTGCCATAAAAAGTAAAGGTTTAAAATAAATTTTATCATCTACTACATCTAATAATTCATCTGAATCAAATTTATACATTATGGTAGCTGGCTTATATAAATTATTCTTATTTATTATTTTAAAATCAGAAATTTCAATATTACTATTCTCCTCTTCCATTTTACTAATTATATCTTCATCTTTTACTTTCCCATATGTATTTCTAAAATAATAAGCTTCATAATTCATATATTGAGCTCTTTCTAAACCTTCTACCTCTCCGTTTTCATTTATTTTAACTTGCACTGTAGTGTTTAATTTAGCAGGTTGTGTAATTAAATTAACCCAAGTTGAGCTTCCATTATCTCTAATTATTCTGCCTTTCCAATTTAAATCTCTAATTGGCAAAATGTTAGGAATACTATTCTCTTCAGTAGCATCAAAAAGCAATACATTATTTTCAACCTCAACACCAGCAATTACATAATTAAATCCTTTTAAAGTTGGAAAAATTGGAATTCCATGCGAACGAGTACTCAATATTATTGGATTTGCATGTATGCCTGCCTCTCTAAATATTGCAACTAGTATTAAGTTTATATCTGCTACACTCCCTTCTCCCTTTTTATAAGCGGTTCTCACACCATTATAGCTATATTTTCCATAAGTATTATTCCACTTCACTTTATGTTTAACAAATTCAAAAATAGCAAGCATCAACTCATTTTTATTTGGGAATTTCGCTCTTAATTTATCTAAATCCTCTTTAAAATAGGAGGTTTTTTTAAGTTCACCTCCAAACTCACTGTTTTTACTAATTGTTTTTGCTACATCTTCCCAACTTTTCGTGTAATTTTTTAATGGCTTATTCGGCCACTTTGTTGTAGCTAGTTCATAATGAATTGCCGATTTATAATTATCTATATTATTAACATAAGGTTCTTTTAATAATGCTGGAACATTTGTATTTTCTATTACAGTAGTATTTGAAATATAATTTATATTATTTGTTGAGTAATACGTTTTGACTACTTTACCTCCTGATCTTGTCTTATCTTTTATTACAATAGTTTTATTTTTTTGTAATTTTTGAATATTGATAGGCAAATAACCTGTTTCCTTAATGCTATAAACATAGTATTCTGGAATTTCAATTTTACAACTAATTTTTTTAACAGGGATTTCATACTGAAGTTGCACAGCATCAATACTGGTATATGGTGAAGTAATTCTATACGTCCATTCTACCACACAACCATCCGTTATATTTGGCATTGTAAATTTTTTGGTAGACCAATACTTATTTTCTTTCACGTCAAAAATATCATTTTTTTTCAATTTATAACTTTCAATTTTTCCATCTTTTAAACTATACGTTTTAGCATTTGAAATAGTCACTCTTTCAGCATTCATGGAAGGGTTGTAATAACTTATTTCTTTCGTAGCCCATTTATATCCTTCATGGTTATATATTTTAATTCGTTCTTGAATTTCCGTAATCACTTTGAATCCTTCATTTTGAACATATTTAAAATATGTATTTCTTTTGCTATATAAAAAAGCTGCATTTGCTGAAGAATCTAAAGGGTATACCTTTTCTGTTAATTCACTTTTTGAAATTTTTCCAACTTTATAATTTTGTGAAATAACTAATTGACTAAGGATGAATAAAATTAAGGTGAATATTATCTTTTGCATATTTTTTTTATTTGGTTAAAATTATTTTAGTATTGTCATACTTTCGTATTTGTTTTATAAATTTTCTGTAGGAATCGTACATTTCTTTTGGAAATAATCCTCCTAGTATTTTTAATTTTCTAACATATAAATAATGAGTTTCATCTATTTTTTTTAATTCCATAACATATTCTCCAAATTTATTTTTTAGCTCTACTTTTTCTGGAATATAATTTACTTTTAATGCTTTAGGAAGTTGCACATTAATAGAATCCACATCTTTATAACCATTTGTAATTTCAAATGGTAATTTTCTATTTCTTATTCGTTTTGGTACAGTTGATCTTCGGTTAAAAGCATTTATTTTTATTAACATTTGACTATCTGTAAATGAAGCATAATCAGATGCTTCAAAAGCTATATCTTCTTTATAAATTGCTTCCTTTTTTTTATTGGCTACTTCTGCTTTTGAAAGGTGAATATTGTTTATGTTCGAAAAATATTTTTTTAAGGATACATCTAATTCTTTAGGAGTTTCTCCATCATACTTCCCTAAATGATAATCGTATTGAGTTCCAGTAGATTTAATGGTTAACTGAGCTTTAAGGTTTCCCTTATCATCAATAATCATGTTTCCATTGGTTTGTTGCATATTATCCTCTGCAGTATAAACTCTAGTATGTTTTACTTCTCCTCCATTTGGAGTTAACACTAAAGCATCTCTATCGTCAGTAAAGCTTGCTATTTCTCCAAAAGGAACTTTTTGACTTGTACACTCTAACCAAATATTCTTATTATTAATAGGTAAATTTAAAATCATATGGTTTCCTTGAGGAGAAGCTACTTGGGCATCAATACTTCTTTTCTCTTCTTCTCCAGCATATATAAGTGTTGGATAAGCTTTAATTCCTACAACATTTAATAAAGCAGAGGTGTAATTGGTTAACGCTTTACAATCTCCATATCCTAATCTGTCCACATCACTTGATAGCATAGGCTTATATCCACCTATTCCAACTTGCACGCTTATATAACGGACTTTATTTTGAACGTAGTTATAAATAATTTTTGCTTTTTCAATAGTGTCATTAGTACCTGAAGTTAAATTTTTAATTTTTTCTTTCGTTGCTACTGGTAATGCTTGTGTGCCTTGTATTAAATTATCATAATACCATTTCCCAAACTCTTTCCAGTTATTTGCTATTCCTTTAACTCCTTCTAAATTAAACTTGTTAACACTTAAACGTACGTAAGGAATTATTTTTCTAAAGGAAGGAGCATAAGGTTCCTTCTTAATAGCTGGAATATTTTTTACTTCGTAACTTATTTCGCCATTAATAGCATTTGATTTCACGTCAAAACCGTTGAAATTATATTCCTTTTTATTGAGTTTTACATCTAAAGGATATCTAAAGGTAAATTTACTTAATTGAACACTTTGGTTATATCCATCAATTGCACGCCAACTAGGAATTCCTGCGGTATTTTCACTTTTAATTTCAATTATAGAATGAATTGTGTATGGGTAAGATAATGGAATGTATTTGTAGTATAAATATCTACCATCATTGTAAAGCGAGAAACCATCATACGCACTTACATCTTTAAAATCTTTTCTTTTTATTTTTTTTATTTCATTTCCAAAGGCATCATAAATATAAACAACCACATTTTTAATTTGTCTGCTTTTATCATAATAGAGTGCAATTAATGCATTATCATCCCCTAATTTATTTAAAACAGTTACAATTTGCTGAGATTTAAGTGTATAGCTAGTTTGTGAATCCATAGTTACTAAAGACTCATCCTTTTGAACTATAGAATTTGCATTTTTTCTAAGATTTTCAGGAATATTTAAAACGCTAAAAATGTTATTTTGAGAATAGCTTGAAATAGTGATAAGTAATAGTAAAACAATAGAATACTTGTTTCTTTTCATAGATTTTTTTTTGAGTTTAAATTTAAAAAAAATCCTTTAGATGGACAATTATTCTCTGTTTTTAGAATCAATCAAAATAGTAACTGGTCCATCATTTACAAGTGCTACCTTCATATCTGCTCCAAACTCTCCTGTACCAACTTTTTTTTCTAATAGCCTTTCAAAATTCTGAATAAATTTTTCGTATAAAGGTATTGCTACATCTGGCTTTGCAGCTTTTATGTAAGATGGTCTATTCCCTTTTTTTGTACTTGCCTGTAAGGTAAACTGGCTAACAATAATTGTATCTCCATCTACATCTTTCAGAGATTTATTCATTACCTCATTTTCGTCATTAAAAATACGAAGATTAACAATTTTATTAGTTAACCATTTAATATCTTCTATAGAATCAGAATTTTCAATGCCTACTAAAATTAAAAGCCCTTTTTGTATAGCACTTATTAATTTATCTTCAACCGTTACTGATGCTTTTGAAACTCTTTGAATTACAACTCTCATAAACCTTTATACTTTTAAACATTTATCCATAAATATCTACTCTGTAATTTTCTGTATCTCCTTCCATTAACTGCAAATAACTTTTATATCTTGACTCTGCAATTTCTCCTTCTGCTATAGCTTCTTTAACTGCACATTTCGGTTCGTTTATATGCAAACAGTTATTGTACTTACATTTCGAACTTACTTTAAAAAATTCAGGGAAAAAGTGTGAAATCTCTTGCACATCAAAATCTACCACACCAAATCCTTTAATTCCTGGAGTATCAATAATAAAGCCTCCAAAGCTTAGCGGAAACATCTCCGCAAAAGTTGTGGTATGAATGCCTTGTTTATGTTGCTTGGAAATAGCAGCTGTTTTTAAGTTTAATTTAGGTTCAATAGCATTTATTAAAGTAGATTTTCCTGCTCCTGAATGTCCGGAAAACATGGTTGTTTTTCCTTGCATCATTTCCTTAACCAAATCAATATTAATCTTTTTGGTAGCAGAAACCTGAATACAGGCATAACCAATTTTAGTGTAAATAGATGCTAATTCTTCTAGCTTCTGTAACTCTTCCTTTGCATAAGTATCTATTTTATTAAACAGCAGAACTGCATGAATATTATATGCTTCCGCAGTAGCTAAAAATCGGTCAATAAATCCGGTAAAAGTTGGCGGATTGTTAATGGTAACTACTAAAAAGGCAATATCAATATTAGCTGCAATTATATGAGTTTGCTTAGAAAGGTTTACGGATTTACGAATAATATAATTTCGGCGTTCATTAATACTAGTTATTATTCCGGTATTTTTATCGTTTTCTAAATCAAAATTTACATGATCACCTACAGCTACAGGATTGGTACTTTTTATCCCTTTTATTCTGAATTTACCTTTTAATCTACAATCTAATTTAGTGCCATCTTCTTTATAAACAACATACCAACTCCCAGTAGATTTTGCAACAATACCTTTCACTATAAACTTGCTTTAATTATATATTATGCTTAAATGCATGTTAAATATCCACAAATATAATTGAATTATAAACTATATTAGCATTCAATTTAATAAACCAAAATATAATTTAAATGAAAAAAAGTTTAATACTGTTTGCTGTAGTTTTGTTTTCAATAATTAACCTACAGGCACAAAGTTATGAGTACAAAGTAGTAACCAGTGTAGAATCTATTGTCCCTAATGGCTTAGGTCGTTCTAGAATTATATCGGCTAACGACAATAGAGATTATAAAAATTATACCTCTACACAAACAGAAGAAAATAACGGTAGAAATAAATCAAAAAGAGGCGATATGAGAGTTAAAGGTTTTGATGAAACAAAACTATTGAACTTTTATAATTTAGGTGGAATTCGTTTTCAAAATATTGCAACTAACGATGCTTTAATTACCTCTAAAATAAATACTATGGTTAGTGATGGTTGGGATTTAGCCTTTGTAACAAGTGCCGTAGAAAGTGATGCTGGTAAAGGTGATGGCAATGGTATTTTTATAACTCGTTATATTTTTAAACGCTTAATTAAGTAATAAACAAAAGCCGTTTGAAATTCTTTCAAACGGCTTTTTCATTTATTTTATTTCATGCTGAATTTTTATAGACTCTACGTGGATTGCTTTAAAAATTTGCTCTACAAATTCTTTATTTAATCCATTTTTTGCACCTTTTTCAATCATATTTTTCAAAATATCAGCCCATCGTGCACTTTGTAAAATAGAAACATTCTCTTTATGTTTTAATGCGCCTATTTCTGCAGAAATACCCATTCTATCTTTTAATAAATCAATAAGGTTAGTATCTATTAAATCTAACTCTCTTCTAAACAAGTTTAATTTCTGTTGAAATTCTTCTTTAGTACTATGTTGTTGTCGTATTTTTAATTCTTTGGTAATTTCTTCCAATCTGGCTGGGGTAATTTGTTGCTTTGCATCACTCCAAGCATTATCCGGATCAATATGTGTTTCTACCATAAAACCATCATAATTTAAATCTAATGCTGTTTGAGAAACATCTAAAATAGTATCTCTTCTTCCACAAATATGAGATGGATCTAATATTAAAGGTAAGTTTGGGAATTCTTTTTTTAATTCAATAGCTATTTGCCATTTAGGACTATTTCTATAATGTGTGGATTTATATGTAGAAAAACCTCTGTGAATTACCCCTAGCTGTTGTATTCCTGCAGCATAAAATCGTTCTACAGCTCCTAACCACAAAGGTAAATCTGGGTTTACCGGATTTTTAACTAAAACCGGAATATCCACTCCTTTTAATGCATCTGCAATTTCTTGAGTAACAAATGGATTTACAGTAGTTCTAGCGCCAATCCATAAAATATCTACCTTATGTTTTAATGCTAGTTCTACATGGTGTGCATTTCCAACTTCTGTTGTAGTTAACAATCCTGTTTCTTCTTTTACTTTCTGTAACCAAGGTAATCCTATTTCCCCAACCCCTTCAAATCCTCCTGGACGTGTACGAGGCTTCCAAATACCCGCTCTAAAAACATTTGTATCGGTGTTTTTTAGTAAATGTGCTGTTTCTAAAACTTGTTTTTCCGTTTCAGCACTACAAGGACCTGCTATTACAATTGGATGCGGTAAATTTAAATTATCTAACCACTGTCTGTTTTCTTTTTTTATTTCCATTTTAATTCACTTTCTATTTTGTTATTTAATACCATTTAAAATGGTTTTTATATAATTTGTATTGTCCATAGTTTCATTTAATAGTTGCTCTTCATCGTTTTCTAACAATTGTTTGAATTCCGATAAATTTTTAATGTACTCTTCTAATGATCGAATTACATTTACTTTATTTTGCATAAAAATGGGTGTCCAAGTAGAGGATGCACTTTTTGCTAAACGAACAGTTGAAGCAAAACCTGTACTTGCCATATCAAAAATATGTTGTTCATTTTTTTCAATTTCCAGTACTGTTTTTCCTAACATAAAAGAGCTTACGTGGGACAAATGCGAAACATAAGCTATGTGCCTATCGTGTTCTACAGGATTCATCATTTTAATTCGCATATTTAATGCTTTAAATATACTAATTGCTTTGTCTAATATTCTCCAATCGCTTTTTTCCGTTTCACAAATAATATTAACTTTTTCATCAAACAACTTATAAATAGCAGCTTCCGGACCCGAAAACTCTGTCCCCGCTAATGGATGAGCTGCTACATAATTTTTCCTGTTTGGATGATTTGCTATCGCTTCACAAATTTCATTTTTAACCGATCCAACATCAAAAACCAAAGCCTCTTTAGGTAAGTTATCCAATACATTTTGTAAAACTGAAGCAATACTATTTACAGGAGTTGCAACAATTACAACTTCTGCTTCTTTAATATCTTTATTTTCTGCTATTTTATCTATAATTCCTAATTCCAATGCCTTTTTAAGATGTGCTTCTTCTGCATCCAAACCGAAAACCGTATAATTTAATCGCTTCTTTAAATCTAGTGCTAATGAACCGCCTATTAAACCTAACCCTATAACTACTAATTTTTTCATATTATACTGTTATTAAACGTTGTAAAGCTTCCTTTAATTTAACCACCGGCACACATAATGATGCTCTAATATACCCTTTCCCGTTAGTTCCAAAAATACTCCCTGGAGCAATAAAAATATTATTATTACTTAATAATTTGTCTGTAAGGTCAATTTCATTGATACCATTTGGTAATTTACCCCACACAAATAATCCACTGCTATTTTTTGAATAGGTACAGTTTAGTACCTCCATAATTTCCCAAACAATTTTTCTTCTTTTTTCATATATCGCATTTAGGTTAGCTAACCATTCATTTGAAGTTTTTAAAGCGGCTATTGCTCCTTTTTGAATCCCCAAAAACATACCAGAATCCATATTACTTTTTACCTGTAAAATAGCTTTTATATATTTTTCGCTTCCAACAACTAATCCAACTCTCCATCCGGCCATATTAAAGGATTTACTTAGCGAATTTAATTCTAAAGCTACTTCTTTAGCGCCATCTGTAGCTAAAATACTTAAAGGATTCTCATTTAAAATAAAGCTATATGGATTATCATTTACTACTAAAATTTGATGCTTTTTAGCAAAAGAAACTATTTTTTGAAAGGCATCGGCAGTTCCTTTTGTACCAGTTGGCATATGCGGATAATTTACCCACATTATTTTTACTTTTTCTAAATTTTGGTTTTCTAATTCTTCAAAATCAGGAAGCCAGTTATTTTTAGCATTCAAGTTATAAAAAACAGGTTTTGCACCTACTAATTTTGTCACAGACGTATAAGTTGGATAACCGGGATCAGGAATTAAAACTTCATCTCCAACGTTTAAAAAGGCTAAAGAAATCATCATTACTCCTTCTTTTGAGCCCATTAAAGGCATTACTTCATTTTCGTTTAAGGATACCTTATAATTTTTATCATAAAAATCACACATTGCCAAACGCAAAGCTGGAATACCTTGATAGCTTTGATAACTGTGTGCGTTTTCTAGCTTAGAAGTAGCCTCTAAAGCTTGTATAACTTTTTGTGGAGGTTGCAAATCTGGGCTACCAATTGCCATATTAATAATAGGTTTACCTTCTTTTTCCAAAGTGGCTACTTCTCGTAACTTTTTTGAAAAGTAATATTCTTCTACACTATGTAATCGTTCTGCTTTTGGTATCATTATCTTTTACTTTTTGTATATTCTCCAAGTACTTGCAACATTTCTACTTTGTGTTTTACTTCTTCTAGCGCATTAAAATAATCGGCATAACTATTAAAAATAAAATCTGCAAAAAAAGCATACTTCCAAGGTGTTTCCATTACTGGAAGCGACTGTATTTTAGATAGATTTAAATGGTGCTTTGCTAAAATGGTTAACACTTCGGCTAAACTTCCTGTTTCGTCACTTGCTATAAATTTAATAGATGCTTTATTTGCGGATACGCTATGTTTATTTTCAGATTTTGTTAGCACAAAAAATCGAGTGGCATTATTGGTAATGGTTTGGATATCTGCTGCTAAAATTTTCAACTTATAAATATCTGCCGCTGTTGTACTTGCAATTGCACCAACTCCTTTCAATTTTTGTTTTTGAATTCGTTTTGCTACGGAAGCTGTATCGGTATCTTCAATTAATTTAATTTCTGGATATTTTTTAAAAAATTCGTGACATTGTAATAATGCCATTGGATGAGAATATACTTCTTTTATATCCTCTATTTTTTGATTTTCTAAAGCCATTAAATTATGGCGTATAGATAAATAATATTCTCCGGAAATAGTTAAGTTATGTTCGTCAATTAGTGTGTAATTAGGTAAAATAGCTCCTGCAATGGAGTTTTCAATTGCCATTACCGCTACTTCCGCTTTATTAGTCTGTAATAAAACTGGCAATTTGCTAAAGGATAAACACTCTACCAATTCAATATTTTTACCGAAATAATGATTTGCTACCAAATGGTGAAATGATCCTTTTATACCTTGAATTGCGACTTTCATATCCTAAAATTTAGTCAAAAAAAAATCTCGATTAAATCGAGACTATTATATTATTTATTAAAAATTAACACACAAAGCCTCATCTCTTATTGTTAAAATAAAAGTAAAAATAAAAGCTATTCCAAGTGTTAATGTTTCTCATAATTCTTGTTTGAGCAACAAATCTATACAATAATTTTAAAAATGCAACTCTTTTTTAAAAAAATGTTGCTTAAACTGTTATTACTAGTTATACAAATAGGTAATCTTTCATTTTGTAGTATTAAGTATGCACACCACTTCGAGACGTATTTCACAACGCAGTAGCCTGTCTGCTTAAAAGAATCGCTTAACATCTCCTATGCGCCTCATCCTGTAATAACAAACATCTATATTATTTAGGGTATAAAAATACTTCCTAAATAATTAATTACATTTGTAAAAAATTCATTGGAATGAAACAACGCCATTTAGTATCCCTAATTATTTTTCTAAGTATCGTACAATACCAAATTGGTTTTAGTCAAAACTCTACTAACTATTCTATCGCATTAAATGGCGCTGCTACTACTAAAAACACTTTGCCTTTTTGGTTAACTGCTAATACTTTTGGAACCGTTCCTAATACGGATTTCGCTTCGGTAAACACGTCCTTTTTCGGTGAAATTCCCGCTAAAAAAAATTCTTTTAATTTTGAGTATAAAGCCTCTTTTACTGGCTTTTTATCTCCTTCCAAAAAAATCATGATTAATGAACTTTATGGTACTTTACAATTTAAGAAATGGCATATAACCCTAGGAAATAAAAATGATGCCATACAATGGGAAGGTCTTTCCAGTTCTAATGGAAACATTTTAAAATCAACCAATACAAGAGCTTTACCAGGTATAAACATTGCTAGCAATGCCTATATAAAACTACCTTTTGCTAAAAACTGGCTTAGCATAAAATTTAATTATGCAGAATATTTAATGAATGATAAACGCATTGTTAACCACGTACATTTACATCATAAAAGTTTGTATTTTAAATCTAGTTTAAACTCAAAGTTAGCTGTGATTACTGGTTTAGATCATTATGTACAATGGGGAGGGACTTCTCCAATTTATGGTAAGCAACCCTCTGGATTAAAAGATTATATTAAAATTATTACCGGAAGCTCAGGAGGAACAAGTGCTAGTGAAGGAGATCAAATAAATGCATTAGGCAATACAATTGGCGCCTATTTATTACAATTAAATTACAAAGGTTTAAAAACGAACTGGAATTTTTATTATTCGCATCCTTTTGAAGATAGATCTGGTAGAGAAATGCAAAATTGGCGCGATGGATTGTATGGTGTATTTGTTGATTTAAATAAACCTAAAAGTTTTATAAATCAGGTTCTATTGGAGTTTACCTATACCAAACATATGAGTGGAGCAAATGCCCCTGATGACGCTAATGGTGGTAGAGGGCGTGATAATTATTTTAACAACTTTGTGTACAATTCTGGATGGACCTATTATGGGAATACTATTGGTTCTCCTTATTTTACAGCTACTCCCTTAAATGAAGAAGGTGTTTCTAACGGAATAATTTTAGGAGATAATAGGTTTATTGCTTTTAATTTTGGTTGGAATGGAAATTTACATAACCTAAAATATAAAGCTATTTTTAGTCATGCAACCTATGTTGGATGGTTTGATTACGAATACCATCCTCAGCCAAAGCAATTTTCTGGTTTTCTAGCAGTAACTTTTCCCAAGTTAAAAAATTTACCTTTTACCATTACTGTAAGCTCTTCATTTGATACTGGAACATATAGACCTGTAAATTTTGGAGGGTTTATAAAACTATCTAAAACAGGATTTTTCTAAACAATTAGATCAAAGATATTATAGCGATATCATTTTAGGCTCTTTTAAGCTCTATTACTTTAGGGTTATTATTAACATCTAATTTTTCATAAACAGAATGATTGGAAATAAATTCTGGTACAATTTTTTTCATTTCAGCAACAGATTTTTTAGCATCTAAATCTGTATTAATAGCACACAAATCCTCTATTTTCTTTTTAATTAATTTAGCATTTATATTTCTTGTTTTTGCTATCATAATTTTCTTGTGGTGTGTAGGAATTGTATTTTCATCATTCGCTAAAAGCTCTTCTTTAATTTTTTCTCCAGGTCTTAATCCTACAATTTTAATATCTATATCCTCTGGGTATTTTAATCCAGATAAATGAATCATATTTATAGCTAAATCCATAATTTTTATGGATTCTCCCATATCAAACACAAAGATTTCACCTCCATTTCCCATAGTGCTTGCTTCTAAAACTAATTTACATGCCTCAGGGATTGTCATAAAGTATCTGGTAATTCTTTTATCTGTCAAAGTAAGTGGTCCCCCGTTTTCAATTTGTGATTGAAATAGTGGAATAACCGAACCATTAGAACCTAAAACATTTCCAAAGCGGGTGGTAATAAATTTAGTTTCTTGCAGTTTATTTAAACTATTAATGTACATTTCTGCAATACGCTTGGTTGCCCCCATAACATTAGTAGGGTTTACAGCTTTATCCGTTGAAATCATTACAAATTTCTCAGATTTAAATTCAATACATAAATCTGCAATAATTTTAGTTCCTTTTACATTTACTCCAATTGCTTCATTTGGGTATTGTTCCATAAATGGAACATGCTTATATGCAGCTGCATGCAACACCAGATTTGGATGAAATTCTTCAAATAAAGACCGCATTCTTTCCTCATTTCTAATATCACCAACAATGGCTGTGAAATTTTTTACGCCTTTATTCCAAAAATATTGTTGTAAATTATAAAGGTCTGATTCTGCCTGATCTACTAAAATTAGTTGTTTATACTTAAAATATTCAATTTGACGCGCTATTTCACTACCAATTGAACCTGCAGCTCCTGTAACTAAAACAATTTTATTTTCAAATTCCTTTTCTAATTTAGGATTTTTCAAATCTATAGGTGCTCTACCTAACAAATCTTCAATTTTTATTTTTTTTATTTGATTTGCTTTTAAACTATTATTAATCCAATCTTTTACTGGTGGTACAATTTTAACTTTAACTGGTAGCTCAGATATATTTTGGACAATTTTCATTAATTGTGTTGACCTAATATATTGAATGGAAATAATTATTTCACTAATATTTTTTTTAATTATAAAATCTTCATCAATAGTATTAGACCTATAAACCTTTAAACCATTAATTTCTTTTCCTATTTTATTTTTGTTGTTATCAACAAATCCTACTACCTTAATTTTAGATGTTTTATCTTGTTTTAAAACATTATGTGTAATTATACCAGATTCTCCTGCTCCATAAATTAAAACTCTTGTTTCGTTTTTTAAATTAGAGAAGATTAAATTATAAATTTCTTTAAATAGAAATCTGCTGGCAATTAGCACTATTGTGTTTAGAAGAAAATGGATAATTAAAATGGACAGTGGAATTGTAAAATTATTAAAAACTCCAGTTACTCTATTTATTAAAACAAAAACAACTAAAAATACCAACATCAAAAAACTTGCTGAAGTCACTTTTATAGCATCACGTAAGCCTGTGTGTCTAATAATTCCCTTATAAGAACCTACAACATAAAAGCTAATTAAAGCTGCTATTATAACTAAAGGTTCCTGAAAAATTAGTTTTGATACATTAAAGTTGAAATTGAAATTAAACCGTATTAAATAGGCTAAAAGAAAAGTATTTCCAACAATATAAACATCAATAAGTAATACAATCCACCTAGGCGTACTATATTTAACAAACCTTTTTAGCATTCTTCTTTTCATACTAAACTATTTTATTAATATTAGAACTCCATTTAAACAACTTTAGTGTACTTCTATGTACAACTATTGTAAAACACAACTTTTTCATTTTTTATTTCTTTTTTCATAACTAGGGAAGAGATTGCAAATATAAACATTTATACCTAAATCTTCAAATCTAGAATTTTAGCAATAAATAAAATTTTAGAAACAACTATTAGCTCAACTTATTTTTTAGTAAAGAATTCCAAACAGCTATTTATTACTATCTAGCTTATACATTGATTTATTTCTAGTTAGTTTCTAAAAAATTATGAATGGCTTTAGAAATTCTTATCTTATCATTATTCCTTAAATTTGATCCAGAAGGTAAGCATAAACCTTTTTTAAATAATTCTTCAGAAAGTTCTGTTCCAAAATATTGGTATTTTTTAAAAACGGGTTGTAAATGCATTGGTTTCCATAAAGGTCTAGATTCTATATGCTGTTTTTCTAAATATAATCGAAGTTTTTCTCTTTGCTCAAAAGATTTTAATAAAATAGTGGTTAACCAAAAATTTGAATAGAAATTTGAAGAAGGCTCTTCTAACATAAAAATATCACTTCTGTTTTTAAATATTTCTTTATAAAATTGGTGCATAGCTCTTCGTTGATCTATTCGCTTGTCTAACACTTCCATTTGCCCTCTACCAATCCCTGCAAGAATATTACTCATTCTAAAATTATAACCAATTTTACTATGTTCATAATGTGGTGCATTATCCCTTGCTTGTGTTGCTAAAAAAATGGCTTCTTGCTTTGTTTTTTCGTCTTTACAAATTAAAGCACCTCCACCTGAAGTCGTTATAATTTTATTTCCATTAAAGGATAAAATTCCAAAATCTCCAAAAGTGCCACACATTTGGCCTTTATAGGACGAACCCAGTGCACTTGCGGCATCTTCTATTAAAATAATTTTATACTTAATTGCTATAGCCAACAGCTCCATTATTTTAGCAGGCATACCATGGGTATGGGTTATAATAATAGCTTTGGGCTTTTTGCCCTTCTTTAAACTTATTTTAACAGCTTCTTCTAATGCCAACGGGCACATATTCCAAGTGTCGGGTTCACTATCTATAAAAATTGGTTTGGCTCCCTGATATATTATTGGGTTTGCCGAAGCAGAAAATGTAAAACTTTGACATAAAACCTCATCTCCAAATTCAACTCCAGCTAAAATAAGTGCCATATGTAAAGCTGCTGTACCTGAACTTAAAGCCACAACAGATTTATTTTGACCTATATAGTTTTGAATAGCATTTTCAAATTCATTTACATTTGGCCCTAACGGAGCAATCCAATTAGTATCAAAAGCTTCTTGTACATACTTTTGCTCATTCCCACTCATATGAGGTGATGAAAGCCATATTTTTTTATTCATTTTTTAGCTTATTATTGGGCTAAAATTACAACCATTTTTAATATAAAAATAAACAAAATACTTCTCGATACTATTTTTTACTGAAAAATTACTCGAAGTGACGATGAGTCCGTCTAAGCCTTTCGAATACTAATGTAAATATTTTCTCTGCCATAAACCTTTACCTCATTTAAATAGCTTTTGAGTTATGAAATGAAAAGATATCAATAAATACTTAATTGCCTTCCCTATTTTAAATCATCTCATTAAAAATTTTTAGATGTTCTTTAATTACAGCCTTCTTATCAAATTCAGCTTCTGCTTTTTGTCTAGATCTAATTCCCATAGCTTTTCTAAGCTTAGAGCTCACAATTAATTTTTCTATGGCTTTTGCTAATTTTATTGTTGATTTTACAGGTACTTTGTATCCATTTAATCCTTCATCTACACACTCTTTACACCCAATGGCATTAGTGGTAATAATAGGTCTTCCAATAGCACAAGCTTCAATAAGGGAAGTTGGTAATCCTTCTCTATAAGATGGTAAAACAACAATATCTGCATTTTTATAAAAGTATTTAATATCTTTTTGGTGTCCATACCACTTCAAATAATTCTCAATTTCAATTTGTTTCAAATAATTTTCTGATACACATGCTATATTCCCTTTATCAATCATTCCACACAATTTAAAGTATATTTTATCAAAATATTTTTCTTGTAAAATTTTAGCTGCTTCAACAAATTCCCTAACACCCTTATCCCACAACATTCTAGCCGGAAATAAAATAATTAGTTTTTCTTTTTTAACAAAGTCCTCATGCTTAAAATCTACTAAATTAACTCCAACTCCTTTTATAATCCTATAATTATTTTTATTGTTAATAATTTTTAATGCATCTAACTCTTTATAATCATCTTCATTTTCAAAAACTAAAAAGTTATACTTTTTATTAAACCCAATTCTCATAAAAAAAAGCATAATTTGTTGGACATAACTACGTCTTTTATCTGTAAAATTATAGCCTAAACCACTAATGGCATTCACCGATTTAATTTTTAAAAACCTAGCTATAAATGTTCCATATATAACTGGCTTCAGGGTTACCTGATATACTATAGCTGGTTGTAATGTTTTATATATTTTAAATAATTCATAAACTGTTTTAAACTCAAAAAACGGATTCACTCCTAATCTAGAAATATTTAGATTGATAAATTGAAAACCTGCGTTTTCAATTTCTGCTTTTCTTCCTGTATCTCTAGCAACAACTGTAACTTTAAAGCCTTGACCTAGAGCTTCCTTTGCTATTTCTAATCGATGTGCTAAAAATAACCAATCCACATTAACTACTATTAATAAGGTCTTGTTCATAATTTTATACTTTAGAAAGTAATTTCTTAATTATTTTTGAATGGATTAAAAGTAGCAACCATACCATTAACATTGCTATTAAAAAACTGGAAAATATTTTTATTGAACTATACAAATCACCTCTCATTAAATAAAATTCAAAGCCTAATAAAATAAGATATAAACCATATAGCCAAATTTTTAAGTTCATTTCCTTACTAATTACATCAAAAAAGGCATTGAAAAATGCAATAAATATTAAGAATAAAATGATTCCTAAATAACCCCAATTTGCATATCCCTCTCCAAAATAAGGCATAGAAACATTTAAATAAGAATAATCTATGGTTTCTGCTAGTAAATGCCCTGTTCCATTTGGTTTACTTCCCCATTGAGATTTTTGAATAAAAAACAATATGCTCCCCAAAAACTGATTTCCATTTGTAATAATATTTTTATCTATTAACAAAGCAAAATTCTGAAAGGCATCAAAATGTGCGGTATTAAATAATTCAAAATTTAAATTAACCATTCCTTCTTTCAAGTATCTAAAATTATTAAACAATGGAAATATGATCAATAAACCTCCCATAAATAATAGCACATAATTTACTCCTTGTCTTAATTTAGGTATAAACAAAATTAAAACTGGA
The DNA here is from genome assembly GCF_033723435.1 of Lutibacter sp. Taxonomy (GTDB): domain Bacteria; phylum Bacteroidota; class Bacteroidia; order Flavobacteriales; family Flavobacteriaceae; genus Lutibacter. The sequence goes on along the minus strand of NZ_JAWVXC010000002.1, from coordinate 350,293 downwards.
ATATATATAATGGCTAAAACACCTCTGGACAATGAGGTAGGAAAATTTACCAATAACAACATTATTAGAAAAAAATAAGTATGCTTATTATTAGTTTTATTTTGAATTTTATAATACAACAAAACTATAAAAGGAATTAACCTTAAAATTAACGATATGGCGTAGCCTACAAATCCTAGGTTTGTATTGTATTTTAATCTATACAGAAAGGGGCGATATAATAGTAATGTCCAATCCCATTTTATTAGGTACATAAAGCTAATAAATGAAATTATAACTAAGACGTACATCGCAACTAAATTATCTTCATTTTTTTTGCCTTGTTTAAATTTACCTTTTAAACTCATAAATTTATTTCTACGTAAATAATTAAACCCAATATGATATAACAATATATAAAAGAGTAAAATACTTAGCAAAATTATACCAGATTTTAAATACACTTCACTTGGTAAATAATCTGTTATAAAAAAAGAAAGTTTATTTTTAAATTGAAAAACGGGTGCTAAAGAAAAGAAAAAATAAAAGAAAAGGCCAAAAGACTTATTTAATGAAAAACCTCTAGTATCCATTGACATAAAAATACTATACAATGAAAAAAATGCTATAAGAAAAAACACCGTCAATATCCATAAATCATACCTAACACCTGTATTCAAAAAAATAAAAAAAAAGCTAAAAACTGACAACACTATAAATAATAGTCTTGATAATTTAGTTGTATTATAATTCTTTAATTTTTTAAACACTTTTTTTCATTTTTTTAAATAAAAAATAGGATAAGCCCGCATGAACAAATCTAGCTCCTAAAAATGCAATTGCTCCTCCATAAAATTTAAAAACTGGTATAAGTATCCATGCTAATAAAATCATAAACAACATGGAAAACACATTTATATAACTGAATATTTTATCTTTTAAAAAAGGCAGTAAACCATTTATACCATAACTTGAAATAATGGCAACCAAAATTGGCATTGGGCTTAATAAATAAACAATTTTAATTAGGTGATTAATATTCTCTGACGTTTCAATTCTAAGCCAATTTGTTATAAGATAATCGCTAGTAAAATACATGGTTAAACTCAATATTACGCCTATAGTTAATAATACAACTCTTGAATTAAACATAATACTTTTATTTCTATTAACCATTGGATAAAAAGCCAATGTTAAAATGGAATTCAATGTACAAAACGCATTAGAAACTTTTACTCCAACTTGCATAAAACTCACTTGAGTTGGCATACCAAAAACTCCAACCAAAAAAACAGCAACTATACTAAAAGTTGAAGGTAATAATAAATTTACAAAAGCACTAAAATTTAATTTTAAATAGTTAATTATCTCTGAAATAGAAATTAATTTGATAATGATTTGATAACGATGGATTACCATGACAAAAGAAATCATGGATACAATTAGTAATGCCATTCCCTCTGCAAATGGTATCCAATAAAAATCTGTTTCATTTTGAACTAATATTAAAACAAATAAAAGATATAAAAGAGTATAAAAAAAATTAATAATTGCTTTAAATTTCATTTGCTCCATTCCCAAAAAAAACCAGCGCAAAGAAAATAAATCTCCAATTAATAGAAATGAAGCAAAAAAATACATTTTTTTTTGAGAATAATATTCAGGAATTAAAAAAATAAGTGTTAATAAAAAACCATAAATAACTATTAATAAAAATATTTTTACAGAAAATACCGTACTAAATATTTCATTTATAACCCTTTTATCCTTTTTGTTTTTGGCAACCTCTCTAACTGTGGCTAAATTAAAACCATAATTCATAACATTTTGCAAAAAAATAATCAATGCCATTGCAAATGCATAGCTTCCATAATTTAATAATCCCACCTTAGAAATTAAATAAGGAATTAAAAAAATAGTTAATCCTAATTCTATAGCCTTTATACTAAATAATGAAAGGGTATTTTCAGAAAATTTATATATTTTTTTTCCGTTCAAGTACTACTACCGTTTTGGTTTTAATTTTAATTACAAATTACGTTTTTTTTTAAGATTAAAACTGCAAATAAAATTAAATTATTATAGTTTAAACAGTTGTAATTGGCTAAGCTTAGCCAAGCTTTTTTTTCTATTATTTTTAGATAGAAAAATCAAGCTAATTGATCTTATAGTTGTTTCGTCATTTCATAGTGGAACATGTAGAAAATGTTTAAAAAACATTTTAGTAAACTAATAAGATTTATATTGACACTACCTGATTCTTTTAAACAGACTGCATGTCGTAAAAATACGCCTCGCTGTTACTTGAACTTGTGTTTTTCTATATAATTTCTTTCTAACCTTGTCCTTCTGAACAGAGCCTGTCCTGAGTTTTTATCGAAGGGTTGAAGGATTTTCTAATTTTATATTATTCTGTTTTCCTTGCTATAATCCGTCATTGCGAAGTTTTGGTAAAAACATGAAGCAATCAATTAATTTGAGACAGATTACTTCAGTCGTACCTCCTTCGTAATGGCATAGTCTGACTAGTGTAAAAACATAACTGCCCCACCATATACCTTCCACGTCAGTTCGAGTAGTTTTTGTATAAGGTAATGAAACAAAAAGGTATCGAGAACTATGCTGTTTTATTTATTTTTTTGTTAAAAAAGGCCTTTTTCTGAAATGGTGATTTTCTACCATATTTTTGTACCATCATTTATAATTATTTCTTAACAAAAGAAATAGTTTATAGACGCAAAATGTGCATAACTATTTCTTAATTTAAATTTAAAAGAGAATATAAATCTTTAAATTTGAAAAAATAAAAAAGTCCTAAAGTTGGCGCTTTAAGACTTTTTAATAAGGTTACGCTAAAAGAAGCGTTGTGTTTATTTTTTACAATACAAATTTACAACACTTCTTTTATCCTACCTAAATTTTTAACAAAAAAATTAATTGCATTCAAATCAATGCAGAAAGGAGGAATTATGACTTAATTTTAGGAACCTACATCCTGGTTTTTATATCAAAAACTAGTTCAAACAAGCCTACGCACAAAGGATTTGTTAGATTTATTCAATAAAGATGTACCATAATGTGTTTATTTTTTATAAGGCGTCGGTATAACAGCCTTTTTCAATGTTATACAACATAAAAAAAAGTTATGATTAAATATTCATTAATGGAACGTGTTAATCCTATTGATTTGGCCGCTCCAAAAAAATTCTTTCCTGTTAAACAAGCACAGGAAGAATTAACCTTGCGTGATTTTGCAAAAAGAATCAGCAGAGAAAGTACCGTAAGTACCATGGACGCCATGGCTGTTTTAGAAGGTTTGTTACAAATAATTCCTGATGAAATTGCAAATGGCAAAATTATTAAGCTGGGTGATTTTGGGACTTTTAGAAGTACTTTATCCGCAGAGGGTGCTGATACAGCTCCTGAATTTACGGTTTCTAAAATTAAGAGTCTAAATGTGCGATTTAGACCTGCACGAGAATTTAGGAATTTGCTTGCGAATGTTAAATACGAGCAAGTTTCTTAATTTTTAGTTATAAGGTAACGTTAAAAGAAGGCAATAATGTTGCCTTCTTTTTTTTTATAAGTTGTTTTGTTTTGAATAAAAGATGCCTTTCTTTTAAAAAAAGAAAGGCATCTTTTATAATTTGTTAAGTATCTTTTTATAGATTACTTTAAGATTTCGTCATGCTGAATTTAGTTCAGCATCTGTATGTTTTGAAATCCTGTTCGTGAGATCCTGAAACAAGTTCAGGATGACGTTGCGCTCAGGATAACGTATGTTCCAGATTGCTTTAAGTTTCGTCATGCTGAATTTAGTTCAGCATCTGTGTGTTTTGAAATCCTGTTCGTGAGATCCTGAAACGAGTTCAGGATGATGTTGCGCTTAGGAGGACGTATGTTCCAGATTATTTTAAGATTTCGTCATGCTGAATTTAGTTCAGCATCTGTATGTTTTGAACTCCTTTTTGTGAGATCCTGAAACAAGTTCAGGATGACGTTATGTTCAGGATGACGTTTGTTCTGGAGGATATTGCGCTCAGAATAACCGTAAATAATTAAGTTATGGTTGCAAAAATTCCCACAAATCCAATAAATTAGGATTACTTTCTTTTATTAAATTCCATTTCCAGTCACTATGCCACTTTTTTAGTTGTTTTTCTCTGCTGATTGCTAAATTTATAGCATTGAATTTTTCAAAATACAACAATTCATTTACATTATATTTTTTTGTAAATATTGAACCTTTGCCATTCTTATGGTCCTCAATTCTTTTGATTAAATCTGAAGTAACACCTATATATAATACAGTTCGGTTTTTATTACTAGTTATATAAATGTAACTTTCTTTCAATACAATTATTTTTAAGTTTCGTCATGCTGAATTTAGTTCAGCATCTGTGTGTTTTGAGCTCCTGTTCGTGAGATCCTGAAACAAGTTCAGGATGACGTTGCGCATAGGAGGACGTATGTTCCGGATTACTTTAAGTTTTCGTCATGCTGAATTTAGTTCAGCATCTGTGTGTTTTGAAATCCTGTTCGTGAGATCCTGAAACAAGTTCAGGATGAAGTTGCGCTTAGGAGGACGTACATTTCGGATTACTTTAAGTTTTCGTTCAGCATCTTCACCTTTGTAATCTTTAACATCTTAAACAACCAAACGTACCCTAAAACACCCAGCACAATACAAACCACAACAATTCCCATTTGTTCAGAAATAGGTAATTTATAAGTAACTAACACCAAAACATTTACTACTAGTTGAATTCCTGCATACATCCCTGAAACCTGTAAGTGTGACCATTTTTTAACATCTACCAGCTTCTGATAAATATGATGTCTGTGTGGTTGCATAATATGTTCTTTTAAATATATCCTATACGCAATAGTTAAAACACTATCTAACCCATATACCAACATCAATAAAATAATTACAGGCGCTTCTAATTTAAATAGAAACAGCAACCCTAAAAACAACACCAACATGGCTAATGTAATACTACCAATATCTCCAGCAAACATACGCGCCTTTTTTCTGAAATTGTAATATCCAAAAACACCTATAGACAATATACTGTAATACAACAAATTTGTTTCAACAATCTGATTATTATAATTTAACAGTAAAAATCCGCTTAAAACCACCAAACTATACAAACCTGTTATACCGTTAATACCATCCATAAAATTGTAAAGATTAATAAATCCAACACCTACGATTAATAAGGAAATAATTATCAGAATTGAACTATCAAATAACCCTGTTTGGTAGACTACCAATGCTATGGCAAAAAATTGAAATGGTAGGCGAACTTTGGCGGATAGTGTTTCAATATCGTCTATAAAGCTTATTAAGGCTATACTGCTAATACCTATAAAAAAATATGGATATTTAAAATCAGATAGCATAAAAAATAATGCTACAGCCATATAAAATAAAATACCTCCACCTCTAATAGTTGGTATGGTATGTGAACTTCTAAAATTAGGGTTATCCACAATATTAAATTTTTGTGCCAATCTTATATATATCACGGCACAAATTATCAGTAAAATTGTAATTAAAAGATAATTCATTTATTATTAAATGATTTAATTGTTCTAATCAATCCTTTTTTAGTACTAACTGGTAATTGAATATTTAGGGTATCTTTTATTTTTTGATTACTTACCACATAGTTCTCCGTTAACTTTTGCAATTTTTCTTTTGTAAAAGGCAATTTAACTAAAGTTCCAAAAGTAGCTAATACTTTTACAAATTTTGGAGTAACACTAACTATTCTTGGCTTTTTATCAAGTGACTCTGACATTAATTTAATTAAATCAGTTGTTGCTATAGCCTCATCATCGGCTGCATTATAAACACCTGAAGATGGTTTTTGTTTTAATAATTCTAAAATTAGAAAATTTAAATTTTCTATAGACAAAAAAGAACGTTTATTTTTAAAGGCCCCCAATGGATAAGGTATTCCTTTTGAAACTAACTTATATAATAAATTCAAATTTCCTTTATTACCCGGACCATGAATCATACAAGGTCTTAAAATATATAAGAATTTTCCTTTTGGAAGTTTTTGAGATAATAAATACTGTTCTGCTGCTAATTTAGATTTTCCATAGGGGGTTGCAGGAGTTGGCTCAACATTTTCCGTTAAAGTAGTTGCCACTTTATCTGCTACTGCTTTTACAGAACTCATATAAATAAATACTTTACAAGTACTTTTTAAAAATTGTTGAAATAATTTTTTAGTTAGCTCGGTATTTACTTCAAAATATTCTTGCTCGTCTAATGTATTTTTTAAATCGTGTGCTTTGCCCGCCAAATGAATAATTGCATCGGATTCATCCCAAATTTCTGTTGAAAGTGAATTATAGTTGATTTCATTGGTTGTTTTTGGGGTTCTGGTAATTCCAACTAGTTGAAAACCTTTTTCTTGAAGATATAAGCTCAAGTTTGAGCCTACAAACCCATTATTACCTGTTATTAATATTTTCATTCCTATTTTAAAATTGATTCATAAAGATTTAAAATGGATGAATAGACTCTTTTTTCCGAAAATTTATTATGGTACAATTCATTACTTTTAATTCCTAATTTAACAAGGTCCCTATCAATAATTTTTAAAATAGAATTTTTAATTTCATCCACACTTTTTGGTTCAATTAATTGCCCATTCTCATTATTTTCAATTAAATGATCACAACCTGGCATATCAGTAGTAATAATAGCTTTACCCAAAGCCATTGCCTCTAATAAAAATCTTGGTGTACCTTCTCTATAATAGGTTGGTAAAATGCAAACATCACTTAAAGTAACTAATAAATCAACATCCGAACGCTTTCCGAGAAATAGTATATTATTATAATTTTTAATTAGGGCTTCAAGTTCCTTTGGCTTAACTGAAGAAGGGTTTTCAGAATCACTCCATCCAACTAAAACTAAATAAATTGGTTCATCCGTTTCATTTTGAGCCTTAATAAAACCATCAATGAGTTGTAAAATACCCTTTTCCTTTAATAATCTTGAAACAAATAAAAATACCTTAGCTCCTTGTATAGGAATTTTGAGCTCACTTTTCAAGCTTAAAATTTCATCCTGCTTTTTTAAGGCTAACTCTTTATAAAATTTTGATTCATTCACTGCACTTCCCTCAATACATATAGCTCTTTTTTGTATTCCTAAATCAAAACTGTCATGTTTATTTTGATAAATTGTATACGGCCTAAAACAAACATTGTTAAATTTATATAAAAACTTAATTACAAATTGAAACAATCTATTTTTTGAAGATTTGTTAGTAAACGCAACTCCTAAACCTGTAACATGATTTACAATCTTGGATTTCGTATATATACCTGCTATAAATGTACCTATAATATTTGGCTGTAACCTATAAAAATGAACAATATCAAAAGATTCTTTTTTTAAAATCTGTTTTAACTGTTTGGCATATTCAAATTTATTTTTTATTCCATTGCCACGAATATTAGCTCCAACTTCTATTACACCTATACCTCTATTTTCAACAAATTCACGATGGCCATCTTGTGGAATAATTGCAGTAACCTCAATGCCTTTTTCCTTTAAAAAAACAGCAAATCGCAACCGAGCTCCAACAAAATCTGATCCAAAATTTTCTACTAATGCTATTTTCATTTTTTTAAATAATCATTAAAATATTTATTATATTCTCAACTATTCAGTAATTGAAAATATTTTTTTATGAAACATATTTTTATTTATGAAAACTTAACAAACGCATAAAGTCGTCTTTGTATTCTAAATAATTAAACCTACTATATTTTTTACAATTTAATTTCATCTCATCAATTAAATCTCTACTTTGATTTAAGACAAAATTTAAAGAATTAGTTAAAGTGGAAACATCTGATATGTCTAAAAAAAATCCATTTTCACCCTCTATCAAATAGTCATCAATATTACTACATTTATTAGACAAAACAGGTGTTCCTGCAGTTATTGACTCTACAAATTTAGTTGGAAATCCTGCTTTAGTTATTAAATTATCTTCCCTTATGAAAATTGAAAAATCGGCCTTTTTCAGATTTTTTATTACCTCAATATTAGATACTCTTCCATAAAACTTAATCTTTTCATTTAAAGAAGAAGGTATTGGCGAATCTTGCCATATTTTATTATAATCTTCAAGAGTTATGCCAAGAATACTAAAATTAAATTCTTTATTAACACCTTTAAATGCTGATATTATTTTTCCTAAATGGTCTTTTGCTTTACTATCTGGTGAGCCTGCATAAATAAAACTACATACTGGGTTATTATAATTTATTTTTTGATTCCATTTTAAATCATTTAAATCTATAAGTGGTGGAACGAGTATAATATTTTTGTTTTTATTTGAATAATAATTATTAAGATATTTACTAATTACAATTAAACCATCTAATTTGGGATGAATAACCCTCATTCTGAAAAAAGTATCTAAGCCCTTTATAATTTTAAAAAAAATATTTCCTTGCGGAACATACCACTCAGTACAGTCAGAAATTAATTTTATTTTCTGCTTTCTACAATATTTATATAACTTAAATAATGACAAAGCAGGGTAATTATATGCAATAATTAAATCTATATCATTATCTTCTATTAAACTTACAATACTTGAAATATTATATAAATAATTAAACCATGCAATTTTACTATTTGGATACTTTACTTTATAGTCTATCCCATAATTTTTAACCTCTTTTGTTTTTAATATATTCCTATCACATTCTTCATTGTGAGAAATACCCATGTAAAACATTTTGCATCCTAATTCATTTAATATTTTACCATTAGATAATACTCTATGTGCTGCAGCATTTTTATCGGGCAATTCAAACCCTCCAATATATAATACATTTTTATGTTTCATCAAAAATTAAACTATTTTACTCCAAACAACTCTGTTTATATAATCTGTATAGGATACTATTATTCTCACCACTTTATCTGACACATTAGGCATAGAATAATCATAAACAGGACGTAGAGTTCTGCTTTCTCCCCTTTTTTGAGTGTCAATAATTTTTAATGCCTGCATAATACGTTCAGTATTTAAACCTACCATCATTACCGAAGCCTCTTCCATAGCTTCTGGTCGTTCGTGGGCTTCTCTAATGTTTAAAGCTGGAAAATTCATTATAGAAGATTCTTCCGAAATTGTTCCACTATCCGAAAGTACAACTTTTGCATTTTTTTGTAATTGATTGTAATCATGAAACCCTAATGGTTTCATAAGCTTAACCAAGCTATTAAATATAATTCCTTTTTCTTCAATTTTATTTTTTGTACGTGGATGTGTGGATACAATAATAGGCAGTTTATAAGTCTCTGCAATAGCATTAAGTATTTCTACTAATTTTATAAAATTACCGGAATTAATATTTTCTTCACGATGTGCAGAAACCACAAAATAGTTCTCTTTTTTTAATTTCAATCTAGATAAAACATTCGAACTATTTATTTGAGAACTGTAAGCATTTACAACTTCATAAATTGGTGAGCCAGTTTTTATTATCCTATCTGCTGGCAACCCTTCACGCAATAAATATTCTCTTGCAATATCACTATACGTTAAATTAATATCGGAAATATGATCTACTATCTTTCTATTTGTTTCCTCTGGAACTCTTTGATCAAAGCATCTGTTTCCTGCTTCCATATGGAAAATAGGTATTTTTCTTTTTTTAGCTGCTATGGCACACAAACAAGAATTTGTATCGCCTAATACTAAAAAAGCATCAGGATTTACCGACTCCAAAACAGGATCTATATTTATTAATATTTGACCTGCAGTTGTTGTTGCATTACCTCCTGCTGCATTCAAAAAATAATCCGGTTTTCTAAGCCCTAAATCTTTAAAGAATACTTCATTTAATTCATAGTCATAATTTTGACCGGTATGCACTAAAATATGTTCAATACTTTCAGTTTCATCTAATTTTAAGATAACTCTTGAAAGTCTGATAATTTCTGGACGTGTTCCAACTACGGTTAATACTTTTAATTTTTTCATTTCATTATTTTTTTAAACTTCTTCAAAATAAGTATCTGCATCATTTGGATTATAGGCTTCATTTATCCAAAAATTGGTATACAATATTTCATCTCCAATATTTTTTATATTATGCGTATACCAAATTGGCATATCCACATATGCAGGTTCCTCTCCATCTAAATAAAAATCTAATACTTCATCTGTACCAATTCTTCTTAACTGGATTAACGCTTTCCCTTTAATAACTGCAAAGCGTTCAACTTTACGGGTATGAAAATGGTTTCCTCTTGTTATTTCTGGAACTGTTGTTGAAAAGGATACTTGACCGCCAATTCCTAATCTAATAATTTCAACAAATGAACCTCTAGAATCGGTATGTTGTGTAAATTTTACTGGAAAATAATTTGCAATATCCATATAGCACCTAAAGGTATTGAATAAATTCAATTCAAATGTATTATTTATTATTGGTATTTCTCCTTTATCTTGGTATTCTGCCTTATATTTTTTTAGCAAATGTAAAACCTCTGAAACTTTGGCTTTTGAAGTGTGAGGTACTACATATTGAAACTCACTCTTATTTTTTCTAATTTTATTAATGATTTCTGTTGCTAATTCCCCTACATAAATCAACTTCATCTCTCCATCCACATTAATTTTTGGCTCTTCATTATTTGCTATCTGATGTGAAAAAGTAGCAACAACTGAATTGTAGTAAGGTTTTCCAAAAGGACCAAATACATTTGGTATAATTAACCCTGAAAATATAGCTCCTGTTTTGGATGCCCATTGTATTAATAACTCTCTTCCCTCTTTTTTTGATTTTCCATATAAATTATCTTTTTCCTCTTGAGTAGAGGAGGCTATTAAAATATGTGCTTTAGAATTTGTTCTTTCTAATGATGCAATTAACTTTTTAACTAAATTTATATTTGTGCTATAAATAACTTCAGGGTTGTTATGACGGTTCATTGCCGCTAGATGAACAATTACATCACATTGAGAAACAAAAGCATCTAACTTTTCAGAATTCTCAAAATAATTTCTTTCAAACTCAATACGCTCAAATTCTTCTGAAAACAAACCTATTGTATTATACAAATGAGTTCCTATAAAACCTTGCTGTCCTGTAATTCCTATTTTTTTCATTATTTTTTTATTCATTAAAGTAATTTGCATCATACCTATACTCATCTTTAATTTCACCTAACAAATAATTAGCCATTACATTTAATTTTGAACCAATTTCCATTGCTTGTATACTACTAACATAACCCGCTGGGATGTGTAGTACATCTAGCTGATTTGCATTTAAAATAAATGTATGTTGGGCTAAGTTTTTTGAAGGTTTTTCCCAATTATCAATTGCAATTAACTTAATTTTAAAACTTCCTGAAACAACTGAAAACCAACGTTGCTCAATTTTATGTCCTTGCCAAGCTCTAATTACATCTGTATTTGCATTTTCAATAACATAAATCCGTTTAATAGCGGATACATCAAATAGATTATTGTATAGCAATTTACCTCTATCATCCGAATAACTAGCTCCTTTTATAACAAGTGGCTCTTCCATATTTTTTTAGATAATTATTTTAGATTTTATTTGGATATTGCCTGTTGTATTATTGGTAGTTTTAATAACATTTTTTTTACTCCCTCAACATTTTGCTGCTCGGTATTATGAGAATGATAATCTTCAATAGTAGAAATATCCTGCTCTCCTTCAGAAAAATAGCTTGCATAATTTAAATTTCTATTATCTGCAGGCACTCTATAAAATTCACCCATATCTTCTGCTTTTATCATCTCTTCTCTGGTACATAAAGTTTCAAATAATTTTTCGCCATGACGCGTTCCAATGATCTTAATTTCATTGTTTGCATTACATAATTCTTTAATTGCCTGAGCCAAATCACCTATAGTACTAGCAGGTGCTTTATTAACAAATAAATCTCCTGAATTTCCATGTTCAAATGCAAACAGTACTAATTCAACAGCTTCTTCCAAGGACATTAAAAAACGTGTCATATTAGGATCTGTAACAGTCAAAGGAAGTCCTTCTTTAATTTGTTTTAAAAATAATGGTATTACAGAACCTCGAGATGCCATTACATTGCCATATCGTGTTAAACAAACCGTTGTATCTTTTAAATTTCGTGAAGCTGCAATGGCAACTTTCTCCATCAATGCTTTTGAAATTCCCATAGCATTTATTGGGTATGCAGCTTTATCGGTACTTAAACAAATTACTTTGTTCACCTTATTTACTTCTGCTGCATCAATTACATTTTGCGTACCAAACACATTGGTTTTGGTTGCTTCAATAGGGAAAAACTCACAGGAAGGCACTTGTTTTAACGCTGCCGCATGGAATACATAATCTACACCTCGCATTGCTTTTTCAACCGAATTATAATCACGTACATCACCAATATAAAACTTTAATTTATCGTTTTTCAATTGGTTACGCATATCATCCTGTTTTTTCTCATCGCGTGAAAAAATACGTATTTCTTTAAAATGGTCAGTATGTAAAAAGCGATTTAATACGGCGTTTCCAAAAGACCCAGTTCCACCTGTTATTAATAATGTTTTGTTTTTAAACATATTTTTTAGTATTTAAATATTCTTTTTTTCTTAATAATAAATCTTATAAAATCCAAAATAATATTTGGAAAATAATCATAAAGAAATTTTATTACTCTTAACCTAAAAATCATTTTTTTACTTTGTAAGGGTTCATCCTTCCAATACGATATAGATTTATAATATAAATATTTTTCTTTCATTGGATGTGTACAATTTTTATCCCAAGGCCTATTATAAAAAGCCGATAAGTAATGTATTATTACAGGTTTATCAATTGCTTCCTTAATTACTGTTTTACTGTAATAATTAGTAATGTTTAAAAATCGGTTTTTTTTATAGGTAATCAATCCGCTCATTAAATTAAATTTAGGGTGAAGTACTTTTATTTTACCTTTACAAACTTTATTGATAACTCCTTCACTTAAAACAGGTGGATTCCCATTATATTCTGCTATACACTCAATAAATTTTGTTTCAATATTTTGTTTCCTAAATTCTTTTAAATTTATTAGTGCAACTCCATCATTTATAAATTTATCAGATTTACTTAGATTAAGTAACTTTTTTGCATCTACTGTGTATGTTTCTACTCCCCCAATTAAGTCATTTGTTAAATCCGTCTCCCAAAATTCTTTTAATGAATCATTAATTATAGTGTCACTATCTATGTATAGTACTTTATCAATTTCTTTAATCCTAGCAAAAAACAATTTTGCATAAACTGTTTCAATATGTCTACCAAGCGCCTTTATTTTTAAATCACCACAAATATCGTAAAACGAAACAACTATTAAATTACGACCGTATGAATTAACTAATTTTTTTAGCAGATCTAACGATTTTTGTGAAACATCTTTTGCTACAAAATAAAAATCAATTTCTTCAAATTCTTTATTGTTTTCTAATAAAGATACTATAGAAATACCTGTATGTGATATATAAGCTTCATCACAAGAATAGGCTATGTTTAATTTCATAAAATTTCTTTTTAATTTAAATTATTTTGTGCTCTTATCAAATTCTCTCTTGTTTCGTCTTTCTTTTTATCAAAGATTGAATAATATGGATACCAATAGCTATACCACCTTGAGGAAGCAACATATTTTGAAGTATCAGTAAAATAACGATTCATATGAATTATTGAAAAAATAAGAAAAATAATAATTACAAATGCCATTCTGATAGATCTAATATCCTTTCTTCTAAAAAAACCATGTAATATTTCTGTTAAAAAAATAAAGATAATTGGAGTTAGGTAATTTAAAAACCTAAAGAAGATAAAAAAAAATGTAGCTGCTGCACCAATGATGATATAAACACTAAGGAAACTATAAAAATTAGAATTTATTTTTAAAAAAGATTTACTTAATTTATAAATAACAGTGGGATACAACAAATATAATACTAAAATTGAAATTATCCCCCATATGGTTGGGACGTATTCAACATATTCTTTCATACTTGTAATTAAACCACCTACTAAGTTTACAGAGTCAACAAATCTGGAGAAATAACTGCTAAATAAAATACCCAATACAAAGATCAAAAGCGCTCGCCAAAAACTAAATTTTAAATTAATAATAAAGGGGAAAATAAATAAAATTATAGCAGAAAAATGAAATAAAAACGCAACAAATGAGAGCGTAAAATATAAAAACCATTTTTTGTTTTGTAAATATTTAATTGAATATAAAAATATACCAATTGCTATTGATTCTCTTAGTATTTCAAAATTAAAATAACCATAGTAGCCAATATAATATAACAATATTGCGGTAAAAACATATTTTGTATTTGATTTTATAAAACTAAAAATTAATGAATTTACAATAATTGCATGTAAAATTTGTAACATGTAAAATTCTGGAGTAATAGATTTGGCTATTGCCACAAGAAGAACCCAAAGTGGTTGCAGTTTACTTAAACCTATTTCATAATTTCCAAATTCATTAAAATTCGGCATATTTTGATATTTAAGCATATACATTAAAGTATCCCCACCAACTCTGTATCTAAAGCTAGACAAACAAATTAAAACAAGTAATATACCATAATACGCTATTTTTTTTCCTGATTTTGCATTCCCAAAATCATAGATAAAAGCGAAAAATATTAATAGTATTAATATTAAAAAATAAATCATATCCTAAAATGAATAATGTCAATTACCAAATTTTTAAAAAAAAGAAGATTCAAAAATAGCAGGATAACAAATAAAATACCAAGACTACTGATAAGATTAAAATTCATAGAATAAACAAACCAAAAAGCATTTGTAACTAATATTATATAACCTAAATCTTTTACAACACCTTTACCTATTAGGGCTATACAATTTATTGGGAAAATAGCCCAAATATAAATTGCTATAACCGCAGCAATTGCAATGCTTGTTAATGTTTTAAAATAAAAATAAAAGCTAAAACTCAATACTATTGCAACAATTAAATACAGCATAGTATCAAACAAAAAAAATCGTTCTTTTTTTTGGATTTTATATAAATTTACATAAATTGATTTTATAATCATCATCCCAGGAATTGAAGTCATCAATATGGCTGTAAGTGGCAAAGAGTCAATATATTTCGGTAAAAAAAAAGTTATAATTAGTTTTAGAACAAAAAAACTCAATAAAGAAAAACTTCCAATTAAGTATAAGGTATTTTTATATTTAAGGATAAGTTTTGAACTATTATTACGATATAAATATGGATAAAAGGTTTTGTTTATTGCACTAATAAATATTACGACAAAACCAATTAATGAAATTCCTAACGAGTATTTTGCAAAACCCTCATTGTTTGATAAAAACTTTGCCATCCAACGTCCTGTATCAAAAAATAAAGTAAATAATACATTTCCAAGCATAATAAAAAACCCTGAAATAAATATTGGTTTATAAATTTTAAAATCATCAAATATATTAGATAGCCCTAGTGACAATTTAAATCGATTATTTAAAAATGTTCTATACCTTAGTTCTAAAAAAATAATAGAGATTAAATAGCTAAATATTGTTGAAAAAATATAAAATTTATAATCAACAACACCTATGAATACAAATAATAATGTAAGTAATATATTTACAATAGGAACAATAATTACTGCTCTGGTATAATCTTTAAACTCACCTATTGCTTGGTAAAAATACAGAAAAAATGATTGTAAATTTATTGGTAATAAAGCCAATCCAACCAATAAAATAATAGTATTATTTAAAAAAAGACCTATTAACATTACAAAAAGTAATACTAATAGTTGAAATGTTATAAAAAAACTATGAAAACCATCAAACTCTTTTTTATCAACATCTTTAAATGTGCTCCCTCCATATTTAATATTCAATCCATCAACAAAACCAAAATGCATAAATCCTATAAAGCTTGCATAAAGTGTATATGTCTTAAGATCAGAAAAAGCGTCAATTGATAATACATAAGGCAAAACAAGTCCATTAATAATACTTGATAGCATGACAATCAAATTTGAGCCTGAAACTCTTAACAAATCTTTTTTTAAACTCATAAATAATCTATTTGAATCCTTTAAGTTAAAAAGATAATTAATTTAAATAATCTTAAAATCTAGTTTTACTTGAGCACCACTTATACATTTTCTGAATCCCTTCTTCCAATTTAATTTTATGCTACTAATCTAATTAGTGTAATTTAGAAGTATTTGTTAATTTTTTTATTCTGATATCTTTGCCTGTGTCAAATGTTAATGTGGGGTTGCGTATCTAGATGAGGCAGTGAGGTGGTGGTGGGTGCCTCATTTGAGGCTGATTGCTTCACTGCGATCGCAATGACGTTAGTATCACGAGATGCTGAAACGAGTTCAGCATGTCGTCCATTTTCAGAATGAAGGTTTTGTTCATAAGCCGCAGGAATACCCTTCGACACTTCTACTTCTCTCAGTGCAGGTCTGCTAAGGATGATGTCTTCAACCTGACAATAATACTTATGAAATTGTTTCACTTACATTAAATTAAATTCTTTTATAACTAATTTTCACTTTTTATCCAATCCTTTTTCAGTCCTCCTAACAATGTTTTTCCAAACACCATCCCAATTCCAATAATAACACCCAAAAATGTCCAAATAGCTAAAATTAAAACTCTTTTAGGTTTTGCTTTCTCTATGGGAATAGTAACTGGTTTTAATACCGTAAACACCGGAGTATCTTGTTTTACTTGTAATTGTTGCGTTTCTAATTGTTTAGCTAATTCGGTATATACACTAAATGCTAAATCGTATTCACTTTGCAATTGCACCATTTTAGATTGTGCCAACGTAGTATTAATGTTCTGATTACGATCTTTAAAACTAGCTAATTGATTTTGAATAGTTTTAAATTCTTTTTCTTTTTCCTGATAGCGACCTTGAATAAATTTAAGTTCTTCTTTTGATTTTTGAACTTTAAAATTAATGATATAATGTTGTAATAGTTCTTGTGCTTTTTTTGCTAATTGTGCTGCAGATTTTGCTTCTGGTAAAGTTGCAGAAATAGTAACATAGCCATCTTTATCATTAATATCTATTACCAATTGATCCTTTAATTGTTTAATAAGTTGGTATTCATCATCTGTGACAGTTTGAATTTGGTTTCCATCAACAGATTGCTTCACTTTGTTCGCAATGACTGGTTTGGATTTGATGGCTTTAATAATAAGTGCCGGTAAACCAATGGTAAATTTTTTGATATACCCTAACAAGCTTGGATTATATACATTGGTGTAATAATCTGTGTATGTTATTGGTTTCTCTTGTCCTTCTATCGTTATGGGGGTTTGCAATAATTGTTTTTGAAAAGGAATACTATTAACAATTTGTGGGTATAGCGAAGTTGAAATACCTGAATCACTCCCCAAACTACCTAAATTAATACCAGCCATTGCAGCTAGGCCTCCTAAACTCCCTCCAATACTTTTTCCTTGAGTAGCAGGTACAATAGTGGTAGAAGCGGTATATTCTTTCTCGGAGAACAAGGCTATAAATAAGCCTATAGCCATAAAAATAAGTATTGCTTTTATAATGGTTTTTCTACCATCCCATAGCGTTTTGGCTAAAGCTATTAAGTCTATTTCATCTTCTTCTGAGGTAAGTGTTGGTTTGGTGTTTTCTTGGGCCATGTTATTTAATTTATAACCTATGTTTTATTTTTATCTGTCATTGCGAAGCTTTGTAAAAGCTGTGCAATCTTTTTCTTTAATTTGAAGCAGATTGCTTCGGTCGTTCCTCCCTCGCAATGACGTACTTTTTTGTTACTCTCCTTGTGATAACGTTAAAATCGTCATTGCGAATGAAATGAAGCAATCTTTTATTTTAGCTACAGATTGCTTCTTCGTTTATCTCATCGCAATTACGGATTATGCTGTTTCAAATATCCAATCATTACTTAAATCGTTCCATTGTGGATTCATACCTTCTATTAATTTTACTTTATTATTTCTATTACCTGCTTTTAACTGTTTTTCTCTATTAATTGCTTGATTAATATCGTTAAACTCTTCAAAGTAAACTAATTTTTCACAATTATATTTTGATGTAAATCCTTTATATACTCTTGTTTTATGTTGGTAAACTCTTTCAATTATATTACTCGTTACTCCAATATAAATTACCTTGTTATTTTTATTTGTCATAAAATACACATAATTCTTTTTCATATTGAAACGGATTACTTCGTTTTATTTTAGAACAGATTGCTTCGGTCGTTCCTCCCTCGCAATGACGTTATGTTTCCTTGCCCCACCTCATGTCCGTCATTGCGAGCGTAGCGTGGCAATCTGTTTCTTTTAAAGGTGTTTCTCTTTATTTTGAAGCAGATTGCTTCGTCGTTGCTCTCCTCGCAATGACGTTTGCCTTGCAAGATCGTTTTCTTTCCTCACAATGATGTTAAATTAATTAATCAACGTTTTAATTAAAATACCTAAAGTAGAAATACCAGATGTTATTCCTAAAATTTCCGTTGCTGAAAGTCTGTGTTTATTTTCAGATTTTTTAGGCACAATTATTAAGGCTCCCGGTTCTATTTTTGGGTACGTTTTAAAAAATATAAAGTTTTTGGTACTTCTAATATCTCCGTTAGCATATACTATATATGCCTTTCTTCTAACTGCATTCTCCGAATATCCTCCAGAATTTGAAATATAATCTTTAAACGAATACGATTTATCATATCTTGAAAGTGATGGGGAAAATACTTCTCCACGCACTTCAACCGTTTGCTTTACCGTGGGTACAAAAAGAGCATCTCCTTCTTGTAAAATCAAATCTATTTTTGATTTTGCTCCTCCTTCTTGCATAATTTTCTCTAAATTAATTCCTATTTTTATTTCATTATCTTTTTCAAAAACTAATGTAGAATCTTTTGTAGTAATGTTTTCTAACATTGCTAACTGTTGCTTATCTGTATTGGTATTCATTTTTCTAACTAGTGTTGCTCCCTTTAAATAAGCATAAGGTGAAAATCCATTGGCTTTTTTTACCAAGTCGGATATGCGTTCGTCTTTATTTGCTAAAGAATAGGTTCCTGGATATTTTACTTCTCCCTCTATGCTAACATTTTTTTGTTTGGTAAAACCAGGTATATACCTTACAGAAACTCTATCGAAAGGTTTTAAATAAAAACCTTGATTATCACTAACAATTAATTTATTAGTACTGGATTTTTTTATATTTTTACTAACAGTGGTATAACTACCATCTGCAACTCTACGTGAAATATCAATTACCGAAGGATCTGCACCTTCTTTAAATCCTCCTGAAATAGCAATTAAATCTTCAATATGCATTTTCTCAACAAAGTCAATAGTTTGAGGCTTATTAATAGCTCCATCAATACTTACGGTATATTTTTCTTTTAAATTATATTTACTGAAAATATGAACACTATCTTCTCTTTTCAACAATTCATCTGCCTCTTTATGTATTACTTTATTTACTGAAAATGGTATTACTTCCTGTTTAACATCATCTACCGTTCTATAAATAATACCTCTATCTAAAAAAGCATCTTCTTTAATACCTGCTGCTTTATTTATTAATTCCGATAGTTTTAATCCTTTTGTTAATTCGTAATTTCCTGGTCTGTATATTGCACCTCCAATACTAACTCTGTTTTCATATCGGTCAATAACTGTACCTACGGTTAATTTATCCCCGTCTTTTAACTCAAAGTTACCTTGATCTTTTAATACTACTTCGCTAACTTGTTTTTCTTTACCATTAACTCGTTCTACCAATAGGCGTTCTTTATATGCATCGGCAGTAAAACCACTAAAATAATTAATCAAATCATGAATAGATTCTCCTTTTTTCAATTCATAAATCCCAGGGCGTTTTACATTTCCTTCTACTAGAATTTTACTCAAATATGGAGAAACAATAATTACATCTTGATCTTGCAATAGGGTATTCCCTTTTTCTGAACCATTGATTAAATAGTCATAAATATCAAAATTACTATATGTTTTTCCTCCTCTAATTAATTTAATATCTCTAAAAGTTCCATGTTTTGTTGGACCTCCTGCTGCATACAAAGCATTTAATACTGTAGATAATGCACTTAAAGAATAAGTTCCTGGCACTTTAACTTCTCCAATAATATTTACCTGAACCGTGCGAACCCCCACTAACGATACATCAGCATATACCTTATTGTAACTTGAATTTGGCGCACTTATACCATTATATATCTTTTTTAAATAGGAAATTATTTTAGTTTTAGCTTTATCCATAGATAAACCACTAACATAAATAGGACCAACATTTTCAATGCGTATAGCACCTTCTCTATCTACCTGTTTTCGGTAATTATTTTGTGCAGCTCCCCAAACATCAATTAATAACTCGTCTCCAGGTCCTAATTGGTACGTTGTTGGTGTTGCTAAATTTAAATTAGGGGTAAAGGATATATTTGGATTATTAAAAAAATCGTAACCAAATAAAGAATCTTTTTTAACGGTAACCTCGCTGCTATCTATTAACCCAAATTTTTCTAATGGATTTATTGCAGAAGTTGAACTTATATCGGATTGCGAACTTGTATTTGTAGTTTTAAAAGGTAACGCATTAATTCTTTGCTTTAACTTCATTATTTGCACATCGGACATTCCTTTTGTCTTCGCTAAAATTTCAATTTGGTCTATCGTATATCCTTGTGATTTTGCTTTATCCCAATACGATTGAATTTGAGCATCGGATAAATCATCAATATTTATACTAGACAATTGGCTTTGACTTATAGTTTGTGCCGTACTTTGCATTACACTAAACACACTGAATAGCAGCAGAATAGCAATTGCTTTAAATTTCATAAGGTTACTTTTAATTTTGTGGTAAATTTAGTTTTTTATTTTTATTTAGATGTTGAATTGTTTTGACTTAGATCAAAACTATATTTTGAATTTTTAATTCCTCCTTAGCAAGGTAGTTTCATTTATTCGTCATTGCGAGCGTAGCGTGGCAATCTTTTTCAATACTGGCAGATCACCACGTCGCTACCGCTTCTCGTGATGACGTTTTCTTTGTTGTACTCCTCGTGATGGCGTTAAATTCGTCATTGCGAATGAAAAATGAAATGAAGCAATCTTTTACTTTTAGCTTTAGATTGCTTCGTCGTTACACTCCTCGCAAGGTTGTTTGTTTTCCTATTTGATAGTATTCAAACCCTTTTTCTTCTAAATTAAATATATTGTATTGATTACGACCATCAAAAATAATTGGATTTTTTAATTGTGCTTTTATTTCCTCAAAATCTGGGGAACGAAACTCTTTCCATTCTGTTAACATAATAAGTGCATCTGCATTGATAAGGGTTTCATATTTAGCATTTTTATAGATTATACCCTCTACATCTTTTAAATAAAATGCTTTGGCTTCATCCATAGCTTTTGGATCGTAAGCCTGTATTTTTGCGCCTCTTTTTACCAGTTCTTTTACTACGTAAATTGCTGGTGCTTCACGCATATCATCGGTTCCAGGTTTAAATGCTAATCCCCATAAAGCAAACGTTTTGCCTTTTAAGTCTTCGCCAAAACGTTTAACTACTTTATTCGCTATTACTAGTTTTTGTTGATTGTTTACGTTTTCTACGGAAGTAATTAATTGTGCTTGGTAGCCATATTCTTCTGCGATTTTTTTTAATGCTTTTACATCTTTTGGAAAACAAGAGCCTCCATAACCACATCCCGGATAAATAAAACTATACCCAATACGATTATCAGAACCAATACCTAAACGAACTTTATTTACATCTGCTCCTACTAGTTCACAAATATTAGACACTTCATTCATAAAAGAAATTTTAGTTGCCAACATTGCATTTGCAGCATATTTGGTCATTTCCGCAGAACGAATATCCATTTCAATTAAACGATCGTGATTTCTTAAAAAAGGAGCATATAATGTTCTCATTTTAGCAAAAGCTATTTCATCTTCAGCGCCGATTACCACGCGATCTGGTTTCATAAAATCTTCAATTGCTGCACCTTCTTTTAAAAACTCAGGATTAGAAATTACTTGAAAGTTTAATGTGGAGTTTCTTTGATCTAACTCTTTTTGAATAGTGGCTTTAACTTTATCTGCAGTTCCGATAGGTACTGTGGATTTATCTACCACCATTAAATCATGAGTCATTTCTTTTCCTAATTGAGAAGCTACTGCTAAAACATATTGTAAATCGGCAGAACCGTCATCACCCATTGGAGTTCCCACTGCTATAAAAACAATTTCTGTAGCCGGTAAGGCATCTGATAATTGTGTACTAAAATTTAAATTTCCATTTGCCACATTTTTTATTACTAGCGTTTCTAAACCTGGCTCATAAATTGGAATAACGCCATTTTTTAAGGCATTTATTTTTTTTGCATCAACATCAATGCAAGTTACCGTATTACCCATTTCAGCAAAACAGGTTCCTGTAACTAAACCAACATACCCTGTCCCTATAATTGTTACTTTCATAATTTATTTTAAGCTATATAAATTTAAATAAAATCTTTTTAATTAAAAGTTATTTATCAGCATGGCTTCGCCCTCCTCAGTCCCATATTATTTTGGAAACATTGGTATTATAAACTTCTTTATTTTATTAGCTAACAACTAATTATTAGCTACCTTTTTAATACTATTTAACGGTAAATTCACCTCTATAAAACTTTGTAAAGCTTCAACTTCTGCTATTATTCTATATTTACCTGCTTTATTTATATACGTTGCAAATAATCCTTTAAACGGCCCCTTTACAACTTCTATTGTTTCGCCTTCTAATAAATTAATTGGACTAATAATTTTAATATTTTTACTATTACCAATTATTATTTTTAAATTATCAATTTCAACATCTCGTACAATAGCAGGTTTACCTAAATATTTTAGAATATTTACTACGCCTGATACTGCTAGTATTTCAGAAAATTTATCGTTGCTAGTTTTAACAAAAACAAAGGATTTAATCAGAGGTTCCGTTACCTTCTTTTTTCGATCACTCCATTGTTTTATAGAGGTTAATAAAGGCAAAAAAGTTTCATATCCAAGATTATTCAATCGTTCATAAACCTTTTTTTCTGCCCTTGAATGTGTACGTATGGCATACCAGTTAAACTCATAACCTACTGAACTTTTACACATTATAATTTCTTTTTCTTTTAAAACAACTATAGCAATATTCAAATAAAATTGAATAAATTACCATTTATTAGTATTTCCTTACAATTTATTAGGGCACAAAAGTAATATATTTTAGAACAATTTTCTATAAAATAGTCTTAAAATATCTAAGATTATTTTTCAAAAGGGTGCTTTGCTAATGGCTTTTTAACAAATGGATGGTATTCTCCTTTTATACCAATTGGATTGGCATGGCGAATTGCATGCACAATTTCTATTGCTTGGCGAGGCGCCTCAATACCATATCCTCTCCCTTTTAATATTTCGTTATAAGAAACGGTATGTAAGTCGGTAAATCCGCCACTAAATTCTAATTCCTCTCCATCAATAGTTATGGAACGGTAAGTACGTTGTCCTTTTGCTTTAATATCCTCAGGCAATACATCATAATTTATGGATAAAAACCAGCGAACTCTAGCTTTTTCAAATTCTAAATATCCTGCAGAACGATCGTGAGTATTTACATGAACTATATTTTGCTTTAAATCCCCAAAAATCCAAGAAAGCATATCAAAAAAATGAACCCCAATATTGGTTGCTATTCCTCCTGACTTTGCAATATCTCCTTTCCACGAAGTATAATACCAATGTCCTCTAGAAGTTAAATACGTTAAATCTACTTCGTAAATCTTATCTTTAGGTCCGTTATCTATTTTTTCCTTTAAAGCAATTATGCTTGGGTGTACACGTAGCTGAAGAATATTGTTAATTTTTTTACCAGTTTCCTTTTCAATTTGCGCTAAAGCATCTATATTCCAAGGGTTTAATACTAGTGGTTTTTCGCAAATAGCATCCGCTCCTTGCCTAAGTGCAAACCGTATGTGAGCATCGTGTAAATAATTTGGCGTACAAATACTTACAAAATCTAATTGCATATTCTTTTCAAATTTTAGTTTTGAAATATGCCTGTCAAACCTTTCAAACTCCGTAAAAAAATCAGCATTTGGAAAATAGCTATCTATAATACCAACACTATCAAACTTATCTAAAGCTGCTATTAAATTATTATTGGTGTCTTTAATAGCTTTCATATGTCTTGGTGCCACATAACCGCTTGCTCCAATTAATGCAAAGTTTTTCATGTTTTTTTAGTTTTAGTTATTTTGTTAGTGTTTTTAATTTATTAATGATTTCGCTACACTTCGACAGGCTCTGTGTGAATTATAATCTCCCTTGGACTTTACCTTTTAGTACCCCTTTTACATCATAAATAATTCCGTTTTTCGTTAATTTTTTTGAAAAATCTATTTTTAAGAATTCTTTATGTGCAACCGCTAAAACAATAGCGTCAAAATAATTATCTGGCATACTTTGAACTGTTTCTATTTGATATTCATCCTGTACTTCTTTACTATCAGCCCAAGGATCAAAAACAGTTACTTTAGTTTCGTATTCTTCTAAGTTTCTAATAACATCTACTACTTTAGTATTTCGTACATCCGGACAATTTTCTTTAAAAGTAATTCCTAAAACTAAAATGTTTGCATTTTTTATTGGTTTATCCTTTTTAACCAGAAGTTTAATAACCTCAGAAGCTACATAATTTCCCATACTATCGTTAAGCCTTCTTCCTGCAAGTATAATTTCAGGATTATAACCAACGGACTGTGCTTTTTGTGCTAAATAATAAGGATCAACCCCAATACAATGTCCACCAACTAAACCTGGTTTAAATGGTAAAAAATTCCATTTAGTTCCTGCTGCTTCTAAAACCGCATGCGTATCAATATCTAATAAGTTAAATATTTTAGCCAATTCATTAACAAATGCAATATTAATATCTCGCTGAGAATTTTCAATAACTTTTGCAGCTTCTGCTACTTTAATAGTTGGCGCTAAATGTGTACCTGCGGTAATTACCGAAGCATACAAATTATTTACTTCTTCTCCCACTTTTTTAGTAGAGCCTGAAGTAACTTTTAAAATTTTATCTACCGTATGTTTTTTATCGCCTGGATTTATTCGTTCTGGAGAATAACCCACATAAAAATCTTTATTAAAAACTAAATTTGATTTTTCTTCTAAAATAGGAACACATATTTCTTCTGTAGCACCTGGATATACAGTAGATTCGTAAATTATAACAGCACCTTTATTTATAACACCCCCAACTGTTTCACTAGCTTTTATTAATGGTGTTAAATCGGGTTTATTATTTTTATCTACAGGTGTTGGTACGGTTACAATATAATAGTTGCAGTTAGAAATGTCCCCAAGATTTGAAGTGCAAAACAATCCTTTTTTTTCATCTACAGAGTTTACTAAAACTTCATTTAAGATTTCTTTTTCAACTTCTAAAGTAGTATCTATCCCTTTTTTAAGTTCCGAAACTCTTTTTGGTTTAATGTCATATCCTACAACCAAATATTTGGTCGCAAATAATCGAGCTAAAGGTAAACCTACATAACCTAGTCCTATAATTGCTATTTTTGGTGTTTGCTTCACTTATTTATTTTTGTACTTATTAAAGTACCACTCCACAGTTTTTAAAATTCCAGAATCAAAATTTTCAGCGGCTTTCCAACCTAAATTATTTTCAATTTTAGAAGCATCAATGGCATAACGAAAATCATGACCCGCTCTATCTTCTACATAGTTAATTTGATCTTTATAGCTGCCTTTTTCTAAAGGTTGAATACCATCTAACAATTCACATATTCTTTGCGCAATATAATTATTATTCTGCTCATTTTTTCCTCCAATATTATACACTTCTCCACTTATTCCTTTTCGAAAAGCCAAGTTAATTCCTTTACAATGGTCTAATACATATAACCAATCTCTAATATTACTTCCATCACCATATATTGGTATTATTTCACCAGATAATGCTTTTCTGATAACGGTTGGAATTAATTTCTCATCATGCTGTTTTGGTCCGTAATTATTGGAACAATTAGTAATTACCGTGTTCATTCCATAAGTATGAAAATAACTACGAACAATCATATCGCTACTAGCTTTGGACGCACTATATGGAGAATTTGGAGCGTAAGGTGTTTGCTCGGTAAATAATCCTGTTTTTCCTAATGTACCATAAACTTCATCCGTAGAAACGTGTAAAAAACGGCTATTTTTAAATTCTTTTTTATACGTAAATGGTTTTTCCATCCAAAACTTATAAGCTACATCTAACAAAGTAAATGTACCTTTTACATTGGTTTCAATAAATACATCTGGATTGGTAATAGAATTATCTACATGCGACTCGGCGGCCAAATGCATAACGCCTTCAATTTTAAATTTGGTAAATATGCTTTCTACTAATGTTCTATCACAAATATTTCCTTTTATAAAGGTGTAATTGTTAGCATTTTCTATACTTTTTAAATTTTCTAAATTACCCGCATAGGTTAACATATCTAAATTTACAAAGTGGTTATTTGGGTATTTTTCTACAAGGTATTCTACAAGATTAGACCCAATAAATCCTGCTCCTCCGGTTATTAAAATGGTTTTCATAGTTATTTACATGTTTTTAATACATTCTTTTAAAGAATCTTGCCAATTTGGAATATCTATTCCAAACGTATTTTGAATTTTATTAGTATCTAACAAGCTATATTTTGGTCTTTTTGCTTTCGTTTTAAAATTTATAGCTTCTATAGGTTCCACCATGCATTTTATATTAGAAATTTTGACAATTTCTTTTGCAAAGGTAAACCAACTGCAACTTCCTTTATTAGAATAATGAAAAATTTCTGTAGTTGTATTTTTTATTTTAGAAATACTATTAAGTATGGCTTCCGCTAAATCTTTTGCATAAGTTGGGGAACCAATTTGGTCCGAAACTACCTGAATTTTATCTCTATCCTTACTTATTCTACGAATTGTTTTTACAAAATTCGTATTAAATTCGGAATATAACCACGAAGTTCTTATAATTATAGAATTTTTAGGATTAACTTTTTGTATAGCCTTTTCTCCTTTTAATTTAGTTCTTCCGTACTCATTTTGAGGGTTTGTTTTGCAGATTTCTGTATAAGGAACTTTGGAATCTCCATCAAAAACATAATCGGTAGAAATATGTATTAGAGTTATAGCGTATTTTTTTGCCTGTAAAGCCAAATTTTCAACCGCAATATGATTAATTTTATTTGCTAAAACGAATTCCTCTTCTGCATTATCTACTTGAGTATACGCTGCACAATTTATTATTGTAGTAATCTTATTTGTTACTATAAATCTTTCAACTTCAACTGAATTTGTTATATCTAAAATCGATTTTGTTGCAAAAAAGAAATTAAAATTAGGATATTTTGTTTGGATATTTTTAAAGGTTAAACCAAGTTGACCATTTGCTCCTGTTATTAAAATATGCTTCATCACCTATGGCTTAAAAATAATCTGCATTATTAAAAGTTGTTTGAATTTTATCCTTTTCAGAAATCAACACTTCTTCTATTGGAAATTTCCAATCTATTTGAAGCGTTGGATCATTGTATAAAATACCTCTTTCCGATGCTTTATGATAATAATTATCCACTTTGTAGGTAAAAATAGCTTCCTCGCTCAACACCACATAACCGTGAGCAAAACCCTGAGGAACAAATAGTTGTTTTTTATTATGTTCACTAAGTTCTACCGCAACATAATTACCAAATGTTTTAGATTTTTTTCGAATATCAACAGCCACATCTAATACGCTTCCTTTAATTACTCTAACTAATTTTGATTGTGCAAATGGAGGCATTTGGTAATGCAATCCTCGTAAAACTCCTTTGGTAGATTTCGCCTCATTGTCTTGACAAAAATCTACAGAATATCCTATAAATTTTTCAAAAGATTCTTTTTTAAAGGATTCAAAAAAATAACCTCTTTCATCGGCATGAACTTGTGGTTCACAAATAATTACCTCTGGTATTGTTGTTCTTGTAAATTTCATTTATTTAAGGTTAAATTTTCTTTACTTAATCAGCCCCATCAAATATGTGCCATAATCATTATTTTTATATTCTTCAGCCAATTTCATTAACTGCGCTTTAGTAATATAGCCTTTTTCAAAAGCAATCTCTTCAATACAAGCAACTTTTAATCCCTGACGTTTTTCAATAGTTTGAATAAAATTAGATGCTTCTAATAAGGAATCTTGCGTACCGGTATCTAACCAGGCATAGCCTCTACCCATAACTTCTAACTTTAAATTATTTTGATTTAAGTAAGTTTCGTTAACCGTAGTTATTTCTAACTCTCCTCTTTTTGATGGCTTAATATTTTTAGCAATATCTATTACATTATTTGGATAAAAATACAATCCAACAACCGCATAATTACTTTTTGGATTTACGGGTTTTTCTTCAATACTTTTTACATTTCCATTCACATCGAATTCCGCTACACCATATCTGTTAGGGTCCTGAACATAATATCCAAATATAGTTGCTTTTTTATCCTCAGTAACTGTTTTAACTGCATCTTGTAATAAGTTTTCAATCCCAGCACCATAAAAAATATTATCTCCTAAAACTAAACAAACATCATCCTCTCCTATAAAATCTTCTCCTAAAATAAATGCCTGCGCTAAACCATCAGGTGATGGCTGTTCCTTATATGAAAATTGCATTCCAATATTATTGCCATTTCCCAGTAGCTTTTCAAAATTTGGTAAATCTTGTGGCGTTGAAATAATAAGTACTTCCGTAATGCCAGATTGCATTAATATGGATAGCGGATAATAAATCATTGGTTTATCGTAAATAGCCAGCAATTGTTTGGAAGTTCCTTTGGTGATTGGATATAATCTAGTTCCAGAGCCTCCTGCTAAAATAATTCCTTTCATAAGTGCAGTTTTATAAATTAGATGCAAAGCTAAATTAATATTTACTTAATACCAATTTATATGCATTGTCATTATTAATAAATAAGATGAAGATTAGTTTTTTGTTAATTTATAAAAGGTTTATTACTGCTTCCTATTTAATTTCGAAATGGAGTTTTTTCAAATGCTCAATTATTAGCGCATACATTTAAAAATAAAAAATGGATATAAATGGAACAATCAATAAGTTTTAATACAAGATAACATAAAAAAAGCATCTCAATTGAGATGCTTTTTGCGCGGTCTGGACGGGACTAATATAATATATGAGTACTTAAGACTAACACATAGTAATTTAGCCTTCGATCCCTTTATATATAAGGTTCTTATACAAAGTAAATAAAAGTTATAAAAAGTTAATATAAAATTTTACCGTCACAAATACTGTCACAAGTTTTATTTTAGTTACATTTGAAATGGTTAAAGATCAAATTCAAAATGGCTACTGTCAAATATATAATACGTAACAAAAAATCAATTAAACCAGTTTCAATTAATTATGATATTAGCTTATCATCTACAATTCGATTGAGAGGCTCAACTAATATTAAAGTCATTCCGCAATACTGGGATAATTCAAAACAACAAATCAGAAACGTTGTTGCCCTTTCAAATACTAAAGACCATTTAAACAAAAAGCTTTCTGATTTTAAAACTTATGTTTTTGATAAATTAAGTAAATATGAAACCAATAACATAAATGAAATAAAACAACTTTTAAAAGATGATGTTGACATTTATTTAGGAAAAAAGGAAGAAGAAAAGGAAGATATAATCACCTTTTATACATTTACAAAAACATTTATTGAACAATCAGAAAACAGAGTAAACGAAACAACTGGAAAAAAATTATCAGTAAGAACTATTCAAGATTACAATAGAACCATTGAGTTAGTTAAAGATTTTGAAAAAAAGAAAAACTACAAAATTACTTTTGACACGATCAATTTAGAGTTTTATTATGCTTTCAAAACCTATTTGGAAAAACTTGAATTTTCTGTAAATACAATTGGAAAGTTTATTAAAGTTTTAAAAGTTTTTATGAATGCTGCAACGGAGCAAGGATATAATACAAATTTAAGCTACAGAAACAAACACTTTATAAAACCAAATGTTGTTTCAGAAAATATTTATCTCAATATAAAAGAGCTTCAATCAATAATAAATTTAGACCTAACAGAAAATCCTTTTATGGATAATGCAAGAGATTTATTTATTGTAGGAGCTTATACCGGATTAAGAGTTTCTGACTTTAACGACTTAAAAGAAGATAATATAAAAGAACATAATGGAAAGCGATTTTTTAATCTAACAGTCAAGAAAACTGGGAAATATTTATCTATTCCTCTTCACCCAGAAGTTGAAAAAATTCTTAAAAAACATAACAACAAGCTTCCAAAAAAAATGCATCCTCAAGAAATAAATGATCAACTCTCTAAAATTGGCAAAAAAGCAAAGATTAAAGAAATTATAACTATTAACTCAATAAAAGGAGGAAAAACAATTACTGAAACTACACCTAAATATAACTTAATTAAAAACCATACAGCCAGACGCTCCTTTTGTACAAATGCATATATTGCCGGTATGCCAACATTAGATATTATGGCCATTAGTGGCCATAGTTCTGAAAAAACATTTTTAAACTACATTAAAATTACTACGGATGAAAGAGCCATCAAAATTTCTAACAATCCATTCTTTAATTCATAATTGTATTTGGCTTGAAATTTGTAATCTAAAAAATATTTAATTTAAATCATGTTATAATAAAGAATTCAGATAAATAAAAAATAGAGGTATTTCAAAATGTTAAAAATTAAAATCTATAAATAACAGTTTTACAAAAAAATTAGCAATAAAAATGGGGAAATCATCCAAATTTTCAAATTCTATTTCTACAGAGAAGTATTATAATTTTACAGAAAAAGAAAAAGAAGAATATTTAGTTAAGAACAATATTTACAAAAAAAGGAGAATAAAATATTCAAATGAACATCTAAATTCTTTTAAAAAAAATGGAGAACTCTTTAAACGTACCCACATAGTAAATGAGCTTGTGCTTGATGAAATCATTAATTATTTTTTGGACACAAAAGAAGCATACACCGAAAACTTTGCGGAAATACAAGAAGTAAAAATGAAAATTGAAAACGCTTTTGATAAAATTGAAATTGAAAATATTCTTAGAAAAAACCATAAAAAATATTTTCAGAAATTATTTAAAATAGATCTTTCATTTTGGTATTTTCTTGGTCAAGATGATTACAGAGATTATGGTGAAAAAGATTTTATTGATCATATTAGCTGCGAATTAGATCGAAATTTAATTGAAGAATTTATTACCCATCAATTTATAGATTTTGACAAAAATAAAATATTTAATCAATGGATTAAAATTGAAAAATATAATGGTGTCTTAAAAGCCTTAAAAGTTTTTAAAAATGAATATTTATCTGAAGAAAATAACAAATCAATTAAACCATTAACTTTAAATAAATCCATATTACTTATGGACTATATTATTAGTTTTCAATCTGAAACATGGGGAGATATAGCCAAAACAAAAAAAGCAAAACTATTATCAAAATTATTTAACAAAGATTACACTAATACATTAAGAGGTCTCCGTCTATTAGAGAAAAAACCATCAGAAACGACTCAACAATTTAAAAATGATGAAAAAGAAATAAAAAACTTTATAAAATCAATATAAAAAAATACAACAGGGTAATTTATAGGGTTACCCTTGTACTATAAATTAAACATACTTATCACAATTTTACTCAAAATTTAAATTAAAAAATTATGAGTGAAAAAATCACCCAAGTTCATCATACTTCAAAAGATGAATTAATCCGCAACATTATTAAAGGTGTTGAAAACAAACTCAAAGAATTTGAAAAAAGTTTTACTCCTAAAGAACCTACTACCTGGCTTACTAAAAAAGAAGTATCAATCATTTTATCTATTTCAATTGTTACAATTGACGACTGGAGTAAAAAAGGCATTCTAAGTCCATATCGCATAGGAAATCGTATTAGATTTAAGAGAATTGATATTGAAAATGCTTTAACAAATATTAATAAAAAATAACTATGTCAAAAATGAAAAAGGGCACTAAAAAAGCACCCAATAATTCGGTTAAAAATCAAATGCAATATACGAAAAATTCAAAAATTAAATCTAATTTATTACAGTTATTAGAAAATTTAGAACAACAAATACTTAGAAGTCAAGCCTACTTAATTGATGATAATCAAATAAGAGAGCATGATCAATACTTAAGAAAATTAAAGCACATTAAAACTGTTGCAACTGCTGATCCAAGGTTTCCTTATCAAAAACTTCAATTAACAATTGATAATCTTTATAGAAATTCTCCTGTAAAACCAAAACGAATTACCGTTGTAATACCAGTATATCAATTAATTAATCCTAGTGAATTTAATCCTGAAGTATATGGAATATAGAACTAAATTCCCTTATGAGATATTTCCTATTGAGATCCAAATATTACTTGAAAAAGCAGAAGAAACCCTTAATTTTCCAATTGAATATTTAGGTAGTTCTATACTTTCAGCTTCGTCAGTTGCAATTGGAAATTCATACCAGGTTAAACTAAAAGAAGGTTTTATTGTTAAGTCTAATTTATATTTAGCTCTTATTGGAAATGCAGGGGATGTAAAATCTCATCCTTTAAAATTTGCTTTTAACCCTATAGAAAAAACAGAAAAGGCTTCATATTCGAATTATCAAAATGAATTAAAGGAATACAATAGCCTTAGTCCTGAAGACAAAAGAACTAAATCTAAACCTATTTATAAAAAATATATTTTAAAAGATTTTACACCTGAGTCATTAATATCAATACATTCAAATAATAAAAATGGAATAGCAATTCTTTCAGATGAATTGTTTGGCTGGATTAAAAATTTCGGAAGATATAATAGCTCAGGTGAGCAAGAAACTTATTTAAGTCTTTGGAATGGACATTCCATTTCTGTTGATCGAAAAAATGATGATCCTATTCGACTTGATGATACTTATGTAAATATAATTGGAACAATGCAAACTAAAATTTTACCTGAATTAAACAAAGATAATAGAGGTAATAATGGATTTATTGAAAGGCTTCTTTTTTCTATAAACGACAACCCCAAACCCATACTTTGGAGCACTAATGAAATTGATAATGATCTAATTAAGATGTATCAACTATATATTGAAAGATTATTTATGTTGCAACAAAACGATAATGATATAAATTCAAAAATTTTAGAGTTTGATCCTCAAGCAAAAAAAGCTCTTATTGAATGGCAAAATTCCAAGAGAATAGAATTTATTGATGATGATGTTGCAACAAGCATTCAAGCTAAATATGAAGTATATGCAATAAGGCTTTCACTTCTAATTCAATTATCTCATTGGGCATTAACTGATAAAACAAAAGATAAAGTTGAATTATTTGCCGTAGAAAATTCTATTAAATTGACTGAATATTATTTTAATGTAGCCCTTAAGGTTCATGACAAAATAAATAATATAAATCCTTTAAATCGATTGTCAAAAATTCAAAAACAATTCTACGAAAACTTAAATACTAGATTTACAACTAAAGAAGCTTTAACTGAAGCAAAAAGAATAAATCTAAATGAACGAACATTATATAGATTTCTAAAAAATACTAGATTTTTTCTTAAAGAAAATCACGGTATTTATGTAAAATATATTTAGCTATTCTTATGTCATTATTGTCACTATTGTCATTCTGTATTAAATTTTAAGAGTAAAGTGTAAATAATGACAATAATGACACTCTCTAAACAAAACAATAATTATGAAACAAATAATATTTGAAGTTACAAAATACAAAAAAACAAAAATCTATTTCCCAATTGATATAACAAGAAAATATCCTGTTCATTCTCATTATTTATTGCAACAAGCAAAAAATAAAGTAGTTTACAAATATGATCCAGCAAGTAATCTCAACGAAGAAGAATATAAAAAATATTTATAAGAATATTTAATTCAAAAAAATAGTTCTACATCTAATAATGCAACTGTGACTATTTTAAGTGATATTACAGTATTATAAGCTCGTTGCAACGTTATCAATAAAACTTACAACATACAATATCCTTTATAAACAAAGGGCTTCTCATAATTGACAATTGATAAATGCATTAAAAAAAACACCTTGTTGCAACAAGAAAAGTAAAACGTTGCAACAACAGAAATTTATTAAAAAAACGACAAATCACTATTTTTCTGTCCAGTATATTACTATAATTGATGTAAGCTAAGAAGAGCAAACGTATATCAATAGCGCTTATTTCTTTTCATAAATATACTTATTAATTATATGCTCTGTGATAGGTTTTAATTCTTTCATTGTAATTGGATGTACCCCCCTAGAATTAAAATATTCCATTTCCCCTTTATCAGATTTTCCATACCAAATCACAGGATGACCATTAACGAAAAAAGTTGTGGTATCACTAACCTCGATCTTTTTAAATTTTTTAATATTAATGCCTTTTAAAAGTAGGTTTGGTGATTTTCCTTCACAATTAATTTTTTCATAGTGATCAGTCTCCCATATAATACAATTATTACTTTTAAATATTCCTTTATAATATAAAAAACCAAATATCACAATTAACATTAAAGTTATTAAAACGGTTATTTTAACAACCTTTAATTTAGAGATTTTAGTAACTCTCCCTATTGATCCATTATTATTTTCAAAGTCTAGAAAATCACTATACTCTAAATATTTTGAAATTAAGTTTTTTAACTCAGCACTAGGTTCTCCTGCATTATTTTCTTTTTCTTCTACATACTTATCATAATACCCCTTAATAGCTCGTGAGCTAATATAATTAGATAATCCATACTTTTTTTCTAGAACTTCTTCAACAAAATAAATAGCATTTCCATTTTTCGTTTTTCTATCATTATCTCTTTCGTTCTCAAGTTTATCAAATAATTGGCTAAGTAATTTTTTTAACATTTTGGCTGAGATTAGTTATTCAAAGTTAAAAATAATTTGGAAAATCGATGGAAAACATTTTCCAACACTTATGGTTAATCTTTTCCAAGTATTATCCATTAATTTTCCACTCAAATCAGTTAATCACTTCTAATCTTTGCATTAGGATTAGTGAAAAACTTAATTAAGTACAAATTAAGGCTGTACATAAGCTAATTCTAAATGAAGTTCTAAAACAGGAAAGACAACCGTTTTGGGAAGCAGTTAATCTTAACTGTTTTTAGACTTCATACTTCCCAAAGTAGGAGAGAAAATCTCTTCAATATTAAATGTATCGCTGTCAGGCAAAAAATACTGAGCAAAACTCGGACAGCAATACTATTGTCAAATTTTAAAAAATGAAAAAAATGAAAAAAATACTTTTATTAACAGGAATTATTTTAATAAATGGAATGCTATTTTCTTGTTCAAATGATGATGATCAGAATTTAGACACCTATCAAAATAATGTTGAATTGTTTGGAACTGGCGGTGAAGAAGGTATAACACCACCACCACCTCCTCCTCCAATTCCATAAAATTTAAATGGTTTGATAATTAATTAATAGTTTTACCTTAATTTAGAGGAATGAAAGATTTAAAAATTGCATTCCTCTTTTTTTGTCTTTACAATTTATTTTTATTCTCATCTTGCAACGAAAAATTATCAGTAAATCAAGAAAAGAGTAAAATAATTGATTCTTTGGATATTTTTATCCTTAAAATGAAAGATGAAAATTTTGATTATAAAACTCGCTTACAATCATCGAGTAAAGCTTTACAATGGATAAATATAACAAAAGATAGTTCAGATATAAATGAAATTTTAGCTTATAAAATTTACTTATTTGGAAGTTTAAAACAGTATGATAGTGCAATTTATACAACTAGAGAATTATTACAAAAAACAATAAAAGAAAATGATTCGATATCCATTGGGAGAAATTATTCTAAAATGGCATATTATTTTAGTAGAAATAATCAAAATGATAGCGCTTATTTCTATTACAATTTACTTAAAAATGATTTCTTAAAATACAATGATAGCCTTTCAAATGGAAATAATTTATTTGGGATGTCTATTATTGAACTATCTATAGGTGATTTCATAGCAAGTGAATATTCTGGTTCTTTAGCACTTAACTATTATAAAGGTGAAAATCCAAATTATTCGGCATCTGTTTATAACAATTGGGCAATTTCTTCAAAATCACAAGGACAATTGAAAGATGCGTTATTATTTTATAAAAAAGCGATTGGTCTTTCAACTTCAAAAAAAAATATTATAATTTATAAAAATAATTTAGCAATTATTTATCGAGATTTAAAAAAATATGATTTATCAATAGCAATCCTAGATAGTTTAAAAAGTATAGAAACACTTGATAACAATACTAAAGCTAGAGTTGAAGATAATTTAGCTTATATAAAATGGTTAGCCAATAAAAATGAGTATGTACTCCCTGAATTAAAAAACGCTCTAGCTATTAGACAAGAAGAGAATGATTTATATGGTTCTATAGCAAGTTATGCACATCTTTCTGAATATTATAAAAATATAGACACAAATGTTTCTTTATATTATGCTTCAAAAATGTATGATGTAGCTAAAACTCAAAACAGAATAAATGATCAATTAGAAGCTTTGCAAAAACTAATAGCTTTAGATAATCCAGAAAACGCTAAAGAGTATTATAATACATATATCAAAATAAATGATAGTTTACAGAAAGCCAAAGAAGTAGAACAAAATAAATTTGCAAAAATCAGATATG
The DNA here is from genome assembly GCF_033723435.1 of Lutibacter sp. Classification (GTDB taxonomy): domain Bacteria; phylum Bacteroidota; class Bacteroidia; order Flavobacteriales; family Flavobacteriaceae; genus Lutibacter. The sequence goes on along the minus strand of NZ_JAWVXC010000002.1, from coordinate 313,397 downwards.
AAAGTGATAAAAATCAAAAAGAAAATTTACAATTAAAAATAGCTCAATCAAACAGTAGATTAGAATTAGAAAAAGAAAAAACAAGAAATATTATTGGAGTTGTTTCAAGTGGTTCAGTTATAATTGGATTATTAGTTTTTGTTTATTTCCGAAAACAAAAACATCAGCGAGAAAAACGAGAAGAAGTTTATAAAACTGAAACTCGTATTGCTAAAAAAATACATGATGAAGTTGCTAATAATGTAATTAATATTATGAATAAAGTTCAATATACTAAAGAGAGTAACGATAGACTTTTAGATGATTTGGAAAAAGTTTATTTGTTAACTCGTAATATTTCTCACCAGAATAGCACAATTGAAACTGGAGGTAATTTTGAGAATTCCTTAAAAGCACTTCTTACAAGTTATAACAATGAAAAAACGAGGATTATTCTTAAAAATATTAATGAAATTGGTTTAGAATTTATAGCTAAAAATAAACAGATTGAGATATATAGAGTATTACAAGAGCTCATGGTTAATATGCAAAAGCATAGTAAAGCTTCTTTAGTTGCAATTTCATTTAAAAATATTGGTCGTGAATATTTTATAAATTATTCTGATAATGGAGTAGGGCTAGAATTTGATAACCTTACTTTGAAAAATGGACTTAAAAATGTGGAAACCCGTATAAAATCAATAAACGGAAGTATTAATTTTGACTCGTCATTAAATAATGGATTTAAAGCATTTATAAGTTTTAACAAATAACTACTATGTTCCAAAAAGTATTAATAGCTGAGGATATGGACTTTATTAATAGTGGAATAAAGTCTGAATTAACCAAATTAGACATACAACAAATAGATTATGTTCAATATTGTGATGAAGCACTTTTAAAATTAAAAAGTGCGCGTTTAAATAATGTACCTTTCGACTTATTAATAAGTGATTTATCTTTTGATAAAGATTATTTAGAACAAAAAATTAATTCTGGAGATGAATTGATAAAAGCTGTAAGAAATGAGTTTCCTAATTTAAAAATCGTTGTATTTTCCGTTGAAGACAAAGACTTTAGAATACAAACATTGTTTAATGAACATAAAATTAATGCTTATGTATGGAAAAGCAGACAAGGATTAAGAGAACTCAAGAAAGCAATACAAAAAATATATAATTCTGAAAGTTTTTATATTTCTCCACAAGTTGCAAATGCTCTCCATAAAAATAAAGCAATCGAAATCGCTGATTATGATATTTTTTTAATAGAATGTCTTTCTAAAGGTTATTTACAAGAACAAATTAGCGATCTACTAAAAGAAAAAAAATGGTCACCTACAAGTGTAAGCACTATTGAAAAGCGCTTGAAATTATTAAAAGAGCATTTTAACGCTAACAACCCAACACATCTAGTTTCTTTAGCAAAAGATTTAGGGCTTATTTAAAATATTTACATCAATTGATATTGCCATACGGTTTCCCGTAAGTTTTTTTGCTTTTAGAGAGGTATTTTTGAAATATTAAACTTTAAATTTTAAACTTATGTCAAAAAAACCAATAGGAACAACTGCTACTACTGGACAATCATGTCCTGAATCAGGAGTTTGGAAAGTAATTAGCACGCCTACAACTACTGCTCCAATTGCAGAAGGAAATAGAATGCCTCCTTATCGGGGCAAGGCTGTAACTTGGAAATTAATTCAATATGCTTAGTTTGGGGATTTGCTAAATAATGAAAAAGGAACAAAAATGATTAGACCTTACGGAAATCCGTAAGGTTTTATTTTATAGATAATTTAAATTTGAAATTAATAGAATTTACATTCACTTAATAATAATAGTTATGAATAAACATCAACTTCAATCACAAATTAAATCCACAGGAACAGCGTATTTGTTTTTCCTATTCATATTTGGTTCTCATTATGCATACCTTGGAAAATGGGGAACACAATTTTTATTCTGGTTAACTGCTGGTGGGCTTGGTATTTGGGCATTAATTGATCTTTTTACAATTTCAGGAAAAGTAGAGCGTCACAATGCAGAGATATTTCAACAAATTGATAAAATTGAAAAACGAGAAAGAGAAGACGACCAAGCAAGACAATTAGCATTTATTACTGCCGCTAAAGGGAATTAAATTAGAGACATCAATTATTTAAAATAAAATCAAAAAGATTAAAATTGAATCCTAATATTAAAAAAATATATTTATTTCTCATCAAAGTTTTAAAAGTAAATATCAGATAAATTATATAAAAATATAGGCTGATAAATAGTTTAGAATAAATTTAGTTACAACAACTCTATTTTTTAATAATTAGGGAGTAATAAAATTGTTAAATAAAAAATTTAAGAACTTAAAATTTAAAAAAATGAAAAAAATAATTATCTTTTTAGTTGTATCTATAATGACTAATGTTGCGAGTTCACAAAGCTTAAATTCAAATGCTAGTTATATTAAAAATAATTATGAAACTGAATATGAGAATATAATAAAAAAACATGCATTAAACGAGTGGAAAGATGATTTTTCCATGGTTGTTTATGAAATTAATAAACAAGCTGATGCATTAATAGAATTAATTGGAGCTTTTAAAAGTGAAAATACAAATATTGCATATAAAGCGATTCAAGAATGGAGTTTTGATGGTTATCAAAGTTTTAATATTAATATTTTCAAAGAAATGAAATCCTTTGGATTAAAAGATTTAGTTAAAATGCAATGTGATTGGACAATGGTAAAATATGAGTATCTTAAACAGGCAAAAGCTAAAAATGCTTTTTAAAACTACACAATTAACTTCTAATGACTTTAAACCTTACGGGTACCCGTAAGGTTTTGTTTTTTATTGAGGTTAAATTTGAATAATATCAATTTAAAACTCAAAATTATGCCAAAATATTATGTAAATGATAATTCTCAAACGAATGGAGATCATGAAGTTCACCAAGAAGGATGTTCTTGGATGCCAAAACAAGAAAATAGAACTTATTTAGGATATCATAGCACTTGTAAATCTGCTGTTCAAAAAGCAAAAGAGCATTACTCACAAGTTAACGGTTGTTATCACTGCTCAAAAGAATGTCATACCAGCTAATTGTATTAAAATAGTAATTAGGAAATTTGCTATACTGTTAAACGAAAAAGAAATGTTAATACTGAACCTTACGGAAATCCGTAAGGTTTTGTTTTTTAATGAGTTTAAATTTGGATTGACAAACTTTAAAAAATAAAAGATGAAAATTAAAATATTACTTATCAGCATTCTATTTATTTCTATTACTTCTTGTGCTCAAGGAACCAAAAAAGAAATAAAAAAAGACGTGACTAAAATGGAAGCCTTTACTTCAAAAAAAGGAGTAATTATTAAATATATTGATTTTTCACTTCCTGATTTACCCCTTACCTATGGAGTTGCAAAAACCAAAATCAGAAAGTTAATTAGCGGTAATGAAGTTCAACTTTTTTATCAAATTTCAAAAAAAAGTAAATATGGTACTAAAACTGCATCAATAGCATATGAAGATTTACAAGAAATCCTTAAATCCCTAAAAACGTTAGAAGCTGAGGCAATTAATGATAAAGCAATTAATCCTGATTATTTAGAAAATAAATTTATTACTGATGATGGATTAAGCCTAGGATATTATGTTAGTGATAAAAAAATTGGCTGGTACCTAGTATTAGAGAAATATGGTTCTGATAACACTATATTCATAAAGGATCCTTTAATACTTAAAACTGCATTTAATACAGCAAAGAAAAAAATTGAAGAACTCAAAAAATAAAGACTATTTACTATGAAAAAAACAATATTATCATTCGGTATTATGCTTTTCACATTAAATCTATTTGCTCAATCTTTTATTAGCCCAATAGGTTTTATTCCAAATGAAGTAAACAAACAAAAGGTAATTTCATATATAAAAAAGCAAGTAAAAGATGATTATTCTGCTATTGGAATGGATGACCCATCAACATTAAGAATGATGGAACAAGAAAATTTAAAGGCTTTTAAAGAATTAACCAAAGCCTCTAATACATCCCTTTTGAAAGATGTTATCAAAACCTATTGCAATATTGGAATGTGCAATTACTCTACAATTTTAATGATGTATAATGAACAGAACAAGGCAAGTAAAAAAACTTTAAAATGGTGATTTTTCATTGGTCAAAACAAAACCCTAATAGAAAGAGTAATGGCTATTAAGAACTTTTGTCTTACTAATAATTTATATAACAACTATATCAAGTAATTTAAATTTAATGAATAATATTATGATTTCAGCAGAATTAAAAGCTCACTTCTTAAGACTTTATCAAATGGCATTTTCAGATGATAATTTTGATGTTCTAGAACTACAAATGTTATACTCCTTTGCACAACAAAGGGGTGTTAGTGAAGATCAACTAAATCATATATTACTACACCCTACAAATGATGTTTCAATACCAAAAACTTTAGAAAAAAGGATAGAATATCTATATGACCTGGCACTAATGATTTGGGCCGATGGAAAAGAAACTGAAGATGAACGAAATACTTTAAAAAAATATTGTAGACGATTTGAATTTTTAAATGAAAATATAGATGAGTTGGCTTCTTATTTGCTAACGAGAGCAAAAGAAGGTGTGAAAAAAGAGGATATAATTAATGATATAAAAACTTTGTAATATGGGAACTCTTAAAAATTTATTCGCGTTTAATAAACAAAAAAATGAAGAAAATATTTATGAAAATAATGAAGAGCATAAAGAACAAATTAGAATTACATATTACCAAAGTGGTTTTGCTGCTTCCCAAAAAGCTACAGGAAAACCAATAGTTTTAAAAGCTTGTTTAGAGAATGTTTATAACAGTTTTGAAAATCAATGTAAAAATCAAGAAGTAGAACAAAGAAGGCTAAAACAGCCTTTTCAAGAAGAAAAAGAAAGACAAAACACCGAATTAAAAAAAATTGAAACTTTAAAAGGTATTCAAGAAGGAAAAGTCAAGAATTATAGAGATAAAATTGAAATAGCAAAAAGTGATATTGTTAAAGTCAGGCAAAATCCCGAAGATTTCGGGATAGATGTAGATAAAAACCCTAAAGCTCTTCTATATATAGGTCTTGCATTATTAGTACCAATTACCATATATCTGTTTGTCTTTTATATCTCTGCCTCCTATTCTGCCTTTTTTAAAATATTCACTGATGATAGTCTAACTGCTGCAATATTTGATGCAAATGCTTTAACAGACTCTTTTAAAGCTAGTTGGTTAGAAGGTATATTAGTGATAACAATACCATTTGTGTTTTTAGGATTGGGATATTTAATTCATATGATGCAAAAAAGCAAATCAATTATTAGTATCATAAAATTAATTGGATTGTTCATGATTACATTTTCTTTCGATGGATTGTTGGCTTTTATCATTGAAAAAAAGATTTATGATTTTAATAGAACACCTACTACACCCGATTTTAATTTTAGAATTGCAATTAAAGAGCCTGAATTTTGGATGATTATTTTTGCTGGATTTGTAGTGTATTTAATTTGGGGTTTAGTTTTTGATTTTATAATGAAAGAATATGATAATCTGGATAAAATCAATGCTTTTATAAGGTCTAAAAAGGAAGAAATAAAAAATATATTTACTCAAAAGAATAAAGCGTTAAAAAATATAGATGAATTAAAGAAAAATATTACTGAAATTAAAGGGAATATTTCTCAATTACAAGCTAAAATAAATGGGTTTATATTTCCTATTAAAGAATATCTACTTTATCATTCTCAATATAAAGAAGGTTGGTTCCAGGCCATAGGGACTGAAATTGCGTTGCCTGCAAAACAAAAAGATGAGTTATTATCTGAATGTGAAGATGTTTGCCAAACCCACTTATCCAGTTTGAATTTAAAAGATTTTAAAAATCAAAACGTAATATTTTCTTAAAATACTTAAAATGAATAGTCTAGCAATAAAAACAGTTTGTCTTGCATCACTTTTAGTATTAGGGTGCAAAGGCAATGATGTAAAAGAACTAAAAAAGGAAGAAACACCAATCCAAAAAAAGAAAATCACTGTTTCAAACAATTGGAACATCAGTTTCCTTCTTGATTTATCTGATAGAATTGACCCAATAAAACATCCAAATGAAAGTATGGATTATTATAAAAGAGATATAGGCTATATAAATAGTGTTGCACAGGTTTTCAGTTCACATCTAGGGACAAAAAAAAATAGACGTATGAATGATAAAATTCAACTCTTTTTCGATCCCGAACCCTTAAATCAAGAAATTAATTCCATTTCTAAAAAATTGAAATATAAAGTAACTAAAGATAATATTTCCTTAGATTTATTAGATGAGATTAAAAATGCTTATTCTAATTTACCTGAAGAAATTTATAATTTAGCTATTAAAGATGGTAATTATATTGGATCTGATACTTGGCGTTTTTTTAAGAATAAAATCAAAGATTATTGTGTTGAAGATGGTTATCGAAACATTTTAATCATTTTATCTGACGGTTATATTTATCATGAAGCTACTAAATTTCATGAAGGAAATTTAAGCTCTTATATAACACCTGAAACAATTAAATTGAATAAATTAAATAATTCTAATTGGAAATCTAAAATGGAAAATGATAATTTTGGTTTTATACCTTTAAACCAAGATTTATCTAATTTAGAAATTTTAGTTTTAGGAATAAACCCAAATAAAAATAATCCTTATGAAGAAGATATTATCAAAACATATTGGAAGTCTTGGTTTGATAAAATGGGAGTTAAAAAATATAAAATAAAAAATGCCGATTTACCTTCAAATATGGAAAAAGTAATTCGTGATTTTGTATTAGATAATTAAAATTAACATATGATAAAGAATTTTGTTTTTCTATTTTTATTAATTCCTAATTACTTCCCTTCAGGACTTGAAGTTTTAAAATACCCTGAAGACTTTACAGCAAAAGTTATAGGAGTTAAGGATGGAGATACAATCGAAGTTCTTTTTAATAAAGTCCCAATTGTAATTAGGCTCGAACATATTGACTGCCCCGAAAGAAAACAACCTTTTGGAAAAAAAGCAAAACAATTTGTATCAGATTATATTTTTGGTAAAACAGTAAATGTTATCTCTAATGGGAAAAAAGACAGGTGGGGAAGGCTTATTGCTGTTATTAAATTTGAAGGCAAAAACATAAATAAAGAATTAGTAAAAAATGGATTAGCAATGCATTTCAAAAAATATTCAAAAGACAACTCATACAACCTTCTAGAGCAAAAAGCAAAAAGTGATAAAATTGGAATTTGGTCTCAACAAAATGTAATTGCTCCTTGGATATTTAGAAAAGGTTAAGACAAAAATCATGAAAAAAGCACTACTTATAACATCTATCTTTTTTTTAACGGCCTCCTTTATTTCAAAAGACACTTATGTATATATCTGTAAAGGAGGAAATAGCAAAAGATATCATTTAGTTAAAAATTGCAGAGGATTAAAAAGATGCTCTCATAAAATAGAAAAAATAACATTAATAAAAGCAAAAAAAGTTGGAAGAACCCTTTGTAAATGGGAAGATTAAAAATAGTATTGTCGTTTAGAATGTTGCAACAAATCTTAAACATCTTAAATTAAAGTATAGCCTATACAAACCCTATATAAATAAAGGAGTTAATATATTTCATAAAACGTTCTAATAACTTGTTGCAACGTTTCCAAATATCGTTGCAACAACAATATTTAATCAGTAAGAAAAACTAAAGTAGTCAGTTTTAAACTTAAACTGATAGAAAACTAATCTTCAACAATAAAAAAGTTAGTGCAGCTACTGATCTAAAATTATGATGTCCTTTTTAAATTAAATCACTTGATATACCTTGTAAACAATAGCAAAAACTACATTTTTAATAATACATTAATGAGGTTTTTGCAGCTTGAGAAACTAAGATGCCTTTTTATGTCCTAGATTTTTGGGATATCTAATTGCAACTTGTGTGTATATAATTTAATAAAGTATTTATCATGAACAAAAATCTATTATACGTTCTAATATTCTTTTTGATTTTAGTAGTTTTATTTTGGTTAATGCCTAATAGGAAAATAAATGTTATAGACAATTTTTTTGAAAAGATTTTAACAATTTCTTATACTATTTTTGGAGCTAATGGAATAAAGACTGTTATGAATAATTATAAAAAGTAATGATTTCGGAATTTAAAATATGAACAAGCTAAATGTTAAATTTTTAGAAATTTAGTGTACCAAATTACAAATCCCTTAATCGTGGCTTATATTTGTATTATATAATATATTAATATGTTGAAAATTATAAAAATAATGATGCTCGGTTTTGGTTATTAAATTCAAAATTTGGTAAAATTTTATTAACTCTTATGATAATTTTAATTTTCATATCAGTTTTGTTAAAGATTTTCGAAATAATAAATTGATTTTAGACTATGAAATTTGAAGTATATTGTGATGAAAGTAGTCCTGAAGTATTAGCTGACCGTCAAGCTAATAAATATCTTATTTTAGGAAGTATTTGGATGCCCTCTGGATTTAGAAATAAATTTAAAGAGAAAATTAAAAGTATAAAAGAAGAATTTGGTTATCGAAACGAGATTAAATGGAATAAGGTGTCACCTTCTTCAATAGATTTTTACAAGGAATTAATTGGGTATTTCTTTACTTCAGATGATATTCGATTTAGAGGAATAATCGTTGAAGCTGAAAAAATTGATTTAATAAAATTTCATAATGATGATAGCGAATTAAGCTTTTATAAATTCTATTATCAATTATTACATCATTGGATATTTAGCTTTAATGATTATTCAATTTTTTTAGATCATAAAGTAAATAAGGATTTAACAAGAGTTAATAAATTAAAAGATGTTCTTTCAAAAGCAAATTTATTTTCCAATATTGAAAACGTTCAAGCTTTACCCTCTCATGAATCTTTGGGTATTCAATTTGCTGATTTATTTACTGGAGCTCTTAATGGGAAAATGAATAAAAAAATAACTAGTGCATCTAAACTAGAATTAATTCAAGAAATTGAAGATTATTTAGGACACCCCATACAACCAACTTATAAGTCGGAAAATCATTTTAATGTTTTTAAAATTAACTTAGAGGGAGGTTGGTATGGCTTATAAAAAATTAAAACCTCAAAATTATTCTAAAGAAAATATTGAATCTGCTATGAGAGAGATATGGAAAAATGAATATTGTATTAAGGAAAATCCAATAATGACATTTGATAATATACAAGTTAGTTTCTATGAAGATATGTTTGATCATTGCTTTTATGAGAGTGCAAATAATAAAATGAGAGATAAATCTATCCTCTCATTAAATAGATTAGAGAAAATGCTATGGATTAAAGATACTTTACAGGATGAAACTGCCATTTTAAAACTTGGATGGCATCGAGATAAAAAAGTTTATTTAAATAATAGGAGAGTTAATTTTGTTAAAGGCAACTATGTTGTTGTAATAAGTGTAAACAAACAAAAAACTAAAGCAAGGTTTATTACTGCGTATGAAATTTTAGAAGCAGAAAATATCGAAAAAATTAACAACAGTCCTGACTGGGAATAATAAGGACATAAAAAAAACGCTGATTACTGGTACAGCGTTTGAAACCTTTTTAAATTCCAGACCTTAGGTAAAGAACAATGCAAATGTACAAATTAATTTTCAAATTAATTGATAAAATGTTAATTGTTTGCAAATCATTTAATTACAAAGATCGTTCCACAATCAAAATAATCTTCTAAATTTTACATTTAAATAAAAAATAAAGGACATTTTAATAATACTTTCATTAGATAAACTAAATATCCATGTGAAAAACAGTATAAGTTATAAACAAAGAGAACTCAATCATAATTTTTTAAGTATAATTTTCAAAATACTAATTAAAAAAAATTAAACGACACAAATACCGTCACAAAAAACAGCATTAAAATTAAAAAGCCTGATAATCAGATGATTATCAGGCTTTTTGCGGTCTGGACGGGACTCGAACCCGCGACCCCCTGCGTGACAGGCAGGTATTCTAACCAGCTGAACTACCAAACCGTTGCTGTTAGCGGATGCAAATATAACTGCGTTTTTTTTAATAGCAAAACTTTTATTGAAAATATTACAAAATTCTGTTTCGCTTTATTAAATAAGAAGTTAAAAGTTGGTTAAACCCTTTACGGATATCAATTGGAACATAATCAATTTTATATTGTATACATTTCAATTTCAAATCGTTAAAATAATTTTCCACTTGTAACTGATATTTTTCTTGAACATTTTTTGCATATATTTTTACTATCTCCCCTGTTTCAACATCCACAAATTTTTTAGGAGAATTATCAAAATTAAACTCTAATTCTAACTCACTATCAAATGTGTGAAACAAAATAACTTCATGTTTGTTATATTTTAAATGGCGTAATGCATCAAAAAGTTCTTCCTGATTTTTATTTGTTTGAAACATATCTGTAAATAAAAAAACCAATGATCGCTTATGTATTTTCTCAGAAATTTCATGCAGCATTTGATAAGTTTCTGTACTAGAATTTGAAGTGCTTTTCAAAAGTTCATCTAATTGGACAAACAATTTCCTTCGATGACTTTCGCTTCCTTTTGCTGGCGCATAATATTCGCTTTTATAACTATAAACACTTAAACCAACTGCATCTCTTTGTCTTTTTAACAATTCAATTAAAGCTGCAGAAGCAATAGTTGCAAATTTTATTTTTGAAAGATTAGAAATTAGTTCGCCTTTTGTTTTTGGATAATACATAGAAGCTGAATTATCAATAATTAAGTGACAACGCAAATTGGTTTCTTCTTCATATTTTTTAACAAATAATTTTTTTGTTTTTGCATACAATTTCCAATCAATATGACGTGTGCTTTCGCCTGTATTATACAATCGATGTTCTGCAAACTCAACAGAAAACCCATGAAAAGGACTTTTATGCATTCCTGTAATAAATCCTTCTACTATTTGTTTTGCTAGTAATTCAATACTTTTTAACTCTGCTATGTTTATTTCTTTTAAATCCGCCATTCAAAAAAATAGTTTAGGTAAATATAGTACTTTAAATAAAAAAGCCTGACCGAAATTGGTCAGGCTTTAAAAATTGTAAATAAATCTTATTTTTTATAAATGAGCATTTATTTTTTGTTCGTATGTTGCTTTTGGAGCTACACCAACTTGTTTTTCAACTACTTCTCCATTTTTAAACACTAATACTGTCGGAATATTTCTAACTCCGTATTGAGCTGCATATTTTTGATTTGCATCTACATCTACTTTTGCAATTACTGCTTTACCTTCATAATTGTTATGTAATTCCTCTAAAATTGGAGCTACCATTCTACAAGGTCCACACCAAGCTGCCCAAAAATCTACCATCACTGGTTTATCTGATTTTAAAACTATTTCTTCAAATGTTGCATCTGTTACTTCTACTGCCATAATCTATATTTTTAAATTATAAGTTTCTGATTATTAATTGCACAAAAATAAACAATTATTTTACCATAACAACATTAGTAATATTACTTTTATTTATAATGCAATTATTAAAAATGATTTTTAAAAAACTGTGGATGCTATTGCTTTAATATTATCGGACTTACCCATAGAATAAAAATGAACCACAGGAACACCTCTGGAAATTAATTCTTTAGATTGCTGAATAGCCCATTCAATACCTATTTGACGAACTTGTTGGTTATTATTACACTTTTCAACTTCAACTACTAAACTTTCAGGTAAATCAATTTTAAAAACTTGTGGAAGTATTTGTAAATGCCGCTTAATTGCAATGGGTTTTATACCTGGAATTATTGGAACTGTAATTCCAATAGCTCGTGCCTTTTCCACAAAATTAAAATACTTAGCATTATCAAAAAACATTTGTGTTACTACATAATCTGCTCCAGCATCTACTTTTTCTTTTAACCTTCGCAAATCTGCTTCTAAACTTGGAGATTCCATATGCTTTTCTGGGTATCCAGCAACTCCAATACAAAAATCTGCTTTGTATGGCGAATCGATAATTTCATGTAAATATTTTCCCTGATTTAAATTATGAATTTGAGTAACTAATTCTGAAGCAAACGCATGTCCATTTTTAGTTGGTGAAAAATATTTTTCATGTTTCATAGCATCACCACGCAATGCCATAACATTATCTAATCCTAAATAATGACAATCTACCAATAAATATTCTGTTTCTTCTTTGGTAAAACCTCCGCACAACACATGTGGGATTGCATCTACATTATATTTATGTTTTATAGAAGCACAAATACCAACGGTTCCAGGTCGCATTCTGGTAATTTTCCTATCTAACAAGCCTTGCTTTTCTATATAAACATATTCTTCCCTTGAAGTAGTAACATCGATAAAAGGAGGATCAAATTCTATTAAAGGGTCAATACTGTTGTACAACTCCTGAATATTTTGTCCCTTTTGTGGTGGAATAATTTCAAAAGAAAAAAGAGTTTTACCCTTTGCTTGCTTAATATGTTCGGTTACTTTCATTTTAATTTTATTAATCTTTTCTATTATTCTGCCAAATTAGGTCGCAACCAATTTTTAGCAGTTTCTACGGACCTGTTTTTTTGCTTTGCAAAATCTATAACTTGATCTTCTTTAATTTTACCAACGCCAAAATATCGTGCATTTTTATTTGCAAAATAGTATCCTGAAACCGAAGCGGCTGGCCACATTGCTAAACTATCGGTAAGTTTAACTCCAATTTTCTCTTCTACCTCTAGTAATTCCCAAATGGTTGTTTTCTCCGTATGATCTGGACAAGCGGGATAACCAGGAGCTGGACGAATACCTTTATATTTTTCTTTGATTAATTCATCATTCGATAAATTTTCAGTAGAATTATATCCCCAAAAATCTTTTCGTACTTTTTGGTGTAAATATTCAGCAAAGGCTTCCGCTAATCGATCTGCCAAAGCTTTGATCATAATGGCATTATAGTCGTCATGATTTTTTTCAAAATCTTTTGCCAATTCATCAGTTCCAAAACCTGCAGTTACACAAAAAGTTCCTATATAATCTTTTATGTTGGTGGTTTTTGGAGCAATAAAATCGGCCAATGCAATATGTGGAGCGCCTTCTCTCTTTTTTAATTGCTGACGTAACGTTCTAAATGTTGTTTGAATCTGATTTCTGTCTTCATTTGTATAAACTTCAATAGTATCTTCCTCTGAATTTGCAGGGAAAATTCCAAAAACCGCTTTTGCTTTCAACAACTTTTCAGAAATTATTTTTTGAAGCATTTTTTGAGCATCTTCAAATAAATTAGTTGCAGTTTTCCCAACAATAGTATCTGTTAAAATAGCAGGATATTTACCGTGTAATTCCCAAGTTCTAAAAAATGGACTCCAATCAATATACGGCAGTAATTCTTTTAAATCCATGGATTCTATAACTTGAATTCCTAAATATTTTGGAGTAGCAATATTTTGGGTTTCCCAATCTATTTTAAATTTATTTTTTCGAGCTTCTGAAAGTGAAACGTATTCTTTATTTTTAGAACGATTTGCAAATCCTTCACGAACTTTTACATAATCTTCTTTAATTGTTTTTATATAATCTTTAGCCGTATCATTATCATTTATTAAATTTCCTGCAACCGTTACAGCTCTTGATGCGTCGTGAACATGCACTACAGCATTGGAATATTGTGTGTCAATTTTAACTGCAGTATGCGCTTTTGAAGTAGTTGCGCCGCCAATCAACAACGGAATTTTAAAATTTAAACGCTCCATTTCTTTAGCTAAATGAGTCATTTCATCTAACGAAGGTGTTATCAAGCCACTTAAGCCAATAATATCCACTTTTTCTTTAATTGCAGTTTCTAAAATTTTTTCAGGAGAAACCATTACTCCTAAATCAATAATTTCATAATTATTACAACCTAACACAACACCTACAATATTTTTACCAATATCGTGTACATCTCCTTTTACGGTTGCTAATAAAATTTTACCATTGGTTTGGGCTACACCATCTTTACTTGCTTCTATAAAAGGCAATAAATATGCGACAGCTTTTTTCATAACACGTGCCGATTTAACCACTTGTGGTAAAAACATTTTACCAGAACCAAATAAATCACCCACCACATTCATTCCTATCATTAAATTTCCTTCAATAACTTCAATTGGGTTTTCAACAGCATTTCGTGCTTCTTCAATATCTTCTATAATAAATTCATCAATCCCTTTTACTAAAGCATGCGTAATTCTATCCTGCAAATTGGTTTGCCTCCAAGCTAAATCCACTTTATGTTCTTTGGAAGAGCTAACGACGGTTTCAGCAAAAGTTAATAAACGTTCTGTAGCATCTTCCCTTCTATTTAAAATAACATCTTCAACACGTTCTAATAAATCTTTCGGAATTTCATCGTAAACTTCTAACATTGTAGGATTTACAATCCCAATATTCATTCCTGCTTGTATAGCGTGATATAAAAACACCGCATGCATTGCTTCACGAACTGTATTATTTCCACGAAATGAAAATGACACATTACTTACTCCTCCACTTACACTAATATTAGGTAAGTTTTGTTTTACCCAACGCGTAGCTTCTATAAAATCAATGGCATTTTTTTTGTGTTCTTCCATTCCGGTTGCAACTGGAAAAATATTTAAATCGAGAATAATATCTTCTGAAGGAAAATGAACTTTTTTTACCAAAATATCATACGAACGTTTTGCAATTTGAATCCTTCTTTCTAAATTATCAGCTTGCCCTATTTCATCAAAAGCCATAACCACAACTGCCGCGCCGTACATTTTTATTAAAGTAGCATGATGAATAAAAGCTTCTTCTCCTTCTTTTAAGCTTATAGAATTTACCACACATTTACCTTGAACCACTTGCAAACCAGCTTCTATTATTTCCCATTTAGAACTATCAATCATAATAGGAACGCGTGCAATATCAGGTTCTGCAGCAATTAAATTTAAAAAACGAACCATGGCTACTTTACCATCAATCAATCCGTCATCCATATTAATATCAATAATTTGCGCTCCTCCTTCTACTTGTTGACGTGCAATTGCCAAAGCTGCCTCAAATTTTCTTTCTTTAATTAAACGCAAAAACTTTCGTGAACCTGCAACATTGGTACGTTCTCCAACATTTATAAAATTACTTTCTGGAGTAATTATTAGTGGTTCTAAACCTGATAATTTCAAATATTTTTTTGGTTTTTCTTTCATCAATTTTTCAAATTAATTAGTAGAAATTATATTTCTAGGTTTATATTCTTTTACCAAATCAGCTATTGCTTTAATATGCGCTGGAGTTGTACCACAACAACCACCAATTATATTTATAATATTTTTATCTAAATACGTCTTAATTTGAGAAGCCATTTGCTCCGGTGTTTCATCATATTCTCCAAAATGATTTGGTAAACCTGCATTTGGATGTGCTGAAATTGGCAGGTCTGATTTATATGCCAATACTTCTAAATGTGGTGTTAATTGTTTTGCTCCTAATGCACAATTAAATCCGATTGACAAAAGTGGAATATGCTCCACTGAAATTAAAAAAGCTTCTGCTGTTTGACCAGATAAAGTTCTACCACTAGCATCGGTTATTGTGCCACTTACCATAATTGGAACGTCAATTTTTCGTTCGGTTTTAACTTCTTCAATTGCAAATAAAGCTGCTTTTGCATTTAAAGTGTCGAAAATAGTTTCTACTAACAATAAATCAACACCGCCATCTAATAATGCTTCAACTTGTTGCTTGTATGCTTTTCGTAAAATATCAAAAGTAACTGCTCTAAAACCCGGATCATTAACATTTGGAGACATACTAGCCGTTTTGTTGGTTGGACCAATAGATCCTGCAACAAAACGTGGTTTGTTAGGATTTTTTGCAGTAAATTCATCGGCAACTTCTTTGGCGATTTTTGCCGATTGGAAATTGATTTCGTATACATAATCTTCCATTTCATAATCGGCCATTGCAATAGTTGTGCTTGAAAATGTATTGGTTTCAATAATATCGGCACCAGCTTCTAAATATTTTCTATGAATTTCTTTAATTGCCTTTGGTTGTGTTATAGACAACATATCATTATTTCCTTTTACAGAAATAGGAAAGTCTTTAAATTGTTCACCTCTATAGTCTTCTTCCGTAAAATGATATTGCTGAATCATAGTTCCCATTGCCCCATCGAGAACCAAAATTCGTTTTTTTATTTCTTCTTGTATTGTATTCATACTTGGTTATTTTAGTAGTCCAAAAATTTTGCGTTAGGGATTATAGCGACATCATTTTTTGAAAAAAAAGATATAGCGAAAAGCCCGACCGTTTACGGTAACGCCCAAATAAATAGTATTAAAAAAGAAGAAGTTCTTTATGAAGTTTCTTGTGTTATCTTCCCACAGATTAAATGCGGTAGAATGTAGCACCTTCTTTATAAATAAAGGGTTGCTAAGGCTTCAACAGGTCTATTCCCTCTGCCTTTCTTAATAACTTTTATCGATTTGTTTATGAACTAGACTGCAAATAAAGGCATTATGCCATTTATTTACAAGTATTTTACGATTTTTATATGGTTTGGATTAATTTATAAAACCAACTCCGGCAGTATTATTAGTTTGAGGATCAATTAAAATAAAAGATCCATTTGTTCTGTTATTTTTAAAAGCATCAAAAAATATTGGCTTATTTAGCTGAAACGAAACCGAAGCTATGTCATTCATATTTAAAGTAACTATATCATTTACAACACCTGAAAAATCGGTTTCAATTTTATGGTGAATATTGGACACTTTTGCAAGTACTTTATGCGATCCGTGTTGCAATACATATTTTGATCCATTGGATAATGGTTTATTATCCATCCAAGAAATAGTTGCGTCAAATTGTTTTTCAACTTTTGGTAATTCATTAGTTTTCACAATCATATCACCTCTACTAACATTTACATCATTTTCTAAAGTTACAGTAATAGAAGATCTTCTAGTTGCGCTGGCGTATTTTTTATTGTTAAAATATATTTCTTTTACTTTGGTTTTAGTTAAAGATGGTAATACAACTACCTCATCTCCTACATTTATATCACCTCCATATACTTTACCTGCGTATCCTCTAAAATCGTGGAAATCAGTAGTTTTTGGTCGAATTACATACTGTACAGGAAAACGCATAACTCCTTTATTATACACATCTTGCGTATCTAATTCTTCTAAATGTTCTAACAAAGTTTTACCTGTATACCAATTCATTATTTCTGATTGGTTAACCACATTATCTCCTGTTAAAGCACTTACCGGAATAAATGTAATATTTTGATCTTCGTAATCGCTTTTAGCAACTAATGCTTTAAAATCTTCTTTAATTTTATTGTAAATTTCTTCCGAAAAATCAACTAAATCCATTTTATTAATAGCAACAATTACATCTTTTATACGAAGTAAATTATTGATGAAAAAGTGACGATAGGTTTGCTCAATTACGCCATGACGAGCATCAATTAAAATAATTGCAGCTTGTGATGTTGAAGCTCCTGTAACCATATTTCGTGTATATTCTACGTGACCTGGAGTATCGGCAATAATATAACTTCTAGTAGCTGTTGAAAAATAAATATGAGCAACATCAATAGTAATACCTTGCTCACGTTCCGCAACTAATCCATCGGTTGCTAACGAAAAGTCTAAATAATCATATCCTTTTTGTTTGCTACTTTTTTCAATAGCTTCTAATTTATCTGTAGTTAGTGATTTTGTATCGTATAACAAACGCCCAATTAAAGTACTTTTTCCATCATCTACACTTCCTGCTGTTGCTATTTTTAAAACTTCCATTTTCTATATTATTATAAATTTCTGAAATTACATTTTGAAAAGTTCAGTGTTATATTTTCAGAAGGTCATTATTATTTTTTTAATTATCTAAAAATATCCTTGTTGTTTTCTTTTTTCCATGGCAGCTTCTGAACGTTTGTCATCAATTCTAGCTCCTCGTTCTGAAATGCTTGAATCTCTAATTTCTGCAACTACTTCACTTATGGTTGTTGCGTAAGAATCTACGGCTGCAGTACAGCTCATATCTCCAACAGTTCTAAACCGAACCATACGTTCTTCAACTTCTTCTTCTTCATCTTTATAAACAAATTCAGAACTAGACCATATCAATCCATCTCGAACAAATATTTTACGTTTATGCGCAAAATAAATAGATGGTATTTCAAGATCTTCCTTTTCAATATAAGTCCAAACATCTAACTCCGTCCAATTTGAAATAGGAAAAACACGTACATTTTGACCTAAATGAATTTGTCCGTTTAACATATCAAATAATTCTGGACGTTGATTTTTTTCATCCCATTGTCCAAAATCATCTCTTACGGAAAAAATGCGTTCTTTAGCTCGTGCTTTTTCTTCATCTCTACGAGCCCCACCAATACAAGCATCAAATTTGAATTCTTCAATTGCATCTAATAATGTAGTGGTTTGTAAGGTATTTCTACTAGAATATCTACCTGTTTCTTCTTGTACTTTTCCTTGATCTATGGTATCTTGAACATGGCGAACAATTAACTCAACTCCTAATTCTTCTACTAATCTATCTCTAAATTCAATAGTTTCAGGAAAATTATGACCAGTATCAATATGCATTAAAGGAAATGGTATTTTAGCTGGATAAAATGCTTTTTGAGCTAATCTAACTAAAGTAATGGAATCTTTACCTCCAGAAAATAATAGCACAGGTTTTTCAAATTGTGCTGCTACCTCTCTCATTATATATATTGCTTCATTTTCTAAAGCATTTATTTGTAAATTGCTTGTCATATGCTAATTTTTAAGAGTGTAAACCGCATTCTCGGTTTTCTAAAACTTTGGTTGGGTCAAAATATTTAAACTCGTTTGGTAAACTATAGGTTCTTAAATAGGCATCTAGTTCTTCATCTGTCCAATAATAAAAAGGACTTACTTTTAAAATTCCATCTTTACTTCTAGATACAATATCAATACTATTTCTAAATGAAGTTTGTCCTTTACGTAAATTAGTAAACCAAACATCTGGTTGATGTTCGTTCATAGCTCTTCTAAATGGCTCTAACTTAACCTGTTCTGTAAATATTTTATGATTTTCAGTGTCTACTTCAGGGATTCCCATTTTTACATCACGATAGGCAACAGTTTGCTTTGGAACATATAACTGAATGTTTAAATTCAGTTTTTGAATAAGTTCAAATGCATGATGGTATGTGTTTGGCGTGTTATAACCTGTATCGCACCAAATAATTTTTAAATTTTCATCAACCTTAGTACAAGCATGTAAAATTGCTACTTCATAAGGTCTAAAATTAGTGGTAACTACGGGTGTTTTAGAAATACTTAACGCCCATTCTATAATTTGTTCGGGAGTACTGTTTTTTAAAGATTTATTTACATCTTCAAGGTTTAAGTTGCTCATTGTTTTCGCCATTTAATTAAATTCCAAATTCGTTCATGGCCATAATACAATATCATTTTAGTGATAACTTCTATAGAACCAATAGATAGTGCCATAGTTAATTTCCCTGTTATAAACCAAGAAATTATCATAGTATCTATAGTACCAACTAATCTCCAACTAAAGGCTTTAACCAAGCTACGAATTGGTTTTTCAGAATTCTTTTTTGGATCATTTTTTTTAGTTGATTCTTTTTTAGTTGAAGAAATAAAACTATCAATTATCATGTATTGCTATTTATATCCATTTTAGGATACAAACTTACAACATTTTTTAAAACCCTACTTAATTGATAGGCTTTATATTTTAAAGAAAAATCATTTTTAAAATTAAATTTTAAAGTTTTATTAAAAAATTATTTAGTTAATGCCTGATTAACATCTTTTATAACATCTGAAACATGTTCCAAACCAACTGAAATTCGAACCAATCCTGGAGTAATTCCAGCTGCTAATTGCTCCTTTTCAGATAACTTACTGTGTGTGGTAGATGCAGGATGTGTAACAATAGTTCTTGTATCTCCTAAATTAGCAGATAAGGAACATATTTTAATAGCATTCAAAAACTTTTTACCAGCCTCTAAACCTCCTTTTACTTCTATTGCAATAATATTTCCTCCTAATTTCATTTGCTTTTTTGCAATTTCAAATTTTGGATGAGATTTTAAAAATGGGTATTTTACTTTTGAAACTTCTGCATGATTTTCTAAAAATTCAGCCAATTTTAAAGCATTTTCACAGTGCTTTTCAACTCGAACAGCTAATGTTTCTAAACTTTTGGATAAAACCCATGCATTAAAAGGCGATAACGCAGGGCCTGTATTTCTTGAAAACAAATAAATTTCACGTATTAATTCCGCTTTTCCAACTACAACGCCTCCTAAAACACGCCCCTGACCATCCATTAATTTTGTAGCAGAATGAATTACCAAATCAGCTCCAAATTTTATAGGTTGTTGTATATATGGCGTTGCAAAACAATTATCAATAACTAATAATAAATTATGTTTTTTTGCAATATTCCCTAACAATTGTAAATCAATAATATCTACCCCTGGATTTGTTGGCGATTCCGCATACAATATTTTAGTATTTGGTTGAATACATCTTTCAATTTCCTCCGGTTTATTAATATCAAAATAAGAAGTTGTAATATTCCATTTTGGAAAGTATTTTGTAAATAATGTATGTGTTGAACCAAAAACAGAACGTGCAGAAACTATATGATCTCCACTACTTAATAAAGCTGCAAACGTTGAAAAAACAGCTGCCATACCTGTAGCAAAAGCATAACCATTTTCAGCGCCTTCCATCTGAACTACTTTTTCTACAAATTCAGAAGTATTTGGATTACTAAAACGCGAATAAATATTTCGATGTTTTTCTTCAGTAAAAGAAGCTCTCATTTCTTCACTATCTTCAAACACGAAACTTGAAGTAAGATATATTGGTGTAGAATGCTCTTGAAATTTAGAACGCTCTAATTGCGTTCTGATAGCGTTAGTTTCAAAATTATTTGTTTTCATATTTATAAATTTTAATGTTTTAATTCTTATTTGCTAATCTTAATATATCTCCAAAAACTCCTCGAGCAGTTACAGAAGCTCCTGCTCCTGCTCCTTGAATTACTAATGGTTTTTTTCCGTAAGATTCAGTGAAAATTTCAAAAATAGCATCAGCACCTTGTATTTGACCTAAAGCGCTATTTGCAGGTACAGAAACTAATTTGACTTCTAAAACTCCTTTGTCTTTTTGCAAATCACCTGATAAATCTCCAATATATCTCAGTACTTGATTTGGTTGTTGTTTTTCTTTAACTTGTTGAAAATGTATATCTAATTTATCCAACTTATTTAAGAATTCATTTGGAGTTTCATTTTGCAATTCAGTTGGAATCAAATTTTCGATAAATACATCTTCAAATTCGTTCTGCAAATCCAATTCACGCGCTAGAATTAACAACTTTCTACCTACATCATTTCCCGATAAATCTTCTCTTGAATCTGGTTCTGTATAACCTTTAGATATAGCTTCCTTTAAAACTTCACTAAATAATTTATTTTCAGTTGAAAAAGTGTTAAAAATATAACTTAACGAACCTGAAAAAACACCACGAATTCTTGTAATATTTTCACCAGAATCGTGCAACAATTTAATAGTGTCAATTAAGGGTAAACCAGCACCAACATTGGTTTCATACAAATACGATTTTTTATTTTGAAGCAATTTATTTCTGAAATCTTTATACTCATTATAACCTAAAGTATTGGCTATTTTGTTTGAAGAAATTAAATCAAAACCATTTTCAATTAGTTTTGTATAATTCTTCACAAATTCTACGCTTGACGTGTTATCTATGGCAATTAGATTTTCCAAATGATTTTGATCAGCATAAGCAAACACACTATCAGTACAACTTTCAATAGTACTTTTTGCTAATTTTTCTTTCCAATTCTCCAGAATTCCTGATTTATTCAACAGCACTTTTTTGGAATTTGCAACAGCGAAAATATTTAGGTTTATATTTTTTCGTTTTAAAATATGCTGCTTACTTAAAAGAATTTGATCTATTAAAGTACTACCAACCAAACCTTTACCAAAAATAGCTATATTAATATTTTTTGAAACTCCAAATATTTCACCGTGAATAACATTGACAGCTTTTTTTAATTCGGTTTTTTTTACAACTAAACACACATTTTGACCAGTAACCGTATTATTAATTAAAATAGGTGTTATGTGGTTTTTGATTAAAGCACTATAAGGTTGATTAAATGCTTGTAAACTTTGCCCAATTATTGAAATAACAGATACATTTTCAGTAACATAAATCTGACTTACATCTTTACTGTAAAACTCAGTTTTAAATTCTTCTTCAAGAACGTTTTTTGCTTTAAGTCCATTTTTTGCATCTACAATAAATCCAATTCCTCGTTCAGAAGAACCTTGCGAAATAATACTCACGCTAATATTTTCGCGTCCTAAAGCGCCAAATATTCTTCCATCAACACCAACTTTTCCGAGCAAACCTCTACCAATTAAATTTACCAACGCCACATTTTCCTGAACAGTTAATGATTTTATTCCTCCTTGTTTTGTTTCCAAACCAATTAGAGTTCCTTCATTTTCAGGTTCAAATGTGTTTAAAATTCGCAATGGAATTTTTTTTTCAATAAGTGGAATGATAGTTTTTGCATGTAAAATGTTAGTGCCAAAATTGGCCATTTCATTCGCTTCTTGATATGAAAGTTTTTCTATTTTTTTAGAATTTTCAACTAAATCAGGATTTGCAGTAAAAATTCCGTTTACGTGTGTATAGTTTTGAAATTCGGAAGCGTTTAAAAAATTAGCCATTAAAGCGGCGGTGTAATTACTTCCATTTCTTCCCAGTGTAGTGGTATCTCCATTTAAATTTGAAGCAATAAAACCAGTAATAATATGTGTAGTATTACCGTTGTTCTTTTGATAATATTCTACTACATTTTTTTCAGAAATACTTTCAATTGGTTGTGCAATTCCATATTGATTATCCGTTTTTAGTAATGCTCTTGAATCTACAAAATTTGCCTTTATACCTTCTTTATTTAACAAATGTGTTATCAATTTGGCGGCAAAAATTTCCCCTTGCGCTAACACTTGATCTTTTACTTTTTCGCTGTAATCACCCAATAAATTAACACCTCTAAAAATTTCATCCAATAATTTAAATTCACTTGAAAAATCAATTGTTTTATCAACCTGAAGTTGATAGTTTTTCAGTTCTTCAAACTCTTCTAAATAAGGTTGGTTAGCTTTTGCTTTATCTAAAATAGTTTCCAATTGATCTGTAGTTTTTCCTCTTGCTGAAACCACAACAGTAATTTTTTCACCATTTTTTATTTTGCCAGTAATTATAGCTAAACTACTTTCTAATCCTCTTCCATTTGCTAATGATTTTCCACCAAATTTCAACACTTTTATGGAATTCCTTTTAGCATCTTTTCTAAAAATTGGCTCAATAATTTTTTCAAGTTGTTCATATTCCATTAAAAAGGCATCGTGC
This sequence comes from Lutibacter sp., assembly GCF_033723435.1. Lineage (GTDB taxonomy): Bacteria > Bacteroidota > Bacteroidia > Flavobacteriales > Flavobacteriaceae > Lutibacter. The sequence continues at coordinate 289,850 of NZ_JAWVXC010000002.1, read as the reverse complement.
CCATGCACAGAATTAATTTCACTATATGAAACATTTGGATTTGTTAATGCTAATTGTTTATAGGTTTCTCTGTTTTCTTCAGCGGTAAAAAATAAATCAGAATCTACACCAACAATTTGAATAGTTGCTTTTATAGAATCTAACACATATGGATCATTATTTTTAGTTACATCAATAGTTTTTAATAACTGATTCATTAATTTATAAGCAGATAACTGAAATCGTTCTTGCAGTTTTTTACCATGATGCAACAACCAACTTTCTACGTTAAAAATTTCTAATGTTTCGTTTTTTGAACGTTGAAAACGAGCATTAAATGATTCTGGTGTTCTGTAACAAAGCATTGCATGCATACGAGCATCATGAACCGGATTGCTTGAATTAGATAAAAACTGTTCTTGAATTTGACAATTTGCAATTAACCAATCTGTAGATTTCCAATCTGTTGCTATAGGTATTAAATATTTTGTTACAATTGGATTTATTACTGCCATTTCCCAAGCAATCCCACCACCTAATGAACCTCCCACAATTGCATATAATTCTTTAATATTCAAATTTTCAAGTCCAATTAGAAATAACTTTGCTATATCTCTCGCTACAAAATCTTTGTAATTTTCTATAACAAATCCATCATAACCATTTCCTGGAATATTAAAAGCTAAAACTGTATACTTATCTGTATCAATAACCTTGCTTTTACCAACTAATTCTTGCCACCAACCATCATTACCGGCAACATTACTATTGCCTGTTAATGCATGATTAATTAGAACAACTGGAGCTGTATGCAATTGTTTTCCAAATAATTGATATGAAAGTGTAATATTATTATAAACGTCTTCTTTTTCAGAAATAAAATTAAATATGTTTATGTATTTTAAAGTATTCATTAAATATTATTTATAAATTATAAAATCAAAACTTTTAGTTTGATATACTTAAATAATATTGTTACGAAAAAAATGCAGAAAATTACGGGAAGTAATTACGTTAAGTTATCTATCCAAAATGGTAGAATGTAGCACCTTCTTTACTAAGTAAAGGGTTGCTAAGGCTTCGCAGGGTCTATTCCCTCTGCCTTTCTTGATAACAATAGTCAATAAGTGTATGAACTAGTCCGCAAATTAACACATTAAATTTTTATAAAACAACTCATTTTAAAATTAAAATCACATTTTGTTTTTTATGATTTATAGTTTTTGTAAATTTGCCCTCGAAATAATTAAGAGGAATGATTTGTACTGATTGCAACCTCATAAAAAAATGCTAAAGCAGTTTTTAAACTACTTTCCAAGCGCTGTTGCAATCACAACCATTCATTTAAATAGAATTAAAATTTAAAAGACATGTCATATTTATTTACCTCAGAATCTGTATCTGAAGGGCACCCAGATAAAGTTTCTGATCAAATTTCAGATGCATTAGTTGATAATTTTTTAGCATTTGACAAAAACTCAAAAGTTGCTTGTGAAACCCTAGTAACTACTGGACAAGTAATTTTAGCTGGAGAAGTAAAATCTAAAACCTATTTAGATGTTCAAAAAATAGCTAGAGATGTAATTAACAAAATTGGTTATACCAAAAGCGAATATATGTTTGATGGAAATTCGTGTGGTATTTTCTCTTCAATCCATGAACAATCTAATGATATTAATCAAGGTGTTGAGCGCATAAATGAAGATCAAGGTGCTGGAGATCAAGGGATGATGTTTGGTTACGCTACTAATGAAACAGATAATTATATGCCTTTAGCCTTAGAACTTAGTCATAGAATTTTATTAGAACTAGCAGCATTACGAAGAGCAAATAAAGAAATAACTTATTTACGGCCAGATTCTAAAAGTCAAGTTACTATTGAGTATTCTGATGATAATGTACCTGTTAAAATTACGGATATTGTAGTTTCAACCCAACATGACGATTTTGATAGTGATGATCATAAAATGCTTGCCAAAATTAAATATGATGTTATTACTATTTTAATGCCAAGAGTAATTGAAAAATTACCAGCAAAGTTAAAAACTTTATTTACCGATAAAATTAATTATCACGTAAACCCAACTGGAAAATTTGTTATTGGTGGTCCACACGGTGATACAGGTTTAACTGGTAGAAAAATTATTGTAGATACTTATGGTGGTAAAGGAGCTCATGGTGGAGGTGCATTTTCAGGAAAAGATCCTAGTAAAGTAGACAGAAGTGCTGCTTATGCAACCAGACATATTGCTAAAAATTTGGTTGCTGCAGGTGTTGCAGATGAAGTTTTAATTCAGGTTTCTTATGCAATTGGAGTAGCTAAACCAATGGGGATTTTTGTAAATACTTATGGAACATCAAAAGTTAATTTAACCGATGGTGAAATTGCAAAAATAATTGAAACCTTGTTTGATATGCGTCCAGCAGCTATTGTAAATCGTTTAAAATTACGTGAACCAATTTATTCTGAAACTGCTTCATACGGCCATATGGGAAGAGAAAATAAAATTGTTACTAAACATTTTAAAAATGTAGATGGAACAGAAATAACTAAAGAAGTTGAACTGTTTACTTGGGAAAAATTAGATTATGTTGACGACATAAAAAAAGCGTTTAACCTTAAGTAAAACGCAACAACTTTTAAAATATATTGTTAAAAGCCTCAAAAATAATTTTTGAGGCTTTTAATTTTTTTAATCTATCTTAAATTTTACAAAAACTTCAGAACTCACTTTTATCTTTTGAAAATCTATATTAACAGGAGCTAATTGTTCTTTATCTGGGACTAAGGACATTTTTAAACCCGCTGTTCTTCCTTGTAAACTATAATTAATATAGTTGGTATTGTTAGAAATATAAATAGCGTTTAATACTTTTTGGTTTAACGGTTTTACTAAAGCTTCTGCTTGTTTTTTTGCTTTAGATATTGCTTTACTCAATAAATTTAATTTAAGTGTTTCTATTTTAGAATATTCTGTTTTAACTATTTCAACGTTAGATATTCCAATAGATTCTAAACCTGTTAACACCTTTCCTACAGAAACCGCATCATACAGTATTAATTGATATGTTTTGCTTTTTAAAACGTTTTGTTTTCTTAAAAAATACTTTTTAAAATTACTTGCAGCATCATCTAAAAATAATTGTTTTTTTAAATTTATTCCTAATTCAACAAGCTTATTAGCCATTTTATGTTCTTGCTCTTCTACTGAAATTTTACCTTTAGAATCTTTTTCTGCAATAGAAATTTGCATATAAATTCTATCTGGAGAAACTAGTGTATCTACTTTAGATCGAGTTTCTAAATAAGGCTGATCAATAAAATTTTTGGTTTGTGAAAATGCGCTGATTGCTATTAGGTTTACTAAAATAATGAGGATTCCTTTTTTCATAATTATATTATTAAGATTTTATATTTACTAAGGTATTACAAATGTTATTCCAAAATATAATTAGCTTATATAAAAATTAATAGTAAAGTTAAAATTATTCCTCCAAGCGTAAAATACATTCCTTTTTTAAATATTTTAGTTTTAGGCAAAAACATCCAAAATGAAGATATTGCAAAAAATAAAAGTGAAACTCCGAAAAAAACATTTAACCAATACAATGGCTTATTAGTAGAAGCTTTATGCAATTGTGTAATTTTTTCTAACGCCTTTGGAAGTTGCATTACAGTTAAATTTGCTACACCTGTTTTTTTATTATAGGTTCCATTTTTAAAATAAACCAAATTATCTTCGGTTTTAATTACTTTAAAATCTTTTACCCTTAACATTTCGCCAAGTTCTTTTGCTTCAACATTAGGTTTTAGTTTTTTTACCATTTGGGTTTCAACCTTCAAAAAATCTGTACTACGATAAATAAGTAGTATCCCACTTAATGCATAAACAAGCATAATTCCTGCTAAAAAGAATCCTAAATAACGATGTATAATACGCATATAGAAATTGGTTGATTTTACTTTCTTCATAAATCTATTTAATTATAATTTGTGTTTTTTGGTTATAAAATGTAACACGTCCTATAAATTATACTTTACGGAAAACATATGAACTCGTGGTTGTATAAAATAAAAGGAAGTGCTATTACTATCGGATATTTCGTTATAACTATCTGTATTTAACGATTTATTATTAGTTAAATTATCTGCCGAAATTTTAAATTCCCATTTGCTGTCTTTTTGCTGATAATACAAGTTTGCGTTTAAAAAGGAATATGTGTTTTTTATAGAGTTTGTATTGTTTTTATAATTATAATAACTATAATCAGCAGTTAAAATAAAGTTTTTCAAAAAGCCTATTTCCATATTTGCATAAGGTCGATCCGTTATACTGCTTGTGTTAGCATAGTTATTATACGACTTTTGAAATCCAACTTCAAAATTAGGTGCATTTTTAAATTTACTTGCAACACTTGCCTGATAACTTTGCGTTACACTTTTAGATTTTACAGCAATATTATTTACAATATTATTATAAAAATTACTTGATACATTTGCTCTAAAGTTGGTTTTTAATCTGCTATACGTTTTTCCATATCTAAAATTAGCTGAAAATGTTTCATCTGCTAAATTTGAATTTATAGGATAGGTTATAAAATTTACATCTAAAAGCTCCGTATTATTTTTTACTCCGTTTAGTTTTTTAGTATAATTAACCGATGCGTTTATATTGGTAAACGAAAACATGCTAAAACTAAAATAGCTTAAAGAATACTTGTGATATAACTGATTTTCAATTGTTCTATTTCCTTTAGTTAACGATTTGTAATTAGATAAAACATAACCTTCTGCGATAGTATTTATATCGGAAAACTGTGTAGAAATGGAATAATTAAATCGTAAACTTTGCGAAGAATTAAACTGCAAACGTGCATAAACATCCGGTAATAATTTGGTTACTTTATTTTTATAAACACTTTCTAATTGATTATCTTTAGTTTGATAATAATGTAATCCTACTCCAGGATTAAATGTAAAAATTCCTGATACCATTTTATAGTGTAAACCTAAAAACATATCGGTAAAATTATAATTTACATCATTATTCAAATTAATATCTGAAAAATTTAAAACACTACCATCGTCTAACTTTTGGAAAATGTTTGATTCTAATTTTTGAGCACTTAAAGTTGTTCCAAAAGTTATATTGATATTACTTTTTGGAGTAAGCAAATAATAGTAATCTAATTTTGCATCTAATTTACTTGTAGTAGTTTTTTTATTTTGAAGTAAATTAAAAATAGATTCTGCCGACGAAGTTGGAATAATAACAAATGGTTGCGTATCTGCCAAAGAATTATAAAGTGGCTTATCTTTTTCATACATATGTTGCATTTCTGCAGAAAAGATATTTTTATCATTCATGGTATAATACCAATTAAAATTTTGATTTAAAGTAGTTGGCTTTTCTTCTTTATAAGTATCGGCACTTCGTTGTGTAGAAGTAACATCATTTTTTTCAGTTTGTTTGGATAGTTTTCCAAACACATCATAATCTATATGCACATTCTTATTAGGATTATAGTTGGTACTAAATTTTAACATTCCTAATTGATTTTTTTGTGTAGTAGAAGTGGTATTATCATCTACAATATTTGTTTTGTTATATATAGTGTTGGTATTAGTCAACATATCAGTTTCTGAACTATTCAAAATAGCAAAACCATTAAAATCGATAGTTTTTTTAGGCGCTAAACTAAAATTTAAAGCTCCAAAGTTAGAGGTAATTTCTTGTGCCTTATTATTTTGAGCTGTCATAAAACCTAATCCAGAAGAAGACACATTAAAACTTGTTCCGCTTCCACGCATTGCACTTCGCAAACCACCTGTAAACCTAAAATAATCACGCATAGTAAATGGTGATTTACCAATATTATTAAAATCGGTAAGTACATTTACACTTTTTTCGGGACTGTAATAAAATAATTTAGGTTTTACTATATATTTTTCATTGTCACCAATACCAGCGTTAACTTCACCAAACCAAAATCGTTTTTTACCTTGTTTTAGTTTTATATTTATGGCAATATTATCTTCATTATTTGTAACGGATTTCATTCCTGAAACTTCATTGTAATTTTTTAATACTTGTATTTTATCTACCGCATTTGCTGGAATATTTTGAGTTGCTAATTTAGAATCGCCATCAAAAAACTCTTTTCCTTCTACTAAAACTTTTTGAACTTTTTTACCTTCTACTTCAACTTCACCATTATCATCAATATCAACTCCTGGTAATTTTTTTAAAACATCTTCTAATTTTTTCTCTTTTCCAGAAGTAAATGAATCGGAATTATAAACGATTGTATCTCCAATAACTTTTACTGGCATTTCATAGGTAATTTCCACTTCATTTAGTTTATCACTAGCTTCAGTTAACGTAATATTTTTAGTAATGTCTTCTGTAGAATTTCCTATTTCAACAGCAACATTTTTAGTTGCATACCCCAAATAACTTACTTTTAACGTATAGGATTCATCGTTTACTAAAGTCAATTTATAATTTCCTTTAGTATCGGTTATAGAATACGATTGCAAAAATTGTGTCCCTTTTTTAAAGGCTATAACATTTGCCATTTCTAACGGGTTTCCTTTTGTATCTTTTACCGTTCCTGATAATTGAATGTTTTGTGAGAAAACTGAAGTAGAAAAAACGATTAAAAAAATGATGTAAAATGTCTTTTTCATTATAAATTATATATGAATATTTAATTGGTAAACACTTTGAAAATTTAATGTGGTTATAATAGATGATGATAAAACATATTATCCGCCAATTCTAAAATGTCGTTCTCCTCCACTTTTTTGACGTTCATTTCTAAAACGGTCACGCATTTCTTTGAGCTTCTCTTTTACAATATTATCGTACTCTTTTTGCGTAACTACTTTTCCTTTATTAGGTTCTTTAAGCATTATTTTTTCTTTTGGATTCATCACAATTTTTGTACATAAAATTTGCGTGTTTCCTGCATTTACTTCTAAAATTAAACCTGGCAATCCCCAATAATTATTTGGCCCGTTACTAACAGGAATATTTGGTGTGTACCAAGCTGTTACAATAACATCTTCCATTACCAGAGGCTTATTTTCTTCTGGTTTATCTTCATTAGAATTTCTTCTTCCAAATCTAAAATTAGAATTTCGTTTTGGTTGTTTAATAACCGTAGTAGCTTTAAAACATAAATTTTCGCCAATCATTTTAGTTTCTTGTTCCATTTTCCAATTATACGTTTCCAACGAATCTTTAATTAGAAATTTTTTTCCACTAAATTCAGTTTCTTTTACAATTCTTTTTTCTGTAATATTTTTAAATTCGGTATCATTAGCTCCTAACATAGACATTCTAAATCGCATACCTCTTGCCGATGTTGGTTGATCTAGTTTTTCTTCTTCTTTATAAATAGATGTATTTTTAGAAAAGGTTAAAATGAATGTTTTTTCTAATTGATTTTTCATCATTTCTTTAATTCTTTTAATCCTATCTGCAGGAATAGATGAACCTTCAAAATTTAATGCTAACGAAGTTTTTGATTGATAAACAGCTTTTCCTTGAAAATCTTGAGCAGAAATACTACTACTTATTAAAACCAAAATCCAGATTTTTAAAAACACCTTATTCATTTTTATCATTTTAAATTAATTTTAAACAAATATAAAAGCTACTTAAATGTTTTTCAGTTAACTAGTGTTAACTATTGTTAACCTATTCGGATTATAAAATATATGTACTTAACTTTGAAGTATGAATAAACGAAATTACAAATCGGTTGTCTATTTAATTGGTATTACCATAGTTGTAATTATTGGCGTTCAACTTTATTGGATTTTTAAAGAATTTCAACTAAACAAGCAACATTTAATTAGTAAAGTGCAACTTAGTTTAGACAATTCTGTAGAAGCCTATTATGTAAATTTAACCAAAACAGGTATTATTACATTTACATCTACAGATTCATCTACCACCAAAAAAAAGATAGATACTATTTATTTAAAACCTGGTTCGCGATTTGGTTTACGTAAAAAAATTGATAGTACTTTAGAAAAAATAGCTAAAGCAGATACTAAAAAACCGCTACTAATAAAAAATAGAAGAAACGGAAATTATCCTTTTTTTACAGCAAATAAATCATTTCCAAAAAGTATTGATAGCTTAATTTCAAAAGTATTTATTTCTATTTCCAGAGATAGTTTAGATTTAAAAAAATTAAACTCCTATGTAAATGAAGAACTCAATAGAAATAATATTGATAATTTAACTTATGGACTAAAACTTTCAACCTTTCATAGAGAAAGTAATGGTAAAAATCCAACCGTTACCACTTATAATTTAGATAATTTTCCCAAGAAATATTTAAAAGCAGTTTCAAAATCTACATTTTTACCACATAGAAGCGACCTTGAATTGTTTTTTACAAACGAGTCTTCCATCTTATTAAAAGAATCGCTAATAAGTATATTGCTATCATTATTCTTATCCTTATGCATTATTGCTAGTTTATTATATTTATTGAAAACCATTTATAAGCAAAAACAATTATCTGAAATTAAAAACGATTTAATTAGCAATATTACTCACGAATTTAAAACACCTATTGCAACCATTTCAACTGCATTAGAAGCTATGAAAAATTTTAATGCTTTAGATGATAAAGAAAAATCAGAAAAATACATCAACATTGCTAATAGCCAAATACAAAAGTTAGATGTAATGATTGAAAAAATATTGGAAACAGCAACCTTAAATCAAGAAGATTTAAATATTACTAAAAAGCCTGTAAATATTACCGATTTAATAGATGAAATTGTAACAAAATATCAATTTATATCCAAAGAGAAAACCATTAATTTTAATTCTACAATTCCTAATAAAATAGTAAATTTAGATAGTTTTCATTTTGAAAATGCTATTGGAAATATTTTTGATAATGCTATTAAATATGGTGGAAATATTATTAATGCAAAACTAACAACCGAAAATAATGCTTTGTTTTTAACTATTTCTGATAACGGAAACGGAATTCCTAAAAATCAAAAAAATAAAGTTTTTGAACAGTTTTACAGAATTCCAACTGGTAATAAACATACGGTAAAAGGTTTTGGTATTGGCTTGTTTTATACCAAAAAAATAATCGAAAAACATGGTGGAACTATTGAAATAGTATACACTAAAAATATAGAAACCACTTTTAAAATAACATTACCAAATGAATGAAACTTTAAAAATATTATTAGCTGAAGACGAACCTTCTTTAGGCCAAATAATTAAAGAAAGTTTAGAAACTAGAAATTTTGAAGTTTTGTTATGCGAAAATGGAGAAATAGCTTACGAGGTTTATAAAAAGGAAAAACCTATTTTATTAGTATTAGATGTAATGATGCCAAAAAAAGATGGCTTCACTTTAGCAAAAGAAATAAGAGCTGAAAACACAACTATTCCCATAATATTTTTAACCGCAAAATCGCAAACTAGTGATGTGGTAGAAGGGTTTAACCTTGGTGGTAATGATTATTTAAAAAAACCATTTAGCATGGAAGAGTTAATCGTGCGAATTAAAGCTTTGCTAAACCGAACATCTTCTGAAAACAATAATGATGAAACTATTACCTTAGGAAATTTTATTTTCAACTTAAAAAAACAAACATTACAACATAAAAAGCAATCCATCCAAAATTTAACCCATAGAGAAGCTAACTTGTTATATTATTTAATCAAAAATAAGAATCAAGTTTTAGAACGCTCGTTTATTCTTAAAAAATTATGGGGTAATGATGATTTTTTTAATGCACGAAGCATGGATGTTTTTATAACTAAATTAAGAAAAAAGCTAAAAGAAGATCCTTCTATTCAAATTATTAATGTACGTGGGTTTGGATATAAACTTATTTATTAACAGTTATAATTTCGACTACCAAAACATAAAAAATTTAATTAACTTTAGCCTTTTAAATTTTATACCAAACACATATTATGCATGTAGCTATTGCAGGAAACATAGGAGCAGGTAAAACTACTTTAACCAAGCTTTTATCCAAGCATTACAAATGGGATCCACATTATGAATCCGTTGATGAAAATCCATATTTAGACGACTTTTATGGCGCTATGGAACGCTGGTCGTTTAATTTACAAGTTTACTTTTTAAATAGTAGATTTCGTCAAATATTAGAAATTCGTGAAAGTGGTAAAAATATTATTCAAGATAGAACCATTTATGAAGATGCCAGAATTTTTGCGCCAAACCTACACGCAATGGGCTTAATGCCAAATAGAGATTTTAACAATTACGAATCGCTATTTGAATTAATGGAACGTTTAGTTACACCTCCTGATTTATTAATTTATTTACGTGCTTCTATACCAACTTTAGTTGGGCAAATTCATAAAAGAGGACGTGATTATGAAAATTCTATTAGCATTGATTATTTAAGCAGATTAAATGAACGTTATGAAGCTTGGATTACAAAATACAAAAAAGGTAAATTACTAATTATTGATGTTGACAATTTAGATTTTGTAGACAACCCTGAAGATTTAGGTTCTATTATTGATAAAATTGACGCTCAAATTAACGGATTGTTTTAATCTTCTTTTTATAAAAATTCATAAAAAAAGCTCACCAATGGTGAGCTTTTTTTATTATCTATAACTATTAAATAATTATTCTTTATGTTCTTCAACATTAACTTGAATATTATCTTTTTTCAAATTATCTAAATCTTTTTGAACATCTTCTTTTGTTCCTTCAAAAACTTTTTCTTCCTTAGTTGTTTCACCATTAATTGTTGAAGTAGTAGTAACTGTTGCTTTAACAGTACCATCTTCATTGGTAGTCATTTCAACTTGGACTTGTTTTTGAACTTCTTGATTTACTATTTCTGTTGCTGGTTTTATTGCAACATGTTCAGATACTGCATCCGAAGAAAGTGCAATACTTGGTGCAATTACTAATGCTACAACAGACATTAATTTTAGCAAAATATTTAAAGAAGGACCTGAAGTGTCTTTAAAAGGATCTCCAACGGTATCACCAACCACTGCAGCTTTATGAGCATCTGTCCCTTTCAATCCTTGTTCTTCAATCATTTTTTTTGCATTATCCCAAGCTCCACCAGCATTAGATTGAAAAATAGCCATTAATACTCCTGAAGTAGTAACTCCTGCTAATAAACCACCTAACATTTGTGGTCCACCAATGCCAAACCATTTTTCTCCAAATCCAACAAGTACCGGTACTGCTATAGCTAATAAACCAGGTAATACCATTTGCTTAATAGATGCTTCCGTTGAAATTGCAACACATTTTTCAAATTCCGCAACTCCTTGGGCATCATCAAATATTTTTCTTTCTTCAACAGAAGCTTTTGACATATCTGAGTCATATTTTTTCATAACCTCTAAAGCGGCTTTTAATGCAGGAATATCTCTAAACTGACGTCGAACTTCTTCAATCATTGACATTGCTGCTTTTCCAACTGCATTCATTGCTAAAGCTGAAAACACAAATGGTAACATACCACCTACTAATAAACCAGCCATAATGTTTGGTTTAGAAACATCAATAGAAGTAACATGAGCTGTTTGCATAAATGCTGCAAATAATGCTAAAGCAGTTAAAGCGGCTGAAGCAATAGCAAATCCTTTTCCAATAGCTGCAGTTGTATTACCAACAGCATCTAATTTATCTGTACGTTCACGAACTTCTTTTGGTAATTCTGCCATTTCAGCAATTCCTCCAGCATTATCAGAAATAGGTCCGTAAGCATCTACTGCTAATTGAATTCCTGTATTTGCTAACATACCAACTGCTGCAATAGCAATACCATATAAGCCTGCAAAATGATGTGAAACTAAAATTGCTGCTGCAATCAATAAAATTGGCACTGCTGTTGACATCATTCCAACTCCTAAACCTGCAATAATATTTGTAGCAGCTCCTGTATTTGATTGTTTAACAATTGAACTAACTGGTTTTGTTCCAGTACCTGTATAATATTCCGTGATTTTACCAACTCCTAAACCAGCGACTAAACCAGCTATAGTTGCCCAAAAAACACCTAATGAAGTATATTCAAATCCGTTAAAAGTCCATGATGCTGGAAGCATTTGATCAATGATAAAATAAGAAGCAACCACCATTAATCCTGCAGAACCAAACTCTCCTATATTTAAAGCTGTTTGAGGGTTACCTCCATCTTTAACTCTTACAAAAAATGTTCCTATAATAGACATTATTATACCAACAGCAGCTAATGCTAATGGTAAATAAACTGGTCCTAATCCGTCAAAACCACTTTCTTTAAAAACTGGTAATGCAACAAAAGCACCACCTAAAACCATGGTACCAATTATAGACCCTACATACGATTCAAATAAATCGGCGCCCATACCTGCAACATCTCCTACATTATCACCCACATTATCTGCAATAGTTGCAGGATTTAAAGGATGATCCTCAGGGATTCCAGCTTCAACTTTTCCAACAAGGTCAGCTCCAACATCTGCGGCTTTAGTATAAATACCTCCACCAACACGAGCAAATAAAGCAATAGAAGATGCTCCTAGTGAGAAACCTGAAAGTACATTAAGCACTTCTGTTATATCCCAACCTTGACCGCTATATAATATAAATAAAGAACTTAATCCTAAAACACCTAAACCTACTACACCTAATCCCATAACTGAACCACCTGCAAAAGCTACTTCTAACGCTTTACCTAAAGATGTTCTTGCTGCTTGAGTAGTTCTAACATTCGCTTTTGTAGCTACTTTCATTCCAATAAACCCAGCCAATGCTGAACAAATTGCACCAACTACAAAAGATAAAGCAACCATTCCGCTTGAACCAACTTCAGATTCACCTTTAAAATATAATAAAATTGCTACAGCTATTACGAATACGGAAAGTACTTTATATTCCGCTTTTAAAAAAGACATGGCTCCATCTGCAATGTTTTTTGCTATTCTAGCCATTTGTTCATTTCCTTCTTCTTGTTTAGTAACCCAAGCATTTTTAACCACTACAAATACAAGTGCTAAAATTCCAAAAAGAGGTAAATAATTTACTATTAATTCCATTTAATTTTGTTGTTTGTTTAATTATTTTTCACGGTGCTAAATGTAATAAAATAACTGTGATAAAAAAAGCCACCTTTTTAAATTGAAGGTGGCTTTAATTTTTTATAATTATTTTTAATTAAATTGTAAAAGTTCTATTCTTTTTATGTTCACTTTCATTATAACGTTCAGTACATTTTTCAACTATTTCATATGCCTCAATTGCATTACCCCAACCTCCTACATCAACTTTCTTTTTTTCTAAATCTTTATATACTTGAAAAAAGTGTTCAATTTCTTTTACTTGATGAGGATTCATATCGGAAATATCATTTAATTTATTCCAAATAGGATCTGAAACAGGAACACAAATAATCTTTTCATCGGGACCTTTTTCATCAGTCATATGGAAAACACCAATTGCCTTTACCTCCATCACACACATAGGAAAAGTAGGTTCTGTTCCTAAAATTAATACATCCAATGGGTCTTTATCTAAAGCAATTGTTTCTGGCACAAAACCATAATCTCCTGGATACATCATAGATGAAAACAACGTTCTATCAAATCTAATTTTTTTTAATACAAAATCATATTCATATTTATTCCTACTTCCTTTTGGTATTTCAATTAATACATCAAACGATTTTTTTTCTTCTGAACTCATTATTATTTTTTTTTACAAAATTATAAAATTGAAATAGTAAACCTATTTTAATATGGTTATTTTTAAAAATAAAATCCAAATGCTCCTTTTATAGCAAATTTATTAGCTCCCGGAACATTTTTGTAATTTCCTCTCCAACTAAAATCTATTCTAAACACTTTAAATATATTGCCAATACCAAAACTATATTCATAATATGCTTTGGTTGGAGCTACATAGTTAATATTAGAAGCATTTAATGCCCTATTTTTGTCAGAAATAGAACCAATTACTGCTTTTACACCTACTAATTCTCTTAAGTTTAACTTTCTTAATAGTGGAATTCTTGAAAATATACGACCATTAAAGTTATGATCAATATGTACAGAAGCGTACGAATCGGTTACAAACTCATAATAATCTAACAGTGCATACGTATTTTCTATGGTAAAATACGATTGGTTTCCTGGAACCACATTTAGCAATCCAAGCGGAACTGCTCCAAAAGTTTTACCAACTTCAAAAGTGGTAAACATACGACCAAAGCCTCCAATTAAAATTGGTTGACGATAATACAATTGTACTTTATCATAATTAAAGTCATTATTTAAAATACCTTTAAAACCATGTTCATAATTTAAAAAGAACGTTGCATAAGTATCTGTTACTTCCTTTCTCTCCACTCCAAAACCAATAGTTTTTCTATCTGGAGTATATTTTATGGAGAAATCTGCTTCAGTTTGAGCAATATTGGATCCTTTTATATTGTTAGCTTCATCAATCCAATAATCTAAGTTAAAGGTTTGTGGCGATGCTGATTTTAAGGTTCTATATGATGCACCTATTTGAAATTTTAAATTATGTTTCGGTTCTATCGATGCAAAAGCACTAGTTAAATTTATAGAGGTTAATTTACTATTATCCCCACTTGCAAAAAAGGAAGAGGAGGCAAAACTACGTCCTAAAACATCATTGGTTGTAGTTAAACTTACTCCAATTTGTTCAATATCTCTTCGGTTTCCAAGCCCTATAATAAATCTTTTTTTATGATTAAGCATCCATTTACCCGAAATACCATATTTAAACTGATTATCTTTAAATCCATAAGCAGTATATGCTTGTAAACGCCAAGGATCATTTTCCCCAAAATAGGTTCGTATTCCAGTTCTAATACGTAATCCTTCTACATCATTTTTACCAAAGGTGGAATAAATTGGACCGTAATCAAAGTTTTTAAAACCAATATAGCCCGATCCTAAAATGGAAACTAAATTATAAATTCGTTTGAATTTTGGAACCGTAATTAAAGTATCTAGCATTTTATAAATACCTAGTTCGGTTTTGTTTAGTTTTTCCTGTCGGTTAGCCGTCCAATAATCTTCGTTTTTATGATATATGTTTTGATCTGAAATATCTGCCTTTTTTGTATAAAAACTGTTTTCTTTAACTTTATTAAAATCGTAATTTTTATACATGGTAGTTCTTCTACCGTATACTCCTTTTGATTTGTCCTTTTTATTTAAACTGAAATCAGACATCATATAATCTTTTTTCAATAAAAACACAGAATCATTTAGCACGTTAAATTCTTGCTCAATATAAATATCTTTTACCCAGTTTATATTAGCCGATCGTGTGGCTTGCATATTAATTTCTTTAACTGCAAAAGTGGTATCGTTTACCCAAAAATCACCTTTAAACGTAAGTTCGTTTTTTCTTCGTGGATAATAAACAATATTATAACACCATTTATTATCTATATAAGCGCTATCAGACAATACATAATTATAGGTAGAAATTCCTGATAATTTTGAAATTGGACTAACAAAACTTTTGTCGAAAATTTTAATATAGTTACTGTAAATATTGTACTCTACATATAAATCTTTTATAAATGCTATTACATTTTGATTGGATTCAAACCCTGAGTTTTTATTTGCAACTAAATCTTCACGTTCTTTTAAGCCTCCTTTATTTTTTCCGTAAGCTTTATAAACCGATTCATTAATAAAAATTGGTAAAAAAGCTTTTCCTGTAATATTGGATGTATCAATACTTTTAAAAACAAATTCAAGACCTTTAAAAAGTTTACTTTTCATCATAGAGCTATCAATATTATTCATATCGAACTCTAATTTTTCATATTTATCATATTGAAATTGATCAAATAAATACACTCCATTTTGTCTTTTTTTTGCCCAAATTTTCTTTAAAATAGCAATAGCAGGATTTCCTTTTTTCTTAACTTTTCCACTATAAATAACCACTTCTTTAAGTTGATCTGCTTCTTCTTTAAGCTGAATAGTTAAGTTTAAATCTCTACTCTTTATAGGAACTGTTTTTGTTTTGTAACCCAAAAATGAAACTGCAATTTTTGTGTAGTTTTTATCGGATTCTAAATAGAATTTCCCATTCTCATCCGATACAGTTCCTGTAGTTGATCCAACAAAAACAATATTTGCGAAAGGAATACTTTCATTGTGTTCATCAACTACAACTCCTTTTATTTTTACTTGTGAAAAAGTAGCGGTTACGCTTAATAAAAAGAGTAAAAATATTTTTGTTTTCATTTTTTTCATTCCAAATAAAAAACCTTTCAAGTGTTACTTAAAAGGTTTAATAACGTATTTGTAGTAACTTTTATTTTCTATAGAGTACTTCTTTTACTGCTTTTATAACATCATTTGAATTTGGCAACCATTCTTCCAATAAAACTGGAGAGTATGGCGCTGGAGTATCTGCAGTAGTAATTCGTTTAATTGGTGCATCTAAATAATCAAATACATTTTCTTGAACCTGATACGTAATTTCTGAAGCAATACTTCCAAAAGGCCAAGATTCTTCTAAAACTACTAATCTATTTGTTTTTTTAATGGAGTTAAAAATAGCTTGATGATCCATTGGGCGAATTGTACGTAAATCAATTATTTCTACAGAAATACCTTCTTTTTCTAATTCATCAGCAGCTTTATAAGCTTCTTTAATTATTTTCCCAAAAGAAACTATAGTAACATCGGTTCCTTCTCTTTTTATATCTGCAACACCAATTGGCACAATATATTCTCCTTCTGGTATTTCGCCTTTATCTCCATACATTTGTTCTGATTCCATAAAAATAACCGGATCGTCATCTCTAATAGCTGCTTTTAATAAACCTTTAGCGTCATATGGATTTGAAGGAATTACTACTTTTAAACCTGGAGTATTTGCATACCAATTTTCAAAAGCTTGAGAATGTGTTGCTCCTAACTGACCTGCTGAACCTGTTGGACCTCTAAAAACAATAGGACAATTTAACTGCCCGCCAGACATTTGTCTGATTTTAGCTGCATTATTTATAATTTGATCAATTCCAACTAATGAAAAGTTAAACGTCATATATTCTACAATTGGTCTATTTCCGTTCATTGCTGCCCCAACAGAAATACCTGTAAAACCTAACTCAGCAATTGGAGAATCAATAACTCGTTTTGGACCAAACTCATCCAACATTCCTTTTGAGGCTTTATATGCTCCATTATATTCCGCAACTTCTTCTCCAACTAAAAAGATGGATTCATCACGTCTCATTTCTTCACTCATTGCTTCAGCAATAGCTTCTCTGAATTGTATTGTCTTCATTTTATCTTTTTTTACAATTTGCAAAATTACGCATTTCTATTTTTTCTATCAAACTTATATTCATAATAAAATTTTACTATGCACGCATAGTATTTTAAAAAAAAGTAGTAACTTCGTAGCAATTACAAAAAAACCTGATTAATTTTAACCCAACTATTTAAATAATAATAAAATGAAGATATTAGTTTGTATTAGTCACGTTCCAGATACTACTTCAAAAATAAATTTTACGGATGATAATTCGAAATTTGACAGTGCTGGAGTGCAATATGTAATAAACCCATTTGATGAGTTTGTACTTACCAGAGCAATGTGGTTTAAAGAAAAACAAGGAGCTACAGTTACGGTTGCCAATGTTGGAAACACAACCAGTGAACCAACTTTACGTAAAGCGTTAGCTATTGGTGCTGATGATGCCATAAGGGTTAATGCAGAACCAACTGATGGATTTGCAGTAGCAAAAGAACTTGCTGAAGTTGCCAAAAATGGTAATTACGATTTAATTATGGCTGGAAGAGAATCTATTGATTACAATGGAGAAATGGTTCCTGGAATGGTTGCCTCTTTATTAAACTATAATTTTGTTAATGCTTGTATTGGTTTAGAAATTGATGGTGAAAAAGCTACTATTTCAAGAGAAATTGATGGTGGAAGAGAAGTACTTACTTCTAATTTACCAATTGTAATTGCAGGTCAAAAAGGAATTGTAGAAGAAAAAGATTTACGAATTCCAAATATGAGAGGAATTATGATGGCTAGAAAAAAACCTCTAACTGTTGTAGAACCAATAAATAGCGAAGCAAAAACTTCTATCATCTCTTTTGAAAAACCTGCAGCAAAAGGAGCTTGTAAATTAGTAGATGCAGATAATGTAGGAGAGTTAGTAGATTTATTACATAATGAAGCTAAAGTAATTTAATAATTGTCTAATACTTAATATTAAAAAAATATATGTCAGTTTTAGTTTATGCCGAAACATCGGAAGGAAAATTTAAAAAACCAGCTTTTGAAGCAACTGCTTACGGGAAAAAAGTTGCTGAGCAAATGCAAACTAATTTGGTAGTATTAGCAATAAACGCAAATGATACTACAGAATTATATACATACGGAGCAGAAAAAGTAATTTCAGTGTCTAATGATGCTTTAAAAAATTTCAATGCAAAAATATTTGCTAACGTTATAAAACAAGTTGCAGAAAAAGAAAATGCTGCTGTTATTGTAATTGAAGCAAACACAAACGGATTATATGCTGCACCAATGGTAGCTGTACAATTAAACGCTGGTTATGCTAGTAATGTTGTTGCATTACCTAGTTCTACTAATCCATTTACCGTTAAAAGAAAAACATTTTCAAATAAAGCATTTAATAATACCCAAATTTCAACAGATACTAAAGTATTAACTTTAGCAAAAAATTCTGTAGGAGTACACGAAATTCCAGTTACAGGAAGCACAGAAGAGTTTTCTCCTGAATTGGTAGCATGTAATTTAAAATCAGAATCTATTGAAAAAACTTCAGGTAAAATTACAATTGCCGATGCGGATATAGTTGTTTCTGGTGGTAGAGGATTAAAAGGACCTGAAAACTGGGGAATGATTGAAGAGTTAGCAGAAGTTTTAGGAGCTGCAACTGCGTGTTCTAAACCAGTTTCTGATTTGGGATGGAGACCTCACAGTGAACATGTTGGGCAAACAGGTAAGCCTGTTGCTTCTAATTTATATTTAGCAGTTGGTATTTCAGGAGCTATCCAACACTTAGCTGGAGTTAATTCTTCTAAAGTAAAAGTAGTTATTAATAACGACCCTGAAGCTCCATTCTTTAAAGCTGCAGATTATGGAATTGTTGGTGATGCTTTTGAAGTAGTTCCTAAATTAATTGAAAAGTTAAAAGAATTTAAAGCAAATAACGCATAATTTTATTAAATTGTGCCTCTAAAAGGCGGTCTAATTATTGGATGACGATGTCCTTTGATTAGACCGTTTTTTACATTTTAAATTATGAGCTTAGTCCGTTTAAATATTAAAGGTATTTCCTATAGTCAAACCCAAAGTGGTGCTTATGCACTAGTATTAAGTGAAGTAAAAGGCACAAGAACTTTACCTATTGTTATTGGTGCTTTTGAAGCACAATCTATAGCTATTGCTTTGGAGAAAGCAATAAAACCTCCAAGACCACTTACACACGATTTATTTAAAAGTTTTGCAGACAGGTTTCATATTACTATCAAAAAAGTTATTATACATAAATTAGTTGATGGTGTTTTTTATTCAAGTTTAATTTGCGAACAAGATAATATTGAAGAAATTATAGATACTAGAACTTCCGACGCTATTGCCTTAGCTACACGGTTTAATGCTCCAATTTTTACCTATGAAAACATTTTAGACAAAGCAGGTATTTATCTGAAATTTAAAGATGAATTAAACGTTGAAAAGGATAAACTAAGTATTGAAAATTTGATTGATGAAGAACAACAATCTACTATAAGCAAAGAGTCTTCCTTTTCAAAAGACACACTTAAACAATTACACGATAAACTAAATGAGGCTATTCAAAATGAAAATTATGAATTAGCAGCTAAAATTCGTGATGAAATCAATAAAAGAGCATAATAAACATGAACATTAAATTTCGTTTAACCGTATTAAATTTCTTAGAACTTTTTGTATTTGGAGCTTGGCTTATTTCATTAGGCGGTTATTTAGGAGGACAATTAAATTTTGAAGGCATTCAAATAGGTAAAATTTTTACAACTTTAGGTATTGCATCTGTTGTAATGCCTGGCATAATAGGAATTATTGCCGATAAATATATAAATGCACAAAAACTTTTAGGTTTATTACACATTATTGGAGCAATTTTTATGTTCTTTTTAGCACAAACCAAAGATTTTGACTTGTTTTTTTGGCTAATATTAGGATACTTAACCGTGTATATGCCAACATTAGGTTTAGCAAATACCGTTTCGTACAGTATTTTAACAAGCAATAAATTTGACGTAATAAAAGTCTTTCCAAAAATAAGAGTTTGGGGAACCATAGGATTTATTGTTGCTGAAGTTTCGGTTGGAACATTTGGGTGGGCGCAAAGCAATATGCAATTTTATTTTGCTATGATTATTTCACTAATAATGGGTGTTTACTCTTTTACATTACCAAACGTTCCTTTATCCACTGCATCCAATAAATCATTATTAGAACGATTAGGTTTAGATGCGTTTGTTTTATTTAAAGAATATAAAATAGCCGTTTTCTTTATTTTTTCAACCTTACTAGGAATTGTTCTTCAAATAACAAATGCTTGGGCTTCCGAATTTTTAAGAAGTTTCAAAGAAACCTATCCAGATTCTTTTGCTGTAACTAATTCAAATACTTTAATTGCACTATCCCAAGTATCCGAAACTCTATTCATTTTAACAATTCCATTCTTTTTAAAACGATTCGGAATTAAAACAGTAATGATTATGAGTATGATGGCTTGGTTTTTTAGATTTGCCTTATTCGGAATAGGTAGCCCAGAAGGAATTGGGCTTGGATATTTAATCCTTTCCATGGTTGTGTACGGAGCTGCTTTTGATTTTTTCAACATATCTGGTTCGTTATTTATAGAAACTGAAACAGACACTAAATATAGAGGTAGCGCACAAGGATTATTTGTTTTACTAACTAACGGTGTTGGAGCTATAATTGGCGGGTTAGGAAGCGGTTATATTGTGCAACTATTTACAACTGAAACAGGTAGAGATTGGTTTTCAATATGGATGATTTTTGCAGCCTATGCATTAGTTTTAGCTATAGTTTTTGGATTAATATTTAAGTATAAACACAATCCAAATGCTATAAAAAACGTTCATCATTAAAAAGTATTTAAGTTTACTACTAATAAAACAACTATATGAAGCAATATTTAGATTTAATAAAACATATACGTGACCACGGTACTCAAAAAGAAGATAGAACTGGTACCGGAACTAAAAGTGTTTTTGGATATCAAATGCGTTTTAATTTAGAAGATGGTTTTCCGATGCTCACTACAAAAAAGCTGCATTTAAAATCTATCATTTATGAACTATTGTGGTTTTTAAAAGGAGATACCAATATAAAATATTTACAAGAAAATAATGTAAAAATATGGAATGCTTGGGCAGATGAGAACGGAGATTTAGGTCCTGTTTATGGTCATCAATGGCGTAATTGGAATAGCGAAGGAATTGATCAAATAAAACAAGTAATAGAAACTATTAAAACCAATCCTGATAGTAGAAGAATGTTAATCTCCGCTTGGAATCCAAGTGTACTGCCTGACACATCTGTTTCTTTTGCTGAAAATGTAGCTAATGGAAAAGCTGCCTTACCTCCTTGCCATGCTTTTTTTCAATTTTATGTAGCCGATGGAAAACTTTCTTGTCAATTATACCAACGCAGCGCCGATGCTTTTTTAGGTGTTCCTTTTAACATTGCATCCTACGCTTTACTAACGTTAATGATTGCACAAGTTTGTGATTTAAAGCCAGGAGATTTTGTGCATACTTTTGGAGATGCTCATATCTACAACAATCATTTAGAGCAAATTAACCTTCAATTATCAAGAACACCAAAACAGTTACCTCAAATGGAAATTAATTCAAATGTTAAAAATATCTTTGATTTTAAATTTGAAGACTTTAACTTAGTAAATTATAATCCGCATCCTCATATTAAAGGAGCTGTTTCAATATAACTACCAAACTTGATTAAAAAAATTAAAAATATACATTATGAACACACAGGAATTAAGAGATGAAATCATTGAAAAAATTAACCAATTAGACGACAGCGAAGTATTGCTTTCATTAAAAAGTTTACTAAGCATGTCAGACACAAACTTGGCTAATTTTTTAAAATTTGCAAATGAAAAACTACATAGCGAAAACTTTAACGATAAAGAAGATTTTTCAGGATATATTAAAGAATGGGTTAAAAGCATGTAATTAAATTTATGAGTAGCAACCTTGAGCAACACGAATTGTATGAGAATGCACGAAACAGAGTGCAACAAAAAAAGCGATTATACTATCACTTTGTACTTTTTTTAATAGGCTCGGTATTTCTAATTATTTTAAATAAAATTTTTAAATTCGGAGAAAATTATATTGAAAACTGGTTTGTTTGGGTAATTTCTTTTTGGTTTATTTTACTATGCTTACATTTTGTAAATGTATTTTTTGTAAATAGATTTTTAGGAAAAGAATGGCAACGAAAACAAATAGAAAAATTAGTTGAAAAACAAGAAAAAAAGATTACTCAACTTCAAAAAACAATAGAAAAAAAATCATCTTCTACTAAGGATGATGAAATAGTATTATAATTTATTCCCTACTACATGATTACAATAATTGCTGCAATTGCAAACAATAATGCTCTTGGTAAAAACAATCAGTTAATTTGGTATTTACCTGCCGATTTAACCCGATTTAAAAAAACCACATTACATCATTATGTAATTATGGGAAGAAAAACTTTTGAATCTCTCAAAAAACCTTTACCAAATAGAACCACAGTTATTGTTACTAGAAATAAAAAATACAAAGCCGATGGTTGTATTGTAGTTCACTCGCTAGAAGAAGCTATAGCTGTTTCTAAAAATGAAGAAAATGTATTTATTTTAGGAGGAGCAAAAATATACGAGCAAGCCATAAAATTTGCCGATGTGTTAGACATAACCTTAGTACATCATACATTTGAAGCAGATGCTTTTTTTCCAAAAATAGATAAATCTATTTGGAAAGAAAGTGCCCGACAAGATTTAAAAGCCGACGAAAAAAACAAATACGATTATAGTTTTGTAACTTATACCAGAAAAGATTAATTAATGGTTAATGTAAAAGGTAATCTTGCTTGAATTCCTTTTGCATTTGTCATATTTCTTAAGCTTTTATAAATTCTATAATTTTCTTGCCCAAATTCTTCTATTAATATTTTTTCTTTAGATTTTATAAAAGGCAACTTGCTAAATTTATCTTCTAAATTCATATGATAACTTGGATAATTACGAATTCCGTAATCGGTTATTCCTGCTAAACTTGCCGCTTCAACAACTGCTGCATGTAAATTACCCAACTCATCAACCAATCCATTTTTAATTGCCTGAGCACCTGTCCAAACTCTACCCTGAGCAATACTATCCACAGTTTCAACGCTTAAATTTCTACCTTTAGCAACTCTATCTAAAAAAGTAGTATAAACCGCTTCAATACCTTCTTTTGTTACTTTTTTAAATTCATCAGAAATTGGCTCAAAAACACTATAACTAGGATTTTTATTAGTTTTAACTTGTTCGGCATTTATACCTAATTTATTTGCTAAATCACTAACATTTGGTATCATGCCAAAAACCCCAATTGAACCTGTTATAGTTGTTGGTTCTGCAATAATTTTATTGGCATTACACGAAATATAATATCCGCCAGAGGCTGCAACATTACCCATAGAAACTACTACAGGAATTTGTTTTTTGGTTAGTTCAATTTCTCGCCAAATTAATTCGGAAGTTAATGCACTTCCTCCAGGAGAATTTACACGTAAAACAATTGCTTTAGTGTTAGCTGATTCTCTAGCTTTTCGTAATGCATTAATAATTAAATCTTGTCCAATATTATCTTCATCTCCTTTTCCATAAATAATTTCACCCTGCGCATAAATTACAGCTATCTTATCCGAAGCTGATGACCTAATTCTACCTTTTCCTGTTGTAATATAATTTGGTAATGAAACACTGTTTAAAGTTTCTTTTAAAGGTGTTTCTACTGCATTTTTTAATTTATCTTTATATTCATCGGCATAAATAATTCCATCAACCAGCATATTATCTTTTGCTGAATTAGCGTTCCTTCCTAATAAATTATCAGCGATATTATTTAATTTTTGGATGCTAATATTTCTGCTTTTGGATATATCTAAAGTAAGTTCGTTCCAAATAGATTTTAAAAATGAGGTGATTTGTTCTTTATTATTATCACTCATTTTATTTGTTAGATATGGTTCTACAGCACTTTTATATTTTCCATGCCTAATTACTTCATATTTAACTCCAAACTTATTTTCAAAATCTTTATAATACAAAATTTCTGTAGCCAATCCTTTAAAATCAACAAAGCCTCGTGGATTTACAAAAACGGAATCTGCAACTGAACTTAAATAATATGATTTTTGATCGTATATATCTGAGTAGGCATAAATAAATTTACCAGATTGTTTAAATTCTAAAAGTTTATTTCTAATTGCTTGCATTTGAGCAACACCAGCACTAATACCTAATGTTGAAATAGAAATTCCTTTAATATTATCATCGTAACTAGCGTTTTCAATAGCATTTAAAATCTGATTTAAACCAATTTTTCGCTCATTAATATTAAATACTTCATCTAAAAAATTACTATTTTTTGGCGCATAATCTTTAACTACAGATTTTAAATTTAAAGTTAAAACCGAATTATTTTTCACCTCTACTTCTTTTGTGTCGCTAACTAAAGATGCGATTAAAACTATTAGTAAAAGTAATAGACCAATACCTATTAAAGTTCCAAAAATTGAAGCAAATAAATTTCTTAAAAATTTCATCGTTTAAAAATATTTTTATTAGCAAAAAAAGGTGCTAAATGTTTATAAGTTGAATAACAAAGATATGTTTTTATATAATACTTTTCTTTTCTTTGTATATACTTTATGCATTTACTTAGAAGCACATATTTATCTATAGGTAGCAACCTAGAAAACAAGCTTGAAAACCTACAAAAAGCAGTAGATTTTATAAGTCAAAAAATAGGTGCAATATCCAAAATATCAACCGTTTATAAAACGGAATCTTGGGGGTTTGAAAGTGATGATTTTTATAATATATGCTTACAGGTTTCTACCAAACTAAATCCTGAAGATTTATTACACACCACGCAAATTATAGAAAAAATTATTGGTCGAAAAGAAAAAACAAAAGAAGATTATGAAGCTCGCAAAATAGATATTGATGTTTTACTTTTTGATAATGAAATTATTTTTTCGCCAGATTTAATAGTGCCACATAAAGAAATGCTTCAGCGAAAATTTGTACTTGCTCCTTTAGCTGAAATTGCACCAAATTTATTACATCCAATAGAAAAAAGAAGAATACAGATTTTACTTAATAATTGTACAGATACTAGTAAAATTACAAAAACCGATTTCAAACTAAACCGTCCAATTTGTTTATCTGAAAAGTACAATTACATTGCCATAGAAGGAAATATTGGCGCTGGAAAAACTTCGCTTACTAAAATGATAGCGGAAGATTTTAACGCAAAAACAGTATTAGAACGTTTTGCAGATAATCCGTTTTTACCAAAGTTTTACGAAGATAAAGAACGCTATGCTTTTCCTTTAGAGATGAGTTTTTTAGCCGATAGGTATCAACAACTTTCTGATGATTTAGCCCAATTTGATTTATTTAAAAACTTTATAGTTTCAGATTATTATATTTTTAAATCCTTGATTTTTGCACAGGTTACCTTACAAAATGATGAATATTTTTTATACAGAAAAATGTTTGACATTATGTACAAAGAAATTTCTAAGCCTGATTTATACATTTATTTATATCAAAAAACACCTCGCCTATTAGAAAATATTAAAAAACGAGGAAGAGAATACGAACAAAATATTGCGCCAGAATATTTAGACAACATTCATAGTGGTTATGCTACTTTTATTAAAACAGAAGAAAATTTAAAAACGTTAATAATAGACGTTTCTGAATTAGATTTTGTTAACCATCCAGACGATTACACAAACATTATTGAGCTAATAAAAAACGCTGATTAATTTATTTTTTAAGTTCTAACTTTTCTGCAAAATAATCGCAAAAATCACGCATTGTAGCACTCATCCTTTCATCGTTAGTTGCTCTTTCAAAAGAGTTTGACATAGAAAGTAAGGTTTGATGGAAAAAATATTTCATTTCATCTAACGGCATATCTTTAGTCCATAAATCTAATCGTAAAGTATCTTTTGCATTCGGATCCCAAACCGAAATTAACATTGCTTTAGCTTCCTGATCTTTTATATTATTATCTTTTGCAGTCCAGCTGATTTTTTCAGGAATTTTATTTTCGTCTAATCCAACGTTAAATTCTATTTTAGAGGTATGATTAATTGCCATTTTTATGTGGTTTATATTTAGATTTTTTAAATATTTCTTCCGCTTTAGTTTGTAAAAGCTGCTGCAAAGTTACATTATTATTTTTCATATATGAACGTACAATTTGCCAGCCAATCCAACTTCCAATTCTCCCAGGCGATTCATTATCTATATTCAAATAAAATTTCGAAAAAGGTGCGTCGGCAATAAATCTTTTATATAAAGATGAATTACTACTAAACAGCAAATCTTTTTCCATAAAATAAGTCCAAATAGGCAATTCATTTGCTTTAGCCCAATCCAACTGATCTTTAGTGTAACCCATTTTTCTCTCATCAGAAACCATTGGTAAAAATTCATCTAACATATATTTCTTTTTCCCTTGAATTATACAATTATTTAAAAATAATCGTTCTCTTTTTGGTCTGTAATATTTATCTGCTATAGCTTTTGCAACATCAACAACTAATTGAGATTTATTATAATTTTGCTTTAAATATTCTGGAAAATCATTGTAAACTTTATCTTTTGTTCCCAAATACATATCTAATGAAATAAATAATAAACTATCGGCATAAATCACCTTGCTTTCATAATCTAAATTTGTAATTAATGTAATTATTTTTGGCGATTTAAAATTTGGATAATAATACTTTACGTGTTTAAACAAATTATTTATTTGCGATTTTTCATTACTAAAATCTCCAAATACTTTTTGCGATTTTTTGTATAATTCTTGCTCATTTTTAATTTTTGCAAGCCAAATACTATCATTTTTTTCTGGAAATAAATACGGGTATTTTTTTTCCAATTTGGGTAAAGTTTCTTTAGTAGATGTGTAAAATTGTTGTTCAAACCTATTTACAACAACTTTAGTTTTAATATTAGAAACGTCAATGTCCTTTTTTGATGTGTCGCTACATGATGCTAACACTAATAAAATAAAAATGGGAATATAATATCTGTTCATTAATTTCTATCTTTACAAACTTAATTTAAGTAACGACAAAAGTATTAAATTAGTTTAAAAAGCATTTAATCTTTTTTGAAATTAGATCAAACACCCAAATGAAAATAGCAATTGCGCAGATTAATACAACGGTAGGAAATATTACTGGAAATTTTGAAAAAATTATTTCAAATATAACCAAAGCTAAAAATGAAAATGCCGATTTAGTAGTTTTCCCAGAATTAACGTTAACGGGTTATCCTCCAAGAGACTTACTTATTAAAAAAAGTTTTGTAAAAAAAAATATTGAAGTACTTAACCAACTAGTTGATTTTACAGAAAATATTGCCATTGTTGTTGGTTTTGTTGATGAAAAAAACGGCAATTTATACAATGCTGCTGCATTTATTAAAAATAAAAAAATAGTAGAAATATATCATAAAATTCATTTACCAAATTACGATGTTTTTGATGAAAAAAGATATTTTACTGCTGGTTCTACCACTTCATTAGTAAATTTTAAAGGCGTTAAATTAGGATTAACTATTTGTGAAGATATTTGGATAGATAATGGTCCTGCTTACGATTTAAAAAAGAAAGGAGCTGAATTGATCATTAATATTTCAGCATCTCCATTTCATGCAGGAAAAGAAAAAATCAGGTTAAATGTGGTTGCTAAACAAGCCAAAGAAAATAACATCCCAATTGTTTATTGTAATTTAATTGGCGGACAAGACGACCTAATTTTTGATGGTAGAAGTTATGTTATTAACTGTAAAGGAAAATTAGTGCAGCAAAGTAAATCCTTTGTAGAAGAATTAAGCTATGTTAGTAATATTGAATCTAAAAATGAAATAGCGTTTATTGAGAACGAAAACAAATCCATTTATAACGCATTGGTTTTAGGTGTTAAAGATTATTTTAGAAAAAATGGATTTAAAAATACGGTAATTGGATTAAGTGGTGGTATTGATTCTGCTTTAACAGCTGCTATTGCTGTAGATGCTTTAGGAAAAGACAACGTTAGAGGTGTTAGTATGCCAAGTAAGTTTTCCTCTAAAGGAAGCATATCCGATTCTTTAGATTTAGCAGAAAATTTAGAAATTCCTTGTGATGTAGTTCCTATTAAAGATATTTACAATAGCTATCTAAAAACTTTAAAAACTCAATTTGCAAACACTAAATTCAATGTCGCCGAAGAAAATATTCAAGCTAGAATTAGAGGTAATATTTTAATGGCACTTTCAAATAAATTTGGCTATTTAGTACTTACCACAGGTAACAAATCTGAAAGTTCTGTTGGATATTCAACTTTATATGGAGATATGGCTGGCGGATTAGCGGTAATTTCAGACGTTTTAAAAACTAAAGTTTATGAATTATCTAGATATATAAATGAAGTTAAAGGCAAAGAAGTTATTCCTGTTTCTACTATAACTAAACCGCCATCTGCTGAATTAAGGGAAGATCAAAAAGATTCAGATTCATTACCAGAATACGATATTTTAGACCCAATTTTAAAAGCTTATGTTGAAGATGATTTAGGAAAAGAAGCCATAATTAGATTAGGTTTTGACGATGCAATTGTTACTAGAATAATAAATTTAGTGGATAGAAATGAATACAAACGCCAACAAGCTGCTTTAGGATTACGAATTACATCAAGAGCTTTTGGTCAAGGAAGAAGAATGCCTATTACTAATCGTTGGAAAGACGATTAAATAACTCTATTTAAACGCTCAAATAGTTTTTGCTTTAGATTAGTATAATTTACAACAGTATCTAAAATTGGATTATTTATATCTTCTTGTTCCATTTCAGAAATTAAGGATTTTATTTTTTTCTCAATAAGCACACGCCTAAGATTATAAATTGCATCTAAAACCATTTTTGATAAATTATCCTCTTTGCTTGGCGGATAAACTTTTTTTCTATTCCAATCACTTAAAGCATATTTTTCATCGTCCATTAAAATATTGGTTACCAAATTAGCTATTCTTATATCTTCATTATTCACAAAAGTATCTACTGAAATGGTTTCTTCTTGATTTAATTGATGAATCATTTCATAATAAATTTGTTGAAATAGTTCATCTGTAAATTCAATTTCATCTTCTTGTAAATTCAAATATATTTCTTTGGAAACTACATTTTCAAAATGGTATTTTTTTAAGGGTTTCACTTCATTATCATCCACTTCCTCTCCTGGTACATAACCTTCAAATTCAATATCTTTATTACCATATAGCAGTAAAATTTTAATAATTTCACGTTCGCATTTATGTAACTCATCAATCTCTTTAAACTCTGGAGTTTTTTGTAAAACCGGTGCTAAAGGTTTATTATACACAGGAGTTTTAGATGCCTCGCGTTGTTCTTTTTTTACAATTTGCGCCAATTCACTAAAAAGTACTGTTTCTGAAATATCCAAAATTTTGGAACATTCTTTAATATATACTTCCCGCTGAATTCTATCAGGGATTTTTGAGATACTAATAACAATATCTCGAATTAATCCCGCTTTTTTAACTGGATCATTCTCAGCATCTTTCATTAACAAAGTAACCTTAAAATTAATGAAGTCATGCGCTTCGTTTTCAATATATACTTTAAGTTCTTCTGGAGTTACTTTTTTTGAAAAACTATCAGGATCTTCGCCTTCAGGAAACAAAACTACTTTTACATTTAAACCTTGTTCCAGCAATAAATCAATCCCTCGAATGGAAGCCCTAATACCTGCTGCATCTCCATCAAACAACATGGTTACGTTGTTTGTAAG
This sequence comes from Lutibacter sp., assembly GCF_033723435.1. Taxonomy (GTDB): domain Bacteria; phylum Bacteroidota; class Bacteroidia; order Flavobacteriales; family Flavobacteriaceae; genus Lutibacter. The sequence continues at coordinate 259,670 of NZ_JAWVXC010000002.1, read as the reverse complement.
TCTATGAATTAATCTAATTTGTTCTTTAGTTAAAGCTGTTCCTGAAGAAGATACTACATTTTCAATTCCAGATTGATGAAAGGAAATTACATCCGTATAACCTTCAACTAAATAACAATTATCTTGTTTTGCAATACTCTGTTTTGCGAAATAAATACCATATAAGATATTACTTTTATGATAAATTTCGCTTTCAGGAGAATTTAAATATTTAGCCGCATTTTTATCTTTTGTTAAAATTCTACCTCCAAAGCCAAGTACTCTTCCGCTCATACTATGAATAGGAAACATTACTCTTCCTTTAAATCTATCAAACTTTTTAGTTTTAGATAATTCTTCGGTTTGTTTAACAATGGTAAGTCCTGTAGCTTCTAAAAAATTAAGATCATATCCTTTATCTAAAGCTTCTTTAGTAAAAGCTTCCCATTCATCTAAGGCGTAACCTAGTTCAAATTTTTGGATAGTTTCTTCGGTAAAACCGCGTTCTTTAAAATATGTTAAGCCAATGGCTTTTCCTTGCTCGTTTTCAAGTAACGTTTTTTGAAAATAATTTCGAGCATATTCTGACACCAAAAACATACTTTCACGCTCATCAGCTTGCAGTTTTTGCTCATCGGTTTGTTCGGTTTCTTCAATTTCAATATTGTATTTTCTTGCCAAATACCGAATGGCTTCTGGATAGGAATAATGTTCTTGCTCCATTAAAAAAGTAATAACATTTCCTCCTTTTCCTGAACTGAAATCTTTCCAGATTTGCTTTACTGGAGAAACCATAAACGAAGGTGTTCGTTCTTCGGAAAAAGGACTTAATCCTTTAAAATTACTTCCCGATTTTTTTAAATTAACAAATTCGCCAATAACCTCCTCAACCCGAGCAGTTTCAAAAACCTTATCTATGGTGTTTCTAGAAATCAATAGTTGCTATTTAAAAGTTTTTAAATTGTGTCTAAAGTACAAAAATTAACTAAAAAAAATCACTCTAGAAAATTTCAAAGAGTGATTTTAAATTTTATATAAAATGCAATTTTACTAAACTGCTTTTAATCTTTTTAATGTAGATTTTTCTATTTTATTTTCTGCGTATTTTTTAGTAATACGTAAAGTTTTTTCTTCAGATCCAGGCATTTCAAACATAGCATCTGTTAAAATTGCTTCACATAAAGAACGTAATCCTCTAGCTCCTAATTTGTAATCTACCGCTTTTTCAACTATAAACTGTAAGGCTTTTTCATCAATAGAAAAATCAATTCCGTCCATTTTAAACAATTTTTTATATTGTTTAATAATTGAATTTTTAGGTTCCGTTAAAATAGATCGTAAAGTTTTTTCATCTAAAGTATGCATATACGTTAGCACTGGTAAACGACCAATTATTTCTGGTATTAACCCAAAAGATTTTAAATCACTTGGAATAATATATTGCAACATATTTTCTTGGTCAACTTTATCTTCTTTAATAGAAGCTCCATAACCAACTGCTTGTCTATTTAATCGTTTTCCTATTATTTTATCAATTCCTGAAAAAGCACCTCCGGCAATAAATAAAATATTTTTAGTGTCTACTTCAATAAATTTTTGATCAGGATGTTTTCTTCCTCCTTTTGGCGGCACATTTACTTTAGAACCTTCCAAAAGTTTTAATAAAGCTTGTTGCACGCCTTCTCCTGAAACATCACGAGTAATAGATGGATTATCTCCTTTACGTGCTATTTTATCTATTTCATCAATAAAAACAATTCCTCTTTCTGCTTTTGCAACATCATAATCCGCAGCTTGTAATAATCGTGTTAAAATAGTTTCAACATCTTCACCCACATACCCTGCTTCTGTTAAAACTGTAGCATCAACAATACTAAATGGTACATTTAACATTTTAGCAATAGACCTTGCGATTAATGTTTTACCCGTTCCTGTTTCTCCTACTAAAATTATATTACTTTTTTCTATTTCAATCTCTTCTTCTTTGGAAGAAGCAGGTTGTAATAATCGTTTGTAATGATTGTAAACTGCAACAGACAACGTTTTTTTGGCTTGTGATTGCCCTATCATATATTGATCTAAAAACGCTTTAATTTCCTTAGGTTTTTTTAATATTAATTCTGTGCTTAAAGTTGAAGAATTTTTTTCAGCTAATTCTTCCATTACAATACCATGTGCTTGTTCAATACATTTATCACAAATGTGTGCATCTAAACCTGCAATCAATAAATCAGTTTCTGATTTTTTTCTACCACAAAACGAGCATTCTAATACTTCATCTTTTGCCATACTAATCGTTTTTATTTAATTAATAGCGAAAATATATGCTATTTATTATTTTCTTATTAAAATTTCATCAATCATACCATAAGCTTTTGCTTCATCAGCTTTCATCCAATAATCTCTATCAGAATCTGCATGTACTTTTTCCATAGTTTGCCCTGAATGTTTTGAAATTATTTGGTACAATTCATCTTTTAATTTTAAAATTTCGCGTGCAGTTATTTCAATATCACTTGCCTGACCTTGTGCACCTCCTAATGGTTGATGAATCATAACTCTTGAATGAGGCAAAGCTGAACGTTTCCCTTTGGTACCTGCACACATTAAAACTGCACCCATTGAAGCTGCCATACCTGTACAAATAGTAGCAACATCAGGTTTAATAAATTGCATAGTATCATATATTCCTAAACCAGCATAAACACCTCCACCTGGAGAGTTAATATAAATGGAAATATCTTTAGAACTATCTACACTTTCTAAAAACAACAACTGTGCTTGTATAATATTAGCAACATAATCATCAATAGCTGTTCCTAAAAAAATAATTCTGTCCATCATTAAACGTGAAAACACATCCATTTGTGCTACGTTTAACTGGCGTTCTTCAATAATATAAGGTGTAACACTACTTATAATTTTGTCATAGTGCATGCTACTAATGCCTTGGTCTTTAGTTGCAAATTTTTTGAATTCTTTTCCGTAATCCATTTTACAGGGTTTTATAATTTTAGTTTGTAAAGATAAGAAGTATTTGTTAGATACTCAATTAGAGTTAGTATTATACTTTTTATTTTATCAATTTAAGTATATTTGGACTTCTATAATCCTATTTCACAATGAAAATTCTCTTTAAAATTTGTTTGATTTTTAGTTTAATATCTACTCAAATTAATGCTCAAAGTTATAAAGAACGATTAAATCAATTGGACGTTTTACATTACAATTTAACTATTTCTGTAAACGATACTTCAAATGTTATTTATGGAAACATGAGAATCTCCATAAAATTCAAAAAACTTTTGAAAGATTTTCAACTAGATTTCACCAAACAAGATAGTACTGGAAAAGGAATGCGAGTAAATTACGTTTTAGAAGGTAAAGACACCATAAATTATATCCATAAAAATAGCCTTTTAACAATAACTCCAATAAATATAAAAACGGATAGTGTATATACTTTTTCTATTGATTATAAAGGTGTTCCAAAAGACGGTTTAATTATTAGTAAAAACATGTTTGGTGATCGTACCTTTTTTGGAGATAATTGGCCAAACAGAGCGCATAACTGGTTTCCTTGTGTAGATCATTCTTCGGATAAAGCCACTGTTGAATATTATGTAACTGCTCCAAATAAATACCAAGTTATTGCAAATGGATTATTAACAGAAGAAACAAATACATCCAATTCTACTAAATTATACCATTACCAAACTATAGCACCAATTCCACCTAAAGTAATGGTTATTGGCGTTGCCAAATTTGCTGTTGAAAACATAGGAACTGTAAAAACAATTCCTGTTTCAAGTTGGGTATATCCTCAAAACAAAAAAGAAGGCTTTTACGATTATAGTATTGCAAAAAAAGTCCTTAGGTTTTATATAGATAATATAGGTCCTTATCCTTATCAAAAATTAGCAAATGTGCAGTCTAAAACAAGATATGGAGGCATGGAAAATGCAGGAAATATTTTTTATTTTGAAAAATCAGTTACTGGGAAACAAGATAACGAGGCCTTAATTGCACACGAAATTGCTCATCAATGGTTTGGTAATTCCGTTTCAGAAATAGATTGGCCACACTTATGGTTAAGCGAAGGTTTTGCTACTTATTTCACCGATTTATATATAGAAAAAACCAAAAATGATTCCATTTTTAAAAATCGATTAAAAACACAGCGAACTAAAATTTTAAATTTCTATAAAAAACAACAAACTCCTTTAATTGATAGACATCCTAAAAATTTAATGAGTTTATTAAATGCTAATTCCTATGAAAAAGGAGCTTGGTTTTTACATATGCTACGTCATAAAATTGGAGATGAAACTTTTTGGAAAGGAATACGCACTTATTATGATTCTTTTAAAAATAAAAATGCATCTACAACAGATTTTAAAAATGTAATGGAAGCATTATCTGGCAAAAATTTAACTTCGTTTTTTAATCAATGGTTAGAAAAACCCGGACAGCCAGAAATTAAAACCGAATGGATTTATTTTAAAAATAAAGTTAGACTTATGGTTACGCAAACACAACAAACTCCATTTCAATTTCCATTAGATGTTGCTTTAATTTATAAAGATGGAAGTTCAGAAATTAAAACTTTGCAAATAACTGATAAAGTCACTCCTTTTGTTTTAAATGCAAGTAAAGAAGTAAAAAATATTGTATTAGATCCTAACACTTGGCTTCTTTTTAAACACGTGAAAAATTAATGATTTTTAAAAAGTTGAATATTATTAGCAGATAATCTTTTCCAAAATCACTTAGTTATTAAAGATTATATTTGCAAAAAATACAACCATGAAATTTTCCGATTTAAATTTAAACCGCTTTTTATTAAATGCATTAGATGAAATGGGGTTTACAACTCCCACTCCTATTCAAGAAAAAGCTTTTTCGGTAATAATGAGTAGTAGAGATATGGTTGGAATTGCACAAACAGGAACTGGAAAAACGTTTGCATATTTGTTGCCAATTTTAAGACAACTTACTTTTTCTACTCAAAAACATCCACGTGTTTTAATTGTTGTACCAACTAGAGAGTTGGTAGTTCAAGTAATTCAGGAAATTGAAAATTTAACACCATATATTAATGTTAGATTTGCTGGAGTTTATGGTGGTACAAACTTAAATAAGCAAAAACAGTTAGTATTTGAAGGACAAGATATTTTAGTGGCAACTCCAGGAAGATTATTAGATTTAGCGCTAGATGGCGTTTTAAAATTAAAACACATTCAAAAATTAGTAATTGATGAAGTAGATGAAATGATGAACCTAGGTTTTAGACCTCAATTAATTACTTTGCTAGATTTATTACCAAAAAAACGACAAAGTATTTTGTTTTCTGCAACCTTAACAAAAGAAGTCGCTGGTATTTTAGATCAGTTTTTTAAATCGCCTGTTAAAATAGAAATTGCAAGTAGCGGAAGTCCGTTAGATAATATTACACAACAAGCATATCCTGTTCCAAATTTTTATACTAAAATTAATTTTTTAGTGCATCTTCTTCAAAATAAAGATGAATTTAAAAAAGTATTGATATTTGTAAAAAATAAAAAACAGGCAAATATTTTGTTTGAAGAATTAGAAACTTTGCTTCCAAACCAAGCCAATGTTATTCATTCCAATAAAACTCAAAATTATCGTTTACGATCTGTAAAGAATTTTGAAAAAGGAACTTTTAATGTTTTAATTGCAACAGATATTATTGCTCGAGGATTAGATTTAACTGACGTTAGCCACGTAATAAATTTTAATATTCCTGAAGAACCTGAAAATTATATTCACCGAATTGGTAGAACAGGACGCGCTGAACAAAAAGGAACTGCAATTTCGTTTTTTACAGAAATTGAAGCGGATTATTTAGGTGAGATTGAAACTTTAATGAATACCGAGATTGACGTTTACGATTTACCTGAAAACATAGAGATTTCTTCTAAACAAATTGAAGAAGAAATGCCAAAAGTAGCTCCCGAAAAAACAGGTAAAAAAAGAAAAATTACAGAACCCAAAGGCGATGCTTTTCATGAGAAAAAAGAAAAAAATAAACGTGTAAATTTAGGAGGTTCTTACCGAAGAGAAATAGCCAAAAAATATAAAAAACCTAAAACCAGAGGCCAAAAAAGAAAATAGTTTTGCTTTAATTTAACCATAAAAAAACTCCTTAAAATTTAATTTTAAGGAGTTTTTAATTTTATAAAAACCGAATTCTTATTTGTAAACTTCTTTTACAAATTCTTCGTAATTAACTTCTTTAACTTTAAAGGAAACATTAGCTTTATAAAAGTCTAATAATTTTTGTCCCATTAATTGATCTTGTAATCGTTTTACTTCTTCTTCATTAGTTAGCACTCTTTGTACAATTTCATCCAATTGTTTTTCTTCTGGATTTAATTGTCCGTATTGTGCCATTTGAGCAACTACAAAACCTTTTGTGTACTCTTTTAACTCTTCAAAAGTAATTTGTAAGTTATTGTCTTTAAATATTTTATCTTGAATTAATTGAAAACGTAACCCTTTCTCAGATTTTTCATATTCTTCAGCTGCTTGTTCTGGTGTTAATGGTTTTTCGCCTGAAACAACAATCCATTTTTTCAAAAATTCAGCAGGTAATTCAAATTTAGTATTCTCAACTAAATATTCATTAACATCATTTATAATTTGTTGATCTGCTTGAGCTTGAAATTGTTTTTCAATTTCTTCTTTAATTTTAGCTTTTAATTCTTCTTCTGTTTTAACTACATCTTTACCAAAAACTTTATCAAACAATTCTTGATTCATTTCTGCTAATTCAGTAACATTAATTTCTTCAATTGTAAAAGTTAAAGCGATATCTAAACCATGAATATCATCGTGAGACAAACCTAAAGCTCCCATTAATTTATGATCATCATCAAATAGTCCTTTAGATTTTAAAATTAAGACATCTCCAACTTTACTTCCTAAAAATTTCTTTTGATTTGTTTTTCCTTTAATTGAAGCGAATTCAATAGTAGATTTTTTATTGATTTCTTTTTCTTCGTTTACAAAAGTACCTGTAAGTGTAACGCCTTCTTCAACTTCTGATTTTGAAACTAATTTACCAAATTGTTTTCTAATTTTTTCAACTTCTTCTTCAATCAATTTATCATCTGCAACAATTTTGTATTGATTGATTTTATTTTTAGCCTTTAAATCAATTTCAATAACTGGAGCTAAACCTAACTCAAATTCAAAAGCATAATCTCCAGCATCCCAATTAAAATCATCTTGCATTTTTGGTAAAGGATTTCCTAAAATATCAATTTTTTCTTCGGTTAAAAATTTATTCAATGAATCTTGTAATAGTTTATTTACTTCATCAATCATCACAGATTTACCGTATTGTTTTTCTACCATTCCCATTGGCACTTGTCCTTTTCTAAAACCAGGTATATCTGCTTTTTTACGGTAATCTTTTAAAATTTCGCTCACTTTATCTTGGTAATCTGCAGCTGCAATTTCAACTTTTACTACTGCATTTAACTCATCAATATTTTCTTTTGTAATATTCATTGTATTCTAAATTTATCTTATATCATTAAAAATCGGGTGCAAAATTACTACTTTTTGCGCACTTGTCAAAGTATTTAATTCATTCAAATTCAATCCTTTTGATTATTTTCTTTTAATAAAGAAAATAAAACAGATTGAAACAAGGATAATAGTAAACTAAATAACAAAGCTATCCAAAAACCATCTACTCTAAACCCACTAACAAAATAATCTGCCAACAGAATTATACAAGCGTTAATTACTAATAAAAATAATCCAAACGTTACAATGGTTGCTGGTAGAGTAAAAAATATTAATAGTGGTTTAACGGTAATTCGCAAAATACCCAAAACAATTGCTACTAAAATAGCGTTGGTGAAATTTTGTATTTGTACACCTGGTAATAAATTTGCTATTAAAACTACAGCAATAGCTGTGAGCAGTATTTTAAATATAGTTTTCATAAGTTAATATTTTGTATTTTACGTAACTATAATTATGCCAGGCTGTTAATCACTTAAAAACCTGACAACTTCGTTATAAAATTGTGTCGGATTTTCTGCATGCAACCAATGACCTGCATTTTTGACAGTTACAATTTTTGAATTTTCAAAATGAGCTTTTATTAAAGCTTCATCATTTTTGGTAATATAATCCGAGTTTTCTCCTTTTAAAAATAACGTTTTTCCTTTAAACTCAGAAAAAGAAGGTAAAGCCTCTCCTACTTCAGGATAATTCTCGGTTAAACTGTTTAAATTAAAACGATATGCTAATTCTCCTTTACTTTTCCAATATACATTTTTAAGTAAAAATTGTAGAATTCCTTGATTATCAATATAAATTTTCAATATTTCCGCTACTTTTTTACGAGTATTTTGAATTTGAAAATTAACAGCGTTTAAAGCTGCCAGTATTTGTTGGTGATGAGGTTTATAAGCTCTCGTACTTATATCAGCAACAATTAATTTATTTACTAAACTTGGATAAGTTACTGCAAACAACATGGCTACTTTACCTCCCATTGAATGACCTAACAAATTAAGATCCTGCAAATTATGATTCTCAATATAATCATGTAAATCTTCCACTAATAGTTCATAATCAAACTCATCGGAATGAAAACTTCTTCCATGATTCCTTTGATCTATTAAATGCACTTGGTAGTTTTTAGAAAATTCAGTTCCTAGTGTTTTCCAATTATCACTCATTCCTAAATAACCATGTAAAATAATAAGCGGATCTCCCTTTCCTAGTATAGTAGTATGTAGTTTATTCATTAATTATTAGCCAAACTTAATTTGTATTTATACATATTTATAACATTCTCCAATCCTAAATACAATGATTCTGTAATTAAAGCATGCCCTATTGAAACTTCTTTTAAATTAGGTATCGATTTAGCAAAAAACTGAATATTTTCCAAATTCAAATCGTGGCCAGCGTTAATTCCTAAACCTAATTCTGTTGCCAAATTTGCACTTTTAATATATGGTTCTACTACTTCTTTATTTCCTAAACTAAATTGTGAAGCATAGTTTTCGGTATATAATTCAATTCTATCCGCACCAGTGGTTGCTGCAGCTTCCATAAGTTTTAAATTCGTATCAATAAAAATAGAAGTTCTAATTCCATTTTGTTTAAATTCAGTAATTACTTCTTTTAAAAAAGATTGATGCGTTATAGTATCCCAGCCTGCATTTGAAGTAATAGCATTTACCGCATCTGGCACTAAAGTTACCTGAGTTGGCTTTACTTTTAATACTAAATCTATAAATTTTGGAATAGGATTTCCTTCAATATTAAATTCTGTAGTAACAATTTCTTTTAAATCAAAAGCATCTTGATATCTAATATGACGTTCATCTGGCCTTGGATGAATTGTAATTCCCTCTGCACCATACTCTTGTATGTCACTAGCTACTTTTACAACATCAGGATAATTTGCACCTCTAGCGTTTCGTAAAGTGGCTATTTTGTTTACATTTACACTTAATTTTGTCATATTTTTAACTTTTATTTTGAAATGATGATGCAAATTTACAACTAACTATACAAATTTGGTTTTATTTTTGATTAATTTGTACTATAATTAAAAACGTAATGAAAGCAATTCCTACACTATTAACAGAGTTTAAAGCATTTACTTTGCAAACTAAAATTGCCGAAGCGAAAGCCTTTTTTAAAGAAAATACTTACTCACATTTTCCTGTAGTAAGTAATAAAAAATTAGTTGGTTTAATTTCAGAAACTGATATTCAAGGAATTTATGATGAGGATAACACTTTAGAAAAATACCAATACCTATTTAAATCTTTTTTTATTGAAGAGCATACTAATTTTTTAGAAATTTTAAATGTTTTTGCTATTAACGAAGCCAATTTAGCTCCTGTTGTTACTAAAGAACAAAATTATGTTGGTTATTATGATTTGATTGATATTTTACATATTTATAACAACTCCCCTTTTTTAAGTAATGAAGGCACTATAATTATTCTTGAAAAAGAAGCAAGAGATTACTCATTTAGTGAAATTTGTCAAATTGTAGAATCTAACAACGGAAAAGTTTTAGGAATTTTTATTTCAAAAACAACACCTTCAACCGTAACTATTACCTTAAAATTTAATGCTTCCGAAGTAAATGAAATTATACAATCGTTTAGGCGATTTAATTATCATGTTTTATCCAAACATAAAGAAGATTTTTTACTAGAAGAGTTAAAAGATAGAACAGAATATTTACAAAAATATTTAAATATTTAATATGAAAGTTGCCATTTACGGACAGTTTTTTAAGTCAGAAGACATTGTTTATATAAAAGAACTTTTTAACATTCTTACTAAAAAAAATGTTGAATTTTTAGTAGAAGAAAACTATTTTAACTTTATCAAAAAAAATATTAGAACAAAAAACATAGCTACCTTTTCATCTTATAATGATTTAAAAAACTCCTTCGATTTTATAATAACTATGGGAGGAGATGGAACTATTTTAAGTGCCGTAACCATTGTTAGAGATTCTAATATCCCAATTATTGGTATAAATACCGGCCGATTAGGTTTTTTAGCAACCGTTCAAAAAGAAGAAATTGAAAGTGCAATTAACGCTCTTATAAATAAAGATTTTTTAATAAAAGAAAGAACTTTACTAAGTGTATCAACTTCATCAAACCAAAAAGATTTATTACCTCTAAATTTTGCCTTAAATGAAGTTTCAGTTAGCAGAAAAAATACGGCATCTATGATTATTATTGAAACGTATTTAGATAATGAATACCTAAACGCTTACTGGGCTGATGGATTAATAATTTCAACTCCAACTGGTTCAACAGGATATTCCTTAAGTTGCGGTGGACCAATAATAACGCCACAGGCAAAAAGTTTTGCTTTAACTCCAATAGCACCACACAACTTAAATGCGCGTCCACTCGTAATTCCAGATGAAACAAACATAAAATTCACAGTAAAAGGTAGAGAAAACGAATTTTTGCTGTCACTAGATTCTCGCGTTACCACAATTAACAGTAACACAGAGATATTCGTAGAAAAAGCACCTTTTAATTTAAAAATGGTTCAAATTAATAAGCAAACCTTTATTAAAACTTTGCGAGAAAAATTACTTTGGGGTAAAGATTTAAGAAATTAAGCTTATTAAAAGTATCCTTTTAATTTTACAATAATTTCATTTATAAATAGTTATTCAAAAAAGAATTATTGAAACTTCTAAAAGCAAATAGAAATCGTTATATTTGCTCGCTATTTTATATATGAAAAAAATATATTTACTTATCGCATTTAGCTGGATAACAAGCACTTCAATTGCTCAAATCAATGAAATTGGCATCATGGTTGGTGGCAGCAATTACATAGGTGATATTGGTTCAGAATACTATATAAATCCCAATAATTTTATGGGAAGCCTAATTTATAAATGGAATAAAAACCCAAGAATTGCTTTTAGAGGCACTTTTACTTATGCTCAAATTTCTGCAAATGATGCCAAATCTAAAAACTTAGAAAGACTTAATAGAGGTTTAAGATTTACCAACAGCATAAAAGAATTAGCTTTAGGATTAGAATTTAATTTTTTTGAATACAATTTAGACGATTATAAATACACACAAACTCCATATATTTTAGTAGAATTAGCCGCATATAATTATAGCGTAGTTACCAATGAAACAGCTCCAAATCAATATGAGTATGGTAATAAAACTTCTTTTGCAATACCTTTTGGAATTGGATATAAAACTAAATTATTTCAAGATTTTGCAATAGCTTTAGAAATTAGAGCTCGATATACTTTTAATGACAATTTAGATTATAATAACCAAAAAATAGATAACCTAAAATTTGGAAATCCAAAAAGTAATGATTGGTATATGCTATCAGGCATATCATTAGTGTATACTTTTGGACGACCAGCATGTTACTCATCACCTTATTAATGGAAAACCTAAAAACTACCATACAGCAAAATACTATTCCAAATCATGTGGCAATTATTATGGATGGCAATGGAAGATGGGCAAAACAAAAAGGTAAACCTAGAACATTTGGTCATAAAAAAGGTGTAGATTCTGTTAGAGCTATTATTGAAGCTAGCGTTGAAATTGGTGTAAACTATTTAACACTTTATGCTTTTTCAACCGAAAATTGGAATAGACCAAAAATAGAAGTAAAAACATTAATGTCTCTATTAGTATCCTCTTTAAGAAAAGAATTAAAAACTTTTGTAGAAAACGACATTAAATTACTAAGTATCGGTGACTTAAGTCATTTACCAAAAAAAGTACAAAAAGAGCTTACTGAAGTAATCGAAAAAACTAAAAATAATAAAACTTTAACCTTAACTTTGGCGCTTAATTATGGAGCCAGAGATGAAATTGTTAATGTTATCAAAAATATTTCAAAAAAAGTTGTTAATAATCAACTTTCAATAGAAGAAATTAACGAAAATATTATTAATAATCATTTATATACGTTTTCTTTGCCGGATGTTGATTTTTTGATTCGTACAAGTGGTGAAAAACGAATTAGTAATTTTTTACTTTGGCAAGTTGCTTATGCCGAATTTTATTTTACCAATGTACTATGGCCCGATTTTAAAGAAGAAAATTATTACACGGCTATTTTAGAATATCAAAAAAGAGAACGTCGTTTTGGAAAAACAAGTGAACAAATTGAAAAAAATATCAATGAATAAACTTACTAGCACTTTACTATTTTTAATAGTAATAACTTTTGTAAATGTTGGATATTCGCAAGAACCAACAAAAAAAAGTATAAAAGAAACTACTCAAATTAAAACGGATACAATTGTTAATGATTCGTTAACTCCAATTAAAAACTTACCTCCTAAATTTATAAAAGACCACAAATATTTACTTGGTGGTATTTCCGTAAAAGGGCTTCATAAATTTGAAGAACAAACTGTTAGAGTTTATACCGGTTTAACTGTTGGACAAAAAATAAAATTACCAGGCGATAAATTAACTAGTGCTATTAAAAAACTATACGATACTAAACAGTTTAGTGATATTGAAGTTTATATTGCAAAAATCGATGGAAATACTGCTTATTTAGAATTTGACGTTGATGAATTACCACAACTTAACAAAATTACAATACAAGGCGTTAAAAAAAATAAGGCCGAAGATTTAGAAAAAGACGCTGAACTTAAAAAAGGCGCAATGGTTACAGACAACCTTATTGTAACCACCAAAAACTACTTTAAAAAGAAATACCAAGAAAAAGGATTTCTAAAAACAAAAGTTCTTTTAACTACCAAAAAAGACACTTCAAATACAAATAGTGTTGATATGTTAATTCGTATTGACAAAGGGGAAAAGATTAAAATTAAAAAAATCACTTTTACAGGAAACAAAGCTTTTAACAAGAAAAAATTGCATAAAGCAATGAAAAAAACCAAACAAGCTGTATTAGGTAGGTTCTGGAAAAAATCAAAATTTATTGATGCCGATTTTAAAACTGATTTAGAAAATATTGTTACTACGTACAGCGAAAAAGGATATAGAGATGCAAGAGTTATAGATCATACTCTAACTTGGAATCCTGATAATACTATTAATTTAAATGTTAAAGTAGAAGAAGGAGAAAAATATGTTTTTGGAAATATTAAATTCTTAGGAAATAGTAAATATACTGATGCTCAATTGCAAAATATTCTTCGAATTGAAAAAGGAGATACTTATAATGGTAAAGTATTAAAAGAAAGAGTTACTGGAAATGGAAAACCAGATTCAGAAGATATTGCCACCTTATACCAAGATAATGGTTATTTGTTTTCAAGAGTAATGCCTGTTGAAACTAGAGTAAATAATGATTCTATTGATGTTGAAATTAGAATTTATGAAGATGAGCCTACAAAAATAAAAAGAGTTACCGTTCAAGGAAATGATAAAACCAACGATCACGTAATTTATAGAGAAATTAGAAGTAATCCTGGTTATTTATATAGCAAAAGCCAAATAATTAGAACTATTCGTGAAATTGGCCAACTTGGCTTTTTTGATGCCGAAGCAATTACACCAGACATAAAACCTAATTATACGGATAAAACTGTTGATATTGATTATACCGTTGCGGAAAAAGGGTCAAGTCAAATTGAATTACAAGGTGGTTACGGAGGTGGTTCCTTTATTGGAACTTTAGGGTTATCCTTTAATAATTTTTCTATTAGAAATATATTTAAAAAAGAAGCTTATACTCCTCTTCCAATGGGTGATGGTCAAAAATTATCACTTCGTTTACAAAAAAGTAGATATTATACTACTTCTAGTTTTTCATTTACAGAACCTTGGTTAGGAGGTAAAAAACCACAATCCTTATCTTTTTCCATATATAACTCAAAACAATTTAGATACGATTACACTACTAATAGAGTTGATAAAGCTCAACGCTTAAACATTGTTGGAGCAACTGTTGGCTTAGGAAAAAGATTACAATGGCCTGATAACTATTTTACTTTATCACAAAGTATTAGTTACCAATTATACGATTTAAAAGATTACCCTATTTCAACCTTTTCATTTTCTACTGGTAAATCCAATAATTTAGCTTACAGTATTACTTTAGGAAGAAATTCTTCCGGTCCAAACCCAGTATTTCCTAAATCTGGTTCTGATATTAGTATAGGTGCTAAAATGACTTTTCCTTATTCCTTAGTTAATAATAAAGATTATGCAAATTTACCAGATTTAGAAAAATATAAATGGCTTGAATACTATAAAACAACTTTTAAAGCTAAATGGTATACAGCGTTAAATAAAGATTTAGTAGTAATGACTAATGCTGAATTTGGTGTTTTAGGCTTTTACAACAAAAAATTAGGAGCAACACCTTTTGAACGTTATTATGTTGGAGGTGATGGAATGGCTACTTTTCAATTAGATGGTAGAGAAACTATTGGATTAAGAGGTTATGAAAACGGAAGGTTATCCAATACAGATGGAGGCACTATTTATAACAAATTTCAGTTAGAACTTCGTTATCCAATTACCTTAAAACCGTCTGCATCTATATATGTTTTAGGGTTTTTAGAAGCTGGGAATTCATATAATGGATTCAAAAATTTTAATCCTTTTGAACTTAAAAGAGCAGCAGGATTTGGAATTAGAATATTTATGCCTGCCTTTGGTATGTTAGGAATTGATTTTGCAAATGGGTTTGATCCTTTACCAGGTCAAACACAAAAATCTGGTTGGCAAACGCACTTTATTATTGGACAACAATTTTAATATAATTGAGTTATATTTGTAAATGATTTTTTAAATTGGCACGGTTTTTTCTTAATACCTTATAAATATGATAAAGAAAGTTCTTTTAATTCTAGTTTTAATTTTCAGTTTACATACTTATGCTCAAAAACCTCAGAGAATTGGATTTATTGACATGGAATATATTTTAGAAAATATTCCTGAATATACAGAAGCACAAGCTAAAATTAATGCCAAAGCAATTACTTGGCAAAATAAAATTGAAAAACAACAAAAAGAAATTGATGATTTAAAAGCGGATCTCAATAATGAAAAAGAGTTGTTAACTAAAGAATTAATAGCAGATAAAGAAGAAGATATTGAAATTAAAGAATTAGATTTAAAAAAATTACAAGCTGCTTATTTTGGAACCAAAGGTGATTTGTATTTTTTACGTCAACAATTAGTAAAACCAATTCAAGATTTGGTGTATAATGCAATACAAGATATAGCAACCAAAAGGCGTTACGATTTTATTTTAGATAATTCTAGCGATTTAGTAATGTTATATTCCAACAAAAAATATAATATTAGCGATTTAGTTATTAAAAGTATAACACGTTCTAAAAAAGTAATAGAAGCTAATAATAGGCAAACTAAAAAAGGTAAAAAAACAGTTGCGCCAGCAGCTGAAATAAGTGAAGAAGCTCAAAATAAAATAGATAGTAAAGCGCAAAAAAAAGCAGCGCTTCTAAAAAAAATTGAAGAAAGAAAAGCTGCTCAACTTAAAAAAAGAGAAGACTTAAAAAAAGCGATAGAAGCTAAAAGACAAGCAAGAATAAAACAAATAGAAGACGCTAAGAAAGCGAAAGAACAAAAAAAAGAAAATAATTAATTTAAACAATCACTAAAAATGAGAAAATTTAAAAACTTAGTATTAATTGCAATAATTACTTTAGGGTTTACTGCAGCAAATGCACAGCAAAAAATAGGACATATTAGCACAGACAAATTATTGAGCATAATGCCCGAAACAAAAGCTATGAATGCTGAATTAGAGAAATTAAGCAAAACATACGAAACAGAGCTTAAAGCTGAACAAGCTAAATTACAAGCTAAATTAAAAAAATATGATGAAGAAGCTAAAACGCAAACGGATGAAGTAAACCAACAAAGAGGTGTTGAAGTACAACAAGATCAACAAAAATTATATCAATCTTCACAAGCTGCTAGAGATGATTTATCTAAAAAAAGAAATGAAAAATTAAAACCTATTTTAGATAAAGCTAAAAAAGCAATTGATGAAGTAGCAAAAGAACAAGGTTATACTTATGTTTTAGAAGCTTCTACTCTAATTGTTGCTAATGGTACAGATTTATTACCTGCTGTTAAAGCAAAATTAGGACTTAAATAAAAAATAGATTTCAAGTAAAAAAAAATCCTGCAATTGCAGGATTTTTTTTTACTTTTATTTATCCTTTAAACAATAGTGAATTTGAACAATAAGCAACCCATTGGATTATTTGATTCTGGCATTGGTGGAACGTCTATTTGGAAAGAAGTACATAAACTTTTGCCAAACGAAAACACTATATATCTATCCGATAGTAAAAATGCACCTTATGGTGAAAAACCTGTTGAAGAAATACTAAAATTAAGCATTAAAAATACCGAAATCTTACTAAATAAAGGTTGTAAATTAATCATTGTAGCCTGTAATACAGCTACTACAAATGCTATTAATTATTTAAGAAAAAATTACGATGTCCCGTTTATAGGTATTGAACCTGCTATAAAACCTGCTGCACTATATAGCAAAACTGGTGCTGTAGGAATTTTGGCAACAAAAGGTACTTTGAGCAGTAAATTATTCGAAAAAACATCTTCTGAATTTGCTAAAAATATAGTTACTATAGAACAAGATGGAGAAGGATTAGTTCCTTTAATTGAAGACGGAAAACTTAATAGTTCTGAAACAAATGAATTATTATTAAAATATTTATCTCCAATGTTACAGCATAATTTGGATCATTTAGTTTTAGGTTGTACGCATTATCCATATTTAATACCTCAAATAAAAAAAATTGTAGGTGAAAATGTGACCATTATTGATTCTGGTGCAGCAGTTGCCAAGCAAACCAAGTCTATATTAAAAAAACATCATTTACTTTCAAATAATTTTACAACTAGTAAGCATCAATTTTACACCAATGGTTCTCTTGAAGTCTTACAAAATATTTTAAGTGATGTGACAGATCCAATTTTAATAGAAAAATTAGATTTTTAGTCTTTTATAAATAAACCGTTTATTAATATTTTCACCTACTTGAAACTAGTAGTTATAATTTAAATGATAGATAGAAATATCCAGATATTATTTATACCAATTAGCATATTTCACATAATTATCTGCAATTCTATGAATTTCACCAGAAACTAATTCTTCACTAATACCTTTTACTTTTTTTGCAGGAATTCCAGCATAAACACTTCCTGATTTTATATGAGTTCCTTTAGTAACCACAGCTCCAGCAGCAATTATAGTATTACTTTCTACTATACAATCATCCATAATAATAGCTCCCATTCCTACTAAAACATCATCATTTATAGTACAACCATGTACCATTGCATTATGACCAATAGAAACATTATTACCAATATTGGTAGGCGATTTTTTATAAGTTGCATGTATTACAGCACCATCTTGTACATTTACTTTATTACCCATTTTAATATAATGCACATCTCCCCTAATTACCGCGTTGTACCAAATACTACATTGATTACCCATGGTAACTTGACCAATAATTACTGCATTTTCGGCAATAAAACAATCGGAACCAAAAACAGGTTTAACGCCATTTAATTCTTTAATGATCATTTTTTTTAACTATTATTTTTTGAAATTTTAAAAAGATGCATTTATGTTAGGGCAACCACTGGTTCTAGGTGTCCTGCATAAAAAATTCCACCCTAAAGAAATTTGATGATAACCTGCGTTATCAAATAAAATATCTCCTGTTTGTTTAGTGTAAGTGTAGGATATCATATAATTTTTATAATTAACACCTATAATTGGAGTAATATAATTTAAATCTTGAGTTCCTGCATTATCAAAACTTTTACGATATGAAAATGCTGCCCAAAGTTGAGCGTTTGCAACATTCTTATAAACTTTAATATTAAAATCGGCAAATTTCTCTCCGGTTCGTTCAATAGCCTGCATCATTACGGAAGGCTCAAATTGTAAATTTTCACCTTTTCCAAAGTAGTATCCAAGCGTAACTAAATATCGTCTTAAGTTTAAAGATTCGTATTTTGGATTATATAAATTTCGGGCATTAAGCATAATATTTTTGGCTGTAAAATAAGAGAAAAAACCTTTATTATGATATGCCATCCCAAAATCAGCATTAAAATAACTTTCACTTCTAACTATTTGTGAAATTACTGGATCTGGAATTACAAAAGTACTTTCATCTACCGAATTGTTAACTGCCATTAATGACAATGCAAACGAAAGTTGATTTACGTCATCTGGCCTACTTAAATTTATGTGATAAGCAAAGGTTCCTTGAAAACCTTGTTGAGAATGATAGCCATTTTTATCATTAAATAAAATAAAACCAACTCCTATATTATCTCCAATTCTGTTATGCGCACTTAACGTTTGCAGTGAAGGCGCATCAGTAATTCCGCTCCACTGGCTACGAGCTGTAACCCTTATCTTTCCGCAATTACCTATTCCTGCGGCTGCAGGATGTACCAAATACACATTATCTGATAAATAATCAGAGTAAATAGGTAACGTTTCTTGAGCCTTAAGTAATAACGAATTAAAGCTTAAAACTAATATTATAATTATCTTGTTAATCTTCATTATTAAAAAAATATAATCCTTTTCACTTGTTAAAACAATATCCAAATATAAGATTATATAATTAAACTCTAATACAACCTTTTTAGTATTTAAATTATTTAAAAAAGAGAAAGTACCTCACTTCTTTTTTCTTCATTTTTACCAATATAAATAGTTATTTTTAAATAATTAAGTATTTTTAACAAAGTGCTTAAACGATAATCTTTTTTAGATTCATTAAGCATAACTACACTTCTAATTGCTGTTTCACTTAGATTAGTACCTCTTATTAATTCCGATTTTTTAATACCATTAATCTCCATGGTTTTTAAAATTATTTTGGCTATCTGTTCTTTACTTTTTACTTCGGTTAAATTAATAGTTACCATTTTAAATGAAATTTATATTGGCTCTTCTAATTTACAGATTTTTAATAAATTAAATAATCTTTTTTGATGATTTTTAATCTACAAAAATATTTTAAGTATCACATTTTAAAACTTATTCTTAATTTTACATAAATGAATCAAAAAAATATAGAATTTTAAAATAAGTCTACATTATCTTTACCCTAATAAATTAAATATTATGAAATATTATTTTAGCACAACAATTAAAAACGAATCTTTTGATACCGTTAAAGAAAAAGTAATTTTAGCTTTAAAAAAAGAAGGGTTTGGAGTATTGACTAATATTAATATAAAACAAACATTCAAAAAAAAGCTAGATGTTGATTTTAAACCTTATGAAATATTAGGGGCTTGCAATCCTGATTTTGCTTATAAAGCTTTACAAGCAGAAGATAAAATTGGAATTATGCTTCCTTGTAATGTTATTATTGAGCAAGATGAAGATGAAAGTATTACTGTTGCTGTTGTTGATCCAATTGCGTCTATGGGAGCTGTTGAAAATCCTAATTTAGAAGGAATTGCACAAGAAGTACAACAAAAATTAAAAAGAATTATTGACCTGTTAAAAAATTAGAATTAATTAGACGATAAAAAACTGATTTTCACCATCTTTGATTTTATTTTTTTAGCCAAAAAATTTAATAATCATATTTTTAGATATATTTGTATAACCATATGAAAGATTTTTCTAAAAAAATAGCATCCATATTAATGGCATTAGTAGTCATATTTTCTACTATGTCGTTTACTGTTAGCCAACACTATTGTGGTGGCGAATTAGTTAATAGCGCGCTGTTTTCTAAAGCAAAATCTTGCGGTATGGAAATGCAAAAACCAGCTACACCAAAAGACTGTAGTATTCAAAAAGAAAATTGTTGTAAAGATATTATTAAACAAATT
The DNA here is from genome assembly GCF_033723435.1 of Lutibacter sp. Classification (GTDB taxonomy): domain Bacteria; phylum Bacteroidota; class Bacteroidia; order Flavobacteriales; family Flavobacteriaceae; genus Lutibacter. Next base: position 239,286 of record NZ_JAWVXC010000002.1, on the reverse strand, counting down.
GAAGGTAAAAAAGTTGTTAAAACTGAAGCACAACAGCTTCAAAATTACCAACAAATTATGGTTGCTTCTTTTGTTTACACTTATATAAATTTATTTGAAGGATTAGATAAAAACATCATTCCTTTTAAAAATTACACTCCTCCTCTATTGGTCACAAACATACAAGTTGTAGATCAAGTTTTTATCATTTGATTTTTAAGAATTTTAATGTAAAACCAGCTAGTTTTTAATAAAACTATTGCTGTATTTTTTTATTGTATTCCTAACCAAGAATACAACATACCTAAAATTTTTAAAATTAATAATAATGCTTAATAAAATAATTCGCTATTTTCTTGAAAACAAGTTGATAACATTTGTGTTATTCTTCGCTTTGATTATTGGAGGAATTGTAACAGCTCCTTTTAATTGGAAAACTTCTTTTATTGAAAGAGATCCTGTGCCAGTTGATGCAATTCCTGATATTGGAGAAAATCAACAAATTGTTTTTACAGAATGGATGGGGCAATCTCCTCAAGATATTGAAGATCAAATTACCTACCCATTAACCACAGCTTTAATGGGAATTCCAGGTGTAAAAACTATTAGAAGTAACTCCATATTTGGTCTTTCAAGTATCTATATTATTTTTAATGATGATGTAGATTTTTATTGGAGTAGAACAAGAATACTTGAAAAATTAAATTCTTTACCTCCCGGAACAATTCCTACTGAAGTTAAACCTGCTTTAGGTCCTGATGCAACAGCATTAGGTCAAGTATATTGGTACACTTTAGAAGGAAGAGATCCAAAAACAGGAAAACCAACTGGAGGTTGGGATCCTCAAGAATTAAGAACCTTTCAAGATTTTTATGTTCGCTACTATTTAACCGCTGCAAGTGGCGTTTCAGAAGTTGCTTCTATTGGCGGCTATTTAAAAGAATATCAGATAGATATTGATCCTGATGCCATGAAAGCAAATCATGTTAATGTAAAAATGATAATGAATGCTGTAAAAAACAGCAATTTAAATATTGGGGCGCAAACTCTGGAGTTTAATAAAGTAGAATACTTGGTTAGGGGTTTAGGTTATATTAAAAATCTATCGGATTTAAAAGAAAGTGTAGTTACCGTTAATAATAATGTTCCTATTCGATTAAAAGATGTTGCTAAAATTCAATTTGGGCCAGCTACCAGAAGAGGTGGTTTAGATAAAAGTGGATCTGAAGCTGTTGGAGGAGTTGTTGTTGCTAGGTATGGAGCAAATCCACAAGAAGTAATTCATAATTTAAAAAATAAAATTGCTGAAGTTGCTCCAGGATTACCATCTAAAAAATTAGCAGATGGAACAGTTTCTAAAGTAACTATAGTACCTTTTTATGATCGTTCAGGATTAATTCAGGAAACTCTTGGCACATTAGAATCTTCTTTATCTCATGAAATTTTAATAAGTATTCTTGTAGTTATCGTATTGGTTTTAAACTTACGTGCTTCAGTTTTAATATCCACTTTATTACCCGTTGGAGTTTTAATGACCTTTATTTTAATGAAATATTTTCATGTAGATGCTAACATTGTAGCTCTTTCAGGTATCGCTATTGCTATTGGAGTTATGGTTGATGTGGGAATTGTATTTACCGAAAATATTATACGGCATTTAGAAATGCCAGAAAATCACGGAGCTTCAGGGAAAAAATTAATGCAAATAATTTATGTAGCTACTGTTGAAGTAGCTTCGGCAATTATAACTGCTTTAGCTACAACTATTGTTAGTTTTTTACCTGTTTTTGCCATGCAAGCTTCTGAAGGAAAATTATTTAGACCTTTAGCTTTTACCAAAACATTCGCTTTAGTTTCTTCATTATTTATTGGAATTATGTTTATTCCTGCAATTGCGCAAGTATTATTCTCTATAAAATTAGATAAAAGAGAACCAGCAGAATATTTAATTCTTTATTAATAGGTTTTGGAATTGTTTTTATGATCTATTACGGAAGCATTATTGCTTTAGCTTTAGTAGCTTTTGGAGTAAATAATCTATTAACACAAGTTTCAGAAAGATCCCTCTTAAAAAACAGCATAAAATTACCGTACTCTGAAAAAATTGCTAACTATATTAATATTGGTATTACCGTATTAATTGTTATCTACTTTTTAACAGTAGAATGGATGCCTTTAGGAGCTTCAAACTCAACTTTAGTTAATTTTATTTTTGTGATAATAATTGTGAGTTCTGTTTTAGGAATTTTAATGACTATTGTTCATTTTTATGAAAACATATTAGCATGGTGTTTAGATAATAAATGGAAATTTTTATCAATTCCTATTATTGTAGTATTTTTTGGTGTAACTATTTGGATAGGCTTTGGAAAAGTATTTGGATTTATGCCAAATTTTGTAAAAACAAATAGCGCTTGGAATAGCTTAGAAAAAACATTTCCTGGGGTTGGAAAAGAGTTTATGCCAGCTTTAGATGAAGGTTCTTTTTTATTAATGCCAACTACCATGCCACACTCAGGTATAGCTGAAAATATGGAAGTAATAGCTAGCATTGATAAAAGTATGAATGCCATTCCTGAAATAGCAACTTCCGTAGGTAAATGGGGACGCGTAAATTCTGCTTTAGATCCTGCTCCAACATCTATGTTTGAAAACACTATTAATTATATTCCAGAATATATTTTAAATGCTGACGGAAGAAAAATTCGATTTAAAGTAAATAACAATAATGCTTTTATACTAAAAGATGGAACAACTTATAAATATAGAAAAGATACATTCAGAAAAATAAGTAAAGAGCAACTTATTGTAGATGAAGATGGCGAATACTTTAGACAATGGCGTCCGAAAATTAAAAAGGCAGATGATATTTGGAAAGAAATTGTAAAACACTCTAAATTTCCAGGGTTAACTTCTGCGCCAAAATTGCAGCCAATTCAAACTCGATTAATTATGCTTTCTACTGGAATGCGAGCACCTATGGGAATTAAAATATATGGTCCTTCTTTAGAAATCATTGAAAAAACAGGTTTTGAATTAGAAAATATGTTAAAACAAGTTCCAAGTATAAATCCTTCTACAGTTTTTGCAGATAGAGTTGTAGGAAAGCCATATTTAGAAATTAAGTTAAATAGACAAGCTATGTCACGCTACGGATTAACCGTAAAAGATATGCAAACACAACTGTCTGTAGCTGTTGGAGGCAAACAACTATCTACTTCTATTGAAGGAAGAGAACGTTTCCCAATTCGAGTTCGATATGCTCGTGAATTTAGAGATAATCCTGATGATTTAAAAAAAATTTTAATTCCAACACCTGCAGGCGTTCAAGTTGAATTAGGAGAATTAGCATCTATAAATTATGTTCGTGGACCACAAGTTATTAAAAGTGAAAATACTTTTTTAACAGGTTACGTAATTTTTGATAAAAAAGATGGTCACGCAGAAACTAATGTAGTTGAAGAAGCTCAAAAATTCATCAAACATAAAATAGATTCCGGTGAATTTAAATTACCAAAAGGTGTTACTTATAAATTTACTGGTAATTATGAGAATCAAATTCGTGCTTCAAAACGCTTAATGCTTGTAGTTCCAATTTCATTATTATTAATTTTATTGATTTTATATTTTCAATTTAAACATATTTTACCTTCGTTAATGGTATTTACAGGAATTTTTGTAGCCTTTTCTGGTGGGTTTATCATGATTTGGTTATATGGACAAGAATGGTTTTTAAATTTCAGTTTTGCTGGTATGCAGATGCGAGATTTGTTTCAGCTCCATACCATTAATCTGAGTGTTGCTGTTTGGGTAGGTTTTATTGCCTTATTTGGTATCGCTACAGATGATGGCGTTATTATGGGAACCTATTTGACTCAAGTATTTGATGAAGAAAAGCCAACTACCATTAAAGAAATTAGAACCTCAATTTTACACGCAGGTTCAAAAAGAGTGCGCCCTGCAATGATGACTGCAGCTGTTGCTATTATTGCGTTAATACCTGTACTTACCGCAACTGGAAAAGGTGCTGATGTTGTAGTACCTATGGCAATTCCTTCTTTTGGAGGTATGCTATTACAAGTAATGACCATGTTTGTTGTTCCTGTGCTATATAGTATGTGGAAAGAACATAGTTTAAAAAAACAATTAAAAAAATTACAAGCTTAATATTATGAAACTAAAAAGATATACCTTAATTTTTTCTAGCTTGTTATTAATGCTAAGCTCAAGTATTTTTAGTCAAGAAAATTTAGAAAACTATCTAAAAACAGCAGCACAAAATAATCCTGATTTAAAAGCATCATTTAACAAATATATGGCTGCTATGCAAAAAATACCACAAGTAGGTACTTTGCCAGATTCTCAAGCTGTTTTTGGTTATTTTATTCAACCTGTTGAAACACGAGTTGGACCTCAAAAATGGAAATTTAATTTAGCTCAAAGTTTTCCTTGGTTTGGTTTATTAAATGCCAAAGAAAATCTTGCAACTGAATTGGCGAATGCAAAATTTGAAGAATTTGAAAACTCGAAATCAAATTTATTTTTTGAAGTTAAAACTACCTATTATAATTACTATTTTACGGAAAAAGCAATTCAAATTATTAAAGAAAACATAAATATTCTTCAGGTTTTCAAACGCTTATCTTTAGTTAAAATTGAGGCAGGTAAAGCTTCTATTGTTGATGAATTACGTGTGGAATTAGAATTAAACAATTTAGAAAATAAATTAGCTTTATTTGAAGATTCTAAAAAAACTTTACTAATAAAATTCAATAATTTATTGTTAAGAGAGCGTTCAAAAAGCATAAAAATTCCTGACACATTGTGGCAAGATAAATTACCTTTTGATAAATCAGCAATGTTAACTGAAATCTATGCTAACAACCATCAATTAAAAAGTATTAATCACAGATTAAATGCTTTTATAAACCAAAAAACTGTTGCTAAAAAAGAAGGAATGCCAAAATTTAATATTGGATTAAACTACACGGTAGTTGAAAAAATTCCTTCTTCAAATACTATTAACAATGGTAAAGATGCATTTTTATTTCCTTCCGTTGGAATAAATATTCCCATTTTCAGAAAAAAATATAAAGCTTTAATTAAAGAAACAACTTATTTACAAGAAGTTGAATCCAATAAAAAGGAAAATAAAAAGAGAATGTTAAGCACTATTTTTTCTGATTCCTATAAGAATTATAATGATGGAAATAGACGAATAGCTTTAAATAAAAAACAATCGAAAATTGCAAAAAAAGTGTTGGATGTTTTAATTACTTCTTATTCAACAAATGCAACAAATTTTGAAGAAGTGTTACGAATTGAAAGTCAATTATTGACTTACGAATTAGCTTATCAACAAGCATTAATTGATAAAAATGCTGCTATTGCATTTATGTACTATTTAATCGGAAAATAAAATTACACTCATGAAAAAATATAAAAATTATGGTATTGGAATTGGTATTTTAATTATTGGCATTATCCTTGGAAATTTATTCTCCGATGGAAATTCTAAACCAATTCATAACGAAAAAGAACACGTATATGTTCAAGATTCTGTTACAAAATTATGGACTTGCGCAATGCATCCACAAATTAAATTAAACAAACCTGGAAATTGTCCAATTTGTGGAATGGAATTAATTCCTTTAGACAATAGTAATTCTGTAAAAGATAAAATAGCTTCCAACGAAATTGTGTTAACGCCCGAAGCAATACAATTAGCAAATATTCAAACTTCTGTAGTTGAAAAAGGAAATGCTGTTAAAGAAATTCACCTATTAGGAAAAGTAAAACCTGATGAAAGACGTTTATATTCACAAGTCTCTCATATTCCTGGTAGAATTGAAAAATTATATGTGAATTTTACTGGTGAAAAAGTATTTAAAGGACAAAAAATTGTTAGAATTTATTCTCCTGATTTAATTTCAGCTCAAAAAGAATTGTTTGAAGCTATTAGATCCAGAAAAATTTATCCTCAATTATATACTGCATCTCGTAACAAGCTCAAATTATGGAAATTATCTGACAACCAAATTAATGCTATTGAAAAATCAGGAAAGGTACAAGATCAAATTGATATTTTATCCGATTATTCAGGTTATGTAATGAAAAAAAATGTGGAATTAGGAGATCATGTAAAAGCAGGAACCAACCTTTATGATATTGCAAATTTAAACAGTGTTTGGGTAATGTTTGAAGCTTATGAAGCTGATATTCCTTGGATTCATAATGGCGATTTGGTCAATTTTACAATCAACGCAATTCCAGGAAAAGCATTTAAAGGAAAAATAACTTATATAGATCCATTCGTTTCTTCAACTACTAGAATTGCTCAAGTACGTGTTGAACTGAAAAATACAAATCATAAGTTATTGCCAGAAATGTATGCTAATGGTACTATTAGCGCAAAATTAACTAATGTCGAAAATGCCATTATAATTCCAAAATCCGCTGTTCTTTGGACAGGAAAACGATCAGTTGTTTATGTAAAAGCACCTCATAAAAAAACTATTTCATTTGTATATAGAGAAATTATTTTAGGACAAGATATGGGTGATTTTTATATCGTAAAAAAGGGATTAAAACAAGGTGAAATTATTGCAACTAATGGTGTATTTAGAATAGACGCTTCGTCACAATTAATTGGTCAAAAAAGCATGATGAATCCAACCGGATCTAAAGGTAATATAGGCGGCATGACAGGAATGGATATGGGAGATAGTGATAAAAAAAAGGTTAAAATGAGTGATGTAGAAATGAAAAATAAGATAATGATAAACAAATCTAAGATTGATCCGGAGTTTCAAAAACAATTAGGAGAAGTTGTAAATCAATATATTAAATTAAAAGACGCACTGTTTAATGATGATTTTGACAAAGCCAAAATGAAAACCAAAAAGGTTAAAGAAGCTCTAAACAATGTAGATATGTTATTACTTTTAGGTGACGTTCATAATGAATGGATGAAAGATTTAAAAACGCTAACTCAACAAATAGCATCCATTTTAAGTGCTGAAAATATTGAAAACCAAAGAAATAATTTTGGAAAATTTAGTATTACTCTTGGAAATATAATTGATAAATTTGGTGTCCAAAACTCTAATAAATATATTTATTTAGAATACTGTTCTATGAAAAATCAATATTGGTTAAGTTTTGAAAAAACAATTAAAAACCCTTTCTATGGAAAAGTAATGGCAAGCTGTGGAGAAGTAAAAAAAGTATATAAAACTCAATAATAATTTAAAACAATTTGGAAACTTCAAATCTTAAAGAAATTCATATTAAAGGTATGGTTTGCGATCGCTGTATTAGCGTAGTAAAAACTGAATTGGAAAATTTAGGAGCACAAATTATTGAACTTAAACTCGGCAAGGCAATTATAAAATATCCTAAGCACAAAATCACTTTACAAAGTATTGAAAATGCTTTAGTTAAGCATAATTTTGAATTAATTATTGATGAAGACACTAAAACTATAGAAGCTATAAAAACTATTTTAGTAGAAATAATTAGTAAACTTCCTATAGAAATGACTACTAATTTATCGGTTATATTAGCAAATAAATTAGAAAAAGATTACACTTATTTAAGTAAACTATTTTCGAATAAATTAGAAATTACTATTGAAAAATATTTTATTTTATTAAAAATTGAAAAAACAAAAGAATTAATTCAAGCAGGGCAATTAAATTTTACTCAAATATCCTATGATTTGGGTTACAGTAGCGTTAATTATTTATCAAACCAATTCAAACAAATAACTGGAATGAGTATGAGTACCTATAAAAAATTATCCATTTGGAATAGAAAATCTTTAGACAAAATAGTGTAGATTAAAATCTAAATATTACATCTTGTTTTTAAAGTGATTACTTAATTTTACTTTTTAAAATTGAAGTTGTAATGAAACATACTTATACCATAACTGGAATGTCTTGCAATGGCTGTAGAACCAATGCCGAAAATACCTTAAATAATATTCAAGGTGTAAAAAAAGCAACCGTTGATTTAAAAGAAGCAAAGGCTGAAGTTGAAATGGAAACACATCTTTCTGTAGAATTTTTGCAACAAGAATTCTTAAAAGCTGGATTACACTATACCATAACAGAATACAATCCTGAAATTAATAGCGAAAATGCAAAACCAAAAGTAAAGATAAAACCACTACAAGGAAATGAGGTTTTCTATTGTCCAATGCAATGTGAAGGCGATAAAACATATACTAAACCAGGTGATTGTCCAGTTTGTGGAATGGATTTAATTGAACAGCCTAAACTCGTTCAGGAAACACAATATACTTGTACTATGCATCCTGATGTTATTAAAAATTTACCAGGAGATTGCCCTATTTGTGGAATGGATTTAGTTGCAAAAAAGCCAAATGAAAGTGCCGAAAGTAAAACTTATAACGCACTGTGGGAAAAAATGAAGCTATCTGTTGTGTTTGCTATTCCTGTTTTTATTATTTCCATGTCCATGCATCTTCCTACTAATCCATTATTAAAATTAATGCCTCAAACTTATTGGGATTGGACGCAATTTATATTAACGCTTCCTATTGTATTTTATACATGTTGGATGTTTTTTGAACGTGCTTGGAAATCTATTATTACTTGGAATTTAAATATGTTTACTTTAGTTGGTATTGGTACCGGAGCAGCTTTTATCTTTAGTATTGCAGGGCTAATTTTTCCATCCATATTTCCTCAAGAATTCAAAGATCAATCTGGAAATGTAAGTTTATATTTCGAAGCAACTGCCGTTATTTTAACTCTAGTTTTATTAGGTCAATTATTGGAAGCTCGTGCACATAACCAAACTAGCAGTGCTATTAAAGAGCTATTAAAATTATCTCCATCTGAAGCTACTTTAGTTATTAATGGTAAAGACAAATTTGTTTCAATAAGTGAAATTAAAAAAGGTGATTTACTACGAGTAAAACCCGGTGAAAAAATTCCTGTAGATGGAAGTATTGTTGAAGGTGAGAGTAGCATAGATGAATCTATGATTACAGGAGAGCCTATTCCTGTTGATAAATCTACTAATGATAAAGTGAGTTCAGGAACCATAAATGGGACAAAGTCGTTTATTATGAAAGCTGAACGTGTAGGTTCCGAAACTTTATTAGCACAAATTATACAAATGGTAAGTGATGCTAGTAGATCAAGAGCTCCTATTCAAAATTTAGCAGATACTATTTCTAAGTATTTTGTTCCAATTGTAGTGTTAATTTCAATAATAACTTTTATTATTTGGGCAAAATTTGGTCCAGATCCATCTTTAATATATGCTTTTGTAAATGCAGTAGCCGTATTAATTATCGCTTGTCCATGTGCTTTAGGTTTAGCAACTCCTATGTCTGTAATGGTTGGTGTTGGTAAAGGAGCACAAAATGGCGTTTTAATTAAAAATGCTGAAGCACTTGAAACTATGAAAAAGGTAAACGTATTAATTACGGACAAAACTGGCACATTAACTGAAGGAAAACCTTCTGTAGAAAAAATAGAAACCTTTGATAATAATTCAGAGGATTTATTAAAATACATTGCATCATTAAATCAATCTAGTGAACATCCTTTAGCATTAGCTATTTTAAATTTCGCAAAAAAGAATAATGTTAAACTAGCTACTGTTACTAATTTTGAAGCTGTTGCTGGAAAGGGAATAAAAGGTGTTGTAGAGCAAAAAAAAGTATCTTTAGGAAATAAAAAATTAATGCAACAAATTAAGGTTGTAATTCCTGAAAAATTAGAAAAAGAAATTATTAGCGAACAAAAGTTAGGAAAAACAGTCTCTTATATATCTTTAGACAATGAAGCTGTTGGTTACATTAGTATTTCTGATGCTATAAAAGAAACTAGTAAAAAAGCAGTACAAACATTAATGGATAAAGGTGTTGAAGTTATGATGCTAACTGGTGATAATAAAAATACTGCAAAAGCAGTAGCTGACGAGTTGAATTTAAGTAGTTTTAAAGCAGAGTGTTTACCTGAAGACAAGCTAAATATAATTAAAAATCTACAATCTAAAGGGAAAATAGTTGCTATGGCTGGTGATGGTATTAATGATGCACCAGCACTAGCACAAGCAAATGTTGGTATTGCCATGGGCACAGGTACTGATGTAGCAATTGAAAGCTCTAAAATTACACTGGTTAAAGGTGATTTACAAGGTATTGTAAAAGCAAAAACTTTAAGTGAAGCAGTTATGAAAAATATCAAACAAAATTTGTTTTTCTCTTTTGCTTACAATTCTTTAGGAGTACCTATTGCTGCTGGAGTATTGTTTCCTGTTTTTGGAATTCTACTGTCTCCAATAATTGCGGCTTTAGCTATGAGTTTTAGTTCAGTTTCTGTAATTACAAATTCATTAAGATTAAGAAAAGTGTCTTTAAAAGAATAAATAAAATTGTAATATTTTTTTAACTTCAAAAACAATTATTACCTTTATAAAACTTATCTAATAAATAAACTATTGCTTCTAATATAACAAAAAGAGCTCTGTAAAAGGATTGACAGATGTCATAGGTCTATCTTAATTTATAAATTAATTTTGACTCATATTCTTTTAATACTACTATTTTGAAAAAATCTTTTTTAATAGAAATTAAGGCGGTTACTTTAACAATATTGTTATTGTTCTCCATATCCTTTTTTCAAATTGAAGAACATTTTCATTTAAGTAAATCAAACAATATTTCTCTTTTTGGAAAAAAAGCAAATAATAGTACTGCTTCGTTAAAATCGTTTTCTGAAAATTCAAAAAACACCTCTTTAGAAGAAGACAATCACAATTTAAATTTAATTCTTCCAAAATCATCAAATTTTGAACTTAATGATGATGATTTTAGTTTAGAATTTAATTTTTCTTTTAACTCTCCTTATTTAAATTTTTCACAACTAAGTATATTTAAAACACCTATTAAAAGTGCAACCAATTTTAAACATTGCGCTTCTTTAACAAAAAACTCAAAAAATATTTTGGTTTTAATTCAATGTTTTCGCATATGATTTAAACTACTTTGCCAACCTTCTAGGCAAATAATTATAACACCTTTTAAATTTATTCTTAGCAATTATTGTTGTTCGGTAAAATAAAAACCGAATACTTCTATTTTCTTACTCCTATTTGATAGAAAAATTAATGGAGGAGTATTATGAACTCAATTGTTAGAAGTAAATATAAAATCAAACAAAAACAATAATAACTCTTATTTCAAAAAAATGAAAAAAGTATTAATAATTATAATTATTAGTGGGTTAAGCACTTTTACTACAAAAGTTTTTGCTCAAAAAATGTGGGTTGCACCAAAAAGTGCAGATTCCATAGTAAACCCAACTAAAGATCTAGCCTCATCTGTTAAAGACGGAGCGGCTTTATTCAAAGCTCAATGTGAAATGTGCCATGGAGCAAAAGGAAATGGTAAAGGACCTGCAGGAATGTATTTAAATCCGCATCCAGCTAATTTTACTTCAGCTAAAATACAAAGCGAAACGGATGGCGATCTATTTTGGAAGTTAACCAATGGAAACTCTCCAATGGCTTCTTATAAAAATATTTTAACTAAAACCCAACGATGGGATTTAATTAATTACATCCGAACTTTTAAGAAAAAAAAATAACATAAACTTTAATGATAATGAAAAAACACATATTAAAATTAGGAATAGTTCTTAGCATGTTACTGTTCTTTGGAGCCAAAAGCTTGTTTGCTCAGAATACTGAAACCATTCAAAAACAAGTTGATAATCAAAAGAAAATTGCTGTGGTAGGTTATGCTACTGCAAATTATTTCTCAAAAGGAGGTAATGGAGGTTTTATATCTTCTACTTTTAACCCAATTTTTGTTTACAGACCAACGGATAGATTATCTTTTAATGCAGAATTAGAAGTTGAAGTTGCAGATGCCGAAGAATGGGATGGAGCTTTTGCATTAGAATTTGCTGAACTAGCGTATGAATTAAATAACAACATGACTTTTTATGCTGGTAAATTTTTATCTCCAATTGGAACTTACCAACAACGATACCACCCAGCTTGGATAAATAAATCAATTAATAATCCGATTGGTATTCAAAATGAAGTAAACGGAATAAAACGTTTACAAGGGGATAGTGAAATAGGAATGGGGTTAAAAGGTGGTTTTTACGCTGGTAACTCAAGGTTAAATTACAACGTGTATATTACCAACGGACCTAAATTAAATGATGATGGTTCTGTTAATTGGGACAATGTAGGAATGGATAATAATAATTCTCCAGCAGTAGGTGGTAGAATTGGTATTTTACCATTTGCTAATTCAACTTTTGAAGTTGGAATTTCAGGGTATAGAGGAAAAGCTGGAGACAAAACAGCTTATTCAAATGTAAATGTTACATTATTTGCTTTGGATTTAAATTACGTTAAGCAAACTGACTTTGGTAAATTTGATGTAAAAGGACAGTATAACAATCAAAAAGTGAGTGACGGAGTATATCCTGGCACAAAAGTAGCATTTCAACCTTTTAATAATACTACAAGCGCTTCCTATTTACAGTTAGCTTATAGATTTCCAAATTCAAAACTTGAACTAGTTAATAGAATTGCAAATTTTAATGTTCCTAATCAAGTTACTTGGGGAGCTGACCAAACTCGTTTTACTACAGGTTTAGATTACTGGATTAGTTGGAACACCGTATTCAAATTTGGTGTTGATTTTGCTAACAATGACGCAACTGGCATTGGTTTTACTTTTGCCATGGGATTATAATTAAAATATGTTAACTAAAAATTTAAAAAAATGAAAAATAGTTTAGGAATAATGGGTATTCTAATTATCGGAATACTTATTTCAATCAATCTTTCAAGCTGTACTACTAACAAAAAAGTAGCTTCATCAGAAGAACCTACTGGATCACAACTTTGGGCTGGTAATTGTTTAAGATGTCATAACATGCCACCTCCAAACGCATACAGTGATGCTGATTGGGATGCTATTACAAATCACATGCAAAAAGTTGCTGGATTTACCACAAAAGATATAAATAAAGTTGCCGCTTTTTTGAAATCTGCAAATCACTAATTTTATATTAATAACACTAAAAAACCGTTTAGAATTAAAACTCTAAACGGTTTTTTTATTTAATACTAAATTAAAGTAAGTGTTTTAAAATAGATACGACCAACCTAACCAAATTGCAATTATTATAAAATAAAAACATTGGCATTTCATAAGGATATAGAAAATATAATTCTGTTAGTAATTCATTATTTAACTTTACTTTAAACCTAAAAAATTTACATAGAGGTGAAAAGATTTTACCTTTGTAAAAGGTATACTTCCTAATTTGTTACTATTTTTTATATCTAACAAAAAAATAAGGCAAATAAATCCTAAAAAAATGAAAACATCCTACTTAACTACAAAATCAATTTGCATTCCTAAAAGTAATTTGCCAAAGGTGGTAGTTATTGGAGCCGGCTTTGCTGGAATCAATTTCATAAAGAAACTAAAAGAAAAACCTGTTCAAATTATTTTAATTGATCAACACAATTATCATCAATTTCAGCCTTTACTTTATCAAGTTGCTATTAGTGGTCTAGAGCCCGATTCTATAGTTTCCCCAATTAGAAAACTATTTAAATCCTGTAAAAACATGATTTATAGAATGGCAAAAGTTGATTTTATTGATACTGAAAACAATAAAATTCATACAAATATAGGTTCTGTTAATTATGATTACTTAGTTATAGCAACTGGAAGTAGTACTAATTTTTATGGCTCAAAAAATATTGAAAAATATAGTATTGGGTTAAAAAATATAAATGATGCTATAAATATTAGAAGCTGGATGCTACAAAATTTGGAAAAAGCAGTAAATGGTTGTAATATGGTAGAAAAAGATGCTTTAACAAAATTTGTTGTAGTTGGTGGTGGACCTGCTGGAGTTGAAATGGCTGGAGCATTAGCCGAGTTTAAAAAATATTTACTTAAAAATGATTATCCTGAAATAGAACGTAGTTCTATGAAAATATATTTAATTCAATTTGATAATAGAATATTACCTGCTATGTCTGAAAAGGCTTCAAACCATGCTCTAAAAGTCTTACAAAAATTAGGAATTGAAGTTTTATTAAACACTAAAGTAACGGATTACGATGGTAAAACGGTTAAAACATCAACTATAGATAAAGATTTAACTATAAATGCCAATTCCTTAATTTGGACTGCTGGAGTTAAAGGAAATAGTATAAAAGGAATTAATGAAAACGCTATTGTAGCTGGAAACCGAATTAAAGTAAATGAATTTAATCAAATAGATAACTTAAAAAATGTATTTGCAATTGGAGATGTAGCCTCTATGGTTTCTACTGAAAACCCTAAAGGACATCCAATGGTTGCTCAAGTTGCTATTCAGCAAGGACATACATTAGCAGAAAATATAGTTTCAAAAATAAAAACAAATCATTTTAAAAATCCTTTTAAATATAATGATAAAGGTTCTATGGCTACTATTGGGAAAAAAGATGCAGTTGCTGATTTAAATTCTACTTTTTTAGATGGAAAAATTGGCTGGATGCTATGGTCATTAATCCATTTAATTTCAATTACAGGGTTTAAAAATAAAATTACCGTTTCTTTTAACTGGATGCTTAAATATTTTTCTTATGAAAAAGCCAACCAATTAATTATTAGAAAATATAAAAGAGAAAATTAAAAAATTATAAATACTAACTAAAATGAAAACAAAACAAGCATTTATTACCTTGTCTATAATTACATTAATAATTATAGGATTTATTTCAACTACCTATAAACCAATTTTATGGAGCTTACTATTTTTTGGTCCACTTATTTTATTAGGCTTTTACGATATTTTACAGAAAAAACATGCCATAAAAAGAAATTTTCCAATTTTAGGTCATGGAAGATATATGCTCGAAAAAATTCGCCCTGAAATTATGCAATATTTTGTAGAAACAGATATTGAAGGAGCTCCTATTAATAGAATATTTAGAAATTTAGTGTATCAACGAGCAAAAAAAACAAATGATACGGTTCCGTTTGGAACTCAAATGGATGTTTATAGAGTTGGCTACGAATGGTTAGACCATTCTATGTACGCTTTTAATGATAATGAAAAAAATTCGCATCCTAGAGTAAAAGTTGGTGGTCCAGATTGTAAAAAGCCATATAATGCAAGTTTATTAAATATTTCAGCTATGAGTTTTGGTTCTTTAAGTCAAAATGCAGTTTTAGCTTTAAATAAAGGAGCTAAAGAAGGTGGTTTTGCTCATAATACAGGAGAAGGAGGAATAAGTCCTTATCATTTAGAACATGGAGGAGATTTAATTTGGCAAATAGGAACAGGCTATTTTGGATGTAGAACTCATGATGGAAAATTTTGTGTAGATACATTTACAAAAAAAGCAACACTGGAAAATGTGAAAATGATAGAAATTAAAATTTCTCAAGGTGCAAAACCAGGTCATGGAGGTATTTTACCTGCAATTAAAAATTCTGAAGAAATTGCAATTATTAGAGATGTCCCTCCTCATATTGATGTTAATTCACCGCCTTCGCATTCGGCATTTTCATCACCAACTGAATTAATGGATTTTATAAAACTATTACGAGAAAAATCTGGAGGAAAGCCCATTGGATTTAAATTGTGTGTAGGTAAAAAAGAAGAGTTTATAGATTTGTGCAAAGCCATGGTTTCTACTGGAATTAAACCTGATTTTATAACCGTTGACGGTGGAGAAGGTGGAACAGGTGCTGCACCAGTTGAGTTTTCAAATTCGTTAGGAATGCCTTTAAGAGATGGTTTGGCTTTTGTAACTGATACGCTTATGGGTTACGATTTAAAAAAGGATATAAAAATTATTGCTTCTGGAAAAATATTTAGTGCATTTCATATTGCTAGAATTATTGCTTTAGGAGCCGATATGGTAAATAGTGCCAGAGCAATGATGTTAGCTATTGGTTGTATACAAGCTAGACAATGTAACAATAACACTTGTCCAGTTGGAGTTGCAACTCAAAATAAATCGTTAATGAGTGGTTTAGATGTAGAAGATAAATCAAAAAGAGTTACCAATTTTCATCAGGAAACTTTACAAAGTTTTAGTGAGTTAATTGCTGCTGCAGGAGTTGCTAATCCGTCTAATTTAAAAAGGCATCATATTAATAGAAGAGTTAATATGAATACCGTTCTAAAATATGAAGATATTTTTCCGTATACAAAAACAGGGAGTTTGTTAAACTAATTGGAAAAAGCTAAATAGTAATTAAATTAACTATATTTTGAGTTAATCATTTTCAACGCTTAATAAGGAATGCGTTCTAAAAACTATGGAAAGGCCACAGTATTCAATAAAATTATTTTGAGTTGGTTCTGTCTCATAAACACCTTTTTCGCCTTCGCTTGGATTAAAGTAACGAAACGTATATTTATTAGACGCGGCCCACTGTAAAAAATCTCCATTTATAGATTTATTTAACGGATCTAAATGCTTTTTATGATGATTTACTTTAGTCCAATTTTCAGTATCGTTTACTTCTTCTGCATCTTGATACATAGGTCTTTCTATTCCAAAATATCTTCTAAGAACTAAAGAAAAAACTGGGTGGTTTATAGTATTCCACGGCTCAAATTTCACTTTTTTACCATCTTTTACCACTGTTTCAGGTATCCAGTAGACTTCTGCTAAAACTTTTAACTTGTTTTCATTTAATGAATTTGTACATTCTAAAACAGCTTTTTGACCATTTTTTATAGAGGTATATTTTTTTAAACTATCAGGCAGTAAAACAAGAGGTCTAAAAGCATGATCCATTTCCCCATTTTGATGAATATCATAATATGCAACAATGTCTTTCCATATTGCTTTATGCAATATCTGACAATTTGTAATAAATAAGAATTTTGTTTTAAACTTATGAAACAATTTAAAAAAAGTCCAAATACCCGCTATTACTACAGCCAAAATAGGAACCACTATTTCTGCTATAATTTTTAAAACTTCCATTTAAATAAAAAAATTAAAATTATTTAGATTTCAATATTAAAAGCAGTAGTAAAATTAATTTTCATAGTCTATCAAATATAGTGAATTATGATACTAAATTTTATAGATAAATGAATTTATATTCAATCTAAATTGGCAATAAAAACCATAATATCAAATGCTTAAATGATTTATATCAGGTATTAATAACTCTAAATAAAGTAATTTTAAAATTACGTCTTGCAACAATTTCTTATTAAAAAATAACTAAATACAAATGTGGTTTACAAAAAAAAAGGAAAATCCTTATAAATTTAAAAGTTTAAAAACGTATGCCTGGGATAAAACCATTAATAATACCCGAAAATATCGTAAAGTTTTTGATCGAAAAGAAATAAACTATTTAAGTGTAGCTCTTGAATTATACAATAAATTTTTTGATGAAAAAGATTGGAAAGCGACTATAACTTTTACCGCATATAGCTTAGAAAACGGTAAAAAAACAGTTCAACATTGTACAAATACTACTGAACAAACTATTTCAAAAGAAGAAAATATTGCTATTTGTGATTATGGTTGGGGGAATGATTCTCACGGCTCTTATTGGAAAAAAGGAGATTACATATGGGAAGTATTTATAAATGATGAATTTGTTGAATCTGCAAAATTTCATATTGAAGATGTTGGATTAGTAACTCCAAATGAAAACCCATATTTTACAGTAATTTCTGTAAAAACTTTTGAAACTAATGGCACCGATGAAGATAATAACAAAATTTATCTAAAACAGTTTTTATACAAACACACCCATTATATTATGACAGAATTTAACTTCATTAATCATGTTCCTGAAGAATGGTTATGCGAAGTTTTTTTTAATTATTATGATGATACCGGATTATTAATTGGTGTTACTGAAGATATTGGATACATAACTCCAAATATTGGCGAAGGAGAAGATTACAGCATTATTCGTGGCTGGGGAAGTAAAGATCCTACAATTTGGTTGAAAGATAATTATAGAATAGAAGTTGTTTTTATGGATACTGTTGTTGCAATTATTCCTTTTATTGTAGGCGATGAAATAAAAGCAAGAACAAATAGTAATGATACTTTAATTAACTCAAGACTAAAAAATTACTTTAATCCACCAACAACTATAGTTGATGAAAATTTAAAAGAAGAAGATAAAATTAGTGATGATGAAACTCCAATAGAAGAATCAAAAACAATTAATGAAGAAATTGAACCAACAGAACCTTTAGAAAAAATATTAGAAAAATTAGATAGTCTTATTGGATTAAAAGATATCAAAACCAAAATTAGAGAATATATTGACTATGTTGTTTACTTACAATTACGAGAAGAAAAAGGGATTAATGATGACGAAACCATAAATCTTCATAGTGTTTTTACTGGAAATCCAGGAACAGGAAAAACAACCGTTGTTAAATTACTCGGTAAAATTTATAAATCGTTAGGTCTATTATCAAAAGGTCATGTAATTAGTGTAGAAAGCAATGATTTAGTTTCTGGTTATGTTCGTCAGACAGGTGAAAGCACAAAAGAATTTATTGAAAAAGCAAGAGGTGGAATTTTATTTATTGATGAAGCCTATATGCTTTTTAAAGAAGGTGTTTCAAATGATTTTGGGCCAGAGGCAACTGCCGTTTTATTAACCGAAATGAGTGATGGACCTGGAGATATTGCAATTATGGTAGCCGGATATCCTGCTGAAATGGAAAGCTTTATCAACTCTAATCCTGGTTTAAAATCTCGCTTTAGAAATTATTATCATTTTAACGATTATACCCCATCTGAATTAGTACAAATTGCAAACTATGCAGCAAAACTAAAAAACCTAACCATTAGTGAGAAAGCTAGTAAAAAAATTGAAAAAATACTTACTAATGCATTTAGAAGTAGAGATAAATCATTTGGTAATGCCCGATTAGCACACTCAATAATTGAAGAAGCCAAAATTAATTTAGGCATTAGAGTCGTTAGAAATTATGAGCCTTCTTATGTAGATAAACATATACTTTCAGTGATAAAAGAAGAAGATGTAGAAGATATTACTCAAGGAAATAAAGTAGTCGATATTGAAATGAAAGTTGACACTAATTTATTAGAAGATACCCTTAAAGAGTTAAATAAATTAACAGGAATTTCTGCCATAAAAAAAGAAGTTGAAGAACTAGTTCGATTATCTAAATATTATAGAGAAATGAATAGAGATTTATTAAAAGCATTTTCTATGCACTCTGTTTTTTTAGGCAATCCTGGAACTGGTAAAACAACTGTAGCCCGAATTTTAGGTAAAATTTATAAAGCACTCGGATTACTAGAAAGAGGCCATTTAGTTGAAGCTGACGGAAGTGATTTAATTGCTGGTTTTGTTGGCCAATCTGCGCTAAAAACTAAAGAATTAATAAAAAGTGCTTTCGGTGGCATTTTATTTATAGATGAAGCATATGCTATTTCTGAAAATGTTGGAATAGGGAATAATAACGATTTTGGAAAAAAAGCAATAGCCGCTTTACTTAAAGAAATGGAAGACCACAGAGGTGAATTTGGTGTTATAGTTGCTGGCTATACCGAAAATATGCAACATTTTTTAGAAACAAATCCAGGTATGAAATCTCGCTTTGACAGAACATTTCATTTTGAGGATTTTACCAAAGACGATTTATGGAAAATACTGCTTAACATGTTTGCAGATAAAGAAGTAAAACCTGATGACGAATCTGAAGTTCATTTAAAAAAATACATTTCGCATTTAAATGCAACTAAAAATAAGTTTTTTGGAAACGCACGTTCAATACGTAAAATTGTTGAAAAAGCATTTAGAAACCATGAATTAAGAATGGCAGATTTACCAAAAAATAAACGTACCTCTAAAGTTATGTCAACCATTACATTAAGTGATGTTCAAGAATTTGATATACGTAAAATTAAAATAGAAAACAGAACTAAAATTGGATATAAATAACTATTTATGAGTAATTTAAATACAAAAAAAACGTACTTTTTCTTGTTATATACAGGAGCAATTTTATGTTGGTTAGTAATCTGGTATTTCCTTGATGCCTTTCCTTTAATGATTAAAGAATACAAAATTTTATGGCTTCCTTTCTTGGTAAGTCTAATTTATTTATTGAGTAATTTAATATTAAATAGTATTTTTTGGTATGTTGGCCCTGTACAAGAAGAAGAGGAACTTTTTAATCCAATAAACGCTCGCCTATCTAATGTTTTTACAGCAGCTACTGCTGTACTTGCAATTGCAGCTTTAATTTATACTATTAAAAATCAGCCAGCAACTAGAGAGTTTGTCAACTTTGCATCTTATACATTTATTTTTGGGCTTGTTTCTATGCTTATTCTGTGGATTCCTGGCAATAAAGCTATTTGGAAGTTCTATTTTAGGCATTTTCAAACTATACTGCTTATTTTCAGTATTACATTATGTATGGGTTCTATATTAATTCTTTTAGAAAATTTATCAGAAATAATTTAAGATTAACGAAGAAAATAAATTCGTATAAACTAAACCGTTTTTTACAAAACTAGAACTTAATGAGGTTACTAAATTCCGCTTTTTATGTCAAAAACCTATTTCAAGTTAAATATATAATATAAAAATGCCTTTTAAAAGAAGAAAAATAAATTTAATAATGGAATCTTAACATTAGGAATTATTTTCTATATTTGGTTTCCCAAATAAAAAAATTGCTAAAAATTAATTTATATCTTAATAAAACACCAAACTAAACTATTGAATATTTGATTGTCTTTTTAAAGGCTATACATAGCTATATAAAATTCAATTTGACTAATTAAGTATTTAATCATTGATAAGAATCAAAAATTGCACGCAAATTTTTTCTCCTTATTCATATATAACTTTCAAATGAAAATTTATATGCCAAAAAATTATAAAGAATAGTGGAGACCAGAACCCACTAAAAAAAACGGGGCGAATTTCGAAAAGCCTTATGAGTAGAAACAAATTAAAATTAAATGAAAAAAATTATTTTTATTTTAACTGTATTCATTACAACATTATCTTTTTCTCAAACTAAACTGTACTTAAACCCCAAAGCAGATGGTTATGTTGCAAACACTAAAACTATTGCAATTTTACCATTAAGAGTTCAAGTAAAATTAAGACCTAAACAATTAAAAGATTTTACCTCTGAACAGATTGTAGAAATGGAAAAAAATGAATCTTTAGACATACAAAATGCTATGTACACCTGGTTTTTAACAAGAAAGAAAAGAGGTACTTTACTAGTTGGAGTTCAAAACCCTGCAAGAACTAATGCTTTACTCAAAAAAAATGGTATTGACAAATTTAATCTTGATGCATATTTACCAAGTGAATTAGGAAAAATTTTAGGAGTAGAAACAGTTATAAACGGCTCTTATGAAACTTCAAAACCTATGTCAACAGGAGCTGCAATTGGTCTAGCTGTTTTAACAGGCGGAATGTTTGCTACAAATAGCGCTGTTATGAATATGAATTTTATGAGTACAGTAGATGATGAATTAGTTGTTAATTATAATAAAAAGGTAAAAGGAAGTCTTGGCTCTGATGCTCAAGATCTAATTAATGTTTTAATGCGTAAAGTATCAAGAAGGATACCTTATACTAAATAATCTAATTTTAACACGTATTTTCAAAAGAAACACTTTTTTAAACAAAAAAAGCCTATTTAAAAATAGGCTTTTTTAAAGTTTATTTATTTAAAAATTATCCCACCAAACTTTTGCGTTAATATTATCGCCTCCAATACTTTGAGCAGCTTGTTGATAATTAGTATTATTTACTGATTGCTCAATACTAGGATAAATTAATCTTCTTGGTACTAAACCATCATTTTGAGCTCCTGGTCCAGGTGTAATAAAACTAGGCTTACCTGTTCTTTTCCAGTCAAACCAAGCTTCTACTCCTGTATGGTATAATGCTAACCATTTTTGTTCATATAACACATCATTTGTATTATTATACGGTGCTGTAGTTGTTAAATAATCTGATGGCATATTTACACCCCATTGTTCAAAAGAAGCTTGAACTGCTTTATTATAAAAATTTTGAGCTGTACTTAAATTAATTATATTTCTCTCTCTTGCTTCGGCAAGTAAAAAATTTAATTCACTATATGTCATGAAAATAGCTGATATTTTCGAAGCACTCTCAAAATAGCTATCTGCTCTTCTAGCATAATTAGCTGGTTCTCCAATTTGATCTAAAGGTAATCCTGGTTGAAGTCCAATATAAGAATTAGAAGCCGCACTAGGATCAATCCATTCATTTAAACGAGGATCATTATTATCAACTAATAAATTTACCAAATGTGTTGTAGGTACTACGATGTGATATTCATATTCACGTCCATTACCATTTGATCTTGGTGAAATATCAGGAAAAACTCCAGAATATTTATAAATAGCATTATCATTATTCGATTCAAATAGCGGATACAAAGATGGATTCGACAAAATTTCTGATAACCTTTGTGAAACATCTTCTTTATTAGAAATTCTCATTAACAATCTTACATGTAAACTGTTACAAAACTTTTTCCATTTTAGCATGTCGCCTTGAAATAAAATATCACCATCAATACTACTATTTGTATCAAAAAGAGAGTTTGCTTGAGTTAAGTTATCTAAAATATTATTATAAATTGACTCTTGTGAATCGTATTTTGGCGCATAAATTCCATCTTCAGATTGATTAGCTTCGGTAAAAGGAACTGGTCCATAACTATCTGTTAAAATACTTGTCATATAAGATCCAAGCACTAAAGCAACTGCTTGATAATTTTGATTTCCGTCAGCAATAGCTTGTTTTTCTATGTCTTTTACATCATGTAAATTCTCGTATAAATCCCAAAAACGACTATCAGGACCCCAATTATAAATATCTGAGGCGTTATACTCATAATCGCCTCCATATTGTGAAATTATTTCTCCAAAATCAAAAGCCGCATAAACTGAATTATTTGCCAAATTAAAAATAACTGAAGGCAATAAAAACTTTGGTCCAGCATTAGTTGGTTGATTTTTGTTAGTGTTTATCTCATCAAATTGATTAGTACAAGCACTAATTGCAAATATTGTTAGTATGTATATTATAAATTTTTTCATTTTTAAAATTATTATAAGTTTACGTTTATTTTAAAACCATAATTTTTTGTAGAAGGCAATTGCATTACTTCAAACCCTGGTAAAAGCGTTCCTCCATTTAAAGCCTGTGATTCTGGATCTATGTTTGGTACTTTTGTCCAAAGCGCCAAATTATTTCCTACTAATGCGATGCTTAAATTTTGAACTTTAAGTGAGCTTGCAATTTTTTTGGAGAATGTATAGCCAATACTTAATTGTCGTAATTTAACATAAGAAGCGTCAAAACTATTTGCCTCAATGTTGTTCCTTCTATAAGCATTGCCATAATACCAGTTTTCAGCACTTATAACTGTAGTATTTGGACTATACGTTCCATCTGCATTTTTAACTACACCTGGTCCAACAATACCAGTTTCTCTACCTGGTAATGAAACTGCCAATAAACCACTTTCCATACCAATTGCATTGGTCATTGAATAAATTTTTCCTCCATGACGAACATCAAACTGAGCAAATAAATTAAATCCTTTATAACTAAAATTAGAGGATAAGCCAAGCATCCAATCTGGATTGTAATTACCAATTCTTTTAACATTAGTGTCTACAATTGGAGATCCTGAACTATCATATACAATTTGCCCATCTGGACTTCTTAAATAACCTAAACCATAAATGTCTCCCATTCTACCTCCTACTCTTGCTTCTATTGTTCCTCCATTTGGCCCTTTAGCAATAACGTAATTATCAATACCTGGTGTAAGTTCAATTACTTTACTGTTATTTTTTGAAAAGTTTGCATTTACTGACCACTCCATTTCTTTCTTTTTAACAGGGATAATTCCTAAACTCAACTCAACACCTTGATTTTGAATTTTTCCAGCATTAATATAATGGTATTCCATTCCTGAAGCCTCAGATATATTTAATCCAATAATTTGATTTTTTGAATTAGAAATAAAATATGTTGCTTCAAAAGACACTCTCTTTTTAAATAAAAAGGCTTCTAAACCTGCTTCATATGATGTAAGAATTTCTGGTTTCAAATTATTATTTAAAATTACTTTAGGGTTAGTTAAAGACCCTGGAAGAGTTCCATTATTATAGGTTTTCTCTAAACGATACGGATCAGTGTCATTACCAACCGATGCTGCATTTAATCTTAATTTTAAATAATCTACCTCATCTCCTAAATTAAATACAGATGTTGGTATAAAACTTAATGATACAGATGGATAGAAATAAGAATTATTTCCCTTAGGTAAAGTTGATGACCAGTCATTTCTTGCTGTTACATCTACAAATAAATAATTTTTGTATCCAATATTGGCAAAACTATATAAGCTATTTATTCGCTTTTTATAATCATTTCTTGACATTGATGGAGTAACATTAATGTTCTGTAAATTATATATTCCAGGAATACTTAATCCATCTCCTTCAATAAAACTTTTACTTGTAAACTGATCCATTCTGTTTCCTCCAACAGAAAATTTTGTAGTAAAATCACCAAAGGTTTTATCATAACTTAATAAAAAATCTGTGTTTATTTCGCTGAAATCAATATTCTGCTCTCTATACATTCCTTTTGGATATCGAGATGAACCAAGAGGTCTTCTAGACCATCTAAAATCTCCTGAATTATCAATTCCAATTCTAGTTAAAAGTGATAAGTTTTCATTAAAATTATAAACGGATGAAATATTACCTAACACTCTCTTTTTTCTAAAAGCATTTATATTTTCGTTGGCAATTTTAAAAATATTATCGCCCCAAGAGAACATACTGTTTTGTTCCACATCTTTAGTAATCCAGTAATCTCTCAACCAGTTTAAATCAACATTAGTATGGTTCCAAATTAAATTATACATAATTCCTTGGCTTCCATAACCTGTAACCAAAGCATTATCACTATTACTTAATATGTAATTAACAGATGAATTAATTTTCCATTTGCTATTAATTTCATAACTAGCTTTTAAACTAACATCATTTCTAATTAAATTTGTATTAGGTACAATTCCATTACTATTAGAATTTGTGTAGCTTAATCTATAGGTTGATTTATCCGTAGCTCCATTAACAGATAATGTGTTTTGTAAAGTTTTACCTGTTTGAAAAAAATCTTTTAAATTGTATCTAAATATTAACGGAAGTGGTTCTGCTTGACCTAAATAGTAACCAGGACTACCATTTTGAATTACAGTTGTTGTACCATCTAATCTAGGTCCTAAGTTGGTATCTGCTCCTGGACTATAAGTTAAATGAGAACCTGCACCATATTTATTTTGAACATCCCATAATTTTAATGGCGAGCTAAACATGGTTGACGACGAAAAAGAAACACCTAATCCTTTTTGCTTTTTACCTGATTTAGTAGTTATTAAAATTACACCATTAGCAGCTCTAGATCCATACAATGCTGAAGCAGCAGCTCCTTTTAAAACATTTACACTTTCAATGTCTTCTTGATTAATTTCGGCAGCTCCATTTCCATAATCCGTTGGTAAATCTGCTTGATTAGTAGGTCCTCCTCCTACTCCATATACAGAGTTATTTATTGGAATTCCGTCTACAACAAATAAAGGTCCATTATTATTAATATTTAAAGAACTCTCGCCTCTAATTACAATTCTAGATGAACTTGTAAGCCCATTTCCCGAACCTGTTACCTGAACACCTGCAATTTTACCCGATAAATTACTAACAAAATTTGTAGAATTTACCTTGTTTAAATCTTTAGAGTTAATCTCTTGTGTTGAGTAACCTAATGCTCTTTTATCTCTTGTAATTCCTAATGCCGTAACAACAACTTCTTTTAAACTTTGAGTAGCTTCTTCTAAAGTAATATTAATGTTACTTTGCGCTGCTACTAATACATCTTTAGGGTTATAACCCATATAAGAAAAATTTAGGGTTTGTCCTTTTTCTGCTTTGATTACATAATTACCATCAAAATCAGATTGTACGCCATTTGCAGTATTTTTTACTATAACAGAAACCCCTGGAAGTGGTTGCCCGTTTTGATCAGTTATTTTTCCAGTTACTTCAATTTCTTGTGCATTTAGAAAATGAAATAATAAAGAAAAAAATAGAATAAGTAAGTTTTTTTGTTTTTTCATTATTGATTAGTTTTCGTTTTTAATTCAACGCAAATAAACCAATAATTAAACCCTAGCTGGTTAACTCTTCTTTAATTAAATATTATAGTTTTTTATGGAATCACTGGACATATAGGTCATAATTCACAATTATTTAACTTTTCATTAATAAAAAAAATAACTAGTCTTTTTTCTTCTCTCTATTCTCTAATCTATATTTATCTTGCTCTTTACTATCTCTTAACATATCTTCAACATTATCAATTTTAGGAGATTCTTTAAGTGCTTTCCAATTGAACTTTTCATTCAATGGATTTAGTGCTTTTTGAGGGTCAAATATTTTATGATTAACTTCTAAAGCATTATAAGGCTCAAAATTTGGAACATCTGTAAAGAAATCTGATAAATCCGTTGCCCCAGCATCGTACTGATTCAAATAAGGTAAATCTAATATATTCCAGAAAGTTTTAAATAAGCTACCAAAACTATAATGCACATGGCTAACATAATTTCTTTTCACCCAAGGTGAAATGAGCATTAAAGCACTTCGATGTGCATCTATATGATCAACTCCATTTTGAGCATCATCTTCTGTAATTACAATTAAAGTATTTTTCCAATAAGGTGTTCTTGATAAAAATTCTACAATTCTTCCAACCGCTAAATCGTTATCTGCCATATAACTTTCTCTAAAAGGATAACCTGCATCAGGTCTTTCATCAGCACCATGATCATTAGGAAGGATAACGGTAATAATTTCTGGCAATGAATCTTTACCTTTTGTCCATTTAGAATTAAATTCTTTAATAAACTGATCTACTCTAAATTGATCAGGAATTGCCATATTAAATGTTGGGAACATTTTAGAGGTCCTTTTGTATAAAGGAGCCGGCATTGGATAATTTATAATCTGATTAATTCCGGAATATTTATATTCTGGTTTGTACAAAGCAGGCTCAAACATAATGCTAAAACCAAAATTATAAAAACTAGTATTATGTCTTTCTAAATGATCCCACATGGAACCAGCTTCATTATAATCTTCAGGATAAATTGCACCTGCTGATCCGTTCATAGCATAAATTCCGGGAGCTTTTGATTCTGGCTTAAAAGTTCTATTCCCTCCATAACTTGCTGAAGTTGATGTTTCGCACCACTCGTTTGGATACGTATTAACTAACCAGCGATGACCATCTGCAGAAACATCAGAATCCGTATAAAAATTATCTGACATTGCAAATTGCCTAGCTATGGCTAAATGGTTAGGCATAACAGTTGCATCAACTACTGAATCTGTTTTATTTCTATTTTTAAAAGTGGAATGTTCTCCATATCTAGCTATAGTAGCATCACCATTTCCTTTTTTAATTTGTCCAAAAATTTCATCATACGTTCTGTTTTCTTTTGAAATAAAAACTATATGTTTTATTGGGCTACTTTTTTCTCCTGGATAAAGAGGTATAGGATTATTTTTCCTTGTATCAAAAATTGGATTACTTGCTTTAGTAATTTTAAAATTATTAGAAATTACTTTTTTTGTCATTTTTTGAAGTTCATCATCCGTTGGAATGTTTAAAACCTCAACTGTTCCTTTCATTAAGGAACCAATGTAGCTTCCTTCTTTTCCTATTTTAAAATTTTCACCTCCATTTGGACCACTTCCAAACCCTTTTGCATTTGCAACAATTAGTTTTTTACCATCATTGCTCACTCGAAGTTTTGATGGGAACCATCCTGTAGGTATGTGTCCTAAAACCTTAAAATCTGAAAGGCGTATTACAGCTACAGCGTTTATTCCAGATTCTGCAACATATAATCTATTTTGATCAGGACTTAATGCCAACCCAAAAGGAATAATGCCTCTAAAATGTTTTAACCGCTCAAAAGGTTTAAGATTTATAGTATTTATAATTGTATCTTTTGAAGCTGAGATAACAGAAATATTATCATTTGTACCGTTACTAACAAATACATATTTATCTGTTGCAACAATAGAGTTTGGACTAGAACCACCAACTGCAGGAATATCTTCAACCATAGCTCCAACTAAATGACCTGTTTTAATTTTCGCAATTACTTTTGGCTTTTCAGGATTTGCAATATCTATTGTAAAAACAGAAAACGCATCAGCAACATTCATTTTTCCTAAACCTTTAACAACCATGGTATCATTTTTAATACCATTAATCATCTCTTTTGATCCATAAGCCGTAGCTGGATAATCAATTGGTTTTAATTCGGGTTTATCTTTCGAATTAGTTTTGATAAATGAATATTGAAACATACCAACATTAGCAACATATACTCTTTTTTCATCTGGAGATAAGCAAATACCAAACGGATATCTTCCTACTGGTATAGAAGATTTTAAAGATTTACTTTCGGTATCTATAACCGCAACCCTAAATCCTATTTGATCAACTGCATAAATTGTTTTTCCATCTTTGGTAAGTCTTAAATCACCGATATATCCATCAGAATAATTTTTGTCTTTAGAAACAAATGAGCAATCAATACTTCCTTTAAATTTGCCTGTATTTAAATCAAAAATATAAATTTTATTTTCCTGTCCGCCAGCTACATAAACTGTTTTATTATCTGGTGAAATTGCCAACCCCATAAAAACAGAAGCAAGTACTCCTTTGTCTGTAGTTGGACCTGGTGGTATTTGTTGAATTTCAGGATGTTCAGATAGTATTTTTCGAACAATAGTAATTGAAAGTGGATTTGTTCCTGAATTTGCGGTTACAACAGTTTGTCCATCTGGACTTAAAGTTAATCCATAAGGATGCGGTGCTGTTCTTATGCTTTTACCAGTTGGTGTAATAATTCTTCCATTTGGTAATATGGTTTTTCCTAAAGTGTCAATCTTGGTAAATTGACTATCTGAAGGTGCAGAAATTATCCAAACATCTTTTGATTTTTTGTTTGTATTACAACTAACCAGAAGTAATAAAAGTATGATTAGTTTTTTCATGATTTTTTGTTTGTTTTAAAGACATCTGTTATAATATAATTGTCTGTAATCCCTTTTCCAACAGCATTTGGTTGTTGCTTACCTGCATGTGATAAACCATACATACTTTCAATAGTTCTTAAAATATTAACATGAGTTATTCCTGCACGTTCTTCATATTCTCCTTGTTTTATATGTGCACCGGCAAAAACAGTAAATATTTTATTTTCAATATCTCTATATAAATCTTTAGCTACTCCTGTAGTTGTTATTGCATCTGGACTAACCATTGGATTTGTTAATCCTAAATAATTTGTAACATCTCTATTTTCATCAAAAGTTACTATTAATAAGCTATTATGCGTTTTGGCCCATTGATAATAAGAATCTATATTAGTTTTAAGCCAATTATCGCCCTTAGGAATACTTTCTTTTAAAGGACCATTATGCATATCATTCTGTTGATTAGGAACTATAATACTTACCGTTGGTAAATTTTTGAATTTTGAAGAATCTTTAGGAAAATCCTTAAATCTAAGATTAGAAGAAGTTTCATAGGTATTACCATTAGGTACATTTGAAAAACTTATCCATGGCACATGTTTTCTGGCATATACTTTTACAGAATCTTTACCAATTAATTCAAATTTTCCGTTAATGGTATCCCCTATTTTAGGTAAACCTTCTGAAAAACCTTTAAAAGATAATTTTTTATCTATAAGCTCTGAGCCTAAATTTGGTGTATTAAAAGGATAATTTGGAGTTTTATAATTAGGAATTTTATCAAAAAATCCAACATTTTGATTGCTTCCTGAAAAAAGCCAAAAGTAGTTACCTTCACTATAATGCTCCTCAGCATATATTTTTGTAAAACTAGCACCTTCCTTTTTTAATATATTATTAATATATGGCGCATTACTATTATTTACAATATCATCATACCCTTTATTTTCTTCAATAACAATTACAATATGGTCATAAACAGGTAATTTGTTTAAATCATTGCTTTTTGCTGAATGGTTTACTACTGGTAAATTAGAAGTTGTTAAATTTTTATTATCATTATTTTTACAAGAAAATAGAAATAATACAATACTGAGTGTTAAAAATAAGTTTTTCATGGAAAGATTTTATTCCACAAAAATACGGCTGTATTACAATGTAATTGTAAACTTAAGATTAAATTTACCAAAAATTAAAACACCAAATCGATTTGCTACAATCGAAAAAATTTAATTTTATAGTTATAAAAGTTTTATAATATTAAACGCAAAAAATATAAATCATGAAAATCACATTTATAGGATTAGGAATTATGGGAAGTCAAATGGTTTCTCACCTTGTAAAAAACAATGTAAATTTAACTGTTTACAATAGGTCAGAAATTAAGAAAGATACATTTTTAAATCAAAATGTAACTATTGCAGATTCGTTACAAAACGCAGTTAAAGATGCTGATATTGTGTTTAGTATGTTATCTACTCCTGAAGTTGTTGAAGAAGTTTTTTTTGGAGAAGGTAATACACTAAGTTTTATGAAAGAAAATGCAATTTGGGCAGATTGTACTACAGTAAATCCTTCATTTAGCTTAAAAGCATTTCAAGAAGCAAAAAAACATAAAATCCGATTCTTAGACACACCTGTTTCAGGTTCAAAACCTCAAGCAAAAAATGCTGAATTACTATTTTTTGTTGGTGGAAAAAAAGAAGTAATTAATGAGGTTGAACCATATATGAATATGATGGGAAAAAAAGTGTTACATGTTGGAGATACAGGTAAAGGAGCTTCCCTTAAAATGATTGTAAATATTATGCTTGCTCAATCTATGTTAATTTTTTCAGAAGCTGTATTACTTGGTGAAAAAACAGGAATTTCTAAAGATTTTTTATTAGAGGTTTTACCAAACCTTATTGTGTCAGCTCCTTTTATAAAATTTAAAACAGATAATATAAAAAATGATAATTATGACGTTCAGTTTCCTTTAGAATGGATGCATAAAGATTTACATTTAGCAGCAATTACTGCTTACGAAAATAAACAACCATTATTTTTAGCTAACCTAACAAAAGAATTATTTGCAGGAGCTAATAAAAAAGGAATGGGAAGACTTGATTTTTCAGCAATATTTAAACATTTAGAACAAAACGGATAATACAAAAAGAAAACTACAAAGTTTATAAATACAGCTTTGTAGTTTTCTTTCACTTAAATATTTGTGTTTTTATAGTTTTTGCTGTGCTATACTTTTTGTAATCTCACTTTTTACAGAACCTGTATGTTTAGTTAATTTATTTTCAATCAATAATACACTACACTCTTCTGTTGAAGTTACTCTATGATTAATGCCTTTTTTAACAATAAACATATCTCCTGTGTTCATCATAAAACTTGGTTCATTTTCAATTTCAAATAACAAACTGCCGTCTAAAATATAAAACATTTCATCCTCATTTTCATGATTATGCCATGGTATTTTATCTCCATTAATTTTTGCTAGTTTAATATAAACATCATTTACTTCTCCAATTATTTTAGGCGAAAAATAGTCTTCAATTTTATCTAGTATGTTAAACAAATTCAATTTTTTATCCATTATATAAAGTTAAATTGTTATAACAATAAATTTAATTAATTAATTGATTTTTTTGATACTTATTGAATAGTATTTTTTTATTTTAGGTGCTTAAAAAATACCAAGCTAATACAAAATGAATACGAATAGATTATTTTTTAGAAATAGAACAAGAGAGTTAATCCGTGAAATGTTAACCTATTCCAAAGAAGAACAAATGTTGTTTTTTGGGTTTTCTACAAATAATCAATTAGAATATAAACTAAAAAGAATACAGGAAGGTCTATCAAAAGAAAATGTAGATTATCAAATATTTGATTTAATAGAGAAGAAAAATAAAACGGTAATTGGAAGTTGTGGATTTCATAAATGGAATAAAGAGCATTCAAGAAGCGAAATAGGATATGAAATTCATAAAGAGTATCAGAATCAAGGATATATGAGTGAAGCAATCAAGGAAGTTATTAATTATGGATTTAAAAAGATGAATTTAAATAGAATAGAAGCATTAATTGATCCAACTAATGAAAACTCAATAAGAATAGTTGAAAAAAATGGATTCAAACGTGAAGGAATATTAAGAGGACATTATAAAAACGGAAATGAATTTGAAGACTCAATTATGTATGCTCTTATAAAATCAGATTACAATTTTTAATTTAAACCTATCCAATGAAAACTACTCTTGAAAGCGTCTTAATAATTATATTTTTAAGCATTTCTATAATACATTTCTATTGGGTTTTTGGTGGACTAAAAGGATTAAACAAAGCACTACCTACAGACGAGAAAGGTAAAAGAGTCTTAAATCCTGGAAAAATAGAAACTTCTATAGTTGCTTTCGGTCTATTATCTTTTGCATTTTACTATGCAGTAAAAGCTGGGGTATTAGAAATAGAATTACCAAAATTAATAGAAGATTATAGTGGCTGGATAATTTCATCTATTTTTATGCTACGAGCAATAGGAGAGTTTAAATATATAGGTTTCTTTAAAAAAATAAAAAACACGGAATTTGGAGTTTTTGACACTAAATATTTTTCCATTTTAAGTTTGACAATTGGACTAATTGGAATTTTGATAGAATTAAATATATAATGACAAATCCTAATTGAGATAAGTTGTATTTTTGAAAATATATGAATATAACAGAAAAAAATCCTGCAATTGAATATTACTGGTCAGCTAGAAGTATGTCTCCTAAAATAATATTATATTTAGCTATTGTTTTTATTATTATAATTACAATCACTTATTTTGGATTTCATTCACTAACAGCAGTAAAAACACTTGCATTTACTGCATTTGGTTTTATTTTATCAATTATCCCAAAAATATTTACACGTATAGAATATCGATTAACACCACAAAAACTAGAATCTAGGATTGTTAGTAAAAAAGAACAAAAACCATATAAAACACTATTTCTATTGGATCAATTAAGCTATATAGTGAAGATAGATAATGGATTTAAATTTTATTTGGTATTAAAAGAAAAAAATTTAATTTCCTTATTTTGGAAAAAGTATATTTCAGATCGTTATTCAGGTGAGGTTAGGTTAGAAAAAAAAGATACCGAAAGAATTATAAACACTTTAAAAAAATATGGGATTTCAATTAAAGGAAAATGACGAATATTTTAACAAACGATTTGCTGCAACCAAAAAATATCCGATTTTCCTAACCTAACCTGTTTATAACCAAAGCTGAATTAAATGAACCAATATAAAATATTTGAGACTGAAAGATTAATACTTAAACCGACTT
Source organism: Lutibacter sp. (assembly GCF_033723435.1). Classification (GTDB taxonomy): domain Bacteria; phylum Bacteroidota; class Bacteroidia; order Flavobacteriales; family Flavobacteriaceae; genus Lutibacter. The sequence goes on along the minus strand of NZ_JAWVXC010000002.1, from coordinate 205,781 downwards.
CAGAAGAAGATGCTGAATTTATTTTTGAGTTATTAAACACTCCTAAATGGATTAAATATATTGGAGATAGAAATATTAAAACAGTTAAAAATGCAAGAGACTATATTAAAACTAAAATGCTGCCTCAACTTAAAAAACTTGGGTATTCCAATTATACCTTAATAAGAAAAGCTGACAATTGTAAAATAGGAACTTGTGGACTTTATGACAGAGAAGGATTAGAAGGAGTTGATATTGGGTTCGCGTTCTTACCTGAATATGAAAGGAAAGGTTATGCTTTTGAATCTGCAAATAAGTTAAAAAATGTGGCATTTAATAAATTCGGGTTAACTCATATAAATGCTATAACTACAAAAAACAACATCTCATCCCAAAAACTAATAGAGAAATTAGGATTGGAGTTAAATGGCACAACAAAACTACCAAATGATGATGAGGAATTATTACTTTATAAAATTGAAAAACAAGATTACAAACAACCTTAAATATAAGGTATTTGGCACATCGTACTAAAATCAAAAAAGCACATTTAATAAAAACCTATAAAAAAGCGATCTGAGCTGGAATTCAGATCGCTTTATTTAATTTAGATACATGTAAAGTAGATCAAGCTAGGCAATGTTAATAACACTTTTAACTGCTGAAATAATAAATTCAACACCAATTGCAATAACAATAAACCCAATAATTCTAGATAATGCATTTATGCCAGATGCTCCAAGTATTTTAACAATATAAAACGAGCTTTTCAATATTAAATATATACATATTGTAGATAATATTATTGCTCCAAAAATTATTAATACGCTATTTAATTCGTTAAATTCTTGATTATAAGTTATTAATAAGGACATCGTTCCTGGACCAGCTATCATCGGCATTGCCAAAGGAGTTAATGAAATTTCAGAACGAGATTTAATATCTTCTTTTACTTTTTCTTTTTTCATTCCTTTATGTTTATTAAACTCTCCAGTCAATAAAGCAAAACCTGATGAAGCAATAATTAGTCCTCCTGCAATTTTCAGAGAATTTAATGTAATTCCAAAGAACAATAAAATATACTTTCCAACAAAAAATGAGATAAGTAATATTATTAAAACATTTAGAGACGTCCAGAAGGCTATTCTATTTCGCTCTAAACTATCGTGTTCTTGTGTCAAACCAACAAATACTGGTACTGTCCCAAAAGGGTTCATAACTGAGAACAATGCTGCAAAAATCATTATAAATAATTCCATTTTTTTTTGCAAAGATGATTGCTTTCTTTTTCTTTTGAATTAACCCCATATTAGATTTATGTAAATTTTTTATATCAAAAATTAGATATAAATAAAAAAATGACTTTCTAACAAAATAATCGTAAAACTTTTGGAATTAAAATGGTGGAATTGGGATATTAAAAAGATAAAAGAGAATGTTCTGAATTTAACGGATAATAATATCACTAAACTAACTAAATAACATCTACTCACAACAATAAATATAAAGCATTTGACAAATAGTGTCAAAATTAAAAAAGTACACATTTAATAAAAACATCTGGATAGAGGTTTTAATCCAAATTAAAATCTATTTTCCACACAGTTACTCATAACTGGTAACGTATAGTCACAAGCGAAAAAAATTTGAGAAAAGTGTAATAAATTTAATACTTGAAACTCTAAAGGGTATAGTAATTTATTAAACGTATTAAAATGAACAATAAAAAATCGCAAAAATTAATACTTTTAGGAATAATAATTTTAGCAATAATTCCAGTCATCAATCATTATCTGAATATATCTGATTATATATATGGCGGACTAATAGGTATTGCATCTGGAATAACAATTTTAGGTTTAAAAGTAACGTTAAAAAATAAAAAGCACACATCCATTTAAAGTCATCTTGATACTTTATAAATGAATAAAAAAGAACGAAAATTCAAAGATGTATACCAACAATCTAAAGATAAAATTTATCGACTTTGTTTAGGATTTTCGGGAAACAAAACTGATGCTGACGATTTATTTCAAGAAGTCTACATAAAAGTTTGGAATAACTTACATTCTTTTAGAAATGAAAGTAATATAAACACATGGATTTATAGAATTGCATCAAATACAGCAATTTTATTTATTAAAAATAAAAAAATAAATAACGAGAAAATTAGCCAGCTACAACCCGAAAATTTAAGATTTGAAAATAATGAAGATAAAATTCTAGATGAAGAGATTATGAAGCTATACCAAGCAATAGCTAGTCTAAAAGAAAAAGATAGAATAATTATTAGTTTGCTATTAGAGAAAAGCAGCTATTCTGAAATATCTAAAATTGTTGGAATAAGTATATCAAATGTAGGCGTTAGAATTAATAGAATAAAAAAAACCTTAACTAAAAAAATGAATAATTATGGAAGATGAATTAAATAAATGGGAAGGTTTATGGCAACAACAAAAGGCTAGTGATATTGATATTGACAAGTTAACTTGTCGTTTAATAAAATTGGAACGAATTACAAAATTTCAAAGATTACTTTTATTATTAGTTTCTGTATTTACTATTTATTCTATGTACACACATCTTACATTAAATTCATACAATGTTACAGCAGCTTTAATAATATTAACAGGCTTATTAATTCTTCTTATACCTCTTCTCAAAAAAAAATCAGACATAAATAACATCAATAATTATCAATTTGTTGAAAACCATATTCAGTATTTAAAGAAAAAACTATTAATTCCTAAAGTCTATTTCTTAATTTTTATAACGCTATTTATCTTAGCCTTAAATATTGCTTTTATTGGTGCATTAAAAAATACATATTGGACCTACAAAATGTTATTTCATTTTTCAACAATCATTCTTTTTATCGTTTTATTAATTGTAAGAAAAGTAGGAATAAAAAATTACAACCATGAGATTTTGCCTTTAATTAAAAAATTAAAAAACATAAATAAATAATAAAACAATTTGTAATTCTTTTAATAATATAAAAGTTATGTGTAATTTGATTTTATTAATTTTGAGTAATTAAAACAATAATATGCTATGAGTATAATTTATGAAAAACATGATTTGTATCCAGAATCCATATTAATTAGAAAGTTTATTGGAAAAGTTAGCCTTAACGATATTATTGATTCGTGGGAATATTTACTTGTAAACAAATTAACCAATAAGAAAACTAAGGGAGTGATAAATGATTTATCTGATTGTGAACTTACCATGGATATGGAAAATTTTAAAACCCTAATAAATTACCTAAAAAAGAAGGATTGTTTTAAAGAAATTAAACTAGCCGTAATTACAGGTTCTCCACAAACAATGATTTTTCCTTTTTTAGGTGAAGAACATGAAAAAGAATTAAAAATTAAACCCTTCTCTACAATGGAAGCTGCTGTTAATTGGATATCAATGGATTTATAATAAAGCTCTAAACTTATATTTTTGCAACCATAAAGTAGAAAATATTTATACTCTCTTTAAACTAAAATTAAAAAGGTGTACATTTAATAAAGCATATAAATAACGGTTTTAACTAAAATTAAAACCGTTATTTTTTTTATTAATTTTGATGTCTGAATAAACTTGCTAACCAATAAGAATAACTTAAAACAACATTTATCCAAAAATTTAAATTAATAAACCGTATATTTTTTAAAGGATATAACAAGTAGAATCGAATATGGAAAAACTAAACAAAGTAGCTGAAATAACATTCATCTTCTGGTTAATGAAAATTGTTGCAACAACACTGGGTGAAACTATGGGTGATTATTTGTCAATGACGTTAAATCTAGGTTATTTAACTGGAATTATTATCACACTAATTTTCTTTTTAGTTTTACTTTCCGTTCAGTTATATACCAAAAAATATATTCCTGTTTTTTACTGGTTAGTAATTATAGCAACAACTACATTAGGTACTGAAATATCCGATTTTCTTGATAGAAGTTTACATTTAGGATATACTTTAGGTAGTTTGTTCTTATTCTCTGGACTAATTTTAACCTTAATCCTTTGGAACAAAAAATTCAAGTCTTTAAGCGTCTATCCGATTTTGGACAAAGACAAAGAAATTTATTACTGGATTGCAATCTTATTCTCAAATAGTTTAGGAACAGCTTTTGGAGATTATTTGAGTGATGTGGTTGGTTTAAGTTATCTTAATGGTGCAATGGTTACGGCTGGAATAATTTTAATTGTGGTATTGCTACACTATATGACAAAAATAAATCACGTAATATTGTTTTGGATTGCATTTATATTCACAAGACCATTTGGAGCAACATTTGGAGATTTTTTGACAAAACCAATTACAAATGGAGGTTTAAACTTGGGAACGTTGAATTCTTCTATAATCTCAATATTACTTATAACAATTCTGATATTTATATCACATAGAAACCTGAAAAAAGAAATTACAAAATAATACGCACTACAACAAATGTATAAAAACAATGACAGAATTAGAAGAATATATAAATGGATATTTTAGAATTGAAAAAAAATATCTAAATATTTTATTAAAGTTGTTTACCCTGACAACCCTTGCTAAAGACGAATATTTTACGGAATTAGGAAAAAATTGTTTGATGCTAAGTTTTGTAAAAAATGGATATTTAAGAGTTTATAATTATTCCGATGGAAAAGATATAACTCAATGGATTTCTTCGAAAGGAGAATTTGTGACTGATTTATCAGGTTTAATTTTTAACACACCTTCTCGCTGGAATATACAAGCCTTAACACATTGTGAGTTATACACCATAAGTAAAGAAAACTATAAAAAAATAGGAGAAGTTATCCCGGAATGGGACAAATTAGAAAAGTTATTTATTGCAAAGTGTTTTCTGACTTTAGAAGACCGTGTTTACTCATTTCTATCAATGTCTGCCGAGGATAGATTTAATCTGTTATTTGAGAATAAAAGCGGATTATTTAATCAGGTTCCTCTTCATTTCATAGCTTCTATGCTTGGAATGACACCTGAAACACTAAGCAGAATACGCAGAAAGAATATTTCTTGATTTAGATCAAGACAAATTTTATTCATAACTCTGATTTTTGTATTAAAATAAAAATCAAAAATTATGGAATTAAAAACAGAAATAATAATAAATGCAGAACCAAGTAAAGTATGGGAAATATTAACCAACTTTGAAAAATATCCCAATTGGAATCCTTTCATCAAAACGCTGATAGGTGATGTAAAAATTGGAAAGCCAATAAAAATTGAATTACAAGGAATAACCTTTAAACCCAAAGTGTTAACATTCAAAAAGGAAAAAGAATTTAGTTGGCTAGGTCACTTACTTTTTAAAGGACTTTTTGATGGAGAACATTCATTTAAATTAATCGACAATAAAAACGGAACGACAAAATTTGAGCAAAGTGAAAAATTCAGTGGAATTTTAGTTCCACTTTTCAAAAAAAAGTTAACAACCGAAACAAAAAATGGTTTTATAAAAATGAATAAACAATTAAAAATAGAAGCCGAAAAAAAGCTTTAACCGCCAACAATACGCAGATCCAAAAAATAGTTTTTTCATTAACAGAATTATATAAACTGTATTCCACTCCTATTTACTTGGAGGCAGCCCTAAGTTATATTAAAAAAATGCATTAGGCTATATCCAGAAAACAAAGTACTTTCCTGAAATAGGTTGGCTAAAAATTTTAACACAAAACTTAAATTAAATAACCTCCTACCTCCAACAATAAATAACGGTTTTAACTAAAATTCAAATTGCTATTTTTTTATTAATTTAGGGGTTAATAAAGTTTTGCTAGCCAACAGAATAGCTAAAAAAACACGTTTATCTAAAATTATAAATGGTAAACAATACGTTTTTAACGGATATAACAAGTTGTGCTTAATTATAATCAACCAATAACCTATGATAAATTTTTTTAAGAAAATTAGACTAGGATCGCTAACCGAAAATAGATTTGGCAAATACCTCCTTTATGCCATAGGAGAAATTGTTTTAGTTGTTATTGGAATTTTAATAGCATTAAAAATCAATAATTGGAATACGGACAGAAAAAACGATGCTTTAAAAAGATCTTATTATGTTCAAATCCTACAGGATTTAGAAAAAGAAAAGACACTTATGACCGAAGCAAATAAACATATCGATTCGTTTTTTATAAGATTGCAATCCTATAAAGAAAGCTTCAAAAAACCTAATATTTCAATTTGGGGAGCTACTGTTGGAATAGGTAAAGTGTTTTCTACAGAAGAAAGTCAGGGTTGGAATCTTGAAACCAACACAAATACAATTCACACCCTTATAAACACAGGTGATATTAAATTAATTCCTACAAAAATAAGAAATAAAATTCTTGATTTTAGGCACAAACAATCAGGTCTACTGGATTATGTAAAATCTCAAAACCTTATCATTTCAAATGCCAGTATTGCTACCGAAAAAATATATGGTGGGGCTAATCTGCCAACTAGAATCGGAAATCAAACTAAACTGATAGAATATTTTAATGATGAAAAAATTGCACTCCAAAGTTTACTGCATCTTGAAGCCCTACTCTATGAAGAGGAACTACTCCTTAAAAACGCATATGCACGTAGTAATAACTTGATGCAAGATATTGAAGAAATTACAAAGATTATTAATGAAGAATTAAAAAAATAACCAAATACCAACAATTTATAATGCTTAATTACATGAAAAATTATTTTGCTATAGTGCTACTATTAATCCTATCATTCTCGTGTGGAGAAAAAAACAAACCAAAAGAAACTATTTCAACTAAAAATGATAGTTTAAAAATTGTAAAAAGTGCAAAAGACACAATTATTGAAAATGAAAAATTAATAAAGTTTCAACCTAAAATTTCATTTAATGACTTTTTGGTTAAAAATATGGATACTAAAAATAAAGCTAAACTAGACTTGAACTCAAATGAAAATGCAAGTCTATTTAAAACACGATTAAAAGATGCTTACAAATCTGACAGTTCAAATTTTGCAGGACACTATAATTTTGTTTTTTGGGGTTGCGGCTCAAGTTGTCAAAGTAGTTTAATAATTGACCGATTAACTGGAAAAATTTATGACTCTCCAGTTGCTTCACTTGGTTATAAGTTTTATTCAAAAAGCAGAATGCTAATTGTAAATCCACCTGACTCAAAAGGATTTTATGAAAATTGTGATTACTGTAAACCAATAATTTATATATTAAATGAGAAAACTAAAATATTTGAAGAGTATACAGAAAAAAACTAAGCACAACAACGCACAAAATTTATACTTACTTTTAAACAAACGCAATTAAAGAATATCCCAAAATGAATTTAAAGTATTATTCAATATTATTAACGCTATCCATGGCTTTTTTAGTAAGTTGCTCTAACGTAAATAAAAAAAACGCTAAATCAATTGAAAAAGAAAAACCTTCAAATAGTTTAAATGCAGATAGCTTAAAATTGACAAATTTAGTAAGAGAAGCATATCAATGGCACATGAAAAAACATTTGGCCGAATTTCCTTATAAATACGAAAAAGAATCCGATAGCATTTTCACTGGCATAGATTGGGATAAGTATAATCAAAACATGGAATTGTTCAAAAAAACAAATTACTTTACTAATCAATTTTTAGAATACCACAAATCCATCGCTTTAAGAATGGATAAATCAATAAAAAAAGCCAGTGTTAAATGGAGAAATATAAACGATGGAATTACTATGTGGGACTCTGAAGCTGAGGATTGGTGTAATTGTCAAGATTATCCTGATAAATTTTGGAAAACTTTACTTATTGATAGTCTAAAAATTAAAAACAGCTTTGCAAGTTTTAATTTAAATTGGAAAATACCGGATAAATATGAGTCAATGAATTACAAAATAACTGCAAGAAAAGAAGGAAGGCAATGGAAAATTAATTCTTTAGAAGGGTACACCTATTATACTTCTTTTAACAATTCACCTACCTACCCACAACAATAAAAATAAAGCCCTTGGTTTAAAGCAACTAATTAAAAAAGTGCACATTTAATAAAATATATTAATTATAAGGGATAAACCATAAGTTTTTGACGGATATAACAAGTTGTGCGTCATTAAGAAAAATCCCAACAATCAATTAAATATTAAAGTCAAACTCTAGATTTCAAAATTGTTTTAAAAAAATGTAATATATATATTGCATTTAGTAATATTTATATTACATTTGTAATGTGGAAAACATAAAACTCAAAATAGCAAGAGTAGAAAAAGGACTATCTCAACAAGACCTTGCAGATTTGGTTAGTGCAACAAGACAAACGATTGGTTTGATTGAAAAAGGAAAATATAATCCGTCACTTAATTTATGTATCAAGATTGCAAAGAGATTAGATAGAACTTTAAATGATTTATTTTGGTATGAAAACAAAGAATAAGAAACCGTTTTTAAATATGGATGAGAGGAATAAGCAAATTGCTTATAAAGTAATTTCCATAATGTATTTTCTAACAATTTTGGCAATGCAAGGGATTGTATTATATCGACAGTTTATTCTTGAACAAGAGTTAGGCGATTTTGAGGATATTGCCATCATTATGACAATAAATTCTCTATTTCTTGTAAGTGCTCTTTTATATTTTGGTGCAATTCAGATTAGAAAACTAAAAATCAAGAGTATTTTATTAATTTATCTTGTATTTGTAATTCTTGGAAGTATATTCACCTATTTTAAATATAATATCTTTCAAAGCCCTGGATTGTCATTTGAACAATTATTTGAAAAACTAATAATTATCATAACCATCATAGGATTAATAATGGGATTTTGGACATTACTTTCATTTATGGCTAAAAAACGAATTGATAAAGAATTAGAATAAAATCTTTTTAAATAAAAATGAAATGAAAAAACAAATAGAGAATTATAGAAGATATATTTTTTTGGGAATAATTATTATTTCACTAGGAATTACTTTTAATACAACATTAAAAGACGTACCTGGTTCATTAGGTACGGTATTTATAGCTGTTGGTGGACTGTTTTTCATTATTGGTATGAGTAAAAAAAGTAAAGTTGATAAACAGAACAATAAATAACGAACACACAACATCGTATATAATTTATTGCTATTTCTACCCCCTACTTACGAAAATCATCCATCTATTAACGAATATTATCCATTTTAAGTCATTGCATTCTTCATCAACTTTGTAGTGTCAATATTGACAAACAATTTTAAAAATAAAAAATGGAAAATGTAACAGCTACGGAATTTAATGTTCCAACAAGAAATGAGGTATCTCAAACAAATCAAGAGATTTTTGACAATTTAAACAAAGCATTAGGTTTTGTGCCGAATCTTTATGCAACTATAGGGTATTCAGACAATGGTTTAAAACGTTTTTTAGACTATCAAAATGCTAAAACATCATTAACTAATAAGGAGAAAGAAGCAGTAAACCTTATTGTAAGTCAAGTAAATAAATGTATCTATTGCCAAAGTGCACATTTAGTATTGGGAAAAATGAATGGATTTAATGATGAACAATTATTAGATATCAGAAAAGGAAGAAGCGAAAATATTAAATTAAATGCTTTAGTAAAACTAGCAGCAGATATTACTGAAAATAGAGGAAAAGCTAGCAATGAAAATGTAGAAAATTTCTTTGCGCAAGGTTACACTAAAGAAAACCTTGTAGATGTTATTTTACAGGTAAGTGACAAAACAGCTATGAATTATTTACATAACCTCACTAAAGTGCCTGTAGATTTTCCTTTAGCAGAAACCATTTAAAAAAACAAATAAAGGAAATATGGGTTTTCATATTTCCTTTATTTTTAACTTTAAAACTAATTTAGAGATGAATCAAGAAAAAAAATATCCGCTTCCTCCATTTACTTTAGAATCTGCACTTGAAAAAGTTCAAAAAGCAGAAGATACATGGAATTCCAAAGACCCAATACAAGTTTCTAAAGCTTACACTATAGATTCTAAATGGAGAAACCGAACACAATTTATTCACGGAAGAGAAGAAATTATTACGTTTTTAACCCAAAAATGGAAAAATGAAAGACATTATAAACTAAAAAAAGAACTATGGGGTTTTAGAGGAAATAGAATGGCTGTTAGATTTGAGTATGAATTTCAAGATAAAAACGACCAATGGTACAGAGCCTATGGCAATGAACTTTGGGAATTTAATGAAAATGGACTCATGCAAAAACGTTATGCTAGTATAAACGATTTAAAAATTGAAGAAAACGAAAGAAAACTTAGGTAAACTATTAAATCATGGTGCAAAACAACAACTTCACACTTATTAATCCACAAACGGGTAATCTAGCATTTAAAATATATCATTTAGAAAAAGACAATCCATTTGATCATATCCAAAGACTAAATTATTACTCGCTCATTTGGATACAAAAAGGTAATGGAACTCTAAAAGCCGATTTTTCTGAATACGATTTTAAAGAGAATATGTTGTTGTCTTTTTCACCTTATCAACCATTTATGCTATGTGCTAAAGCAAACATAAGTGGTGTAGTAATTCATTTTCATCCCGACTTTTTCTGTATTCATAAACACCACAAAGAAGTTGCTTGTCATGGGGTGTTATTCAATAATATTTACGATCCACCAATGGTTCAAGTTGAGGACAAAGCAACAGCAAGTTTTGAAATGATAATAAAACAATTCAAAGTTGAAATGAGAAAGTCAGCTTTAGCACAATATGAATTGTTAATATCCTATTTAAAAATATTTTTAATAACCGCATCAAGATTAAAAACAGAACAACAAGCTGAAGCCCAAAAAGTAACTATCGATAACGAAGAACCTTTCATTTTACAGAATTTAAAAAATTACATTGAAAAACATTACAAAAAAAAGCATTCAGCTAGCGAATATGCCAATATGTTAGCAATTACTCCAAAAGCATTAACAAGACTAACCAAAGCTCATTTAAATAAAACCTTAACCGACCTAATCTCGGAGCGCATCATTATAGAGGCCAAAAGGGAATTATACTTAACGAATAAAACAATTAAAGAAATTGCATACGAATTAGGCTATAATGACGAATACTATTTTAGCAGGTTTTTTAAAAAAAATGTAGATGTATCTCCACAACTTTATAGAGAAACTGTTGGTTTTGATAGAGCTTCGAATAGTTAAAAGAATAAAAACAAACGTACAACAACGTGTATAATTTATTGCTAGTACTCGCCTACTTACTAAAATCCTCGCAGATTTTCTATTCGGTTTTTATTTTCTAAATTAGTTGCCGAAAATTGTAAACTACTATCTCCATGAAAAAATTAACTTTACTCCTCCTAATCAGCTTTTTCACATTAACGTCTTTCACACCTCCAACAAAATTACTGGGAAACTGGAAAATTTCAAAAATCATAAATACGAAAACCAGGAAACATGACAATAGCATGGATAGAATGTCGTTTAAGCAAGGTGGTGTATTTGAGGCAAGTAAAGGCAACTTGGTTAAAAGCGGAACATGGTCCTATGACGAAAACGAAAACTTGATAACACTAAATGTCGGACAAGAGGATGCGCATTTTAAAATTCTTAAACTTTCTAAAAAAAAATTAGTTCTTAAAAATTTTGAAAGTAAAATCTATTTAAAAAAATAATACCATAACCAAAACTATGTCATTTTTTGCTTTGCTAACGGTTTTTATGTTTACGGTATGCAAGCAGAACCAAAAAATAAAAACTTAAATGAATAAAGTAGCTAATTCATCCCAAAAATTTGCTAAAAGTAAGTCTCATCCATTTTGGCGATGGTTCTGGCTCACTTTTCTTGTAGTATCACTTGCTTATGCGTGGTATTCATTTTATGCTCCTTCTAATGATATTAAATGGGACAACAACATTACATCTATTCAACAACTTACTAAAAACACCAATAAGAACACGCTTCTTTTTTTTACAGGAAAATGGTGTTCACCATGCCGAATTATGAAACGTGAGGTTTTTGCAGACAACGAGGTTGAAAAGATCGTCAATTTGCAAGTTACACCAGTAATAATTGATATTGACAACCCAAATACCAAAGAGTTAGTAACGTATTATAAAGTCGGTGTAACACCAACAACAATTATTGTTGATTCCCAAGGAAAAGTACTTGATTACGTTGTGGGAAAGATTGAAAAAAAGAAATTTCTTGAAATGCTTAGTAATTCTGCTCCTAAACAATAAATATAACGTCTTTGGCTTATAGCGCTAAAATTTAAACGGTACACATTTAATAAAACATTTTAAATAACGGTTTTAATTTTAGTTAAAACCGTTGTTTTTTTATTAATTTAGTTACTTGTAAAAATTTGATAACCAATAAAATAACTTAAAGCTACGTTTATCCAAAAAGAAAAACCAATAAACCTTATACTTTTAAAGGATATAACAAATTGTACCGCATGCAAAAAATATACGTTGATGATAATGCTTAGTCAAAAATATATTAAGATTACTATAAGCCTAATTCTTTTTTCTTTAGGCTTTCACCCTTTTGCGTTGGCTCAGGAAGCTATTAATTCCAAAATTGTAAAAGTAGGAGTCTATGATAATCCTCCTAAGATATTTATGAATAAAAACGGAAATCCAGATGGGATTTTTATTGATGTTCTGAAATCTATTTCTAAAAATGAAGATTTACAAATAGAATATGTCGCAGGAAATTGGTCTGAGTTGTTTTCTAAGCTTGAAAATGGAGAAATTGATATTATGCCTGATATGGCCTACTCAATTGAACGAGATTCGCTTTTTAATTTTAGCATGCCTGTTCTTAATTCTTGGTTGCAAGTTTTTACCACGAATAAATGCATTATTAACAAGGTTGAAGATTTAACAAATAAAAAAATTGGTGTACTAAAAGGATCAACCCAGGAAGATTTCATGAAATTTAATGTAAAAAATAATTATAATATTGACTATTCGGTTTTTACGTACGAAAGTTATTACAATTCTGTTATTGCACTCAAAAAAGGCGAGATAGATGTAATTGTAGCTGATCGTTTCTTTTATTTTTCTGATTTATGTGATAAAGAAATTTTGCCCACTGGTATTGTTATGCAACTTTCCGACGTACATTTTGCTTTTTCAAAAAATATTAATCCTGCATTAATCAAATTGTTCGATAAAAATATAACATCACTCAAAAACAATCCAAAATCAGACTTTTATATTTCATTGAAAAAATGGTTTAATAAAAATAAGACAATAATACCAACCTATTTGATATGGTTGATTATTATTTTAAGTTTCGGTTTATTTGTTTTTTTGCTATTTACACTTGTGTTAAGATTCAAGGTAAAAGCTAAAACCAAAATTCTAAATGATAAAAATAAAGAGCTTATTAAAGCCAAAGAAAAAGCAGAAGAAAGCAACCGATTAAAATCAGCCTTTCTTGCTAACATGAGTCATGAAATCCGAACACCTATGAATGGAATTTTGGGTTTTGTTGGACTACTGAAAGAACCGAAATTGTCTGGTGAAAAACAACAAAAGTACATTCAGCTTGTCGAAAAAAGTGGTGCTCGTATGCTTAATATTATAAACGATATTGTAAGTATTTCAAAAATAGAATCAGGTATATTAGATGTTCATCTTTCAAAAATGAATATAAACAATCAGTTACAATTTGTTTATGATTCTTTAAAACTAGATGCCGATAATAAAAATCTCAATCTATCCTTTAATTGTCCACTACCCGAAGAAAAAGCAATTATTAAAACAGATAGTGAAAAATTTTATTCAATTCTTTCCAATCTAGTTAAAAATGCCATAAAATATACCGATAAAGGAACCATAGAATTTGGGTATGCTAATAAAGGAAACGAATTTGAATTTTATGTGAAAGACACGGGTATTGGAATTCCGAAAGACAGGCAGGAAGCCATTTTTGAGCGTTTTATTCAAGCAGATATCTTTGATAAAATGGCAAGGCAAGGTGCAGGATTGGGCTTAACCATTTCAAGAGCTTATGTGGAAATGCTGGATGGTAAAATTTGGGTAATAAGCGAAGAAGCTAAAGGCTCAACTTTCTTTTTTACCATTCCACGTAATCTAGATTCTTAAGGAAAAATCAAAACTCCTACTACTTTGTATGAAAACATCTAAATAACGGTTTTAATTTTAGTTACTTGTAGAAATTTGCTAACCAATAAAAACAATTCAAAACTGTTTATATATAAATTATAAGGGATAAACCATAAGTTTTTGACGGATATAACAAGTTGTGTGTAATGCTAATTAAACCTTATACTATTCTTTAAGTCTAAAATTAAATCACTAATTAAAGACTAAATATGAGTAAATACAACTTAACTTTTCTTATAATACTATTTTTATTTTCTTGTAATTCAGATGATAATAATTCTATTCCCGAAAATTCAAATAATACTTTAGATATTACAAAGCCTAAAGGACTTTACACTAGTTCTTTTGGAAATGAAACTGCTCTAGATAATAATCAAGTTAATGGTTCCTTAATTCGAGTAAAATGGAGTGAAATAGAACCAAATAAAGGGATTTATGACTTTTCAAGCATAGAGCAATTTCGTGAAATTATTAAAGGGAGAAATTTAAAGTGGAGCCTTGGTGTTATAGCTGGTGGAGATAGTCCTTTATGGTTGACAGAATCTATTGGAGCTGATTATTTTGAAATAGTAGGAATTGACAATACAGTAAAACGAATCCCTAAAATTTGGGACACTAGAGTTAATGAAAGATTAACTTTACTTGCAGAAGCACTTTCGAATGCATATAATGAAGATGAAGATTTGGTTTTAGTATATGTTCCACAAATGACTGCAAATGGTATAGAAGGTCATTTTAATGGTGTAACAACAGATGAGCTTTTAGATGCTGGACTAACTTCTGATAATTGGGTTAATGGTGTAAAAGAAACAGCCAGGATATTTGCAAATGCTTTCACAAAAAAGGCAATAGCAGTTGAAGTTCACGATATAATGGAAGATACCTCAATTCCTAATCGAATAATGACAGATTTATGGAATGAGCCTTCTTTAAATCATAGAGTCGGTGCTGCAATGTGGTGGATTTCTGGAAAAATTAACTATCAACCTAATTTAGTAAATGCTTTAATTGATTTCCCCGGAGATATTTATGCACAAGCTATCGGGAGGTCAGACCAACCTTCAAGATTTGAAAATAACGACTACACAACTATTTTTGAACAAGCACAAACAATAGGTATTAGATATATGGAGCTTTGGGAGTATGAATTTGTCAACAATACTTTCCCACAGGAATTTGAGAGTTTTAACTCTTATGCAAACATTAATTATGAATAAATGCACTACACACAACAACTCATAAAATTTATGCTTAAATTTGATTTAGTACAAAACGAAAAAAAATTTAACAAATAGATTTGCTACGTCCGAAAAATATCCGATTTTCCAGTCGCACAAATCTTATAAAAAAACCGTTGGGCTTCATTAAAAAAACACACGATATCTCATATGATTAGAGTAGACAAAAACATTTTAAATTATATTTTATCCTTAGAAAAAAAATCGAGTGAACATATTATTTTGCAACAAGTCGAACCAAGAAATAAGATTATAAAGCAAGATCATAACACATCTCATGTTTATGTATTAAAAAGTGGGATTAGTAAATGTTATATAACTACTGAAGATGGAAATGTTTTTATTCAAGAATTTTTTGGAGAAGGTCAACTATTTGGAGAGGTAGAAGCTATACATGATATTGTAAGTGTTTGTTCTGTAGAAAGTATTAATGAAGTTCAAGTCTATGCAATAAATAAAAGTTATTTTAAAAAACTTTTAAGTAATGATAAGCATTTTAATGATTTAATTTTAAAAACACTTACTAATAAAATTGCTTATAAAGCGCATAGGCATTCTTATAATCAATTTAATTCTATACATTCTAATATTAAAAGACTAAAAAAGATTTTTCCCGAATTAACACAAGTCATATCTAAACAAGATATTGCTAATTATCTAGGAGTAACATTAAGGAGTCTAAACAGAGCTTTAAAGAATCAAATTTAACCTTAATTTATTTCATGAATCTTTAAGACATCATCTTCTAATATTGGACCAACAACTTTTACTTTACGACCTCCTTTACTAAGTACTTCTCGCGAACCAAGTTCAAATACCCAATTAGGATTTTCTCTACCTACTTTATCATAGAAAGTTTTTTTACTTAATCCAAAAACTAGTTTGCCAATACCGCTCCAGTAAATTGCAGATGAACACATTGCACATGGTTCGTCACTGGTGTATATAACGCATGAGTTTAGAACATTATAATCATAAAGTTTACAAGCTTCTCTAATTAAGTTTATTTCAGCGTGTGCCAGACAATCATTATCCGTATTAATTGTATTTTCTCCTTCGAGCAAAACTTTTCCGTCTGCATCTGTTAAAATACACCCGTAAGGTAAATTCCCTTTTTCTTTTGCTTGTTGGGCCACTTTTATTGCTTTCTCAATTCCATTTTTATCTAAAGGCATAACTTCATCTTGTTTATTTCTACAATTTGTTAATGCAAATGAAATAGTTTTAGATTTTTTGGCAAAGGACAATTGTCCTTTTAGATAAATTTTAAAAGATTGTATTTTGCAATTAATTAGACATTTAAAATTATTCTGATGCAAGAAAAAAAATTAAAACAACAAATTGACTTTATAATTGAGATAGATAATATTAAATACATCAACCTCAAAAAAAACTAAAACAGCAATTAGCATTTGTAAATTACTTAAACTAAAGTTAGGAGATACATTTAGAATGAAAATCTATCATAACTAAAGTCATATAGTAAAAGGCTATAAATAAGCTTAATAACAACTTAGATTAAAAAAAATGACCTATTTTAAAAAAATAATGATATTTGTTTTTCTTATTTCTATTTTCGGCTGTAATGAAAAATATCATAAAAACACAAGTATGAAAGACAACGTAAAAAAGGAAACTATCGTACCAAAAAAAGGATTTTGGAAATCAACCGGAGGGAATCTTTTTTGGATCAACATTGTTGAAAACAAGGTTTTTTGGTTAGGTATGAACCATAAAACACCGGAAAGTGAATTAGCTGAAAACTGGTGTCATGTTGGGAATGGAAAAATAGAGGGCAATCAAATAATTTTAGAATGGGCAGACGTTCCCATAGGCAACGACAATTTAAACGGTAAAATAGTTATTGAAATAATAAATGAGGTACAAATGAAAGTTGTTGAAGATTCCGGAAACTTTGGCATGTCCATCTGGAATTGGGAAAAAGAACACGTAAACTTTAGTCAAATAGCCGGTTAATAACATGATTAAAACATCAAACAAATGACATCAATGCTAAATAAATTTTTATTCTTTAAATACCATTTAAGCATCTTAATTATTTGCTTTTTGTGTTTTTCTTTCAATAACAAAAACGCAAAAACTGAAAAATTCTATAAAAAAGAGATAAGCTCTGAAACATTTAATGTCATTCGTGTTGCAGAAAATATATATAGTATAGTTTCCCCGTCATTTGGGTTGCCAACTCCTGAAAATAAAGGATGGAATTCTAATGTTCATTTTATCGTTACCAAAAGTGGCGTCTTACTTTTTGATACAGGCTCGTCTGAGTCTATTGGATATAAAATAAAGAGAACCATAGCATCTGTTACCAGTCTTCCAGTTCGCTGGGTGGTAAATTCGCATAGTCATGCAGATCATTGGCTTGGTAATGCTGCCTTTGCTGATACTACAACTGAAATTATTACTAGTAAACACGCATTAACTGAAATGAAAAAAAATGGCAACGATGATATTACATTTTATAATAAAGTTACTAAAGGTAAAATAGGTACTACCCGTCTTGTATTTCCCTCTTCTATAATAAACAATAATCTAAAACGTAATTTCGATGGGATAGAAGTTGAATTTATTTTGACCGAAGAGAATCACTCTGCTGGAGATATAATAATGTGGCTACCAAAACATAAAGTTGTTTTTGGGGGAGACATTTTAAGTTCAGATTGGATGCCGATAATCACTGACGATGTAAATATTCCAAGTTTAATCAACACACTTAATTCCATCGTTGAATTAAACCCTACCAAAGTGTTAACCGGGCATGGTAATGAAACCACAGTGAGATCAATTGTACGAGATATCAATTTGTTATCAAGTGTTTGGAAGCAGGTAAAACTAGACTCTGAAAATGGCAGCAAGCCTGAGGAAACCCTCTTAAAAATTAAGGCTGAATTAGAACCTCAATATAAACTTTTATATAAAAACTATACAACAGAAATTGAACGGTATATAAATCTTATGTATTCTTTACAAAACTAAACAACATGAATAAACATTTTATTACAGTAATACTTCTTATTTTAGGGCTTAACCAAGTAAGTTCACAAAATGCTGAGCAAATAGTTATTGGAACTAAACACCATCTTCACTCCAATATTTTAAATGAAGATAGAGAATTTTGGATTAGTCTTCCTGAATCTTACAATACCCAAGCGGCATCACATAAAAAATACCCATTACTTATTGTACTCGATGGAAATACACATTTCAGGGCTATAACTGGTATGGTAAACTATATGAGTTCTGGGTATAATATTAGAATTCCTGAAATGATTGTGGTTGGTATTCAGAATATTGATAGAAGACGAGATTTTACACCAGATAAAATAATTACCGTTAGAGAAAACAATACAGGTGGTGGTGAAAAATTTTTACGCTTTTTAGAAGAAGAACTCATTAAAGAACTAGATAAAAATTATAGAACAACATCCTACCAAATATTGTTCGGACATTCTTTAGGAGGTTTGTTGGCAACTCATGCATATATGAAAGAAAAGACACTTTTCAATGCTTTTATTGCGGTTGACCCAAGTTTTGGAACATGGGATTCAGAAACCATGGACAAAAAGTTAGATTCCCTGACTGAACAATCATTTGAACGATTCATTTACATAGCCACTGCCAATTGGGGCAAAAGGAACATCAGAAATCGTGATCGCCATGTACGATTGTATGAGTCATTGAATAGTAAATGCAAAGGTGAATTACCTGCAAAATTAGAATACTTTGAAAATGAAGACCATAGATCAGTTCCAATCATTGCTTTTCATAATGGTATCTCTACTATTTTTAATGGCTATGGAATTAACTATCGAAACATAGAAACTGCAGAACAACTTAAACAACACTACCAAACCCTTTCCCAACGACTATACTGGGATTTCAGTCCGCCTGAAGCTCTCGTGAACCGGATTGGTTACAGAATGCTTCAAAGTAGAAATGCAACTGATAGAACTAAGGCATTATCTTTTTTTCTTTTGAATACAGAAAACTTCCCCAATTCTTATAATGCCTTTGATAGTTTAGCGGAGGCTTATGAAGTACTTGGAGATAAAGCAAACGCTATTAATAATTATAAAAAATCCCTTAAACTTAATCCAAATAATAAAAATGCTTTAATGAAGATAGAAAGTTTAAACACAAATTAAATTTCAAAATAAATTATACTTAGGTGAACAAATTAACTCGTTTTTTATCCTGTATATTTTTACAAGAAACATATCTTTAAGTCTTTTAATTTCCTCATTAACATTATGCATCTTTACTTGCAATATGGTTTTACCAATAATTCTATTATGCTTTGTACTGTTAACATTAGCTTCATATTATAGATATTATCTTTATTATTTAAGAATATTATTAGGTACAATTATTCAAGAGGAATAGTGTGAAAAAAAATAGATAAAAGTACTTGCTCTAACAATGTATAAAATTTATGCTTAAATTTAAACAAAACAGTTTCTTTTACAATTTTGCCAGTTATCTGTAATAATTCAAAATTTAAGCCACTAACCAATAAAAAGAACACTATTGAGTAGCGATTTTTATAAAACATCCATTTTACCATTTGCAGGAATAATCATCAAATTATGTCGAGCCTATACCAACTCGCAAGAAGATTTTGAAGATTATTACCAAGAAGTATGTTTACAAATTTGGCGGAGTAAAGACAAATTTCGTGAAGAATCTCAATGGAGCACATGGGTGTATCGTATTTCATTAAATGTTTGCTTAACCCTACTTAAAAAAAAGAAAAATAACGTTCAACATTTTGTGTCCGATTCTATAACTTCTGAAGAAACCGAAGACAATTATGCATTTTCAAACGAATCTTTAAACCTTCTATATGATGCAATTCGAAAACTCTCAGAAATTGATAGAGCCATTATTATGCTTTATTTAGAAGAAAAAAACCAAAAGGAAATTGCTGAAATTATAGGAACAAACCCTAATAATATTGGAGTACGAGTTAAAAGAATTAAAAATAGATTAAAAAAAATATTAGATGGAAAAATCAATTGAAAATTTATGGAAAGAAGGCTTTTTAGAAAGTGATGCATTAGTTGCGCCAAAAATAAACAATCTATACAACCAAAAATCAATTCATATTATTGATAAATTTAAAAGAATGTTTAAAATTAATTTAATTGCAATTGTAGTATTCTCATTTCTTTTTTTAGTTATCTCATTTTTTATAGGCATACCAATTGCTGGTGTTATATTTTTTGTTACCCTATCGGTAATTGTTATTATTAATAAAAAATTATTAACTGATTTAGAGAAAATAGATTTTGGGGTAAGTAGTTATCAGTACTTAAAAGGTTTTACCCAATGGAAAAACAAACAGATAGCTATCAATAAAAAAATGTCAAAATTATTGTACCCAATTATATTTATATCCATGATTTTAGGATTTTGGTTTAAAGATGCTGAAGGCATTCTATTGGGTGAAAAACTTGTAAATGAAATTCGTATAAGTTTTCCTGATGCTTATATGGTATACGGAATTCCTTTAGCAGGAATAGTTATAGCATTATTAATTTTAGTTTTACTCGCATTTTTTGGTGGTCGAATTTACAACTGGGATGTAAACCTAATCTATGGAAGAGTTTTTAAAAAACTTGAAGAATTAATGACGGATATAGAAAGTTTAAGAAGTTAACTACGGTAAATAACATGTTTTATTTTAAATAGTTAAAAAAATAAATTTTAGATGTAATATTTTTTTATTTAAACCACTAACCAAAAAAACAGTAAAAATTATGACACTAAAAAATACAATCAACTTTTTTGAAAGTTTAAAAGTAGAAACAGTTAAAAAGTCGGAAATTAAAATTTATAATCAATTTATTGATATTCTTAAAAAATTAGAAAATAGAGAATTCAATACCAATGAAATTCAATCTATAGAAACGGAATTAGATAGTTTAAACTTAACGTCAAATCCTGAAAACAGAATAAAATATTTTAAGAAAACACTAAGTGATTTTAAAAAATATTTAAAAAACACTTTTTCCTTAACTCCCAAAGGGTATTACACAAGTTTATATGGAGGTTTAGGATTAATATTTGGTTTGCTTTTTGGAGTTACTGTTTTAACTAATCTAGAACGCTCGTTAGGTATTTCTCTAGGTTTAATTGGAGGAATGGTAATTGGAGCAATAATTGGTAGTAGCAAAGATACTCAAGCTAAAATTGCTGGAAAAATACTCTAATTAATACACCCAAGTAAACTTAATAAAATACTAAGTACAACAACACATTTAATAAAACATATAAATAACGGCTCTAATTTTAATTAGAACCGTTATTTTTTTATTAATTTAGGTGCTTGTAAAAATTTGCTAACCAATAAAATAACTTAAAACTAAGTTTATCCTGAAAGAAAAACCAATAAACCGTATGTTTTTAAAGGATATAACAAGTTACCCACAATAGTGCTAGAGGAAAATTCAACATTTAAAGAAAGCAAGATATATCATTGGAAAATTGTTTTTATTAGGTAAATGTTGAGCATTGATTTCTCCTTTTTTGGGAACTAAACGCAAGACAAATTTTAGGTTTAATAGAAACATAAAAGTTTAAAGAAAAATTAAGTTTTTAAGAGAAAGAATTCGTTAGCGTTCTGCCTCGTTCAAAATCCAAAAAAGGTGTAGTTTCATAAACCAGTGTACCAACCTAAATGCAAGAAAGGTTTATAGGTATTTATCAATTGATTTTCTTCATAGAAATGACATTGTATTTTTAAATAGTTTTAGGCGTGCATTCTGTCTCGGTTGGTAATAGGATCATCAATTAAGGTTTGAGTTGTCAGAAAGGTTTAGGCAGCCCTAAAGTGGCTAACATTGCGCATAAAAAATTGCTAATTTTATGATTAAAAGAAAAAAAGTAATACATTTAAAGTTGAAAAATAAGCTATGAAAATTTTGCATAAAAACTCGCAACTTTCTCATGCACTAAACCGTTAGCATTAATGTAAAAAACCTAAATCTTTGAATGAACAAAAAAGTATTTATATCATATAGTTGGGGAAATAAAGAACACCAAGATTGGATTGTTAATCTTGGAAAAAGATTAATGACCGATACTGTAGATGTAATTTTAGATAGATGGAGCTTGAAAGATGGACACGATATCCATAGTTTTATGGAGGAAATGGTAAAGTCTAAAGATGTTTTTCGAGTACTTATCGTATGTGATAAAAAGTACAAAGAAAAAGCTGATGACCGAGAAGGTGGTGTTGGAACTGAAACTCAAATTATAAGCCCAAATTTATACTCAAACGAAAAACAAGAAAAGTTTATACCAATCGTACTTGAAAGAGACGAAGATGGAAAACCATATTTGCCAATTTACTTGTCGAGTAGAAAATATATTGATTTTTCCCAAGAAGAGGATTTTGAAGATAGCTATGAAGAATTATTGAGGAACATTTTAGAAACACCGTCAATACCAAAACCAAAACTTGGAACTAAACCACCAACATACATAACAGAAAATATCGTTGACTTATCTGAGACTAATAGTAAGATACGAACTATTGAAAACCAGATTAAGAAACACAACGATTTTAATCAAAAGTATGCTTCCGATTTTTTGGATGCTTTCCAAGACAAATTATGGGAATTTAATCTTGTGAATTCGCCAAATGACTTAAAAGTTTTTGGTGAAACCTTAATAGAGACTTTAAAGAGTTATAAACCTTTAAGAGAAGACTTTATAAAATTCATTGGTTTATTGACAATGAATCAGACTGATTTTGCAAGTGATGTAATAATCGAATTCTTTGAAAACAAACCTTTGTATTTAAGACCACGAGATGAAAGAAATAGCTGGTCAGTTTCTGAATTTGATACATTCAAAATTATTTTTCAAGAACTCTTTATTTACACTATTGCAGTTGGAATAAAAAATAAGGATTACCTATTTGTATCCGAATTACTTCACTCTAAATATTTCGTCAAAGACCCTTACAAAAATAATCAAGAGCCAAGTAGCTTTCCATTTTTATATGATTATCATCAAAATCTGGAAAACTATATGAATCAAACATTCAATAAAGTTACAGGTTTTGGACACTATGTAATAACGAATTTATCTGACCAAATAAGTAAACAAACTTTGATATTTTCAGACACCTTATGCTATTGTGTTAGTTATTTAGAAACCGTAGATTATTATGACCGTTGGTTTCCAGCTACCTATCTGTATGGTGAACGAAACGTTGGATTTAATTTCTTTGATAAACTGTCTTCGAAAAAACACTTTGAGAAAGTAAAAGTCCTTTTTGATGTTCAAAACGAAACCGAATTAAAAGAAAAGCTCGAAAAAAATAAAGAAAATTCAGGTGATAGTATTAGATATGGCAATGGTGGTTTCAACAGAGTTCCATTTGTTTATCAACTAATTGACCCTGAAAAAATATCGATTTATAGATAATAAAACACTAATGCTAACAATGGCTATAAGTAATACGGGTTTCAGAAGTTTTTGTAACTGAGGCTCATTGTTGTAACTCCGACAATTTATCTTCGACGATTGACGGGAAAAAAGAAAATATGAATAAACGAATTGGCTCCGTGCGTAATTAAAAGTACAAAACTTTTAATTACGCACTACACATACACAAACCACTATACTACATAATTAAAAAACAATGAAACGTTTAATTTACATTCTTTTAGTTAGTCTAACTTTTTCTTGTACAACTAAAAAAAGCCAAAAACTATCCATTAAATTTAACCCAAATATTTCTACATATTCTATTGTAGAACGATTGGTTGCAAACAACCAAGGAAGACTATTTTATATAGATGGAAAAGCCAATTACAATTATATTCCAATGGTGGCTAAAGCTTTTAATAAATTCAAGAATAAGGATAATTCAAAAATTATTCAAAGTACATTACACTATTTATCAATTGTAGGCTACCAACAAGATTTAACCTACCAAGCATTAGTAAGAAGTAAAAAATTTCCAAGTAAAGGGTTTAAATATTCATTAGATAGCTTAAATATTGACAAAGAAAAAATTACAGCAGTAAAACAATACGTAAAAGATTTGCGAGAATTTTATATAAAAAATAACCTCGCTTCTTTTTTTAAAGAAAACGAAAAATTTATAAATGGAGGCATAAACGAATTCAAAAAAAACGTTCCAAAAAATTACGTAAAAAAAATGCAAGACTATTATGGCGAAACATTCGAAAAATTTATAGTTTATCCCGATCCTTTTAACACTGTTGGATTAAATGAGGGAGATACCGATTTTTTTCACGGAAACGGACAACGAATTGATACAAAAAATGGAACAGTTGCAACAATGATTACAAGCGCTTTTTTACCTATTAACATAAAAAAGCAACCTAATGAATATGGTTTTAATTACCCAAAAGATGTTCGTTTTATTATTACACACGAGTTTGGGCATTCCTTTGTTAATCACACGTTAAAAACCGTAAAAAAACAAATAAAGGCTACTGAAAAACTTTTCAATTCAGGACTTTCAGAAAAAATGCAAGGTCAAGGCTACGGTAGTTGGAATATTTGTTTAGATGAGCATTTAGTGAGATTAGGAGAAATTAGAATTGCCGAATGCAATGGAGAAAAAAAACGAGCCGAAGAATTAAGAAAAATGCATATCAACGAATTTCACTTTGTTTTAATTCCAATTTTAGAAAAGAAAATAGTAGAATATGAAAAAAATCGAGATAAATATCCAACCTATCAAAATTTTCTTCCAGAATTATTATCGTCTTTAAATAAGGTAAGTCCAAAGCAGGTAAGAGAACTTTTAGGGCTTTCTACAAAAACTTATCCTACTACCATAAACCTAAAAGTTCCTAATAAAAAAGATGAAGTTTTTATTGTAGGTAATCAATCTGTTTTAGGAAATTGGAATCCAAGTAAAATAAAAATGAACAAATCATCCAATTTTGAACGTTCAATTAAACTTAACTTATATAAAAACACAAAGTTTAAATTCACTAAAGGAAGTTGGGATAGCGAAGGTAATTTAGAGAAATTTAAAAATGGACAAAATATTGAATTGAAAATTGATAAGGACACTATTTATAACTTTAAAATAAGCTCGTGGAAAAAATAACTAAAATAATACTAACCACCTTCCATTTTAGAGCTAAGCTAATGCTTACCATATCCAAATTGGAATTCTTCAAACCTTAACCATAATTCAGTTGGTGTTTGTAATAAAAAACTAGGTTCGTTTAAAAATTTATAGAAATTAAAAAAGTGCACATTTAATAAAACATATAAATAACGGCTCTAATTTTAGTTAAAACCGTTGTTTTTTTATTAATTTAGTTGCTTATTAAAATTTGCTAACCAACCATAACAACTTAAAACTAAGTTTATCTTAAAATTTATAGTGCGAAGCAACTATTTTTTAGGTTATGAAGGTTGGTCACAAAAAAACTATGAAATATGAATGACTTTGGAATCTTAAATAATTTAATAGAAAACTTCTCAAAGGATGTAGCTTTAAATAATAAATTATCAATAGCATTACTTATTTTTATTTTTATTAATTTGATTACAACAATAATAAACATTATTTCACAGCATAGGTTAAAATTAAAAGATAAAAAAATAATCTCATTCAAAATCAAAGAAGAAAAAAGAATTAAATTATACGAAAATATATACAAACAATTAGACAAGCTATCTTTTTATGACGGTAAATCTAATAATAACTTATTTTTAGAATCAATACAGAACGTTGAAAAATATTTAAGTTGCAATAAATTATATTTTAATAATAAAGAGACAAAACTAATTTATGAAATAAGCGACTATTACAAAACCGTTTTATCTGATTTTAGAAAAAAAGATTATTTAATTGAAGAAAAATATTTTAAAAAATTATCTTCAAATTTTAATAAATAATGAGGTATATATTTCCAAAAATTTTAAAGCCAACTAATGTTCATCTATTACTTAATTCTTTAGAGACTGCTTTTAACCTTGAACAAAAACTTATTCCTAATATAAAAATTGATTTAGGTAAGGTAAAAAAAACGTCCTTATTGGGGATATTGTTGAATTACAAATTTGTAGAATATACTTATAAACATTATTGCTTCAAAAATCCTGAAATGATAGTAAATGATTATGTACAAGCTCAATGGGAAAGATATGGCTTTACTGATTTAATTCACCTTTTCATTGAAAATAAGGATCAAACAGAGAAAGGTTATAAAAAATTAAAAGTAAAAGTTGATGATCGTTTTATAATTGCTCCCCAAGCTTTATTAAGATCAAGAGATTATTCAGATAAATTTTTAAAAACAGAGTTTCTTCCAAAAATTGAAAATTATTATAAAAGCAATGAAAAAGTTGTCGCAATGATTTTTTTATGCCTCTCTGAAATTTTATTGAATTTTTGGGAGCATGCAATAGATGATTCAAACTCAATCCTTGTTGCTGAAGGTAATAAAAACAATATTGAAATAGCGTGTGCAGATACTGGTAATGGTATAATTTCTACATTAAATTCTGTTTTTTTTAATAAATCTTATGATAAACCAGTAATCCTAAGAAAAGCAGTTGAAAAAAATATAACTTCAAAAAAAATGACTAATCATATGGGATATGGTTTATGGATATTAAATCAAATAACTACAAAAACACATGGTAGATTTCATATTTATTCAGAAGGTGCATACTTTAAGAACGAATTTGGCAAAGAAATTGTAGATAATTGTGGCTATTGGAAAGGGACAATAATTTATTTATCCTTACCTTTAAACAAACCAATAACATTGAGTGATATAGAAAATCATGATAGTACAAAGTTTAATAATATTAAAATAAATTGGAAATAATGGAAAATATTAATCTAAATAAATACGGGCCGATAATAAGTAGAAAAGAGTCTGGAAATGAAATATTAGAGTTGATTAATAATTCATTAAGTAATAATACTCAAATTCAAATCGATTTAAATAAAATTAAATCAATGGCTACATTTTGTGCTAAACAGATTTTTGGAAATCTTTACCTAAAACTTGGTTCTGAAAAATTCTTTGAAAGAATTGAAATTTTAAATGCATCTGACGACCTGAAAACAATAATAAAAATAGGAATTCAAAATGCTGTTAATGAGCATAACAATGACTAACAATGTATATAAAAAACAGGGGGAATTAAAAACTATGAAAATAAAAGAGCTTAAAAAATATTTAGATTTACCCTATTTATTAATTATTCTAGGAATAATAGGAATTATCCGAGCCTTATACTTATTTAATTATTCCAATTTTTATGCAAACTCATTTAATAATTTCTTTTCTCCTATTATACTTATTTTAACCATGGTTTTTGTTCTAAAAGTTTTAAGAAAAAAACAATACAAATAAATTACTCGTAGCCTTTAAAACAAAAAAATAAACCCTACATTCGTACTCAGAAAAAAATTGCACATTTTCAATACTAAATTTAATAAAATCTGGTAAATACCTAATAAAAGTTAGGCACTACTTAGTATTTTAACCAACAACAACCTTAAGAAATACAAAAACATTCTTAAGGAACGCATGGGAAGCCTTAAGGAATAGAAAAGCAGTCTTAAGGAACGCATGGGAAGTCTTAAGGAATGGAAAAGTAGTCTTAAGGAACGCATGAGAAGCCTTAAGGAACACATGAGCGGTCTTAAGGAATGCATGGGAAGCCTTAAGGAACGCATGAGCAGTCAAAATAAATAGAAAAAGAATTATAAAATACTGGCGAGTAGTAATAAAACAAACGCAAAAAACAAAAAGTAACATTAAAAATTGCAAAAAAATGGCAACAAACAAAACGTTATCCGAGGCAGAAGCCTTAGAACAGTACCGAGTATCCTTTGAAAATGTAGCAAGTCAACCCGAAATAGCCACTATTATGGCTGAGTTTGGGTACGATGAAACCTTGCTAACCGAAGGTAAAACCCTATTAACAAAAGCGCGTCAAACTTACGATTTCAATAAAAAAGAAGACGATGAAACTTCAGAAGCGTATAACAATTTTATAACAACAAAAGAAAATTTAGCTAATACCTACACGCTTCACCGTAAAAAAGCAAAAGTAATTTTCCGAAAAGAGCCGGTTACCTTAAGTAAACTGTCAATTTCTGGAAGTTTACCTAAATCTTATATCAAGTGGTTAGAAGCAGTTAAGAAATTTTACGCAGTAGCTTTTGGCGATACCGAAATAGAAACCAAACTAGCAAAATTAAAGGTAACTCCTACAGAATTAGAAAGTACAATTGCGCTAATAGCAGAATTAGAAATAAACAGAGCCGAATATTTAAGAGAAAAAGGAGAGTCGCAAAACGCTACAAAAACAAAAGACAAAGCGTTTGGAGAATTAGACGACTGGATGAGCGAATTTTATACCGTAGGTAAAATTGCATTAGAAGATAATCCTCAATTATTAGAATCCTTAGGTAAATTTATACGAAGTTAATCTTCCAAAAAGTAAGCACATTGGCAAACTCGCACAAACTAAGCTTTGTTAACAGTTTGCCAAAGAGCTTACAGCCCACTGCAAACCCATTTTAGCACAAACTATAGCTAAAAAAAGCAGTACACAACAATAACTGCTATATCATATTATATAGAATGTTTCTAAAATTATTTTTTTTTAATTTTACCAAACAAAAAATTGCAAGTACCAAATCTCAACTTTATATATACTAAACAGTTAGTATCTATTGAAAAAGAAAACTATGAAAAAAACTATGCTAATTATTGGAATTATATTATTCTCACTTAATTCTAATTCACAAAACAAAACAGCAACACTTTATTTAACAAATGGCGATACAATTAAAGGCTTAGCCAAAATAACAGCGTTTGGAAAAATTAAATTTAGATATAATAAAAAAAGTAAAAAGAAAATTTATTTACCCAATCAATTAATAAAGTTCGATTTAAATGAACACGATTCTAAAAACACCTATGCATATAAATATATTCAAGGAAATCAACGTTCTACAAAACGAAAACTTATGATATTAATAACGGCGGGGAAAATTGATTTATACAGAATAACAACTACCACTACTAGCGCTCCTATGGCTGGATCATTTGGTGGAATGGGCGGAATGGTAATGAGTTTTACCATGGATAGTTATTATGTTTCTAGAGATGATAGTGATACAGTTACCAAATTAACAAGCAGAGGAACATTATTCGAAAAAAACTTTAAAAAAGCTGCCTCAGAATATTTTAAAGACTGTAAATCTCTGGTAAATAAAATTCAAAATAAAACTTACAAAAAAAGAGATATTGAGGAAATTGTAGAATACTACAACACACAATGTAATTAAACACTTAACAATAATTAATAATTGCCTTATGAAAAACACTAAAATTTTAATGATTATAATAGCTACAAGCTTAATGTATATGAGTTGTGGACCAACTTGCGATTCTGGATACACAAGCGTAAATATAAATGGACAGGATATTTGTATGCCCGATTATATTGCTGGTGAAGCTCAAAATTTCGATTTAGGAAATGAATTTTACCATCAAAAATTCGGTGTAATTATTTTTAACAATGGAAAATGGACAGATTTAGAACAAAATATTTTAACGGATTCAGATTTAAATGACTAAAATACTATAGCTGGCATTAGGTGTAAAAAATTGTAACAACTAACTTTATAAAAGTTAGTAATAAATACTACTAAAGGTTAAATAAAAGTTAACGTACACACAGCGTTTAAAAATTCGTTTATTTTTTAGTATATATCTTTACTAAAAAATATATCTAAATGATAACCGAAATTATTGAATTAAGACATAAACTTCATCAAAACCCTGAAGTTTCAAATAACGAATTCAAAACTTCAAAACGAATTGCAGATTTTATCAATCCCCTTGCGCCATCCAAAGTAATTCCTCTAAGTAAAACAGGACTTGCATTTGTTTTTAACGGTCAAAACCCCGGTAAAACAACTATGTTCCGCTCCGAATTAGATGCGTTACCAATTGCGGAGAAATCGGCACTCCCCTACGCTTCCATCCATAAAAATGTAGCGCACGTATGCGGACACGATGGACATATGGCTATTTTGGCTGGTTTAGCTCAAAAAATAGCAAAAAATCCACCCAAATATGGAAAAGTGGTTTTGCTTTATCAACCTGCTGAAGAAGTAGAACAAGGTGCAAAAGATGTAATGGAAGATCCCCGATTTAAAGAAATTGAACCTGATGGTATTTTTGCACTTCATAATATTCCGGGTATTAAAAAACACAGTATTGTGTTAAAAGGTGGCAGTTTTTCAGCAGCTTCTAAAGGAATGACCATTCAGCTTTTTGGTAAAACAGCACATGCCGCCGAACCTGAAAACGGTATCAGTCCGGCAAGTGCTATTTCTAAAATTATTAATCAACTTCATCAATTAAAAGAAAATAAAAGTCTGTTTAAAGATTTGGCATTACTAACCATCATTCATATTCAACTAGGGGAAATATCTTTTGGAACAACACCAGGTTATGCTGAAATAAGAGTTACCTTACGTTCTTTTGAAAATGAAGATATGGAAGTACTAACTTTACAAGCCGAGAAAATAATCAATGAAATTTCGAAAGCTGAAAATTTAGAATGCAAAATTTCTTATTCTGAAGAATTTCCTGCAAGCGTAAACAATGATGCATGTGTAAGCTATGTTAAACAAGCGGCAAAAGAAAACAATTTAGTAATTGAAAACATAAACAAACCTTTTAAATGGTCAGAAGATTTTGGATATTACGCACAAAAATATAACTCTTGTTTATTTGGTTTAGGTTCAGGAATAACACAACCTCCACTCCATAACCCAGATTTTAATTTCCCAGATGAAATAATTGAAACGGGGATAAAAACATTTTACAACATTTACCAAAAAATAAATTTAAACAATGACAGATAGTTCAGTAATAACTCTCGACGAAAACGCATTACAAAACAACGTGGCTTTTTTAAAAAAGAAAATGGGCAATAAGGTCATCTTATCAGCGGTGGTTAAAGCCAATGCTTATGGACATGGTATAGAACAAATTGTTCCTCTTTTTGAAAAACAGGGAATAAATCATTATTCGGTTTTTAGCTATAGCGAAGCCATCAGGGTTTATAATTCGCTTTCCAATCCCCAAACAATAATGATTATGGGTTGGATTTTCGATGAAAATATGGCCGATGTAATTGAAAAAGGAATTGAATTTTTTATTTTTAATATCGAACGTTTACAAATAGCGATTACTTGTGCTAAAAAGCTAAATAGTAAAGCAAATATTCATCTTGAAGCAGAAACAGGAATGAATCGTTCTGGTTTAAATATGGAGGAATTAAATAAGGCTATAGCTATTATTAAAGAAAATGAAGCCTATATAAACGTAGTTGGATTTTGTACGCACCTTGCAGGAGCAGAAAGCATCTCAAATCATCCAAGAATATTAAAACAATTAAAGAAATATCATAAAATGTTGAACTTTCTGGAAGCAAATGATATTAAACCTAAATGTAAACACGCGGCAAATTCAGCAGCCTCATTTATTTATCCAAAAGCACGGATGGATATGGTGCGAATAGGAATTATGCTTTACGGTTTTTGGTCTAGTACAGAAGTTTTTATTCAGTATATCAACAACAAAACCAATAAAACAGATCCATTAGAGCGAATTCTGAGTTGGGAAAGTCAAATTATGTCTGTCAAAGATGTTAAATGTGGTGAATTTATCAGCTATGGCATTTCTTATCAAGCACAAACTGATATTAAAACTGCACTTGTCCCAGTCGGATACGCATCAGGGTATAGTAGAGCATTAAGTAATAAAGGTAGAATACTTATACATGGCCAAAGTTGCCAGGTAATTGGAGTTGTAAATATGAATATGATTATTGTGGACATTTCAAATGTGCCAAATGCAAAAGTTGGAGACGAAGTAGTAATTATTGGAAAACAAAATGGTTTAGAAATTAAAGTAAGCGCCTTTAGCAATATAAGTGATGAGCTTAATTATGAAGTATTAACACATTTATCACGATCAATAAAACGAGCTGTTATTGAAAAAAGATAACTAACATTTTGAATAAACATTATACATAAAAAATTACTTTGAACATTTGAAAATCTATTTATTTTAAAATGGCAATCCCTGAAATCAAATTAAAAAAACTGACTTTATCAGATTTAACAGAATTAAAAGATATAAGTCAAAAAACATACTCTGATGCGTTTTCTTGGGGAAATAGTAAAGAAAATATGATGTTATATTTAAACTCAGCTTTAAGTATTAAACAACTAAAATCTGAAATAAATGAAAAACAATCGGTTTTTTATTTTGCAAAAATGAATGAGGTAACTGTTGGATATATAAAAATCAACTTTGGTTCGGCACAGACAGATTTAAAAGATGATGATGCTATGGAGCTAGAACGAATTTATGTTCTGGAAAAATTTCAAGATAAAAAAATTGGAAAAAAGTTGCTTAATTTCGTAATAGAAATAGCCAAAAAAAAAGGAAAGAAATATTTATGGCTGGGAGTTTGGGAGAAAAATGAAAAAGCTATTAATTTTTATAAAAGTCAAGGGTTTACAAAATTTAATTCTCACGCATTTAAAATGGGAAATGAAATTCAAACCGACTTACTAATGAAACTGGTATTACAGAAAAAACCATCTGCCAACAACTCATAAAATTTATGCTTACTTTTGATTTAATATAAAACGACAAAGATTCTAATAAACCGATTTGCTATGTTCGAAAAATCTTCGATTTTCCTAACACAAGAATCTTATACAAACTCATTGGGAAATATAAAAACTGACTAAAAAACAACAATGAAAATAAAAAAAATAATTCTCCCAACAATATTGCTTTTTTTAGGTTTAATTTATTATTTCAGTTTTGATTATGTTTATTCTTCAGCAACAAATAATCTATTAAATCAACAGATTGAAAATTCTAAAAATCAAGCTGAATTAGTTTCTAATTTACTGTCAGAAAAACTTAAAACTCGTTACACAAAGAGCGAAATCATAAATGAATTACAAAAAAGCATTGAAAATAGTTCTATTGAAAATAATTTCATTTGTATGTTTGACGATACTGGAAAAGAAATTTGCCACCCAAATGCACAACGAATAGGAAAAACTATTTCAGAAAAAAACTCAACTATTAAATCAATATCTAACCAAACTGTCGAAAAAAATTTCAAAAAAGCTATAACAGAAAAAAAACCAATTGGAGGTTTACGAGAAATGAAAAACTATACAGAAATAGTTTATTTGAGTCCTGTAAAAAATACTGAATGGATTGTAGCCTCTCATTCAAACACTATAAAATTTAAAGAAATTCTAGGTAATCTTAAAGAGAAACTATCATTAATATTCATACTTGTTTGGTTAAGTAGTTCTTTGTTAATATACTTTTTTCTACAATATATAAACTTAAACAGTTTAAAGAATATACGTGAAATAAATCGAAAAACTGGTGCTCAATATTTCAATGAATTAAAAACTCTTAATGAAACTATTTCTAATTCTTTAATCAGTAATGAGACTGAAAACAAAAGACTTTTAGCGGATAAAGGAACTCAGTTAGTACCCGTCTATATTGACAATATTGCATTTATTTATACACAAAATAAGATTTCTTATATTGTAGAACACAACAATGAAAAATCGTCGATAAATTTAACATTAGATGAGCTATTCAAAACATTTGATAAAAGTATATTTTATAGAGCTTCTAGGCAAGTAATCGTTTCCGCTAAAGCAATAGATAAGATAGAAAAATATGGCACTACACAACTTAAAATATTAACTAATCCTATCTCACCTATTGACATTATTATAAGTAAAAACAAACTTACAAACTTCAAAAAATGGATTGGCAAGAACTAATTACTGCAAATTTTGATAGTTAGTAAATACAAAACCATTCTCTTTTGCTAAATTATGACAAGCAACACAACTTGCTGTTCCTTCCTCCCAACTTTTATAAGTTCCATCCTTTTTTACAAATCTTGCATATCCCCAGTTTCCTGGGTTTTGAGAGAATTTTTTACTATTCTTAATCATATACTCAACTCTTTGTACTTCTTTTGCTTCCAGAGCTAGCCCAAAATTGGGCATTTTTTCAACACTCCAACCTATTTTAACAATTTTGCTTCCATCTGGAAAAGAACTACCTTCATTAAACGCTTTAAAAGCTTTTTCATTAGCAAGTATATAACGTAATTCATTTTTATCGTTTCGAAAATGAGTTCCTACTATTTTATAATTTTTATAATCTTCAATTTCCTTAAATTTAAGACCATTGTTTGGCATTGTTAAATCTGGAACTTTTGAAATAATTTGATAATTTGAATTGCTATTACAAGAAAGTAATACTGCAAAAATGGAGAATCCGAATACTATTTTTTTCACGATTGTATATATTTAAATTTGAAACAAATGAACCGTGAATCCTTTAATTACAGAAAGAAAAATTACTGAATGAACTAATTTGAATACTGAAGCTGATAAAATGATTACTTAAAAATTACATCTGCCAACAACTCATAAAATTTATGCTTATATTTGAACTAGTACAAACGATTTGCTACGTCCGAAAATCTCCAATTTTCCTGTCGCACAAATCTTATAAAAATCCGTTCTACTAAATTTGAAAAACTTACTCAAAATATTAAAATGACCAAACTAAAAATCCTTTCTATTTTGATGTTATTATTTTTTAGCATCACCGGTTGTGAAAAAACAGATCAACCAAAAAAAATAAACTTAGAAGAGCTAACCATTACTAAGATTCACAAGGCTTACAAAGATGGAACTTATAACAGTCAAGATTTAGTTGCGGCCTATATCAGCGCCATTAAAGAAAAAAATAAGGCTATCAATGCCATTACCATCATAAATCCGAAAGCTTTATCAATTGCCAAAGAACTTGACGCAGACTATCAAAAAACAAAAAAACTATTGCCACTTCAGGGCATACCAATCATCATAAAAGATAATATCAATACCGTTGGACTTCCAACAACTGCCGGATCATTGGCGCTTCACGATTTTATTCCCAAAGAAAACGCCTTTGTTATAAATAAATTAGTGGCAGCAGGCGCTATTATTATTGCCAAATCTAATATGGCAGAATGGGCCTTTTCTGCTATGCACACCAAAAGCTCTACAGCAGGAACCACCCATAATCCATATAATTTAGATTATGTTCCTGCGGGGTCTAGTGGCGGAACAGCTGCTGCTGTGGCTTCCAATCTTGCACTCGGTGGTTTGGGTACCGATACGGGCAATTCCATTCGCGGTCCATCTTCACATTGTGATTTAGTAGGATTCCGAACGACATTGGGATTGATTAGTAGAGAAGGCATTGTGCCATTATATTTAAGAAATGATGTGGTTGGTCCGATGTGCCGAACGGTTGAAGATGCCACTAAAATGATGCAAGTGATGGTTGGATACGATCCAAAGGATTCTATCACCAAACATGCAATAAACAAAACTCCTAAAAATTACACACAGTTTCTGATTAAAGATGGCTTAAAAGGTGCCAGAATTGGCGTGTTGAGAGAACTGAGTGATTACAAAACAGATCCAGATGTAAAAAGATTATTTGAAAAAGCCATTTCAGATTTAGATTCGCTTGGTGCTACAGTTGTTGATCCGGTTGTTATTCCTAATTTCGCCAACTTAAGAAAAAACCAATGGTGTGCCACTTTTAAAACTGATGTTGAATCTTTTTTAGCTACCTACGTTAAAAGAGATACGTTAAAAACAATACAAGATATTATTAGAATTGGTACCAAATCTGATTATGCTAGGAAAAATTTAGCAGAAGAAGCCAAGTTTTCTGGTCGTTGGGGAGAACCTAATATTGAATGTTCAGATGCCTACCACGATGCAAAACGAATTGCTTTTAGAACAGCTATAGAAGCCGTTATGGATTCTTTAAAATTAGATGCCATTGTATACCCTACTTGGAATAACAAACCGGCAAAGATTGCTTATTTTGAAAGGGATTACAAAGGCGATAATAACCAAATTATTGCACCTCATACAGGACAACCGGCCTTTACAGTTCCAATGGGTTTCAGCCCTGGGAATTTACCGGCGGGACTTCAATTTTTGGGACGCATGTATGCCGAGCCAACTTTAATTAAATTGGCTTATTCATACGAGCAGGGTACAAAACACAGAAAACCACCGGTATTTAATACAACGGATAAGGAGTAACTAATGACAATATTCTTTTAAAATAATGATTAGGGTTTGTGCAGATACTAAAACCGGAAAATTGTGGAAGAAATTTATGCTTAGATTAATAAAAAATTGACAAACAATAATTCTAACAAACTGATTTGCAACGTCCGAAAAATATCCGATTTTCCAAACTCACAAATCTTATAAAGATCCGTTGTGCTTCATTATGACCAACCAATAAACAATGATAAAATTATTTAGAAAAATTCGCCAAAATCTTGTAGCTGAAGGTAAAACTACAAACTATTTGAGATATGCTTTTGGAGAAATTGTGCTGGTAATGATTGGTATATTACTCGCGTTACAAGTAAGCAATTGGAATAACAATAGAAAAGACCGCATTAGCGAGCGTAAGATATTAGATAATATTCATAAAGACTTTATAAAAAATAAAGTGAATTTTGATTCTATGAAAGTCATAAACTATAGAAATCTAGCTGCTCTTGACAGTATGATTGCTTTGTTTCCTTTAAATAAGGATTCTCTAAAGATTAATGCGTATATTAAGTACGATAATCAGATAAAAGACATCACCTACAATGCATATTCCAGCACTGTAGAATCAGTAGTCAATTCAAATTCGCTTCAATTTATACAAGATGAAGAGCTACTGCAATACCTGGTATCTTGGAAAGAAGTTTTACTGGATTTTCAAGAAGAAGAAACGATATACTACAAAATGATGAACGACCATTTTTGGCCTTATTTTATTGAAGTTTCCGATTATACTGGAAAAGATACAGAAATGGGGCGAAAAGGGATGTCAACTGTAAAATTTCAAAATATGGTCATAAACCGAAGAAACTATTTTATAGCTATCACCAAGGCAATAGAAGAAGAACCAATAGAAAATCATATTAATCAAATTATTCGATTAACTGAACCAAATAGAAAGAAATAACGAAAGCACAATAATGGCTAAAGTTCTGCGTGGCTTTTTTGCTAATTCAAATGTTTAGTATTCTTTTAATCTGCTATGTTTCATCAGCGGAAAAGTCTCCGACATTTTCCACGCCGAAACCCTAGCCTAAACCGTTAAAATTACGATGACAAAAAAATGTTATGAGTGAACTTAAAAAATTCCTACACGATTTAGAGGATTTTGAATTAGCTTCCTTTTATCATTTTAGATTTAATTCATTTATGAAAAATTCTAAGGAGAAAATCTTGAATGAGTTAAAAAGCAGGAATATTAAAGAATATCAAATTGATAAATATTTACTAAAATTAAACGAGAAAATAGAGCTAGAAATTGAGGAAGGAAAAGTTTGTCCGAAATGTTATTCCGATAAATTCTATAATTCAACCGAAATTGAAAATATTACGATACAATTTGAAACAATAAGATATTCGGAAAATTATAAAACTTGTTTGATTTGCCTCCACAGTCAAGATAAAATTGAGAGTCAAAAAGAGAAAAATAGTATTTGGAATATTTTTTCGGTAATTAAACTACTAAAAAAAAGTTGATAAAACCTAGAATGATGAAAACTTTAACAACAGCTGGTATAGTTTATTGCTAGGCTGATTTACTAAAGGAAATCATCGCAATTTTACTATCTTTGTTGCAAACCCGTTATCTGCCAAATAACATACTGCCCAAGAAACAAATTCCAAATGAAAATAAATAAAATTACATTTTTCACTATTATCTTAATGATACTGACATCTTGCAATGAGAAAGAGACGGCATCAGAAATAATACAAAAGACAATAAATACAATTGATACTATTGAGACAATTTATTACAAGCAAGATATGGCGAGAACAAATCCTCAAAATATTAATGACACAATACTTCGATATCGTGAAATGTATTTTAAAAGACTGATTTCTGATTCAATAGTTGGAGTAAAAGGACACTGGTACATGTATGTAAACGATAAAGAAAATGTCGTTTACGAAGATATCTACGATGGCCATAGACTGATTCGAAAAAATAATCAAGATAGTATTGTTAGGATATATGATTTAGATAAATATCCTGACTTTAAAAGAAAGCATTTTTGGAGTCATAATACATTATACGGAATGCAATTTGAATTTAAGTACATGCTGAACCACTCTAGCTCCTACTCAATAAAAAGATTAAATGATACAATTGTTAGAAACGTGAACTGCTATCAAGTTTTAGTGATATTGAAGGACAAAATGACAATGCCCGGATTTGCAACCAAACTTGAAGACGATAAAGGAAGCATTTCGAAAACAACATACTTTATTGATAAGGAAACAAACTATCCGATAAAAATGAAAGGAGAATTTTATTCTACTGACAATCTTGAACAAAAGGTATTTATTGACCAAACTTATTATAATTTAGAGTTCAATATAGATTTAAATGAAAATGTGTGGTTTAATACAACAAATAGATCAATTGATGGATACGAAAAAATTGAAATGAAACCAGAATAAATTCGGCACATAAAATTTTGTATAAGTAATGGTAGGGAAAGTACTAAATATTGAGGTTTGTAGTCCGTTCAAATTGTACCGCGGTTTTATAGGAAATTGCCACACAATCTACCACTACTCATACAATTTACCCTTGTATGCAAACGGATGATAAAATTATTATAGAAAAATACTTGAGTTTATAAAAGATATTGAATAAATTTAAGAATTATAAAAATTGAAATTTTAAATATTATCACTATGAAAAATAAATTGAATATATTTTACTTAATCACTCTTTCATTATTCATTTATTCTTGCTCTAATTCAAATAATGACAGACCAATTGGACAATGGGATGACAATATAAAATTATCCATAAAAGATGTTACCTTTAAATCTACTTCGGATTCTATAATCATAACAACGGAAGGAGATTGGTGGTGGGTAATAGGAATTTCAATAAACAATGAAAATTTTGAAGATTTTGGAGGAATTGATGTTACATCTGATAACTACACAATTGAACAAAATGGAATATTAATTGAAAAACGTGATAAAAACACACTGTTTATTCAAGCCGATGAAAACCCATTGAATATTGAAAGGAAAATAATTGTTCAACTTGAGGCAGGCGATTATTTTGACAGAGTAATAATTACTCAAAATGCTGCGGAAACTGATTAAATAAATGATTTATATTAGAATAACGCCAGCATACAACAACTCATAAAATTTGTGCTTACTTTTAAACTAAATTACAAACCGACAAACATTCAACTAACGATTTGCTACGTCCGAAAAATCTCCGATTTTCCAGTCGCGCAAATCTTATAAAAATCCGTTGTACACAATTATGAATTCGAGATTCGTATTAATATTATTTCTAATTATTCCACTTTTTGGTATCGGACAGAATTTTGAGCTGAAAAAACCAAATGTTGCAGAACTGAATGCGGAATTAAAAAAAACGAATTATTCGCAAGACGTGACATACTTGTATCTAAATCGGAATTACAAAGTGGAATCTGAAAAATTGGATATTAAAAAATATGATTATCCTGATTACAATATTTGTGCATTTAAACAAAAATTTGAACACGGAATTGTTTACTCGGAAGAACAATGCAGAGAAGCGGGCGGAATAACAACTAAACTGACTTTACCTAAAACGGACAAAAAAAGTATTGTCCAATGGGTTGAGCTAATTTTTAAAAGTTCACCAATGGACATAGAACACGGATGGA
This sequence comes from Lutibacter sp., assembly GCF_033723435.1. Classification (GTDB taxonomy): domain Bacteria; phylum Bacteroidota; class Bacteroidia; order Flavobacteriales; family Flavobacteriaceae; genus Lutibacter. Next base: position 165,549 of record NZ_JAWVXC010000002.1, on the reverse strand, counting down.
ATTCAGAGAAAACCAAATTTGGACCGACTGACGATGGCGCAGGATGCTACTTTGAAATTAAGGAAACTGAAAACAATACTGAAATTGATATGTATTGCGGATGTTAAAAATAACTGTTTACAACACTGGCTATAGTTCATTGCTTCTGACTTTCCTCTCGGAAAGTCCTCGCAAATTTGCTATCTTTGGTTTACGGCGGAAAATCCTCGCGGATTTTCACGCAACGAAACCATAGCCAAGACCGTTGGCAATAATAAGATGAAAAAGATAATAGTTTTACTTTTAGGAATAATTCTAATTAAGTGTTCTTCTACTATAGAGATACCTAAAACAGAAAAAATAAAAACTAAAAACCCTACGACTCCATATATTTATATAAATGGATTTAATAAAGTAGACATATTTCCAGTTTTATTAATTAATAATAATGATTCAATTTATATCAATGAACTCAGATTTAATGCCGTATATTCTTCTTTTTACACAAAAAAAGTAATGTTTGAAAAGTTTGGAATGTGGGATAAAAAAATCAGACCAAATAATGAAAGACATCCAATTCTTATATGGAAAGATAGAAAATTATTCGAAAATAAAAATGAATTATTTGATATTGCAACTAGTGGAATTGAAAAAGGAGGAATTATATATGCTTCGGTAATTGTTTTTGATTCAGACAATAAAGATTGCTTATCTGTTGATTCAAAAATAAAAGATTCAATTATAAACTATTTTTCGAATGGGATAAAAAATCTAACCAATGACAAAAAATTTTATAAGACCTATTGGAATATGATTAGACAGTATGATAGAGCAAATTAACTACTTACAACAACTCATAAAATTTATGCTTAAATTTGAACTAGTACAAACGACAAACATTCAACAAACGATTTTCTACAACCGAAAAATCTCCGATTTTCCAGTCGCACAAATCTTATATAATCCCGTTGGCAGTAATTTCTGACTTCATAAAAGAAATAGTTTTTTATAAGCAATAGCGATTTAATAAACCTCAGGCCGCTATTACTATCTACAGTTTCTAACTATGCCAATTCTTTGACCTGATAATTTCTAGGTGTAAATTTGAATGTCTTCATTAATCTAGGTCATTTATTGGTTTAAGATCTAGCTATGGTTAGATAACAAATTTCCTCTTTGTTAAGATGAGGAATCAATTCATCAAAAACTATTTCTGGTAAAGGATCTCTGCTCAATTTAGCAAGCACATCTGTTAAATTGAGAAATGCTATTTCTTTTTCGGTAAAAAAAGAAATTCATTTAAATTAGATATAAAAAAAACGGTTTAGGAAAGCTAAACCGTTAGTTTTACAAGGATTTTGTCTTAGTAGCGGGGACTGGACTCGAACCAGCGACCTTCGGGTTATGAGCCCGACGAGCTACCTACTGCTCTACCCCGCGATTTGGACTGCAAAGATACAATTTTTTTTAAAAAATCAAACCCTAATTAGCTTTAAAATATATTTAGTTTTACCTTTGCGATCTTAAATACTGAAAATGAAGCACAAAGCAGGTTTTGTAAATATTATAGGAAATCCAAATGTTGGAAAATCGACTCTAATGAATGCTTTTGTAGGTGAAAGACTATCTATTATTACCTCAAAAGCTCAAACTACTAGACATCGAATTTTAGGAATTGTAAACGGAGATGATTTCCAAATTTTATTTTCGGATACTCCTGGAATTATAAAGCCCGCTTATGAATTACAAAACTCTATGATGGGCTTTGTAAAATCAGCTTTTGAAGATGCTGATGTACTTATTTATATGGTTGAAATTGGTGAAAAAGAGTTGAAAGATGAAGCCTTTTTCAATAAAATTACCAATGCTAAAATTCCTGTTTTATTAGTAATTAATAAAATTGATACTTCAAACCAAGAACAGGTTGAAGAAAAAATACAATATTGGAAAGAAAAAGTACCAAATGCAGAAATATTTGTAGTTTCTGCACTTGAAAAATTTAATATTGAAAGTGTTTTTAATAGAATTGTAGAATTGCTTCCAGAATCTCCAGCGTTTTACCCAAAAGATCAGTTAACCGATAAACCTGAGCGATTTTTTATAAACGAAGCTATTCGCGAAAAAATATTATTGCACTATAAAAAGGAAATTCCTTATTCCGTTGAAGTAGAAACTGAAGAATTTATTGAAACAGATAAAATCATCAAAATCCGTTCAGTAATTATGGTAGAACGCGAAACTCAAAAAGGAATAATTATTGGTCATAAAGGCGCTGCTTTAAAACGTGTAGGAACTGAGGCTCGTAAAGATTTACAAAAGTTTTTTGGTAAAAAAATTCATTTAGAATTGTATGTTAAAGTAAATAAAAACTGGCGAAATGATAAACGACAACTACGTCGTTTTGGGTACAATGAATAATTTTTAGTACTTTTCTTCTAAAGTTTTCATCATAAAGTTAAATAACTCATCCATTTGGCGATGTCCTCTTTTTTTACCTAACCTTCCTAAAAAATACATAATAATCCATAAAATTGGTAGTAAATAAACCATCCATAAAGCAAACGAATTATTTGCTTTCAATGTCCATTGTACATAAGCCATAATTGAAAAGGCAATAAACGCAAATGCCATTACAAAATGAATAAACATAAATAAAGTCCAAACTTGAGGCTTTGGACCAAATAAACCTTTAACAATTGAACTCTCTTTAGTTCCTTCTACAATTTCAATATTAAGCTGTGGAGACCAAAAATGATCTTCATTTTTTGGAACATCAATTACAATATGCCCATCTGCAATTTTACTACAATATTTACAGTTTTTATGCCTAAGATTTTCTTTAAATTTTGTTATAATTTTTTGTTGACTTAAATTATAATCCATTTTAAACCTTGGCCGTAAATAAATATCTTTATTTTTTTCTGTATTCAATTATTGATTTTTTTAGCATAGTAATATACTATTTTTTAACTTATCAAAAATAGAAGGCAAACTAAATACAGTGCTCAAAATAAAAAACCGTATTTTTGCAAAAATTTTTAGACTACTATGAGTAATATTGTTGCCATTGTTGGAAGACCAAATGTTGGAAAATCAACCCTATTTAATCGGCTAATTAAACGCCGACAAGCTATTGTTGATTCGGTTAGTGGAGTTACTAGAGATCGTCATTATGGAAAAAGTGATTGGAATGGTAAAGAATTTTCTGTAATTGATACAGGAGGTTTTACTATTGGCTCCGATGATATTTTTGAAGAAGAAATCAGAAAACAGGTACAACTTGCTATTGATGAAGCTGATATTATAATATTTGTGGTAGATGTAGAAGAGGGTATAACACCTATGGATTCTGAAGTTGCTAGTATCTTACGAAAAATTAAAAAACCAGTACTAATTGCGGTTAATAAAGTAGATAATTCAAAACGTAATGCAGACGCTATTGAATTTTACAACTTAGGTTTAGGCGATTATTTTACAATTTCATCGATAAACGGAAGTGGAACTGGAGAGTTATTAGATGCTTTAGCTGATAAATTAGAAGAAGATGTTGTTGAAGAAAGTGAATTACCAAGTTTTGCAGTAGTTGGAAGACCAAATGCGGGTAAATCCTCATTTATAAATGCATTAATTGGCGAAGATAGAAATATAGTTACTGATATTGCTGGAACAACACGAGATTCCATTGATACAAAATACAATAGGTTTGGTTTCGATTTTAATTTAATAGACACAGCAGGAATTAGAAAAAAATCTAAAGTTAAAGAAGATTTAGAATTTTATTCGGTAATGCGTGCAGTTAGATCTATTGAAAGTTGTGATGTTGCAATTTTAGTTATTGATGCAACCAGAGATTTTGAAGGACAAGATGAAAATATATTTTGGTTGGCAGAAAAAAACAGAAAAGGCATTGTAATTTTAGTTAATAAGTGGGATTTAATTGAAAAAGAAACCAATACAATGCGTGATTACGAAGCTAAAATTAGAAGAGAAATTGCTCCGTTTACAGATGTTCCTATCATTTTTATAAGCGCACTTACAAAACAACGTGTTTTTAAAGCTATTGAAACTGCTGTGGCCGTTTTTGAAAACAGAAAAAAGCGTATTCCAACTAGCAAATTAAATGATACAATGTTAGATATCATTAAACAAAATCCACCTCCTGCAATTAAAGGAAAATACGTTAAAATTAAATTTTGTACACAATTACCAACACCAACACCTCAGTTTGCTTTTTTTGCTAATTTACCTCAATATGTAAAAGAACCTTACAAACGTTTTGTTGAAAATAAATTACGAGAAATATTTGACTTCTCAGGTGTGCCTATTACCATTTACTTTAGAAAAAAATAAATTTACTAGTTTAAATTAATTTTTAACCTTCTGTAATTATTTTTACATTCCTTTGTAATTAACCTTACAAATAATGTACTAGTTACAACCTACTTTTGATATTAATTAAAATTTCTATTATGAAAGTATTGGTATTAGGTGGTGGCTTTGCTGGAGTTGAAACTGCAATAAAATTAAGGAAATATGGGTACGACGTAACCTTAATTTCTGAACGAGATTACATGTTTATTTATCCTATTTCAATATGGATACCTGTTAGCAAAATAAGTTTTGAAGACACTAAACTAAATTTATTTGAACTTCAAAAAAAGCACGGTTTTAACTTATTAATTGAAAAGATAACCAAAATTGATAATAATAATCAACAAATTATAACTGATAAAGCAACTCACAAATACGATTATTTATTTATCGCTTTAGGAATGAGTAAAGTTAAAGTTAAGGGAATGGAAAATACACATTCCATTTGTGGAAAACCTGATGAAGCAACTGTTATTAAAAATAAACTAAATCAATTAGTAGAAAAAAGAACAGGAAGTATTACGGTAGGTTTTGGTGGTAATCCAAATGACCCAACTGCAACAACTTTACGTGGTGGCCCAGCTTTTGAATTACTTTTTAATATTAGTCACTTCATAAAAAATAAAGGACTTCGAAATAACTTTAATATTACATTTTTTGCTCCAATGGCTGAGCCTGGCAAACGTATGGGAACAAAAGCACTTCAAAAAATGGGAGGTTTCTTTGAACGGTATCATGTACAAACTCATTTTGGTAAAAAAATTAAAGAGTTTACTAAAGATGCTATCATTTTTGCAGATGATTCACAGCTAAAATCAGACTTAACACTTTACATTTCAGGAGGAGATGGATTGCCAATAATAAAAGAAACTAGCTTACCTCAGAACGAAACAGGTTTTGTGAAAATTAATGAATTATGTAGAGTAGAAAATGAAGATAATATTTATGTTGTAGGAGATGCTGCCGCAATTATTAATCATCCTTGGGCAGCTAAACAAGGTCATATTGCAGAAGTAATGGCAGATGTTAGCACTTACAATTTTCATAATATGATAATTGCAAGCGGTAAGCGAAAAAGCTATTGGGAAAAACTACATATAATTTGTGTTATGGATAGCGGTGACGGAGCTGCTTTAGTAATGAGAACTTCAAAAAAAGAAATAATGATTCCGTTGCCAATAGTTGGCCATTGGCTTAAAAAAGGTTGGGGTTGGTATTACAAACAAAGTAAAATGAAACGCATGTTTAGAATTCCAGGAATGTAATTTTAAACAAAAAAGATTGTTTTTAGTTATTCCCTTTTTGATTTTTAAACTTATTTAGCTTAGTAGAAATTGCTTTTAATAAAATTAAGCCAACTATCGCTCCAAAAAAAGATATTATTAAATTGAACGTTAACAAAGTATAATTAATGTTTCCATTTCCTGAAATAGCTATAGGATCAAAACCAAATCTTCCAATCAATTTTATAAAAAACACACTTCCAAATACACCTATAATAGAATTTCCAGTAAAGCCAAAAGAATATTTTTTTAAAACAAATCCAAATAAATTAGCCCCAAAAATTCCTATTACAACACTTATTACAGCTATTAATGAAGCTAACATGGTATTTAAAATTAGTGATTTCCATAATCCATATCATCTATTTTACCTGCCAAAATTCTTTTTTGAACAATAAAATATATAAACAACAAAATAAGACCAATAATTGACCATCCTATAGCAACAGATAAACCGTAATTTGAAGTTGCAGTATTGTAAATAGTTAAAGACTCATTTATATTATTTGTTGATGGTAAAACAACTGGAAATAAAGATGCTAATGAGGAAGTTATTCCACCTAATATTACTAAAGTTGAAAATACAAAAGCGTAAATATCTTTTTTTAATTTTTTAATAAAAAAGAGCCCAAATAAACCTACAAAATAGATAATTGGAAAAATTACTAAGTAAGGTTTATCCATAAAATTATTTAAAGAATTCGGTTTTACTATTTCCCAAACAATTAAGGAAAATATAGTTAATATTAATAGCACTATATTTAACTTAAAAATTACCGATTTTAGCCGATTATTTATAGATGCATTTGTTTTTAAAATAATCCAAGTAGCTCCGTGAATTGCTAAAGTTACTACTGAAATAAAACCAATAATAATAGTAAACCAATCTATAACCCCTGGAGATTCACTTAAAGGACTAAAACTACTATTCCATAGTGGCAAGAAAAAATAATGGCTCTCAAAAAGCGAAACTCCATTTTCAACGCCTCCTAAATTTACACCTCTAACTACGTTACCTAATGCAATTCCAAAAAACAAAGCTAATAATAGGCTAGATACTCCAAAAGCCTTATCCCAAAAAGCTGTCCAAATATTATAGCTAAACTGACCTCTAAACTCTAATCCAATAGCTCTAAAAACAATTAACCATAATACAATTATTAAAGGCAGATAAAATCCACTAAAAGCAGAAGAATAAAGTGTAGGAAATGCCATAAACAGCATTCCTCCTCCAGCAACAAGCCAAACTTCATTTGAATCCCAAAATAATCCTGCTGCTTTAGCTATTATTTCTTTGTCTTTTTCTTTTTCAGCAAAAAACAAATGTATAATACCAACTCCAAAGTCGTAACCATCTAAAATAAAAAATATAGCTATAACAACCGCAATAATTAAATACCAATAGATTTCCATAATTTAATGTTTTTTAGAGGTTGGACCTTGGTGAATAGTTTTTCCTACTAGAACTAAAAATAGTAATCCTAATAACATATATAAACCTACAAACCCTAGTAAAGTGAATAATGTATTTCCTGAAGAAACTGTTGGAGACATTCCAACACTAGTTCTTAGTAATCCGTAAACTAAATAAGGTTGTCTTCCTAATTCTGCAACATACCAACCTGTAAGATTTGCTATATATGGAAACGGAACTAAAAACATTATTATCCATAATAATGGTTTAATAGTAAATATTTTATTCTTCCATAAAAAGAAAGCTGATAGTATCATTATTGCAATAAAAATAGTTCCTAAACCAACCATTATATGATAAGCATAATAAAGTGCTGGAATGTTATCCGGTAAATCTTCCTTTTTAAATTGGTCCATACCTTTAATTTGTCTATTCCAGTCTTTATACGTTAAAAAACTTAAAATATTAGGCACTGCAATTTTATTATCTAATTTTTTATCTAACATATTTGGTTGTCCAATAAGAACAATTTCAGCTCCACCATCTTCTGTTTTAAAAATACCTTCCATTCCGGCAAAAGCAGCTGGTTGGTATTTAGCAACATTTTTAGCGTTCCAGTCTCCTGTTGGAAAAGCAACCAATAGCGAAGAAATTACTCCAAAAATTACTCCTGTTTTTACGAATAATTTTCCGTACTCAACATTTTTATTTCTTAAAATGTAAAAAGCTCCAATACTGGCAACTACAAAAGATGAAGTTACTAAAGAGGCTGCCTGATTATGTAAAAAGGCTGGTATTAACCAAGGATTACTAAATAATGTAGAAAAATTATGTAGTGCAAATTTTCCGTTTTCTAAAATTTCATAACCTACAGGATGTTGCATCCAAGAATTTGTTGCTATTATAAACCATCCACTAATCCATGAACCTAAAAACACTAAAAAACCAGTTAAAAAATGTAATTTCTGTCCCATTAATTTCTCCCCAAAAATAAAAAGAGCCAAAAAAGAAGATTCTAAAAAGAATGAAAACATACCTTCCATAGCTAAAGGTTGTCCAATAATTTGTCCGGTAAGTTCAGAGAATTTTGCCCAATTTGTGCCAAACTGAAATTCCATCGGAATACCCGTTACAACTCCCATTGTAAAGTTCACAGCAAAAATTTTCATAAAAAACTTAGCTGCATTGTTATACTTCTGAATATCTGTTTTTAAAAATTTCCATTTAAAATAAACTATCAATAAAGATAAGCCCATGGTTAACTGTGGAAATATGTAGTGAAATGTGATAGTAAATGCGAATTGCAATCTATCGTAAAAAAGCATATCATTCATGGTAGTATTTTTAATTTTATAACAAAATTATGCTTAAAAAGTATTAATTTCTATAACAAAGGTTACTCTATTTTTTAACCTAATTAAATGGATTGTATCTTCTATAAATTTAAACTACTAAGTTACTTTTTTTGATAGAAAAATTGAACTAATATTTTGATTTATTTTACTTTTTTATTGGTTTTAAGAAGTGTTGAACCTAACAATATAGTACACTATATTTTACCTAAAAGTTCAAAAGAAATATTTGAATATTGGAAGAAACCGAAATTAACATTTTAAAATACTATTTCCAGTTTTTGTAAGGGTTTTTCATAAGCATTGAATTAAAGAAGCGAACATCTCCCGTAACTTCTTTTCCTAACCAAGCTGGTTTTTCAAAAACAGTATCTTCTGATGGCAGCTCTATTTCAGCTACTACTAAGCCATCATTTTCACCATAAAACTCGTCTACTTCAAAAAATAAGTTATTTGATATTGGAACAATATATCGTGTTTTATCTATAACACCTGGCTCGCAGATTTTTATTAAATCTATTGCATCATTAACGGCTATTTCTTTTTCAAACTCATATCTTGATGCTCCACTTTCATTACCAATACCTTTAATTGTTAAGTAGCCTTTATCTCCTTTTATACGAATTCTAACCGTTCGCTCTGGCACAGTTGATAGAAATGCTTGTTTAATTTTTATCTTTTCAGAAGCATGTTTTTTATAATTTCCTTTAACAAAGAATTTACGCTCTATTTCTTGATTAGCCATAGTTAATTAATCTTAAAAAGCTAGTACAAATTTATTAATACAAACTTTGAAATTGTAAATCACCTTATTATTAAAGGTTTTATTATTACGATGTTATTTTGGAAATATTTCTAATTGTTACCAACTACCGCCAGCTCCTCCTCCAGAAAAACCTCCGCCGCCAAAGCCTCCACCAAAACCGCCACTTCCAAAACCTCCGCCAGAGCTTCCGCCTCCAAAACCACCACTTCCAAAATTACCTCTTCCTGCTCCGCTTAATAAAATTGCAGTTAATATATCTGAAGCCGCATTTCTTCTTCCTCCTCCGCCTCCACCGCGTTTATTGTTAGAAAAAATTATTATTATAAAAAAGATTAAAATTACAATGAAAAATATTGGAGGCGACTTAGATTTTTTATTTTGTTTGGGTGCTTTATTTTTAAAAGTACCTTTTAAAACCTGGAAAATAGCATCAGCTCCTTTATCTAATCCGCTATAAAAATCTCCTTTTCTAAATTCAGGAGTAATTATGTTTCTAACAATGGTTCCTGTTGTTCCTGCAGTTAACTTATATTCAACGCCATAACCTGGTGAAATCCATATTTTATGTTCTTTTTTTGCAACTAAAACAATTACTCCATTATCTTCTTTAGCTTGACCTATTCCCCATTTTTGAGCCCATTTTGGTGTTAAAATACCAATATCTTCCCCTTTTAGAGTTTCAATTGTTATTACTACAATTTGGGTAGAAGTACTATCGGAATACTGAATTAATTTTTGTTCAAGTAATTGCTTTTCTGACCCTGATAATAAATTTGCATAATCATAAACACTTGTTTGCAATTTAGGCTTTGGTGGAATATTATATTGCCCAAAGGATAATTGTACTAAAAAAAGGGCTAAAAATAATGGGAAACTCGATTTAATTAATTTAATCATGGTAATTTTACTATCCTTTTGAGATTTCATCTGGTAATTCATTTACATCATCTTTTTCATAAGGGAAATAAGCTTTTAACTGATTTCCAACTTCAATAATTCCTTGTTCTAATCCTTTTGCATATTTTTTTTCTGCAAAAAAAGTAAGTACTTTATTTTTTACAATTTCCCAGAAGTTATTAGGAACTAACTTATGAATTCCTTCATCGCCAATAATGGCAAATTGTTTGCTTTCTGTTGCTAAATAAAATAAAATACCATTTTTTAAGTGTGTTTGATCCATTTTTAAAATTTGAAAAACCTCCTTTGCCCTTTCTATAGGAGGCTTTTCTGTTTTATTTTCTATATGAACTCGTATTTCACCTGAAGTATTTTTTTCGGCAAGTTTTATTGCGTCAACAATAAATTGCTCTTGTTCAGCAGATAAAAAAGCTTCAATTTTTGACATTAGTTTTCTTTTTTGTTGAAATCAAATTTTACATCAGGAGCTTTATCTGCTCCAACTTCAGCATCAAAATAAGGTTTGCTTTCAAAATGAAATAATCCTGCTAAAATAGAATTTGGAAATGTTTTAATATGATTATTATATGGTTTAGTTGCTTCATTAAAACGTGTACGAGCAGTTAGTATTTGATTTTCAGTACTAGTTAACTCATCCTGTAATTTTAAAAAATTTTGATTTGCTTTTAAATCCGGATATCTTTCAACAGTCACCAATAAACTTTTTAAAGCTCCACTTAAACCACCTTGTACTTTATTAAAATTAGCTAATTGTTGTGGCGTTACTTTAGTTGGGTCTATATTTATAGAAGTTGCTTTTGCTCGAGCATCAATTACTGCTGTTAAAGTAGATTTTTCAAAGTCTGCAGCTCCTTTAACTGTATTTACCAAATTACCAATTAAATCATTTCTACGTTGATAAGCTGTTTGTACATTCCCCCAGCTTTCTGAGATATTCTCATTTAATCTAACTGCTGTATTGTTGAAGTTTACACCCCATCGATAAAATCCAAATACAATAACTACTATAATTATTACTGGTATAAGCCACTTTTTCATTTTTATAAAATTTAATCGTTAATAATTCTTTCTATAGGTAACCAAAAAATTGGTTTTGTTACAAGTAAAACTAATCTATTCTAAATTGTTTTTTATATTAATCAATTCAGATTTAATGTTTTCTAAACGTGTAATAATTTCAAAATTATCTTTTATCACTTTAGGTTTTTCCTTCATTTTAGCTTTTGCTCCCTCCAAAGTAAACCCTTTTTCTTTTACCAAGTGATAAATTATTTGCAAATTTTTAATATCTACCTGTGTAAATAATCGATTCCCTTTTTTATTCTTTTTAGGTTTTAAAATATCAAATTCCTTTTCCCAAAAGCGTATATGCGAAGTATTTACATTAAATGCTTTGGCTACTTCACCAATTTTATAATATCGTTTTTCAGGTAAGTCTATGTACATTAGTCTAAAGATTGCCCTTCTATTTGCGCTGCTTTTTGCATTGCTAAAAATTCTTCAGGAGATAAGTTTCCGTAATAATAATTAATTGGATTTACTTTAACTCCATTTTTATGAACTTCGTAATGTAAATGTGGTCCTTGAGATCGGCCTGTAGTTCCAACAAAACCAATTAAATCTCCACGTTTTACTCGTTGTCCTTTTCTAACATTATACTTGCTTAAATGCGCGTACAAAGTAATATAACCAAATCCATGGTTTATTTCGATATGCTTACCAAACCCTGATGCACGTTGATCTGCTCTTTTTACAATTCCATCTCCAGAAGCATAAACAGGAGTTCCTATTGGTGCTGAAAAATCCATTCCATAATGTTTTTTTCTAGCTTTAGTAAATGGATCTGTTCTCCAACCGTAACCAGAAGCCATTCGTTTTAAATCTCCTTTTTTAACAGGTTGTATTGCTGGTATTGCTGCTAGCAGTTTTTCTTTATCATCCGCTAATTTTACAATTTCATCTAATGATTTTGATTGAATATAGAGTTGTTTTGCTAAGATATCCATATTTTTAGTAACGTCAATTACCATTTCAGAATTATCAAATCCTTCTAACGATTTATAACGATTTACACCTCCAAAACCTGCTTTTCTTTGTTCTTCAGGAATAGGATTAACTTCAAAATATAGCCTATAAATATTATTATCTCTATCCTGAATTTCACTTAAAACACCTTCCATTTGTTTTATACGTTTGCTGTGTAGTTGCTCGTTTAATTTAACAAATTCTAACTGACGTTTAAGTTCTTTTTCTTTAGGAGATTCAAATATAGATGTGAAAATAACATACCCTAAAAACATTAGGATTAGAGATGCTAATAACATCAGTAAAAAATTTCTAAATTTTTCCCTTTTCCTTAAGTGAATTTTTTGATAGGATAAGGTATCCGGATTGTAATAATATTTTACTTTCGCCATAAATAGAAATTATCTTATTTTTGCAACATTAACGTATTACAATTTTATAATATTGTAATGCACAAATAACAAAATTACAAAATGTTTTGCAATAGATGTAAAACACAACAATTTTAGCATTGTATTAACATATGAAATCACAAGATATACGTCAGCAATTTTTAGATTTTTTTGCTTCTAAAAATCATCAAATTGTACCTTCATCTCCAATGGTATTAAAAAACGATCCAACGTTAATGTTTACCAACGCAGGAATGGTGCCTTTTAAAGAATATTTTTTAGGTCAAAAAAATGCTAAAAACAAACGTGTTGCTGATACACAAAAATGCTTACGTGTTTCAGGAAAACATAACGATTTAGAAGAAGTTGGAAAAGATACTTATCATCATACCATGTTTGAAATGCTTGGCAACTGGAGTTTTGGTGATTACTTTAAAAAAGATGCTATTAACTGGGCTTGGGAATTTTTGACCGATGTTGTAAAAATTGATAAAAACAGCTTATATGTTACCGTTTTTGAAGGAGATGAAAATGACAATTTAGCTTTTGATAAAGAAGCTTTTGATTTTTGGAAAAATCATGTTCCTGAAAATCGAATCATTAATGGAAATAAAAAAGATAATTTTTGGGAAATGGGAGCTCAAGGGCCTTGTGGACCTTGCTCTGAAATACATGTAGATTTACGTTCTAAAGAAGAAAAAGAAGCTATTTCAGGTAAAAGCTTGGTAAACCAAGATCATCCACAGGTGGTAGAAATATGGAATTTGGTTTTTATGGAGTTCAATAGAAAAGCGGATGGTTCTCTAGAAAAATTACCTGCAAAACATGTAGATACCGGAATGGGATTTGAGCGTTTGTGTATGGTTTTACAAAACAAACAATCTAATTATGACACGGATGTTTTTACTCCATTAATTAGAGAAATTGAAACCATAACCAATAATGAATATAATGTAAAAGAAGAAACGGATATCGCTATTCGTGTAATTGCAGATCATGTTAGAGCAGTTGCTTTTGCAATTGCAGATGGACAATTGCCTTCAAATACAGGAGCTGGTTATGTAATTAGACGAATTTTACGAAGAGCAATTCGTTATGGATTTACTTTTCTAAATAAAAAAGAAGCTTTCATTTATAAATTGGTGAATACGCTAAGTAAACAAATGGGAGATTATTTTCCTGAACTAAAAGCTCAAAAACAATTAATTACTAATGTTATAAAAGAAGAAGAAATTTCCTTTTTACATACTTTAGAACAAGGTTTGGTTTTGTTAGACGGCATTATCAAAAACACTTCTGGAAAAGAAGTTTCAGGTAAAAAAGCTTTTCAATTATTTGATACTTATGGATTTCCTATCGATTTAACCTCTTTAATTCTTTCTGAAAAAGGATTATCCTTAAATGAAAAAGAATTTAATGAAGAATTAGCAAAACAAAAAAAACGATCGAGAGCTGCATCAACAGTTGAAACTGAAGATTGGGTAATTATTAACGAAGATAATGAGGAAGAATTTATTGGTTATGACCTTTTAGAAGCAAATGTTAAAATAACTAGATATAGAAAAATTAGCACAAAAAAGGATGGCGATTTATATCAATTAGTGTTTAATTTAACTCCGTTTTATGCTGAAGGTGGTGGACAAGTTGGGGATAAAGGATATATAGAAGTAAGTAACGGAAACGTAATTTATATTATTGATACTAAAAAAGAAAACAACTTAATTGTACACTACGCAAAAAGTTTACCTAAAAATGTACAAGAAACTTTTAAAGTAGTTGTAGATGAAAAACAACGATTAAGTACTGCTAAAAATCACTCTGCAACTCATTTATTGCAACAAGCATTACGTGAAGTTTTAGGAGAACACGTAGAGCAAAAAGGTTCCGCAGTTCACTCTAAAAGTTTGCGTTTTGATTTTTCACATTTTGCTAAACTTACAACAGATGAATTGCTTGAAGTTGAAAATTTTGTAAACGCTCGTATTGATAATAAATTACCTTTACAAGAATACAGAAATATACCAATGGATGAAGCCTTAAACAAAGGTGCAATGGCTTTATTTGGTGAAAAATATGGCGATACCGTAAGAGCTATTCAATTTGGAAAATCGGTAGAACTTTGTGGAGGAACTCATGTGCAAAACACAAGTGACATTTGGCATTTTAAAATAGTGTCTGAAAGTGCTATTGCAGCTGGAGTGAGAAGAATAGAAGCTATTACCGGCGATGCTGCTAAAGATTTTTATGTTGAAAACAATAAGACATTTCATGAAATTAAAAATCTGTTAAAAAACCCTAAAAACCCACAAAAAGCAATTCTTCAACTTCAAGATGAAAATACCGAATTAAAAAAACAAGTTGAGTTGCTTTTAAAAGAAAAAACTAAGGATTTAAAAGGCGCTCTTTTAAAAGATATTGAAGAAATAAATGGTGTTAATTTTCTTTCAAAAAAATTAGATTTAAATCAAAATAGTATTAAAGATTTAGCTTTTGAAATTGGAAATCAAGTAGATAATTTATTTCTACTAGTAGGCTCAGAAAAAGATGGTAGAGCATTTTTAACTTGTTTTATTTCAAAAAAATTAGTGGAAGAAAAGAAATTAGATGCCGGAAAGGTAGTTCGTGAATTAGGTAAATTAATTCATGGCGGCGGCGGCGGACAACCATTTTTTGCAACTGCTGGAGGTAGAAATCCTGAAGGAATTGAACAAGCACTAGAAAATGCTAAAAAATACATCTCATAAATTTGAATTTTAGAACCCAAATACCATTACAAAAAGAACGTAATCAAATAGATTATAATTCTAACATAAGCTTGGTGGGTTCTTGCTTTTCAGAAAATATTAGCAAAAAACTAAACTACTATAAGTTTAAAAATTTTAGCAATCCTTTTGGTATATTATTTAATCCTGTAGCTATTGAAAAATTAATAACCAATGCTATAAATGAAAAGCAATATTCTGAAAATGATATTTTTAAACTAAATGAACGTTGGCATTGTTTTGATGCCCATTCTGATTTAAGTTCTTCTGATAAAAATGAATTACTAGAAAATTTAAACACTGCTGTTAAACATACAAATAAAGAGTTAACAGAAGCATCACATATTATTATTACTCTTGGTACTTCTTGGGTATATCGATTTATTGAAAATGATGCCATTGTAGGAAATTGTCATAAAGTACCGCAAAAAAAGTTTTTAAAAGAATTACTTTCCGTTGAAGAAATTTTTGCTTCCTTAGATAATATAGTTACTTTAATTAAATCAGTAAATGCAACCGTAAATATTATTTTTACAGTAAGTCCTGTTCGTCATTTAAAAGATGGTTTTGTAGAAAACTCACAGAGTAAAGCGCATTTATTAGCAGCAATTCATCAAATTGTAAATCCTAAAAATCAGGTGTTTTACTTTCCTTCTTATGAAATTATGTTAGATGATTTACGTGATTATCGTTTTTATAATATTGATATGGTTCATCCAAATGAAACCGCTGTAAATTATATTTGGGAATTATTTAAACAAGTTTGGATTTCAGAAAATACTACTTCTGTAATGAAAGAAATTAAAACTATTCAAAAAGGATTAGCACATAAAGCCTTTAATCCGGGATCTAAACAACATCAACAATTTTTAGAAGATTTGCATCTAAAAATTTCTACTTTAAAAGAGCAATTTAATATAGATTTCAAATAAAAAAGGGATTAAACATGTAATCCCTTTTTCCAAAATAAAATGGTGAATAACCAATCAAATTTCACATTTTAATTTATTTTAATAGCCTCCACCTAAAGCCTTGTATAAATTAATAACGGCGTTTAGTTGTTTGTATTTATTATTTATTAATTCTAACTCTGTATTTAAAGCATTGTCTTTTGCAGTTAAAACTTCTAAATAATTTACCATGCCATATTTTAACAGTTCATCCGAATCAGCGGCTGCAATTTTTAAAGCATCTAATTTATGTCTTCTAATAACTAATTTTTCTGTTTCATTTTTATAATCGGCTAATGCATCAGAAACTTCTTTACCTGCAACTAACAATGTTTTTTCAAATTGCAAATACGCTTTTTGTTGATTTGCTTTTGCAATTTCAAAATTAGTTTTAATCTTCCTTTGGTTAAAAATAGGTTGAGTTAAACCCGTTAAAATTGATGAAAAAAGTGAGCTTGAATTAAACCAATTTTTTAATTCTAAACTATTAAATCCACCTGAAGCATTTACGCTTAATGACGGATAAAAATTACTTCGAGCAACGTTGGTTAATTCAAATGAATTTCTAAAATTTAATTCTGCCGATATAACATCAGGTCTTCTACTTAATAATAATGCGGGAATTCCTGTTTTAATATTTGCTGTAATTTTTTGATTTTCAAAAGAAGTTCTTTTAAGAGCTTTAGGAGATTTTCCAATTAAAATACTTAAAGTGTTTTCAAATACAATAACATTATATTTTAAATCCTTTAATATAATTTCAGTAGCATATTTTTGCGCTTCTGTTTGTTTTACCGATACTTCATTAACAATTCCT
Source organism: Lutibacter sp. (assembly GCF_033723435.1). Classification (GTDB taxonomy): domain Bacteria; phylum Bacteroidota; class Bacteroidia; order Flavobacteriales; family Flavobacteriaceae; genus Lutibacter. Next base: position 148,520 of record NZ_JAWVXC010000002.1, on the reverse strand, counting down.
GCAGTCTTTAATGCTTTAATAGTTTCTATACTTTGATTTCTATTAATTAAAGTTTTTTCTGCAACTTTTACCTGGGCATCTAGTGCTAATAATTGATAGTAAGTTGAAGCAATATTAGCCACTATTTCAGTTTGAATAGCTTGTTGTGCTGCAACCGTTTGTAAATATTTTGCTACTGAAGCTCTTTTTGTACTTCTAATTTTTCCCCAAATATCTGCTTCCCAAGAAATATTTGCCGAAAATTCATGTTCATTATAATCCGGTGTGTTTTTAACTTTTCGATACAACCATGTGGTATTTCCATTAACAGATGGTAAATATCCTAACTTACCTTGCTTCATATTTTCTTCGGCAGCAATTAAATTTTGAAGGGCAATTTTCACATCATAATTATTAGCTAAACCTTCTTTAATATAGTCTTGTAAAATAGTATCTGTAAATAATTTATCCCACGAAACTGCAGCAATTGAAGTACTATCTAATTGTTTTTCTGTTCTGAATAAATTATCTGTGTTAACCTTAGGTGTTTTATAATTTTTAGCAACAAAACACGATTGCAATAAAACACTTGCAATTAAAACAATAATTAATTTTGATATATGTTGTTTTTTCATTTTACCTTTTTTTATAAAATTTCAGGATCATCTTCACTAGGTTTTTTCCCAACAAGCTCTTGTAAACTTTGGAAAATCACAAATAAAATTGGTATTACTAAAACTCCAACTAAAGTTCCTATTAACATCCCTCCTACAGCTCCAGTACCAATAGATCTGTTTCCTACTGCTCCAACTCCGCCTGCTAACGCCAACGGTAATAATCCAAAGATAAACGCAAAAGAAGTCATTAAAATAGGACGCAAACGCGCTTTCGCTCCGTCAATAGCTGATTGGTATAACGATAAACCATGTCTCCTTCGCTGTAAGGCAAATTCAACAATTAAAATTGCGTTTTTAGAAAGCAAACCGATAAGCATAATTAAAGTTACTTGGAAAAATATATTGTTTTCTAAACCTGCAAAATGAACAAACCCAATTGCTCCTGCTATACCAACAGGTAATGAAAATAAAACGGAAAGCGGAACTAGATAACTTTCATATTGAGCGGCAAGTAAAAAGTAAACAAATATTAAGCTTAACAGAAATACACCGATTGATTGTCCGCCTGCAATAATCTCTTCTCGAGTCATTCCTGAAAACTCATAGCCGTATGATTTCGGCAAATACTGAGCTGCAACTTCTTTAACTGCTTTAATAGCATCTCCAGAACTGTATCCAGGATTTGCTTTTCCTGTAATATTAATTGCTTTTAAAAGATTGTATCTTGATACAAATTCAGGACCATAAATTCTTTTAATATTTACAAACTCACTAATAGCAACCGATTCATTGTTATTATTTCTAACAAAAATTGTATTTAAAGATTCTGGTGTTGCTCTGTCTTCTGGTTTTGCCTGAATCATTACACGATATTGTTTACCAAACCTATTAAAATCCGTAGTGTATAAACCTCCATAATAACCTTGAAGCGTATTAAATATTTCGCCTACTGTAATACCAGCATCTTTAATTTTTTCCACATTAATATCTAATTGATATTGTGGAAAATTAGGATTAAAACTGGTCATTGCATACTGTATTTCTGGTCTTGAATTTAAGTGCTTAAGGAAATTCCCCGAAACAGCACTCATATCAATCCAGCTATCTTCTCCTTTATCCTGCAGTTTTAACTCAAAACCATCTGATGAACCAAACCCTTGCACACTTGGAGGGCTAAAAAACAGCAATTTTGCATCCTTAATTTGTGCCGTTTTGCCAAAAAGCTGACCAATTACTGCTTGCACAGACTGATTATCTTCTTTTCTTTGATCCCAATCTTTTAGTTTAATAACCGAAAAAGCATATGAGCCACCATTAACTCCATTTAACAAACTAAATCCAACAATATTCATTCTAGCTTCAACAATATCCATAGAAGCTAAAATAGAATCATATTTATTTACCACTTTTTGAGTTTGCTCTATAGTTGATCCTGGCGTTAAAGAAATATCACTAAATATAATTCCTCTATCTTCTGCTGGTATAAATCCAGTTGGAGTGTTCTTAAAAAAGTATAATCCAATACTTGAAACTAATACTATTAATAATATTGCTAACCATTTTCTGTTCAAAAATATTTTTAAAATATTGGTATACTTTTGGTGCATGATTTCAAATCCGGTATTAAAAGCAGTGAAAAACCGTTTTTGAAGTCCTTCTTTTTCATGTTTAGAATCATTTTGAGGTTTTAAAAATAATGCACATAAAGCTGGACTTAGAGTTAAAGCATTTACTGCTGAAATAACAATAGCTATCGCTAAAGTAATTGCAAACTGTTGGTAAAATATTCCCGAAGAACCTTTAATAAATGTTACAGGTATAAATACTGCCGACATTACCAATGTAATAGAAATAATAGCCCCAGTAATCTCACTCATGGCTGAAACTGTAGCTTCCATTGAAGATTTTGCTCCTTGATCTAGCTTTGCATGTACAGCTTCAACAACTACAATTGCATCATCAACCACAATACCAATCGCCAAAATTATAGCAAAAAGGGTTAACATATTAATGGAATACCCAAACAATTGCATAAAGAAAAATGTACCGATAATAGCTACAGGTACTGCTATAAGTGGAATTAATGTTGATCGTAAATCTTGAAGAAAAATAAATACAACAATAAACACTAAAATAAATGCTTCTATAATAGTTGAAATTACTTTAGCTATTGATGCATCTAAAAATGATTTTGCGTTATATGGAATTATATAATCTATTCCTTTTGGAAAGTCAACTTTTGACTGTTCCATAATTTTTTCTATTTCAGTAATTATATCTCGTGCATTTGATCCTGAAGTTTGAAAAATCCCCACAGCAACACCTGGTTTTCCCATCCCCATGTTTTTTGCACCATAATTAAAAGCACCAAGTTCTACTGTTGCAACATCTTTTAATCTTAAAAAAGATCCTTTACCCGTTGATTTTATAATGATATTTTCATACTCTGAAACTTTTGACAAACGCCCTTTGTATTTAATTGTATATTCATAAATCCCATTAGCATTTTCGCCAAATTTACCTGGAGCAACTTCAATATTTTGTTCTCTTAATGCAGCCTGAATATCTGAAGGTATAATATTATACATTGCCATTTTTTCAGGATTAATCCATATACGCATGGAATAATCTTTTGCTCCAAAAACATTTACCTGACCAACTCCTTTTACTCTTTGTAACTTAGGTACTAAGTTTATTTTGGCATAATTTTGAACAAAAGTTTCATCGTAATCTTTATTGTTTGAATACAATGAGAAAAACATTAAAGCACTTGTTTGCCTTTTAATGGTAGAAACTCCTGTTTGTACCACAACTGAAGGCAGCTTACTTGTAGCTCTCGAAACACGATTTTGAACATTTACAGCTGCAATATCTGGATTTATCCCTTGCTCAAAATACACACTAATTGTTGCAGAACCATTATTACTAGCTGTTGATGACATATAAGTCATTCCTTCCACTCCATTTATTTCTTCTTCTAAAGGAATAATAACACTATTTAAAACGGTTTCTGCATTAGCTCCTGTGTAAGATGCGCTAACTTGAACTGTAGGCGGAGCAATTTCTGGATATTGCTCAACAGGTAAGGAAAGTAATCCTAAAACACCTAAAATAGTTATTAAAATTGAAATTACTGTTGAGAGAACTGGTCTCTCAATAAATTTTTTTATCATAATTAAAAAATTATTTGTTGGTTAGTTTAATATGATTTTAGTTTTTTGAATTATTATCGATATAATTAGGTGTGATTTTTTGACCTTCGGTGAGTTTTAAAACGTTATCCACTACAATTGTTTCTCCTTCTTTTAAATTATTAGTTACTATATAATTTAATCCCTGAGTTCCATTTATTTCAACTACTCTAGTATCTACTTTGTTATCTTTCCCCAAAACATATACTATTTTTTTCCCTTGCATTTCAAAAATGGCAACTTGAGGAACTAATATTACATTACTTTCAACAAATGGAAACTTAACAGTTCCACTACCTCCACTTCTTAAAATTCGTTCTGGATTTGGAAAAGCAGCTCTAAATTCTGTACTTCCTGTTCTTTTATTTATTAAACCGTTAATGGCTTCTATTTTACCTTTATATGGATATACTGTGTTATCAACCAAAAGAAGTGAAACTTCAGGTAAGTTTTTAATTTTTTCGTCTATTGTTTTCCCTTTTATGGATTTACTAAACTCTAGTACTTCTTTTTCGTTCAATGAGAAATACGCTCTTATATTTTTAATATCTGATACAGTTGTTAAAGGATTAGTGCTAGTTGAACTAACAAGACTCCCTTCTCTATAAGGAATACTACCAATTACTCCATTTACTGGACTTGTTATGTTAGCGTAATTTATGTTAGCTAAAATGCTATTATAATTACTTTTAGCCTGCGCTAAATTAGCTTTTGCAGTTTCTAATTGAACTACACTTATTATATTTCTTTTTACCAATGGTATTAAACGATTAACTTCTACTTGGGCTACATTAATTTTTGCTTTTGCTGCCAAAGCATCTTGGTTTAATGTTTGTGTTTCTAACTTAAAAAGTAACTCGCCTTTTTTTACAACTTGCCCTTCATCAACATAAATTTTTTGAATTAAACCACTTACTTTTGGTCTAATTTCTACATTTTTTTGCCCTTCAAAGTTTGCTGCATATTCTTTATAAATAACCGCATCTTGCTTTATTACTTTTTTTACATTAAATGTAACTGGTGCCATTTCTTTTTTTGGTGATGACTGATTGTTTTTACAGCTAATAAAAACAACTACCAATAAGGCTGTGATTGTATATTTTATAATAAATTTATGAGATTTCATTATTGATTTTGATTTGTTATGGTTAATATATTTTGCTTTAATTGTGTTAAGTTTATAATCATTTTATTAATAAACTCTATGTATTGTTCACTAAATTGAACGTTTAGATGATTTCCTTCATTTGCATGTTTTGATTGTAATACTTTTTGGTTGTAAGCAAGTATTTTTTGATGGTTTTTCATCTCTTTTTTCCATAAATCAATTTTCTCATCTAATCTTGAAATAATATGATCTGGTGTTATTTTAAAATAACGCTTTCTATCTCCACTCTTTGTATAATATGTAATTCTACCATTTGACTGAAGCAGTTGTAAATTTGTAGAAATAGAACTTTTACTTGCTTCTAATTTTTCAACAAGTTCTTCAAAAGTAGCTCCTTTAATACCTGTTAATATTAAGTAAACTACTATTCTAGAAGCTAATGGTGTTAAATTATCAGAACACTCAAAATGAACGCCTAATTCTTCAACTAAAGCTAGTTTCTCTTTAATTAATTCTTCCTCTGTTATCATTTTCTCTAAAATTTGTACAAAAATAATTTAGTTCGTTTACTTCAGAACCAAACATTAGTTAAATTTTTGTTAATTTTAAAAAGTCAGAGATGTTTTTATAAATGGAAAGCTTTAATAGAAGTTAAAAAGTATAAAATATTTAAATTTTTTGTATAAAAAAAGAGAAGTAAAACTTCTCTTTTTATTATTTTTTTAGTTGTTTTTAATTAACAAACTTAGCAACATTTTGCCAAGGACCTCCATTAATTACATCAATACCTTGTCTTTCTAAAAAAGAGGTAGCTTGTCCACTTCTTGCACCACTTCTACATACGGCAATTACCTTTTTATTTAAGGCTTTAATCTCCTCTACTGCTGCAGGGATATTGTTTAAAACAATATTTTTAGATCCTTTAACATGCCCTTCACTATACTCTAAAGGTGTTCTAACATCAATAACCACAGCTCCTTCTTTAAGGTATTTTTCTATAGCTTCATTGTTATTTCCCCCTCCAAATAATCCGAAAAAACTCATTTTTTAATTTTTTTAATTAAGGCGCAAATATAATTCAATACTTGTATTCAATTGTAACAAAAATCACTTTATTTTTTTAGTAACTGAATTCCGTTAGTTATTAAATTAGAGTATTTAGATTCTTTTTTTAATTGATTTAAATAACTGAAAACCTCTGCTTTTAAAATTTCATTTGTGTTATATATCAGTTCGTAAATTTCTAAAACTAATAACCAATCATTAGTAAACTCAGCTTTTATTTTATGAAATATTTCAGTTAATAATTGAATGTTAACCTTTTTGCTTTCTCTTAATTCACGCACTTTACCATACAGTTGGTGAAGTTCTTTTTCCTTTTTAGTATACTTAATTTTATGTGTTTTTTCATTAGATATTTTTCCTACATCCTCAAATGAATTTACACATGCTGGACCTGCGTATGCCGAAATAATTTCTTTACCAACTGCCATATCATAAGTTCCCCATTCAGGTTTAAACAAAATAGTTTCACCATGAGTTACCGTGCAATTTTTAAAAGAAATGAGTACAATTTTTCCTTGTAAATCTCGGATTCCTGTAATTACTTCTCCTGAAATTTGAATATCTCCTTCAAAAAGTAAGGTTGTTTTTTTACCTTCATAAATTCCGTACGCTTCCAAATCTTTTGGATACATATTTTCAATAGCCAAATTCATGCCTTTTAATTTTCCAATTGGGCTTCCAAATCCTTCGGCATGATAATTTGTTCCATGGCCTATAAGCTCCTTGTTTCTAGCTGCTAAAGCTGTTGGTCCTGTAGTTTGAAAATAAACTGGCTTTTGGTTTTCCTCTGCTATTACATTAGTAAAAACGCCTGAAATTTGTATTCCTGTACTTAACTCAATAGTACCTAAATTTTTAGATTGAATTAACTTTTGAACTCCGTTTAAACCTCCAGTTCTTAGTGCCATTTTATTAGCAAATTCTTCTAAAACATAGCTTAAATGTGCAAAATTTGGAGTTACAAACAATTGTGGTTGTGCTTTTGTTATATCGAAATTTTGATTAGCTGCACTAATATTATATGGTATTTTTTTTACTTTATCCGTTAAACACCATTTACTTTCTCCAATAGAGGATAATAACCCTGCTCCATAAATTTTTGGAGATTGAATATCTCCTATTAAACCATATTCAACCGTCCACCAATGTAAATTTCTAATTTGAGCCATTTCAGAAAGTTCACCTATATTATTTTGTAAATCTTCTACTTTTTGCTGCGCCGCTTTAATTTCATTTTCTGTGGAATTAGGATCTTCTTTTAAAATAGAAAGCTTACGTACTGCTTCATAAATTTCAAAATCTTTAGCCGAAGAAATTGCTTTACTTCCAATTTCTCCAAATCGTCTTAAGTATTCTGCATATTCAGGATTGGCAATTATAGGCGCATGACCAGCAGCTTCATGAATAATATCAGGTGCTGGTGTATACTCAATATGCTCTAAAGTTCTAATATCAGAAGCTATTACTAGAACTTTATAAGCTTGAAACTCCATAAAAGCATTTGGTGGTATAAATCCATCAACAGCAACAGCAGCCCATCCAATATCTTTTAAAATTCTATTCATTCCTTCCATTTTAGGAATAGATTCTACTGAAATACCTGTTTTTTTTAATCCCTTTAAATAAGATTTATGTGCAACTTTACTTAAAAAATCAATATTCATTCGCATCACATATCTCCAAACAGCCTGATTTTGGTAAGTATAGCTTTCGTAAGGTTGTTTAACAATATATTTATGTAAGTGTTTTGGCAAATTTTTAGTAACACTATTAAAAATTAATTCGTTAGTCATTTGCGTAAAATTTTGCGTGAATTTACAATTTTTTAAACGTCTTTTTTACATACAAACTTTAAAAAAACTTAATAAATTTTAAATATTCAACCAAATTAGTAAGTGCTTTAATAAATTAAATCGATAAATATTAATGCATTTTACGCAACCGTTTTAGTAATTTTTAAAGCATTTAACAATTAATTATAAACACCTTCGCTTAATTACTTTGTATATTTGTATGGAAAATTAAATAATTAATTCTGATGAATAAGAAAGTAATTTTAATGATTTTAGATGGATGGGGAATTACACAAAATCCAGAAGTTTCTGCTGTTTTTAATGCTAAAACATCATTTATAGATAGTTTGTATTCTAAATTTCCAAATGCTAGTTTACGCACCGATGGCTTACATGTTGGCTTACCAGAAGGTCAAATGGGGAATAGTGAAGTTGGACATATGAATTTAGGAGCTGGCAGAATTGTATATCAAAACTTAGTAAAACTAAATAAAGCGGTTAAAGAAAATACATTAGGAACAGAAAAAGAATTGTTAAACGCATTAACTTATGCAAAAGAAAACAATAAAAACGTTCACTTTTTAGGGTTAGTTTCTGATGGAGGAATCCATTCTCACATAAATCATTTAAAAGCATTGCTTAATGTTGCGGCAGAAAATAAAGTTTCTAACGTATTTTTACATGCCTTTACCGATGGAAGAGATTGCGATCCAAAATCTGGAGAACATTTTATAAATGATATTCAAAATCATATGGAAAAATCAACTGGTAAATTGGCTACAATTACTGGAAGATATTATGCTATGGATAGAGATAAACGATGGGAGCGAGTTAAAATAGCTTATGATGCTTTAGTAAATGGAACTGGAATAACATCGAAAAATGCTAATGAAAGTATTAAGGAAAGTTATACTAATGATGTTACCGATGAATTTATAAAACCTATTATTATGACTGATGAAAATCATCAGCCAATTGGAAAAATTCAAAAAGATGATGTAGTTATTTTCTTTAATTATAGAACTGATAGAGGACGCGAATTAACAGAAGTACTTACTCAAAAAGATTATCCAGATTTTAACATGAAAACCATTCCATTGTATTATGTTACTATGACTAATTACGACGAAAACTTCAAAAATATTCATGTTATTTATAATACAGAAAATCTAGAAGACACTTTAGGTGAAGTCTTAGAAAAAGAAGGAAAAAAACAAATTAGAATTGCAGAAACCGAAAAATATCCACACGTTACATTTTTCTTTTCTGGGGGAAGAGAAAAAGAATTTAAAGGCGAAAAAAGAATTTTACTAAATTCTCCAAAAGTTGCCACTTACGATTTACAACCTGAAATGAGTGCTTACGAAATCCGTGATGCTATTATTCCTGAATTAAATCAAAAAGAAGTAGATTTTGTTTGTTTAAATTTTGCAAATGGAGATATGGTTGGCCATACAGGAGTAATGTCAGCAGCTATAAAAGCCTGCGAAGCAGTTGATGAATGTGTAAAAGATGTAGTAACTACCGCTTTAAATAACGATTATACTACTATAATTATAGCCGATCACGGAAATTGTGAAACCATGATAAACCCTGACGGAACACCAAATACAGCACATACAACTAATCCAGTTCCACTAATTTTAGTAGATAAAAATATCAAACAAATTAAAGATGGTATTTTAGGAGATGTTGCTCCAACAATTTTAAAATTAATGGGAATAGCACAACCTAAAATAATGACCCAACATTCTTTAGTTTAATTTTGTATTTTTATTGAAATTTAATTCGTATTTCATGAAAAAACTAATTTTAGGTATTCTTATATTAACAACCATGAGTTGTAATGCTCAAAAAAAAGAGCCTGCACCAACCAAAGATTCCGAAGGAAATTTAATTGGTTATGCACATAAATCTGACTTTTTAAAAGAATCTTATAATTACTGGTTTAGTCCAAATTATAAAAATTATAAAGTAGATGATAAATTGGTTGCTAAAATAAAACCATTACTAAAAAATGTTACTATTAAAGCATTTATGGGAACTTGGTGCGGAGATAGTAAAGAACAAACTCCTGCCCTTTACAAAATTTTAGATGCAGCAAATTTTAATTATAAACATTTAAAATTAGTTGCTGTAGACAGAGATAAAAAAACACCTGATAATTTACAAAAAGGATATAATATTCACCATGTGCCAACCTTTATTTTTTATAAAAAAGGAAAAGAAATAGGTCGTTTTGTTGAATATCCTCAAGAAACTATTGAGAAAGATATGCTAAAAATATTAAGTGGAAAACATTACGAGCATCCATATAAAGATGAAGATTAAAGCTCTAATCACAAACATAAAAAAAGCTTTTAGAAAATTCTAAAAGCTTTTTTTACTTATATTTATTATTAATTAGCACATTTCTTCAAAAAATTCTTTATCAATTTGCTCTCTATGATCAGGATGTGCAATTTTCACTAATTCATTAGCTCGTTGTTTTATGGTTTTTCCATATAAATTAGCTACACCATATTCTGTAACAATATATTGTACATGAGCTCTAGTTGTAACAACTCCTGCCCCACGATTTAAAAATGGAACAATTCTGCTTATTCCATTTTTAGTGGTTGAAGGCATTGCAATAATAGCTTTACCTCCTTCACTTAAAGATGCACCTCTAATAAAATCCATTTGTCCACCAACTCCTGAATATAATCTTGTGCCTATTGAATCCGCACAAACTTGTCCAGTCATATCCACTTGAATAGCGGAATTAATTGCTATCATTTTTGGATTTTGCCTAATATTAGCAACATCATTAACATAATCGCATGAGCGCATTTCAATAAAAGGGTTATCATCTACATAATCGTACAATCTTTTTGATCCCATTAAAAAAGTAGTCAAAGCTCTTCCTTTTCCAATTCCTTTATAATTACAATTTATAACATCATCTAATATTAAATCAATAACGCCATCAGAAAACATTTCTGTGTGCAAACCTAAATCTTTATGGTTTCCTAACCTTGATAAAACGGCATTAGGAATATTACCAATACCCATTTGCAGCGTACTCCTATCTTCAATTAAGTTTGCGATATGATCTCCTATTCTGCTTTCAATTTTATTAGGTTCAGGTAAAATAAACTGGTGAATTGGTGTATCTTCTTCCACAAAAGTATCTAATTCAGAAATATGGATAATTCCTTCCCCAAGTACTCGTGGCATTTGTTTATTTATTAAAGCAATAACGTGCTTAGCATTTTCAATAACAGATAAAACAGCTTCTATGGAAACCCCTAAAGAGCAATATCCGTGCTTATCTGGTGTAGAAACCTGAATTAAAGCTACATCTACAGGTAAAATTCCTCGTTTAAATAACATTGGTACTTCACTTAAAAAAACTGGCGTGTATGAACCATTTCCTGCTCTTAAAGTATGTCGAACATTTGGACCAATAAATAAAGAATTTACATGAAAGCTTTTACTATATTTTGGATCTGCATAAGGTGTTTTTCCTTCAACATGCAAGTGACAAATTTCAACATTTCTAAGTTCTTCGTGCCTTTCTGTTAGTGCATTTATTAAAGACTGTGGTGCTGATGCTGCAGCTTGAATATAAACCCTATCATTTGATTTTATAATTTTAACTGCTTCTTCAGCTGTTACTGCTTTATACATTATTTTGTTTATTTATTAGTAATTATGCAAATTTAAGGATGAATCCTCTTAGAAAAACTGTTAAAAATCACTTTTACCTCATTTTATTAAAAATAATTCAAAATGAAGTTATAATGAATAGAATAAAAAACTATTATTTGAATTATCTTTGCACTTAAATTATTTACTACAATGATTAAAATTAAATCTTTAGAAGAAATTGAATTAATGCGTGAAAGTGCTCTTATTGTTTCTAAAACTCTAGGAATACTAGCTAAAGAAGTAAAACCAGGGGTTACTACTTTATATTTAGACAAACTTGCAGAAGAATTTATTAGAGATAACGGAGCTATACCTGGATTTTTAGGTTTATATGATTTTCCAAATACATTATGTATGAGCCCTAACGCTCAAATTGTACATGGAATTCCAAACGATAAACCATTAGAAAATGGCGATATAATTTCAATTGATTGTGGTGCATTAAAAAATGGTTTTTATGGCGATCATGCATATACCTTTGAAGTTGGTGAAGTTGCAGAAGAAACTAAAAAATTATTACAAGTAACCAAAGAAAGCTTATATGTTGGCATACGCGAGTTTAAAGCTGGAAACAGAGTTGGCGATGTTGGCTTTGCCATTCAAAATTATTGTGAAAAGCATGGTTATGGAATTGTACGTGAATTAGTTGGTCATGGATTAGGAAGGGTTATGCACGAAGATCCAGAAATGCCAAATTATGGAAGAAGAGGAAGAGGTAAAAAATTTATTGAAGGTATGGTAGTGGCAATTGAGCCAATGGTTAATTTAGGAACACATAGAATTAATCAGTTAAGTGATGGTTGGACTATTTTAACCAAAGATGGAAAACCTAGTGCTCATTTTGAGCACGATGTTGCTTTAGTAAATGGAAAGCCCGAGTTATTATCTACTTTTAAATATATTTATGACGCTTTAGGTATTGAAAGTGATGAAGAAGATGAGTTTAGAGCAAAAAAATTAATACTATAAACTATGCCTAAATTCCTAAATATTTCAGAATTAAAAACAGCAGAATTGATAAAAGGCTTTCATGGAAAATTTGTACATGCCCAAAAATTTACCATAGCTTTTTGGGAAATTAATAAAGATTCTATTTTACCCGAACACGCGCATATTCATGAACAAACCACACAAGTTATTGAAGGAAATTTAGAATTAACTATTGGAACAGAAACTAAAATTTTAAAGGCTGGAGAAATAGCAGTTATTCCTCCAAATGTAACACATAGTGGTAAAGCATTAACTAATTGCAAAGTTACCGATACTTTTTGTCCAGTTAGAGAAGACTACAAATTTGATAATTAATTGATTTTGAAAAAGTTATTTAAATTTTTTCTAAATAGTATTCCTCGACCTATCTTAATAAAAGTTAGTTATTGGGTTCGCCCTTTAATTGCGTTTATTTTAAAAGGAAATAAATTTACCGATCCTATTGATAATAAAAGTTTTAGAACGTTTTTACCATATGGTTATGGAAAACAACGTAATAATGTTTTATCGCCTAGTACACTTTCTTTAGAACGTCACCGATTATTATGGTTATATTTAAAAGATAAAACTGATTTATTTACTTCACAAAAAAAAATGTTGCACATTGCTCCTGAACAATGCTTTTTAAAACGTTTTAAAAAATTAAAAAATTTAGATTATATAACTGCCGATTTATATTCTCCTATAGCAGATGTAAAAGCTGACATTTGTAATTTACCTTTTAAAAATAACGAATTTGATGTTATTTTTTGCAATCATGTTTTAGAACATATTGAAGACGATAAAAAAGCAATGAGTGAATTATATAGAGTTTTAAAACCTAATGGATTCGGAATTTTTCAAATACCACAAGATTTAACTAGGGAAAAAACTTACGAAGATTTTACCATAACTTCACCAAAAGAAAGAGCCAAACATTTTGGACAATATGACCATGTTAGAATTTATGGAAAAGATTACTTCAACAAATTACGTTCTGCAGGATTTAAAGTAGATGAAATAAACTATTCCGCAGAAATAAATGATGACCTAGTTAAAAAATATTGCTTGGTAAAAAATGAAATTTTACCAGTTTGCTACAAATAATTTACTCCGTAAAATTAGCTGATCTATACGTTTTCATTTTGTTATTTTCATCTGAATAAATTAAAAAAGCTTTTAATTCTGGATGATTTTTTAAAAATGCCTTTGCTTTTTCAAACCCCATTGCCATAAATGCAGTTGCATATCCATCCACATCAGCGCAATCCGATTTCGAAATAACGGAAGCACTCAACAAGTTACTTGGAGTAGCAAAACCAGATATCGGATTTATGGTATGAACATATTTTTTGCCATCTTTTGCAATTCTATATTTTCTATAATTTCCAGAAGTTGCAATAGATTCATTTAATAGTTTAATTTTAGTATTAATAGATCTGGTTCCATCAGAATTTGGGTTTTCTATAGCTATTCTCCAAGGTGTTCCTAGTTGGTTTATTCCTCTAGCTCTAATTTCTCCTCCAATTTCAACCATATAATTTGGAATACCATTTTTTTCAAACATCCTACCAACCAAATCTACCAAATAACCTTTTGCAATAGCATTAAAATCAAAATACGTTTGTGGGTATTCTTTTATAATTTTATTATCTTTTAAAGTAACTTTATTAAATCCAACATACTTTAATAATTCTTTTACTTTAGTTGAATCTATATTTTTTATTCGCTTTCCAGGACCAAATCCCCAAGCATTAACTAAAATTCCAACTGTTGGATCAAATTCTCCTTTAGTTTCTTTATAAATTTTATCGGATTTTAGAAAGACTTCTTTAAAAATTGAATCAATAACAACTGTAGTATCTCCTTTATTAATTTTAGATATATCTGATGTTGGAATATAGGTTGAAATAGATTTGTTTACTTCTTTAATAATAGCTTCAATTTTAATATCTAAATTTTTATTTTCAGGATTTAAATATCTAATTGTAAACGTAGTACCTATTGCATCTCCTCTTAAAATAACTAAATTTTCTTTTTTTTGATTGCACGAAAACAATGCTACAGCACTTAAAAACAGTATTATTTTTTTCATTTTAACTAAAATTAATTTTCTTATTTTTTTTGATTTTCAAAGATATAATTTAAATTTTTCTTAAAATCAAGATTAATCATAATTAAAGTTTAAATCCTACGTTTCTTTTTTATAAATTTGTTATTACTTAAAACCATTTTAAATTATGAAAAAATTATTTTTAGTAGGACTTACTATTTCCATAGCCTTAAGTTCTTGTGTATCACAAAAAAAGTACAGCGAGCTTGAAGACAATTTTAACAATAAAAGTAAAGAGTTAGTTGATACTAAAGCAGATTTAATGAAATGTAGAATTGAATCGGAAGGGAAACTTAAAACTTTAAATCAACAAGTAGAAGACTTGAAAAAAGATAAAGAGAAAACATTAGAATATGTAGATAATTTAACTGTTTTATCAAAATCAGCTTCTGATAACATTAAAGAAACTCTTTCGCAAATGGGTAAAAAAGATGAATACATACATGTTATCCAACAAGCTATGAACCGTAAAGACTCTATTAATTTGGCCTTAGGTTTTAAATTAAAAAGTGTACTTAAAGATGGATTTAATGATGAAGACATTCAAGTAAATGTTGAAAAAACTGTAGTTTATATTTCTATTGCTGATAAATTATTATTTAAAAGTGGAAGCGCAACCATTTCAGCTAAAGCTAAAAGTGTGTTAGGAAAAGTTGCTGAAGTTGTTGGAGCTCAGCCAAATGTTGAAGTAATGGTAGAAGGTTATACCGATAACAAACCTATTAGCACTGCAAACATAAAAGATAACTGGGACTTAAGTGTTAAACGTTCAACAGCAGTTGTTAGAGTTCTACAAGATGATTTTAAAATTGATCCAAGTAGATTAATTGCAGCTGGTAGAAGTGAATATAAACCTATTGATAGTAATGACACCGTTGAAGGTAGAGCTAGAAATAGAAGAACAAGAATTGTATTAATGCCTAAATTAGATCAGTTCTTTAAAATATTAGAAAATAAAGTAGAAGACTAGTTAGTTTACTAATATTCTTTTAAAAAACCACGCTTGCTTAGCGTGGTTTTTTAATTTAATTCAATTGCTAAATCTTGCAATCCCTCATATTTTAAAAGATAATCCTCATCTAAATTTGGGTATTTAGTTTCATTATCAATACTTCCTAAACCCAAACCTGCAAATAATACTTTAGCATTATTCTTTTTAGCGTGATTTTTAAAAGTTTCCATCCAAATAACATCATAATCTACTGGAAAATTATCAATAGTATTAAACCTAACAATTACAAAATATCGTTGATTTTTATCATCAATACAAACAAATTGCGGATGCTTTTTTAACTGACTATTAATTGCTATAAATTCAAAACCTCGCTTTTCTAAATCTTTTCCTACAATATTCATTGCTAAATTATGCAGTTCTTGTTGTGTTAGTTTTCGTTTCATTTTAAAATGTAAATCAAAAAAAATCCGATACAAAAGTACCGGATTTATATTTTATTTTATTTTGGATTATCCTCCAAAGTCATCAAATCGAATATTTTCATCTGGCATACCAAAATCTTGACCCATTTTTTGAACTGCTTTGTTCATTAAAGGAGGTCCACAAAAATAAAGTTCAATATCTTCTGGCGTTTCATGTTTTGATAAATACTCATCAATTACTGCTTGATGTACAAATCCAGTAAAACCATCTCCCTCAGGATCAGTTATATCTTTTTTATTAACCCAATTATCTTCAGGTAATGGTTCTGATAAAACTAAATAGAATTTAAAATTAGGAAATTCTTTTTCTAAGTGTTTAAAATGATCAATATAAAATAATTCTCGTTTAGATCTACCTCCATACCAATAACTAACTTTTCTATTTGTTTTTAATGTTTTGAACAAGTGGTATAAATGAGAACGCATTGGAGCCATACCTGCACCACCCCCAACATATAACATTTCAGCATCTGAATCATTAATAAAAAATTCTCCATAAGGTCCTGAAATAGTAACTTTATCCCCTGCTTTTCTTGAAAAGATATAAGAAGAAGCAATACCAGGATTAACTTTCATCCAACCATTAGTTGTTCTATCAAAAGGAGGTGTAGCGATACGAACATTTAACATAACTCTTCTTCCTTCAGCTGGATATGAAGCCATAGAATAAGCGCGTTCAACGGATTCTGTATTAACCATTTTTAAAGGCCATAAATCAAATTTATCCCACTCCATTTTAAATTTATCTGGAGTATCATGTTCCTCTGGATGTGCTGTAATATCAATATCTTTAAAATCTACTTCACAAGGAGGTATTTCTATTTGAATATATCCTCCTGCTTTGTAATCCATATCTTCAGGGATTTCAACTACAAATTCTTTGATAAAAGATGCTAAGTTATAGTTACTAACAACCGTTGCTTCCCATTTTTTAATTCCGAATACTTCTTCAGGAATTTTAATATCCATATCCTGACGAACCTTAACTTGACAGCCTAAACGATATCCATCTTGTAATTCTTTTCTTGTAAAGTTTGGGGTTTCTGTCGGTAAGGCTTCGCCTCCTCCAGAGTTTACAATACATTTACATTGTAAGCATGTTCCTCCACCTCCACAAGCAGATGGTAAAAATATTTTACTATTTCCTAGTGTAGTTAACAAAGAACCTCCTGAAGGAACTTCTATTTCTTTTTCGTTATTTATTTTAATTTTTACTGGTCCTGATGGCGCTAGTTTTTGTTTAACAACTAATAGTAATGCCACCAATAAAAGTGTTAAAATTAAAAAAGCTACTACTGTTACAACAACTGTACCTAAGGTATTTACTGCTAATAATATCATTGTTATTTTTTAATTTCTGTTGTGTTATTAGCTAAATCATTAGCTTTTTTGTTTTTTTCAACTTTTACAGTTTCTACTTTTTTAGCTTTCTTTTCGTTTCCTCCTGTTAACATTCCGCCAAAACTCATAAATCCAATTGCCATTAAACCTGTAATAATAAAAGTAATTCCTAATCCTCTTAAAGCTGGTGGCACATTTGAATAACGAATTTTTTCCCTAATAGCTGCTATAGCCAAAATTGCTAAAAACCAACCTATTCCAGAACTTACTCCATAATTAAATGCTAATCCTAAACTTGGAATTTCACGAGATTGCATAAATAACGAACCTCCTAAAATAGCACAGTTAACGGCAATAAGTGGTAAAAATATTCCTAAGGAATTATATAAAGATGGAGAAAATTTCTCCACAATAATTTCTACTAATTGAACCATAGTTGCAATGGTTGCTATAAACATAATAAAAGATAAAAAGCTTAAATCATATTCAGCATATTCAGGACCTAACCAGGCTAGTGCACCTTCTTGTAAAATATAATGATCTAACAGCCAGTTTAATGGTACTGTAATTGCCATTACAAAAATAACAGCAGCTCCTAAACCTACTGCAGTGGTAACTTTTTTAGATACCGCAAGGTATGAACACATTCCTAAGAATGTAGCAAACACCATGTTATCTATAAATATCGATTTAAAAAATAATTCTAAGTGTTCCATAGTGTTTAGTTTTCTTCAATTAATGATGTATTTTTAGATCGTTGTATCCAAATAATAATTCCTAAGGTTATTAAGGCCATTGGAGCTAGCAACATAAATCCATTGTTTTCGTATCCATATGCATAAATTCCTGTTTTTTTAATGGAATCTCCTAATACTTTAATACCAAACAAAGATCCTGATCCTAATAATTCTCTAAAAAAAGCAACTATAACTAAAATTATTCCGTATCCAGCTGCATTTCCAATACCGTCTAAAAAGGATTTCCAAGGTGTATTTGCTAAGGCAAAAGCCTCAAACCTTCCCATAATAATACAGTTAGTAATAATTAATCCTACAAATACAGATAATTGTTTTGAAAGTTGATAAGAATATGCTTTTAAAACCTGATCCACAATAATTACTAATGCTGCTGCAATTACTAATTGTGCAATAATTCTAATTTTTGGTGGAATAATATTTCTCATTAAAGAAATCACCACGTTACCCATAGCCAAAACAAACATTACAGAAAACGCCATAACAATAGCTGCTTTTAATTGAGCTGTAATAGCTAAGGCAGAACAAATACCTAAAACTTGAACTGTAATTGGGTTATTATCTGCTAATGGGTCTGTTATTAATTTTAAATCTTTTTTTGTTAAAAATCCCATAATTTATTGCTTTAATGTTTTTAAATAAGGCATATACATATCTAAGTCTTTTTTAAGCATTGCAGTTACACCATTACCTGTAATAGTGGCTCCTGCGATAGCATCAACTTGGCAATCTGTTTTGTCTAAACTTTTTGGATCGGCATTTCCTTTAAAGACAGTTACGCCTTCAAAAACGCCATCTTTTAATATATGCTCTCCTGTAAATTCATCCATAAAAAAGCGCTCTTTAATATTAGCCCCTAAACCAGGTGTTTCTCCAGCATGGTCAAAATAAACACCTTGTATAACTAAATCTTTATCTAAAGCTACATAACCCCAAATTGCATCCCATAATCCTTTTCCTCTAACTGGAACTATGTAATAAAACTTATTATTTTTTTCTCCTACAAACAAAGGTAATCTTCTGGTATAAGATGGGTTTTTAGCTTTTTCTGCTTCTTTTTTAATATCTATTAAATACGCCTTATCATTTTCTTTAGCTGTTGTGCCATCAATTACATATTGTTTAACAATATATTTAGAAAAATCTTTATCTACTTCGTTCTTTGGGATGAAATTAACGGAACCTTCTTCGTTATCGTTAACTCCCATTGCGTATAATATATTTTGTTGCTTTTCTATACGTTTATTTTCAGCAATTTTACCTTTTAAAGATTCTGCAACAAAAGCTAATAATGAGCCCACAACAAGCACCATTGCTGCTGCAAAAAGCACGGTATATGTATTACTTTCTGTATTCCTTGACATTGTAAACTGTTTTTGGTTTTAATCGTTTAAGTCTTTTTTTAATATTACCTGCTATAACATAATGGTCAATGGTTGGTGAAAATACATTCATTAACAATATTGCTAACATTACACCTTCAGGATAAGCAGGATTAAATACTCTAATCATTATTGATAGAAAACCTATTAAAAATCCGTAAATCCATTTTCCTTTGTTTGTTTGAGATGCTGTAACAGGATCGGTAGCCATAAACACTACTCCAAAAGCAAAACCACCAATAATTAAGTGTTCCCAATATGGCGTATTCATTAAGGTATAAAATTTGCTTCCTTCAACAATCCAACCTGCATTTACAACTCCATTGAAAATAAGTCCCATAGCTAAAGCTCCTATAACGGCTGATAGCATAATTCTCCAACTTCCAATTTTTGTATAAATTAAATACAAACCTCCCAATAAGATTAATAAAGTAGATGTTTCGCCTATTGAACCTGGAATAAACCCATAAAACATATCGGCAACGGAATAAGCTAAATGCTTACCTTGAGCCAAACTTCCTAAAAGCGTTTCTCCAGAAAAAGCATCTAAATTGGCGCCAGCCATAATTTCTTTTGATCTTTCAACAGCTCCAGTTACCCAAACTTTATCTCCACTCATCCAAGTTGGATAAGAAAAGAATAAGAATGCTCTAATGGTAAGTGCAGGATTTAAGATATTCATTCCTGTACCTCCAAAAATTTCTTTACCAATAATAACTCCAAATATTACGGCTATTGCAAGCATCCATAAAGGAGTATCAACTGGTACAATTAAAGGAACAAGCATACCTGTTACAAAATAACCTTCTTCTACTTCGTGGTTGTTTATGGTTGCAAAAATCACTTCAATTCCTAAACCGACAATATAAGAAACCAATAAAAGTGGTACTAACTTAAAAGCTCCAAGTAAAAAGTTATCAAAATTCCAAAATTCGCCACTAAAAAATGACATATTTTCTTGATAACCATGAATGGCAATGTGCTGTTGATAACCTATATTGAACATTGCAAAAATTAAAATCGGAATAAGTGGTATTATTACCGATGTCATGGTACGTTTTAAATCATCCGCACCTTTTATATGCCCTCCAGAATGTGTAGTTTCATTTGGCGTATATAAGAATGTATGAAAAGCGGAAAAAGCAGACAACCACTTTTTACCCTTTCCTTTTTCTTTTATATTATGTAATTTTTCTTTTAATCCCATAATTTTATCCTATTTCTTTTAACATTAAGTCTAAACCTTTTCTAATAATTTCTTGATGTGGCTGTTTAGATACACAAACAAATTCTGTTAATGCAAAATCTTCAGGTGCAACTTCATACATTCCTAAATTTTCCATTTCTTCTAAATCACTATACATACATGATTTTAGTATTTGCATTGGATAAATATCTAAAGGAAAAACCTCTTCATAATTACCAGTAAGTACGAATGCTCTATGCTCTCCGTTTGTATTTGTGTTTAAATTATACTTTTTGTTTGGAAACAACCATGAAAAAGTTAAAGCTCTTGTAAGAGACACTTTATTAAAAACAAATTTTGTCCATCCAAAAAATTCATAATCATTTCCTTCAGGAATTACTGTAATTTCATTATCATAATAACGTAAAATACCTTTTTTACCTTCGTTACTTCCTGTAAGTACATTACCACTAATTATTCTACTTTCTACTTCATTTAATTTTCCTTCTACTATAGATGAAATATCTGCTCCTATTTTAGTAGTATAATATTTTGGTTCTTTAACTGATGATCCTGACAAAGCAATAATGCGTTCTGCATTAAACTTACCTGTTAATAGTAATTCTCCTATAATTACTAAATCTTGAGGTTTAATTGTCCAAACAACTTCTCCTTTATTTATAGGATCAATTTTTGCAATTTGCGTACTAACATTCCCAATTGGATGTGGTCCTGACACTTTATGAAGTGAAATATTATCTAAACCTGAAAATGGCGAATTACTATTTTTACCAACACTAACATGTACTTCGCCCGGAGTAAGTTTACTTAAAGCGGTTACAGCTACTTGTAATTCTTTTTCTTTACCTGCTAATACATAATCATAATCGGCAGCTAAAGGTGCACTTGCATAGGCTGAAATAAAAATTGCTTTTGGCTCCATTTTTGGGTTTGCAATAACATCATATGGTCTTTGTTTAACAAAAGGCCAACAACCTGCATTTAATAAATAATCCTTAACCTCATCTGCTTTCATAGCTTTTGGGTCTTTGCTTCCAAAATCAACAAATTCTTGTTGGTTGTCTGCTTGGATTTTAATTGCTAATATCTTTCGTTTTTCTCCGCGAATAATATCCACTAATTCACCACTTACTGGTGATGGAAATTTAACAGCTTCATTGGCTTTGCTAAAAAACACGGTATCACCTGCTTTTAACTTTGCACCAACCTTTACTGATAATTTAGGAATAATATTGTGGAAATCTTCTGGGATTAATGTGTAAACATTACTAGATTTTGCTTTTTCGGTCACCTTTTCTGCGGCTCCTTTTAGTTTTATATCTAGCCCTTTTTTAATTTGAATGTCCTGTGACATATGTTAGATTTTATTAATAGTCGTTAAAAACTGTGCAAAAATAAGAATTAAAACTATAGTTTTAGCTCATTTTAACAAATTATTATGTAATAATGATTACTAAAAATAATGTAATAATAAGTTCTATTTATTATATTGCCTTTTATCTTTGGAACAGATTTTGTAACATCCTTAAATTATGTCGAAAATTTTAAAAACTATTTGCTTTTTTGTTACTTTTTTAATCGCTTTTTTTGGTTATTCCCAAAATCAGACACTTGAGCCTAATTACATAAAAACTGTAATTTTGAGGTCAAACAACACAAATAATTATGCCCCAATAATTAAATTAGGAGATAAATTTGAACTTAGTTTTGATGATTCAAATGCAGATGAAACAGAATATTATTACAAAATTGAACATTGTACATTTAATTGGGATATATCCAATTTAAATTCTTCGGAATATATTGATGGGTTTAACGAAGATAGAATACGAGATTATCAAAATTCTTTTAACACTTTACAACCTTATACGCATTATCAAGTTAGTTTTCCAAATGAGAATACTCAAATTAAAATATCTGGAAATTATTTAATATCTGTTTTAAATGAAGATGATGAAGTTATTTTTCAACGAAAATTCTTAGTGTATCAACCTAAAGTAACAGTAGGAGTTTCTATACATAAAAGCAGAGATGTTGCTACTATTGAAACCAAACAGTCGGTTGAGTTTATTATAAACCATCCAAACCTTGTTATTAATAATGCTAGTGAAGAAATAAAACCTATTATTTTACAAAACGACAACTGGCAATTTACCATTAACAACTTAAAACCTCAATTTTATAGAGGAACTCAATTACTTTATAAATACAATGCGAAAACCAGTTTTTGGGCAGGCAATGAATTTTTATATTTTGATAATAAATCCATAAGAAATTCTAGTTTGCATATAGTAAAATCTGAGTTAGGAAAACAATTATACCACACTTATTTATATCCTAATGAACCTAGATCTAATGAACCTTACACTTTGTATCCAGATATAAATGGCAATTTTATAATTAGAACTTTAGATGGTGAAAACCCAAATACAGATGCTGATTATAGTTGGGTACATTTTACTTTAAAAATGCCAAAACTATTAAATGAAAGTGTTTATGTTAATGGAAGTTTTAATAATTGGAAATTGAACGATACAAACAGACTTTTCTACAATGAAAAATTAGGACAATATGAAGCGTCTATTTTATTGAAACAAGGTTTTTACAATTATGATTTTGTAACCGTAAATAAAAACAAAAACATTTCAAACCATGAAATTTCAGGTTCTCATTATCAAACAGAAAATAATTATACCGTATTAGTATATTATAAAAAATTTGGTAGTAGATATACGCAAATAATTGGTGTTGGATATGGAAATTCTAAAAAATTAACTAATTAAATTCGTATATTTGACAAAAAAGTCAAAGACTTAATTAATTATGGTACAACAAGTAACAAATGGCATTAAAATTTCTGTTACTTCTATTTTTGAAGGTACTAGTTACCGAAATTATAGATTGTATTATGCGTTTAGCTACCAAGTTACTATTGAAAACCAAAGTAATGAAACAGTCCAACTAATTAACAGACATTGGAAAATTTTTGATTCATTAAATACTATTGAAATAGTTGAAGGCGATGGTGTGATTGGTAAAAAACCTATTTTAAAACCCTTACAAAAACATACTTATAAATCAAATTGTTTTTTAAATTCTCCAATTGGAGCAATGGAAGGTTATTATACTATGGTTAATTTAAACAACTCCAAATCTTTTAAAGTATTAATTCCTACATTTCAATTAATGGTTCCTAACACTAGTAATTAAAGGTGAAATTAAAACTAATAAATTATCATCCTAAAAAAGATAAAGGTTTAGAATGTTTAAATTGTGGTCAACCTTTATTAAACAATGAAAATTTTTGTTCCTATTGTGGCCAAAAAAACAATACAAAACCATTAAATTTTTCTTACTTTTTAAGTAATTTATTTTCAGGATTATTTTCATACGATTCGCGTTTTTGGAAAACCTTTATTCCGTTATTAACTAAACCAGGAAAAGTTTCAAAACAATATATTGAAGGGAAAAGAGCTCGCTTTGTAAACCCTTTTCAATTATATTTAAACGTTTCCATTATTTTCTTTCTGATATTTGGATTTACCAGTAATTCTGATTCAAATATAAATTTAGACAAAACCGATTTTAACAAACAACAATTAGATTCTGTTTTAACCAGTGTAAAATCTGAACTTAAAAAAAAGAATCCTAACGATTCTACTTCAACAAAAGCAGTTAAAAAATTTGAAGATGCTTTAAAAGTTTTAGACACTAAAAAAACAGACACAAAAAACACATCTTTTTTGAATTTTGGATCTGACACCACAAAATCAAAAAATAGCTTTATTTACAAAATACAAACCTTTAATAATTATCATAATAAACACCCTAAATTAAAAGCTGAAACTGCTTTAAATAGTTTAGGTTATGAAAAATCGTTTTGGAATACATTTTGTTACCAACAAGTTATTAACTCTAACTATAATTTTCAACAAATAAAAACACAAGGTAGCAGCTATTTTTTCAATAAAATAACTTCATATATATCTATTGCTTTATTTGTGTTTTTACCTTTATTCACTTTGTTTTTAAAACTTATTTTTATCCGAAGAAATTACACTTATATGGAACATTTAGTGTTTGTATTTCATACACAAACCGTATTTTTTCTGTTGTATATTATTTTCTATCTAATAAATTATTTTGCTAAAACCGATTTATTTACGCCAATTTTTATTTTACTTTTTAGCATATATTTATACAAAGCAATGCGTAATTTTTATCATCAAGGCAGATGGAAAACCTTTATAAAATTTACCATTTTAAATGTATTTTATTTAACCTTAGCTGTAATAGGATTGGCAATTGTATCTGTGCTATCTTTTATGATTAAGTAAATAGAATTTTTTTCTTTTTAAATGATATTACATCTTCGTAAAACATTTCTATTTGCTCATTATCCTTTTTAACTGAAGTTATACTAACTGTTTGTATAGTTGAACGTTTCATTAAAATAGATTGCGTTTTATCTCCAATTTCAGAATGATGAAATTTTAAAATATTATTTGAAGTAAAATCATTATTTACCAACCATTTTTTAAACCATGTTTGCCTAGTTTTTTTACTATTTTCATCGTACAAAGTTGAAGAAGACCAAATTTTTGGCTTTTTATCTAATTTTGTATAATGTTTTTGCTGTTCATCCCAAATTAATTCAAATAAATGTAACTCGGCATTATTCCATTCTACAATTATCATAGTAAAAGGTTCTACATTTTCTAAATTCAAATTATCTACATACTTTTTTAAATCTATTTCTTTTAAAATTTCTTTCGCAATTACACCTCTACTTTTAACATAATTGGGTTTTCTAATATGTTTTTTAAATCCACCATTTAACACACAAACCAATCTTTTTTTTGAGCTAACACCAATCCAAGTTCCACCAGCAATTTTATCTTTTGGAAACAACAAATCTATTTCATTTTCAGTGTAAATTTCAGGAAGAATTGTTTCTCTAGTTCTCTGTTCATCACGGTTTGATGTTAATATAAAATTATTGTTTTTTAAAGGTAAAAATGTAACCGTACACATAGATTTATTATTACAAATTTGAAGTTTAATAAAGTAAAAAAAGTCGTTTCAATTACGTAACTTTGCAACAAATTTAAAATAAAAAACCTTTAAAAAATAAATATTATGGCTTCAGGATTTTACCAAGTACCAAAAGCTGTTAACGAGCCTATTAAATCATACGCTCCAGGTAGCCCAGAGTTAAAAACTTTGTTAGCTACTTATAACAAAATGTATCAAGAAGAAATTGATATTCCTTTTTATATTGGAGGCAAAGAATTTAGAACTGGAAAAACAGTAGATATTCATCCGCCACATGACCACAAACACTGTGTAGGAAAATATCATACTGCAGAACGTGAACACCTTGAATTAGCTATTGAAAAAGCTGCCGAAGCAAGAGTGAAATGGGCTAAAACAAGCTGGCAAGATAGAGCTGCTATATTTTTAAAAGCTGCTGATTTATTAGCTGGTCCTTTTAGAGACAAAATGAATGCTGCAACTATGATTGCACAATCAAAAAACGTATTTCAGGCAGAAATAGATTCTGCTTGTGAATTAATTGATTTCTTTAGATTTAATGTTCAATTTATGACTGAAATTTACAGTAATCAACCAGAATCTGCTGCAGGAATTTGGAACAGAATGGAATACAGACCTTTAGAAGGTTTTGTATATGCTATTACACCATTTAACTTTACTTCTATTGCTGGAAATTTACCTGGAGCACCTGCATTAATGGGAAATGTTGTTATTTGGAAACCTGCAAGATCTCAAGTTTATTCTGCTCAAGTAATTATGGAATTATTCAAAGCAGCAGGTTTACCTGATGGTGTTATAAATATGGTTACAGGTAATTCTGGAATGATAACAGATGTTTTATTAGATAGTAAAGATTTTGCTGGAGTTCATTTTACAGGTTCAACACCTGTATTTAAAAGTTTCTGGGCAACTATTGGAAATAACATGGATACTTACAAATCTTATCCTAGAATAGTTGGAGAAACAGGTGGAAAAGATTTCATTTGGGCACATCCAACTGCTAATGCTCAAGAAGTAGCAACTGCTATTTCAAGAGGAGCATTTGAATTTCAAGGTCAAAAATGTTCAGCAGCTTCAAGAGCATACTTACCAAAAAGTTTATGGAAAGACATAAAAGAATCCGTAATTAAAGATGTAAATTCTTTTAAAATGGGTTCTCCAGCTGATACAGGTAATTTTATAAATGCTGTAATTGATGATAGAGCTTTTAAAAAACTTTCTGGTTATATTGATCAAGCTAAAAAAGATAGCGATGCTGAAATTATTGTTGGTGGAGGTTATGATGACTCAAAAGGATATTTTATTGAACCTACAGTAATTGTTACAACAAACCCTCAGTATGTAACTATGTATACTGAATTGTTTGGACCTATTATCACTATTTATATTTATGATGATAATGAATGGGAAAATATTTTAGACGTAATAGATAATACTAGTGAATACGCTTTAACAGGTGCTATTTTTAGTGGAGATAGATACGCTATTGACTTTGCAACTAACAAATTAGAAAACGCTGCTGGTAATTTTTACATTAATGATAAACCAACAGGAGCAGTTGTTGGGCAACAACCTTTTGGTGGAGCTCGTGGATCTGGAACTAATGATAAAGCAGGTTCCGTATGGAACTTATTACGTTGGGTTAATAACAGAACGATAAAAGAAACTTTTGTACCTCCAACAGATTATAGATATCCGTTTTTAGGTTAACCCTAAATTCAAATAAAAAAACTCGCCAATTGGCGAGTTTTTTTATTTTTATACTAATGTTTAATTATCCTTTTTGCAATTTATCAGCATCTGGCAGTAAGCCAATTAATTCTTGAGGGTTATGAATTAAAACTGGTATATGTTGCGGACAAATATAAAATTCACTTTCTTGGTAATAAAATTTTGTTACTGGTGTTTCGTTTGAGCTTTTTTTACAAACCAAACATTCTTTAGTTTCAGTCATAGTTTATTATTTAAAAGACAAAAATATCTTAATAGGTTTTATTTGGCAATGACGATTGTCATAAAACAAAAAGCCCACCAATGGTGAGCTTTTTTTACTAATGTTAAAATATTTATTATTATTTTCTGTATTTAAGTATATGATACAAAGCCTGTTTTTAATTTGAGGGGGATAAAAACAGGTTAAATATTTTGTAACTATCTGCTATTTACATTAATTTATAATAAAATTTCGGCACAAAACTAGTAACTATTTCATAAACAAAACATAACAAATGTCACATTAGTAACATTTTAACGGAATATGAACCACTTTTTTAGTTTCAAAAAAGTCTTCTTTAAAATATTCTGAAAGATTATAGATAGTAGCTTTTGGAAAATTTTGAAGTTCTTGTTTTAAATCGCCGCCTTTTAAATATAAAATACCGTTTTTCAAAAAATGATTTTGTTTTTTTGCTATTTTTTTATAGGTCCATTTAACAAAATCATCCATATTAGTTACAGCTCTACTTACAATAAAATCAAACTTATCATTAACTTTTTCGGCTCTCATATGAGCTGCTTTTACATTTGTTAATTGTAAAGCATTTGTAACTTCATTTACAACTTTTATTTTTTTACCTATTGAGTCTACCAAATAAAATTCAACTTCAGGAAATAAAATAGCCAGAGGAATTCCTGGAAACCCTCCTCCTGTTCCAATATCTAAAATTTTTGCTCCAGAGTTAAAGGACTGAACTTTTGCTATACCTAAAGAATGTAATACATGTTTTACATATAGTTCATCAATATCTTTTCTTGAAATCACATTAATTTGCGCATTCCAATTGGTATAAACATCTTTTAAAGCCTCAAATTTAACATATTGGCTTTCGGTTAAATCGGGAAAATATTTTCTTATTATATCCATATTTTACTTTGAATAAACGCAAAAATACAATTATATAACGTAATTAACACTTCCCAAAAAAATGTTATTTTCTTCAAAAAAAACCTGTAACTCATAAAAATGATTTATTTTCGTTGCCTTACAAACACAAATAAACTATTGAATCAAAATAATTATTATGTCTATTAAAACCATCAGCTTCTCAAGAATTGATAAAGCTAAATTTTTTAGAACTTTAAATAAACGTGTAAATAGCTATTTTAAAGAAAATAATGTAAAAAAAACTGGTAATTGGAAATTATATACTAAAGCAATAATTATGTTTAGTGTTTTCTTGATTCCATTAATTTTAATTTTAACAGTGCATATGCCTCAATGGGCACTTCTTTTATTAACTGTTGTAATTGGCATTGGAATGGCTGGTGTTGGTATGAACGTAATGCATGATAGTAATCACGAATCTTTTTCTAGTAAAAAATGGGTAAACAAAATTATGGGTAGCAGCATTTATATTTTAGCTGGTAACGTTTATAATTGGAAAGTTCAACACAATGTTTTACACCATACTTTTACAAATATACATGGCCATGATGAAGATATTGATGCTGGTAGAATTATTCGTTTTTCAAAACAAGCAAAATGGTTATGGATTCATAAATTTCAAAAATATTATTCATTTTTTCTTTATGGTTTATTAACTATAAACTGGGCTATTACAACCGATTTTAAACAAATGCACAATTATTTAAAACGTAAACTTTCTTATGGGAAATTTCCAAACCCTACTAAAGAATGGACTATTTTAATAATTTCTAAAATAGTATATTATTTATTATGGATTGTACTTCCATTAGCTGTTTTAGATATAGCTTGGTGGAAAGTTTTACTTGGTTTTTTTGTAATGCATTATACAGCAGGAATTATTTTAAGTGTAATTTTTCAGTTAGCACATGTAGTACCTAAAACCGAAATGCCTGAACCAAATAAAGATGGAAACTTAGAACATACTTGGGCTGTTCATCAATTATATACCACTTCTAATTTTGCACCAAAAAATAAATTTATTTCTTGGTATACTGGTGGATTAAATCATCAAGTTGAACACCATATATTTCCTAATATATCACACATCCATTATCAAAAAATCGCTAAAATTGTAAAAGAAACTGCTTTAGAGTTTAACTTGCCTTATAATGAGTACAAAACTACCAGAAAAGCAATTATTGAACATTTTAAACAACTAAAAACTTTAGGATCTAAACCTGCTTACTTATAATTATTTTTGATATGAAAAATCAATTATCCAACAGAATTAATAATTTACCAATATCTGCAACTCTTGCTATGGCTGCCAAAGCAAGAGAGTTAAAAAATCAGGGAATTGATATAATCAGTTTAAGTTTAGGAGAACCTGATTTTAATACTCCTGATTTTATAAAAGATGCTGCAATTGAAGCTATAAATCAAAATTATAACTCTTATACTCCTGTAGATGGATATATGGAGTTAAAAGAAGCTGTTTGCAAAAAATTTAAACGAGATAATAATTTAAATTATAACCCTTCTCAAATCGTAGTATCAACAGGCGCAAAACAATCTCTTGCAAATGTTGCTATGGTATTATTAAATCCAGGAGATGAAGTATTACTTCCTGCCCCTTATTGGGTTAGTTATAGTGCAATTTCAACCTTAGCAGAAGCAACCTACAAAGTTATTCCTTCTTCCGTTGAAACAGATTTTAAAATTACACCAAAACAATTAGAGGAAGCTATTACTCCAAAAACTAAATTAATTTTCTTTAATTCACCTAGCAATCCAAGTGGTGCCGTATATTCTGAAGCTGAATACAGAGCCTTGGCAAAAGTTTTAGAAAAACATCCATCAATTTATATAATTTCAGATGAAATTTATGAACATATAAATTACAATGTTCCTATTTTTAGTTTTGCTTCTATAGAAAGCATGTACGATAGAACCATAACTATTAACGGTGTTGCAAAGGCTTTTGCAATGACTGGATGGAGAATTGGTTATATGGGAGCTCCTGAATGGATAGCAAAAGCTTGTACAAAAATGCAAGGACAAATTACGTCTGGAGCAAACTGTATTGCTCAAAGAGCTACTATTACAGCCATTGAAGCTCCTGTTTCCAAAATTCAATATATGGTAGACGAATTTAAGCAACGAAGAGATATGTTGCTTGAATTATTTAAAGAAATTGATGGATTTAAATTAACTGTTCCAGATGGTGCTTTTTATCTTTTCCCTGATGTTACCTATTTTTTTGGAAAAACAATTAAAGGCATTTTTATAAATTCTGCTTCTGATTTTTCTATGTTTTTATTGGAAAAAGCAAATGTAGCTACCGTATCAGGTGAAGCATTTGGAGATCCAAATTGTATTAGAATTTCTTTTGCCGCATCAGAAACACAGCTTCGCGAAGCCGTTAACAGAATTAAAAAAGCATTAAATTAATTCATATTTAAGCTATAGACACTTTGTAAATTACTAGTAATCTGTAAATTATTTTGTATATTGTAAGTATACAATTTAAAAAAATCAAGATTATGGCAGTAATGAAAGTTATCGAAATAATGGCTAGCTCTCCAAAAAATTGGGAAGAAGCCACTAAAAATGCAATTGCACATGCTTCAAAAAGTGTTAAGCATATTAAATCTGCATTTGTACAGTCACAAAGTGTTGTTGTTAATAACAATAACGTGGAAGAATTTAGAGTAAACGTTAAAATTACCTTTGAAGTTAAATAACAACGTAAAAAGTTAAAAAAGCGCTTTATTAATAAAGCGCTTTTTTCTTTTAAAATATTTTGCAAATTATTATGAAATATTTACTAATAATCATTTTATTTATAAACATAATAAGTTGTAAAAAACAAAACGAAATAAAAATGCAAGAGTCTAAAAATAAATACACAAACAAATTAATAACTGAAACCAGTCCTTACCTATTGCAACATGCCCACAATCCAGTTAATTGGATGGCTTGGAATAATGAAACTTTAGAACTAGCAAAAAAGGAAAATAAATTATTAATTATTTCTATTGGATATTCATCTTGTCATTGGTGTCACGTAATGGAACATGAAAGTTTTGAAAATAAAGAAGTTGCTAAAGTTATGAACGCAAACTTCATCAGTATTAAAGTAGACCGAGAAGAAAGACCCGATATTGATCAAGTTTACATGAATGCTGTACAATTAATGACTGGAAGAGGTGGTTGGCCTTTAAATTGTATTGCTTTGCCAGATGGTCGTCCTATTTGGGGAGGAACTTATTTTCCTAAAAAAAATTGGATAAATGCACTTACTCAATTAGCGAATTTATATAAAGAAGATCCTGGAAAAGCAATAGAATACGCAGAAAAACTTACTGAAGGAGTTAAAAATTCAAGTTTAGTTCAGTTTAATGATAAAGACATTATCATTTCAATTGATAAATTAAAAAAAACAGTTGACAACTGGAAAAATAATTTAGATACAAAGTTAGGAGGCTCCAAAGGATCTCCAAAATTTCCAATGCCAAATAATCTTAGTTTTTTGCTTAGATATGGTAATCAAGCTAATGATCCTGAAATTAATGATTATGTAAATACAACATTAGATAATATGGCTTTTGGTGGAATTTTTGACCAAATTGAAGGTGGATTTTCAAGATATTCCACCGATCAAAAATGGCATATTCCTCACTTTGAAAAAATGCTTTATGATAATGGGCAATTGGTTAGTTTGTATTCAAAAGCCTATCAAGCTACTAAAAATAAAACCTATAAGAATGTTGTTTACAAAACGCTTCAGTTTATAGACAATGAACTGACCAGTAAAGAAGGAGCTTTTTATTCTTCATTAGATGCAGATAGTTTAGACAAAGAAGGTAATTTAGAAGAAGGAGCTTATTATGTATGGAAAAAAGAAGAATTACAAGAAATTTTAGGAAATGATTTTGAGTTATTTTCTAATTATTACAATATTAATAATTATGGTTTGTGGGAAAATCAAAATTATGTTTTAATTAGAAATGAATCGGACGAAGTTTTTGCTAAAAAAAATCATATCACTTTAAAAACCTTAGAAGAAAAAGTATCTGAATGGAATAAAAAATTATTAGTGGTCAGAGAAAAAAGATCGCAACCAAGATTAGATGATAAATCCTTAACCTCCTGGAATGCTTTAATGCTTAAAGGTTATATAGATGCTTACTCGGTTTTTAATAATTCTCATTATTTAGATATTGCATTAAAAAATGCTCAATTTATTGTTTCTAAACAAATTACTTCAGATGGTGGATTAAATCACAATTACAAAAATGGCAAAAGTACTATTAATGGATATTTAGAAGATTATGCAACCGTTATTGATGCTTTTATAAGTTTATATGAAGCTACTTTAAATGAAAAATGGTTAACTACCGCCAAACAATTAACCGATTATACATTTGATCATTTTTTCGATCAAAAAAACCATATGTTTTATTTTACTTCAGATAGAGATGCTGAATTAATTACTCGAAAATTAGAAATAGAAGACAATGTTATATCTTCTTCAAATTCAATTATGGCAAACAATTTATTTAAATTAAGTCATTATTATTCTAATACTTACTATCTAAAAGTAAGTAAACAAATGTTATCTAACGTCTATGATAAAGTTGAAAATTATGGCGGTGGTTATTCAAATTGGTTAGAATTATTTAGTAATTATGTTGGCTCCTATTATGAAATTGCTGTTTCTGGAAGTGATGCTTTAAATAAAATAAAAGAAATTAATACTAAGTATATTCCTAATAAGCTAATTGCAGGAACAATTACAAAAAGTAATATTCCTTTAATGGAAGGAAGAGATGCAACTAAAAAAACTTTAATATATATTTGTGTTGATGGAGCTTGCCAATTACCCGTTACAGATATAAACAAAGCTTGGAATCAAATTAAAATAAACTATTAATTATGAAATATATATCAATATTTTTTGTGGCATTAGTGGCTTTTGAACATATTTATTTTATGATTTTAGAAATGTTTTATTGGGATAAACCTAAAGGATTAAAAACTTTTGGTTTAAAACTTGAAGATGCCAAAACTTCTAAAACACTTGCAAAAAACCAAGGATTATACAATGGCTTTTTGGCTGCAGGATTAATTTGGGCTATAATTGAAAAAGCTAATTTCGATAAAATTGCAATTTTCTTTTTATTATGCGTTTCAATTGCAGGATTATATGGAGCATATACAACAAAGAAAATTAAATTATTTTTTATCCAATCTGTACCAGCAATTATTGGATTATTATTAATTTTATTAAAATTTTAAAATTATGAATTACCAAAAATATTTAGACATCGCTTTAACATTTATTAAAAATAATGCAGCCAATGTAATAATTGCTATTTTAATTTTAGTAATTGGGTTATGGCTTTCTAAAAAAATTGTAAAACTGACTCAAAAACTAATGGAAAAAAGAGGTGTTGATATAACACTTCAAAATTTTCTTGGAGACTTATTAAACTGGGCTTTAAAAATATTAGTTTTTATAACTGCTATTGCTCAAGTTGGTGTAGAAACAACATCATTTATTGCTATATTAGGAGCCGCAGGTTTAGCTGTTGGATTAGCGCTTCAAGGATCTTTAGCTAATTTTGCTGGAGGAGCTTTAATAATGATTTTTAAGCCTTTTAAAGTAGGAGATTTAATAGAAGCTCAAGGCGAAATAGGTGTAGTTAAAGAAATTCAAATATTTGTAACAAAATTAAATTCTCCACAAAATAGATTAATAATTATTCCAAACGGAACTTTATCTAATGGAAATATAATTAATTATACTGAAGAAGGCACATTGCGTGTCGATTTGACTTTTGGAGTTAGTTATGATGCAGACATAAAGCATACAAAAGAAGTTTTAATGCAAGTATTACTAAATAATCCAGATATTTTAAAAAATCCTGCTCCAACTATAAACGTTTCTGAATTAGCAGATAGCTCCGTTAATTTTGCTGTTCGCCCTTGGACTAAAACAGAAAACTACTGGAAAGTTTATTTTAACATTCTGGAAGAAGGTAAATTAGCACTTGACAAAGCTGGTATTGAAATTCCATACCCACATCAAGTTGAAATTAAAAAATAATTAATTTGTTTTTTAATTTCAATAATTACAAAACATCCTTCGAGTTAATATTGTTTTATAAAGTAAACTCAAGTATATTTGACAATATCTTTAAAGCTTAATCTAATTTTTATGAAAAACATACTTTCTTTCTTTTTTTTTATTTCTATTTACTCAGTTTCAATAGGGCAAACACAACCATCAAGTTATTATTATAATTCTGCAGTTTCAAATTTATATATAACCATAAACCCTTATGCAAAAAATAAAGAATATGCTAATTATACAGGTAGCCCATATCTCGAAAGTAAAAAATTTGAAGTAGGAACAATAACTAATACAACTGAAAATAAAGTTTACCGATTCTTGATTAGATACAACATCTATAAAGACATCATTGAAGTTCAAAAATCAGAAAACTCTTTTGTTAACCTAAATAAATTAAATTATTTTAAAATTTCTCTTTATAAGAAGAAATTTGAGTTATTAACATATAAAATAAAGGGTAAAATTAAAACAGGTTATTTAGAAGTTTTACTAAATCGTAAAAACACTGGATTATATAAAAAATATACTGTTACTTTAATATCCGCAAAAAAAGCTCAATCCTCTTTTGAAAAAGATAAACCTGCTCGATTTAATAAAAGTTATTCTTATTTTTATAAACTAAACAATGAAATTTTAGAAATTCCTAAAAAAAAGAAATTATTTATAAATATTTTCGGGAATAAATCTCAACAAATAAAATCTTTTATTAAAAAGGAAAAATTAAAGCCTATAAGAGAAAATGATTTAATTAAGATTTTTAATTATTATAATGCTATATAAAGATAGGTTCAATTATTTTCTAAAAAATTTAAAGTAAGTAATTAAATTAAAATGCTAAGTAAAATTAGTATAACTAAAAAATCAAGCATTTATAACAAAATAAATTAATAATATTCCGAATGGAACTTTGCCAAATCTAAATATTATTAATTACAATAAAGAAAATAAATTAACTTTTAACAAAGCTAATTTTGAAATTCCAAATACACATCAGATTAAAAAATAAATTTTTTAATCTGACTTTTTATACTTATTTATTTAAATAAATAAAACTAATATTATTAATTTTTTGTTTATATTTATATACTTTAAAAAAATTGCGTAAATTTAATTATCTAATTTCTATAGAAATATGCTATGAAAAATTTATATTCTCTTGTCCTTATTATTTTTATTAGTTCAATTTCCCTTGGACAAGCAAGAAGGCATGGTGTTGCTACTGGGATTGCTCCATGGACTCCTTCCAGTTATTATTATAGCTCTGCTGTTTCAAATTTATATATAACCTTAAATCCTTATGCTAAAAATAAAGAATTTGCTAATTATACAGGTAGTCCATATCTCGAAAGTAAAAAATTTGAAATAGGGAGAATAACTAACACTATTGAAAACAAAATTTATCAATTTTTGATTAGATATAATATCTTTAGAGATATAATTGAAATTCAAAAATCTGAAAACTCTTTTATTAATTTAAGAAAATTAAATTGTTTTAAAATTTCAATTTATAAGAAAAAATTTGAATTATTAACCTATAAAACAACAAAGAATAAAACCAAAACAGGTTATTTAGAAGTTTTACTAAATAGAAAAAAGTCTACTTTGTATAAAAAATATACTGTTACTTTAACACCTGCAAAAAAAGCTAAATCATCTTATGAAACTGATCATCCTGCTCGATTTAATAAAAGTTATTCTTATTTTTACAAACTAAACACTGAAATTTTAGAAATTCCTAAAAAAAAGAAATTATTTATAAATATTTTCGGGGATAAATCTCAACAAATAAAAAAATTTATTAAATCAAAAAAATTAAAACCTACTAGAGAAAATGATTTAATTAAGATTTTTAATTATTATAATACTTTATAATAATTAAGTTTATTTATTTTTTGGCATTGTAATCAAAAAGTCTTTCAAATAAAAAGGTTCAAAATAAGCGACATTTTCAAAGTCGCTTATTTTATATTTTTCAATTGATAATTTTGCCATTTCATTAGCTGATGGAAATTTATCCTCTAAAAATATAGCATTTTTATGAGTAATTATTTCTTTACATTTAGAAGCTCCATCGCCTAAAAAATAAACTTTTCCACCAATTAGATATTCATTAAAAGAGGTTTTATCTATAATTTCTGCTTCTACTTCTCTAATTTCCATGTTTTTATTAGAGAAAACAGCACTATAAACTTCCATCCTTCTAGCGTCTAATAATGGTATTTTAATTCCATCATTATTAGTAATAGACATTGCTAAAGTTTGCAGTGTATTAGTTGCAATTAGCGGAATATCTAAAGAAAAACAAATTCCTTTTGCTGCAGAAACACCTATACGTAAACCTGTATAGGATCCTGGTCCTTTACTTACTGCAACTGCATTTAAATCTTTAAATTCAATATTCGATTCTTCTATTACAGTTTTAATAAATTCATGCAATTTTTCTGCGTGAGAATATTTACCATCGTTTAATTCGTGTAATGCAATAACTTTACCATCTTTTGAAACGCTTACGGAACAATTTTTTGTTGCGGTTTCAATATTTAAAATATATACCAAACTACATTAATTTAAAATGCAAATATACTTATTTCAAATGTTTTCAATAAAAAAACATTCAACCAAAAAGCTGAATGTTTTTCAAAGTATTTACAATAAAACCTATTCAACTACAATAGGTATGCCGTAATAATATTCTAATAATTTAGTTCTGAATACATAGTTGTATTTTGCATTTATCATAGATGATTTTGCACTAACTAGACGATTTCTAACTTGGTCAAAATCAAAGAAATTCATTACTCCAGAATTATAACTTTCTTGTGCATTTTTAAAAGACTCATTTTGTGCATCTAATGATTTCTTTGCTGCTATATATTGATTTAAAGAAGCCTTTGCATCTGCATACGCTCTCTCAATACTTTCTCTTAATTTCAATTTTTTATCTAGCAATTGTAGGTTTGCCTTATCCTGATTAATTTTAGCTTTATTTATTCCAACTTTAGTTTGAAACCCATTAAAAATTGGAATATTTAAAGAAAATCCAAAATTATAACCTAAATTATCACTTAATTGTTGCCCAAAACCATTTGGAACAATAACCGGTAAATTAGTATTTGGGTCAATAATAGTACGAACGTCTTTACTTCCTTGATAGTGTTGATATCCAGTCCCTACTCCTGCTCCAAAAGACAATGATGGATATTGCCAAGATTTTGCAATTTTAAGGCTTGTAGCAGCGTTTTCCACTCCTAATTCTGCACTTTTTATTTCTGGTAAAATAGTTTGTGCTTTATTAAAAATAGCATCCGTATCATTATATAATAAAGATGCAGAATCAATATTTAGTTTTACATCTTCAACATCAAAACCTTTATTAGAAACTTGAAGTAGTTGAGATAAGCTTAACAAAGCTAAATCCAAACTATTTTTAGCATTGGTAAGTTTTTCATCGTTACTAGCTTTACTAGCTTCAGCTTCTAACAAAGCAGCTTTAGCACTAGATCCAGCAGCAACTAAATCCTTAGCTTTTTCAACTTGATTTTTACTAATATCTACTTGATCTTGAGCAATAATAATGTTTTCTTTAGCTAAAAGTACGTTTAAGTATGAGTTAACAACATACAGCATAATGTTGTTTTTATTTTCTTGCAAATCAAATCCTGCGGCTTGCAGCTGTTTTTTGGCTTGCAATAAATTATATTTATTTCTAAATCCATTAAACACAGTTACACTAGTACTTAAACTAAAATTATTTGATCTTGAATCTTTTGAAACTCGTCCTCCATTTATATCTATAAAAGAACCAAAATTAAAATTCTGTGAAGCTGAAGCATTTAAGGAAGGATAAAAATTACCTTCTGCAGTTGTAATATTTTCTTCAACTAATTGGTTATTAAGTTCTTGCTGTTTTATAGAGATATTATTATCTAAGGCGTAGTTTATACATTCTTGTAGGCTCCATATTTTTTTTTGTGCATGAACATTAATTAAAAATAATAATGCTAAAACACTTACAAATTTAGTTCTCATCAGCTATAGGTCAGTTTTTTTGGTTAAATTTAGTTATAAGACGACTAAATTTATCATTTGTTACACAGTAAACCTCTTATAGAAATGTTAAATTTTATGCTTTCGTATCCTTTTGATTAAAAAGAAAACTAATGCCCCAACCAATAAATACGGAAAAACCATTAAATATAGTATTCCTGAATTTAATCCTTCGGCCTGAGAAGCATCACCACTTTCAACTACCGCTCTACACATAGCACATTGCGCATTGGCAAATTGGAAGCTTAAAAAAACTAATATGTAAATAAGCTTTCTCATTAATGGTGATAATATGGTGAAATTAAAATATAAACTAAAACACCTGAAATTGCAACATATAACCAAATAGGGAAAGTATATTTAGCTATTTTTTTATGTAATTCAATATTATTGGTAATTGCTCTAACGTAAGTAATTAAAACAAATGGAATTACTGCAATAGATAGCAAAATATGTGAAATTAACAATATAAAATAAACAATTCTTATTGGTCCTTCACCTCCAAATTTTGTTGAATTAGAAGTCATATGATACAACACATATAACAATAAAAATAAAACAGAAAATACAATTGCTGTTTTCATTAATTTTTCGTGAAGGCGAATCTTTTTAGATTTTACTGCCCATAGTGCAATTATTAAAATTACTGCTGTAAATGCGTTAATTGTAGCATAAATTGGAGGTAAAAAAACAGGTAATTTAAGGTCTATTTTTACACTAAACAGTAAAGCTACAACTAGTGGAATTGCAATAGATAAAATAATAATCCAAGTATTATATTTCTTTGAAATTTTTTCCATTATTCATTTAATAATATATTAACATCTTCTATTATTTTATGAATTTCTTTTGGATCTAAACCATCATAAAAAGCAATAGGATTTCCATATTCATCATATCTCGATCTAATATTACCGTTTTTATCCACTATAGCAAATGAACCTGAATGTTCAAACCCTCCAGCTGCCTGGCTATCTTCTCCTGCATATAAAGTAAACCCAATATTAGCTAATTCATAAATTTTATCTTGATCTCCTGTTAAAAAATTCCAATTCTTTAATGTTGCCCCATGTTCTTTTGCATATTCTTTTAAAATTTTAGGAGTATCATGTTTTGGATTTATACTAAATGAAGCAATGCCAAAATTTGGGTTTCCATAAAATTTATTTTGAATAGTTACCATGTTTTTATTCATTTTTGGGCAAATTGTTGGGCATGTAGTGAAAAAAAATTCTACTACATAAACTTTATTTTTATAAAATGAATTGGTAATTAATTTTCCATCTTGATTAATAAATTCAAAATCTGGAACTTTTGTAATAGTCGCTAATTTTGGCTTTTTAAATTTATTTACAATTTTAGGAACAGCATAAATTCCAAAAATTAATATAATAAAAGCGATGCCAACATATGAATATTTTTTCATTAGTGATTGTTTTTGTTTCGTCTTTCTTTCTCCGCTGATTTTTTATATTGATAGTAAATAATATCAATATCATCTTTCATTTTATTTTTTAAAACAGCTACAGATTTCATATTATAACCATATAATTTTCCATCTTCAGTATCTTTATCATCTTTTCTACCTCTCAATCTTAATTTTCTATCAATAATATAAGCATTTGGCGATTGTGAATTTTTATCTAAAGTACCTGGAGCTTTAAAGCTATCATATATTTTTTTAATATTATCTTTAGATGTAAATACAAAATGCCAGTTTTTAAGATCGGTATACAGACCTAATTGTTCCTTTACTTTTTCAAAATCTTTTTTTGCTGTTATTGGCATAATCGCAACCATTTGAAAAAATGGTTTTTGATTATATCGTTTATAAATAACTTCATTTAAATTAAAAATATTAGCTTTTGATAAATCATTTTTTTCGCCAGGAAAGCAAACTACGGATAATTTGTTAGTAAATGTTGTACTTTGTGAGTATTGCTCAACGTTTACCACTTTATTAGTTAAAATAGGTAAGTTTTGATATCTATAAATTCCTTTGGATAAAAAAATATAAAATATCAGAGGTAATATAAATAAACTGAAAAGTACCCAAAATTTTTTCATACGTACTGCAAAAAAACAAAAAAAGGCGGTTAAAAACCACCTTTATCTATAGATATTTTCTATTTAGTAGTTCCATTTTGTTAATGGACCTAAAACACTATGTATATAGCCACCTTCAATTAGCAATAGTGTAGCTAAATAAGCAATTAAAAAAACTGCAGTCCAAACAACAGCTCTTCTTAAGTTCTTTTTTTCATCTGCCATATGCATAAAGAACCAAGTAATATAATAAGCTTTAACTAAAGTTAAAACAATGAAAATTATATTTAATAAATTGGTTCCTATAAAATTAGTTAGATAAAGAAAATCTGGTTTTTCAATACCTAAAAAAACTTCAACTATTGTAATTACGGAAAGAATTGCAAAAACCTTCCAAATTAATTTTGTGTGCGATGTATGTTCTTGTGCGTGTGCCATTTTATGTTTTCAATTAAATTAAGTAGAAGAATGTAAATACGAATACCCAAACTAAATCTACGAAGTGCCAGTATAATCCAACTTTTTCAACCATTTCGTAATGTCCTCTTCGTTCATATGTTCCAATAATAACATTAAAAAATATAATAATATTAATTAAAACCCCTGAAAAAACGTGAAAACCGTGAAATCCTGTTATAAAGAAAAAGAAATCTGCAAATGCTGTTTTACCATATTCATTCACTTTTAAGTTTGCTCCTTTAACTACTGCTTTAGCTTCGTTTAAAAAAGCCATTGCTTTTTCTCTAGGAATAATTGTTTTTTGTTTAGTTTCTAAATTTAATTTCTCAGTTCTAATAGTAATATCAGGGTTTGCTTTAAAACCAGCTACTACTTGACTAACTGTTACTGGTGGTAATGAGCTTTCGCTAACAAACCATAATCCATTTGATCTTGTACTTCGCACTCTTTCTGTTTTAGTATGAGCGGCAAAACTTTCTAAAGAAATTTGATGTCCAGTTTTATCTACAAACTGAATGATTTTACCATCTTTTAATTGTAAAGCGCCATATTCACCTCCTATAAACTGTTTCCATTCCCAAGCTTGAGAACTTAAGAATATTAAACCTCCAATAATGGTTAAAAACATATAAAAGATTACTTTATTTTTTTTCAATTGATGACCTGCATCAACAGCCAACACCATAGTTACAGAGGAGAAAATTAAAATAAAGGTCATAAATGCAACATAATACATAGGTGCAGAAACACCATGCATAAAAGGTACGTGAGTAAAAACCTCATCGGCTATTGGCCATGATTCAATAAATTTAAACCTAGTTAAACCATACGCTCCAAGAAAAGCAGAGAAAGTTAAAGCATCTGATAAAATAAAGAACCACATCATCATTTTACCATAACTTGCTCCTAATGGTTTATTTTTCCCTCCGTCCCAAGTAGAATGATTAGTTTTAGTAGCAATAGTTGCTTCCATATAAAGTTAGTTTTTGATTTTTTTTAGTAATAATTGTGCCAAAAATACATTTTTTTATTTATCTAATAAAATAGAAAAAGAAAAATAAGTAAACCCAAAGGATATCTACAAAATGCCAGAAGATTGCTCCTAACTCTAAACCCAAATAATTTGAGGCAGAATATTTTTTTGAAAGCTGATTAA
This sequence comes from Lutibacter sp., assembly GCF_033723435.1. Taxonomy (GTDB): domain Bacteria; phylum Bacteroidota; class Bacteroidia; order Flavobacteriales; family Flavobacteriaceae; genus Lutibacter. Next base: position 106,102 of record NZ_JAWVXC010000002.1, on the reverse strand, counting down.
ATAACACCACTATTAAAACAATTAACCCCGCAAAAATGTGGACTAAATGGGCAATGGCAATTCCATATATAAATGATGATTTTACAGTACTTTGGTCACCTGCAAAATATAATCCTTCCTGATAAAGTTGCGAAAAACCATCAAATTGAAAATAAACAAATCCTAATCCTAATAACAAAGTAGCTATTAAAAATAGTGTAGTTAATTGCTGGTTTTCTTTTTTTATAAATCTTTTTGCCATTAAAAAAGTAAAGCTACTTAACACAATTAAAGTTGTACTAATATTAAAAGCGTTTGGCAAATTAAATGAAACCCAATCAGCCCTAGACCTACTTACTACGTATGCACTAGTTAACCCAGCAAACATCATAGTCATACTAATCATCGATATCCAAAGCATTGGCTTTGCTGATTTTCGTTGAGATTTTTTTAATTCTTGTTCTATTGATTCTTTCATTTAGTTAGTGTAAAAATTTATCTACTACGTAAATAATTTGTATTAAGGTAATATATAAAACACTAGATAGCATTAACTGTCTAGCATGTTTATCCGTTTGAAATTTATACAATTTGATAGCATAAAACAACATTTTTCCTCCTAAAGCTACTAAAATAACAGCTGTAATTGGATAAATATAAAAATTGCCTGTTATTTTAAATACTGGAATTATAGATACAAAGGTTAAACAAATCGTATAAATTATAATCTGAATTACAGCTTTTTTATTTTTTTGCCCCATTGGCATTAAATTAAAACCGGCTTTTTTATATTCATCAAATTGTAACCAAGCAATAGCCCAAAAGTGTGGAAACTGCCAAAAAAATTGAATCAGAAATAAAGTTCCTGGTTCTATTGAAAAATGATTAGTAGCTGCAACCCAGCCCAACATAAAAGGAATTGCTCCTGGAATTGCTCCTACAAAAACTGCTAATGGTGTTACAGACTTTAATGGAGTGTAAACACTGGTATATAAAAATATAGAAATTGCACCAAACAATGCACTTTTAGGATTTATATTGTATAATATTGTTAATCCTAAAATAGTAAATGAAATAGCAATAACCATAGCCATAGAAACGTGCATTCTACCTGTAGGTAAAGGCCTATTTTTGGTTCGTTTCATTAAAGCATCCGTATCTTTTTCAATAATTTGATTAAAAGCATTTGATGCTCCAACCATTAAATATCCGCCTATTGCTAACATTAATATTGTTAAAATATCAATTTTATCAACTGCTAGTAAGTACCCAGCTACTGAAGAAAAAACAACACTTAATGACAATCCAACTTTTGTTAACTGTTTAAAATCAGAAAAAACAGTTGAAAAATTGAATTTTTCAGGTATAGAATTCGAAGATATTTGCATCACAGTACTTAAAATCTGTGCAAATATATTTTATTATTTAAAATTTACAACCTTAAAACAAGTTGTTTAACTAAATTTTTAAAATAAATTTAAAAAAATCTTTGCAATTAGCAGATTTGTATTAAATTTGCCCTCGCATTTACGGTTATAAATGCTCGTTCTTTAAAAAAAACAGATCTGCGAAAGTAGCTCAGGGGTAGAGCATCACCTTGCCAAGGTGAGGGTCGCGGGTTCAAATCCCGTCTTTCGCTCTACAATATATAAAAATACCAATGCAGAAGTGGTGGAATTGGTAGACACGCTGGACTTAAAATCCAGTGGGCTGTAAGGCCCGTACGGGTTCAAGTCCCGTCTTCTGTACTAAAAACCTTGTTAATCATTTGATTTTCAAGGTTTTTTTAGTTTTAAGATTTATAGATACAAAGTATTGGTCATCTAAAAAACATAACATAATTTCTTATAAAACTTAGTCTTTTTTAATTAAAAATTGTATTTTTAATATTCATCATTTTTTACATTTATGGACTTTAATTTACCCTTATTTGCAGGAATTTTAGCTGCTGTAGCTCATGTAATTTCTGGACCTGATCATTTAGCTGCTGTTACACCTTTTGCTATTGAAAGCAAAAAAAAGGCTTGGAAAGTTGGATTATTTTGGGGAGTTGGTCATTTGTTAGGAATGCTATCTATTGGTGTTTTATTTTTACTCTTCAAAGAATTTATTCCTGTTGAAAAAATTTCAGCACATAGCGAAAAATTTGTTGGTGTTTTATTAATTGGATTAAGTATATGGATTTTTGTTCAACTATTTAGAAAAGAAAAAAATCATGCACACACACATGTACATGCTGAAAATGATAGTATTATCCATAAACATAGTCACCAACATATTTCTGAAGCTAATCATAATCATACACACACAAATTTAAAACACAACAATATTGCATCTTTAACTTTTGGCTTTGTTCATGGCTTGGCGGGAATTGCTCATTTTTTATTGTTTCTACCTGTTTTAGGATTTACAACAAAATTTGAATCTACCCAATATATTATCGGGTTTGGAATTGGAACTCTTTTAGCAATGATTTCTTATGCTTTTGTAATAGGAAATATTTCTCACGCCTCAAAAAATAGTAACAATCATAATGTTAATTTTTTTAAAGGAATTAGATTTGCAAGTGGCTTATTTGCCTTTATTATTGGTGTGTATTGGATTTTTGTAAATTAACAAATCCTAGGCAATTGTTCTCCAACTAAAGGGCTAACAATTCGTTTACCTCCAATTAAACTTTCCATTACTACTTTATTAGGATGATTATTTGTTATACTCCCAATAATGGCTGCATTTTTTCCTTTGGAATGTTTTTGCATTAATTGAAGTACATCAGAAGCTACATTTTTGCTTACAACAGTTAAAAAAACACCTTCATTTGCCACATAAAGCGGATCTAATCCTAACATTTCACAAGCTGCTGCAACTTGTTTTTCTATAGGAATAGCTTCTTCTTTAATATAAACTCCTTTAGATATATCATTTGCAATTTCGTGTAAAACAGTACCTAATCCTCCGCGTGTAGGATCTCTAAACATTTTAATATCTTTTCCAAATTCATCTAATAAATCTTTAACTAAAAAATTTAGATTTGTTGAATCACTATCAATATTCGATTCAAATTCTAATCCCTCTCTTTCACTCATTATTGCCATTCCATGCTGGGCAATAAATCCATTTACAATTATAATATCTTCTTCATAAATATTAGAAACTGAAATATTAGCTTTTGGATGCATTTCTCCAAAACCAGTTGTGTTAATAAAAATTTTATCTCCTTTTCCTCTTTCTACAACTTTAGTATCTCCTGTAATTATAAGAACTCCACTTTCATCTGCAGCTTTTTTAATTGAATTTACAATACTTATAAAATCGATAACTTTTAAACCTTCTTCAATAATAAAAGCCAACGATAAATATTTAGGAATTGCCCCACACATTGCAACATCATTTACAGTACCATGAACAGCTAAACTACCTATGTTTCCTCCTTTAAAAAATATTGGAGTAATTACAAAACTATCTGTTGAAACAGCTATTTTCCCTTTAAAATCAACTATAGAACCATCGTGTTTTTGATCTAAAAAAGGATTGCTAAAAGTTTTAAAAATAATAGCATCCAGCAAGTTTCTGGTTAGTTCTCCTCCGCTTCCATGTCCTAAATGTATAGTTTCAAACCCAATATCTATTTTATCTTTCATTCTAATAATTTTATGTTACTGAAAAATGATAATATGCTGCGCAAGCGCCTTCCGAAGAAACCATTGGAGCTCCTAACGGATTAGAAGGATTGCAAGTTTTGCCAAATTGCTCACATTGATGTGGTTTTTTTATACCTCTTAAAATTTCGCCTGCAATACACGCTGAATTTTCGGGAACTTTAATATGAGAAATATTAAATTTTATTTCCGCATCAAATTTTTTGTAAGCTTCTTTAATAACGTAACCGCTATTTGGAATTTCGCCAATACCACGCCATTCTCTTGTTCCTATTTCAAAAACTTTTTGAATTACATTTTTAGCGGCAATATTTCCTTCTTTTTTAACTACTCTAGCATATTGATTTTCTAATTCAAATCTGTTTTCTTCCAATTGTTTTACCGCCATATAAATACCTTGAACCAAATCAAGAGGTTCAAAACCAGTAATAACAATAGGAATTTTATATTTTTTTACTAAAGGTTCATATTCCTCCGTTCCCATTATAGCGCATACATGACCAGCACCTAAAAAAGCATCAATCGTGCAAAATTTATCATCTAAAATAGCTTCCATTGCTGGCGGAACTAATACATGAGATGCTAATATTGAATAATTAGTAACACCTTCTTTTTCTGCATGTAAAACGGATAAGGCATTTGCAGGGGCTGTAGTTTCAAAACCAACCGCAAAAAATACAACTTCTTTAGTTGGGTTTTCTTTAGCAATAGTTACCGCTTCTAAAGGTGAATATAAAACTCGTAAATCGCCACCCAAAGCTTTTGCTTCTAGCAAACTTTTTTTACTTCCTGGAACTCGAATCATATCACCAAAAGAACAAACAATTACTCCTTTTTCTAGTAATTCAATTGCTTTATCAATTAGATTTAAAGGAGTAACGCAAACTGGACAACCTGGTCCGTGAATCATTCTAATTTTCTCAGGCAACAATTCTAAAATACCATTTTTTACCAACCCATGAGTTTGACCTCCACAAATTTCCATAATATTCCATTCACGTGTGGTAATTTTATGAATTTCATCCAGCACTTTTTTGGTTTCTTCTAAATTTCTATATTCAGATAAATATTTCATTTTTTAGTTTTTAATATGTAAATAATACATCAATTGCCCGAAAGATATATTTTCATCATTTGGTGCTAAATTTGTATGAAAATACAATTTTATTTCTTCTGATGCTAATTCTAAAATCATATCAACTAAAGTTGAATTTTGAAAAACACCTCCGCTAAAAGCAACATGTTTATAATTATTAGTTTTAGCTATTTTAATAATTAAATCCGCTAATGTGAATATAAAATTGACTATTATTTTTTGCTTATTTATGCCTTTTTCTATATCTATTGCTATGTTATTTATAATTTCTTTGGATGAAATCTCTCTTTCAAAATTATGTATATAACTTTTACAATATTTCAAATTATAATCAGCTACTAAATTTTCCAAAAGAATAGCTGCTTCACCTTCATATGAATTATAGTCTGTAATATTTAAAATAGAAGCAACGGCGTCAAATAATCTTCCTACGGATGAAGTTTTTAAATTATTTAATTGTTTTAAAGTTTTATACGTTTTTAATTCTTTTAAAGTGAATTTTGAAGCCAAAATTTCATCTATATCTGATGTAGCCAAAGACAATAATGAAATACGCGGTTCTTTAGACATTTTATCGCCTAACAACCAATTAAAATATTCAAAATGACTAATTCTATTAATTTCATTTGCTTCATAATTAAAAAATTCCCCACCCCAAATAGCATTATCATCTCCGTAACCCGTTCCGTCAAAAACAACACCTAACACTTTTTTATCAAACAAATTATGTTCTCCTAAAACTGCAGCAAAATGTGCTTTATGATGTTGTATTTCAACTAATCGAACATTGTTTTTTTTAGAAAATTCTTTTCCAAATGTTGTACTATGATATAACGGATGTTTATCTACTAAAACCACTTGAGGATTTTGTTCAAAAATTTTGATAAACGAATTTACCATTTCTGAAAAACGATTATAAACATCGAAATTTTCTAAATTCCCTAAATATTGACTTATATATACGTATTGATTAGGATAAAAAGTAATGCTACTTTTTAAATCTGCACCAAAAGCCATTGCTTTTTTAGAAGATTTTATTGCTGCATTAAAATAATTTGGTGCGTAACCACGTGATCGTCTAAATAAGATAGGTTTTTGAAACTTAAAACTAAATTTTAAAACAGAATCGTCTTGAGGTTGTGTTATTTTTAAATTATGGTGTAAAAAATAATCTGCAATTTGACTTAATTCTTCTTTAGCTTTTTTTCGAGAACTTAAAATTGGAGAACCATGAATATTACCACTTGTTGCTACTATTGGAAAACTTAGTTCATTAGCTAAAAGTTGCAAAATACCAGTATATGGTAACATAACTCCTAACTGATTTAAATCTGGAGCTACTTCCTTTAAAGCAATATTTCCTTTACAATTTTGTAATGAAATAATTGTAATTGGTCGCTGAGTTGAAGTTAAAGAATTTCTCTGTTCTTTATTTATCTCTAATTCATTTTGCAATTTTTCTAACGAAGGATATAATATTGCAAATGGCTTTTTTGGTCGATTTTTAAGTTTCCTTAATTTTTTAATAACCTCATCATCTTCAGCATTACAACACAGTAAATAACCACTTGTGTTCTTTATTGCTATTATTTTTCCTTGTTTTAAAAATAGCGCAACTTTTTTAAAAATTTCTTCTGGTTTTAGTGGAATTTTTTGCGAATTTGAAGTTTCTAGATACAATTCTATACCACAAAAATTACAAGTATTTGTTTGAGAGTGAAATCGTCTATTACTCGAATTTTTATATTCATCTTCACAATCGCTACACATTTTATACTCATTTATACTAGTATGATTTCTTTCAAAAGGAAAGGATTGTGTTATAGCCCAACGCGGACCACAATTTACACAAGTTGTAAACGGATAATTAAAACGTCTATTTTTTGAATCTTGAATATCATTTTTACAATCATCGCAAATAGCAAAATCAGGAGTTAACGGTAAATTTACTTGCCCTTTTTTAGTGGAAGGGATAATTTTAAAAACCTCAAAATTTATAGGTTCTATTTCTATTATTTTACTAGAAATAATATTAGAAACTGGCGGTGGAGTTTTTAATAATTCCTTATAAAATAAATCAACTAATTCTTTGGTTTGTGAAGCAAAAATAATAACTCCATTTTCATCGTTAGAAACAGTTCCTTTTATAGTATGTTTTTTTGCTAATTTGAATACAAATGGTCTAAAACCTACACCTTGAACTTGTCCTGAAAGTAAAATTTTATAGGTTTTAAGCATGTTTTTAATAAAAAAATTATCTCTATAAATTTACAATTTTTTAAATAAATTATAGAGATAATTTTAAAGGAAAAGTATGGCTATTATTAATTTTCAATGGTTATTTTAGCTGTAATATCTAAAATTTTTGAAACGATATTTGGAATACTTTTTTGAACATTTTCTGTCAACGTAATTGTCATTGGAATCATTTCATTTATTGAAACGGTAACTAAAACAATTTTAGGTAGTTGATTTTGAAACTCTAATGCTTCAATCATATCTTTTAAACCTACATCATGCGCGCTTAAAACAGTAGGAAAATCCGCTGCAAATTTTGGATAAATTACATCTATTGTTCCAGATGGTTTTCCGTCCATTGTAGCATCTACAAAAATAACTAATGGATACTGTGATAAAATAGGCATTAAATCAAAACTACCAGTTCCACCATCCATAATATCTACATTATCAGGAAGTTTTGTTTTGCTTAACGCATGAATTGTATGTACGCCAACTCCCTCATCACCCATTAAATAATTTCCAATACCAAGTATAAGAATTCTATCTTTTTTTTCGCTATTTAAATAATCATGTGTTTGATAGAACAACTTTTGTAATTCCATTACATCATCTGAAATCATATAAATCTATATTTGTTTAAAGATTATTTTTTCTTTTTATCTTTTTCTTCAACGCCTTCCCACATTTGTTTTTTGGCTTTATCAATAATATCAGCTTCTTTTTCTTTTACTCTTTCAGATCGAATAAACTTGAATCCACTAATCATTGAAGAAGCTTCTCCTCTTGCTTCTACATAATCATGGAATAAAACCAAATACACATGTACAACTACAAAAGCAATAAATAACCAAGTTAAAACATGATGGATATAGCGCGTAGTAATATCACCGTTAAACATAGTTGAAACCCATTTAAACATGTGAGGTAAAAACCAAGTGGATGTATCTGCTATTAAAGCTAAACCCGTCATAACTTGTAAAATGAAAAACAAAGTCATAATAAAATAGGAAAAAGCAGCCAAATAATTATGGCCAATGCTAATATTATGTAATTTCTGTTCTTTGTCTTTCATTAAAAAGATATCTACTTTAAGAACGTGAATAATATTTGCAACTCCTTTTTTAGTATATGGAATAAAATTACGCCAGTTTGCAAATTGATTGCCTGCAAAAGCCCAATAAATTCTAAAAATTAAATTAGCAATTAAAATGTAGGCTGTTATAAAATGAATTGCTCTAACATAGCCAAACCAAAATGAATTAGTTGCTTCTACATTTGCATTAATTGCTGGAGGATCTGCAATAATTAGACCTGTTATTACTAGAATTGTTGTTGAAAAAGCCGTAATCCAATGAAATAATCTAACTGGTTTTTCCCAAACATAAACTCTTTTAAAATTAAATGTTGTTACTGCCATTACTTTGAATTTTAATGGTTAACTAATTATATACTACAAGAACCTCCTATTTGAATTTGGCTAATGTGTTTTCCATGTTCATCATACAAATGAACAGCACATGCCAAACAAGGATCAAATGAATGGATAGTTCTTAAAATTTCTACAGGATTATTAGGATCTGCAATTGGTGTTCCAATTAGTGCCGATTCATAAGCTGACATTTGTCCTTTTGGATCACGAGGTGATGCATTCCAAGTAGTTGGAACTACCATTTGATAGTTATCCGTTTTTTTATCTTTAATAACAATCCAATGCGCTAAACCTCCTCTTGGTGCCTCCATAAAACCAACACCTTTAGCTTCTTTTGGCCAAGTGCTTGGATCCCATTTTTCCATATTAGCCATTCTGGTATCTCCATTTTTAATATTTGCGATTAATTTATCATAAAATTCAAGACCCCAATCGGCTAATAATTTAGTTTCTAATCCTCTAGCTGCTGTTCTACCCAATGTTGAGAATAAAGCTGAAACTGGTACATTTAATGCACTCAAAGCACCATCTACTACATTCTTAAATTCTGGATTTCCAGAAGCGTAACCTATTAACATTCTTGATAATGGACCAACTTCCATTGGTTGTCCTTTCCAACGAGGAGTTTTAACAAAACTATATTTATTATCTACATCTAAATAATCATATGGAGGTTTTGGTCCGGTATAATTAATATTAGTTTCTCCATCCCAAGGATGCAATCCTCTATCATTGCCTTGAGGATAATCGTACCAAGATTTATTAACAAACTCTTGTATTTCACTTGATTTTGTTAAATCTATTGGATGTATCTTACTCAAATCTCCATTTAAAATAACTCCTGGTTGCCATTTAAAACTAGATGGATTTCTATAACCATCCATTGGCAAATCACCATAAGATAAGAAATTGTTTGCTTTAGAACCTCCAATAGCTCCCCAGTCTTTATAAAATGATGCAATAGCTAATAAATCTGGAATATACACTTCATTAACAAATTTATGAGCATCTTTTAAAAGCTTACCGATGTATGCTAATTTTTCATCATTTAAACCACCTGCTTCTTTTAAATTAATGGCGCTTGCCATTCCTCCTACCAAGAAATGTGGATGTGGATTTTTACCTCCTAAAATAGTGTGAATTTTTACTATTTCTTTTTGCCATTCTAATGCTTCTAAATAATGCGCAACTGCTAATAAATTTACTTCAGCAGGTAACTTCATTGCTTTATGTCCCCAATATCCATTTGCGAAAATTCCTAATTGACCACTTTCCACAAATTTTTTAATTCTTGCTTTTACATCAGAAAAATAACCAGGTGAACTGTTTGGCCATTTTGAAATACTTTGAGCCAGTTCAGAAGTAGCTTTAGGATCTGCATTTAAAACTTGAGTTACATCTACCCAATCTAATGCATGTAAATGATAAAAATGAACCACATGATCCTGCATTGCATGCGAAATGGTTACAATATTTCTTGCTATTTCAGCATTTGGTGGTATTACAATATCTAAAGCATTTTCAACACTTCTTATAGATGCAATTGCATGTACAGTTGTACACACTCCACAAGAACGTTGTACAAAAGCCCAAACATCTCTTGGGTCTCTGCCTTGAACTATTTTTTCCATCCCTCTAACCATTGTAGAAGCTACGTATGCATCTACAACTTTACCTTCTTTTATTTCAGCTTCAACACGTAAATGTCCTTCTATTCTGGTTATTGGATCTATTACAATTCTATTTGCCATAATAAATTATTTTTTTATTCATTGATATTTTTTTCGTTTTCTTCACCACCTTCTTCCGCTTCTCTTAACTCTTTCTTTTTTGCAAAATTAGTAGCTACAGCATGTACAACTGCGGCTCCTACTGCAGCTCCTACTGCTACTTTTCCGATAGTATCTGCAGTTGCTTCAATTCCCATACCTGGTAGATTTTCTAATCTTTCCGTAAATGGCGAATTATCCCAGAAATCAGGCTCACTACATCCTATACAAGGATTTCCTGATTTAATTGGAAAACCAACTCCATTATTCCAACCCATAAATCCACAAGCGTTATAGGTTACAGGACCTCTACAACCTAATTTATATAAACAATATCCGTCTTTAGCTTCTTGGCTATCAAAACTTTCTGCGTATAAACCTGCATCAAAATTTGGTCTTCTATAACAACTATCATGTACTCGTTTTCCATAGAATTGTTTTGGTCTTCCCATAGAATCTAATTCAGGAAGTGTTCCAAAGGTTGCATAATGCATTACAACTCCTGTCATAACTTCTCCTATTGGTGGACATCCTGGTACTCTAATAATTGGTTTGTCTTTTATTATTTCGTCAACTGGTACAGAACCTGTTGGGTTTGGGGATGCAGCTTGAATTCCTCCCCATGCAGAACAACTTCCAAAAGTTAAAATTGCAGCTGCACCAGCTGCTGATTCTTTCAAAATTTCAACTGCTGTCCTACCTGCAATAGTGCAATACACACCATCATCTTTTGTTGGAATAGCTCCTTCAACAACTAAAATATAATTTCCATAATTTTCTTTCATGGATTTTTGTTTAGCTTCCTCTGCATTATGACCTGAAGCAGCCATTAACGTATCCGTATAATCTAATGATATGTTATCTAAAATTAAATCTGCAACTAAAGGATGGTCTGATCGAATAAATGATTCTGAGCAACCAGTACATTCTTGGAAATGTTCCCAAATAACAGGTATTCGCTTTTTGGTTTCCATTGCTTTAACAACTTGACCCACCATTGACGATTCAAAGCCCATAAAGGCAGTCATATAAGTGGTAAACTTGATGAAATCCCTACGAGAATAGCCCTTTTCTATAATGCTTTCATAATAGGTTTTCTTTTTTTTATTAGAAGTTGACATAAATTATGAATTTTTAATTGATTCTGTTGCTTTCTTTCATTATTGTTATTTTTATGAAATAAGCATTACTAAATTACAAAATAAATACACACATTTAAGGTAACTTATTAATTTAGAATGATTTAAAATAAGAGCTATTAATCTTAAATCAGTAACAATTGTTACTAAGTTAAACAACTAACTAGCATTTACACTTAACTTACATTATTAAATTTCGTAAATTTGAGATATAAACCATTTAACATGCATGAACTTTCTATAGCAATGGGAATTGTTAAAATAGCCGAAGATGAAACAGCTAAAGTGGAAGAGAAAACCATTGTTAAAATTGAGCTTGAAATTGGCGAATTAGCTGGAGTTGAAATTGATGCTTTAAATTTTGTTTGGAATTCTGCAGTTAAGGATAGTGTTTTAGAAAACGCTGAAAAAGAAATAACTATAATTAAGGGTATTGCAATTTGTGCAGATTGTAATACTGAATTTTATTTAGAAAATATTTATGATTCTTGTCCAAAATGTAATAGTAACTTTAAAGGAATTATTCAAGGAAAAGAATTAAGAGTAAAATCATTAGAAGTAATTTAAAGCAATATATTATGTGTGGAACTTGTGGATGTGGATCAGAAACAAACGGTCCTGTAATTTCAAAACCTGGCGAACAATCTCATAATCATTCTCATGAACATACTCATGATGGTGTTCATTTTCATAGTCATGAACATTCTGAACACACTCATACACATGATCATGATCATACTCACCAACATAAAGTTTTAGAAATTGAGCAAGATATCTTGCAAAATAATGCAGTAATGGCTGCTAGAAATCGTGGTTATTTTGATGCCAAAAATATTTTCGCATTAAATTTAGTGAGTTCCCCTGGCTCTGGAAAAACTTCTATTTTAGAAAAAACTTTAGCAGATTTAAGTAGTACTATTCCTTTTTATGTTATTGAAGGAGATCAGCAAACTTTAAATGATGCAAATAGAATTGATGCTTTAAAAATTCCTGTAATTCAAATTAATACTGGTAAAGGTTGCCATTTAGAAAGTGATATGGTTTACGATGCTGTAAAAAAATTAGAGCTAAAAAACAATTCCGTTTTAATGATTGAAAATGTGGGTAATTTAGTTTGCCCATCTATGTTTGATTTAGGCGAAAGTAAACGCGTAGTAATTATAAGTGTAACTGAAGGAGAGGATAAACCTATTAAATATCCTGACATGTTTCATACTTCTGATATTTGCATAATCAATAAAGTTGATTTATTACCTTATATAAATGTAAATGTTAAAAAATTAAAAGATTATGCATTACAAGTAAATCCAAATTTGCAGTTTTTTGAAGTTTCTGCAACTACTGGAGAAGGTATGGAAAAATGGTATTCTTGGCTACAAACTAATATAAAATAAATTTTATGTGCTTATCTATCCCTGGAAAATTAATAGAAGTAACCAATGAATTAGATAAAACTTTTAGAACAGGTAAAGTTTCATTTGACGGAATTATAAAGGAAGTTAGCTTAACACTAGTTCCAGAAGCTAATATTGGTGATTATGTAATGGTACACGTTGGCGCAGCAATATCTGTAATTGATGAAGACGAGGCTAAAAAAACTTTTGATATTTTGATGCAGCTTGGCGAGTTAAATGATTTAGACAATCCTGAATAATTTATTAAAAATCAAAATACCAATTAAAAACATCGGTTTTTAAACCAATAGAAATCCAAGTAGAATTTGATTTCTCAAAAGCATCTGTTGACTGATTAATGTCAAAATTTCTATAAGTAAAGTTTACAAATAACTTTAAATTAGTTGCTGGATTAATTAAATATCCTGTTTGAAAATCGCCTATAAAAATAGTTGCTTTATTTCCTTGTCCAATTTCATTTCCATAATCTGAAACTCTGTTATCATTATCTGCAAATACATTACCTCCATAACTATAAGTATCCGTTCCATTATTAAAATCGAATCCTTTTTTACCAACAACTATTTTTGCATTAGCAAATATTCTATCTATAGAGTAATTAGCAATTCCAATAATTTCTTTAAAGTTAGCTCCCCATAAATGAGCTAACGGTTGGTTATTATGTCCAAAATTATAATTTAACTCATCATGCGAATACGTATATGGTCTAATTCTATTATATTCCGCTTGTAAAAACAAGTTTTTAATATTAAAAGCATCAAAATACTTTACTCCAATTTGAATACCGTTTTTATTTCCCCACCAACCATTATTTTTAGTCATTTCAGAAACTCTAAAATCATCTAACAAAAATTGAGAGTATAAAACAATATTCTTGAATTTATATTTTAAACTTGCGCCTAATAATGTATTTCCTGCACGTGAACCTGTTGAAAATTCAATAGAATTATAAAATATTAGCGGATTTAAATAATTTACATCTAATCCTCTATTATTGGTATCGTCCCAAATTACGGTTTCAAAAAAGCCTAAATTTAGTTTATTGGTAACGTTCCAATCTAAATAATGCATTGCCATAAACTTCTGTTTATATGCTCCATCTACCGTTAATTCCGGACGAACATCTTGCATCCACATTAAAAAGTTAGTGTATTTTATTTTCCAAAAAGTTGTTGTTACTTTAAAATATGGATAAGGAGAAGCTACATCCGATAAAAATAACGAACGATAACCATCACCAATAAAGTTTTTACCTCTTCCAAATTGAAAATTAAAATGTTTGGTTGGAGAATATGAAATATAAGCTTCAGCAACTGGATAATCGTATGCATTCCCTTTAAAATCTTTAGCAATTCCTCTTCCTGGGATAATTGCAGGATTTCCACCATCTGGTCTAATAGATTCAGCATAACGATTTACATAATCTGCAAATCGCCCTTGGCTTTCATAAAAACTAGTGGAAAAACTTAAATTTTTGCCTATTGCTCCATTAATATGAATAGATCGTGTGTTATTGTATGTTTTTGGCCCATTATTATCATTTCCTGTTTGAACATCAATTCCTGGATCTATAGTAAACCAATAATCTTTTCCTTTTACAAAAGCCATATGCTCATTAAGTAGTTTTCGGCCAAACCAAGAACTTTTATACTCATAATACTGATCTTTAAAAGCATCTAAATCAACTGTTTTATCCACTTCAGAATAAATATATGGCTTAACAGAAGTATGTGAATTATTTGCTTGATTTAAATAATAGTCGTACTTGTTATATTCTGTATGAGTAAAAGGTATATTTAATTCACTTCTATGCTCTGGATATAATGTTTTTTTTGGCTTATTTTGAATAGAAATTTCCTTTTTTAATATAGTTGGTGTATTTGTTTTGGTTTCTACAATGTTTTCTTCCGAAGTTGTATTTAACGGAATTGCTAAAGGAAACACAAACTGCATTTCTATTGCATGATTATTGTATTGAGCGGGTTTAATTGCTGGTAAAGTTTTAAAAACTCTTACCACTTCTTCTTTAATTTCTTTATAAGGCGTGTTTACATAAACAACATTAAAATGCCCTTCTTTAGTTACTAAAAATACAATATTAAAATTCCCTTTGAATTGATCTTTTTTAACAATTTCAGGAGTTTTAAATTCAGAAATTACAGCTTCTTTAACTTGATTTTTAAAACAATCTTGTTCCGATAAATTTGTGGTATCACAAGCTTTAAAGATGGGATATTTTTCAGATTGAGAAAAAACGGATTGGGATAGTATTAAGATTAGAACAATTAATATTGTTTTTTTCATACACACTTTATTATGAAATTTTTACGACTTTATTATTTTTAAGTTGGTATTTTTCTCCACTTTCAGAACAAGTTGCAAATCCGTTTTCATTAAAATTTAATCTATGCCCAAATTCACTCATCCATCCAATTTGTTTTGAAGGATTACCAACTACTAATGCATAAGGTTTAACTTCTTTTGTTACAACAGCTCCTGCTCCAATAAACGCATACTCTCCAATATTATTTCCACAAACTATGGTTGAATTTGCTCCTATACTTGCTCCTTTTTTAACTATAGTTTGTTGGTATTCACCTCGTCTAACTACAGCACTTCGAGGGTTAATAACGTTGGTAAAAACCATGGATGGACCTAAAAAAACATCATCTTCGCAAATAACACCTGAATAAATAGAAACATTATTCTGCACTTTTACATTTTTTCCTAAAACTACGTTTGGTGAAACTACTACATTTTGTCCAATATTACAATTTTCACCAATATTGCAATTAGACATAATATGACTAAAATGCCAAATTTTAGTTCCTTTACCTATTTGGCAATTTTCGTCTATTATAGCCGTTTCGTGTGAAAAATAATTAGGCATCTTAGTATTCGCTATCTGTTTTACCTCCATCAGCAATTTTTTTAGCAGAAGAAGTTCCTATTCTAGTAACACCTAATTTAATCATTTTAACTGCGTCATCATAATTTCTAACGCCTCCTGCAGCTTTTGCTTGTAAAGGTTTTGAATTTTTCACAATAAGTTCCATTGCTTCAAATGTTGCCCCTGCCGGTTTTCCATTTTCCGTTTTATAAAACCCAGTAGATGATTTTACAAATACATTATGTGCTTGTTCTTCCCCAAAATTATCTAGTACAACATCTCTTATTAATTGGCTAATAGCAATAATTTCTTCTTCAGTTAATGCAGCAACTTCAATAATCCATTTAACTATTTTATTGTTATCTAAACCTAATTTAGTTCCTTTAAATACTTCAGATTTAACTAAATTAATTTTACCTTCTTTAAATGCTTCAAAATTTACTACAAAATCTAACTCGTCTACTCCTTCTTCAATTGCTTTGACTGCTTCTTCTAATTTTTTTGAAGTTTCATAAGTTCCTTCATGAAAACCTAAAACAGTACCTACTACTGTTTGAGAATTAGCATCTTTTATCATTTTAGAAGCTAATTTTACAAACTTCGGCCTTATCATTACTAATTTAAAATTATTTTCAATAGCTTCATCTATTAAATCTATTACATTTTGTTTAGTTTCTTCTTCTGAAATACCTGCTTGTATAGCTGTTTTCAAATAGGTAGAATCTAAATAGTCTCCTATATTCATTTTATTTATAATTTTATTTTATTGATTAAACAAAGATAGTTTATAAATACTTAATTCACCTAATAAAAAAAACACGCTAAGCGTGTTTAATTCTAAGTTTATTGTACTTTAAAAACAATTGGCAGACCATATTTAACACCAACTGATTTACCTCGTTGCTTACCTGGAGTCATTTTTGGAAGTAAATTTACAACTCGTATAACTTCTTCTTGTAATTTTTTATGTGGAGCTCTTGCTTTAATATCAGCTACATCTCCATTTTTATCTATTCTAAAAACTACAAATATTTTTTGAACACTTCCTGGTGTTAATCCTATATCACTAGCTAATTCTGCATTAAATTTTTTGGACACAAACTTTGTAACTTGAGCTGAAAAACAAGCTCTCAAATCATCATTATTACCTTTACAACCAGGGAAAATAGGAACTTTTTCAATTATCATAAAAGGAACATCTTCAACTATTTCTTCCTCTTCATCTACTGAATTAATTTCTTTGTCTGGATCAACAATTATAGCTTGATTTTCGTCTGATTCCGTAGATTCAATAACAGTTTCAACAACGTCTTCCTGATCTTCTACCTTTATTATTTTATCTGGCATAACAGGTTGTGCTGTTTTTTCAACTGGTGGTGGTGGAGTTTTAATTTCTATAGTGTTTTCCATATCCTCCATATTAACATATGTGCCGTCTATTGCTTTTATTTCTGAAGGATATGACTTAATTATCATAAATTGATAAACGATAAATAAGGCTAATACAAAACCCATTTGAATTAAAATGGTACTATAATTGGATAGTTTTGCGTTGGGATTTTTTTTAACTTCTATCATAACTAAATTGTTTTAGTTTAAATAATAAATTTTAAAAGAAGCTGAAAACAGCATGAAATTATGAGACTAATTCATCATAATAATTACATGATTAAATTTACGATTTATTTGGTTTATTTACAATGTTTTAAACAAAATAATTACACTAAAAAAATCTGTTTCCAGTTTTAATTCTATTCTACTTTAAAGGCAATTGGCAAGCTATATTTTATTACAACTGGTTTTCCTTTCTTTCTTCCTGGAGCCATTTTTGGAATTAAATTAATAACTCTAACAGCTTCTTCTTGTAATTTTTTATGAGTTGCTCTAGCTCTAATACCAACAACATTACCGTTTTTATCAATCTTAAAAATGGTGAATATTCTTTTTGTTCCTCTAGATAAACTTAATTCTTCTGCTAAATTTGAATTAAAGTTTTGATTTACAAATTTTCTAATTTGATTAATAAAACAAGCTTTTTTTTCTTCATTAGTCCCGCTGCATCCCGGGAATATTGGAGCTTCTTCAACGTTAATTAATAATTCTTCCTTGTCATTATCTGGTTCATCTATTTTGATATCCTTAATCTGGCTTATATCTACTGCTCCATCTGGATCCATATCCTCAAATAAAAAATTATCTTCTGGTTTATTATCGTCAATTTTTAAAATTATTGGAATATTAATTTTCTTTTTTGGTATATTTTTAAGCTTAAGCTTCTCAATATTATATTCTTTAAGCTGCTCAGAATCATCTTTTAAAGTACTTCCAAATGCATTTGATTTTTTTATTTTAAATGTTGAAGTTTTTTGAATAAGGCTATACGAAATAAATAAAGCTAAAACTAAGCCTAATTGAACAAATAATCTACGATAGTTTTCTAGATTTGATTTTGGATGTTTTTTTGTTTTCATAGTATTTAATTTTTGTATATTACTTTAATAGATGATTTAAAAATTTGAATTCACAAACTTTATAACTCATAGTAATTATGTTAATGTTATGTTAATATCAAAAAACATGCCAAAAAAAAACTCAACCAAATTGGTTGAGCTTTTAAATTTTTTAATATAAAGTATTATTCTACTTTAAATGCAATTGGTAAGCTATATTTTACACCTACAGGTTTACCTCGTTGTTTACCTGGTGTCATTTTTGGAATTAATTTAATAACTCTAATTGCTTCCTCTTGTAATCTTTTATGAGGAGCTCTAGCCCTAATATCTACTACTTTTCCAGTCCTATCTATCTTAAACATTACAAAAATTCTCTTAACTCCTGGTGACAAACCTAAATCTGAAGCTAAATCTGCATTAAATTTTCTATTTACCAACTTAGAAATTTTTTCTTGTAGACAAGCTCTTAATTTTGCTTTATCTCCTTTACATCCTGGATATACTGGAACATCTTCAATAATTGCGAAAGGAACATCTTCAACCACTTCTTCATCATCAGACACATCTTGGATATCTTGAACATCTACAGCGTCATCTTCACTAACTTCTGTAGACTCAATAACTGTTTCTTCAACATCTTTTTGGTCATCAACTACTTCAATTTTGTCAGGAGTTGGTGGTGGAGGTGTTTTAATTTCTGGTGGTTTAATCTTTTCAATTTCAATGTTTTGCTCTTCATCATCTGCATTTAAAACTACTGGACCTAAATCTGCAATTTGTCTATCGTAACTCTTATTTTGAATGGCTAAATAAACCACTAAAAGAGCTAAAACCAAACCTAACTGCATAAATACTTTGCTGTAGTTTTCTAAATTTGCTTTTGGATTCTTTTTAATCTGCATCGTTAAAAAATTTAATTGGGTGCTAATTTAATAATTTTTAAATAGGAAACAAGTATCTTTTTTAAGTTAATTTTTTTTACTAATCTGCTTATAGACTACTCCTGCTAATACTGTCCCTAAAATATTGGCAATCACATCTTTTAAATCGCCATGTCTATTAACTGTTAAAACTTCTTGTAAAACTTCAATAATTATGCCATATAATATAATTAACAAAAGTATTTTATAAACGTAATTTATATTATATCTTCCTTTATTAAGCGTTTTTAACCAACTAAAACTCAATAAAAAATACATAAACACATGTACTCCTTTATCAAAAAAACGTACAGATACTGTTATTTGTTGGTTTATTGGCATTAAACTAGCTAATGCAACTAACAAAGTTATGCTTATTGAAATATAAACTAAAGTTTTATGCGCCAATTAAGTCTTTATAAGCTTCGGAAGATAATAAATTCTCTAATTCAGATGCATCTTTTATGCTTGTTTTAATTATCCATCCTTCTCCATACGGATCAGAATTTACAGTTTCTGGTGCGTCTTCTAAAGCCTCATTAAACTCTAAAACTTCACCTGAGATTGGCATGAATAAATCAGATACTGTTTTAACGGCTTCTACGGAGCCAAATACTTCTTCTTTGTTAAGATCGTCTCCAACAGTATCGATATCTACATATACGATATCTCCTAATTCGCTTTGTGCAAAATGTGTAATTCCTATAATAGCTTTATCGCCTTCAATTTTAACCCATTCGTGATCTTTAGTGTATTTTAAATCTGCAGGTATATTCATTTTATTTATTTATTAAGTTTATTAATTTCCTATAATATATCTAACACTTACCCCAGTACTTATTGATTGCCTTGGGAAAGTAGTTGAAATTGCATATTTTGATGAACTTTGATCGAAATAAAAAGACGCTGTTAAGTTTTTATTTAAAGCATAATCAGCAAAGAATTTTAACGATAATAATCGTTGTCCTCCTGTTACCTGATTATTATCTTCATCTATAGCTTTAATAACTGTTTTATTATCTCTTAATGATAAATCTGCTCTTAAATTCAAATCTCCTTTAACTTTGGTTACTTCTCCCCCAAATCGAAACTTCATTGCCAAATCTTTAATTCTATACCCTAATCCTAGTACATATTCCGTACCTTTTATTTGAGTAATCGTATTATTATTAAAGTTTAAAGTAAGCCCTCTATCCTTATTAATTCGACCGGACAAAGATACAAAATTTTTCATTTTCATATCTACTTTTATTAGTGGAGAAAACTCATCTAACAAGTTTACATTAGTGAATAATGTTTTGCTAAAATAGTTGCCAGAAATATCCGTTTGGCTATAAGGATCGGAATTATTATAAGCTAGATTATTGCTAAAACTAGTAATGGAATATAATGAATTATAACTGTGAGCAATAGAGAAACTTCTAAAGTGTTTTTTAAACCACTTCATTTTCATAAAGCCTTTGTAAGTTATATTCCACCCAGGAATAGGAATATTTCTAAATGGCGATAATTTAACTTTAGATGCTTTTTGTCCTGAATAAGCAGCTAAAAATGCAGGCAACATAACTTGTTGACTAGTCTCTCCATAACCACTAATTGGCTGACCTGTTTCCGCTGCTAAACGCTGTGCAATAATTGACCGATTGTTTTTAAACTCTTGAAAAGTGGCTTCGCTATTTTTAAAAGCTGTTTTTAACATGTTATGGCTAATACTAAAGTTGCCAAATTCTGTAATAGGTGAATCCGTAATTAAGGCATTATTTACTACATCAATTTGTTGAGACATATTTTTAGTATATGTCTTATTACCTTGTAATTCTATATCAAAATTTTTAAATGGACGAACATTTAAGGATACATCTAATTTATTAAAATGAGTTCTGCTATATGTTTTATTGTAATACGGATCATTAACATCACGAGATAACAACCATCCGTTTTCAACTGCTTTTTGCCTAATATCTATTTGACTTCCAAAAACAAATCCAAAAGTTGGTGCTAAACTTCCACCGTAATTATTTCTTCCTAAGAAACCAATTTCTGGTTTATAACCTGGCAAAAATGTTCCGTTATTTTCAGTATAATTAAATCTAGCTTTTTTAACTGAAGTTAGTATATCATAAAACCCTTTACCAATTTTACCACCAAGTGTTTTTTTCTTTTTCGGTTTTATAGTTCTTCCTGCAATAGGAACATTTTGTTTGGCTCCTTTTCCTTTTATTCTTTTAGCTTTTTTATTGCCACTCATCAATTTTGTTAAACCAATAGTTTTATAGAATTTATTAAAATCAAAATCCATACCTATGGTACTTGTGTTTGCATTTTGAATTACGTTACCAATTGTTTCTACATACGATTTTGATGCAGCTTGCCAATCAAAGTCAGCTGTATAATTATAATCTGCGTTAATAAAGTTTAAGTAAGGTAATTTATTAATTGGTACTTTATAGGTTCCTGTTAAAGATTGGTGATAATGATTTGGACGTCCCATTGTAAAGAAATTATCAAATATCTTTACATCATCCACAGGTAAAAAATCATCGTAAACATAATTATTTGTAGCTCTAAAATTAAATTGTAACGATTTTGTTAAGTTATAACCAACTGTGTAATCCCAATCAAATAAAAATCTTCGTTGTTTTAAAGTTGGCAATTGTGGTAAGCCTACTATTAAGCTTCTAGATAATTGTTCATTATAACTTCTAATAATATTAGAGTTTACAGAAATTGTTGAAGGAAGTAAATTGATATTAAATTCTTTAATAAACTTCAGATATTTATTATTTAACAAATTCCAATTTTTAAATGGCACTAAACTTTTTGGCTCGAAACTATAATTATAATTTACAGATGCTCTAACATTTTGATCTACAAATTTTTGAATATTATAATTACGATGATAGGTTTCATTATACGCATATGAAACTGCTACATTTTCAATATTATAAAAATGAGTTTTTTTATTATTTGATGGATTTCGTTCTTTATGAACATTAATTAAACTTATACTTCTCCGTTTTGTATAATCACGTGATTGTTTGCTTTGTGGATTAACTGATTTAGCGTCATTAAATAACACATCTTGATATTGAGGATCGTACTTTGGATCTTTAAATTGTTCCGATATGCTATAATTTAAAGGTACTTGAATGCCCCATTTTTTTGGCAACAACTTACCTACATTTACATTAGTTACAATATCGTAAAGTTTTGTATCTTCTTGGCTTCTTTCATTTACTCGTTGTTCAATACTACCAAATCCTTTTGTTTCCATTCTACCAGTTACAGATACATCTGCAAAGTCTGCAATATTCGCGTCAGCGTTTACAACTGCAGCCCATCCTCCTTGATTATCAAATTCTGAAACTCGCATTTCGTCAAACCAAATTTCAGCGGATTGATTATTATTAGAAACGTTTTTTACACCTAACATAATGGTTTTAAGATTGGCTAAATTTGGGTTTCCTTTTACCCTAATTTCATAACCTTGTAAACCACTAATTGGAGATGGAACTCCTTCTGCAGGATATAAAATATTTGGAGCTACACCAGCATCAAAACGTAATAATTTTAGTTTTCCAAAATATTCAAGCAAAGCATCAATATTATTTTCTTCAGGCCAAATTTCTAAAGGTGTACTAGCGGTATAATCTGAAACGGTAAGTGTTTTTTCAATTTGATAATAGTTATCATTTAAATCGCTACCAATTCTAATAATAGCTTTTAAATCGTTATTTTGAACCTGTGGTTTTGTTTGTACTCCTTCTGCATGTACAAATAATTTTAAATGTTTGTACATTCTTAAATCTACACTTACATTTTTAAAAATTGCTCTAGTTTCATTAGGTTGTAAATCGGAAACTTTTAAACTTAAGGATTGTTCATTTTGTTTTTGTAAAGTAGTACTTCCTCTTAAAATCTCACGTTGTATTCCTGGAGGTAATACATATGGTATTGGAGTTTTATTTTCGTTTTCCTGAATATTTACAACACCTACTTCAAAATCCTGTAATTGTGTATTAGTTAACGGTTGTGGAGGTACTATATTTTCGTTTAGTGTTTTAGTAAATCGTCTCCAATCTCCTCTAACTAATTGTAATTCACCAAAGCGTAAAACTACTGGCATTTTAAATTTGGTTAAAAATATTCGCATAAAACGAATAGAATTAAATCCGGTAATATTATTAATAACCTCGTCTGGTGTAGTTACCTGAATTCTAAATTGTAACCATCGTGATGTTCTTTCACTTCCATCTGCTAATTTTACAGTTACATTTTTTTCGTCAACAATATTATTTTTACCAACTACCAAATCATTTTTATTCATTGATACTTTGTATTGATAATAACTTTCTACCGAATTCATGGTTTGGTCTTTATTAATATCTTCAGTATCAGGAAATGTTGTTGCTGATGTTGGGTAATTTTCTGGCGATAAATTATTGGTTGGAGAGTTTCCTTGAGTATTATTATATTTTTTATAACGTTCAATTATGGTTGCATTATTAGCATCATATTCTGAACTTCTAAAATAGGAATAATCATCATTTGAAGGGTCAGTTCCAAAAGCAGTTCCAAATTGCTGAATTTCTTGTTCATCATTTAAACCGTCTAACCCAACATCTTGGTTTAATCGTTCATTATCATTATCGCTAAATGCATATAACAAGGATTGATTCGTAGGAATTTTACCCCAAATAGTTGGCGCTGTATTATTAGTACTTAACGGATCTGCTGGTAATCCATTTTCATACATTTTTCTACCATCTTTTAAAACATCTTCCGAAATATTTCCTAAATCAAAATAAATATCTCCTACTTGATTTGCTGGATCATTTGGATTAACTCCCACAGGCAATCCTTCTTCATTAGTTATAGAATAGTTTTCATAAGGATCCATTAACCAGAATTGAATATATTCTACATTCGACTGTTCAAAATCTGTTGTGGTTAAAGCTCTTGTAATTCCTGCCCATCTATCTTGTGGATCCGTAAATTTTCCATCTACACCAACATTATTGGTATCGTAATTATAGCTTCCTCTTTCATTTGGAAAATAGGCTAAATCTAAAGTTCTAACAATAGTTGATTGTGTTAAATCAAGTTCTTGGTTTGGAAATAATTCTTCATATCGAATTCTTCTAACCTCATCTCTAGATAATTCTGCATTATCTATATTTCCAGGTTTTAAAGATGTGCCTCCATAAAACAATGGATCAATTACATACCAAGCCAATTTTGCTCTTTTATATCCATAAGATAAATCGGTTGCATCTCCATTTAAATTAAACTGAGTTTGGTATTGAGGTGTACTTGCCATTTGCCATTGCAAAATAGATTTTAATTCAAGTGGAATTTGAGAACCTTCAAAATCATCAATGTAAGAAGTTGCTTCTCCATTTAAACTAATTCGTTTTGGAGAACCTGGTTTTAAGTATGCAAAATCACCTCTAATTGAAAAGTTTGAAGCAACATCGGTATCTATATTTGGCAATTTATTTACCCATTTTGTTAGTTTCGGAACTTCGGTTCCGTAAGTTGCGTTTAGACCAAAAATAGTATTATTTATTGGCTCTTGTCCAAATAATGCTTTTTGTGTAATTGGCTTTTCATTTAAATTTAAAAGGGTAACACCTGCTATAAACTTATCAGAAAACTTATGCTCAATATCGATTCCTAAAAATCGTTTAGTTTGTAAATTAAATGTAGCGTTGTTTTCAACAGAAACTTCAATTGGTGCATTAGATGCTTCTAAACTAGGATTTACAATTTGAACTCTTCCCATTTGATAATCAACAACATAATCTACACCCTCAACTAATTCTCTTCCTCCAGTAGTAACTCTAACAGATCCCTGAGGAACATTAAACGCTCCTAATGGTATCCCGTTTGCACTTTCAGATTTAAAATATCCTTTAATTACATATTTATCTTTCTGCTGATAATTATTTTTTACTGCTGTTTGCGTATTTTGATATAATTCATTAAAAACATAAACATCATCTGCTGGGTCTGTAAGCTTAGTCTGTAGATTTTTACCAAAAGGTTCAACGGTAGGAAAAATAATAAATCCTTTTTCTGAATTAACTGTTGCGCCTTCTACATAATCAAAATAACCATCACCTCCTGGTGTATAGGTTTGATTTTGGTCAAGTTTATCAACATCTGTTAAATTCAATAATGTTTTATCTGAAACACCCGTAGTTTGAGCATTTTGTAAGCGATTTGTTTCCACTCCTGTTGCATCATCAGCATATAATAATTCTAGTCTAAATCCATCTGGATTCATTCTATACGTTTGTAATGAATACACATTTTTCATCATTAAATTCCACATTGGAATTTGTGTGCTTATTATTTCGCTTCGTAATAATTTTACTACAATATTGTCAGGAGCTGTAATTCCATCACTAGTGAATTCTCCAACACGATGTACCTCAGGATCACCACTTACTGTATATTCAAAAGCTACAGCCAAAACATCTGAATCTGCTAATCTTCTATTCAACGAAATATATCCTAATTGTGGATTTATTGTATATTCATCTGGATTTAATTTAATAGCATTTTCTAATACTGAGTAATCTCTACCTTGCTGCATCGAATAAGGCGAAAGCCCATTACTAACTGTTGCAATATTCCTTACAGGATTTGTGGTAGTTAAAATAGAAGATAAATTATTAGCCCCATTTGATGGAAGAACCTCTCCTGGAACTGGAGTAACATTTGCTGGACCAATATTGTTTGGATCTCCTTCTCCTAAGTCCGCTAATGCAACAATATTTCTTACATCTGTTGTTGTTGAGTTCCTATTAGTAATCCATACTTCAACCTTAGTAATATTTATTGGACTATTTATTAATGGATAATCTTTTAATGCATTATCATAATTATCTCTAAAATACTGCGCTAAAAAGAAATGTCGATTATCATCATAATCGGTAGTTCTTAATTCAAACTCTTGAATGGTAGATCCACCTTGTGCAGCCACAGAACGTGTTTGAGATTTCTGTTCAGCAAAAACACCTGTTACGGTAGTTTTACCAAACTGTAATTGTGTTTTAACACCAAATAAACTTTGCGCTCCAACAATTAAAGAGTTTTTAAGCGGCATACTAACGTTACCTACTTCTACTTTTTGAAGAATATCATCTTCCGTTGGTGTATATTCTAATTTTATTTGATTTTGAAAATTAAAAGTAGATTGCGTATCGTATTGTGCTCCAATTTTTAATCTTTGTCCAACTTTTGCCATTATACTGGCATTTATTTCTTGATTAAAATCAAAGGTAAAACTACTTCTATTTCGTTCCGAAAGTTGTGGATTATCTACTTTTTGGTATAAACCGCCTAATTTAACTAATACCGAACCTTGCGGATTAACTTCAATTGTGTTTCCTCCAAAAACGGATTGAAAAAAGTTTGAGTTTACATAATACGTTGGCAATAAATTTTTTTGAGCCTGAGCACTTCCTTTCTTTTTACTATTTAAAGAACTAATTTTAGTTTTGAAATATCCCAACATATCCTTTTTTAAACGATAGTTTTTGTATTCCTCTTGAGACATATACACGGGATACTTTATATTATAATCTCCTATTTTTTCGACTATTACGTAGCGTTTTAACTCTGGATCATAAAAAACTTCTTTTTTGGATGGATCTGACAAAAACAAACCTCCTTCATCTTTATGTTTAAAAGGGTATTTTAAAGCTAGTGTATCATGCGCTATTTTTGTAGTATCCGCATTTTTAAATACAGGAGGGGTTGTCTGCGCTTCTAAACCTTGAGCAGTTAAAACAAGCAAGAGAAATGACCAATATATATTTAATATAAATTTTGTTTTTCCCAAATTTTATAAAATTTTTAGCGCTTTTTTAATTAATTGAGCAACACTTAAAGTGCTGTCTTCTTTTAAAATCTTATCGATAATCTTTTCCGATTGTTTTTTAGAAAATCCTAAAACTTCTAATGCTGATAACGCTTCATTTTTATTCGTATTGTTTTGAACTACAGAAACTTCATCAGTTATATAAGTCTTTGAAATTTTATCTTTTAAATCCACCAAAACTCTTTGTGCGGTTTTAGCTCCAATTCCTTTAACCGACTGTATAATATCTACACTTCCTGATGCTATTGCATGTTGAATTTCGTCAGTTGACATTGAAGACAACATTGTTCTGGCAATACTTGGTCCTACACCTGAAACAGAAATTAATAATTTAAAAATTTCTCGTTCTGTTTTATCAATAAAACCAAATAATGTGTGTGAGTCTTCTTTTACCGATAAATAAGTGTATAAAATAACAGATTCATTATCTGTAATTTGGGAAAAAGTATTTAAAGATATATTTAAAAAATAACCTATGCCATTAGTTTCAATAATGGCATAGGTTGGATTTTTTTCTATTAAACGTCCTCTAATATGAGTTATCATATAATAACTTTTCTATTAAATCCAAATGTAATAAAATATTATTTATTTTTAGATTTTTCTTGAGCTTGTACAATAGCTATACATGCAATGTGTACCATTTCATCAACACTTGACCCAAGTGGTATTATATGAACAGGTTCTTTAAGCCCCATAATTATAGGCCCAACAGAATCCGCTTCATTAAATTCTTTCATTAATTTATAAGCTATATTGGCGGATTCTAAATTAGGAAAAACTAATCCATTTACCTTTTTACCATTTAATTTTGAAAAAGGGAATTTTTCTTTTAACATTTTAGGATTTAATGCAAAATCGGCTTGGATTTCTCCATCAACATTTATGCTTGGATGTTTTTTATGCATTATTTGAACTGCTTTTGAAACTTTTTCTGCTAAATCAGAATCTGAAGATCCAAAATTTGAAAACGACAACATTGCTATTTGCGGATCAAATCCAAACATTTTAATAGCTACACTTGTCATATAAGTAATATTAGCTAACTCTTCTGCAGTTGGATTTATATTTATAGCTGTGTCTGAAAAGAATATTGGTCCTCTTTTAGTTAACATAATATTAGTTGCTGATATTCTGTTAACCCCTCTTTGTTTTCCAATAAGTTCAATCATTGGTTTTACTACAGAAGGATAACTTCTAGTATAACCCGTAACTAAAGCATCTGCTTCTTTTTCATTAATCATCATTGCAGCAAAATAATTACGTTCGCGCATTAATTTTTCTGAAGCTAATAATGTAATTCCGTTACGTTGTCTTTTCTTCCAATAGTCATAAGCATATCTACTTCTTCTTTCAATTTCTTCATCTGATTTTGGATCAATAATAGGTAAATCAACATCAAAATTAATTTCTTTCATTAATTCTTCAATAATTTCTTTGTTACCTAATAAAATTGGTTTTCCAATTCCTTCATCATGAACAATTTGAGCTGCTTTTAACACATCTAAATGATCTGCTTCAGCAAAAACAATAGTTTTTGGATCTGTTTTGGCTTTACTCATTATCATTCTCATAAGCTTACTTCCAGTTCCTAAACGTTCCGCTAAATTATCTCTGTAAGCATCCCAATCTTTTATAGGTTCTTTTGCTACACCTGATTCCATAGCTGCTTTTGCAACAGCTGGTGGGATTTCAGTTATCAATCTTTGATCAAAAGGTTTTGGTATAATATAATCTTTTCCGAACTGAATACTAGTTTCTCCGTATGTAATATTTACTTGTTCAGGCACAGGTTCTTTAGCTAAATTTGCTAAAGCATGAACTGCTGCCAACTTCATTTCTTCATTAATTTTAGTGGATCTAACATCTAAAGCACCTCTAAAAATATAAGGAAATCCTAATACATTATTAACTTGATTAGGATAATCTGAACGTCCCGTTGCCATAATAACATCTTTTCTAGTTTTTACAGCTAAATTGTAATCTATTTCAGGATTTGGATTTGCTAAAGCAAAAACTATTGGGTTTTTAGCCATCGAAAGTAACATTTTTGGCTTTACCAAATTACCTATTGAAAGTCCTATAAAAACATCTGCTCCGATCATTGCATCTTCAAGCGTTTTTATATTTTTATCTGTAGCAAATTCTGCTTTTTGAGAAGATAAATTTTCGTTATCTTTCCTAATAACTCCTTTGCTGTCACACATTATTAAGTTTTCTCTTTTAGCTCCTAACGCTAAATATAAACGTGAGCAAGAAATTGCTGCTGCTCCTGCTCCACTAACTACTATTTTTACTTTTGAAATATCTTTTTCTGCAATTTCAATAGCGTTTTTTAATGCTGCTGCAGAAATAATAGCAGTACCATGTTGATCGTCATGCATTACAGGAATGTCTAACTCTTCTTTTAGTCTTCTTTCTATTTCAAAAGCTTCCGGTGCTTTTATATCTTCTAAATTTATACCACCAAATGTTGGAGAAATATTTTTAACTGTTTCCACAAATTTATCTACGTCTTTGGTATCAACTTCAATATCAAAAACATCGATATCTGCAAATATTTTGAATAACAATCCTTTACCTTCCATAACAGGTTTTCCTGCCATAGCTCCAATATCTCCCAACCCTAAAACTGCTGTCCCATTTGAAATTACCGCAACTAAATTACCTTTAGCGGTGTATCTATAAACATCATCTGGATTTTTTTCAATTTCCAAACAAGGTTCTGCTACTCCAGGAGAATATGCTAAAGATAAATCTCTTTGAGTAGCATATTTTTTAGTAGGTACAACTTGAATTTTTCCTGGCGTAGGCTTTTCATGATATAATAAAGCTTCGCTTCGTTTTTTAGAATTACTCATACTTTTTCTATTTGAAATCTTCATACAAAGATAGATAGATTTAAACGATTAATTAAGAATTATAGGTCTTAATTATTTGTTTTGTAACCTAAAAAACATATTATTTTTTATTGAAATTATCTTATATTCAGAAGTATTAAGTTATAACTGGTGTAGCTCCTTTACCTGAACAAATTTTAGCAGCATGCTTTACTGCTGTTTCGTGTGTTTCTTTTAAAGTTTTTTTATTTAAAATTCCCATTATCAATGCCGCTGTAAACGAATCGCCAGCACCAATAGTATCTATAACTTTAATTTTTGGCACTGAACATTTAGAAATTTCATTTTCTGTGAAAAGTATACTCCCTTTAGAGCCGTTAGTTAATGCTACTAATTTTAAACCAAATCTATTTAAAAGCTGTTTGCACGATTCTTCTTGATCTTCTTTTAAATCAAACATTTTAGTTAAAACAATTAACTCTTCATCATTTAATTTTAAAACATTTGAACATTTTAAAGTGTCTTCTATTATTTCTTTTGTGTAATAGGATGCTCTTAAGTTAATATCAAAAACTTTAAGTGCTGTTTTGGGAACTAAACTTATTGCTTTTTGAACAGTTTTTAAAGAGGTTTTAGACCTTTGCGAAAGTGTTCCATAGCAAATTGCATCTGCATTTTTTAAAGCGGGAATTGCTTCATTTTTAAGTTGGATAAAATCCCAAGCTACATTTTCATGAATTTTATACGTTGGGATTCCTTTTTTAAGTTTTACCGAAACTATTCCTGTTGGATATTTTACAATGTTTATTGCATAATTTGTATTTCTTTTTTTTAAGATTGATATAATTTCATTTCCGTAAAGATCATCTCCTACAGCACTAATTAAAAATGAATTTGCACCAAAGTAACTTGCATGATAACAAAAATTTGCTGGCGCCCCTCCTAATTCTTTACCATTAGGCAAAACATCCCACAATAATTCTCCAATACCAACTACAGTAAAAGTTTTATTTTTCATTAAAAAACAATTATTTACAATATATATTACACTTGAACTTCATGGGGTTTTATTTTGATAAACAAGGTAAAAACACCTGCTAACACTAAAAATATACCTGCTAATTTTATAATATTTATAGGATTGTTTCCTACTAAATTATATACAAAAAATTCAACTGAAAATATTTGAATAATCATAGGAATTACAATAAACATATTAAAAATCCCCATATAAACACCTGTCCTTTCTTTTGGTACAGAACCTGCTAATAATTGATATGGCATAGACATCATTGAGGCCCAAGTAACTCCAAGACCAAAAGTAAACAAATACAATGTTGGAATTTCAATATTTCCACCCTCAAAAAAATTTGGAATGGTAAAAAGCACATCAACATTACTTAAAAATGGAATACAAAAAACACTTATACCTCCTATTAATAAACTTACAAAGTGAACACCTTTTGCTCCAATTTTTCTAGCTAATGGTACTAACGCAAAGGCAACCATAAAACAAACTATATTATAAGTTCCATTAACCTGCCCTGTTAAAATTTGGGCTGTTTTAAATCCAACAGAATTTTCATTAAGTGTATTAAAAAGATTTAAAGATAATGCAGAAGTTATAAACATCCAGTAACAAAACATGGCATACCAAGAAAAAAACATTACTGGTATAAGTTGTTTCATTTGCAAAGGCATTTCTTTAATAGCTAAAGCAATATCTTTTATGGTTCTAATAATAACATTTCCTTTACTTTTTTCTTCATTTAGTTTTATCAATTCTTCTTCAGTAGGTGGATATTCTTTAGTGGTAAAAACTGAAAACAATACCGTTCCAATAGAGGCAACTGCACCAATGAAAAATGCCCAATATGTAGAAATGGGTATTCCATTTTCAAAAGTATCTGTTAATGCAAAAAAACCAAAACCAATAAGAATAGCAGGCGTAAAATTAGCCAATGTAATACCTAGCCCTGTAAAAAAACTTTGCATTAAAAATCCTAAAGAATGTTGTTCTTCGGGTAATTTATCGGAAACAAATGCACGATAAGGTTCTAATGCAATATTATTGGAAGCGTCCAAAATCCATAATAAACCAGCTGCCATCCATAAAGATCTGGAGAAAGGCATTAATATTAAAGCTATACTTGCTAATACAGCTCCTAATAGAAAATATGGTTTTCTTCTTCCAAATTTTAGAGACCAAGTCCCATCACTTAAAGCTCCAATAATAGGCTGTACTAAAAGACCTGTTACAGGGCCCGCTAACCACAATAATGGCAAATCAGCTTCATGAGCTCCTAAATATTTATAAATAGCGCTCATATTAGTTTGTTGAAGCCCAAAACTGAATTGAATTCCAAAAAATCCAAAATTCATATTCCAAATATTCCAAAAACTTAATCGTGGTTTATTGAATTTCATAATTAATTTAATCTTGTTTATTATTCTGAAAATTTAACTTGCATTTTCATTTCTAACAAATCAATAATTAGTTCAGCCCAATCATTATTTGTAATCCATTTTATATGTAAAATGTTTTCTTCTGTTTCTAACAAATGAAATTCTCCATTAAATGCATTATGATTATTTCGTAACAATATTAATTCTTTAAGTTTTTTAAAGTACGGCGTTTTCAATTGTATATTAATTTCATTTTTGCTAAAATAATGTCTATTAATATCTCTTCCTACATTTGTTTTTTCTAGTAACTCCATATCGTTACCGCCAGCAAACAAACCAACATAATATACTTGTGGTATACCTGGAATAAAAAATTGTATAGCTCTCGCTATTAAATAAGCGTTTATATCTTTACCTAACGCATCAAAATATGTACAGTTTACTTGATATAAATCGAGGTTAGAAGCTGCTGTTCCTGTAGATTTTAAACTATTATTTTCACTATTTACATGAATTTGATTTATAATTTGATTTAATGTTTCATTATCTATCAAGCCAGGCGCTTTGTTTTCAGAAGCTACATCAATAATTCCTATTCCATCATGAGTATCGAGTACCGTAATTGCATTACTTGGTCTAATTTTCAACCATTTTTTTAAATTATTTGTTTTTTTATTAAATAACGTGTCAAAAATTAATACAGGGAGTGCAAAATCATATACATAATCCACTTTTTTAGCAATAGCAATTTGTGTTTTGTAATACGAATGTATTTCAACCAAAACCTCAATATTTTTTTGCTTAGCTTTTTGAGTTAATTGTGATATAAAATCAAAGGTTTCATCAATCATAAAACATGAAGTTCCTTTTTTCTTAACAGCATAACCAGCTGCATCTAAACGAACCATTTTTACACCTGCTTTTTGAAATGTTGTTAAAATATCATCTAAATATTTTGTTGCTATTTTGCTAGTTATATCGATATCAATTTGATTACTTGTAAAGGTTGTCCAAATTAATTTATGAGTTCCATCTCCTAATTTAAATAGTGTAAAAGGAAAACCTAATCTTGGTCTAGAAATAGTTAACAAATCATTTTCTAAAGCTCCATCGGGGAAAACTTTATCAAAACTTAAAAACATAGAAGCATATTTTGATTTGTTCCCTTTATCAATATAATCTTTAAATTGATGTGATTTTGCCGAAATATGATTTACAATAACATCAGCCATTATATCTACTTCTTTACTTAATTTATTTAGATCATTCCAATCCCCAAATCTTGGGTCTATTAATTGATGATCTATTGGGTCAAAACCTGCATCTTCTCCATCTATTGGATAAAAGAAAGGCAATAAATGAATCCCTCCAAATAATCCTTTAAATTCATTTTTAAATAGACTATTTAGTTCATCTATATTTTTACATCCTAATCTATCAATATAAGTAATTAATTGAATTTGATTTTTCATGTATTAGTATTTTCTAGTTTAGTTTTGTAATACGAACAAAACAATGAAAACGGATTCTTAACAAAATCAGTTATTAAAAAAGTCGTTTTCATTGTTTTTAAATTAAATTCAAATTTTAAAATTTATATAGCAGCGAAAGAGAAAGCGATCTTCCTGGTAATGGTCTTCCTCTAACATAATTTACTTGGTTATCAATTATACTACCTTCTTCTGCTTCTGTAATACCTAAAGTGTCAAAAATATTATTAGCAGCAATATTGGCGTTTAAATTTTTAGTTATTCCTACATTAAAAAAGCCATTAACAATTACAAAACCTGGCATTACTAACTCGTTAGAATCTTGAGTATATGCTTTAGTTTGTCCTATAAAACTTAATCCTATAGCATTTTGTTTTTCACTTCCAAAATTATATGTAGGGATGATATTATACATTAAATCTGGTTGTCGTCTAGGTGTATTTCCTTTATTATCTCCAGAATTAATTTCTGCATTTGTATAGGTTAAACCTCCTCTTACATTAAAGTTACTAAAATTATATGTTCCTTCAAGTTCAACACCAAATGATTTATAATTGTTATTAATAATACTATTTGAAGTAGCTTCAAAACCTCCTTGCTCTATAGTTTTGGCGTAAAATGCAGTTGCATATAATGACCCATGCTCAAACCCGCTTTTATAACCTAATTCAGCTTGATTTATAAAATCTAAAGCGTTTATTTTACTTCCATCTAAATAATTAAGTCCAGCAAATAAAATACGATCTGCCTTTGCAGAAGCACCTCTACTATATCTTGCAAAAACAGCTTCATTATCTTTTAATTTATAATTAACCCCTAAAGAATAAGATACATAATCGTAATCATAATTAACAGGTGTAGCATTTGCATTATCTATAGCTGATACAGATTGTTCAGGCGCTGATATAGAACCATCATTATTTACATCAACTGAAGTTTGAACGGTTCCTGCAAAAGATCCATCTACAAGTCCTTTATCATATCTTAAACTACCATCAATAACAAATTTATCAGAAGTATCAATTGATATATCTACATATGGTGCTGAAACGTTGTATTGCGTATCATAGTTTCGTGTACAACAATTTCCCCAATAAGGCACTCCATAAGCATACAAACCATTTTCGCTTAACGAATTATTTGCAGCATCCATCACATTTATTAATCGCGCATTTTTATCGTTAACTTCTTGTAAATATGAATTCCATAACCAAGACATGGATACATTTTGAACTGATTTAAAATAGCCTAAAGTAATATCAACATTATCAAAAGATTTAGTTAATCTAAGGTCATCCATAAAATTATTAAAATTGTTTAATTGTGTATCAAACATATGAATTCTTGCAACTAAATCACTTCCTACTACTGGAGAACCATCATTAGCATACACTAAAGAATTCCAACCGCTTGATGCTCCTTCCGTTAATATGGTGGATGCTGTTGCAACTTCTGCTGGAAATGGAGATATAAAACCTCCTTTATTGAAAGAAAATCTTCCATTATTTTTAATTTTCCATCCATCTAATAATTCAAATGATGTTTCTACACCTAAAGAAGTAGAAATAGGATGCATACCATCTGCAATATATGATCTACGCAATTGGCCATCAGGACCTAACCCTAAGTTTTGAGTTAAAAAAGGTGTTTGAAGTGCTCCAGATGTTGCATCAAAATTTGGAGCATTACTCCAATTTGGGTTACTGTTAGTTCCTGTAACTTTTATAGGCATTGGCATATATGCTGCAGCCCTGTCATTTAAATATTTTGCATATACTCTAACATAGCCTTTTTCGAATTCTTTGGTGATGTTAAATTTAAATTGGCCTCCATTATTTGCTGTAAATCCAGGCTCTCTAACTCCTTCTCCAGCTCTATAAAAACCTCCCATATGTAAGTACAAAGATTTGCCAATAGGTGTTCCATATTCAAAATCTGTCCTAAAAGAGTTATAATCTAATCCAAATGATGTACCTATAGAACCTCCTTCAGTTTTACCTGTTTTACTAATTAAATTTATAATCGCTCCTGGTGAATTAGAGGATAATGTTGATGCTGAGCCTCCTTTTATAGCCTCTATTCTTGCTATATTAGCATCAAAACGAGTAAAAATATCGGCTGTAGCAAAAGAAATATCTCCAAACAATAATACCGGTAAACCATCTTCTTGTAATTGCACATATTTTGAACCTCCAGACGAAATTGGAACTCCTCTAACTGCTATATTAGCATTTCCTTCACCTCCTGATGATTCAGATCGAATACCTGGTATAGTTCTAAAAATTTCAGCAGTAGATCTTGGCGCAGATTCAGTAATTAATTTAGGTTTCATAGTAGTTACTGACACACTAGATTCAATTTTTGATCTAGGATTTACTACCCCAGTAATAACAACATCATCTAAAGACAATACGTCTTCTTTTAAAACAGCATCTACTGTTAAATTATCATTATTAATTGTAACAGCTTTTACAACTGTTTTAAATCCAACATATGAAAACTCCACATTAAAATCTCCTTTTTGAGAAACTTGTAAGGTGTATTTACCATCAATATCTGATATTGTACCAACATCAGTTCCTTTTAAAAGTACATTTACCCCTGGCATAGATTCCCCAAAAGCATCTTTTATCGTTCCCGAAATACTCACTTCTTGAGCAATCGTCAAATTAGTTATTAATAAGAAAAGTATATATAAATACTTACTTTTAATTAAAAAGGTTTTTTTCATAATGATTAGCTTGTTTTGATTTAACATTTTGATTTTATACTTACTACTCAAATGTATTTATTATTAAATTACAGAATTATAATATTACTATCGAAAACGTTTTCGATTTTCACGAAAACGTTTTCGATTTGTATTTTAAAGTTTTTTATACATTTGTTAAATGAAAGAAGTTACACTAAAACAAATAGCTTCAACATTAGGAATTTCAATTACTACGGTTTCAAAAGCCTTAAAAGATTATCCTGATGTTAGCCCTAAAACTAAAAAGGCGGTTATTGAATTAGCGGATAAACTTCATTTTAAACCAAATTCTTTCGCTGTAAATCTTAGAACTAAAGAATCAAAAATTATTGGATTAATTATCCCTGAAATTGTTCATCATTTTTTTTCAAGTGTTATTAATGGAATTATAGAGAAAGCTGAAAAAGAAGGATATTTAGTAATTACACTACAATCAAACGAATCTGAAGAATTAGAACAAAAACAAATAGATTTATTGTTAGGAAAAAGAGTTGATGGAATTTTAATTTCTTTATCTAATAACACCAAGAATTTAAGCTATTTACAAAAAATTATAGACCATAAAACTCCATTAGTACTATTTGATAAAATTAATAAACTTATTGATTGTTCAAAAGTAATTATTGATGATAGAGAAGCTGCTTACTCTGCCGTTTCACATTTAATAAATTCTGGATGTAAAAAAATTGCTCATTTTAGAGGCCCTTTAAACCCTCAGAATTCTATTGATCGTTTTTTAGGATATAAAAAAGCTTTGAGTGATAATAACCTAACTTTTGATAAATCATTAGTTTATACTTGTGAAAATGTAACTTTTGAAGAAGGATATAAATTTGCAAAAAAAATTCATACCGAAAATATAGATGTTGATGGGATATTTGCAATTACCGATCTTGTTGCTATTGGAGCTATAACCTATTTTAAAGAAGTTGATGTTAAAATTCCTGAACAAATATCTATTATTGGATTTAGCAACTGGTTTATGGCTTCTGTAATTACACCTTCACTTACCACAGTAGACCAGCCTGGTTATAAAATGGGTAAGTCTGCCTTAAAATTATTGCTCAAAGAAATTAAAGCCTCCAAAAAAAATAAGCTCATTAAACATAAAACAATTGTTTTACCCACAAAAGTTATCCAACGTAATTCAACTTCAATTTAGTTTTTTATAAACTTAATATTTCTTACTAATCCGTTAAACTTAGTCCTTTTTACTGCTGATTTTTTAAAAACCTTTTTAAAAACGTCTTCCGTAATTTCCTGCCAATCTTTTTTGGTCATTCCTAATAAATCTTGATGTGGATTAAATTTTTCTTCGGAATGTGGTTTTGAAAATCGGTTCCAAGGACAAACATCTTGACAAATATCACAGCCAAAAATCCAATCTTCAAATTTTCCTTTTACTGATTTTGGTAATTCATCTTTTAACTCAATGGTAAAATACGAAATACACTTACTTCCATCAATTGTATTATTTGGTAATATGGCTTCTGTTGGACAAGCATCAATACACTTTGTACAATTACCACAATGATCCGTTACAAAAGGATTATCATAAGTTAATTCCGTATCAATAATTAATTCCGCTAAAAAGAAAAAAGAACCTTTATTTTTTTGAAGTAATAATGAATTTTTACCTCTCCATCCTAAACCACTTTTTTGAGCCCAAGCGCGTTCTAAAACTGGAGCAGAATCTACAAAAGCTCTACCATTTACTTCTCCAATTGTATTTTGAACAAAAAATATAAGTTCTTTTAATTTCGATTTTAAAACATGATGATAATCTTCACCATAAGCATATTTAGCAATTTTAAAGGTATCTTCTTTTTGAGATTGTTCTGGGAAATAGTTAAAAGACAAACTTATTACCGATTTTGCGCCATCTACCAATAAACGAGGATCTAAACGCTTATCAAAATAGTTTTCCATGTATTGCATATTGCCGTGGTAGCCGTTTTTAAGCCATTGTTCTAAATTAGTTACTTCTTCTTCTAAAAAATCGGCTTTAGCAATACCACAACTTTCAAAACCTAATCGTTTTGCTTCTTGCTTAATTAAATGGGTATATGTTTTAAAATTATTCAACATATACAAAACTAAAAAAATCCCGCAATTGCGGGATTTTTATTATTACTATTTTTTCTTATCGATATAATATGTGGATTCATCTGGTTTAAAAGCTCGTTTAAACCAAAGAGGCCTTCGTTCTCCGTTTGGTCCTGGAGCTGGACGTGTCCAACTTAACCATTCTTTATACACTTCGTGAGATTTATTAGTATCTACAAAAATATCACCATAATTTTCTCCTTCGGAAGGTTTTTCAATACGAACTCTTTGATGCCAACAATGCATTCCACTAATTGGATCAGGATGAACTGCATGGGTAATGTTTTGGTGTACTCCTCCATCTTTCCAAAAAATTCTTTTAGAATCTTT
The DNA here is from genome assembly GCF_033723435.1 of Lutibacter sp. Classification (GTDB taxonomy): domain Bacteria; phylum Bacteroidota; class Bacteroidia; order Flavobacteriales; family Flavobacteriaceae; genus Lutibacter. The sequence goes on along the minus strand of NZ_JAWVXC010000002.1, from coordinate 67,297 downwards.
ATCCTCAGATTCAAAAGGTTTAATTCCTGAAATTGTGTTCATTTTCCAACCGCCATTACCATCACCTTCAATATTAACCGTATTTGTTGCCCAACGGTTTCCTATTTTATCTTGTGGTCTTCTCCAACGCCCAATATGATGCGAACAAGCTACTACGCCTGGTTTCATACTTTGGGTTACCCAAACTTTATCTATAAAATAACCTATATCCGTATTCATTTTTACCAAATCTCCCGTTTTAAATCCCCATTTAGCCGCATCATCTGGATGCATCCAAATTGGATTTCGATTGGAAATTTCTACCAGCCATTTCGCATTTCCTGAACGAGAATGTATTAATGTTGGTAATCTAAAAGTAGGAACTAAAACATACTCTCCTTTAGTTTTATCTAATACTTCATTATGAATATGACTTTTTATATATGCTGGAGTAGAGTATTCTGGCCATTTCCAATCCACCATGGTTTGCGAATAAAATTCATTTTTTCGCGAAGGTGTAGGAAATCCGACTACGGCTTTTCCATTAACCATAACTCCAATATCTTTTCCGTTTTTGGAAATTACATTGTTTTTTGGGTTAATTTCAGTGCCTTTCAACTGCTCTTCCGTTAAAGGTTTTTCATTTAATTTATAGGATTCTCCTTTTTCAATTTCAAAAGCCCCATATTTTTGCATGTATTGCAACTCTGTTATTCCTTCCTTTTTAGCTGCTTCAGGCAGTCCTTTAACTCGTTCAAAAATATATTGATAATATTCATCAATAGTAATTTTTTCTCCTGGACGATATGGCGACTCAAAATGTTTACGAATGCCCATACTTCCGTCTGGGTCAATACGCCAACTTAATTCAATCCAAAATTCATCTTCTTCCCAAACTTCTCCTGGATTTGCTTGGTATGTAAATTCAACAGGCTTTCCGTTTCTTCGAGCAGCTTCACGTAATACTGGCTGACGAAACGCAACCCAAGTTCCTCCGTGTGTTGCATAACTATTTATATCATGGCGTTCAGATGCTAACCCCATTGGCAATACAAAATCTGCATGAAAAGCTGTTTCATTCCAAGTTGGTGTTAAAGCAGTATGTAAACCGAACTTAGATTCATCTAAGAACATTTCCATCCAAGTAAATCCATCAGGATACGTCCAAACTGGATTAAATACTCTTGAAAAATACACATCCATTTTACCTCTTCCTTCTTTTAAGAAATGAGGTAACAATTGGCTCATTTCAAAAAATGCTAATGGATATTCTTTAGGAAAATGTAATTCATTCCAAACTTTTTGAGCTTTTGGTGCATTAGGTTGCGTTGGGCTAAATTTATTCCAAGAATTTGGTGAAGTTCCTCCTTTTGCTCCAACAGCGCCAGTTAAAACAGATAAAAAGTGTAAACAACGAGCAACTGCCCAACCACCTAAATTGGATGCTCCTGCAGCTCGCCAATTATGAGATGCAAATCGTTCACCTGCTTCACCAATAAGTTGTGCAATTTCAATAATATCTTTTGCTTTTACTCCAGATTCTTTTTCTGCATATTCAGGAGTAAATTCTTTATACTCCTCAATCATGGCTGCTATATAATTCTCAAAAGTTACTTCCTTATCGCTGTGCTTGGCTTCTAAATACTCTTGCCAATTAGTCCAGTTTTCTAAATAATCTCTGTTATATAATCCTTTTTGTAAGATAATTAAAGCCATAGCTAATAAAACCGCTGCTTCTGTACCTGGATAACTTGGCAACCAATAATCAGACATACTTGCTGTATTGGATAAACGAGGATCCATTGTTGCTAATTTAGCACCTTTCATTTTACCTTCAATAATACGTTGTGCATGTGGATTAAAATAATGGCCAGATTCTAAATGAGCTGAAACCAGTAAAATAAATTTTGCGTTACTATGATCAGGCGACGGCCTATCATAACCATACCATAAATTATATCCAAAACGTGCACCAGAAGAACATATATTTGTATGCGAGTTATGTCCATCTATTCCCCAACCTTGCAAAATCCAATTCATAAATTTTTCATGTCCTGGACGACCAACATGATAGGCAATTTCATTTCTTCGATCTTCTTTAATTGCTTTTCTTATTCTTGCTGCAATAGTATCTAATGCTTCATCCCATGAAATACGTTCCCATTCTCCTTCTCCTCTTTTTCCTTTACGTTTTAGTGGGAATAAAATTCTATCAGGATCTGTAATTTGATTAATCGTTGCTGGTCCTTTTGCGCAATTTCTACCTCTACTTCCTGGATGATATGGATTTCCTTCAAACTTTTTAACCTGTTGTGTTTCTTTATCAATAAAAGCAGTTAAACCACAAGCACTTTCGCAGTTAAAACAAGTTGTAGGTACAATTTGATAGGTTTTTTTCTCCTTTTTTGGCCATACTTTTGGGTTATATTCCACCCAATTATCCCATTTTTCTGGAGGAGGAAAATTCTCATATAATTGAGCTACCTCTTCGTCTGTAAAATGACGCATATCTCCATCAAATTTTTGATATCCTTCTTTATGTAAATTAGGAATTATTCCTAATTTTTCTGCCATATTTTCTATAAACGATGGTTTTTTATATCCCATGATTTTTTATTTTAAGTTATGCTAGCGGAATTCTTTGTGGAGCTTCCACCCAGATTTTCTCAGTAATTAAAATTCCTATTAATACACATATTGCTGAGGCAACTAGTACTAATTCTCCTGTACCAAAAAACATTAACGCCAATGGAATTAAGTTTCCTATTAATACCGTAATCATCCAAAATAGATTTTTATATCTTCCTTTTGTTATCATTTTAACCACAGTTTTAGCTGCTGTTGTTGGATGTGTTATAGTTAATTCGGTTACCAATGTAAATAAGTTAACTACCAATGCAATTATCATAGTGTTTTTTAGAATACTCATCCAGCTTTCATTACCAAATATTAAAGATGTAATTACAAAAATTGCTGTACCTGCCATAACACTGTGTACTAACATATGTAATGGTAAAGTTGGACTTTGCCAAAAATCACGCCCTTTTGCTTGTGCAAATAAGAATGCTGTATAAATTGCTAGCAATATTGCAAAAATTGCAGTTACCCATAACAATATAGTTTCTCCTTGTTTGATATTAAAGAAAGACATTGCTCCCCAAACAGTTACTAATAGTCCAAAAACAGTGATAGTATAACCACCTTTTACTAACCAAGAATTCCATTGAGGACGTAATAAAACGTTCAAGAATCTATCTGGTCTATCCAAATCCATTACCAAGAACAATCCTGTTAAAGCTAAAAATGTTAAAGAAATTCCTGCTGACCATAATTTTGCAGTTGTAGAAACTTCATAACCTAACATAATAGCTAAAAATGGAATTAAAAATGCTCCTGCTGCAATAGCTTTAGTAAACACATATGTGGAAACTTCCCAACCCCATAAAATACCTTTATCTGGTGTATCATAAACTCTACGAGCTTTACCCGTTAATACATCTATATAATTTGGATTTTCTGTTTCCTTTTTTTGATATGCTGCTTGAATATCATTATCAATAGTCATTTGTAACAAATCTACATCACCATTGGTATGCATCATTTTTTCAGCTGACTTTGCAAAATGTCCAACACCACGTGCTTGTGAATTCCATAAACTTGGCCCTGATTTATCTGTAGCTTCAGGAACCAATGAAGCGTCATCTCCATCAATATAAAATAAATTAGGATTTGTTCCTTTTTCAGGCTTTCTCACTTTTACAGCTTGACGAGCAAGTAATTGAGAGATTTCTGTTGTTGGGTTTTCCATATCTCCTGCAATAATTGCGTGTTCTGGACAAACCGTAACACAAGCTGGTTCTCTACCAACTTCAATTCGATGAGAACAATAATTACATTTAGCTGCAGTATTATTATCTGGATCAATATATAAGGCATCGTAAGGGCAAGCTTGCATACACGATTTACAACCAATACACCTGTTATTATCAAAATCTACAATACCATCTTCACGAGTATATAAAGCTTCTACAGGGCAAATTTCAACACAAGGCGCATCAGTACAATGATTACAACGCATTACTGAAAATATTCGTCTTGTGTCTGGAAATTCTCCTTTCTCTATTTGCTTAACATACGTTCTGTTTACTCCAACAGCCACATCGTGTTCTGATTTACAGGCTGTAGTACAAGCATGACAACCAATACATTTTCGATTATCAATTATAAAACCGTACTTCATAGTTTATTTTAAAAGTTAGAATTGAACAAAAATACTTATTGATATTATTAGCTTTGTGATTAAAATCACATTAGATATTATTTAGAATTAATATAAATAATAGCGGTCTCATTTTCTGAAAATTGGTTTATCTTTGCATAAATTTATACATTTTTAATGACAATACATCTATTATTTTTTGGAATTACTGCAGATTTAGTTGGAAGTAATAGTTTTGACTATACTATTCATAAACCTATTAGTATTCAAAAGTTTAAAGAACAATTAGTGAACGATTATAAAGTATTAAAAAATATAAACGATTTTGCAATTGCAGTTAATGAAGAATATGCAACTGATGAATTAATTTTACAAAACAATGATGAAGTTGCTATAATTCCTCCAGTTAGTGGTGGATAAAAATTACTAAATCTTAAATTTATTATTTGTGGATAAAATTTCAATAAAAATTACCAATAAAAAACTCAACTTACAGGATTGTTATGATTTTGTAGATGACCCTTCTTGTGGCGGAATTGTAACTTTTATTGGTACTGTCCGAAATTCAACAAAAAACAAAACTGTTAATTTATTAGATTTTAGTGCTTACGAACCAATGGCAATAAAAGAAATGGAGAAAATTGCAGAAAAGGCTTTGAAAAAATTTTCAGTTTTTAAAATTGCTATTCATCATGCAATTGGAGAATTACAAATTGGCGATATTCCTGTAATTATTGCAGTTTCATCGGCTCACAGAAAAGCAGCTTTTGATGCTTGTGAATATGCTATTGATACTTTAAAAGAAACCGTTCCTATTTGGAAAAAAGAACATTTTGATGATGGTGAAGTTTGGGTAAATTCACATCCTTAAACAATTTTCATTTTTGCTAATAAAAAAGAAGCATTCATATTTTTACAAATACCTCTTTTTAATTTGTAATCAAAATTTAATTCATCATTGATAATCTCAGCATCAAAATAATAATTTTTAACTTCTGGTAATTCATTTTCAATTTCACACAAACTTAAATCATGTGTAGCAATAATTCCAGTAGATTTAGATTCAACCAACTTTTGTACAAATTTTTTAGAACCAATTGCTTTATCCGTACTATTAGTGCCCTTCAGTATTTCATCTAACACAATAAAATAATCTTCGTTTTCAATTTTATCCACAATAAATTTCAATCGTTTTAATTCCGAAAAGAAATAAGATTCATTATCTACCAAAGAATCTAAAGAACGCATGCTAGTAATTAATTTTATTGGAGCATATTTAAATTTGTCTGCGCAAACAGGCAAACCAACATTTGCCATAACAATTGCCATAGAAACAGTTCTTAAAAAAGTACTTTTACCAGCCATATTTGCACCTGTAATAACAAAAAATTGATGATTTTCAATTTTAAAATCATTAGATATTCTACTAGTATCTTTAATTAAAACATGACCCAATTTTTTAGACTCAATTCCTTTTTTGTTGGAATTAATTTCAGGAAAAACATATGTTGGATGATTAAAAACAAAATTAGCCAACGAATTTTGTGCATCAAAAAAAGTGATTACTTTAAACCAAGCATCAACTTTCTCATGGTAGCTATTTATCCATTTTTCAATTTTATAACTTTGCTGTAAATCCCACAATAAAAATCCATTTACCAAAGGCCCCACAATTAAATTATTGCGCTGATCTAATGCATCTAATAATTTTGAAAATTTAGCAACAATTTTAGATGCTTTTTCTACTTCAGTTTGAATTTCTTGTTGTTTTTCTTTTAAAATTTCTGAAGAAAATGAAGTAGTTTCTATTTCATTTAACAATTTATAATATTGTTGAAAAGTATCTTTGGCATTGCTGGCGTATTTATACAATATGTTTACCTTTTTATAAAATGATCCCACAATTCCTAAACCAAATAAAAACCATAACAGTAAAATTTTAGAAGGGATAATTTGAAAACTGGTTAGTATAATTAGAATGAATGAAACTAACGAAAATATAGTTGGTAAAACAGCAACATATTTAGGAAAAACCAATTTGTAATTACGAAACCAATCCATCAAGTTTTCTACTGGATATTCAACTTTAACTAAACTGGCTAATGCTGAAAATTGCTGCCTCCAACTTACTTTTTTACTCAATTCAATTATTCCTTCTTGCTTCTTCTTAATACCAGAAATATTATTTTCTGTTAAGTAATTGGCTAACTTCTTTTTCCCTTCGCTAGTAGCAGTTCTATTACAATATTGAAAAAATGATCCTTTTCCAAACAAATCGATATCATAACTATAAAAATGTAAATGATCTGTGAACTCGGTTCCTTGATCTAAGGATAAATAATCTCCATTTAAAACGTTAATTTCTGTGTTATTTATTTCAAGTAAAGCAGCATTAAAATTGCTTTTATACTGTAATTTGGTGTGTCTTAAAATTAAAAAAAAGAATAATGCTATTCCTATTATTGAAATTAAAACCATCATTTGAATATTTCTAAAAAAGAAATAGTTACCATAAATAATGCCTAAAAAAACAACTATCCGTAGTGTGCTTGATATTGCTAATTGCTGTTTTAAATCAGCTAATTTTTTCTCAAATACTAATTTTTGTGCGGTATAAAACTCTATTGGATTTTGCATTTAATAATTTGTTGTACCTCCGGATAAACTTAAAACGGATAGTTTTGGATATTTTTCTTTTAATCTTAATGCAATATCATAACTTGTAATTCCCTTTTTACAAACAATAATATATTCCTTATCAAAATTTGGAATAAATTTTTCTACATCAAAATTTTTATATGGAATATTTTGATGAACTTTAAAAGGTAATTTAAAATCTGTGTGATTTAAAATACTAATAATTTGAATATTATTATTAGTCATTTTCCTTTTAAAATCTTCTACTGAAATGGTTAAATTTTCGTCTTGTGATTCACAATACTCTTCTAAATAATCTGATTCCTTAAAGATTTCAGAAATATTTAATGTGTTATTTTTCTTTAATTTTAATTTGAATTGAGAGTTTTCAAGCGCATTATAAATAAGCAATTGATTTACCAGTAAATTACCCTTTTTAGTAATTAATTTTATAACTTCATTTACTTGCATAAGTGCAATAATACCAACAATAGGATTTAAAGTGCCAGCTTCTTCACAATTTGGAATTTCAGTAGTTATTTTAGGAAAAGCATCTCGTAAATTACATGAATAATTCCCTTGATTATCTTTCACATTAAAAGTAGCTACATAACCGTCGAACTTGTATAATGAGCCGTAAACCACAGGTTTTTTAGTTAAAACACAAGCGTCATTTATTAAATATTTTATTGGTAAATTATCGGTTGCTTCAACAATTACATCGTATTTAGAAACCAAATTTAAAATAGTATCTTTTTCAACAGATGTATTGGTATAAGTAACCTTTGTGAAAGGGGCTCTTTCTTTTATTGCTTCTGCTAAAATTTCAGCTTTTGGTTGCCCAACATCTTTTACTTTATAAAAAACTTGTCGATGTAAATTTGAAACCGAAACCGTATCAAAATCCACTAAATGAAGCTCTCCAATTCCACTAGTTGCAAGATAAATTGCAATTGGACTTCCTAATCCTCCACAACCAACAACTAAAACTTTTGCTTTTTGTAAAAGTACTTGTCCTTTTTCTCCTATTTCAGATAAAGTTGTTTGCCTTTGAAAATAACTTTCTTTATTCAAATTCATTGTGGTTTAATTTATTAAAACCTGTTTCGTTTAAATAGTATTTCTCATCTTTAATAATATAATAGTTTTTTAACTTATTAAGATATTTTAAATACTGTAAATCACCGAATCCATAAACGGTTTTACTACGTTGCCAATCTAACAATTTTTTTAGAATTTCATTGGATGTAAAATTCCCTGAATTTATAATATCAATTATTTTATTTTCAATTTGATTTAATCCATTTTTTTTAGGAAAGCGTTCTAAATGCTGTTTTAAAGCTTCTTGTAAATAAGGAAATTTACTAGATTTATTAAAATTAAATTTAGCTATTTCGTCTTTATTATTTCTTACAAAAACATTCCAACATTCATTTGTAAATACTAAATCGTTTCTGGTTAGTTTTACTTTGTTAGCATACAATTCTAAATATTCATCTGAAGAATAATCCGATAAAGTCTGTAAGCTTTTTTCTCCTTTTTTATTACCAACACACACTAAAAAATATCGATTATCTTTTCTATAATTTTTTAGCAAATACGTGCAAACTGCAAGCATATTTATTTGACAAAACAAATCGTATTCAAACCATAAAACAACTTCGTCATAAGAGCTTCCATCTTCTAGCTGAACCAAAGGTTTGATTGATTTATCAAAATAGGTTAGTTTATCTGTTTGAAATTCTTTTTCAAAAAATTCATATCTGCTTTTAAAAAAAGAATCGCTACCAACATCTTCTTTTAAAAATCCTTCACAAAGCATTTCATTAAATACAATTACTTTGCCTGTTAATTTAACCTCATCAAATATTTTAGCCGTACTATCTCCATTAAGTACGTGAATAATTTTATTCATTGATTTCCTTATGAGCTGCTTTAAATTCTTCTGGAGTATTTATGTTTCTAATTAAATCATCATCCACTTCAATTATTTCCGTATCTGCATTTATTAAAGCTTTTCGCGGACAAGAATATCCTTGAGCTAAATAATTAAGCAATAATGTATAACTTTTTGGCTCCCAAATGGTAATTAATGGTTCTGGGAACTCTTTTCCTTTTCCTTTAATTGTAGTTGCTGCTTTTGATGGATTTCTATGTTTTAATAATTTTTGTATTAATGCATCATTTACAAAAGGTAAATCTGTTGCTAAAACCAACCAAGCCACATTTGGATTGGATTGAAAAGCCGAACAAATTGCTCCAAAAGGGCCTAATCCTATAAATTTGTCAATTACTTTGTTTTCAATGATAATTTCTTGTTCTTCTCTAACAGATAAATAAGTTTTAAGATGATTTTTTTCTAGCAAATCAATAGCAACATCTCTTTGATTTTTACCATAAAAATTAAGAGTTCCTTTGTCGGTTCCCATTCGTGTACTTTTGCCTCCAGCAAGCACTAGACCTTGAATAGGTGCTATTTTTTCCTGAATTAAACTTTCTATATGATTGGTAATTTTATCTATTTCAGAAATAGCATAACATTTTAAATTTTTAATTAACGGATTTTTATCTAATAAGAAATCAAAATACTTAGCATCTTCCGTAAGTTTAACTACAAACTGCACATTGGTTAACTGATCTATTCGTTTTAAAACAGAAGCTTCTTTTTCATTATCTAAAACTAAAATTTGTTTAGCTGCCTGATAATGATTTCCATTGATAAACAGAAAATCGTATTGCGAAAATTGAATTCTTTGATTGAATTTATTAATATTTCCAATGCCATTTATGGCTACATTTCCATTTGGACTAAACGTAAATTTTTCAACTATTTGTTTGCTTTCGTCTTTTGCGTGTGAAGCATCAAAATAAGCTAATTTGTATTTTGATAATTGTTCTGAAATTTCATTTACTAATTTTGAAACTTCATTACATTTTGTTCCAACAATTGCAATTTCGTTTGGTGCAAAATTATCGTTATTACGCAAAACTAATTTTGCATGTTTTTGATGTTTACTCATTATTTATATCGCTTTTACCTCCTGATTTTTTCATCAATTTAACTTCTTTAATTACCATTTTTTGTGATATTGCTTTACACATATCGTATACCGTTAAAGCAGCAATATTTGCACCTGTCAAGGCTTCCATTTCAACGCCTGTTTTCCCTTCAATAGAAACTTCACAAATAATTTCAATATGCTCGCTATCAATAATTTGAATATCAATATCAGTTCCATTAATTAATAAAGGGTGGCACATTGGAATAAGTTCTGATGTTTTTTTAACTGCCTGAATTCCTGAAATAATAGCTGTTTGAAAAACTGGTCCCTTTTTGGTAATTATATCTTCACTTTTAAAATGAGAAATAATTTCACTTCCTAAAAACATGGTAGCTTTTGCCGTTGCTTTTCGTTTTGTGATTTTTTTATCCCCAACATTTACCATTTTTGGGTTATTTTCTTCGTTTATGTGCGTAAATTCTTTTTTCATAATAAAAACTTCTCTTTATAAGCAATAAAGAAATTCTATCTATACGTTATAATCGGAAAAATTTCTCCTTTTGTAAAATTACTTTTATCATCTGGCAATTCCAAAAAAGCATCTGCATCTACTAAATTAGCCAAATCTCCTGAACCTTTTCCAGAAACTGGAATTGCCATTAATTTTCCTTCAATATTCTTTAAAGTAACTTGTAAAAAATAGGTCAAATCTGGTTTAAAATAAAAATCTTCTGCTAAAATAGCTTTATTTTCATTTTCTAAATTTAAACCAACCGATTTTTGATGCCAAGGATAAAAATATTTTAAACAGCTTACATAAGTGGAAACTGGATTTCCCGGAAATGCAAACACAGTTTTGGTTCCTTTTTTACCAAACCAAAAAGGTTTTCCTGGACGCTGTTTAACTCTGTGAAATAATTTTTTTACTCCTAAATTATTTAAAACCTCAGGAATAAAATCTAGTTTACCTTTAGACACCGCTCCACTAAAAAGCAACACATCAAATTCATTTAAATAAGTTTCAATTTTTTGGATTAATATTTCTTTATCATCTTGAATATGAGCAGTTTTTGCATCTATATTTAAATTGTTTAAATGAGCTACTAAAGTAAAAACATTACTTCTTCTAATTTGAAAATCTGCTGGTTTTTCAGCAACCTCAACCAATTCATTTCCAGTAGAAATAATCATTACTTTAGGTTGTTTAGCTACTTTAACCTGAGTTTTACCAACAGTTGCAAAAACACCAATTTCAGCTGCAGATATTTTAGTGTTTTGCTTGATTAAAATATCTCCTTGTTTTCTATCTAGTCCTTTTTTATGAATGTTTTGAAAATCTTTAATAGCATCCGTTTGTAACGTAGCTATTCCATTTTCAATTTTTAATAACTCGTATTGTACAACAGCATCTGTATTTTTTGGCAAAACTGCACCAGTCATTGCTTCTAAACAATTATTAGAATCTTTTAGAGTTTTCTGAGCATCTCCTGCAGCTTGAATTCCTTCAATTTTAAAACAGGTTTGTCCATTTTTAAATGCCTCAGAATTTATAGCAATTCCGTCCATACTTACACGATTAAATGGCGGAAAATCTCTATCTGCAACTATATTTTCTTTTAAAACACGCCCTAAAGATTTTTCAAAATCAATTATTTCGGTTCCAAAATCTTGTGTATTGTTTAAAATAATATCTAAAGCATCTTTTACTGTTGTTAGGCTCATTATTTATATTTTTTAATTCTATTTATTTTTAATTACTTCAAAAAACTCCATTAGTTTTATTTCGTCTAAATTCCCATTAGTTCTAACGCTACTACATAAATCTAATCCATATGGATTTACCATTTCTATTGCGTCTAATACATTATTTTTTGAAATTCCTCCTGCCAAAAAAACAGGTATTTTTACTTTTTCAACAATTTTTTTACTTAATTCCCAATTATGAACTCTACCTGTTCCTCCTAATTCTTTTATCTTTAAATTAGGGTTGCCACTATCTAATAAAATAGCATCTACATTTGGCGCTAATTTTATTGCCTCAACAACTGATTGTTGATCAATAACATGTAAAACTTGTACAACTTTTACATTAGGTAATGCTTTTTTTAATTGATAATGAGTACCTTCTGTTAGTTCATCCACTAATTGAATAGTAGTAGTTTTTACTTTATTATAATGCTTTATAATTTCTGAAACTTTGGTTTTACTCGTTAATAAAAAAGTGTCTATATTTTTAGGAATTATATTTGCTATTTCGGCAATTAAATCGTCTGAAATAACTCCTGGGCCACTCGGCATTTCTCCAACTAAACCTATTGCTGAAGCACCAAATTTGATAGCTAACTCAGCTTCTTTAATGCTACTTATACAACAAATTTTTGTTTTTTTCATTATCCTCCAATTGTTGACATACTTTCGGATACATTATTGTCTCGTGCAGCTTCCGCAACAAATCCGTTTTCAGGTTTATGATGAACAGTATTAATAAATAATTCTTTCAGTTCATCATCTGTTGCTCCATTTCTAATAAAATCTCTTACATTAAAAACACCTCCATCAAACAAACAGTTTTTAAATAATCCAGTTGCTGTTATTCTAATTCTATTACAATCGCCACAAATAGTTCTTGTAAATGCTGGTATTATTCCAAAAGTTCCTTTATAATTTGGAATACGATAATTTATGGAAGTAGATGACTTTTTAGAACTAACTTTATTTATTGTTTTATAATGGTTTTCTATAAAACTATAAATATTTTTAAAGTTCCAGTCTTCATCCATTTTTCGTTGACCTTTTCCATTAAAAGGCATTTCTTCGATAAATCTAACAGCAATATCTTTATCTTTGGTAAGTTCAATAAAATCAATAATTTCATCTGTATTAAAACCTGATTGTACCACTACATTAAGTTTTAATTTTAGCTTACTTTTTTCTAAATCTAAAAAAGTTGCGTATACATTATCAAAAACATCTCTTCTTGTAATTTTTGCAAATTTATCTTTCTGCAAACTATCTATGCTTAAATTAACAGCGTTTATATTAAACGTTTCTAGTTTTGGTATGTATTTTGAAATTAATGCTCCATTAGTAGTAATATTAATTTCATTTAATTTATCATTAAAGGATAAAGATTCTAAAAAATTTACAAAATCTTTTCGAACAAAAGGTTCGCCTCCAGTTAGTCTAACTTTATTAACGCCTAATTCAGATAATACTCGAATAATTCGATACATTTCTTTATAGGAAAGCAACTCCTTTCTATCCACAATATCAATACCTTTAGCGGGCATACAATACTGACATCGTAAATTACATCTATCTGTAATTGCTAAACGTAAATACGATATTCTTCTTCCAAACTTATCCGTTAATTTCTGCATTATTATACTATTTTACCGCTTTTTAAAACTACTAAAAGGTCATTTAAAAATGAATTGCAAAGATACAATTTTATCAAGTTTTAATTTGTAACAAAAATCATTAAAAAAAAGCAAAATTATCTAGGCTTACAGTTGCCCTAAATAATCTATTTTATTTCTATAAAGCTTAACAACTCCTTGTGTTTCTAATTTTTTAAGAGTTCTAGAGATAGCTTCTCTGGTAACTTTTAAATCGCGAGCTATATCAAAATGCTTGATTTTAATTGTTTTGATTTTTGTATATTCTATAATGTGTTTTAAATATTTTACAATTCTTTCATCTAAACTTGTAAAAGCAAGGTTGTTTATTGTTTCTATTAAACGTGAAGTTTGCAGATGATTTAATTGTAAATAATATGCACGCCAAGATTCATATTTATGAAACCATGTGTTTACTACTTTTGCTGGAATAGAAATATAAGTAACTTTAGTCATCGCTTCTAATCGAATTTCGCTAATTTTATTTTCTAAAGCATATGTTAGAGTTATTGCACTAGTTTGATTTTCTCCTAAAAAGTGTATAAAAATTCCGTTCCCTTTTCCATCACGTCGTTTAACTTTTACAATGCCAGAAATAATTATGGGAATAAAATTAATTTCCCTTCGAATTTCAACTAAAATTTTATCGGGCTCCGCTTTTTTTAATATTCCAATAGACGAAAGTTCATCCAGCAATTTATTTTCAAATTGATTATAAAAATTACTATTTAAAATTTTGTCTAACTTCATATTATTACAAATTTAGACAAACTTTTGATAAAAAAATTACAAAAGTAGATTTGATTTAATGCGGAATTCTATCTTTAAGCAAACCGTATAAAAATGCGCCAATGGTTGCGCCTAAAATTACCACCAAAATAGAAACCACGCCTTTACCAACAAGAACAAACATTGGACCTGGACAAGCTCCTGCAAGAGCCCAACCTAAACCAAAAAGAGTTCCTCCTAATAAATTCCTATATAATCCTCTTTTTTTAGGGCGCACATGAATTTCCTCGCCTTTAAAAGTTTTAACAACTTTTTTACGAAATAAAAACATACTTACTATACCGATAGCAACTGCCGAACCAATTATTCCATACATATGAAATGATTGAAATTTAAACATTTCATAAATTCTATACCATGAAATTATTTCTGCTTTGCTCATTACTATTCCAAAAAGAATCCCTACTAAAAAAAATTTAATGTATTTCATATTCTATATATTTAAAATAGCATTGGTAAAATAAACCAAGTCATAATTAAACCTCCAATAAAAAAACCTATTACTGAAATTACCGAAGGTATTTCTAAATTACTCAATCCAACAATTGCATGCCCAGATGTACATCCTCCAGCCCAACGAGCTCCAAAACCAACCATTAAACCTGCAATAAGTAATGTTAAAAATCCTTTTAAAGTAAGCATCGTATCTATACTAAAAATTTCATCCGGTAAGTAAGTTGATCCTGCATTTTTAATTCCAATAGCTGCTAAGTCTTTAACTGTTTGTGGATTTATAGCAACAGCATCACTTACTGTTAGCCAATTTGAAGCAATAAAACCTCCTGTAATTGCACCTGCAACAAACATTAAATTCCATTTGTTCTGTTTCCAATCAATTTTAAAATAATCGGTAATTTTTCCTGCACCTCCTATGGCGCAAAAGGTTTCTAAATTTGAAGACACTCCAAATCGTTCACCAAAATAAAAAAGCAAAAACATTACAAAGGCTATAATTGGCCCTGCAACATACCACGCCCAAGGTTGTAGAATAAAATCCATATGATATTATTTAGTTAGTAAATTATAAAAATATGGGAGTAATTTATAACTAAAATTCTAATATTTCAATTTTATTTCGATGCAATTTTATTTTTCCTTCATTTTCCAATTGTTTTAACAATCTGGAAATTACCACTCTAGAAGTATGTAAATCGTATGCAATGTCTTGATGAGTTGTAGTTAAGGAAGTATCTCTCATTATTTGAGCTCTATCCATTAGATACTTATAAAGACGTTCATCCATTTTCATAAATGCCAACGTATCTATAGTTTCCATCATTTCATTTAATCTAACATTGTAGCTATCAATAACAAAATTTCTCCATGATTTATATTTAACTAACCATTCATCTAGCTTTGCTACTGGTAAAAATATAATTTCGGATTCTTTCTCGGCTATTGCTCTAATTCCACACTTTTTATGTGATAGTGCACTAGAAAATGAACTAGCGCAAGTATCTCCTCTTTCTAAAAAATACAACAATATCTCGTCGCCATTTTTGTCTTCTCTGACAATTTTTATAGCGCCATCTAATAATAATGGTACTCCAACCATTTTATCACCTAAATCAACTAATAATTCGTTTTCTCGTAGTTTTTTGTATGTTCCTACCTGTACAATTTCTTCAATTAATTCGTCTTCAAATACAAACGAAAAATAGTTATTTAACTTTTCCCTCATCTTTTAAATATTTTAATATTTTGGCCGTGGCTCCTGTTCTTTCTTCTACATATTTTTTAGCAGTATTTCCTGCTAATTCTCTTATTTCATTTTGCAAAAATATTTTTTTTAAATGTAAGGATAATTTTTCAGAATTATTTGCTACAAAACAAGATTTACTTTCAACTAATTCAACTGCTTCTTTAAACTTATTAAAATTAGGACCTATTATTATTGGAACTCCAAAAGTAGCTGGTTCTAAAACATTATGAACCCCTGTTTTTGTAAACCCTCCACCTACATATGCAACAGTTGCATAACTATAAATTTTAGTTAAAATACCTATGGTATCTACAATAAAAACTTGAAAATTCTGTAAGTTTTCTCCCTTCATTTCTGAGTATAAAACAACTGGCTTTTTTATTTCATTTTTTAATTTCTGAATATCTTGTGAATGTATGTTATGTGGAGCAATAATAAATTTTTCATTATTTAATGCTTCTTTATTTATGTAATTTACCAACATTATTTCATCATCTTTCCAAGTGCTTCCTGCAACTAAAACTTTACTGTCGTTTTTAAATTCATTTATAAATTTAAGTTCGTTATTTTGATTGGTGATTTCAAAAACTCTATCAAATCTAGTATCTCCGCTTACCTTAACATTATTAAAATTTATTGAATTTAATAATCGTTTTGAATTTTCTTCTTGAACAAAAAACTGTGTAAATGCTTTTAAAGATTTTCGCATCCAGCTTCCATAAAATTTAAAAAACATTTGGTTTTTTCTAAAAATTCCTGAAATTAATAAGGTTTTTATATTTCGCTTTTTAAGTTCTTTTAAATAATTTGGCCAAAATTCATATTTAACAAAAAATGCAAATTCAGGATGAATTGCATCTAAAAATAATTGAACGTTTTTTTTGGTATCTAAAGGCAAGTAACAAACAACATCTGCAATTTTATAATTTTTTCTAACTTCATAACCTGATGGAGAGAAAAAAGTGACAACAATTTTTAGTTTTGGGTTTTCTATTTTAATTCGTTCAATAATTGGTCTGCCTTGTTCAAATTCTCCTAATGAAGCACAGTGAAACCAAAAAACATTATCATTTTTAGAAATTGCTTGTTTTAGCTTTAAAAGAGTTTCTTTTCTTCCATTTACAAAAAGACTTATTTTACTATTGAAAATAGCTATAATTTTCAATAAAAACTGAACAATGGTAACTGCTATATTATATAAAAAGTACATGGAGAACAAAGGTACAAAATAGCCAATAAAAAACTCCTAAACATTTAAGTTTAGGAGTTTAAAAATTATCATATTTATTTATTAAGCATCAAAAGGCTCAATAGAAACAAATGATTTATCGTCTTTTCTTTTTTGGAATTTAACCAACCCATCAACTTTTGCATGTAAAGTATGGTCTTTACCCATATATACATTATCTCCTGGATGATGTTGTGTTCCTCTTTGGCGTACAATAATATTACCTGCAATTGCAGCTTGACCACCAAATATTTTAACTCCAAGTCGTTTAGATTCTGATTCTCTACCGTTCTTCGAACTTCCTACTCCTTTTTTATGTGCCATGATATTATGGTTTTAAATTGTACTTTATTTTTTTAACACTTCAATTAATTCGCTTTTCTTTAAAGAAGTGTATCCTGAAATACCTTTTTCTTTTGCTAAAGCTTTTAATTCTGCAACTGTTTTTGATCCTAAATCATCAGAACTTGTTTTTTCAACAGTTTCTGCTTTTGGCTCTTCTTTTTTTGTTGCTTTTTTCTTAGCACCGCTTGCAGCAATACTTTGAATTTGGATTTCAGTAAAAGATTGTCTGTGACCATTTTTTACTCTGTATCCTTTTCTTCGTTTCTTTTTAAAAACGATTACTTTATCACCTTTTAAGTGACCTAAAATTTTAGCCGTTACTTCGGCTCCTTCTATAGCTGGGGCGCCAACTGTTACTGCACCTTCGTTATCTAAAAGAAGAACTTTATCAAAAGAAACTTTTGCTCCTTCTTCTTCTTGTAAACGATGTACAAAAACTTTTTGGTCTTTTGCTACTTTAAACTGCTGCCCTGCTATCTCTACAATTGCGTACATAAGTCTTGTTTTATTCGCTTTATTAATAATTTACTAACCTTTTAATTAAGGCGGGTGCAAATATAAGTTTTTTTCTTTGTTTAGCAAAACAAAATTACACTTATAAACATACTATTTTAAACAGGTTAACTATTTAATATACTAATAATTAGTTAAATATTATAAAACCTCACATTCTTTGTTAAAAGTTTAATAAATTTGAAACGTTTATTGCTATGAAATCTATTTTGCTCCAATTAATATTGTAATTTCATTTTCAAAGTTGTAACACATAATCAATAAAAGCGTCTTATACGCAATAATATTTAACCTAACATAATTAACTATGAGAAAAACATTTTTTTTAAGTATTTTAAGTCTACTTTTAAGCTTGAGTGCTTTTGCCCAAAAAGTAGATTTTGAAGAATACAATTTAAGTAATGGTTTGCATGTAATTTTACATCAAGACAATACAGCCCCTGTAGTAACTACCTCTGTAATGTACCATGTTGGTTCTAAAGACGAAGTTGTTGGCAGAACAGGATTTGCACATTTTTTTGAACACCTTTTATTTGAAGGAACAAAAAATATAAAAAGAGGAGATTGGTTTAAAATTGTTTCTGCTAATGGTGGAACAAATAATGCAAACACTACACAAGACAGAACGTATTACTACGAAGTTTTTCCATCAAACAATTTAAAATTAGGATTATGGATGGAATCTGAACGAATGATGCATCCTATCATCAACCAAATAGGAGTTGACACTCAAAATGAAGTTGTTAAAGAAGAAAAAAGATTACGAGTTGACAATTCTCCTTATGGACAATGGACTTCACAAGTTTTCAAAAACTTATTTAAAAAACATCCTTACCGTTGGACAACAATTGGTGCTATGGCTGATTTAGATGCTGCTACTTTAGAAGAATTTAGAGCTTTTAACAAAAAATATTACATCCCTAATAATGCTGTATTAGTTGTTTCTGGTGATTTTGAACTTGCTTCTACAAAAAAACTAATTAAAGAGTATTTTGAACCTATTCCTTCAGGTAAAAAAGTTACACATCCTTCTATTAAAGAAGAACCTATAACTAAAGAAATTAAAACTACTTTTTACGATCCAAACATACAAATACCTGCTGTTTTTACCGTGTATAGAACTCCTGCAATGACCACAAGAGATGCTAGAGTTTTAGATATGATTTCAGATATTTTAAGCGGAGGAAAAAGTTCAAGATTATATAAAAAATTAGTTAATGATGATAAAAAAGCACTTCAAATTGCTGCATTTAATTATTCTTTAGAAGATTATGGTGCTTATATTGTACTAGCTCTTCCATTAGGAAAAACCTCTTTAGATGAATTAACAAACGACATAAACAAAGAAATTGTAAAACTACAAACCAATTTAATTTCCGAAAAAGAACTTCAAAAATTAAGAAACAAATTCGAAAATAACTTTGTAAACTCTAACGCAAGTGTAGAAGGAATTGCAAACTCTTTGGCTAGATATTATTTACTTTATGGAGATGCTAATTTAATAAATACCGAAATTAATATATACAACTCTGTTACAAGAGAAGAAATTAGAGAAGTTGCTAAAAAATATTTAAATCCTAATCAACGATTAGTATTAGATTATTTACCAAAAAAAGATAAAGAATAAAAATACCAATTATGAAAAACAAAATAGTAACCGTTATTACCTTATTTTTAATAACATTTTCTGTATCTGCTCAAATAGACAGAACCATACAACCAAAACCAGGACCTGCCCCAAAAATAAATATTGGCAAACCTGAAACTTTTGAATTAAAAAATGGTTTAAAAGTATTAATTGTAGAAAACCATGTGCTTCCTAGAGTTTCTGCTACTTTAACTATTAATAACAATTTAATTTTTGAAGGCGATAAAGCTGGAGTTAGTAACTTAACTGGTAGCTTATTAGGAACTGGAACCAATAAAATTAATAAAGATGCATTTAATGAAGAAGTTGATTATTTAGGTGCTAACATTAATTTTTCTAGCCAAAGTGCTAGTATGAGATCTTTATCAAAATATTTTCCACGAGTATTAGAATTAATGGCTGATGCAGCTTTACATCCTATTTTTACACAAGAAGAATTTGATAAAGAATCCGCTAAATTAATTGAAAATTTAAAAAGTGGTGAAAAAAGTGTAAGTAACATTGCAAACAGAGTAGAAAGCGCTTTAGCTTATGGTAAAAATCATCCTTATGGAGAATTTTCAACACCAAAATCTGTAAAAAATGTAAATTTAAACGATGTTAAAAATTTCTACAATACTTATTTTAAACCAAACAACGCATATTTAGTAATTGTTGGGGATGTTAATTTTAAAGACGTTAAAAAATTAGTAAAAAAATATTTTTCTGATTGGAAAAAAGGAACACTTCCAGCTTATAATGTACCAGCAGTTAATAATGTTCCAAAAACTGAAATAGATTTTGTAAACATGCCAAATGCTGTTCAGTCAAATATAGCAGTTGTTAACTCTGCAAACTTAAAAATGAGTAGTCCAGATTATTTTGCTGTAAAACTAGCAAACTACATTCTTGGTGGTGGTGGCGAAGGTCGTCTATTTTTAAATTTACGTGAAGACAAAGGTTATACTTATGGTGCATATTCAAGCATATCAAGTGATGAAAAAACTTCTGCTTTATTTTCTGCATCTGCACAAGTTAGAAATATGGTTTCTGATAGTGCCGCAGTTGAATTTGTAAAAGAAATTAATAAAATTAGAAATACTAAAGTAACGGATGATGAACTTAGAATTGCTAAAGCTGCTTATACAGGAAGCTTTGTGAGAAATGTTGAAAAACCAGCTACTATAGCAAGATACGCTTTAAATATTAGAAGAAATAATTTACCTGATAATTTTTATGAATCATATCTACAAAATATTAATAAAGTTACTGTAGATGATATTCAACGAGTTGCACAAAAATATTTTAGTGCAGATCATGCTAGAATAATTGTTGTTGGAAAAGCTTTAGATGTACTTCCAAACTTAGAGAAATTACCTTATAAAATAAACTATTTTGATAAGGAAGCTAATAAAACTAGCAAACCAGATCTTTCAAAACCTATCCCTGCAGGAGTAACAAAACAAACCGTATTAGATCATTATTTTAATGCTATTGGTGGAGTAGATAAAATTAAAAACATAAAATCTACCTTAGTTACTTATGAAGCAACTGCAATGGGAAACACAGTTCAAAGTACTGAAAAAAGAACTGCAGATAAATATGCTAACGAAACTAGTATGGGCGGAAATGTTGTTGCAAAAATTATTATGACCAAAGATGGAGTAACTATGAATAAACAACCTCTTCCTGAAGCAATGGCAAAAGATATGACTAGTAATTTAGGAACTTTTTTAGAGTTAGGTTTATTACAAAATGAAAATTCTAAATTAACTGGCATAGAACCTATTGATGGTAAAGACGCGTACGTAATTACTACTAAAGGCGATGTGGTTTCTACTTCTATCTATTTTGATGTAAAAACTGGTCTAAAAGTTAGAGAATCTCAAACAGTTACTATGGGAGGAAGAACACAAACCCAAGCAGCTAATTTTAGTGATTATAAAGACTTTAATGGTGTTAAATTTGCTGGTGTTAAAACTGCAAAAGTAGGGCCACAAAACGTTACTTTTAAATTAATAAATGCTAAAATTGATGAAGGCGTTACTGATGCTGACTTTCAATAATATTTAAAATATATATTATTATTATTATTATTAAATGCCTCTTTTTAAGGGGCATTTTTTATTTAGATTTATTTCTATTTACTAAATAAACCCCAAATAAAATAACCAATCCTGCAATAAATTGAATGAAAGATATTTTTTCACCATCCAAAATTCCCCAAGTTATGGCTACTATTGGTATTATATAAGTAACAGAGGAAGAAAATATTGGTGTAGTAATTTGTACTAATTTGTTAAACATAATTTTAGCCAATGCAGTGCCTAAAACCGATAAAATAACCATATAAACCATTGCCATTACATTTGTATGTGTTGGCTGAAAAGTTTCAAAAAACTGAGTATTCCACAAAATAATAAATGCTGGAATAATCATTAAAACAAAATTTGCTACAGCAATTGCAATTGCATCTACATCCTGTAAATATTTCTTTAATATATTTACGTTCAATGCATAACCAACAGAGGCAATTAATATTAAAATAGCATAAAAATAATTTTGATTTGGATGTAACTCTGCTCCTTTTAAAATTAATAATATTGTACCTGCTAAACCAGTAAAAACACCAATAGCTTGGCGCTTAGTAAATCCAATGCCAAAAAATAATGCTCCAAAAATTAATGTATTTAACGGTGTAAATGAATTTAAAATTGAAGCTATAGAACTATCTATTTTATCAATTCCATAAGCGAATAAAAAAACAGGGAAAAATGTCCCCAATAATGCATTTAAAAGTAAATAATACCATTGCCTTTTTGTTAGGTTTAATATTCTTTTAAACCCAATTGCCATTAAAAAAATTGCAGTTATAATAATTCTAAAAGCTCCAACTTGCATAGGTGTTAAACCCAACAACGCTTTTTTCATTAAAATAAAAGAACTCCCCCAAATTAAGGAAAGTACAATTAAATAAACCCACTTTAAGTTATTCTCTACTATTTTCATCTTAAAAAATGCAAAATTCGGATAAAAATTCGGAATAGAAAGTATAAGTTTATACATTCGCAAAAAAATCAATATAAAAACATCATGAAAAAAATAATCACATTATTACTTCTAACTTTTTTTATTGTTTCATGCGGAAACAAAAAAGAGTCCTTAAACAAGGAAAAAGTTAGCACTAAAAAAGAACAAGTTGCTGCTAATTTAAAAAGTATTGAAGTAAATATTGAAGGTATGACTTGTGAAATTGGTTGTGCACGTACAATTCAATCTAAATTATCAAAAGTAGATGGCGTAACTTATGCTAAGGTAAATTTTGACGCTAAAAAAGGAATTTTCACTTACGATTCTAATAAATTAAGTAAAAACGACATTGTTCAAAAAATAAATGGAATTGCAGGTGGTGATTTATATAAAGCTACCAAAACCACTGATATAGAATCAATTATAAAAAAATAATTAACTAAATTATTTTTTCTGCAATAAATTTATTGTTAATTTGTTATAAATAAAAATCAATCAAATTTATCCAAATGAAACAAATTAAATTTTTATTAGCAGTTGCTTTAGTAAGTATTATTGCTATATCATGTAAAGACGTGAAAAAAAGCGACGTGAAAGATGCTGTTAAAACTAATGTTGAAACAGTAAAAGAAGCCGTTGATAGTACTTCAAATTCTGTAAAAGATGCTGTTGATGACGCTTCAAAAAAAGTGGATAGCGTTGCTACCAAAGTAAAAGAAACTTCAGAAGAAGTTAAAAAAGACGTTAAAGAAGGTGTTGAAGCAGTAAAAGATGCTGTTAAAAACTAATTCCCTTTAAAAAAATAAAAAGCCTCAATTATAATTGAGGCTTTTTTTATGCTTTAAATTTTCTTGTATTAAAGAATAAGAAAAGTAAACTCATAAAAAACAATAATCCAACAAGTTGATGACTTACTCCTAAAACTAGTGGAATTTCACCTTTTACATTTAGAACCGTTAATATTCCTAAAGTAAGTTGAACTAACACCAATACTAGTGGAAATTGTATCCATTTTTTTTGATCATTACTCACTACATCTTTTAATTTAAAAAATAGTATAATGGTTAGCGTAACCAATAAATATGCTAAAAAACGATGCGTAAATTGTATTAGTGCAGGCGCAAATAAATAGCTATCATAATTAATCATGTTTCCAAAATTCCAGTTAGCTGAACTTTTTAAAACTGCGGGAATAAACTCACCATTCATATCTGGCCAAGAAGGATAATATAATCCTGCTTTCATACCTGACATTAATCCTGCAAAAATCATTTGTAAAAAAGCTACTCCCAAAACAATAGTAACAAATTTATGTTGCTTTATTTTTTTATCAAGTCCAAAATTATAAACATCTGCAATGGTTTTTATCATAGCAGTTATAACAAATATGGCTAATATAAAATGTAAAGTTAGTTTATAAGCATTTACCCAAGGCCTGTTTACAAAGCCACTTAGTACCATAATCCAACCTGCTGAAGCTGTTAAAATAGTTAGTAAAATAACCACAGCTAATCGTTTTATTAAATAAGAATTTATCTGTTTTTTAAATACAAAAATTAAAAATGGAATTAAAAATATAAACCCTAAAGTACGCACCCAAAGACGATGAAAATACTCCCAGAAATAAATAAATTTAAAATTCTGCAAAGTAAAGGATGAATTTAATTTATGAAATTGTGGGGTTTGTTTATAAAGTTCAAACTCATGAACCCATTCAGAATGATTTAAAGGCGGAATAACTCCTGTTATAACATCCCATTTAGTTATAGACAAACCTGACCCTGTTAATCTAGTTATACCTCCTAAAATAACTTGACCTACTAACATTACCAAGCCAATAATTAACCAAATTCTAATTGTTTTTGTGTATTTATAATTATTTTTTTTCATTTTTCCACCTTAAAGTTTCTATTAAATGGGTAACATCTTTTTCAATATATTTTATAGCAGGTAAAATAGAATCATAATTGGGCCTTGTATAAAAATACAAAGCGCCTTCTAATACGTTTTTAACACTATCTGTTGCGCTAAACTGAAGGTTTGACGCTACATTTCCTTCTACATTATATAATTTAGCAAACACTTTATTATTGTAATCTTCATAAGTTACATCATTAATTGCATCGGCTTTTTTAGCATGTTTAAATGTAAATTTTACAACTTCATTTAATATATCATTCAAATTATTATTATCCGCTTTACGATAAGTAATATATAGTGTTGCTTTTAATTTTGGATATTGAATAGTTGCCCAGCAATTATCCTTTTCTGTAAGTTTTACATTGTTCGAAATTTCAAACTCATACGGACAATTATTCTTTATTTTATGATAGGTTGCTGCTGGATATTGTAAATTTAGATAAGCTTTTGGCTTTGGTAATGTTGTAGTGTTATTACAAGAACCTAAAAAGTCTATTATTAAGAATAAAATTAGCTTACTTATTAAATTCTTCATTAAAATTAATTTGGATTATTAATAGTTACTTTAACTTGTTTAATTCTTTTGTTATCCATGGATTCTATTTTGAAACTAAATTGATTAAATTTTATGATTTCATTTTTTTTAGGAAATTTTCCATGAATTTCTAATATAAAACCAGCAATTGTTTCTGATTCTCCTTTGTTTTCTTCAATATTTGATGGATCTTCAAATTCAATAATTTTATAAAAATCTTTTAAATTGGTTTTTCCTTCAAATAAATAATTATTTGCATCAAGCTTGGAGTACGATAAATCCTCATCATCAAATTCATCACTTATGTCTCCAACTATTTCCTCAATTACATCTTCTAAGGTAATTATACCACTTGTTCCTCCGTATTCATCAACTACAATTGCCAAATGATTTTTCTTTTCTTGAAATTCTTTTAATAAATCATCTAGTTTTTTATTTTCAGGAATAAAATAAGGCTCTCTTAACAAGCTTTGCCAATTAAAATTTTTCTTATTTAAATGTGGTAATAAATCTTTTGTGTATAAAATACCTATAATTTCATCTACACTATCCTCATAAACTGGATTTCTGGAAAATCCTTTTTTAACAATTTTATCTAAAACATCTTCGTACTTTTCATCATTTTTTAAAGCAAAAATATCTATACGAGGCGTCATAATCTGATTAGTTTCAGTATTTCCAAAACTTACAATACCTTGTAAAATTTTTTGATCGTTTTTGGTAGTGTTTTCTATAGTGGTAATTTCTAATGCTTGTGATAAATTTTCGACAGATAAATTTGATTTTTTATTTCCTAATCTATTTTCAACTATTGATGTTAATCCCATTAAAGGCAAGCTTACTACGCTTAATATAGAATTTAAAACTTTAAGCGGAATCGCCATAAATATGGCAAATTTAAGCGATTTTCTTGTTGCATAAATTTTAGGCAAAACCTCCCCAAACAATAAAATTAAAAAAGTTACTAAAACTACTTCAACTAAAAATTTAACTATTTCGGAATTAATGCCTGAAAACAAAATATTACCAACGTACGCAAAAATTAAAACAATTAAAATGTTTATAAAATTATTTAAAATTAAAATAGTTGCTAGTAATTTTTTTGGTTTACGCAACAAATTTGCGACAGTATTTTCGGCAGATGATTTAGATTCTGAAGCTTTATTTAAATCCGATTGTGACAAGGAAAAAAAAGCAACTTCAGCTCCTGAAATTAATGCCGATAGCAATAAAAGCACTAATAGAATTAGTATACTTGCTATAAGCCAATAATTTATATTTAATGTGGAAAAAAAATCTAAAAATGCGGGTTCAGAATCCAAATTTATAGGTCTTTAATTAAACTTAAAATGGTAAATCATCATCATTATTAGAATCAGAATTATTTACAGGAGGTTCAGACTTTAAAGTTTCAGTATTTTTTGTTTGAGTTTCAGACATTGGAGCATTTAAATCATTTTTAGTAGTTAAAAATGTCATATCAACTACATGAATTTCTGTAGTATATCTTTTCGAACCATCTTCTGCTTGCCATTGACGTGTTTTAATACGTCCTTCACAATATACTTTATCTCCTTTTTTTAAGTATTTTTCACAAATTTCAGCAAGTTTATTTCTAACTACAATATTATGCCATTCGGTAGTGGTAACTTTCTCTCCTGTTTGTTTGTTAGTATAGGTTTCATTAGTGGCTAAAGGAAACCTTCCTATAGAACTTCCTCCTTCAAAATAGTGCATTTTTACTTCATCTCCTAAATGCCCTATTAAAATTACTTTATTGATTGTACCAGCCATTTTTTAGTTTTTAAATAGTACTCAAAAGTACTAATTTTTTTAAAAGTTAATAAATTCATTGATAAAATTATCAATTAATAAAGGTACAGGATATTTTTTAATTGTTTCCCACGAATAAGAAATTTTATTAGAGTCGTTAGTTTTTACAATCCAAAATTTTGCATAAATATGCTGATGCGATAATTTGTGTGGTTTTACTGTATCATTAAACAACTTAATTGTATGGTTTTCTGAATTACAAATTTTTAAAAATTCCTTATGGTTTATTAGTTTGTTTTCGTCAATTTCTTCTTTAGTTTCTATTAGTGGGAATTGATATAAATTTTTCCAAATTCCATTTGTTCGTTGCTCTAATATAGTTTTATTTGTTGAAGTCTTAAAAACTAAATAATTAAAATATCTTGTTTTAATTATTATTTTTTTCTCTTTAACAGGTAATTTATCTACTTCATTTTTTGATAATGCAAAACAACTATCCTTTAATATACAATTACTACATTTCGGTTTTTTTGGTGTACAAACTGTTGCACCAAACTCCATAACTGCTTGGTTAAAAGTGCCGGGGTTTTCAGAATCTATAAGGTCTTGAGCAAGTAATTTAAATTCTTTAATCCCTTTAGAGGAATTAATTGCTATAAAAACCCCAAAATAACGAGCTAATAAACGATAAACATTTCCATCTACTACAGCTGTTTTTTCATTATTACATATAGATGCTATTGCTGATGCAGTATAATCTCCAACACCTTTTAGTTTTATCAACTCATTATAAGTAACCGGAAATTCACCATTTAATTCATTAACTATATATTGTGCAGAAAAATGTAAATTTCTAGCTCTGGAATAATATCCTAAACCTTGCCATAATTTTAAAACCTTTTCTTCGGGCGCTTTTGCTAAATCAAAAATTGTTGGAAATTCTTGTATAAACTTAAAATAATAGGGTAATCCTTGGTTAACTTTTGTTTGTTGCAAAATTATTTCTGACAACCAAATATTGTACGGATTTTTAGTATTTCGCCAGGGCAAATCTCTTTTGTTAGCTAAGTACCAGTGTATTAAAGAATTAGAAAAATTCATCATTATTATTAGTATTTTGCAATATTACAAGTTTTAATCAATTAAATTTTAATGAATTAACTTTTTAAATTCGATTTATATATCCTATATTTGCCGTCTTAATTTTAGTATAACAATATATAATTTATATAAGAAATGACGAAAGCAGAAATCGTATCGAGTATTTCAGACAAATCTGGGATTGAAAAAGCGGATGTTTTAGCTACAGTTGAAGCATTTATGGAAGAGGTTAAAAGTTCTTTAGAAAAGGGAGACAATGTTTATTTAAGAGGTTTTGGTAGTTTTATTATTAAAACAAGAGCTGAAAAAACAGGTAGAAATATTTCAAAAAATACTACTATAAAAATTCCTGCTCACAATATACCTGCTTTTAAACCTGCAAAAGTTTTTGTTGAAGGTGTTAAAAGCAACGTTGAAGTTCAATAAGACAACAATATTATTAACGTAAAATAACATTTTATTATGCCAAGTGGTAAAAAAAGAAAGAGAACTAAAATCTCTACTCACAAACGTAAAAAAAGAGCTAGAGCTAATAGGCACAAAAAGAAAAAGTAAGCAATGCTTACTTTTTCTTTCATTTTAAAAGTTCATTGAAATAGATAATTACATACTAAATTTGTAATTATTGTTGGGTATTAAAAAAATCCTGTTAAAAAATTATTTATAAATAGTTCAAACTAAAAATTTGAACACAAAAACAATACAGAGTGAAAACAGAATTAATAATTAGATCAAATTCCTCTGATATTGATTTCGCCTTATTAAAAGACGGTAAATTAACAGCACTTAATACAGAATCAAACGAAAATAAATTTTCAGTAGGCGATATTTTTATCGCTAAAATTGGAAAAGTACTTTCAGGTTTAAACGCTTCATTTGTTAACGTAGGTTACGCAAAAGATGGGTTTTTACATTATCATGATTTAGGTGCACAATTACTATCACTTAATAAATTTATAAAAGGTGTTAGCACAGGTAAAATTAAAGATTACACTTTAAAAAATTTTAAATTAGAAAACGATATTGACAAAAATGGAAGTATCGCTGATGTACTAAAATCAGGTCAAAAAACATTAGTACAAATTGTTAAAGAACCTATTTCAACCAAAGGACCTCGTTTAAGTTCTGAGATATCTATAGCTGGTAGATTTATGGTATTAGTTCCTTTTTCAAACAGAGTTTCTGTATCACAGAAAATAATAAACATAGAAGAAAAAGAACGTTTAAAAAGATTAATTACAAGCATTAAGCCCAAAGGTTTTGGAGTTATTATTAGAACTGTTGCCGAAAACAAAAAAGTAGCAGAACTAGATAAAGACATACAAAACTCCTTAGATCGTTGGATTGTAATGTGTAAAAAAATTAGATCTATAAAAGCAGATCAAACTCCTGTAAAAGTTTTAAGTGAATTAAATAGAGCCTCTTCAATTTTAAGAGATGTTTTTAATGATTCCTTTACTAATATAGTAGCAAATGATGAAACTTTATTTTTAGAAATAAAGGAATATTTGCAAGAAATTGCGCCAACTAAAGAAGGAATTGTAAGTTTATATAAATCACAAGTTCCTATTTTTGAAAAATTTGGCATTGAACGTCAAATTAAAACTTCTTTTGGAAAAACTGTTTCCATGAGTAAAGGCGCTTATTTAGTTATAGAACATACAGAAGCACTTCATGTAATTGATGTAAATAGCGGAAATCGCTCAAATAAAACATCATCTCAAGAAGATACTGCTTTAGAAGTTAATTTAATTGCTGCTTCAGAAATTGCTCGCCAATTACAGTTAAGAGATATGGGAGGAATTATTGTAGTAGATTTTATTGATATGCAAACTGCGGAAAACAGACAAAAATTGTTTGAACATTTAAAAGCAGAAATGGCATTTGATAAAACAAAACATAAAATATTACCGCCAAGTAAATTTGGCTTAGTACAAATTACCAGACAACGAGTTAGACCTGAAATGGTAATTAAAACATCTGAACCAAATCCTAGTGGAAATGGAGAAGTTGAAGCTCCAATTGTGTTAATTAACACAATTTCAGCAGAATTAGATAAGCTAATTCATAATAAAAAGTATAAAAAGATAGTTTTAAATACACATCCTTTTATTGCTGCTTATTTAACAAAAGGGTTGCCATCAATACAACAAAAATGGTTTACCAAATATAAAAAGTGGATTAAAATTTTACCAAGAGATGCTTACCAATATTTGAGATTTGATTTTACTGATAATAAAGGTAAAATACTTAAATAAGGCATTACAATATCAAAAAAAATAGTCCTGCAATTAATTGCAGGGCTTTTTTTAAAACCAGTACCCAACGTTAAAATACCAATACTTTTCTTTATGATCTGGAGACCAAGCGTAATTTATTTCTATTGGGCCTAAAAAAGTGTCTAACCCATAACCAATCATATAACCAGATTTGGTGTTTTCAAACAATCTTCCTCCATTAAATATATCTTTTTCAACTCGTGCATAGTTTGCGGTAGTCATTAAATAGTTTTTAGGTAAAAATTCATACCTAAGCGTTAAACCTGATTTTAAAAACGAATTTCCATTAAGTTCTGCAAAATCATATCCATAGAATGGAACAAATTTATTTATAAAATTTTCTCCATAACCTCCTAAATTATAATCTAAAACTCTATTCTCATTTTCTCCTATTGTGATACCTGCTTCAGAAATAATATGTGTGGTTAATTTATTGAAAAAAGTATGAGCTAAACCTATTTTCCCTTTTAACTGAGAAAAAGGTTTAAACTTAAAATGTTCTAATTCAAAATCGCTATGATAATCCGATGAAGTTAAATGCCACCTAAAATCAGCATTTAAATAAAACCCTTTTTTTTGAAAATATTTTTTATCATAAGTATCTATTTTAATAGAGGCAATTAAATTTAAATAATCTGATTTTTCAAAATATCCTCTACTTACATTTGAGGAAATAGTATCTAACGCAGCAATAGTTTCAGTATATGCTTTTATATTTTTATGCTCAGCACCCATTTCAATTGCAAACTTTCTATTAAAAACTGTTTGCACATAAATTTGGTTTGTAAAATCTTCATAATTTAAGCTAATTTTGTTCACATTAGCTTCATTAAAATTTACATCTGCTTGAAAATTATTATATCTTGACCTAACTCCAAAACTCCAATAAAATCCATTGTCAATAAAATAATTTAAGTTATACCTTAAATTATCGCCCAAAATAATATCTGTGGATAGCACATCATTTTTATTAAGTACATGCTTAGATGTTATATTTACTAAAACGCCTGTTTTATATAAATCATCATAATGAATACCTAATTTAAGATAGTTAGCAATTTCGTTTTCTTTAACTTTAAATTGTACTGTTTCTCCATCACCATCTTTTAATAAATTATATTGAATAGATTCAAAATTACCCGTTGCGGTAATATTATTAATGCAACTTTCTAATTTTTCATAGTTAGTAGAATCTTGCCTTTTTATATTTAATTTTCCAAGCATATATGCTCTTGTATAATTTTTATTGCCTGTTACTTCAATTTTTTTAATAACAAATTTTCGTTTAAAATTATTTTTAAGTGTTGGCTTCGGTTTTTGGATTTGCCGTTTAGCAATAGCTTTTAATTCTTCCATTTTTCCTCTTGCAGCACTATCTCCTTTTTTCATAATTTCATCTATTTTATCAAATGAAACTACATTAAAATCTTTAACATTTGGTTTTATTAATACATCAACATAATTATGCTCTCCTTCATCATTTTTATTAATTTGAAATCCAACAATTTGATTTAAAATTTTTATGGCAGAATCTAAATTTTCTTTTTTATCTAAACCATTTTGTGTGTCCACTCCAATTAAAACATCTGCTCCCATACTTTTAACTTCTTTTGCAGGAAAATTATTTACAATTCCTCCATCGGTTAAAAGCTTTCCATTAATTTCCACTGGAGATAACAAAGTTGGAAAAGATCCACTTGCTTTCATTGCTAAAGGTAAAAAACCCTTTCTCAAAATTTCCTCGTTTCCATTTTCTAAATTAGTAGCTATACATAAAAACGGAATTGGTAGTTTATTAAAATCGTTAATATTATTGACCTGCTGGGTTAATTTGGTAAGTAAATTAAGTAAATTTTGTCCGCCAGACAAAGCTGCCGGAATTCCAACTTTTCTCTTTTTTATCGGCAGTATTAAAACGTATTTTTCACCATTTTCCTTTTCATAAAATGGTTTTGATTTACGAGGTAAATCACCTGAAAGAATTTGTTGATAATTTATTGATCTTAAAATGGAATCTAATTGTTTTGCATTATAACCAGCTGCATACAAACCACCAACAATCGCTCCCATACTAGTTCCTCCAATATAATCAATTCTAACACCTGCTTCCTCCAAAACCTTAATGGCAGCAACATGAGCAAACCCTTTTGCCCCACCTCCACTTAAAACTAAGCCTACTTTTATATTTTCTTTCTTTGGTTCATTTTGCGAAAACAAAGAAAAACTAGAAATTAGTAAAAGAAAAATTATAAGCTTTTTCATGTTTTCCTTTTTTGATAATATTCTATTATTTTTTGAGCACGATTTTTACCAACTATTTTTTCGATTTCGGTAAATGACGCTTGTTTAATTCTTTTAACAGATTTAAAATGTTTCATTAAAGATACAACAGTTTGCTTTCCGATACCAGAAATTTGATCTAATTCATTGGTTAAAGCAGCTTTACTTCGTTTATTTCTATGGTGTGTAATTCCAAACCGATGCGCTTCATCTCTCAGTCGTTGAATTATTTTTAAACTTTCAGAAGTTTTATCTAAATATAACGGAATAGGATCTTTTGGATAATAAATTTCTTCTAATCTTTTTGCAATTCCTATTATAGCAATTTTATTACGTAATCCTAAAACATCTAAGCTTTTTACAGCAGAAGATAATTGTCCTTTACCTCCATCAATAACTATAAGCTGTGGCAAAGGTTGATCTTCTTCTTTTAAACGTTTATAACGTCTAAAAACCACTTCTTCCATAGAGGCAAAATCATCAGGTCCAACTACAGTTTTTATATTAAAATGACGATAATCTTTTTTGCTTGGTTTTCCGTTTTTAAAAACTACACAAGCAGCAACCGGATTGGTTCCTTGGATGTTTGAATTATCAAAACATTCAATGTGGCGAGGTTCACTAGAAAGTTTTAAATCTTTTTTCATTTGAGCCATAATACGATTTACATGCCTATCTGGATCAACAATTTTTATTTGTTTAAACCGCTCTTGTCTATAATATTTTGCATTTCGTATGCTTAACTCTACAATTCTTTTTTTATCTCCTAATTTAGGAATAGTTACTTTTATATTCTCTCCTAAATCCACCTCAAACGGAACATAAATTTCTTTTGATTGTGAGTTAAATCGGGTTTGTATTTCTATAATAAAAAGCTCTAATAATTTTTTATCTGTTTCGTTTAATTTCTTTTTAATTTCTGTTGTATGCGATTGAATAATAGCTCCGTTTACTATTTTAAAAAAGTTTGCATATGCAAAACTCTCGTCTGAAATAAGCGAAAAAACGTCCACATTGGTAATGGACGGATTTACTACGGTAGATTTTGCCTGATAATTTGCAAGTAAATCTATTTTATCCTTTATTTTTTGTGCTTCCTCAAATTCCATATTCTCAGCAAATTGATGCATCAAATCCTTAAATAGCAAAATGGCTTGTTTAAAATTTCCTTTTATAATATTTCGTATCGCATCAATATCATTTTTATAATCTTGTTCTTTTTGCAATCCTTCGCATGGCCCTTTACAGTTTCCAATATGATAATCTAAACAAACTTTATATTTCCGAGATTCAATGTTTTTTTTACTTAAATAATAATTACAAGTTCGTAAAGAATAAAGTTCGTTTATTAAATCTAATAATGCCCGTGCTGTTCTAACAGATGTATATGGACCAAAATACTCCGAACCATCTTTAACAACATTTCTAGTTAAAAATATACGTGGAAATTTTTCTTTTTTTATACAAATCCAAGGATATGTTTTATCATCTTTTAGCAAAACATTATAACGAGGTTTATACTTTTTAATTAAATTATTTTCAAGTAAAAGCGCATCGGTTTCAGAATTAACTACAATGTGTTTTATGTTAGCTATTTTTTTTACTAGAACTCTGGTTTTTCCATTTTCATGGTTTTTAGTAAAATAGGAAGAAACTCTTTTTTTTAAATTTTTTGCTTTACCAACATATAAAATCACTTCATTTTTATCATAATATTGATAAACACCTGGTTGATTAGGAAGAGTTTGTATTTGTAATTTAAGGTCCAATTAGCTCGTAAATTTAAAGTTTAAAAGTAAGATTTATTTTTGGTTGAAAACAAATAACATTCTACAAGTTTAACTTATTTTTTTAGATTAATCTAAAAATTATATATAGATTTGCCTAAATATTTGGTTTATGAATTCATTTACAGAAGAAAATTATTTAAAAGCAATTTATAAATTTAGCTTGGTTCATGAAAAAGGAGCTTCAACAAATTCAATTGCTAAAGCTTTAAATACAAAAGCTTCTTCTGTTACGGATATGCTTAAAAAATTAGCAATAAAAAACCTTATCAATTATAAAAAATATTATGGCGTTACTTTAACTGAAAAAGGAGAACAAATTGCCATTTCTATTATTAGAAATCATCGTTTATGGGAAGTGTTTTTAGTTGAGAAACTAAATTTTAAATGGGATGAAGTACACGATTTAGCCGAAGAATTAGAACATATTAAATCGGAAAAGTTGATTAATAATTTAGATTCTTTTTTAAATTTTCCGGCTCTTGATCCTCACGGAGATCCAATTCCAACTAAAAATGGAAAAATTAGAGCCGTTAAAATGATTAAGTTATCTCAACTTACAATTAACGAGGAAGGAGTTTTTATGCATGTTAAAGATTCCTCTGATAAATTTCTAAAATATTTAAGTAAAAATAAATTAGAAATAGGCACAAAAATTAAAGTACTTGATAAGGAGCCTTTTGACAATTCTTTTAAAATA
The DNA here is from genome assembly GCF_033723435.1 of Lutibacter sp. Lineage (GTDB taxonomy): Bacteria > Bacteroidota > Bacteroidia > Flavobacteriales > Flavobacteriaceae > Lutibacter. The sequence goes on along the minus strand of NZ_JAWVXC010000002.1, from coordinate 32,453 downwards.
TCCTATAATAACCAAGTATTAATTATATCTGAAAACGTAGCTAAAAACCTATATCTTAAAAACTAATGCAAACTTATAATCCTCTTTACGCTTTATTAATTTTTACAACAATTATATTGTTGGCATACCTATTATTTAGGCCCACAAAAGGTTGGTTTTGGATTATTAAAAATAATTACATTTCCAATGAAAAAATAATTATAGAAGATATTTTAAAATTACTTTTTCATTCTGAAAATGATGGAAATACATTAACAATAAGCGAAATTCCTTCTCAACTAAAATTTAAAACAGTAGCTGTTCAAAATAGTATTGAAAATATGGTTTTAAATAATCTTATTAAAGTTGAAAATGAAAAGATATCACTAACAGATAATGGAAGAGAATATGCTTTACGAATTATTAGAGTTCATAGATTATGGGAGAAATTTTTAGCAGAAAAAACAGGTTACAACAAATTAGAGTGGCATGAAAGAGCCGAACAAAAAGAACATCAATTAAGTTCAGAAGAAGCTGATTTACTAGCAACTGAATTAGGAGAACCTAAATTTGATCCACACGGAGATCCAATTCCTTCTCAAACAGGTAAAATGGCTATATTAGATGGGGTTCCTCTTTCCAGTTTACCGGTTTACACCGTTGGAAAAATTGTCCATATTGAAGATGAACCTGAAGTAGCTTATAAACAAATTTTAGCAGAAAATATCCATATTGGTTCTCACATTAAAGTATTAGAAAACAATGACACTCGAATTACTTTTTATGCGGAAGGAGAAGAATTTAAATTATCTCCAAAAGTTGCCGAAAATTTAACCATTGCTGTAGTTGAAAAACATGATATTGATGAAAAAAAATTAGTACGACTTACAAGTTTAAAAGAAAATGAAACGGCTACCATAATTGGTCTTTCAAAAGAAAGCAGAGGAGAAAATAGACGAAGATTATTAGATTTAGGGTTTGTAAAAGGCGCAAAAGTAAGTATAGATTTATTAAATCCTTTAAAAGAACCTACTGCCTACTTAATAAAAGGAACCACAATTGCTTTACGAAATAACCAAGCCTCTAACATTTTAATTAAAAAAACAAACTAATGGATTCTAAAGTAAAAAGTGTATGCGAAACTTGTCCTCAATTTAATCCTAATGGATTGAAAAAGTTAGGAGTAAATACTAATGATTTTGATTATGTTATAGCTTTAGCTGGAAATCCAAATACCGGTAAAAGCACTGTTTTTAACGCTTTAACAGGTTTAAAACAACACACAGGAAACTGGCCAGGAAAAACAGTAGTTCGTGCCGAAGGTGGATTTCAATACAACAATCAAAAATTTAAATTAGTTGATTTACCTGGAACCTATTCACTATTATCTACTTCAGAAGATGAAGAAGTAGCTCGTAATTTTATTCTTTTTGGAAAACCTTCTGTAACTATAATTGTGGTAGATGCAAGCAGATTAGAACGAAATTTAAACTTGGTATTACAAATATTAGAAATAACAGATAAAGCAGTTTTATGTTTAAATTTAATGGATGAAGCCAAACGAAATAATATTGAAATTAATACTAGAGCCTTGGCTAGAGATTTAGGAATTCCAGTAGTTCCAACAAGCGCAAGGTTTAATAAAGGAATTCCAGAATTAATTCAAACTATAAGTGAAATTGCAAACAATAAAATTCAATGTAAGCCTCACCGAATTAAAAATATTCCAAAAAATATTAACGATGCCGTAAAAAAATTAAGTTTAAAAATTGAGAAAGAATATCCTAACATTCCAAATAGTAGATGGATAGCTTTTCGATTATTAGAAGGAGATAAACAAATAATAAATGCTCTTAAAACAGGTGAATTTGTATAAAACAACAGTATGAATAAAAAGAATATAGATACCATTTTAGATCTTTCAAAAGAACTTCGTTGGGAAATTGGAGATGATTTTCATGATAATTTAGCAGAAGGGATTTATGCTGATGCTGCTGATTTGGTTAGTAATTCTGTTACAAAAGATAATTCAAAAACCAAACTTAGGCTGGTTTCTAAAATAGATAAAATTGTTACCAGTAAAACTTGGGGTTTCCCAATTATGTTTCTAATTTTAGCTGTAGTACTTTGGTTAACAATTACTGGAGCTAACTATCCATCATCACTTATTTCAAATGTTTTATTAGATAATTTTCATCCTTTTTTAAAAAATCTTGCAAATAGCTTAGGAGCTCCTTGGTGGTTAAGCGGTTTTTTAATTGATGGCGTTTATTTATCTGTTGCTTGGGTTATTTCGGTAATGTTACCTCCAATGGCTATATTTTTTCCTCTTTTTACATTGTTAGAAGATTTTGGATACTTACCAAGAGTTGCTTTTAATTTAGATTATTTATTTAAAAAATCTGGAGCGCATGGTAAACAGGCCTTAACTATGAGTATGGGATTTGGATGTAATGCCGCCGGAGTTGTAGCTACAAGAATTATTGATAGCCCTAGAGAACGTTTAATAGCTATAATTACTAATAATTTTTCTTTATGTAATGGAAGATGGCCTACTCAAATATTAATTGCAACTATTTTTGTTGGCGCTGTAGTACCAAGTTATTTATCTGGATTTGCTTCTTTAGCAGCGGTTATTGGAATTGCTTTATTAGGAATATTTTTTATGTTTTTTTCATCTTGGGCATTATCAAAAACAGTTTTAAAAGGTGAGGTTTCTACCTTTAATTTAGAATTGCCTCCATATAGACCCCCTAGATTTTGGCAAACAATCTATACCTCATTAATTGACAGAACTATAATTGTATTATGGAGAGCAATAGTTTTTGCTGCTCCTGCAGGAGCTGTAATTTGGTTAATTTCAAACATATATATAGGTAACGAAAGTATTGCAGCTTGGATAATAAATTCATTAGATGGATTTGGTTTTTTATTGGGGTTAAATGGAGTTATTTTATTAGCATACATTGTTGCAATTCCTGCTAATGAAATAGTTATACCTACTATATTAATGCTAACAGTTTTAGTTACTGGAATTTCCGGCGGACATGGAGCAGGTGTTATGTTTGAATTAGATTCTGCTAATGCAACCGCAAGTATATTAAAAGCAGGAGGATGGACATTGTTAACCGCAGTTAATTTAATGTTATTCAGTTTATTACATAATCCATGTAGTACAACTATTTACACAATTTATAAGGAAACTAAAAGTTTAAAATGGACAACAGTTGCTACTATTTTCCCTGTTATTTTAGGTCTTATAGTTACTTTTTTAGTTGCACAAATTTGGAGAATATTATTTTAAATTATTATTGAATTATTTTGGTGAAAATAAGCACATAATATAAACCTGTAAGAATAAAAACAATCCCTGCTACAGTTCTCATTACTTTTTCAATTTTGGTTATTTTAGTATAAAAAACACCAACGCTCCCTGCTGCAAAAGCAAGTAAGTATGTAAATAATACAACTGGTAAACCTGTACCAAAAGCAAAAATAATTGGTAAGTACAAACCTTCTGCGTTTGAAATTGTCATTGGAATTAACATTCCAAAATACAATGCTCCGCTATAAGGACAAAATGCTAAGGCAAAAATAACACCTATAAAAAAAGAGCCTAATAAACCTTTATCTTTAAATTTATCGGCTAATTTTTGTATAAAACTAGATTTTCCTAAAAAATTTAGTTTAATCACATTTAACATTATTAAACCAACTATAATTAATAAAGGTCCTAAATATCTTTCCCCATTTTGATTAAAAAAACGTGCAATATGAAATTTACTTGCGCCAAAAAACAAGATTAGTCCAATAAATGTATAGCTAAAAGCTCTTCCTAATGAGTATAGCAACCCACTTAAAAAAACTAATTTTTTATTAGAAATATTTTTAGATATAAAAGCAGTTGCCGTAATATTTGTTGCTAAAGGACAAGGGCTAATAGACGTCATTAATCCTAATACAAAGGCAGATAAAATTGGAATATTGTAATTTTCAAGTAACGCTTGTAAATACTCCATTTAAATATTTTTTAACTCTGCTTCTAATTTTGATTTTAATTCCTCTGCAAAAGCTTCTTTTTCCATTCCTTTCATAAAGGCAAAATCTGTTAAATCAATATGTTTTTCAACGCCATTAATTATTACATTTAAAAATAAAGCTGTTCCTGTAGCTTCAAATTGTTCTGCCATTTTATAATTTTTTTCATCATCAACATTTACTAATTGAAATGTGATTTTTCCATTGCTTATTTCATTAGCAAAATAAGTTTTTAATGTATATTTTGTATTTGCTTCGATAGCTTTACAAGTCATACATCTATGAGTAGAATGAAAATCAATAACTTCTATTTTGTTTGCTTCTTTTTGCGAAGTAGCTTTTGATTGATTTGTTTTTACTTTTCCGTTACAAGAAAATAAAATTAAGCTTAGTGCAATAATTGATAAATACTTCATTTTTAAAATTTTATAAGATTATATTAAATAAATAGCCTGAAATAATAATACAAAGTGTTACTACTCCAAAAAATATTCCGATTAATTTAAAAGTCATTACTTTTTTAAGCAACATAGCTTCTGGTAATGACAAACCAACAACTCCCATCATAAAAGCAATAGCTGTTCCTAAAGGAATTCCTTTTGAAACTAATACCTGAACTACTGGTAAAATTCCTGATGCATTAGAATACATTGGTACCGCTAAAATTGTAGCCAAAGGAACTGCAAAAAAGTTATCTTTACTCATATATTGTTCAAAAAACCCTTCAGGAATATAACCGTGCATAATTCCACCAATTGCAATACCAACTAATACATAAATTATAATTCCTTTTAAAATTTTGACAACTTCGTTCCAAATAATTGGTAGTCTTTTTTTAAATGGTGTTTTTTCAGCTTCAAATACTTTTTCTTCTCTTTCTGCATTGGCTAATACATCTTTTACCCAAGGAGTTAAAAATCGTTCTAATTTAAATCTGCTTAGTATTAAACCACTAATTACCCCAAGTAAAACTCCACTAATAACATAAATTAAGGTAATTTTTAATCCAAAAAGCCCAACAAAAAGACCGATAGCAACTTCATTTACAAGTGGTGAAGTAATTAAAAAAGCAAAGGTGACTCCTAATGGAATTCCTCCTCTAACAAAGCCTATAAATAGAGGTATAGATGAACAAGAACAAAAAGGAGTTACAACACCAAATAAACTTGCCATTAAATACTCTAACCCAAAAAGTTTATTTCGAGAAAGATAATTTCTAACTTTTTCAATAGGAAAGTAGCTGTTTACAATTCCCATAAAAAATATAACCACAAAAAGTAATAATACTATTTTTACAGCATCGTAAATGAAAAAATTTAACGCTTCTGCTAAATGATTTCCTTTTATTAAGTGAAGTAAATCAAATACTATCCAATCTGCTAATTTTTGAATCCAATCAAACATTACTTTTTTTGTTTAATTTATTATTTATATCAACATTTAGTTGGAACATTTGTATTACTAAAAAAATTATTAAACAGTAATTTAGCTCGTTGCCAATTTTGTTGATGTATACAATATTTAATTTTTGGAGGATTAAGTTCTCCTTGTATTAATCCTGCATTTTTTAATTCTTTTAAATGTTGAGAGATTGTAGATTGTGCTAGTGGAAATTCGTCCACCAAATCACCTGTAAAACAACACGATTCACTTTCTAAACGCTTTAATATTGCTATGCGAGTTGGATGTCCTAAAGCTTTAGCAAAACGTGCCAATTCTTGTGTATCATCCATATAGTTAATTTCATTTAAACTTCTTTTCATGCTTTCTGAGTTTTTAAAAACGAATTAATTAAATAAGATTTTTTAAATAAAAATTATAAAAGCCTGTTTTAATTTCATCGCGTATTCTTCTAAATTCACCAATAATTTCATCTTGAGTACCTTTAACTTCGGCAGGATCATCAAAACCAATATGCAATCTGCTTTTAACATTTCCTATAAATGCCGGACAACTTTCTTTTGCTCCTCCACATACAGTTATTACATAATCAAACGAACTATTTAGAAATTCATTTACTGATTTTGGGAGGTTTTTAGAAATATCAATATTTACTTCTTTCATTACTTCAATAGCTAAAGGATGTACTTCAAACGCGGGGGCTGTACCAGCAGAATAAACTATCAAACTTTTGTCAAACGATTTCAAAAAACCTTCTGCCATTTGACTTCGACAAGAGTTTCCAGTACAAAGAATTAGAATTTTTGTCATTTTATATAGTATTTCTTTTTAAAAAATAGCGATACATTTACCAATAAAATTAATGCTGGAACTTCAATAAGTGGACCAATAACCCCTGTAAAAGCTTGTGGTGAATTTAATCCGAAAACGGCTATAGCTACTGCAATTGCTAGTTCAAAATTATTTCCTGTAGCTGTAAATGCAACTGACGTGTTTTTATCATAAGGTACTTTTATTGATTTTCCAATAAAGAAACTAGTAAAAAACATCACAACAAAATAAATAATTAGCGGTACAGCAATTAAAAGCACATCGAATGGTAATTGTAAAATTTGGTCACCCTTTAAGCTAAACATCAAAACTATTGTAGCTAATAATGCAATAAGCGTAATTGGTGAAATAAAAGGAATAAATTTACGATTGTACCAATTTTTACCTTTGAAAGCTATTAAATATTTTCTGCTTAAAAACCCTGCTAAAAAAGGAATTCCTAAATAAATAAGTACGCTTTTTGCCACTTCATAAATTGAAATATTTACATCATAACCTTTTAATCCAAAATACTTTGGAAGTACACCAATAAACAACCAAGCGTAAAAGCTATATGTTATTACCTGAAAAACACTATTTAACGCAACAAGTGTTGCTCCATATTCTCTGTTACCTCCAGCTAAATCGTTCCATACTATTACCATAGCTATGCATCGCGCTAGTCCTATCAAAATAAGTCCAGTCATATAACCAGGATGATTATGTAGAAATATAATTGCGAGTAGAAACATAAAAATTGGCCCAACAACCCAATTTAACAGCAAAGAAAGCGACATCAATTTTGTGTCTTTAAATGCTTGAGGCAATAATTGGTAATCAACTTTTGCTAACGGAGGATACATCATTAAAATTAAACCAATTGCCAACGGAATATTTGTTGTTCCAACGGATAATGAATTACTGAAATTAGCTATATTGGGGGAAAAATAACCAATGCCTACACCAATTATCATAGCTAAAAATATCCATAGCGTTAAAAAACGATCAAGTAATTTTAATCTGGGCCTCATTAGTTAGCTAAATTTATTTTTAACAGCAGTTACTTTCGGTTCCTCCACAACATGTTTCTTCTTTACCTTCTGATTCAGAATTGCAGCTTTCTCCATGTTCATGATGTCCTCCTCCACAACAAGAGCTACCACTATTTGAACTACAACAAGAAGTATTTGCATTTTCCAATAATTCTTTTGCTTCAGACAAACTAGGTACTCGTCCTTTTAAAACAACCGTTTCATCAATAACAATGGCTGGTGTACTCATTACATCATATTTCATGATTTCTTGAATATCTTCCACTTTTTCTATTTTAAAATCTAAATTTAATTGAGTTATAACAGCTTCTATAATACCTTCAGTTCGTTTGCAATTTGGACAACCTGTTCCTAATATTTTTATTGTTTTCATTTTATTTATTATTATTTCAAATTATTAAATGTTTATCGCAAATTTACGATTAATATTTAAATAAAGAAATATTTCATCTAAAATGATTTTTTATTTTTTTGAAAAAACTTTTTTGTTAAATACAATTAAAATTCCAACACCTGTAGAAATTGCGGTATCGGCTACATTAAAAATTGCATTAAAAAAGGTGAAAGGTTTTCCTCCATAAATAGGAAGCCAAGATGGTAAATTTCCTTCCCATATTGGGAAATAAAACATATCTACAACTTTTCCAAAAAACAATTTTCCATAAGGTTCATTAGAAAATAAAGTTGCTGTTGCATGGTGTGGAGTATTAAATATAAGTCCATAAAATACAGAGTCAATTATATTACCTAAAGCTCCTGCAAAAATTAAAGAAACTGCAATAATTAATAATTTTGGAGCATTATTTTTAATGGATTTAAAAAGCCAATAACCTATTCCAACTATAGCAAACAACCTGAAAATGGTTAAAAAAAGTTTTCCTGCTTTGCCTCCAAATTCAGCTCCCCAAGCCATTCCATTATTTTCAATGAAATGAATTCTGAACCAGTTAAAAATAACTACTTCTTCTCCGTATAAAAAATGTGTTTTGATATAAATTTTACTAATTTGATCAATTAGTAAAATTATTAGAATAATACTTACTGCCTTTTTCAATTGGTACTCCTAAAATAAAGTTCCCTTTCGGGAACTTTGTTATTAATTTTGCATGTTTTTTGCTTCAATACTTAAGGTTGCATGTGGCACTAACTTTAAGCGTTCTTTTTGAATTAATTTACCTGTTACACGGCAAACACCATAGGTTTTATTTTCAATACGAAGTAATGCATTTTTTAAATCTCTAATAAACTTTTCTTGACGAATAGCTAATTGCACATTTGCTTCTTTTGACATAGTTTCAGATCCTTCTTCAAAAGCTTTAAATGTTGGTGAAGTATCATCTGTACCGTTATTACTATCGTTTTTAAATGAGCTTTTCAAAAGAGCTAAGTCTTCTTCAGCATTTTTAATTTTATTTAAAATTATTTCTTTAAATTCTGCCAAATCTTTGTCGGAATATCTTGTATTTTCATTCATAATCTATACTTTTTCAATTAAAATTTTAGTTTTAATATTATCAAAGGTGATTTCAACACCTTTTTCCAAAGTTTCAGTAAACACTAATTTACTAGTTAACGTTTCATTTTTTATATATTGTTCATTTGCTTTAATAGATTGCTCTAATATATCATTTCTTTGAATAACTAACTGTATTTTGTCTGTTACATCTAAACCTGTTTCTTTTCTTAAATTTTGAACTCTATTAACTAATTCTCTCGCGTTTCCCTCATTACGTAATTCATCAGTAATAGTAACATCTAAAGCTACGGTTAAACCTCCTTGATTAGCTACTAGCCACCCTTCTATATCTTGAGAGGTAATTTCAACTTCATTAAGTGTTAAATTTACAACATTTTCATTTACGTTTAACGAAATGTTACCTTGTTTTTCAACAATAGCTATGTCTTCTTGTGTTAAATTTTGAATTGCTTGAGATACAAATTTCATGTCTTTCCCAAACTTTGGTCCAAGCACTTTAAAATTAGGCTTTATTGTTTTAACTAATATTCCAGAAGCGTCATCAATTAGTTCAATTTCTTTGATATTTACTTCTGATTTTATTAAGTTTTCAACAGCTAAAATTTCCTTTCTATCGTTTTCATCTAACACGGGTATCATAATTCGTTGTAACGGTTGACGAACTTTTATCATTTCCTTTTTTCGAAGTGATAAAACCATAGAAGATATTTTTTGAGCTTGTTGCATTTTATGTTCTAAATCTCTATCTACCAATTCTTTATTATAAGTTGGAAAATCTGCTAAGTGCACAGATTCAAATTTTTCTTTACCTGTAACCTTAATTAAATCTTTATATAAGTTATCCATAAAAAATGGTGCCACTGGCGAACCTAGTTTTGCCACCGTTAGCATAGTAGTATATAAAGTTTGATAAGCAGAAATTTTATCTGTTTCATATTCACCTTTCCAAAAACGTCTTCTACTTAAACGAACAAACCAATTACTTAAATTTTCGGTTACAAAATTTTGAATTGCTCTTGTTGCTTTTGTTGGTTCGTAATCTTCATAAAATTTTTCTACTTTTTTAACTAAAGTATTTAATTCGGATAAAATCCAACGATCAATTTCAGGTCTCTTTTCTATTGCAATTTCTTCTTCAGAATAAGTGAAATTATCTAAGTTAGCATATAGTGAGAAGAATGAATACGTGTTATAAAGTGTTCCAAAGAATTTTCTACGAACTTCATCAATTCCTTCTATATCAAATTTTAAATTATCCCAAGGATTTGCATTAGATATCATGTACCAACGTGTAGCATCTGGACCAAATTTATCCATAGTTTCAAAAGGATCAACAGCGTTTCCTAAACGTTTTGACATTTTTTTGCCAACTTTATCTAGCACTAATCCGTTAGACACAACATTTTTGTAGGCAACAGAGTCAAAAACCATAGTTCCAATAGCATGTAATGTGTAAAACCAACCACGAGTTTGGTCAACTCCTTCAGCAATAAAATCTGCAGGATAGAATTTTTTCTCGTCAATTAATTCCTTGTTTTCAAAAGGATAATGCCACTGAGCATAAGGCATGGAACCTGAATCAAACCAAACATCAATTAGATCTGATTCTCTTTTCATAGGTTTTCCAGAAGAAGAAACTAAAGTAATTGCATCCACTACATTTTTATGTAAATCAATTTTATCATAATTTTCTTCTGTCATGTTTCCTACTTCAAAATCAGCAAAAGCATCGGTTTTCATAAAACCAGCTTCTACAGATTTTTTCATTTCATTTTTAAGTTCTTCAACTGAACCAATTATAATTTCTTCAGTTCCGTCTTCGGTTCTCCAAATTGGTAAAGGAATTCCCCAATAACGAGAACGAGACAAGTTCCAATCGTTTGCATTTTTTAGCCAATTTCCAAAACGACCTTCACCTGTTGATTTAGGTTTCCAGTTAATTGTTTCATTCAACTCAAACATGCGATCACGTTTATCGGTAACTTTTATAAACCAAGAATCTAATGGGTAATATAATATCGGTTTATCTGTTCTCCAACAATGTGGATAACTATGTCTATATTTTTCAACATTAAAAGCTTTATTTTCTTCTTTTAACTGAATTGCAATTTCAACATCTAAAGATCTTTCTGGTGCAGGTTCATCTACATAATATTCATTTTTCACATATTTACCTGCATATTCTTTCATATGCTTAATAAATTTCCCTTGTAAATTAACCAACGGAACAGGGTTTTCATTATCATCCAAAACTAACATTGGTGGAACTTCTGGTTTAGCTTGTTTTGCAACCATAGCATCATCTGCTCCAAAAGTAGGTGCTGTATGTACAATACCTGTACCATCTTCAGTAGTTACAAAATCGCCTGCAATAACTCTAAAAGCATTTTCAGGGTTTTGATATGGTAATGCATAAGGCATTAATTGTTCATATTTTGACTCTACTATATCCGCTCCTTTAAATTCTTTTGCTACAAAAAATGGAATCTTTTTATCATCATTTTTGTATGTCGCCAAATCACTTTCGTTTTCAACAGCAAAGAATTTCTTTGAGAATTGTTTACTAACTAAACTTTTAGCTAAAATTACACAGATTGGTTTAAATGTGTATTGATTAAACGATTTTACTAAAACATAATCAATTTTTTTACCAACCGTTAAAGCTGTATTTGATGGTAATGTCCAAGGAGTAGTTGTCCAAGCTAAAAAATAAATATCTCCTTCAACTTCTTTTAAGATATTTGGTAATGTGCTTTTTATTGCTTTAAACTGAGCAACAACTGTAGTATCCGTAACATCTTGATAAGTTCCTGGCTGATTTAATTCGTGAGAGCTTAATCCAGTTCCTGCTTTTGGGGAATATGGTTGAATTGTATAGCCTTTATAAATTAATCCTTTTTTGTATAACTGAGCCAATAACCACCAAACCGTTTCCATATATTTTGGTTTGTATGTTACATAAGGATCGTGCATATCAACCCAATGTCCCATTCGGCGTGTTAATTCTTCCCAAATATCTGTATAACGCATAACCGCTTTTTTACAAGCTTCGTTATATTCTTCAACCGTAATTTTTTTACCAATATCTTCCTTGGTAATTCCTAATTCTTTTTCAACACCTAATTCCACAGGTAAACCATGCGTATCCCATCCTGCTTTACGTTTAACCTGAAATCCTTTTAAAGTTTTATAGCGGCAAAAAATATCTTTTATAGCTCTAGCCATAACATGATGAATACCTGGTAAACCATTTGCCGAAGGAGGTCCTTCAAAAAACACATATGGTTTATTTTCATCGCGGGTATTAATACTTTTTTCGAAAATATGCTCTTCTTCCCAAAACGCTAAAGTTTCTTCTGCTACTTTAGTGAGGTTCAACCCATTATATTCTCTAAATTTTTTACTCATTTTTGCTACTATAATTCAATTAGTTTGCGAAATTACATATTTTATTGAAAATAACCGTATATAAAACAACGAAATAAAACAACTAAATCTTTAATTTAATTTGATTTAATGTTGAACTATTTTAATCAAAGTTTAAGGAAGAAATATAATTTATAATTTTGCTAATACTAAAACTAGTAGAATGACTATTATTTAATTAAATTTCATATTAACAAATAAATCTATAAACCCCTTTCTTTCTGAATGTTATCGTATGCTTTTTGTACTTCTTTAAATTTTTCTTCAGCTCCTTTTTTAAGCTGATCTCCTAAATGCTGTAGTTTATCAGGATGGTATTTTTTAGCCATTTTTCTATAGGCTTTTTTAACTTCTATATCTGTTGCGGTTTTTTCAATTCCTAATATTCTATAAGAGCTATCTGAACTATTATAAAACATAGCTTTTATAGATTCAAAATCGTATTGACTAACTCCTAAATAGCCTGCTATCGTTTTAATAACATCTACTTCCGCTTCCGTTACAAAACCATCTGCTTTAGCAATACCAAATAAAAAATGAATCAATTGCAAACGAGATGCATGGGTTATATTTTGCCTAATTTGTATACAAACCTGACGAGTAGAAATTTGATTACTTTTAATAAATCCTTTAAATAATTTAAACGCATTATTTGCACGTTCTTCACCATACATTCTTTTAAAATGGTTTCGAACATATACCAATTCAGCTTCATTAACTTTTCCATCTGCTTTGATAACCAAGGCAGATAAAATAAGTAAACTAATTTCAAAATCGCCTGATTGTGTATTTACACTGCCAGCACTAAATCGTTTTGCATTTTCTATATCTTCTTTAGAAAATCCGCTTATAAAACTCCCTACAGCATATCCTAAAATACTCCCAATTGGCCCTCCTAATGAAAATCCTAACCCAGCACCAATCCACTTTAAAAAATTCCCCATATATATTTTTTACGGCGCAAATATACATTTTATACTTTTCTTCATAAAATTGTCTATTATTTTTAGCGTTAAAATATTTATAATTTTTTAGAGCTAAAAACCATTATATTTGCACTTTATAATGTATAACTAAAAAAATAAAAAATATGTACCCACCAGAATTAGTAAAACCAATGCAAGAGGAACTAGAAAATGCTGGTTTTATTTCATTACACACTTCTGAAGAAGTAACTAATGCGCTACAAAAAGAAGGAACAACTTTGGTAATGGTAAACTCCGTTTGTGGTTGTGCAGCAGGTTCTGCTCGCCCAGGTGCAATTACCTCTTTACAATTTGATAAAAAACCAAACCAATTGGTAACTGTTTTTGCAGGAGTAGATGCTGAAGCAACTGCAACTGCACGAGAAAATATGATTCCTTTTCCACCATCATCACCTGCAATAGCTTTATTTAAAGATGGAGAATTAGTTCATATGTTAGAACGTCATCATATTGAAGGAAGACCAGCTGAAATTATTGCAGCTAATTTAGCAGCTGCTTACGATGAATTCTGCTAATTAATAATATTCTAAAATAATTATAAAAGTCCGCTTTAAATTAATGCGGATTTTTTTATTTTTAAATAATGAATAAAGAAACTGTAATTTTAAACACCAAAATTTTTGTTCAGCAAACTTTAAAAAATGCTGAAGGCGGACATGATTGGTTTCATATTTTAAGAGTTTGGAATAATGCAAAATTAATAGCCAAAAGTGAAAATGTAGATATATTTATTGTTGAGTTAGGCGCATTATTACATGACATTGCTGATTCAAAATTTAATAATGGGGATGAAACTGTTGGTCCAAAAATTGCTCGAGAATTTTTAGAAAGTCAAAATGTAGCAAACTCAATTATTGTACATGTTGAAAATATTATCACCAATATTTCTTTCAAAGGTGGAAATTTTAAACAAAAATTTACTTCTCCAGAACTTGAAGTTGTTCAAGACGCAGATAGATTAGATGCTATTGGAGCTATTGGAATTGCTCGTTGCTTTAATTATGGTGGTTTTAAAAACAGAACTTTATATGATCCCAAAATTCCTCCAAAATTAAATCAAACTAAAGAGGAATATAAAAACTCTAAAGCCCCAACAATTAATCATTTTTATGAAAAATTATTGCTTTTAAAAGATAGAATGAATACGATAACGGGTAAAAAAATTGCTGAAAAAAGACATACATATATGGAAGTTTTTCTTCAACAATTTTATGATGAATGGAATGGTAAAAAGTAAAAAACAACTTAATCCCAATTTCACGTTCTATTCAAAATTAGGTTTGCGTTTTTCTAAAAATGCAGTTGTTCCTTCTTTAAAATCATAGGTTGCAAATGCTTTTCCAAATTGCTCAATTTCTACATTAAATCCGTTTACGCTTGTTTCAAAATTTGCATTTACTGATTTTATAGCTCCTGCAATAGCAGTTGAAGAATTTCTTAATATTTTAGATACTAATTTTTCGCATAATGGTAATAACTCATCTAGTTCAACAGCATAATTTACTAATCCCCATTCTTTAGCTTCAACAGCAGAAATCATTCCTGCAGTCATTATCATTTCCATGGCTTTACCTTTACCTACTAACTGAGGTAATCTTTGTGTTCCTCCATATCCTGGAATAACTCCTAAACTAACTTCAGGCAAACCCATTTTTGCATTTAAACTTGCTACTCTAAAATGTGAAGCCATTGCTAGCTCTAATCCTCCTCCTAAAGCAAAACCATTAACTGCTGCAATAACTGGAGTTGTTAAATTTTGAATGAAATCGAATAATAATTCTTGCCCTTTTCTAGCCAATTCCGAACCTTGTAACTCATTAAAATTTGCAAATTCTGAAATATCTGCTCCGGCAACAAATGCTTTTTCTCCACTTCCCGTAATAATGATTGCTTTTATTTGCTTGTCCTTTTCTAAACTAAAAAATACTTGATGCAATTCACTAATAGTTTCTTTGTTTAGTGCATTTAATTTTGTTGGTCTATTAACCGTAACAATGGCATAATTTTCTTTAGTTTCAACTAATACATTATTGTAATTCATATGTTATTTTTTAGGTAATATAATTTCAAAAACAGTTCCTTTATTTAATTTAGAGGTTAAAGTGATAGTCCCTCCGTAGGTCTCCACAATATTTTTAACCATTGGTAATCCTAACCCCATTCCACTTGATTTTGTGGTGAATTTAGGTTCAAAAACTTTTGCTTTATCTTCTTCTAAAATTCCTTGTCCATTATCTGCAACTTTTATAACTACTTCATTTTCCGTCTCACTAACTGTAACTTCAATTTTTTTAACTTCGATTTCCGCTAAAGCTTGTGTGGCATTTTTTACCAAATTTGTAACTATCCTAATAAGCTGTGTTTTATCTAGTTTTGCTTTAACACAATCTTTTTCAGGAAAGAAATTTATATAATCTTCTGTAAAAATATCTAAAGCATGTTTTACTACTTCTACCACATTTAACTCTTCTCTGTTTTGTGTAGGCATTTTAGCGAAATTAGAAAAAGCCGAAGCAATAGAACTCATAGTATCTATTTGTTGAATTAGAGTTTTACTAAATTCATTTACTTTATTCTGAATTTGAGGATCTTCAGGATTAAATTTTCGTTGGAAACTTTGAACAGTAAGACGCATTGGGGTTAGCGGATTTTTAATTTCGTGCGCCACTTGTTTTGCCATTTCTCGCCAAGCTTGTTCTCTTTCTCCTTGCGCTAATTTTACAGCACTTTCTTCCAATTCATCTACCATAGAATTATACGCATTTACTAAAGTAAAAATTTCCCCACTAGGATTTTTCAGTATAATTTTTTCATTACGCTTATTTAATTTAGTTTGCCTCATTTTAATTGTAATTGCTTTAAGATTCCTAGTTATATAGCTTGAAATAAAATAGGCTAATAAAATTGCTAAAGCAAACATTAGCAAATAAACAAAAGCTAAACGCATTAAAAACTCTTCTAAATCTTTATCCTGAGCTGAGTTATCCTGAGCATATTGTAAGTTTAAAATACCTATTGGCTTAAACTTTGCATCCGTTAAATAGGTGTATGAGGATTGTAAACTAATATTTTTAACCACTGTAGTTTGTACTAGGTGATGGTTATATGCAGATTCTATTTCTTTTAGAATGGTATCGGACAATATTGTGGGAGCATCACTTTTTACAAAACCAGAATGTGAACTTTTGGCAAGTTTACCATCTAAAGCGTAAATATTAATTTCTAAATTTTCAATATTTGCTATTTCGTAAATTTTATCCTTAAAAATATATTGCAAATATTTCGATTCTAAAGGAAATGTATTTCCACTGTTTAACCAATAATTTATAGCAGATTTTACAGACGCTTCTTTACGCGCTAACCTGCCAATATTATATTCATCTGTTTGTTCTTTGTATTGAAAAATAGTAACCGTTGCAATTAATACAGAAGCCAACAACACCAAAAATATCATGGATAAAAAAATACGAATACGTAATGAAAGCTGCTTAATTTTCATGGTTAAATTTAAAGTAAATATAAGTAATTATTAAATGTTTACGAAACAATAAGCATGCCAAAAAAACTCACAAAACTTTAAGTATTTTATAATTTAATTTGAAGAGTTATATCTTATAAACTAAAAAGCAACTTTTATTTAAAGTTGCTTTTTAGTTCTAATTATTTTGAATATTAGTTTAACCTACAATATTTACAATTTTACCTGGCACAACTATTATTTTTTTAGGAGTTCTGCCTTGTAATTGAGCTTGTGTTTTTTCATGCGACATTACTGCTTTTTCAATTTCTTCTTTACTCATATCCATTGGCAATTTTATTTTAAATCGCATTTTACCATTAAATGAAATTGGATATTCTTTACTACTTTCTACCAAATATGCTGCATTAAATTCTGGAAAATCAACTTTTGAAATAGACGTAGTATGTCCTAAATTTTTCCACAATTCTTCAGCTATGTGTGGCGCATATGGCTCAATTATAATTGCCAAAGGCTCTAATATTGCTCTTTTATTACACTTTAAAGCAGTTAATTCATTTACTGCAATCATAAATGTAGAAACTGATGTATTGAATGAAAAGTTATCAATATCTTCTTCTACTTTTTTTATGGTTTTATGTAATGTTTTTAACTCTTCTTTTGTAGGCTTTTCATCTGACACAGAAAATTCACCATTAACAATATATAATTTCCAAAGTTTTTTTAAGAAACTATAAACTCCTGAAATCCCTGAAGTTTTCCATGGTTTTGATTGTTCTAATGGACCTAAAAACATTTCAAACAAACGCAAACTATCTGCTCCATACTCTTCACAAATAGCATCTGGATTTACTACATTGTATTTAGATTTGGACATTTTTTCTACTTCACGACCAACAATATATTTGCCGTCTTCTAAAACAAATTCAGCGTCCTTGAATTCTGGTCTCCATTTTTTAAATCCTTCAATATCTAATTCATCAGAAGCATTAACTAAAGACACATCTACATGAATAGGTGTAAAATTTGACCATTGATTATTTTCAGAAGCTTTTGTTAATTCTGCTTCTCGTAATAAATCTGTTGGATCAATTTTAACATTTTTCCCTTCTTTTTCAATGGTGCTTCTTTCTTTAATGATTTTATCCATTCTAGGTTTACTCACAAAAATGATTTTTTTTGTTTTTTCATCTTCATGGTTATTGTATTCCCATCTGTAAGCAAATGCACTTGTACCTGTAATCATACCTTGATTAATTAGTTTCTTTGCATATTCATCTACAGGTAAAATACCTCTATCAAACAAGAATTTTTGCCAGAAACGAGAATATAATAAATGGCCTGTTGCATGTTCGCTTCCTCCAATATATAAATCTACATCTTGCCAATAATTTACTGCTTCTTTACTAACAAATTCATCAGGGTTATTAGCATCCATATATCGATTAAAATATGACGAACTTCCCGCCCAACCTGGCATAGTATTAAGTTCTAAAGGGAATACTGTTTTATTGTTAATTAATTTATTAGCAACAACTGTATTAGTTTTAGTATCCCAAGCCCAAACTGTTGCATTTCCTAGTGGTGGTTTTCCATCTTCAGTAGGTAAATATTTTTCTACTTCGGGTAAAACAATTGGTAAAAACTTTGCCTCAATCATTTGTGGCAATCCATTTTTGTAATACACTGGAAAAGGTTCTCCCCAATAACGTTGACGGCTAAAAACTGCATCACGCAAACGATAATTAATTTTTCCGAAACCAAACCCTTTTTGTTCAATTTCAAAAATAATTCGTTTCATTGCTTTTTTATAAGATAATCCATTTAAGAAATCTGAATTAGCAATATTAACACCTTCTTTTTCTGTATATGCAGTTTCAGAAATATCCACATTTTCAAAAATATTTGGAATTTTTAATCCAAAATGTTTCGCAAAAGCATAATCGCGTTCATCTCCGCAAGGAACTGCCATTACTGCACCTGTTCCATAGCTTGCCAATACATAATCGCCAATCCAAATAGGAATTTTATTGCCTGTAAATGGATGTAAAGCATAAGCTCCTGTAAAAACTCCAGAAATGGTTTTAACATCTGCCATTCTATCTAATTCACTACGTTTAGCTGTTGCTTTAATATATGCTTCAACTTTATCTTTCTGTTCTGCTGAAGTTATTTTTGAAACTAATTCATGCTCTGGAGCTAAAGTCATAAAGCTTACCCCAAAAATAGTATCAGGACGAGTAGTAAATACATCTATTTTATCTTCTTCAAATCCATCAACATTAAATGTTACCATAGCACCTTCCGAACGTCCAATCCAATAAGTTTGAGAATCTTTAAGTGGTTGTGGCCAATCAATTTTGTCTAAACCATCTAACAAACGTTGTGCATATGCGGTAATTCGCATACTCCATTGTTTCATTTTTTTACGTATAACCTGATGTCCTCCACGTTCCGAAACACCGTTTACAATTTCATCATTTGCCAAAACAGTTCCTAAAGCAGGACACCAATTAACCTCGGTTTCAGATAAAAATGTTAATCTGTATTTTAATAAAATATGTTGCTTTACCTCTTCAGAATAATTTTTCCAATCTTCTGCTGTAAAACTTTCAATATTATCATCACAAGCAGCATTTATTTTTGTATTTCCTTCTGCATTAAAAATTGCTATCAATTCTGAAATTGGACGAGCTTGATCTGCATCTTTACAATAATACGATTCGAATAATTGTATAAAAATCCATTGTGTCCATTTATAATAATTTGGGTCAGAAGTTCGAACCTCTCTAGACCAATCAAAAGAAAAACCTATTTTATCTAATTGCTTTCTGTAAGTAGCAATATTTGTTTCGGTAGTAATAGCAGGATGCTGTCCTGTTTGGATAGCATATTGTTCTGCTGGCAAACCAAAAGAGTCATACCCTTGAGGATGCATTACATTAAATCCTTTATGTCTTTTATATCTTGCATAAATATCTGATGCTATATAACCTAATGGATGTCCAACATGCAATCCTGCTCCAGAAGGATAAGGAAACATATCTAACACATAAAACTTTGGTTTATCGGATTTATTTTCTGCTTTAAAAGTTTGGTTTTCTGCCCAATACTTTTGCCAATCTGCCTCTATTTTTCTAAAATTATATTCCATTAGTTAAGCTCTATTTTTAAAAGCGCAAAGTTACACTTATTCTATAAAACTATAAAGTATATTTTTTTAAGTCAGAATTCAATTTTATTTGTAAATTTGATTAATTCCTGAACTTTATTCTACAAAAAAATGGCTAAAAAAATTGGATTAGTGCTTTCAGGCGGAGGAGTTAGAGCAATTGCACATATTGGTTTTATTAAAGTTTTATTAGAAAACAATATAGTGCCTACTCAAGTTTCTGGAACAAGTGGAGGAGCATTAGTTGCTGCACTTTATGCTGCTGGGTATCCTCTTGAAGAAATGCTAACTTTTTTTCATGAAACTCCACTGTTAAAACTATCTTTATATGCAAGGCATAAACCTGGAATTATGGATAGTGATAAATATGTTGCCTTTTTTAAAAAGTTTTTCCCAGAAGATTCTTTTGAAAGTTTAAAATACCCTTTAACCGTTACTGCAACCAATTTATTAGAAGGAAAATTAGATTATTTTAATAAAGGACAACTAATTAAACCATTAATTGCTTCATCAGCACTACCTTTAATTTTTTCTCCCGTAGAAATTAATAATAATATTTATTGTGATGGTGGCGTTTTAAATAATTTCCCAATAGAACCTTTAAAAAAAGAATGTTCCACTATTTTTGGGAGCTTTGTAAATCCTGTTTCTTCAGTAGAAAAATCTGAAATAAATTCAACACTAAAAATATTGCACCGTGTTTACCATGTTGGTTTAGACGCTAATAATATTAAGAAATTTAAACTTTGTAAGTACGTTTTTTCTCCTCCTGAAATTAATAGCGTTGGTGTTTTAGATTCAAAAGCTATTGAAAAAGCCTATAAAATAGGATATGAATATGCTCAAAAAGAAGTTGCTACTATTATAAATTCAATGAATTAAATTAAATCTTTTTTGTATAGGTAGAATTTGTATTTTCGCAATTCAATCAAACTTAAATCAGTTGAGTAAAAATAATTATAAAGCACACTTGGCTTTACTTGGAGCTAATGTTATTTATGGTGCTAATCATATTATAGCAAAAGGAGTAATGCCCAATAAAATTGGACCTTCAGCATTTGTTTTTTTAAGAATTCTTGGAGCTAGTTTATTATTTTGGATTATAAAATCATTTATTAAAGAAAAAGTTGATAAAAAAGATTTTCCTTTGTTAATTCTTTGCGGATTATTAGGTGTAGCTTCAAATCAACTATTATTTTTCCACGGGCTTAATTTAACCTCTCCTATTGATGCTTCTATTATAATTACTGCGGTTCCTGTAATGGTTTTAATATTTAGTGCTTTCCTTTTAAAAGAAAAAATTACAACAAATAAACTTATTGGAATTACCATTGGAGCTATTGGAGCTATACTTTTAATTTGGTATGGCAAAAAAGCCGAAGGAACTAGTTCAGTTTTAGGAAATATCTATGTATTACTAAATGCCTGTTCTTATGCATTATATATGGTTTTGGTAAAACCTTTAATGAAAAAATACAATCCAATAACTATTATTAGCTGGGCTTTCTTATTTGGTTTTATTTTTATGTTCCCATTTGGCATACAAGATATTACAACTACAAATTTTGAAGCCTTTACTTTAAACACATATTTAGCAGTTGCTTTTGTAGTGCTTGGAACTACTTTTTTAGCATATTTATTTAATATTTATGCACTTAGTAAAGTATCGCCTTCTATAAGTGGAAGCTATATTTATTTACAACCTGTAGTAAGTTTTATAATGGTAAGTCTTTATGCTTTTGTTTTAGGGTACAATGAATATTCACAAGATATTAATTTAATAAAAATAATAAGCTGTTTAATGGTTGTAGTTGGAGTTTATATGATAAGCAAAAAACCTAGAAAAAAATTAGCTTAAATTTCGAGCCATCTTTTCTTGTGGCAATAAAGTGTGATAAATAAATGAATTTATTGGTGTTTTAATATCTAATATTTCACCTTGTTTAACAATATAGCCATTAAAATTTTCTAACTCACTGGGCTTTCCTTCCATAATGTCTCGTTGCATGGATGCTGTAGTATTGTAATCTAATGCATTAATAACACTCATTGTTTTGCTAACATCTTCTTGAGTTAATGATATTCCTTTTTTTTGAGCAATTTGCACTATTTCATTAGCCGTTTTTAACATCACATTTTGTATAAAACTGTCTTTTTTAAATAATCCCACCACAGTTCTTGTTAAAGCTCCAATTCCACTATAGGTTGTTATAAACAAAAACTTTTTCCAAATATCCAATTGTATATTTTCTGAAATTTTATTTTTAAAATCGGCAGCATCAAACAGCTTTTTTATAGTTTTAATTCGTGATGATTTTTCATTGTTTAACTCTCCAAAAATAATTTCTGGTTCAAATGCAAAGTGATTAATAATTCCAGGAGCTTCAATTTTACTAACTATTCTACATAAACCAGCTAATACATTTTCAGTATTTAAAACAGTTAATAATTTATCAGCGTTATCTGCACCATTTTGCAATGGAAGTACTAATGTATTTTTAGAAACAATTGATTTTAATTGTTGAGCAACCTCTATAATTTGCCAAGATTTTACACCTAAAACAACTAAATCTGGTTTTATTGTTATTTCTTTTAAAGAATCTGTAGCATTTGGAAAAACTGTAAAATCACCATAAATACTTTTTATTTGAAGTCCGTTTTTTTGTATTGCTTTTAAATGTTTTCCTCTAGCAATAAACGTAACATTATTACCTGATTTAGCTAATTTAGCACCAAAATAACCACCTACTCCACCAGCGCCAATAACAACAATATTCATATCCTTCTTTTTATCAAAAATATGGAAATAGATTTTAATTAAAAAAGATATTTTTTTGTAGAGCTAACAATTACAATCAGGACCGCAATTTCCTTTTTTCTTAGGTTTAAAAAAGAATTTACGAATTAAAAAAGCCACAGCAATTACTAAAACAATATATGTTAAAATTTCTTGCATTAATTTAAAAATGTAAAGGTTATAACAGAGACAATATAAGCTAACAATCCCATGCCTGTTAATTGTAAAATTGGCCATTTCCAGCTTTTAGTTTCTCTTTTTACAATTGCTAACGTTCCCATACATTGCATAGCAAAAGCATAGAATAGTAATAAAGACATTCCTGTAGCAAAATTAAATCGTTTTTCTCCTGTTGCTGGATTAATTTCGCTACTCATCCGCTGTTTAATGGTTGAGGTGTTATCATTATCGCTCTCCACATTATATATAGTAGCTAAAGCGCCAACAAAAACTTCACGAGCCGCAAATGAACTAATTAGTGCAATCCCAATTTTCCAATCGTATCCCATTGGTTTTATTACTGGTTCAATAGTTTTACCCATTATACCAATATAAGAATTCTCTAATTTATAAGAAGCTATTTTTTTATGTATTTCTTCTTTTGAAATGGTTTGATTCTGAGTTTGTTTTGAAATAATTTCATCAGCATTTTTAAAATTACTTCCGCCATTTGAAGCTAAAAACCATAAAACAACGGATATTGCTAAAATAATGCTTCCTGCTCCTGTTATAAAAGCTTTTACCTTTTCAACTACGGTATAAAATATATTTTTAATAGATGGCAACTTATAATTAGGCATTTCAATTGCAAACAAACTTTTATGCTTAACTTTTAAGATGTAGTTTAATAAAACTGCGGATAAAATTGCAGCTCCAAAACCTAACAAATACAATCCCATTAAAGTTAATCCTTGTAAATTAAATATTCCTAATATCTTTTTTTGTGGAATTATTATTGAAATTAATATGGCATAAACTGGTAAACGAGCTGAACAGGTTGTAAATGGAACTACTAATATTGTAATTAATCTTTCTCTCCAACTACTAATATTTCTTGATGCCATTATAGCTGGAATAGCACAAGCTGTTCCTGAAATTAATGGAATAATACTTTTTCCTCCCATTCCGAATCTTCGCATAATTTTATCCATTAAAAAAACTACACGGCTCATATAACCTGTTTCTTCTAAAATGGAAATAAAAATAAATAAAATGGTTATTTGAGGGATAAATATTAAAACACCTCCTATACCAGGTATAATTCCTTCTGCAATTAAATTGGTAAGCATACCTGTTGGTAAGTTATTTTTAGCTAACACTCTTAAATTTGCAAAAAAACCGTCTATAAGATCCATTGGAACTGTTGCCCACTCAAAAATAGATTGAAAAATAAGAAATAAAACTAAAGCAAAAATAACATAACCAAATATTTTATGTGTTAGTATTCTATCTAATTTACTACGTAAATCAGTAGCTTTAGACTTATCTACTAAATACGTTTTTTTTAAAATTTCATTTATTTTTTGATATCTGTAAATAGTTTCTTTATGCTGGTATTTTTTTATTTGTTCTTTACGTTCGGTAAAAATTCTTAATTTATTTTGTTCTTCATTGCTTAAAAAGTCACAATATTCCTGTTGTGTAATTAGTAACCAAGATTTATATAAAGAAAAATCCGTAAAGGTTTTTTTTACTTCTTTAAAAAAATCAGCATCAATTTTATCTGAAATATTTGCAATAGGATTAGTATCCCATTTTTTATAATTTAATATTTCTTGTTTAAGATCTTCAATTCCTATTTTTTTTCTAGCGCTAACTAAAATAACTTCTGATTTTAACTCCTTTTTTAGTGCCAAAACATCAATAGTAATGCCTTTACGCTCCATTTGGTCTTTCATATTTATAACCAATAGAGTAGGAATTTGTAAATCTTTAATTTGTGAAAAAAGTAATAAGTTGCGTTTTAAGTTTTCAACCTCAGCAACTACAATTACTAAATCTGGAAATGAAGAATTTTTTTCATTTAGTAATGTTTCTAAAACAATAGTTTCATCTAAAGTTGATGGATTAATACTATAAGTTCCTGGTAAATCGGTTACTTCAGCAGTAAGTTCTTCTGAAATTTTACATTTTCCTTGTTTTTTATCTACTGTAATACCAGGGTAATTTCCAACCTTTTGATTTAACCCTGTTAGTTGATTAAATAAAGAAGTTTTTCCTGTGTTTGGATTGCCAACTAAAGCTAGTTTAACTACTTTATTTTTTTTCATTTACAACTTAATGATATTAATTTTTTTAGCAGTTTCAATTCTAATGGCCAAGTGACTGCCATTTACTTTTATATAAAGCGGGTCTTTAAATGGTGCTACCTGCAATAATTTAACTACTTGACCTGGTAAACAACCCATTTCAAGTAATTTTAAAGGAATTAAATCTAAAGAGAAATTTTCAATAATTCCGTGTTCTCCTATTTTTAAGTTTGCAATTGTATCGCCCATTATTAAGAATGATTATAAATAATGAGCAAATATACTAAATTAGAATGATTCTAAACAATGATAATTGTCAGTAAAATTATTTATTTCCTTCAAGCAATTTAATATCTGAAATTAATCTATCCATATCTTTTAAATCTGTACCATCATAAAAGCCTCTAATCTGCTTGTTTTTATCCACTAATACAAAATTTTCGGTATGAATAAAATCTTGTAATCCACCATCTCCTTGGTCAGTTACAACAAAATAACTTTTTCTTGCTAAATTATAAATCTCTTTTTTACTTCCTGTAGTAATATTCCATTTTGAATCTATTACTCCTTTTTCAATTGCATAATCTTTTAAAACCGAAACACTATCTATCACTGGAGTAACCGATAACGATAAAAATTTCACATTATCATCCTTTAAAAATACATCTTGTAATTTCCCCATATTATTTGTCATTATTGGACAAATAGTTTGACAGCGAGTAAAAAAGAAATCGGCCACATAAATTTTATTTTCATAATCTTTTTGTGTTATCGTATCTCCATTTTGATTGATCAGTTTAAAATCTGCAATTTTATGATTATGACGAACGTGCAATAAACTTTCATCTACTAATCTTGGATTTACATCTGCTGGGTTATAAACTGGTAACTTTTTTTTAGGTGTTAAAATCACATATATTGCATAAATCATTCCTACGGATAAAACCGCCATTAATGCTAATGTTGGAAGTGACTTTTTAAAAAATTTTAAATCCATAATTTATTTAATTAAACCACAAATTTAAAAGAAATTATAAATATGATACGTAACTATTTTAAAACTTTGTTAAATAAACAAATTACTTAATTTATCTATTTTTACAAATGTATTTAAAACAGTACATTTGTGCGATTTATAGTTTTTAAAAAACATACATGGAAGTAATAATAAAAGCAACACAATTTATATTAAGTTTATCATTTTTAATTGTTTTACACGAATTAGGGCATTTTATCCCTGCAAAACTGTTTAAAACAAGAGTAGAAAAATTTTATTTATTTTTTGATTATAAATTCTCTTTGTTTAAAAAGAAAGTTGGAGAAACCGTTTATGGTATTGGATGGATTCCGTTAGGTGGTTATGTGAAAATTTCCGGAATGATTGATGAAAGTATGGATACCGAACAAATGAAGCAACCGGCACAACCGTGGGAATTTAGATCAAAACCAGCTTGGCAACGTTTAATTATTATGCTTGGTGGTGTAATAATGAATTTTATATTAGGTATATTAATTTACATTATGATTACCTATGTTTGGGGCGTTAATTTTATAAAACCTTTAGATGTAAAACAAGGATTTGCAGTTAACCAAGTATTTAAAGATTATGGTTTTAAAGATGGAGATAAAATTTTAAAATTTAATGGTAAAGAACCCGTAGATGTTACTGACGTTAACAAATTTTTATTTTTAAGAGGTTTAACTTCCTTAGAAGTTTTACATCAAAATGGAAAAACAGAAACCATACAAATTCCTGAAAATATTGGAGAAATAATGTGGCAAAAAGGAGTAATGACTCCTTTTGAAGTTAGAATTCCGGCAGTTATAGATACTGTTATTCCAAATTCTCCAGCTGAAAAAGCAGGAATTTTGAAAAATGATAAAATTATAGCTGTTAACAATGAACCTATTCAATTTTGGAATGATTTTACAAAAAAAATAGCAAGCGTAACGGATAAAATATCTTTAACTTTTGAGCGAAATGGCTCCCAACAACAAGTTAATATCAAACCTGATTCAGAGCATAAAATTGGTGTAGCCCCTAGCAAAAAAGACGTTCTTACTATTCAACATAAAAAGTATTCTTTTTTAGAAAGTATTCCTAAAGGAAACTCTTTAGCAATTTGGACTTTACGTGATTATATTACTCAATTTAAATATGTTTTCACCAAAAAAGGAGCAACTAGTATTGGTGGTTTTATTGCTATTGGTAATATTTTCCCTTCCACTTGGAGTTGGCAAGCGTTTTGGAGTATAACAGCCTTTTTATCAATAATGCTAGGTTTTATGAATCTACTTCCTATTCCTGCTTTAGATGGAGGCCATGTAATGTTTACTTTATATGAAATGATATCAGGACGTAAACCAAATGATAAGTTTTTAGAATACGCTCAAATTACAGGTTTTATTATTTTAATTGCGCTATTGTTATTAGCAAATGGAAATGATATTGTAAAACTGTTCTCTTAATAAAATAGATAGTATAACAAAAAAAATCCTCAGAAAATTCTGAGGATTTTTTTTGTTTATAAAATTAATTCAACCTTAATCGGCTAAAATAATAACTTTATTTTCTTTCATTTCAATAGTACCACTATTAATTGGTAAAGAATATTCATCTTTAGAAATTGTGAATTTAGATTCAAATTCTTTAACCAAAGTAATATTAGCTCCTTTAAACTTAACTTTACCTTCAACCAATAAAGAAACAATTGGAGCGTGGTTATTTAACATTTGAAATTCTCCATTAATACCTGGAACAGATACAATATCTACTTCCGAGGTTAATAAGGTTGCTTCTGGTGAAACTATTTCTAAAATCATATGTGTTTTTTTAAGCTTCTGCTAACATTTTTTCACCTGCATCAATAGCATCTTGAATAGAACCTCTAAGGTTAAATGCTGCTTCAGGATATTTATCTAATTCACCATCCATAATCATATTAAAACCTTTAATGGTATCTTTAATATCCACTAAAACTCCTGGAATACCTGTAAATTGTTCTGCAACATGGAATGGTTGTGATAAAAATCGTTGCACTCTACGCGCTCTATGAACTGCTAATTTATCTTCTTCTGAAAGCTCTTCCATTCCTAAAATAGCAATAATATCTTGTAATTCTTTATATCGTTGTAATAACTCTTTAACTCTTGTAGCGCAATTATAATGCTCTTCACCTAAAATTTCAGGAGATAGAATTCTAGAAGTAGAATCTAATGGGTCTACCGCTGGATAAATACCCAACTCAGCAATTTTACGAGACAATACTGTAGTTGCATCTAAGTGAGAGAATGTTGTTGCAGGAGCTGGATCTGTTAAATCATCCGCAGGTACGTATACCGCTTGTACAGATGTAATAGAACCGTTTTTAGTAGAAGTAATACGTTCTTGCATTGCTCCCATTTCAGTTGCTAAAGTTGGTTGATAACCAACCGCTGAAGGCATACGTCCTAATAAAGCTGATACTTCTGAACCTGCTTGTGTAAATCGGAAAATATTATCTACGAAAAATAATACATCTTTTCCTTGACCTTCACCTGCTCCATCACGGAAATATTCAGCAATAGTTAACCCAGATAATGCTACACGAGCACGAGCTCCAGGAGGTTCGTTCATTTGTCCAAAAACAAAAGTTGCTTTTGAATCTTTCATTCCAGCTTTATCTACTTTAGATAAATCCCATCCGCCTTCTTCCATAGAATGCATAAAATCATCACCATATTTAATAATACCTGATTCTAGCATTTCTCTTAATAAGTCATTTCCTTCGCGAGTTCTTTCACCTACACCAGCAAAAACCGATAAACCACCGTGACCTTTTGCGATATTATTAATTAATTCTTGGATTAATACTGTTTTACCAACACCTGCTCCTCCAAATAAACCAATTTTACCACCTTTAGCGTAAGGCTCAATTAAATCTACAACTTTAATACCTGTAAATAATACTTCAGTTGAAGTTGACAATTCTTCGAATTTTGGGGATTGTCTGTGAATTGGTAATCCGTTATCTCCAGTTTTAGGAAGGTCTCCTAGTCCATCAATAGAATCTCCAATTACATTAAACAATCTTCCATAAATTTCGTTGCCAATTGGCATTTTAATTTCATTTCCTGTTGCAACAACTTCATAACCTCTACTTAGTCCATCGGTTGAATCCATTGCAATGGTACGTACTGTATCTTCTCCAACATGTTGTTGAACTTCTAATACTAAAATAGAACCGTCTTCTCTTGTAATTTCCAATGAATCGTAAATTCTAGGTAGTTCTGATTCTGACTTAAATTCAACATCAATAACTGGACCGATAATCTGTGCAACTTTACCTGTAACTTTTGCCATTACTTTAACTATTTATTATTTAGATATTTAACCTTATTTAGGTAGTCTTGTATTTTATCGTGCAAATATAGTTTTTTGATTCTATTATTAAAAAAAAACTTTCTATTTTTTAATAAAGAAAGACTCTAAAATTTAGAGTCTTTCTTTATTAATTTATATTTTACGTTATCTTATGGGTTAATAGTCCAAGATACATAATATTGTGAACCAACTTGTCCAACACCTGGAGCACTAACATATTCTTTACCTGCTATATTAGCTCCGCCAATTTTAAATACAGATTTAATACTTGGTACAGTATAGTTTATTTGTGCATCTACAACATTACGAGGCGCAATCATACCATCAGCAAAAGTAGATTCCCATAAATATTTATCACTCCATCTATAATCTATTTTAAATCCAAGATTTTCAAATAAATCATTACTACCAAAAGATACTTTTACTTTATGTTCAGGAGTATTAAAACTTGCTTCGTAATCCGGATCACTACTTTGATTGAAATCAAACTTAGCCAAAGTATAATTAATTCCAAATTTAAAATGATCAAAAACTTTTGATGCAACTCCAATAGTAGCTCCATAAGAAGTTATATCTGCTGGTGAATTTGTATATACTTGAAATGGTTTATAATCTCCTTGACTTAAAGCAATAGCTGCTGGTGGAGCTGGCATTGTATTTGGGTCAAAATCTGAGAAATTAGCCTGACCATAATAAGGTACAATTACCGTTTTTACACCAATAAAATCTTTATATTCATTATAATAAGCACTAGCATCTAACATAAAACTACCAAAACCTGCTCTATATCCAACTTCAAAAGCTGATATTTTTTCTGGTTTTATTAATGCAATATTAGATTTTACAGGAGCTCCTGCTAACACTGATTCTAAAGTAAATGAATTATCATAAGCTGCTCTACCAGATATTTGAACCGTGCTTGGCACTCCTAAAGATTGACCTACAGGACTTACTGAAAAAGGAGCAGATAAATATCTGTCTAAATTATCTGGCGCTGAACCAACTAAAATTGCTCTACCAGCATCTAACCCAATATATTGATCTTGAGTGGTAGGATTTCTAAATCCTGTTTGAAAAGATGCTCTTAAGTTTCTAGTTTTATTTTCTCCTAATGAATAAGAAAGAGATACTCTTGGAGAATAATTTCCATCAAAATTTTTGGCTTTATCATAACGTATAGATCCTGTAAACTTTAATCTATCGTCTACAAATTTCTTTTGAACTTGCATATATGCACCATATTCGTTGTAATTAATTGCTCCATCATAGTCTGTAAAAATAGTTCCTTGTGAATTTAAAGAGTATTCTCTCCAAGATCCTCCTACTTGAATATCAGCAAAATCAATTAAACTTTGGAAGTTATAATTAACGTCTGCGTGATAAATTTTAGTATTATCTACAAACTTAGCTCCAGTATTTAAATTTGGATCAGAAATTACTGCATCGAAAGCATTTTTAAATGCTACTGTTCCAGGAACTAAAGCTCCTGTTTGAGCATAAGCTCTTGCTTGTTGAGCAATAGCACTTGGATCTGGAGTACCTCCACCTAAAATTGTTCCAACAAATGTATTTACATAAGCCCCTGCATATTCAGTAAACCATTGTGTATCTGACTTCCAGCTTCTATTTAAGTTTATTGCTGCAAATCGGCTATCATAAGAGTTTCCTGCGTCTTCAGATGTTGTATATATTCTAGCAAAAAAATCATCTCCTCTTACTTCAAATTTATGTTGTTGTAAGAAAAAGTTTTTTATACTATATCTATTTGCTCCTTGATAAATAGTACTTCCTTTACCAAATTTAGCATTGTATATAAATTCAATATTATTATCAAATGGTCTGTAGTGTAGTGCAAAACTTGCTTTAACACTTTGAGCTACATAATCCATTAAATCCACTTCTTTATAACCTGTTCTGGAAACCGTAGAAGATCCCATCATAGATGCAATTGAAGAAGGAACTCCATTATCTAAAGCTATTTGTTCAAAATCTAAAGTAGTTGAAACTTCATCACCATAAATATTTAATCCATCATATGCTGGGTCATTTCTAGTTAAGCCAGGATTATTATAATCTCTATAATCTGTTGCATACCATTCAGTTCCTTTTAAAAAGGAAAAATTAGCTTTTGCTGCAAATTTATCACTAAACTTATATGCCATTCTGATTCCTGCATCAACATAATTTCTATCTCCAGCAGCCTTTTGTGAAGTTAGTCCTGTTTTAACATATGTACTTACTCCTGGAGAATCAAATGGATTTTTACTAGTCATAAATAAAATACCATTAAATGCATTTGCACCGTATAATGCAGAAGAAGCTCCTGGTAATAATTCTACAGAATTTACATCTAACTCTGACATACCTAATAAATTCCCTAAATTGAAATTTAATGCAGGTGAAGAATTATCCATTCCATCTACTAACTGCATAAATCTTGAATTAGCAAATGTTGCAAAACCACGCGTATTAATAGATTTAAAAGTTAAACTACTTGTATTTACATCAACTCCTTTTAAGTTCTCTAATCCATCATAAAAAGTTGGAGAAGATGTATTTCTTATAGCTCTAACATCCATATGCTCTATAGTAACTGGCGATTCTAAAACACGTTCTGGTGTTCTGGACGCTGATACAACAACCTCATCTAATGCTGTTGCTTCCTCTGATAATTTAACATCTACTTGTTGATTTAATTGTGTAATCTCAACTTTTTTAGTAGAATATCCCATTAAAGTAACTTCTAAAACAAAAGGGGGATTTTCACTCACTTTTAACGTGAAATTCCCATCAAAATCAGCAGTAGTACCAATTGGCAAACCTACAACTTTAATGTTAGCCCCTGGAATTGGCTGATCCGCTTTTGCATCTTTTACCGTACCTGTAATAGTGGTTTGAGCCATCATTACAGAGCCAATAGAAAGTGCAAATACAACGCTTAATAATTTTTTCATAATATCTTAAATAGTATTGATTAACATTCTTGCAAATTACAATTTTTTTCTAATTATCAAATAAAAGTGTAAAAAAAAGCGAAAAAGTAAATTTTTCGCTTAAATATTATCAATTACTCAAAAGACTAATTAATCCGTTTTAAAATTCCAAATTTGGCCAATAGTTTGTCCACCATGGTTATCTTTAACTACAATTTTCCAATAATAATCAGTAGTTGGATTTAGTGTTGGCGTAGGAAATGTACTTTCAGATTGGTCTGCACTAATCACT
>NZ_JAWVXC010000001.1:0-625077 GCF_033723435.1 Lutibacter sp. | reverse complement strand
GTTCGAATCCTGTCGCGATCACGTTATAAAAAAGCTTTCAGGAAACTGAAAGCTTTTTTTATTTCATTTCAAACTGTAATTTTTAGTTGTATGTTAAACTATTTTATAGCTGTCTAAAGTCATCCTTATTTTATCAGCTTCATATGGTTTGGTTAAAAAATCATCACAACCATGCTTTTTTGCTTTCTCAATATCTTCTTCTGTTGAATAAGCAGATATAGCTATTATTGGTAAACTAGGTTTAATTTCTTTAAGTTTTTTTGTTGCTTCAAAGCCATTTAATACTGGCATTTTTAAGTCCATAAAAACTAAATTGATATTTGGATTACTTTTAAAGAAATTAATGGCTTCTAAGCCATTTTTAGCATGTATTAATTTTGCTTTTATTTCAAATGAAGTTTGTAATAAGGTTTCTAAATATATATAATTTATTTCATCATCTTCGGCAATTAATATGGTTTGTACTTCTTTAATTGTTTCAGGTTCTGTTTCAATTTCAACAGGGTTGTATGGGATAGCAAGGGTAAAAGTACTTCCAACTCCATACTTAGATTCCAATATAATTTTACCACCTACAAGTTCAGCATTTTCTTTTGCAATGGATAGTCCAAGTCCTAATCCTCCAACGTGTTTTGATAATTCTTTTTCGGCTTGTGAAAAGCGCTTAAATATAGTTTGTTGTTTATTCTTTTGAATGCCTATTCCAGAATCTTTTACATAAATTTCTAGTGAAGATGGCTCTGTATTTTTATTTAAATGATATCCTATTTCAATGAAGCCTTTATTGGTGAATTTTAAGGCATTTTCCAATAAATTACTCATAATTTTAAGTAATTTTGAATTATCGGTAATAATGGTAGATTGGTTATCGGATAATTCCTTTTTTAAATACAGCGGCAATTCTTTTTCTTGAGCTTTTCTGTTAAAAACAGAAAATAACTCTGTTAAAAAATCGTTTAAACAAATTTTATTTTCTTGTACAGTAACTTTTTTTGTGCCAAGTAAAGATATTTCTAAAATATCGTCCATTATGCGTATTAGTTGATGGCTACTATTTTGTATTATATTTATATAATTTTTTCGTTTGGCATCGTTTAGATCTTGTTGGTTTAATAAATCGCTGAATCCTAAAATTCCATTTAAAGGAGTACGGATTTCATGTGACATGTTGTTTAAAAACTCTGTTTTTAATTGGTCTGATTCTTCCGCTTTTTCTTTAGTCTTAATTAACTCTTCTTCGTGACGTTTTCGTTCAATAGAAATACTAACTTGGTGCGCAATTAATTCAAGTGATTCTACATCTTCTTGTGTATATACCTTTTCATTAGTGTAACTTTGCAATACCATTGCTCCTGTAACTTTTCCTTCAATTATTAATGGTATTCCAAGCCATATTTTAGAAGTTTTTCCAACTCTTTCAATTAATTTATCCTTAGCTAACTGTTTCATTTCCAGCTCGTCAATTAAAAGCGTTTTGCCAGATTTTATTACTATACCTGTAACTGTTTTTTCTGAAGGAAATTCACTTCTAACATCATTTTCATCTATATAATAGGGAAGTGTTATCATATCTGTTTTGCTGTTATAGAGTGCAACAAAAAAGTTTTTGGTATCAACAATTTTAGATAATTCTGTCTGTATAAAAGCCAATATTTCCTTTAAACTTAGGTCTTTTTGTGATTGATTGGTAATATTTTGAATTATTTCATTAAGTTTTTCTCTATTTTTTCTTTCCGAAATATCACGGACAATACTTACTAAATATTCCTTGTCAAGTTTTGTAATTTTTACGTTGACTTCAATAGGAAAAGTACTACCATCTTTACGGCGGTGAATCCCTTCTATAATTATTCCATTTGAAACGCGTAATTTCTTGTTGATTTTTTCAAGTATTTTTTGATTGATTGTTGGGTCAATATCAAAAACTGTTAATTTTAATAATTCTTCTTTAGTGTATCCTAAGTCTAAATAACCTCTTTCATTTACATCTAAATACTGACCTGTTTTAGGATCAATTACTTCTATTGAATCACTGGATCTATCAATTAATGACCGGAAAAGTTTTAAGTTTTCTTCTGCCTTTTTTTGCTCAGTAATATCACGTTGAATACCTAAAAAACCAATATTTTCTCCGTTTTCATCAAAAATAGTATTTGCAGAAGCTTCAATATTTATTAATTTTCCTGATTTAGTTTTATTAATAAATTGAATTTTAGATAAACTTTTCTTTTGCTTTAATTTTTCCCAAAATTGTGTATAAAATTCTTTGGTTTTGTTATCTCCTTTTAATATTCTTGGAGTTGCTTTACCAATAACTTCTTCTGGAGTATAACCATATAGGTTGGTAAACGCTTTGTTAATAAAAGTAAACGTGCCATTTACATCGGTATTAAAAATTACATCAGTTGAATTATCAATTGCATTGTTCATTTTTGTTATTCCTTCCTGCGCCATTTTAAGCTCTGTAATATCAACCATAAAGGCTCTGATTAGAACTAATTTACCTTCGGAATCAAAAACACCAATTTTATTAACTAAAACATTTATTTCTTTACCTTTATTAGAAACCATTTTAATTTGACGATTTTTAATATCATCAGATTTTTTTATGTTTTTAATAATGTTTTCAAAATCTTCGTAATTGGTATGTAGTTTTTTTACATTAATTGATTTGGCTTTTGTTTTGGCATCAAATTCAAACATTTTTAAAAATGTTTCATTGAAATTTATTAGTTGACCTTCAGGAGTAAATGAATAATCGGCAGAGATATCATTTTCAAAAAAACCTTTTAAATCTAGCCGACTTTGTTTTAATTTATTTAAAAGCGCTACTTCTTCACTTATATCTCTAATTATATTTATAGAACAAGTTGTTCCGTCTATATTAATTAAGGTACCTGAAAGTTCGCCTAAGGCTTCTTCATTATTCTTTTTAAAAAAAGTGGCTTTAAAATTAGTAACTTTTCCTTTAGTTATTAATTTATTAAAATATTCTTCTCTTTTTTTAGTATCCTTCCAAAAATTCAGAATTATTGAAGTGTTACCAACTATTTCTTTTTTAGAATAACCAGATAGTTTTTGAAATTGGTTATTTACCATTATAATTTCTCCACTTTCCATATTAGTAATTGCTACTGCATTAGGAATAGTTGAAAGTGTTTGGTGAAAACTATTTTTGTTATTATTTAACTCACTTAA
The DNA here is from genome assembly GCF_033723435.1 of Lutibacter sp. Taxonomy (GTDB): domain Bacteria; phylum Bacteroidota; class Bacteroidia; order Flavobacteriales; family Flavobacteriaceae; genus Lutibacter. The sequence continues at coordinate 621,879 of NZ_JAWVXC010000001.1, read as the reverse complement.
TAAATCATTTCGCTTAATAATTTGTTTTTTAAGAGGTTTTATGAAGAAAAGATAGAAGAGAGGTACGCTTAAAAGAAATAGAAATATAGAATCAAGAAGAAAATCATAGAGATTCATTTTTGTGTTTTCCAGATCATTCACAAAAATAAAACTTAGTATGTGTCCAAAAAATATTACAATTATGAGTATTACAAAAGTTTTGGTTGCAATAAACTTATAATTAATAAAAGGTATTTTTATTTTTTCTGGTTGATTTATAAAATCATTATTGAATTCAAATTTATTTTTTTTATTTAGTACTTCTTCTTTACCAATTTTTTGATTCATAATTGAGGTTTTTAAGAAAATCTATATAAATAGAGATTATTTAGTATATGAATAAAAATTTATTTTTTTATTAATGCAAAGTTCTCTCATAATTTAAAAGAAAAGGTAATGTTGTAATTAACTAAATTACAATATTTTATTGAAATATTAGTTTTTTTAATTGAGTAATTAATTATAAAAAGAAATAATGTTTTGTATGGATATAAAAAAAGCCAACTAGTTAAAAGCTGGCTTTTTTTAATTGAGTATAATTTTAAAACTATTTTATTTTTTTCTTTTCTCTATTGCTTCATCCATTTTTTTATCCATTTCCTTTTTTAAATCTACTGCTTTTACATAAATAGATAATTTATAGCGTATGGTATATAATATTGCCATAACTACAATTAAAAAAGGGATGGTATAAATAAATTCAAATTGATCAATATACGTGGCGCTGTCATTTATAACAGATATGAATTGAAATAAATATGCAGAAATAGGAATTATTAATACATGTACCCACCAGTGTTTATTTGTAGCAAACCAAATTAATAACAAGAGCAAGGGTACAAATTTACTGAAAAGAGTATAAATAAAATTTTGGGCCTTAACGTAATAACCTCCTTTAATAACTCCAAACCAAGTATCAATAGATTCATTTTCATAAGGTATACTCTTATATATATATAAAAGATACGGAGATGAAGCAATTAAAATAATAACAATACTGCTAACAATTAAAGAGGTTTTTCTATTATTATACATAGTGTTTAAACTAAGAAGGGGTTTAAAATATAATCAAATGTACTAAAAAAAAATTAAATTTAGTTTATTGTAAAAAAAAACCACAATATAAAATATTGTGGTGTGTATTTTTTCAATAAAAAATATTCTTATCCGTTTCTAGGAATAATAATATCTTTTTTTAGTATTGCTTGACCATCATTAGCAGTGTAACTTAAAACAGTTACGCCTACAAATGCGGCTACCATAAGCAACCCGAAAATTAATTTTAATTTTTTCATTTTTAGTAAGAATTAAATGATTAGTAAGAACATCAAATGTATAAAAAACTTACGGATAGACAAAAAAAATACTGGACTATTTTAATGATTTTTTAAAATAATCTAGTGTAAAAAAGCTCTTATCTCTTGCTGTGTTTAGGCTTAGCTAGTTTAAATAAACAAGAGAAATTCTTTAAATTTTAACATTTAAAATTTCTATTTTGGAGATTTTTAAAAGCAAAACATGATAATTAACCTTCTAAAACTGGGTGGTTTTAGCGTAAAAATCAAAAAAATACAAGTCCTCTCCGTAAAAACTTGTAAATATTTAGGGACGCTCTTACTCTGCAAATGTATAATAATAATTTAAATATGCAAAATATTTATAAAAAAAAGTATTTTGTTTGAAAAAACGTGCAGTTTGTTAAAAAACTATTTAGAATATAAAGTTGCTTTTTTACCTCTTGAAAATCCAATTAAGCAAATTCCGAATTCTTTAGCGAAATCTACAGCTAAGGTTGAACAAGCAGAAACAGCAACAACAACTGGTATTTTAGCTATAAATGCTTTTGAAATTATTTCATAAGATACTCTACCGCTTACTAATAAAATAGCAGCTTCTTTTAGTTTTTTAGCATTTAGTAGTTCTCCAATTACTTTATCCACAGCATTATGTCTGCCAATATCTTCTTTTAAAGTAAGTAAATTATAATTTATATTAAATATTGCGGCAGCATGAGATCCTCCTGAAAGCTCAAATGTGGCTTGGTTTTGTTTCATTTGTGCAAACATACCTTCTATTTTATGAGTATCAATAGCAATAGAATTTTTAAGCTTAGAACCTGTAAAAACAATGTCATCTAATTTTTGCTTTCCGCAAATGCCACATGAAGAAACTGAAAGTAAGGTTCTTTTATTTAAATAACCTTTTCCTAAGTAATTTTTTTGGATGTTTACATTAATTATAGAAAAACCGTTTTCTTTTTGTTCTACAATTTTAGTTGTTAAATTTTCAGTTTCTTTATAAATATCTTCTGCAAATAACAACCCTCTAATTAATTGAAAATCATCACCAGGTGTTCGCATGACAACGGTATAAGGCTCCTTATTTATATTTATTTGTAATGCAGCTTCAACTACTAATGCATCGGATACTTTACTTGGTTGACCGTTTTTTATATGAATTCCTTCATAGGTTTTTGTTTGCGTCATACGATTATTTATACTTTTTCAAAATCTACAGCAACAACTTTATATTCTGGAGTTAAAGTTTCTTTATCTCCAACGCTTCCTGTAATTAAATTAATAAATACTTCTGGCTGGTGAAAAGTAGTTCTTAAAACACCTCTTTTAACGTTTTTAGAGTACTTTATAAGAATGTTAACACTTCCTCTGTCAGAGAATATTCGAACTGTTTCCTGATCTTTAATCCCTTTTTTAATTGCATCCTTTGGATGAACTTCTAAAAAGTCATGTTCTACTATTTTTTGATTATCAGTTCTACGAGTCATTGTTCCCGAATTATAATGTTCTAATTCTCTACCAGTAGTTAATATAAAAGGATATTTTTTCCCGTGAGATACAATTTCTGGAGTTTCCTCAAAATTAAAATGATGAAAAGTTCCAATACCTTTTTTAAATTCTCCGTTTACATGAAGCATTTTTGTATCCGTTCCATCTTCTTTAATTGGCCATTGTAATCCATTTGTACCTAAACCTTCCCAAGTTAATCCTTTCATAAAAGGAATAACATCTGCAATTTCTTCTATTACTTTTTCTGCATCATATTTTAGCCCAGTAGGTTGATTATAACCTAAATGATGCATGATATCAATAATAATTTGACCATCTGGTTTTGTGTTTCCTATAGGTTCAATTACTTTATTTACACGCTGAACTCTTCTTTCTCCATTGGTAAACGTTCCATTTTTTTCAAAATATGAAGAAGCCGGTAAAACCACATCGGCCATTTCAGAAGTTGCAGTCATAAATAATTCTTGAACAACAATTAATTCTAAATTTTCAAAGGCTTTAATACTGTGGTTCGTGTTTGGATCCGTCATAATAGTATCTTCACCCATAATATATAAAGCTTTAATTTTTCCATCAATAGCTGCATTTAGCATATCAGGTATTTTTAAACCTTCTTGTTCAGGCATTTTATCAATACCATATTTTTTAGCATAATAATTTTGAATTTCAGGATTATTTACATCCAAATATCCAGCACCTTGATGAGGTTGAACTCCCATATCTGCAGCTCCTTGAACATTATTTTGTCCACGCAACGGATTTAAGCCAACACCTTTTCTACCAACATTACCTGTCATCATAGCTAAATTTGATAACAACATAACCGTTTTACTACCTTGAAAATGTTCTGTAACGCCTAAACCATGAAATTCCATTGCCTTATTAGCTGAAGCATAAGCAATGGCAGCACTTTTGACCAACTCTTTTGGAACACCAGTAAGTGTTTCTAATTCATTCATATCTAAATTTTCAACATGCTCTTTAAATTCCTTATATTTTTCAGTATAAGAATCAATAAAATGCTGGTTTACTAATCGTTCTTTTACAATGTAATGTGCAATCATATTTAATATGGCTACATTAGTCCCTGGTCTAATTTGCAAGTGATAATCAGCGAGTTCGGCTAATTTTGTTTTAATAGGATCTACTACAATTGAAGTAACTCCTTTCATAAAAGCTTGTTTAATTTTAGCTCCTGTTACTGGATGACCTTTTACAGGATTTGCACCAAAAAGGAAAATTGCATCAGTTTGTTTTAAATCTTCTATGGAGTTTGTTGCAGCTCCAGTTCCAAATGATTGTTGCATTCCAAAAGCTGTAGGAGCATGGCAAACACGTGCGCAACCATCAATATTATTGGTTCCAACAGCAACACGAATCATTTTTTGCATTAAATAATTTTCTTCATTAGTTGCTCTGGATGAAGAAATACCACCAATAGCATCTGCTCCGTATTTGTTTTTAATTTCAATTAGTTTTGAAGAAATGAATTCATATGCTTCTTCCCAAGAAACATTTTCAAAGTTGCCATTCTTTTTTATCATTGGTTCTCGTAACCTATCAGGATGATTGTAAAATTGGAATGCAAATCGACCTTTTAAACAAGTATGACCCTGATTTACTTCGGCAGTTTCAGGAGCTTGAATCCCTCTAATTTCTCCATCAATTACCGAAACATCTAGTTGGCAACCAACGCCACAATAAGTACAAGTTGTTCTCACTGTTTTATCAGCAATTAAGGTTTTGGTTTCAAATTTATCCGTTAAAGCTTCTGTTGGACAAGTTTGAACACAAGCACCACAAGAAACACAAGCAGATTCGTTAAAAGTTGTATCAAATCCTTTGATAATATTAGTTGCAAATCCGCGACCACTCATTCCTAAAATCATTTCACCTTGAATTTCTTCACAAGCTCTTACGCATCGGAAACAATTTATACATTGTGATAAATCAGATTTTATATATGGATGTGCTCTATCTGGTTGAATATCTAAATGATTTACTCCTTTTGGATAACGTACATTTGGAATTCCTATTTGCGCAATGGTTTCTTGAAAAGGGGTTGCTTTTTTGTTTTCACTTGGAAATATTTTATCAGAAGGATAATCGGTTAAAACTAACTCAACGATATTTTTTCGAAGACGTTTTATTTTGTCGGTATTAGGATAAATGTATAAACCTTCTGAAATAGGAGTGTGGCAAGAAGCCATTGTTTTTGTTGGTCCATCTTTTTCGCGTGCAACTTCAACAGAGCAAACTCTACAAGAACCAAAATTTTCTAAACGGTCATCTTGGCACATTGTTGGAATTGCATTTTTATTATTTTCAATTCTTCTAACAAACTCTAAAATAGTTTCTCCTTCGTTAAAATTATAACCAATATTATTTATATATGCTTTCATATTGTTTTAGTTTGAAGTGAAATAATGTTTTAATTCATCATTAAAATATTGAAGTGCATTTTTTACAGGAAGCGGAACTCCGCCGCCTAATGCACATAATGAACCTATTTCTAAAGTTTCTAATAAATCATCAAATAACTTACGATCAATTTTGTAGTTTTCATTTTGAGCTTTTTGAAGCATTTCCATACCTCTGAAAGAACCAATTCTACACGGATAACATTTTCCACAAGATTCATCAGATGTATACTCCATTAAATGTTCTAGGAATTTTATTATTGGAAAATCTTTTGGAATGGAAACTACACTTGCATGCCCTAATAAAAATCCGTTAGTATTTAACGATTCAAAATCTAAAGTTAATTCTCCAATTTTATGCATAGGAATAATTCCACCAAGTGGGCCTCCAACTTGAAAAGCTTTAATATCTTCCTTAAAACCGTTTCCATATTCATAAAAAATAGTATGTAAATCCGTTCCCATTTCAATTTCATACATTCCTGGTTTGTTGAAAAAACTATCTAAAGAAACTAATTTTGTTCCGGTTGATTGTTTTGTTCCTAAGTTAGCGTAAGCATTTCCACCATTTTCTAAAATCCAATGAATATTAGCAAAAGTTTCTACATTACTTAATACAGTAGGTTTTCCAAATAAACCGTATTGAGCAGGATACGGCGGACGAACACGGACTTCAGGACGCAAGCCTTCAATGGAATTTAAAAGAGCAGTTTCTTCACCACAAACATACGAACCTTGTCCACGAATAATTTTAAATCTAAAATCACCAATTAGATCTTTTTCTTTTAGTTCAGAAATTGCTTCACTAACTAATTTTATAGAATCAGGATATTCACCTCTAATATATAAAACACCTGTATTTGCGCCAACTGTTAATCCTGCCATATACATTCCAAAAAGCACTTTATACGCCTGATGTTCCATTAAATACATATCAGAATATGCTCCTGGATCACCTTCATCAGCATTACAAACAATATATTTTTGTTTATTGTCTTCTTTTATAACTGCATCTAATTTAAACCAAAACGGAAAACCTGCGCCTCCACGACCACGCAAATTAGAAGTTTTAATTTCTTCAATAACTTGCTGTGGTTTGTTCTTAAATTTTACTGCCAAGTTATAGAATTCGGAAATATTTTCAATTTTTGAAGTTAAAATTGGAGTGGTATTGCAGCCAATATTGTATTTATTTTCTTGATGTTTTTTTTCTGAAATAATAGTATTTAATTCGCCTTCTGTGGAAGATGAAAATGTTTTTCCATTAAACATAAAAGCATTATTGGTATGGCAACGACCAACACAAGCAGCATGACCAATTTCTTCTTCAGAGAAATGTTTGCCTATATTTTTATGAAGATTACTTTGAGTTTTTGCTGTCATACAAGCTGTACCACTACAAACATGTATTTTTTTATTTCTATTTTTTTCTCTTGTAAAATCATAAAAAGATGCAGTTCCTGCAACTACAGAATCGTCTATTAAAAAGCGTTTTGCTAATTCCTGAAAATCTTCTTTTGCAGCTTTTTTATGCGATAAATCTGCTATATTTTCGAATAAATTATCGTTTAATTCTTTTCTTGAAGATAACGTACGTATATTTTTATTTGCCATTTTACTTGAATATAATTGGCTAAAATTACTAAAATTTAACGAAGAATTTTGTTAACGTTTTTTAAACCTTTACACAAACTAAAACAATAAGCTTATTATTAATGTTTGTTGTAAAAAAAAGATAAATATTACCGCCTTCTTTAAAATTGATTTTTTTTCTAATTTGAGCAACACTTTCAGGGAAGTTACGTGTGGTAATATTTGCTTTTTTAGTAGGAATAAGTTTTGCTAATTCTTTTTTATTGTTGGTTGTAATTTGTATTATTTTAAAGACTCTCCCAGGAAAATCTATTAAATTTTCAGAAGTATATAAGTGGGAATGTTGGTGTAATTTATCTATTTTATAAAACGTTGAAATTTGCTGAAATGCGCCAGCTTTTAAAATTGCTACATTTGGTTCGTATAAATATTTTTTAGGCTCAGAATAGGTTGCTGTAAATGTTGAATTAAAATTGAAATTAAAAATTTCATTAGATTTTTTGGCATAGTTAATAGTTTTAAAATCAGCTTGTTGATTGTAATTTTTTTGCAATAAAAATAATACTTCTTTTACTTCATTTTCAACTGCAACAACGTGAATTTCTTTTACGAATTTTAATTCGTTTATGGCACTTTTTATATCTAAAATTGGAGATATTTTTAATAAAATATTATTAGTAAACTGAAATAAAAAATCTAAATTTTCAGGAATATTTGGAAGACAATCTTGCAGTAAAAATACTTTTCCTTTGGCTTCATTTCTTCTTGAAGGATCGGCATAAATCCAATCAAATTTTCCTTTGATTTTTTCTAAGTATTCAAAACCATTTTCAGCAAAAGTTTTAATGTTTTTAGCACCTAATTCTGTAAAATTATGAGATACTATTTTGGATAAATCTTCATTAATTTCACAATGTGTTACATTTTTAACTTTTTGTGAAAAATAATAGGAGTCTATTCCAAATCCGCCAGTTAAATCAATTAAAGTTTTTCCTGATACTAAATTAGCTTTATGTTTTGCGGTAATTTCTGAAGAAGTCTGTTCAATATTTAGCTTATTTGGATAATAAATATTTTTCGAAGTAAACCAAGTTGGTAATTTTTTTTTGCATTTGCTTTTTGCTTCAATTTGTTCAGCTATTTCTTGAATGGAAACAGTATCAAAAGGACTTCCTTTTAAAATTAGCTTTGTAATATCAGATTTTAAATTAGAATTTATAAAATCCTGAACTTCTTTATTTAAAATAGCTTTATTCAATTTTTGAAGAGCTTAATTCAACTAATTTTGAAATTGTTTTCCAGTTTCTAGTAGTTGCTGGTGATTTTAGCTTTTTTTCGAATAAATTATTATTCAATTTGGTTTTACCATAACCGTTTGGGCAATATATATAAACGCATTTATTTAGTGTTTCAAACTCGTCATCGTTAGTTTTAATAAGATTTTTAATTTGAGAAATACTTTCTAAATTAGGTTCGTTTTTTAAAAGTGTAATGTGCAACTTTGTAATATCAATTTTTTCTCTTTTTAAAAAAGGATTTGAATTAAAAATAGTTTTTAGATAATCTATAGTTATAACTAATACATTTATTGTGTAATTAAATTGATTTTTAACGGCTGAAATTATCTGCTCTTCAATTTTTTTGGTATCTGATTTATTAGCCTCAAAAATTACATTTCCACTTTGAATGTAAGTAGTAACATTTTTAAAACCTAAGTTTATAAAAAGCGACTTCAATTCAATCATTTTAATTTTGTTATGCCCAGTTACATTAATTCCTCGTAAAAGTGCTACATAGGTTTTCATCTAAAATTATAAATTTTTTGTCAACGATTTCACAATTTTATTTTCAGATAAAAATGCTTTTAATATTACTTTTATAGCTGTGTAAGTAGGTACAGCTATAATCATTCCTGTAATTCCAAATAAAATCCCACCTATCATTATTACTAAAAATATTTCTAACGGATGTGATTTTACACTGTTTGAAAAAATAAGTGGTTGACTTATGAAATTATCAATTAATTGGGCAAATAAATACCCAATCATTACGTAAATAGTAGTAGGTAAAATTACAGATTGAAAGTCTTGTCCCAAATTACTGCTCATAGTTAAAAATAACATTAATACACCGCCAATTATTGGACCTATATACGGCACTAAATTTAATAACGCACATAAAAAAGCAATTACTACAGCATTTTCAATTCCAAAAATCAATAGCGCAATTGTGTAAATAATAAATAACACGGTTATTTGAAACACTAAACCAATAAAATATCTTGATAGTAAATTTTTAATGGAAGAAATTGATTTTCGGGTTTTAGATTCACTTTTATCATTTACTAAAACATAAATAGCATTTTCTAATAAGTAGGTATCTTTCATTAAAAAGAAAGAAATAAAAATAACTGAAAATAAACCAATACTAAAATTACCAAGCATGCTTATTACCGAGTTTAACAAGTTTGGAATTGCGTTTAAATTATTGATTAAATCAACATGTTTTAATTCATTTAAAATATCAATATTATGCATTAAAAAATAATCATTAACTTGATTTATTAAATTTTGAATATTTAGTTGAAGCTGGTTGATATTTAGTAAAGCTAAATTTTCACCTTGTTTAATAATTAAAGGAATAAACATACTTATTAAGCCCCCTAAAATTGCTAAAAATAAAAGCATTGTTGTAATAACTGATAATGTATTCGGAAATTTTAATCGATGCTTTAAAAATCGAATTATTGGTCTAGCAATTAATGATAAAACTGCTGAAATGGCAATATAAATAATTATTGTTTGTATTTCATATAAGAATAACATCAAAAGAGTTACGCCCAAAATTATGGCAACAGCTTTTAAAATTCCATTAGATATAGTATTTGATGTCATTTTTATTTAGCTTTTATTATTAAGTACAATTATTTAAAACCCAAATGCTTTATCATCACCTCTATAATCTGCTCCGCCTTCTAACTTGCCATTGGGTAAAACCAATATAGCATCTACTTTCCCAAGTATTCTTGAGTTTTTTTGATTTATTTTGTATCCTTTTTTTTCTAATTTCTCAAATAAAGAGGTGTCAAAACCTTTTGGCTCAAAGGTAATAACATCTGGCAGCCATTGATGGTGGAATCGTGGAGCGTCAACTGCTTTTTGCATAGAATAATTAAATTCATATACATTAAGTATGGTTTGTAAAACAGAAGTTATAATAGTAGATCCTCCAGGTGCGCCAACAACCATATAAAGTTTTTTATTGTTTTCAACAATAGTTGGAGTCATAGAGCTTAACATGCGTTTTTCAGGTTGTATAGAATTTGCTTCAGCACCAATTAAACCAAACATATTTGGTGTTCCAGGTTTAGAGCTAAAATCATCCATTTCATTATTTAATAAAAAACCGCCGTCAGAAACTAAAACTTTTGATCCGTATGCTCCGTTTAATGTAGTTGTTATGGAAACAGCATTTCCAAATTTATCTATAATAGAGTAGTGGGTAGTTTCATCACTTTCGTAACCAATTATATTTCCATGTTTAACTTCGGATGAAGGAGTTGCTTTATCCCAATTAAAATCGGCCATTCTTTTTTGTACATATTTTTCTGAAATTAAAGTGTCAATTGGAATTTTTACAAAATCTGGATCTCCTAAAAAGAAAGAACGGTCAGCAAAAGCCCTTCGTTCGGCTTCTGTTACTAATTGAATATATTTTACAGAATTATGGCCATATTCGGCAATATTATAAGGTTCAATGGCTTTAAAAATTTGTGCATCACAAATTCCGCCACTTGATGGAGGTGACATAGAAATAATTTTCAAATTTTTATAAGTAAATTCAATAGGTTTTCTCCAAATAGATTGGTAACTTTCTAAGTCATCATGTGTAATTATTCCACCAACTTTTTTGACATAATTAACTAATAAATCTGCAGTTTTTCCTTTGTAAAAACCGTCTCTACCATTGTCTCTTATTCGTTCTAAAGTTTCGGCTAATTTTGGATATTTTATAGTGTCGCCTTCTTTCCATTCAGCATCTAAAAAAACAGGGTTTGGATTAACTTCAGAAAAGTAATGACGATATTTTGCAAGATTTTTTGCTTGTTTTTTAGTAACTACAACTCCTTTTTTAGCTAAATCTATTGCTGGTTGAATTAATTCTGCAAAAGGTAAAGAACCAAATTTTTCATAAACTTTAAACATCCCATCTACACTTCCAGGAACTCCAATAGACATTGCTCCTAAAGTACTTTTTCCTTTAATAATGTCTCCATTTTCATCCAGATACATGTTTTTAGAAGCTTCTTTTGGTGCTTTTTCTCTAAAATCTAAGGCACCAGTTTCTCCATTGTTTTTACGATATACCATAAAACCACCACCACCAATATTACCAGCAAAAGGATAGGCAACTGCTAAAGCATAATGTGTAGCAATCATTGCATCAAATGCATTTCCTCCTTTTTTTAATATGGATGTACCTATTTTTGATGCTTCTATTCTTGCGGAAACTACCATTGCGCTATCGGCAATTATACCGGTAGTTTTTAAATTTTTACTTAAAGGTTGTACGTCTTTTTTACATTGTACTGTTAAAGCTACAATAAATAGAATTAGGAATAATTTTTTCATAAAGTTGTTAGAGTTAGTGTTTTATTATCTGAAAATTGGATTAGTTCCTCAAAAAATGGAATAAAATCCTTTTCAAATTTAATATAATTTATTTTTAAATCTTCAATTGCTCTATTCATATTTGATATTCCATTAGTACGATTATTCATGCCAATTAAAACTTGTTCAATTCCTTCTAAAGAAGCATAATTAACTAACCAATTATATTTAATCATACTAGTAAGCATTTTTTGTACTTGGTCAGGAAGAGTATTTCTGTTTTTTTCTAAAATGGAATATACATTTTCAACATAAGCAGGTAATTCAACTTTTGAATAGTTATGCCAGTTTTTTGCTAAAAAATGATCGTAAAAAATATCGATAATTACACCATTATAATGACCATATCTTTTATGAAGTCTTCTTTTACTTTTTCTTACATTTGGATGTTGATCGGTAAAATAATCAATGGCTCTATGCAATAAAATTCCTTGTTGAATTTCGGAAGGATAATTTTTATATTTATTTCCTTTAATAGCATCTGCAATAAAATTTCCTATCAAAATATTTTCTTGATTGTAGGAAAGATATATATGTGCTAAAAAATTCATAAGATAATTTTAAAACAATGATACAAAAAAATCCGCCAAAAGCGGATTTAAATATTTTTGAATAAATGCTTTTAATGGTTTAGCATTACTGGCATAACAAGCATGGTTATAAATTCTCCTTCTTCAACGCCATCTAAAGGAGTTAGAATACCTGCTCTGTTTGGCATAGACATCTCAATAACAATATCTGTAGAATTTAAATTACTTAACATTTCTGTTAAAAAACGTGAATTAAAACCAATTTGTAAATCATCACCAATATATTCACAAACTAATCGTTCTTCCGCTTTGTTTGCATAATCTTTATCTTCTGCTGAAATGTTTAATTCGGTTCCAGCCATTTTTAAACGAATTTGGTGTGTGGTTTTATTTGAGAATATAGAAACACGTTTAACTGAATTTAGAAAACTACTTCGATCAACAGTTAACTTGTTTGGGTTTTCTTTTGGAATAACGGCATCGTAATTAGGATATTTTCCATCAATTAATCTACAAACTAAAACTACATTATCAAAAGTAAATTTTGCATTTGCGTCGTTATATTCAATAGTTACATCACTTTCTGTTCCTGCTAAAATACCTTTTAATAAGTTTAAAGGTTTTTTAGGCATAATAAATTCAGCAGTATCGTTAGCAGTTACATCAGTTCGTGAATATTTAACTAATTTATGAGCATCTGTAGCTACAAAAGTTAAACTTTCAGAACTAAATTGGAAAAATACACCACTCATTACAGGTCTTAAATCATCATTACCTGCAGCGAAAATGGTTTTTGAAATAGCAGTTGCTAAAATTTCACCAGGAACTACAGCACTTTTTGGAGATTCAATTGTAACAGCTTTTGGAAATTCACTTCCATCAAAATAAGCCATATCGTATTTTCCTTGGCTTGAACTTATTTCAACCTTGTTTTCTTCCATTTTAAAGGTTAAAGGTTGATTAGGAAATGTTTTTAAAGTATCTAGTAATAATCGTGCAGAAATAGCTACAGAACCATTAGAATTAGATTCTACTTCAATGGATGTGCTCATGGTAGTTTCTAAATCTGAAGCAGATAGCTTTAATTCATTATTATTAAGTTCAAATAAAAAATTATCTAAAATAGGTAACGTATTACTATTGTTAATTACTCCACCTAAAACTTGGAGTTGTTTAAGCAATTGGCTGCTTGATACTATAAATTTCATTTACGATTATTTTATTACAATGTTGTACAAATATATTCTAAATAAGTTGTTTTTAAAAAGATATTTATTAACAGTTTTTAAATTAAAATTAACTAAGTAAAAATGCTGTTATTTTTAAAAACTGCTTTTGCTTAATTATGGTAAACTTTCCACTTTTGTTACGCTCCAAGCTTCTGGTTTTTCATTGAAATAAATTTTTGTGTTATTCCAAACTTCTTTAAATAAATCGGAGTTTCTATAAGCATTTAAATGATTTTCAGATTCCCAATAACTATAAGTAAAAAATATAGATGGATTATTAATATCTTGGTTTAGTTCTAATAATTTACATCCTTCAAAATTTCTAATGTGTTGTTTGTTTTTATGAAAATTTTTAAGAAATGTTTCTATTTTCGATAAATCGAAACTCATTTTTACAATTCGTACTAGCATTTTAGCTAAATTTTATGGTTATAGTATCTCTGTAATTAAGCCCTAATAAAGTTGAAGCACCTCCAACATTTTTTAGATTACTTCTATAAATAGCAATTTCTAAGTAATTAGCTGAATTAAAAATAGCAAGTTTACTACCATCTTTTTGACGTTGATCAATTGGTAAGGTAAAATCAACAATATCACTATATTTATTTTGAATTTTAGTAAAATGGTATTTGCTAGCATTTATTTCAAAAGATCTTCCTTTACCAACTTCCTGAAACACTTTTTTGGTAATATTACTTATAGAATTTCCGTAATTATCAACATAAATAATATTTCCTGTAAGTGTTTTTAAATCGTCAGAAATTTTAGGTTGTAATTCTACAATTTTTTTAAATGTTGTTATTGCTTTTCCAATAACTTCTAAAGTTCCTCCACGTGCAATATGACAGGCTACTTTTACAAAAACATCTAAAACAGGGAAACTGGTTTCAACACGATCGTGAATATTAATTTCTACTATTTTTTCTGGTTTAATTTCGTTAGCAAGCAAGGAAATTACACCATTATTTGGACAAATAAAATAATGATTATCTAATTTTAAAGCTATGTGCTTATTTTCGTCATTTAATTCCGAATCTACTCCTATAATATGAATACTTCCAGTTGGAAAACTTTTGTACGCATTTTTTAAAATATAGGCAGTTTCTGTTATGTTAAACGGAGATATGTCATGTGAAATGTCAACAATTCTTGCATCTGGTAATTCATTATAAATGGTGCCTTTTATAGCTCCAACAAAATGGTCTTTTATCCCAAAATCAGTGGTTAAGGTAATTATTGACATTTACTATAGCATTGTTTTTTTAGTGAAAAAATATATGTAAATTTTTTAATAAAATGTTTACAACTTATTCATAAACATTTAAAAAAGATAATTTGTTATTTAGTACATTTGTTATGCAAATCTAATCAATTATTCTATTAATAGAATACAATTTTTTTTATAAAACTTAATACATTTTCATTTGAACGAAAGAATAATAGAACTTACCGAAATTAATCCGAATGATTTATTTGGTGCTCACAATTCAAATGTTGAAATTCTTCAAAAATATTTTTCGAAATTAAAAATAGTTGCGCGTGGCAACAAACTAAAAGCTTTTGGCGAACCCGAAATTTTAGATGAATTTGAGAAGCGCCTAAATATGATTATTGCTTATTTTAATAGGTATAATAAGTTAGACGAAAATAGCATTGAACGTATTTTAACCTCGAATGGAAATGAGCATAAAACTAAAACATTTGCAGATGGAGTTTTAGTGCATGGAGTTAATGGAAGGCTTATTAAAGCTCAAACAGTTAACCAACGTAAAATGGTTGAAAAAATGGATAAAAACGATATGCTTTTTGCCATTGGACCAGCTGGAACAGGAAAAACGTATACTGCAGTTGCATTGGCAGTAAAAGCTTTAAAAGAAAAGGAAGTTAGACGAATAATTTTAACCAGACCTGCGGTAGAATCTGGCGAAAATCTAGGATTTTTACCGGGAGATTTAAAAGAGAAATTAGATCCTTATATGCAACCTTTATATGACGCTTTACGTGATATGATTCCGTTTGAAAGGTTAGATTCTTATTTAGAAAAGGGAATAATTCAAATTGCACCTTTAGCATTTATGCGTGGAAGAACTTTAGATAATGCTTTTGTTATTTTAGATGAAGCACAAAACACAACCCATAATCAAATGAAAATGTTTTTGACTAGAATGGGAAAAAATGCTAAGTTTATTATTACTGGAGATCCAGGACAAATAGATTTGCCAAGACGTCAGGTTTCAGGAATTAAAGAAGCAGTTTTAACCTTAAAAGAAATAAAAGGAATTGCTTTTGTGCATTTAGATGATAAAGATGTAATACGACATCGATTAGTTAAACAAATTATTTCTGCTTATAAAAGTATAGAAGTAGGAAATGAATAAAATAAAGCTTTAAAAAATAATTACACAACACTACTAATAATGAGCAATACAATAAACAATACCACCTTTAACTTTCCTAAACAAAAAGGTGTTTACAAAGGAAAAGTAAGAGAAGTTTACAACATAAATGATGAGCTATTAGTAATGATAGCAACCGATAGAATTTCGGCTTTTGATGTTGTTTTGCCAAAACAGATTCCTTTTAAAGGTCAAATTTTAAATCAGATAGCTTCAAAAATGTTAAAAGCAACAGAAGATATTGTTGAAAACTGGATGATAGCTGTTCCGGATCCAAATGTAACTGTTGGTCATTATTGTAATCCATTTAAAGTAGAAATGGTTATTAGAGGCTATTTATCGGGTCATGCGGCACGAGAATATAAAGCAGGTAAGCGAATGCTTTGCGGTGAGCCAATGCCAGAAGGAATGAAGGAAAACGATAAATTCCCAGATCCAATTATAACACCTTCAACTAAAGCCGATGATGGAAATCATGATGAAGATATATCTAAAGAAGATATTATTTCAAAAGGTATTGTATCGAAAAATGATTATGAATTGTTGGAAAAATATACCAGAGAATTATTTAAAAGGGGTTCTGAAATAGCAGCTGAAAGAGGTTTAATTTTAGTGGATACTAAATATGAGTTTGGTAAAACTAAAGAAGGTAAAATAGTTTTAATCGATGAAATTCATACTCCAGATTCGTCTCGTTATTTCTATGCTGATGGATATAAAGAAAGACAAGATAGAGGAGAAGCTCAAAAGCAACTTTCTAAAGAGTTTGTTCGTCAGTGGTTAATTGAAAATGGATTTCAAGGAAAACAAGGACAACAAGTTCCAGAAATGACTACAGAAAAAATCAATGAAATTTCAGAAAGATATATTGAATTATATGAAAATATAACAGGAGAAACTTTTGTGAAATCGGATGTTAGCAATATTAATGAGAGGATTGAAAAAAACGTTTTAAATTTTTTAAATAAATAATAAAGCTAACCTCTTATTCAAATTTAAAATAATTATTATACGAAGTATAATTTATTGGAGTTGTATTATTTTTTAGATAATCTATAATTCCTTCTGCAGTTGTATACGTTTTATAAGTTGGTGTTTGTGTAAAATACGTGTCGTAAACTGCTGGAATGTAATCGTTTAATCCGATGGTTAAAGTTGTATTGTCATTTAATAATTCATCATTTAAATTTTTTATAATTACTTCATTATTAGCTTCTTCAATTTTAATACCAGCGTAATAAATTGCAATTTTACTTCCTTTTAAAAAGTTTTTTATTTCGCTAACAGTCATAGTATAAGTTACACAACCATTATTAAAAGGATCAATTTCAAAAATTTCACGTTTTGTAATATCCCCTTGATCAAGACTATTTCGTATACCTCCAGTATTTTGAAAAGTAACATCTACATTCATTTCATTTTTAAGAATATCAGTATAAAAATATCCTACTTGTTGGCTATTGTGGTAGGCAGATGAATATCCTATAATTTCATCTAAATTAGCCATGTTATTGTAATTATTTATATCTTCTTTAATGGATGAATCTTCATTTTGATAAGTGTTTAAATCAATTAAACTATATTGTAAACTTTCAATTTTTTTATCGAGAATAGTGAGTTTAATTTTTCCCAAATAATTTAGATTTGAACCAGCTTGAAATATAGGAATATTATTAACAGTAGTATTTGCAACAGAGTGAGAATGTCCGCCAATTATTATATCAAAATAAGGATAATTAGTAGCAATATATTTATCTGTATTTAAACCTAAATGCGTAAGTGCAATATATAAGTCGGGATTCTCAGTTTCTTTTATTTGAGAATAATTTCCGATAACATCATTATATTTTTGAAAAGTTAAATCTTGAACTCTCCATGGATGTGTTGAGGGGATTATTTCATCCACTTTTCCGTTAGTTTCTACTAGTCCTAAAAAAGTAACTTTAATATTATCTTTTGTAATAGTTTGGTATGTTTTTGGCTGAGGTATTCCTGTTGTATTCATATTAACATTTGCGCAAACCCAGCTAAATTGTGCTTGGTTTAATCTGTCTTCCAAAACGGTTTCACCATAATCAAATTCGTGGTTGCCAATTTCACTAATATCAAATCCAACTTTATTCATTAAATCAATCATTGGGTAACCTTTAGGATCATAATTATCCACAACAGGATTACCTGAAAAAATATCACCAGCACAAGCTAAAATTACGCTATTTTCTTTTTTCTCTTGATCAACAATGTATTTAATTTTTGCAAAATTTTCTATACTTCCATGCGAATCATTAATATGGAAAATAGTTAATTCTTTGGATAAATCTTGTGGAGTAGGAGAAGGTTCGTTATTATTATTTGAACAACTTAAACCGATGAATACTAGTAGAATAAGTAGTAAATATTTTTGAATAGATTTCATTATAACCAATTTATACTCAAATTTACTTAAAATTTGGATAGTATATATTAGATTAATCCCATTTATTCATAAAATCGACATTATCTAAAATAGAGATGTCTAACCCTAGCCAATGTATAGCATTTTTAGTAGTTGAAAATATCTCAATTTTTTGCATTTCATGTTTGCTTTTTTGTATTTTAAACAATGTAGCCAAAGCTACTTGGTTTGGATTGTCGGTAACCATTGCAACTTTTCTATTCTTATTTGCCTTCAAGTAGTTGTTTGAAAAAGTAACATACTCTGATATATCTTCTACATCTATTTTAAAAGTTACGTTTTTAAAGTAAAGTAAATAATTATAATTTACTGAAAAAATAGGATCTTGTATGAGATTTTTTTTGAATTTTATAAGGGTTTCAATAGTTAAAATTCCAGAAAAGTATTCAATAATTAAGTTTTCTTTTTCTAAAATTTTATAGGAGTTATTTAGCTGGGGCATTAATTAATAATTTAGTTTGCTAAAATAAAATTAAAATGTAAAATTTAAAACAATTTTAAACTATTTAATTTAGGATATTTTTAAGATTTTTTTTATTTAATTTTACTCAAAAGTTAGGGTTAATGAAAAAAGGCACCACTAAATTTAATTACTATTTTAATTTCATCAAAAATTCTCCACATTTTTCTGGATTAAGTAACAAAATAATAGAAGAAATATTGCCCGAGTTTTCAATTGAGAATTGGAAAAAAGGAGACAGCCCTTTTAATAGTGAGTTAACTAAAAATAAATTTTACCTTATTACAAAAGGCAGAGTTAAAGTTTTCCAAATTAATAGTGCTAACGGTAAAGAATATATTATTGAAATACTAGCGTCAGGAAATATTTTTGATATTATTTGCTTGTTAGATTCTCAAGAACATCATGTTTTTACAGAAGCTTTAGATGATATAGAAGCATTATCTGTACCAATGAAATTAGCTAAAGAATGGATAAATAAACATCCTGAATTTAATAAAACGCTGTTGCCATATTTGGGGAATCAAATGCGTTTTTTTGAAGAAAATGCAACGGATTTAGCGTTGTTAAATACTTGGTCTAGAACTATAAAATTGTTTGTAAAAGATGTTAATACTAATCTTCACCCTTCACAATTAAAACTAATTAATAATCTATCTCATACCGATCTTGCAAATCTGATAGGTAGCGCTAGAAATGTTTTAAATAGGCACTTGCAAAAACTAAAAGAAGATAAAGTAATTGAAGTAGAAAGAAATCATATTGAAATTAAAAATATTGAAGCTTTGCTTAATAAATTTAAGAATAGCTAGCTTCCTTTTAGCACTTCTTTTTATTATAATTTTCATAAAAATGATACTAATTTTATTTAACATAATTTTATGTTAAATCAATGATTTATACCACTTTAGTGGTAGACTTCCACGTGTTTTAGAATATACCTTTGTATAAGAATTTAAACTTTTAGGTTTTAAAAAAGCAAAACAAAATTATTGTTTAAGCTTATTGATAAAAGTTGAATAACTATCTATAATTAACAAAAACGTATAAGTAATTAAAACCAAATAAAATGAAAAATTTAGTAACAAAAGCTGTCCTATTAGCTTCTATTATTTTTGTTTTTACTTCATGTCAAAATAAAAAAAATAATGCTATTTTAAATAACACATCTAATAAACCAGAAGTTGCAATTCAAAAACCTTTTTTGGATAAAAAGGAAGATAGTCTTATAACTAAAGCACAAAATAAAGCAACACTTAAAAAAGTTACAAAGGCTAGAGAAAAAATGGTTAAAGAAGCTACACAAGCTGTTTTAGGAACTCAAGAAGCAATACAATTACTTTCAAAAAATGATGATGTTGATGCTATAAATAAACTTGAAAAAGTTATTGGACAAATAGAAATTGTTACAAATAAATATCCAGATTTAGACATAATCCCAATAGATGTTAAAGTGAAAACAAATGATTTAATATCTGATATAAGCACTATTAAGCAAATTACTAAAGATGCTGAAAGAGCTTTAAAAACTGGTCAATTACAAGAAGCAAAACGATTACTTTCTGGGTTGTCAAGTGAAATTGATATAACAACTGTAAATCTACCATTAGGTGTGTATCCAAAAGAAATTGAAAAAGCAGTGCATTTAATTGGATTAAATAAATTAGACGAAGCAAAATCGTTATTAATTTCAACAACTAATGAATTAGTTACCGAACAAGAAGTGGTGCCAATTCCAATTTTAAGAGCCAAAGCTTTGCTTGATGAAGCAGCTCAAAAATATGCAGACAATAAAAGTAAAAATAATTTAGTAGTTATTAATTTATTAGACAATGCAAAATATCAATTAAAAATTGCGGAAGTATTAGGGTATGGTAACCAAGATATAATATTTAATGAATTAGATGAAGAAATTAAAAACCTCAAAAAATCGGTAAATAAAAATGCAGATTCTAATGATTTATTTAATAAAGTGAAATCAAAATTAAAAAAGTTTAAAGAAAAAATTTCTTAGTTTTTATTAACTATTAAGGTTGGTTTATTTTCTAAAGCGCTTTAATAATTCAACCTTTTAAATAATAAAAATAATTATTTCTGAGTAAAAACAATTGTATAATATTTAAACTAATTAAAAAATGAAAAAAACAATTTTAGGGCTATTTTTAATAGGATTTATGGTTCAATCCTATGCTCAAGATCAAGACAAAGTGCTGTATAAAGCAAAATTGAACAAAGAAGAAATGCCAGTTGCAATAGTTGAAAATGTAAGTCAAGATTTTCCAGACTTAGTAGTTGAAGAGTTTGACGCAGTGCCATTAGAATTTATTGATGATAATGTTATTGTAGATAGAAGTATTGAATCTAATAACGATTATGATACTTACCAAGTAATATTAAAGGGCAAAAACGAATCCTTAGTAGCTACCTATAATAAAGATGGTAAATTAATAAGCACTGTTGAACACGGTAAAAATGTAGAATTACCAATATCTGTTGAAGATGCCGTTGTAAAAGATTTTCCAGGATGGGTAATTACTGAAGATCATTATAAAATGATTCATTATAAAAATGAAAAGAAAATGGATAGATATAAACTTAACATTAAAAAAGGAAAGGATATGAAAAAGGTTTATTTTGATGCTAGTGGTAATATCTTAAAAGTTCATGAAGAAAACTTAATGGCAAAGATTTAATAAATTGATATAGATTAACAAATAGTATTTTTTAAAACAAAAAAACCGGAATATTAATTCCGGTTTTTTTATAAGTATATACTAAAAAATTATTTCTTTTTTTGTTTAGCTTGTTGTTCTTGAGCTTGTTTCATAGCTTCATTTAAACGTTGTCTAAATTTACCTTCTTTTTTAGGTTTCTTTTTGTTTTCTTGAATTTGAGCGTGAATTTTATTTTCATCAATAATGTAATTTTTTATAATTAACATTATAGATACAGTAAGTAAGTTAGATACAAAATAATATAAACTTAAACTACTTGCATACATATTAAAGAAAATTAACATCATTAATGGAGAAAAATACATCATCATTTTCATCATTTTTTGCATATCAGGCATACCTTCTTGTGCAGGTGCTTGCATATTCATTTGTTGACTTTGACTCATTCTCATATAAAAGAAAATGGCAACGGATGCTAAAATTGGAAATACACTAATATGATCTCCATACAAAGGAATATGAAACGGTAATTTATAAACAGAATCGTATGCTGATAAATCGGTTGCCCATAAAAAACTTTTTTGTCTTAAATCTATATTGGAAGGGAAAAACCTAAATAACGCAAAGAATACAGGCATTTGTAATAATGCTGGTATACAACCTGCTAATGGACTAACACCAGCTTTACGTTGTAACGCCATAGTTTCTTGTTGACGTTTCATAGCATTTTCTTTTCCTGGGAATTTTTTGTTTATTTCATCCATTTCAGGTTTTAAAACCTTCATTTTAGCACTAGATAGATACGATTTGTATACTAATGGTGACATAATTATTCTAACCACAATAGTTAGTAAAATAATAATAAGTCCATAACTACCAATAAAACTTTCTAAAAAGCCAAATACAGGTATAAAAATTAAGCGGTTAATGTAACCAAAAATTCCCCATCCTAAATTAACAATCTCTTTAATGTTTCTATCGTATTTTTTAAGAATTTTATAATCGGTAGGGCCGATATACCAATTCATATTGTAATTTAATTCTCCATTAGTTAAAGCAAGTGGAGCTTTTAAAGAGAAAGATTTAGTATAAATGGTATCTTTTTCCTCGTCTTTTACTAAGTTTTTTGAAGCAAGTTTTGCGTTGTTAAAACCTTCTTTTGAAATTAATATAGAAGAGAAAAACTGTTGCTTAAAAGCCACCCAATTTACATCATTTTCAGTTGCATCATCGTCTCTACCCATGGATAAATAATCAATTTTTTGATCATCTTTTTCATAATACAACTCGGTATGTTGATTTTCGTATTTAATACTTTTTTCATGACGATACCCCTTTAAATCCCAATCTAAAGTTATTGGTGATGAGGTATTTAATGAAGAATTTAAACCTTGAGAATGAATGGTGAAATCCACCATATATTTATCTGGTTTAATTTCATATCGATATTCTAAATATTTATTGTCAGATACTTTTAATTTCATAGAAAGCACCTGATTCTCACCATTTTTGGTTAAGGTTGGTTGAAAATATAAATCTTTAGTATTTAAAATTCTATTATCTGAAGTTCCAAAATTTATATTAAAAGATGCGTTTTTATCTTTAATTAAATAAAGCGGTAAAGAATCGTAGGTTACAAACTTTTTAATGAGTGCTTCTTTTATGTAACCACCTTTATTTGCAATAACTAATTTTAAAACTTTATTTTCTAAAACAGTTTCGTTATCAGTAGCAGATGGCAAAGTAGCGGAATAAGCAAAATTACCTAAAGCATTTTTTGCTTGTGCTAAAGATAAAGAATCATTTGCAACAATAGGAGCTTCAGTTATCGCTGTTTTTTCTTCATTTTTATTTTGGTCGGATATTGAATCTTTTTGAACTTGTTCTGTTTCCGCTTTGGCTTTTAATTCTTCAGGTGTTGGCTGATTGCTGTACATCCACCATAACATTATGGCACCAATTAAAACAAATCCTATTATTGAATTTAAATCTAATTTTTTTTCTTCCATGGTATATTTTAAATGTCAAATTGTCATTTACTTTCTAATATTCATTTAAAAAGTCCGACAAAAATACTAAAATCAATGAGATGTTTAGTTTATTTTATGAGTTAATTATAGAATAACTAATAGTTCAAAGAGTGTTCCAAACAGGCTTTTACGAAATTTACAAATAAAGGATGAGGATTTAAAACGGTACTTTTATACTCTGGATGATATTGAACCCCAATAAACCAAGGATGTGAAGGAATTTCAACAACTTCAACTAAATTGGTTTTTGGATTTTTACCTGTGGCAATCATTCCTGAATTTTCAAAATCATTTAAATAACTATTATTAAACTCAAAACGATGTCTGTGGCGTTCGCTTATATTTTTAGTTTTATAAATTTTTGCAACTTTACTATTTTCGGCTAGTTTACAATCCCAAGCTCCTAAACGCATGGTTCCACCATAATTAGTAATGTTTTTTTGTTCTTCCATAATATCAATTACGGGATTGCTAGTGTTCACATCCATTTCTGTGGAATTAGCATCTTTTAAACCTAAAACATTTCGTGCAAATTCTATAACTGCCATTTGCATTCCTAAGCAAATTCCTAAAAATGGAATTTTATTTTCACGAGCATATTTCACTGCTTCAATTTTACCTTCAATACCACGTTCACCAAAACCTGGTGCAACTAAAATTCCGTTTAATTTTTTTAGTTTTCTTGGTACATTTTTAACGGTTAATTCTTCGGAATGAATCCAATGAATATTAACACTTACTTTATTTTTTGCACCTGCGTGAATAAATGCCTCAGAAATAGATTTGTATGCGTCATGTAATTCAACATACTTACCAACTAAACCAATTTCAATGGTATATTTTGGGTTTTTAAAATTTGTTAAAAACTGATTCCAAGATTTTAGTTTTGGTTGTTTTTTGTGCGCTAAATTTAATTTTTTTAATACCGCAATATCTAAACCTTCTTCAAGCATTAAATTTGGAACATCATAAATAGTTTCTGCATCAATGGATTGAATAACATTTTCTTTTCTAACATTACAAAATAATGCTAGTTTTTGTTTTATAGTATCCGAAATTTCATGTTCTGTTCTGCAAACTAAAATATTTGGACTTACACCACTTTGCATTAACATTTTAACCGAGTGTTGTGTAGGTTTGGTTTTTAATTCTCCTGCTGCTGCTAGATAAGGTACTAAGGTAAGATGAATTACCATGGCATTATCTTCACCTAATTCCCATAATAATTGACGAACAGATTCAACATAAGGTAAGGATTCTATATCACCTACAGTTCCACCTATTTCAGTAATAACAATATCAAAATCGCCTGTATTTCCTAATATTTGAATTCTATGTTTAATTTCATCAGTAATATGTGGAATTACTTGAACCGTTTTTCCTAAAAAATCTCCTTTGCGTTCTTTTTCAATTACAGATTGATAAATTCTTCCAGTAGTAACATTATTGGATTGTGATGTGGGAATATTTAAAAATCGTTCATAATGCCCTAAATCTAAGTCTGTTTCTGCTCCATCATCAGTTACATAGCATTCGCCATGTTCATAAGGGTTCAAGGTTCCTGGGTCAATATTTATGTATGGATCAAGTTTTTGAATAGTAACAGAGTATCCTCGTTCTTGTAATAATTTAGCTAAAGATGCTGCAATTATGCCTTTTCCAAGTGAAGAAGTAACGCCTCCGGTTACAAAAACATATTTGGTGTTTTTCATTGTTGTTAGGTTTGGGCAAAAGTACTAACTCTATTTTAGTTGGCAAAAGAGAAACCTTCAAATTTTTTAAAATTTGAAGGTTTTGGATTTTTTTAGATTATTTTTTCTTTTTACTTCTAATCATGGCTTCAAGCATATCCCACATTTCTTCAGGAATATCTTCAAGCATATTAAATTCTCCAGCACCTTTTAGCCATTCTCCACCGTCAATAGTTATTACTTCACCATTTATATATGCCGAAAAGTCGCTCATTAAATAAGCAGCTAAATTTGCTAGTTCTTGATGAACACCAACTCTGCCAACAGGCACTTTCTTTTTCATGTCAAATTTTTCTTTTAAATCACCTGGTAATAATCTGTCCCAAGCACCTTTTGTTGGAAATGGGCCAGGAGCAATGGCATTAGAACGAATTCCATATTTAGCCCATTCTACAGCAAGTGATCGTGTCATAGCTAAAACACCAGCTTTGGCTGTAGCTGATGGAACTACATAAGCTGAACCCGTCCAGGCGTAAGTGGTTACAATATTTAAAATGGTAGCTTTTGTTTGTTTTTTTTCAATCCAGTGTTTTCCGAAAGCAAGTGTGCAATTTTTGCTGCCTTTTAATACGATATCAATTACAGTATCAAAAGCATTTGCAGATAATCGTTCCGTTGGACTTATAAAATTACCAGCAGCATTGTTCAATAAACCATCTACTTTTCCAAACTTCTTTAATGTTTCAGCCAATATATTTTCAACTTCATTGTAATTTCTAACATCACATTTAACAGGTAGTATTTTCCCTCCAGTTTTAGTTTCTAACTCTTCTTTTACTGCTACCAATTTTTCAAAATTTCTAGAAGTAATAACCACATTTGCACCTAATTCTAAAAAATAAGTAGTCATGGCTTTTCCTAAACCACTACCACCTCCAGTTACTACAATTACATTACCTTTTAAACTTCCTTCTTTAAGCATTGGTTTTTTATACATAAATGTTCTGTTTTTTAATTTTTATAAATGTAGTTATTTTTTAATTTTTTGCTATTGAATATTTTTTTTAATTTTTTTAAAATTCTATTTGTCAAACACAAAAGTAATTGTATATTTGCCAACGCTTTTAGAGGACGAAATTAAAGCGTAATTTAACTAAAGATACACGATTTAAAGATATAAGAAATGAAAAGGACTTATCAACCATCAAAAAGAAAAAAAAGGAATAAACACGGGTTCAGAGAACGCATGTCAAGTGTTGCAGGAAGAAAAGTGTTGGCAAGAAGAAGAGCTAAAGGTAGAAAAAGATTAAGTGTATCTTCTGATCCGAGACCAAAAAAATAATGAAACTAAGTTTTATATATTTAGGGTGTTACTTTTATTAGTAACACCTTTTTTTTGATCATTTAATAAGTTTTGAAAACTATTTTATATACAAAAACTAAATTTACAGATATTTACAAATAAATAATTTAAGTACCACATGCCAAAAAATACTAACATAAAATCGGTTTTAATTATAGGTTCTGGGCCAATTATTATTGGTCAAGCTTGTGAATTTGATTATTCTGGATCGCAAGCTATTCGTTCACTAAAAGAAGAAGGAATTGAAGTTGTTTTAATTAACTCAAATCCTGCTACTATTATGACAGATCCTTCTTTGGCAGATCATGTTTATTTAAAACCATTAACTACAAAATCAATTGTTCAAATATTAAAACTACATCCTAATATTGATGCTGTTTTACCAACTATGGGAGGACAAACTGCTTTAAATTTATGTATTGAAGCACAAGATAGAGGTATTTGGGATGATTTTGATGTGCGTTTAATTGGAGTAGATATTGATGCAATTAATATTACTGAAGATAGAGAGCAATTCAGAAAATTGATGATTGAAATAGGAGTTGGACAAGCGCCTTCTGCTACTGCTGCATCTTTTTTACAAGGAAAAGAAATTGCACAAAAATTTGGTTTTCCTTTGGTAATTAGACCATCATTTACTTTGGGTGGGTTTGGAGCTTCTATTGTTTATGAAAAAGAAGATTTTAATAATTTATTACGTAGAGGTTTAGAAGCATCACCAATTCATGAAGTTATAATTGATAAGGCTTTATTGGGGTGGAAGGAATACGAATTAGAATTGTTACGTGATCAAAATGATAATGTAGTAATAATATGTACCATAGAAAATATGGATCCTATGGGAATTCATACAGGAGATTCAATTACGGTTGCTCCAGCAATGACTTTAAGTGATACTACATTTCAGAGAATGCGTGATATGGCAATTCATATGATGCGTTCTATTGGTGATTTTGCAGGAGGTTGTAACGTTCAATTTGCTGTAAGCCCTGATGAAAATGAAGATATAATTGCAATTGAAATTAACCCAAGGGTTTCACGTTCTTCAGCATTGGCATCAAAAGCAACAGGATATCCTATTGCTAAAATAGCTTCAAAATTAGCTATTGGTTATAATTTAGATGAATTAAATAATCAAATTACTAAAACAACTTCTGCATTATTTGAACCAACTTTAGATTATGTAATCGTAAAAATACCACGTTGGAATTTTGATAAATTTGAAGGATCGGATAGAACCGTTGGCTTACAGATGAAATCCGTTGGGGAAGTTATGGGAATTGGCCGTTCATTTCAAGAAGCATTACATAAAGCTACTCAATCATTAGAAATAAAACGAAATGGATTAGGAGCAGATGGTAAAGGAGAGAAGAGTTACGATGTAATTATTGAGAAACTAAAAAATCCAAGTTGGGATCGTGTTTTTGTAATATATGATGCAATTCAAATGGGAATTCCTTTGAGTAGAATATACGAGATTACAAAAATTGATATGTGGTTTTTAAAACAATATGAAGAATTATTAGCTTTAGAAACCGAAATTTCAAAATATGAATTAGGAACTTTAACGTATGAATTATTATTAGAAGCCAAACAAAAAGGTTTTGCAGATAGGCAAATAGCTCATATGTTAGGTTGTTGGGAAAGTGAAATATATAAAAGACGAGAAGAGTTAGGTATTCATAGAGTTTATAAATTAGTAGATACTTGTGCAGCAGAATTTGATGCGCAAACTCCTTATTATTATTCTACTTTTGAAAATAGAATGACAACTACTGAAGGAAGTTATGCAGATAATGAAAGTGTAGTTTCTAATAAAAAGAAAGTGGTTGTTTTAGGTTCTGGGCCAAATAGAATTGGTCAAGGAATTGAGTTCGATTACTGTTGTGTGCATGGAGTTTTAGCAGCAAAAGAAGCTGGTTACGAAACTATTATGATAAACTGTAACCCAGAAACAGTTTCTACAGATTTTGATACCGCAGATAAACTATATTTTGAACCAGTATTCTGGGAACATATTTACGATATTATCCGTCATGAAAAACCAGAAGGAGTAATTGTTCAATTAGGCGGGCAAACTGCTTTAAAGTTAGCTGAAAAGCTAGATAAATATGGTATTAAAATTATTGGAACAAGTTTTGAAGCACTTGATTTAGCTGAAGATAGAAAACGATTTTCAGAATTGTTAGTGGATTTAAAAATCCCTTTCCCAAAATATGGTACAGCAACAACAGCTGATGAAGCATCCGAAATAGCGGATAAATTAGATTTTCCAATTTTAGTTCGTCCTTCATATGTTTTAGGAGGACAAGGAATGAAAATTGTAATTAATAAAGAAGAGTTGGAAAAACATGTAGTAGATTTACTTCGAAAAATTCCAAATAATATGTTGTTGTTAGATCATTATTTAGACGGAGCTATTGAAGCAGAAGCAGATGCTATTTGTGATGGAGAAGATGTTTATATTATAGGAATTATGGAGCATATTGAACCTTGTGGAGTTCATTCAGGAGATTCTAACGCAACATTACCACCATTTAATATAGGTGAGTTTGTAATGCAACAAATAAAAGATCATACTAAAAAAATAGCTTTAGCATTAAAAACAGTTGGATTAATTAATATTCAATTTGCAATTAAAGATGATACGGTTTATATAATAGAAGCAAATCCAAGAGCTTCACGTACTGTGCCATTTATTTCAAAAGCGTATAAAGAACCATATGTTAATTACGCAACTAAAATTATGTTGGGTGAAAATAAATTAAAAGATTTTAATTTTAATCCTAAACTAAATGGTTTTGCAATAAAACAACCAGTGTTTTCATTTAATAAATTTCCAAATGTAGATAAACGATTAGGACCTGAAATGAAATCTACAGGAGAAAGTATTTTATTTATTGATAGTTTAAAAGATGATGATTTCTACGAATTGTATTCTAGAAGAAAAATGTATTTAACTAAATAATTTTTTTAATTTTTAATAAAATTTAAAAAGAGGTCAATATTGACCTCTTTTTTTGTTAAATAAAAAAGTTAATTTATATTTGTTTAATAAAAAGTATGATAAATTGAACAATATAAAAACAGAATTTACCATTAAAGATCTTGAAAATTTTTCAGGAATTAAAGCGCATACTATCCGTATTTGGGAAAAGAGGTATAATTTATTCGAGCCTAAAAGAACAGATTCAAATATTAGATACTATAATTTAAATAGTTTGCAAAAACTTTTAAATGTTTCATTGCTTTATAATAGTGGATTAAAAATTTCTAAAATAGCTGATTTATCTGAAGATAAAATGGCATTAAAGGTTAGAGAGTTTGTTTTTAAAGAAGGTTTTGAAAGTGAAGCATCAAATTCATTAAAATTAGCCATGTTAAATTTTGATGAAAGACTATTTAATCAGGTATATAATAATTTATTAGCTACAACTTCATTCCAAAATATTTTCATAAACATATTTAAGCCATTTTTAAATGAAGTTGGTGTTTTATGGCAGGTTAATTCAATAACGCCAGCACATGAGCATTTTATTACTAACTTAATTAAGCAAAAAATTCATACTAATATTGAGAAAATTCAGCAATTACCATTTACTGAAAAATCTAAAAAGTTTGTTTTGTATTTACCAATGCATGAAATACATGAATTAGGGTTGTTGTATCTTCATTTTGAATTATTAATGCGTGGTTATAACTCTATTTATTTAGGCCAAAGTGTTCCAGTGGATAATTTGAAAGATTTAAAAATTAGTGATGTTACCACTAATTTTATTACTTATTTAACGGTAGAACCTTCAAAAGATTCTGTAAAAACATATTTAAATCATGTGTATACTTCTATTTTAAAAAACTCTAAAGATACGCTGTGGGTTTTGGGTTATAAAATTGCTGAATTTGAGCAAGAAAATATAGAAATACCTCAAGTTCATATTTTTAAATCGGTACTTGATTTGTTAAAAGTTATATAATTTTTTTTGAAATATTTTGTATTGTTTAATCTTTTATTATATTTGTTAAACAAAATATGAAAAATATAATTATAATAGGCTCTGGATTTTCCTCTCTTTCTGCTTCGTGTTACTTAGCAAATAAAGGGTATAATGTTACAATACTAGAAAAAAACAGTAGTGTTGGAGGTAGAGCACGCGTTTTAGAAAAACTGGGTTTTAAATTTGATATTGGTCCAACTTGGTATTGGATGCCAGATGTTTTTGAGAAATTTTTCAACGATTTTAATAAAAAACCTTCCGATTTTTATGATTTAGAAAAACTAGCTCCTGCATATCAAGTTTACTTTAATATGCTTGATTCAATAATTATTTCTGACAAAATTGAAGAAATCTATACAATTTTTGAAAAAGAGGAGAAAGGAAGCTCTATTTATTTAAAAAAGTTTTTAAATGCGGCTAAATTTAATTACGAAATTGCTGTAAATAATATGGTTTATAAGCCCGGAAATTCTATTACTGAGCTTATTACAAAAGACACTATTATAAATGTTTCTCAATTTTTTAAGAGTATTAGTAAAGAAATTAGAAATAATATTAAAAGCAAAAAACTGATTCAAATATTAGAGTTTCCTGTGCTTTTTTTAGGAGCAAAACCATCAAATACGCCAAACTTTTACAATTTTATGAATTATGCTGATTTTGGTTTAGGCACTTGGCATCCAAAGGGAGGAATGTTTGAAGTAGTTAAAGGGTTTACTTCTTTAGCAATATCATTAGGGGTAACTATTAAAACAAACCAAAATGTTGAAAAAATTGAAGTGGTAAAAGGAGAAGTAAAAGGAGTTAAAGTTAATGGTGAATTTTTTAAAGCAGATATTGTTATAAGTGGTGCTGATTATCATCATTCTGAAACTCTTTTAGATGAAAAATACAGAATGTATTCCGAAGAATATTGGAGTACTAAAACTTTTGCTCCTTCCTCACTTCTGTTTTATGTTGGTTTTAACAAAAAACTAAAAAATGTATCACATCATACCTTATTTTTTGATACTGATTTTGATGCACATGCAATTGAAATATATGATATGCCAAAATGGCCAAAAGAGCCGCTTTTTTATGCAAGTTTCCCAAGTATAACCGATAATAGTTTTGCCCCTATAAATCAAGAAGCGGCTACTTTTCTAATTCCAATTGCACCAGGTATTGAAGATACTCCAATAATTAGAGAACATTATTTTCAAAAAATAATTAATCGATTGGAAAAGCTAACCAATCAAAATGTAAAAGAAAACATTGTTTTTAAAGAATCGTTTTGTGTTAATGATTTTATAGCGGATTATAATTCATATAAAGGAAACGCTTACGGATTGGCAAATACTTTAACTCAAACTGCATTTTTAAGACCTAAAATAAAAAGTAAAAAAGTAAAGAATTTATTTTTTACAGGACAACTTACTGTGCCAGGACCAGGAGTTCCTCCTTCAATTATTTCTGGAAAAATTGTAGCAGAAATGGTGACTAAAAATCAATTTTAAATTACTACTAACTAAAAATAATTATGAAACAGCTTTTTGATGACACATCGTTTTATTGTAGCAAAATTGTTACAAAAAAATACAGTACTTCCTTTTCGTTGGCAGTAAAAATGCTATCTCCTAAAATTAGAACAGGAATTTATAGTATTTACGCTTTTGTACGTTTTGCTGATGAAATTGTTGATTCCTTTTACGGATATGATAAAAATGAATTAATTAACAAGTTTGAAGCGGATTATTATATAGCTCTTGAGAGTGGTATTAGTTTAAATCCAATTTTAAATAGTTTTCAAAATACCGTAAAAAAATACAATATTACTAACGATTTGGTTCAAGCTTTTTTAACAAGTATGAAACTCGATTTAAATAAAAATGATTACAAAACTGTAGATGAGTATAATAGTTATATTTATGGTTCAGCCGATGTTGTTGGGTTAATGTGTTTAAAAGTATTTGTAAATGGTGATGATGATAAGTATGAAAGTTTAAAGGATGCTGCTATGAAACTAGGTTCAGCATTTCAAAAAGTAAATTTTTTACGTGATTTAAAAGATGATTATGAAATTTTAAATCGATCTTATTTTCCTGGAGTAGATTTAAAACAGTTGAGCTCAAATGCTAAATTACAAATTATTGCTGAAATTGAAGATGATTTTGATAATGCATATAAAGGAATAAAAAAATTACCTTTAGAAGCTAAATTTGGTGTTTATACTGCTTATGTTTATTATAAAAGATTATTGCATAAACTTAAAAAAACACCTTCAAAGGATATATTAACCACACGAATACGAGTTTCAAATCCGATGAAATTAAGTTTGCTGGCAAAATCCTTTTTAGTATTTAAACTAAATTTACTGTAATGAAAATTAGTATTATATTTTTGTTTTTAAGTGCGATGTTATTTACATCTCCAATTATAGAGGAAGTTAGAGCTAGTTTCCCAAATATTAATTCAAAAGAAAAAGCAGAAGAATTTATTGAAAAATTAGAAGGATCAAAAAGCACAATTGGTCAAGCATATTTAGCTGCTATGTATTTATTTAAATCACGCTATGTATTTTTTCCAACAACAAAATATAAATACTTTAAAAAAGGAAAGCAAAAGTTAGATGACTTAATTAAAAATAATCCAAAAAATATTGAATTACGATATCTTCGATTTGTTTTTCAACATCAAATTCCAAAATTTTTAAACTACAATAAAAATATTAACGAAGATTTTTTAATTTTTAAAACAAACATAAATAGTAGCGAATTAGATAAAAATTTTAAACTAAAAATGTTAAATGAAATGTTGTTGGTTAATAATATAGAGTCATCTATTAAAAACGATATTACAAATCTTTTAAAAAATTATCAATAATGATTTTTTTTATAGGAATTACAGCTGTAACATTCCTAGTGATGGAAAGCATTACTTGGTTAACACATAAATATGTAATGCACGGATTTATGTGGTATTTTCATGAAGATCATCATCAACCAAAATACCAAAATTGGTTTGAGCGAAATGATATCTTTTTTGTCATTTTTGCTATACCCAGTATTGTACTTTTTTATTTTGGGTTAGAGAGCGGATTGAATTATAAATTTTTTATAGGGTTAGGAATTTTATTTTATGGAATTGCATATTTTTTAGTGCACGATGTATTAATTCATAGGCGGTTTAAATGGTTCAATAAAACAAACAATAAATACCTTATTGGACTAAGAAAGGCACATAAAGTACACCATAAACATTTGGAAAAAGAAGAAGGAGAATGTTTTGGAATGTTGTTTGTTCCATTTAAATATTTTGGGGTTTAATGTATCTTTATTTAATACTAAATATCGCTTCTTTTATTGTCCCATTCATTTATAGTTTTGAAAAAAAAATGCGATTTATAAAATGGTGGAAATCCGTTTTTTTATCTATAGTTATTGTAGGTGTTTTTTTTATAATATGGGATATAATTTTTACTAAACAAGGTGTTTGGGGGTTTAATCCTAGGTATCATTTAGGCATATCTATTTTTGGATTACCCTTTGAAGAAGTTTTGTTTTTTATTTGCGTTCCTTACGCTAGTATTTTTATGCATTATGCTTTTTTATACTTTTTTCCAACTATTAAACTATCAAATCAAAAAACAAAAGCCATAATTTTTTTACTAATTAGTATTTCAATTTTTGCTTTAATTTTTGCTTGGCCAAAAAAATACACAAGTGTAAACTTTATACTTTTTTTAGTTTTATTAATTTATTCGTTACTTTTTAAAAATAGAATTTTAAATCAATTTTTTATAACGTTTTTATTGATATTGATTCCTTTTTTTATCGTTAATGGCATTTTAACTGGAAGTTTTATTGAACATGAGGTGGTTTGGTATAACAATAATGAAAATTTAGGAATTCGAGTTTTTACAATTCCAATTGAAGATATAGTTTACGCTTTTAATATGTTATACAGCAGTTTAATTCTGATAGAATTTTTCAAAATAAAATTTATAAGTAAACGGCAAATAATTTTAAAATAGAGCAATGGACAAAAAAGAAATTTCTATTTTTTGGTTTCGAAGAGATTTAAGATTAGAAGATAATTGTGGTTTATTTGAAGCGTTAAAATCAAATTATCCTGTTTTACCTGTTTTTATTTTTGATGAGGAAATTTTAAATGAGTTACCAAAAAATGACGCAAGAATTAGTTTTATTCATCATTCGTTACAAAATTTAAATAAGGTATTGCTAAAAAATCAATCTTCATTATATATAAAAAAAGGTGCTGTAATTGATGTTTGGAAAAAAATTATAACTGAGTTTAATGTAAAAAACGTTTTTTTTAATAAAGATTATGAACCTTACGCTATTAAAAGAGATTTAATGGTTACTGAACTTTGTAAAGCAAATAATATTGAAGTGCAGTCTTTTAAGGATCAAGTTATTTTTGAAGAAAACGAAATTGTAAAAGCTGATGCAAAACCATACACAGTTTATACTCCTTATAAAAATAAATGGTGGGAATTATTTAAAAATAAGGAACTAAAATTTTATCCTTCAGAAGATTTGAAAAACCACTTTTTAAAAACCATTTTTAATTTTCCTTCTATTAAAGAAATAGATTTTGTGATAAGTAATATAAAGGTAAAATCAATTAATAAAAATGCAATTTTAGATTATGATAAGTTTAGAGATTTTCCTTTAGAAAAAACTTCGAACTTCTCAGTTTATTTAAGATTTGGACTTATAAGTATTAGGAATTTATTTAAATATGCTGAACCAAAAAATACAACTTTTTGTAACGAGCTTATTTGGCGTGAATTTTTTATGCAGATATTATACCATTTTCCATTCGTGGTTAAAGAAAATTTTAAATCTAAATATAACTCTATTAATTGGAGAAATAATGAAGATGAATTTCAATTGTGGTGCAAAGGAAAAACAGGTTATCCAATAGTTGATGCTGGCATGAAAGAATTAAATAAAACTGGTTATATGCATAATAGAGTGCGTATGATAACTGCTAGTTTTTTAACAAAACATTTGCTAATTGATTGGCGTTGGGGAGAAGCTTATTTTGCCAAAAAATTATTGGATTATGATTTAGCAGCAAATAATGGAAATTGGCAATGGGCTGCAGGTACAGGTTGTGATTCTGCTCCTTATTTTAGAGTTTTTAATCCAGCAACTCAGCAACAAAAATTTGATTCTGATTTTAGTTACATTAAAAAATGGAATCCTAATTATACATCAATTCCTGAAATTGTGGAACATAAATTTGCACGTTTACGATATTTAAATGCATATTCATATTTAAAAAATTAATTTTATAAAATTTTCTTCTGAAGGAATAATACATAAATTAATTAAACTAAAAACAGTAACTCTTCAATATTATGAAACCTAACATTTGTCATATTAGTAATAAAAACATTAAAAAAAATACATTAAATAACTCTTAGTTCATTTGTGTTTATTGTTACCAAAACCGAAATATTTCAATTTGATAATGTTTTAATATGTTTATATTCAGATATTTACAACATCTATTTTTAATGATTTTAAATAATAATAGCTAAAATTTAGCTGACATATATCATTGTAAGTCCTTATAGGTTACTCTACTTTTACAGAGCAAAAAATCATACAGAAAACTATATAATTTGATAAAATTAAATTTAATACTGTTTAATTCAAAAAATTATTAAAATAAGGTAAAAATGAAAGAAGAGATTTCTAAATTAATTTGTGATGCTAATGAAGCAGTAGCAAAGATTGCACATAAAACTAACGAAGTTTGTGCAATTTATCCAATTACGCCTGCATCACCAATGGGAGAGCACGCAGAAGTTTATAGTGCAAAGGGGCTAAAAAATGTTTGGGGTAATGTACCTAGAATTATTGAAATGCAAAGTGAAGGTGGAGCTTCTGGAGCTGTCCACGGATCTCTACAAGGAGGAGCTGTAACTACAACATTCACAGCGTCACAAGGTTTGTTATTAATGATACCTAACATGTATAAAATGGCAGGTGAATTATTACCTACTGTAATTCATGTAGCAGCACGTACAATTGCAACACATGCATTATCCATTTTTGGAGACCATTCCGATGTTATGTCAGCTAGAGCAACAGGTTTTTCTATGTTGTTTGGAGGTTCAGGGCAAGAAGCTCATGATTTTGCTTTAATATCTCAAGTAGCAACTTTTAAAAGTAGAGTTCCATTTTTAAATATTTTTGACGGATTTAGAACTTCTCATGAAATTACTAAAATGGATGCTATTTCTGATGAAGTAATAAAAGCGATGATGCCAGAAAATGATATCTTAAAACATAGAAAACGAGCTTTAGATCCAGATAATCCAGTTATTAGAGGAACTTCACAAAACCCAGATGTATTTTTCCAAGCAAGTGAAGCCTCCAATTTATATTATCAAAAAGTTCCTGAAATAGTTCAAGAAACTATGGATGAATTTTATAAACTAACAGGTAGAAGATATGACTTATTTAACTATGTAGGCCATCCAGAAGCTGAACGCGTAATTATTATTATGGGATCAGGTGAAGGTGCTGTTGGTGAAGCAGTTGAAGCAATGGTTGCCAATGGTGAAAAAGTAGGAGCGTTATATGTTCGTTTATATCGTCCATTCTCTATTTATCATTTTATTAAAGAATTACCTAAAACAGTTAAAAAAATTGCAGTTTTAGATAGAACAAAAGAACCAGGAAGTATTGGAGAACCTTTATATTTAGATGTAGTAAGTGCATTTGTTGAAATGGGAGACACTTTACCTACAATTGTAGGAGGTCGTTATGGATTATCATCAAAAGAATTTACACCAGCAATGGTTAAAGGTATTTATGATGAATTATTAAAAAATTCACCAAAAAACCACTTCACTATTGGTATTAATGATGATGTTACGCATACAAGTTTAACTTATGATAAAGAGTTTAAAACTACTAAAAATACAGTTAATTGTATGTTTTATGGTTTAGGTTCTGATGGTACCGTTGGAGCAAACAAAAACTCTATTAAAATTATCGGTGAAACAACGGATAATTATGTACAAGGATATTTTGTTTATGACTCTAAGAAAGCAGGTGCGCAAACTATTTCACATTTACGTTTTGGACCAGATCCAATTACAGCTTCTTACTTAGTTGATAAAGCTAATTTTATTGCAGTTCATCAATTTAACTTTATAGAGAAGTATGATGTTTTAGAAAATATTAAAGAAGGAGGAACATTCTTATTAAATTCTCCTTATTCTAAATATAAAGTTTGGACAGAACTTCCAAGTATTTTACAAAAAAGAATAATTGATAATAATATTGATTTTTATGTAGTTGATGCTACTAAAGTTGCTCACGATGTAAATCTTGGTAAACGTACAAATACGGTATTACAAACTTGTTTCTTTGCAATTTCAGGAGTTTTACCTAAAGATGAAGCTATCAAAAAAATTAAAGCTGCCATTGTAAAATCTTATTCTCATAAAGGAGATAAAATTGTAAACATGAACTTTAATGCGGTAGATAAATCATTAGAAAACTTAGAAAAAGTAGAATACCCTCGTCACACAACAAATAAAGATGGTTTAAAACCTATGATGAGAGAAGGAGCTGATGAGTTTGTAAAAGAAATTTTAGGAACTATTTTGGCAGGTAAAGGAGATAGTTTACCAGTTAGTGCATTTACTGCTGATGGTACTTTCCCTACAGGAACAACTAAATTTGAAAAACGTGGTATTGCAGCCTATATTCCTACTTGGGATGATGCAGATTTATGTACACAATGTAATAAATGTGTTAGTATTTGTCCACATGCTGCAATTAGAGCAAAAGTAGTATCAAACGAATTAATGGCAGATGCTCCTGAAGGTTTAAAACATGTTCCAGCAAAAGGAAGACCATTTAATAGTGAAACAGAAAGTTATGTATTGCAAGTTTCACCAGAAGATTGTACAGGATGTGATTTATGTGTTGAAGTTTGCCCTGCTGAAAGCAAAGAAGTAGAAGGTGTATTTGCAATAAACATGTCTAAAAAGATAGATGTAGATGTAGAAGCAAATAAAAATTGGGATTACTTTATTGATTTACCAAATTATGATAGAAAAGAGTTAAAAACTTCAACCGTAAAAGGATCACAATTCTTAGAACCTTTATTTGAGTTTTCAGGTGCTTGTCCTGGTTGTGGTGAAACACCTTACATAAAATTAGTAACTCAATTATACGGAGACAGTATGATGGTTGCCAATGCAACAGGTTGTTCATCAATATATGGAGGAAACCTACCAACAACACCTTATACTAAAAATAGCGCGGGTAGAGGTCCAGCTTGGGCAAATTCATTATTTGAAGATAATGCAGAATATGGTTTAGGTATGCGTTTAGCATTAACTAAAAAACAAGATATAGCTTTTGATTTATTAAAATCTTTAGAAAATGAAGTAGGAACTGATTTAGTAAATCAAATTATCGAGAATCTTGAAGAAGATGAAACTCAAAAAGAGTTGAAGTTAAAACAAATTGAAGAACTAAATAGCATTTTAGATACTTTAGATACCAAAGAAGCTAAAAATCTTAGAGACCTTTCTGAGTATTTGCGTAAAAAATCAGTTTGGATATTTGGTGGAGACGGATGGGCTTATGATATAGGATTTGGAGGATTAGACCATGTGTTAGCTTCTGGTGAAAATGTAAATATTTTAGTTATGGATACTGAAATTTACTCAAATACAGGAGGTCAAGCATCTAAAGCAACTCAAATGGGTGCTAGTGCTAAATTTTCAATTGGAGGTAAAATAACACCTAAGAAAAGCTTAGCATTACAAGCTGTTTCTTATGGAAATGTATATGTTGCTCAAATAGCAATTGGAGCAAAAGACAACCAAACTTTGAAAGCAATTCAAGAAGCGGAAGCTTTCCCAGGAACTTCTATAATTATTGCATATTCACATTGTGGAGATCACGGATATGATTTAAGATATGCGGCAGATCATCAAGCAAAAGCAGTTGAGACTGGTTACTGGCCATTATTTAGATTTAATCCTTTAGAAGAAAAAGGAAAAAAATTCAGATTGGACTCTAAACAACCCTCAGCTCCTTTAAGTGACTTTATGTATAGCGAATCTCGCTTTACAAGAGTAGTTAAAGACAATGCAGAAAAAGCGAAAGCTTTATTAGACGAAGCTCAAGAAAAAGTGGAAACACAATGGGAACGTTTAGAACTTTATAGAAATTTATAATTTAATTAGATGAAAAAGTGCTGGATACTAATGTGTCCAGCACTTATTTTATAAAAAAAGAATTTAGTAACCCAAAATAACCACTCTATGAAAACCAGATCCAAAGCATTTTTAGATGAAGCTGAAAAAAAACTTCACGAAGCAAAAGAAGAAATGTTTAAACCAGAAGAAGATATGGTTAGTTATTCTGTTTGTAAAAATTCACAAATTGCTATTGAAAATTATTTAAAAGGTTACTTAACCCAAAATAATATTGAAATTGAGAAAGACGAAACTATTGATACATTATACAATAAATGCTTAGCGTTTAACGATAAATTTAAAGATGTTGATTTAAGTGCTATTAGTTGTAGGCATCATATTATAGATTCTCGTTACTGTTCAGAAATTCCTAAGGTTAGTGCCTGTTTAGATACAGCAGATGCATTAGATACTTATCTTCGCAGAAATAAAATTTTATAAGCCTCATTTGATATTTCATTTGAGAAAGCAAAAACTTACTGTACATTTGTAATAAAACAAAACCCATGAATTATATTTTATTTGATGGTGCAGTACGTAATGCCCTTTTACCATTAACCTACACAAAACCTGTAGCAGATTTACGAATTGGTATTTTAACTATTCGTGAAAAATGGGAAAAATATTTAGAAACTACAACTACAACAGTAACTGAAGAGTATTTAGAAGAAAAGTTTCCAATGGTTGAAATGGAAAATAACATTATGTTAAATGCTTCTTTTTTACCAACTCCAACCTTAGTTTATTTAGTTAAAGATTTAAAAGAAAACCAAGCAATTTTTAAAAATGATGAAGTGGTTGCTTTTTATAGTAAAGAGTCACAAGAAGAAATAGATTTTTCTACATATCAACAAATTGAATTTGAAGAGGATTTAATTCAAATTAAAAACACGTGGAATTTATTTTCATATAATGAAAAAGCTATTCAATTGGATTTTGATTTATTAATTAAGGATAGAAAATCACAGTTAATACCTGAAAATATTCAAACTATAAATCCAAATAATATTTTTATTGAAGAAGGAACAACAATAAATTTTTCTGTTTTAAATGCATCAGAAGGTCCAATTTATATTGGTAAAAATGCAACTATTATGGAAGGTAGTTTAATTAGA
The DNA here is from genome assembly GCF_033723435.1 of Lutibacter sp. Classification (GTDB taxonomy): domain Bacteria; phylum Bacteroidota; class Bacteroidia; order Flavobacteriales; family Flavobacteriaceae; genus Lutibacter. The sequence continues at coordinate 581,167 of NZ_JAWVXC010000001.1, read as the reverse complement.
GGTCCTTTTGCTTTATGTGATAATTCAACAGTAAAAATGGGCGCTAAAATATATGGAGCAACCACTATTGGTCCTTTTTGTAAAGTTGGAGGAGAGATAAGTAACTCAATTTTAACAGGATATTCAAATAAAGGACATGATGGATTTTTAGGAAATTCAGTACTTGGCGAATGGTGTAATATTGGTGCGGATTCTAATAATTCTAACTTGAAAAATAATTATGCTCAAGTTCGTTTATGGAGCTATGAAACAGAAAATTTTGCTAAAACAGGATTGCAATTTTGTGGATTAATTATGGGAGATCATTCAAAATGTGCAATTAATACGATGTTTAATACGGGAACAGTAGTAGGAGTGAGCGCCAATATTTATGGAAGCAATTTTCCAAGAAATTTTATTCCATCATTTAGTTGGGGAGGAGCAACCGGATTTACAACGTATCAATTAAATAAAGCTACAGAAACAGCTAAATTAGTTTTTGAAAGAAGGAATTTAGAATTTGATGAAAAAGAACAAAAAATTCTAAGGCATATTTTTGAAATTACTGAAAAGTATAGAAATTATTAAATAAAAAAAGCTCATTGATTTCAATGAGCTTTTTTTGTTAGTAATTAATTAGTAATTTATTTATAGAAGGTTACACTTCCATAATCAGATTTAATGGTTATTGTTTTTCCGGAATTGGCTGAATTATAATACCCTTCGTATTCTTTTTGTGATGAATCTTTTACTTCTCTAGTGAAAGTAAACTTGTTATCATCATATTTTAATCCACTATAGCTTAAACGAGCTGAAAAATCAAATGATACAGGATCTTCTGTTCCAAATTTTAAGTGCGTATAAGATGAAACTACATTTAGAGATTTAAAATTAGCACTAATTTCTTTAATTTTTAAAGATCCATATTCAATTTTAAAACTACCTGTGCCTAGTAATTTTCCTACAGAGTTATGCATATAATCGCTATCACCAGTAACATTTCCAGCTTCATCCATTTTTAGACTACCATAATCACAGTTGAAATTTAAATTAGTAACCTGTCCAAAAGTAATATGAGAATAGTCGGCATTTAATTTAGTTCTTCCAGATTTAGTTATGTTTAGTGTAGAATAATCGGCATTAATATCTCCATCTTTCATAAAATCTATGAATGAATTATTAGTATAATCAATATTAATATGATTGTTTGTATTTCTTAATTCTCCAATATTTAAACTACCATAATCACAATTTATAATAGATGTTCCTTCTAATTTATCAATGTTAATTGCTCCATAATCATTGTTTAAATTAACATTATTGGTAATTGGCATTTTTATTAAATAATTAATTTCCATACTAACATTGTTGTTCTTTCCCCAAATTTTCCAAGATGATGATTTTTTTTCAATAATAGTTTTTGCTGTTACATTTGATGAATTATTGGTGAAATCTACATTAATTCTATCTAATCTGGCTTTTACTTTTTCTTCATCATTACCTGTGGTAGTTATAGAAACTTGAATAACAATTTTGTTTTCATTCCAAGTGGTTACTTCAATATTTCCATATTTATTATTAACCTTTAAAGTAGCATCTTTATTTACTTTAAATTCTTTTTTAATCATTTTGTTTTTCGTGTATTTACCTTTTTTCCCTGTAGCAAAAATGGATAAAGGGATTAAAAAAAGTATAAATAGTATTTTAAATGTATTTTTCATGAGTTTGTGTTTTTAATTGTTTAACGTCTTTTAGTTGTTGAATTAGGCTTTGTAAAACTGTAATTCGTTGTTGGTAATTGGCAATCATTGCATAAATTATTCTTGGATCCGATTTATTTTCTTTTAAGTCAATTTCTAATAAGTTATATTGTTTTTCTAATTTTTTTAGTTGTGCAAAAGAGTCATCTATAAGTTGTTTATTACTGCTATTTTTTTCTTTTTCAATAAGTTGTATTTCTTTTTGAATAGTGGTAATAAAATAATTTTCAGTTTCATTCATTTTAGGAGAAACGCTTGATAATTCTAAACCTGATGAATTAAATGATGAGCCAACCCAAATGCCAATGTATAGTATTATAGAAGCGGCAACAGCTATTAAGCTAACTAATTTGTAAAGTTTAAAAGAATCTTTTTTATTAGTGGAATTTAGTTTTGCTTCAAATCTGTTAAAATGACCGATATTTGGTTCATTTATATCAAACTGATTTTCTAAATTTTTAAATATATTTTCTAAATTATCTTTCATAAATAGGAACTAAAAGTTGTCTTAATTTATTTTTTGCTCTCGATAAAGTTGTTCTACTGTTTTCATAAGATATATTTAATATTTGGGCAATTTCTTCACAATCATACCCTTCAATTAAATTTAAATTAATTATTACTCTATAATTTGTTTTAAGTGCATTAATTTGTTTTAAAATAAAGGAAACATTAATGTTACTTGTATCAATTTCTTCATCAACAAAATCATCTTTTCGTATTTTTTCAAGCTCAACAGTTTCCATATAATTCGTTTTTTTTAAACTACTTAAACTTTTATTAATAACTATTCTTTTTAACCAAGCTCCAAAACTTACATCTTTACTATAAGTATTTAATTTTGTGAAAGCTGCTAAAAAAGCTTCTTGCATAATATCTTCAGCTTCAAAACTATCATTCACTATTCTTAAGGCACAATTATACATTGCTTTATAATACAGCTTATATATGGCAAATTGTGCTGATTTGTCTCCATTTTCACACTTGCTTAAAAGTTGCCTTATATGTGGTTTATCTTGGTTCAAAAACTAATTTCTATTAAAAAGACTTTAATTATTTCTAACTGTTACAGTTTGTATTAAAATTAAATAAAAAAATATAATTACTTTAAACTTATTTGGCATAACTATTGAAATTTATAAGATAACAGTACAAATAAAATTACTGTAAATAGTTGAAAATAAGAATTTTAAATTAATTTTGTTTTTGTATTTATTAGTGTTTAATAACTATAAATGACAAAATGACCCAAATTATAGTATGAGCAAATCAAAATTTTTAAATCTGGACAAATTGTCACTTCAAAATATTTTAGATGAAGATGCTGATTTAATTCCATTAATGACGCCAGAAGACGAAGAAGAAATAAATAAGGAAGAGGTTCCAGAAGTTTTACCCATATTACCTTTGCGAAACACAGTATTGTTTCCTGGAGTTGTAATTCCAATTACAGCAGGTAGAGATAAATCTATCCAATTAATTAAAGAGGCGAATAAAGGGAATAAAATAATTGGAGTAGTTGCCCAAAAAAATGAATCTATTGAAGACCCAACGGTTAATGATATTCATAAGGTTGGTACGGTTGCTCGTATTTTAAGAATGCTAAAAATGCCTGATGGAAATACAACGGTAATTATACAAGGCAAAAAGCGTTTTGAAATAGATACTATTGTACAAGAAAAACCTTATATACAGGCTACAACTAAAGAATTTCCAGAAGATAGATCCGACGAGAAAGCTCCTGAATTTGAGGCAATTGTTGAATCTATTAAGGATATGGCGATTAAAATTATTAAGGAAAATCCAAATTTACCTACTGAAGCTACTTTTGCCATTAAAAATATTGAAAGTAGTCCGTTTTTAATAAATTTTGTTTCTTCAAACATGAATTTAAAAGTGTCTGAAAAACAAGAACTACTTCAAATTAGTAATTTAAAGGAAAGAGCTTTAGTTACTTTGAAAAAAATGGATATTGAGTTGCAAAAATTAGAATTGAAAAATGATATTCATTCTAAAACACGTTTAGATATGGATCAGCAACAACGTGAATATTATTTGCATCAACAATTAAAAACTATTCAAGAAGAGTTAGGAGGCGTTTCTTATGATGAAGAATTAGAAGAAATGCGCGAGAGATCTAAATCTAAAAAATGGAATAAGGAAGTTAAAGGAATTTTTGATAAAGAATTAGGACGTTTACAGCGTATGAATCCACAAATGGCTGAATATTCTGTACAACGTAATTATTTAGACTTGTTATTAGATTTACCTTGGAATGAATATTCTATAGATAATTTCGATTTAAAAAGAGCACAAAAAATACTTGATCGAGATCATTTTGGTTTGGAAAAAGTTAAAGAACGAATTATTGAACACTTAGCCGTTTTAAAATTGAAAGGAGACATGAAATCTCCAATTATTTGTTTATATGGTCCTCCAGGAGTAGGGAAAACTTCTTTAGGAAAATCTATTGCTGAATCTTTGGATAGAAAATATGTAAGAATGTCTTTAGGTGGTTTGCGTGATGAAGCTGAAATTAGAGGTCATAGAAAAACTTATATTGGCGCAATGCCAGGTAGAATTATAAAGGATTTGAAAAAAGCAGGAACTTCAAACCCAGTTTTTGTTTTGGATGAAATTGATAAATTAGCATCTTCAAGTCATAATGGTGATCCATCTTCTGCGATGTTAGAAGTTTTAGATCCAGAACAAAACACCACTTTTTACGATAATTATTTAGAATTAGATTACGATTTATCTAAGGTTTTATTTATTGCAACTGCCAATAGTTTATCTACAATTCCTTGGGCATTACGTGATAGAATGGAAATAATTAATGTTTCAGGGTATACTATTGAAGAAAAAGTAGAGATTGCTAAAAGGCATTTATTGCCAAAACAATTAAAAGAACATGGTCTGTCTTCAAAAGATTTAAAAATAGGTAAAAAACAATTAGAAAAAATTGTGGAAGCTTATACACGTGAATCTGGAGTCCGTGGTTTAGAAAAGCAAATAGCAAAAATGGTTCGTTATGCAGCAAAATCTATTGCAATGGAAGAGGATTATGAAGTTAAAGTTTCTGTTGAAACCATAGAGAAAGTGTTAGGCCCATCGCATTTGGAACGCGATAAATATGAAAGTAATAATGTTGCTGGTGTAGTTACAGGTTTAGCTTGGACACAAGTTGGAGGAGATATTTTATTTATTGAGTCCATAATTTCTAAAGGAAAGGGATTAACCATTACTGGAAATTTAGGGAAAGTAATGAAAGAATCTGCAACCATAGCGATGGAATATATTAGAGCTAATGCAAATGATTTTGGAATTAATAGTAAATGGTTAGATGAATATAAAGTACATATTCATGTTCCGGAAGGAGCAACGCCAAAAGATGGACCAAGTGCAGGTATAACTATGTTAACATCTTTGGTGTCTGTGTTTACACAACGTAAAGTAAAATCTAAATTAGCCATGACAGGTGAAATTACGTTGCGTGGAAAAGTTTTACCAGTTGGAGGAATAAAAGAAAAGATACTAGCAGCAAAAAGAGCTAATATTAATGAAATTATTTTATGTATTGAAAACAAAAAAGATATTGAAGAAATTAAACCGTCCTATTTAAAAGGAATGAAATTTCATTACGTTTCTGAAATGAAAGAAGTAATTGATTTGGCTTTAATGAAACAAAAAGTTAAAAATGCTAAAAAATTATAAAATAAAAAAGCAGCCAATTGGCTGCTTTTTTATTATGTTATTAAAGCTTAGACATTTCTAATATCTAAAATTAAACCATTTGTTAATTTTCCAGTTTTATCTAGTTTATATATCTTTTTAGCTACTTCTTTAGGTGAACTTAATTCACCATTATTATAAAAATCAATAAAACGTTGAACGGACTTAAAGTTTTCTTTTGGCGTATTTCTAGCTTTTGATTGCATATCTGTATCTACAATTCCAGGATAGATTGAAACGATTTTAACACTGTTTTCATGATGTTTTTGCTCTTTAGAAATTACTTTAGTCATCATATCTATTCCTGCTTTTGAAGCACAATAAAGCGACCAACTTTCATAAGGATTTATAGCAGCTCCCGATGAAATATTAATAATTTCTTTTTTGCAATTAAACTCTTTTGTTAATTTGATGAAAGTAGCATTTAGTATTAAAGGAGCTATTAAATTAACTTGAATGGTGTAATTAATATCTTTAGGATTTATATTTTCTATGGTATTAACAGTTCCTAAATCTCCGGCATTATTTATAAGAAGAATTTTTTTAGTATTAGTAGTATCTAAATGAGAAAATACTTCTGTTAAAGTAGGCTCAATAGTTTCTACTTTACTTAAATCACAAGAATATTGTTCTGCGGTATAAAATTTTTCTTTTATGGAACGAGAAATTGAAAAAACTCGGTAACCATTTTTATGGTAAACTTTTGATAGCCCTTCTCCTAATCCCTTATTTCCACCAGTTATAATAACTATTTTTTCCATTTTTTAACTAATTTAATCTAGTACTAAAATAATGAAAATTATGGACTATAAACAGGATTATTTATAGAATTCTTTGGCTTTATTCCAATAAATATCCATTTCAGATAAGGACATATCATGTAAAGATTTTCCTATTTTTTTTGCTTCTTTTTCTAAATATTGAAATCGGTTTATGAATTTTTTATTGGTACGCTCTAAAGCATTTTCAGGGCTAACTTTAATAAATCTGGCATAATTTATCATTGAGAAGAGTACATCGCCAAACTCTGCTTCAATATTTTTTTGGTTTCCTTTTTCAATTTCAGCATTTAGTTCCGCAAGTTCTTCTTGTACTTTTAGCCAAACTTGTTCTGGTTTTTCCCAATCAAATCCAACTCCTGCAACTTTGTCTTGAATTCTATTAGCTTTTACCAACGCAGGTAATGATTTTGGAACACCTTCTAAAACAGAGTTTTTTCCTTCTTTAAGTTTTAGTTGTTCCCAGTTTTTTTTAACATCATCTTCATTTTCAACTGTAACATCACTATAAATGTGCGGATGCCTGTGAATTAATTTTTCTGAAATAGCAGTTGCTATATCTGCAATGTCAAAAGAATCGGTTTCAGAACCTATTTTAGCATAAAAAACGATATGCAACAGTACATCACCAAGTTCTTTTTTTATTTCTTGTAAATCGTTATTAAGAATTGCGTCGCCTAATTCGTAGGTTTCTTCAATAGTTAAATGACGTAAAGATTGAAACGTTTGTTTTTTATCCCAAGGACATTTTAAACGCAACTCATCCATAATGTCTAACAATCTGCCAAAGGCTTGAAGTTGCTGTTCTCGGGTATGCATAATTATGCTTGTTCTTTTTCTTCGGTTTCTTCTTCAGAAATAGCACTAAAATCAAAGTTTGTTGAAGCTAGTAAATTATACCACTGGATAACTTTTTTTATGTTAGAAGTATATACGCGTTCTTCATCAAAGTTTGGTAAAATTTCTCTAAAATAGGAAGTTAAAACTTTACCATTTTCTTTATGACTGATAGCCTCTTTACCATTTTCTTTTTCTCCAATGGTTTTGAAAACAATTCTTAATGGAATTTCTTCTTCATAGGTATATATTGAAATTTCGTTTAATGCACTAATATTATGCATTGCTGTAATTGGAAATTTTTTGTCATCTAACAATGATTGAACTATAATTCCGCCTTTAGATTGTGCTTTTATTTCAAATAGACCTGGCTTACCATTAATAGCAACTATATCTTTTAACTCCATATAATAATTATTTCTTTTTTAATTGAGGAAATTTCATCCTGTAATCTGGATTTATTTTTCCTTTACTAATATTTTCTAATTTCTTTTTAATTAATCGTTTTTTTAGTGAGGAAATTTTATCAGTAAACAAAATACCTTCAATATGATCATATTCGTGTTGTACAACTCTGGCAGCTAAACCATCTAGAACATCTGTATGTTTTTCAAAATTTTCATCTACATATTCTATGGTAACTTTTTCTTGTCTGAATACATCTTCACGAATGTCAGGAATACTTAAACACCCTTCTGTAAAAGGCCATTCATCACCTTCTTCTTTAATTATTTTTGCATTTATAAATACTTTTTTAAAATCTTTTAAAAATGCTCTTTCCTCATCTTCAAGCTCATCATCTTCAGCAAAAGGAGAAGTATCTACAATAAATAAACGTATTGCTTTACCTATTTGTGGAGCAGCTAATCCAACACCTTGAGCACTTATCATGGTTTCCTTCATGTTTTCTATTAGCTCTTCTAAATTAGGATAATCTTTGTCGATATTAATACCAACTTTCCTTAAAACGGAATCACCATAGGCGATAACAGGTAAAATCATATAATATATTTTTGGTTTGCAAAATTACAAAGAATCAAGTTATTAGGCAAAAGGTGTATGTGAAAAAAATTATAATCTATTATATAAATAGGATTGTAAAATTATTGTTGCACTAATTTCGTCAATTAAAGCTTTGTTTTGACGTTGTTTTTTCTTCAACCCACTTTCCCTCATGCTCTGAAAGGCTAATTTAGATGTAAATCGTTCATCAATTCTTTTTATAGGGATTTTAGGGAAAGTTGTTTCCAGTTTTTTGATAAACGGAGCAATAAATTGTTCACTTTCACTAGGTTTATTATCCATTTGTTTAGGTTCACCAACTAGAAATAACTCTACACTTTCAGTTTTTAAATAGTTAGTTAAAAAAGAAAACAGGTTTTTAGTAGCTACAGTAGTTAAACCAGAAGCTATTATTTGCAATTCATCTGTAATTGCAATACCAGTTCTTTTTTCTCCGTAATCTATCGCTAAAATTCTACTCAAAATACTAACATATTTTATAAAAGTGTTCAAATTTACATAAATTGAATTATAAAACTATTTTAAACTTTATATTTGCCATAAAAGAAGTTAAAATATGAAGTTGTTAAGAGAACAAATTGAAAAAGCTTGGGGAAATAGAGATTTGTTAAAAGAATCCTCTACTAAAGAAGCTATTAGAAATGTTATAAGTTTATTAGATAGTGGAAAATTACGTGTTGCTGAGCCTACAAATAGTGGTTGGCAGGTAAATGAATGGGTAAAAAAAGCAGTAGTATTATATTTTCCTATTCAAAAAATGGAAACACAGGAAGTTGGTATTTTTGAATATCATGATAAAATACCTCTTAAAACTGGTTACAAAGAAAAAGGAATACGAGTAGTTCCACATGCAGTTGCACGTTATGGATCTTATATTTCGGCAGGAACTATTTTAATGCCAAGTTATGTAAATATTGGTGCTTATGTGGATGAAGGAACTATGGTAGATACTTGGGCTACAGTGGGTAGTTGTGCACAAATAGGTAAAAATGTTCATTTAAGTGGTGGTGTTGGTATAGGTGGCGTTTTAGAACCATTACAAGCAGCACCAGTAATTATTGAAGATGATGTTTTTGTTGGTTCACGCTGTATTGTTGTTGAAGGTGTATACGTTGAAAAGGAAGCAGTTTTAGGTGCAGGTGTTGTATTGACAATGAGCACTAAAATTATTGATGTTACTGGTGAAAAACCTGTAGAGTTAAGAGGAAGAGTTCCTGCTCGTTCAGTAGTTATTCCAGGTAGTTATAAAAAACAATTTCCAGCAGGAGAATTTAACGTGCCTTGTGCTATGATTATTGGAAAACGAAAAGAAAGTACTAATAAAAAAACTTCTTTAAATGATGCGTTACGTGAAAATGATGTAGCAGTTTAGTTAACCATTTTATTAGATGAATCTTCAACAACAAGAGGTAATAGCTGTTCCAAAAATTTCTGTAGTTATAGTAAATTATAGAAGTTGGAAGCATTTAACAAATTGTTTAAATTCTTTAAACGTTATTGTTTCAGAGAAATTTAATTTAGAAGTTGTTGTGGTTGATAATTGTTCTAATGATGGTTTTCTAGAAAAATTCAAGCAAAAATATAAGGCAGTCAAATTTATTGAAAACTCAGGAAATAACGGTTTTGCAAATGGATGTAATGTTGGAGCTAAAAATGCAAATGGAGACTATTTACTATTTTTAAACCCTGATACTATTGCGGCTAAAGATGCTTTATTAGAAATGCTCTATTTATCAAAAACTAATGAGGATTATGGTATCATTTCTTGTTCTCAGGTAAATCCTAAAGGAAAAAGAGAAAATGAAATTAGATTATTTCCTAAATTACAAACATTATTTGGCTTGTCAAGAGCAATTTTTAAACGAACTCATAAAAAAGAAATTCATAAAATTTATGATGTAAATAAGAAAGTAATATTTCCGGATTGGGTATCTGGTTCTGTTATTTTTATGAGTAAGTTTTGGTTTAATCAGGTAAATGGTTGGGATGAAAATTTTTGGATGTACTTTGAAGATGTAGATTTGTGTAAACGCGTACAAGAAAAAAAGGGTAAAGTAGTTCTTTCTAGAAATGCTAAAATTATTCACAATCATGGTGGAGCTTCAAGGTTAAACGTAAAAACAACATCCATAACTAAAACCGAAGTTATTATTTCAAAACATGTATACATAAACACACATTTTAATGGTTTAAATAAATTTATAGCTTTGATTTTGTTGGTTTTAAATACATTTTTAACCAAGTTTGTTTTGGGTATATTTGGACTCGTTTTTTATCCAATTCCTAAAATGAGATTACAATTATTTTTGTTTTTAAAAATTCTAAGTTATTATGCAAATGCAATTTTTCATTCAACTTGGATTAGTAAAAAATCATTAAATTATTCTAAATAAAACCTTTCTTTATAAGATGTTAAAGGAAATAAACAATTCATTAAAAAGTCTTAATCAAAAAGAAATTATTTTATACCCTACTGATACGGTTTGGGGAATTGGTTGTGATGCAACTTCAGAAAGTGCTGTGGCTAAAGTTTTTAAAATAAAGCAACGTTCCGAAAGTAAAAGCTTAATTATTTTAGTTAATGGAATTGAAATGCTTAAAAAGTACATTCCTACTATTTCCAACAAAATAATAGACATATTAAATACGACTTTAAAACCAACAACCATAATTTATAACAACCCAATTGGTTTAGCCAAAAATGTAGTTGCTTCAGACAATACTGTGGCAATTAGAATTGTACAAAATGAATTTTGTAAACAATTAATTACAGCATTTAAAAAACCTATTGTTTCAACTTCAGCAAACATAAGTGGTATGCCAACACCTAAAAGTTTTAAAGAAATTGATGTCGCTATTTTGGATAGCGTAGACTATATTGTAAATTTGCATCGCGAGGAAATCAATACCAAGTCTTCAACCATAATTAAAATAGGAGATAATGATGAATTAATAGTGCTTCGTGAATAATTTATGTTAAAAAACACTACCTATAACGATGCTTTAACGCATACTATTTTTGAATATATATCTAAAGCCGCAACTAATTTAGAATTAGAAACTTATGTGATTGGCGGTTTTGTTAGAGATTATTTTTTAAAGCGAAATATTCCGAAAGATATTGATATTGTGGCTGTTGGTAGTGGTATTGCACTAGCTAAAAAAGTAGCGGAGTTATTACCAACAAAACCAAAAGTACAGGTTTTTAAAACTTATGGAACCGCAATGTTACGTTTTGAAGATGTAGAAATAGAATTTGTTGGAGCTCGTAAGGAATCATATTCAGAACATAGCAGAAATCCAGAAGTTGAAATAGGAACTTTAGAAGATGATCAAAATCGTAGAGATTTTACCATAAACGCATTAGCTTTTAGTTTAAACGAAAATAATTATGGAGCATTACTTGATCCTTTTAATGGTTTAAATGATTTAGATGCTAAAATTATAAAAACACCTTTAAATCCTGATATAACTTATTCTGATGATCCTTTGCGAATGATGCGTGCTATTCGTTTTGCATCGCAATTAAATTTTACCATTGAAGAAAAATCTCTCCAAGCAATTTCAAAAAACGTAAACCGTATTGATATTATTACGAGGGAAAGAATTATGGACGAGTTTAATAAAATAATGTTGTCAGAGGTTCCGTCTGTCGGGCTTTTATTGTTACATAAAACTAAGTTGTTAGAGCGTTTTTTACCTGAATTAACAAATTTACAAGGTGTTGAAGAAGTAGAAGGACAAAAGCATAAAGATAATTTTTACCATACTTTAGAGGTTGTAGATAATATTTCTAAAAATACTGGCGATTTATGGTTGCGTTGGGCAGCTTTATTACACGATATTGGAAAAGCTCCCACAAAAAAGTTCCATAAAACAATCGGTTGGACTTTTCACAGCCATGAATTTGTAGGCTCTAAAATGGTATACAAATTATTTAAAAGACTAAAATTACCATTAAATAATAAAATGAAATTTGTGCAAAAAATGGTTTTTTTAAGCTCCCGACCAATTGTGTTAGCAACGGATGTTACGGATTCGGCAGTTCGTCGTTTAGTTTTTGATGCTGGTGATGATATTGAAAGTTTAATGACTTTATGTGAAGCAGATATAACTACTAAAAATCCAATGCGATTTAAAAAATATCATAACAATTTTAAGGTAGTTCGTCAAAAAATTAAAGAAGTTGAAGAACGAGATCATATACGTAATTTTCAACCACCAATTTCAGGAGAATTAATTATGAAAACTTTTAATTTAAAACCTTGTAGAGAAATTGGTCAACTAAAAGATGCGATAAAAGAAGCTATTTTAGAAGGAAAGATTGCAAATAATTATGACGAGGCTTATAGTTTTATGTTAAAACAAGCTGCAAAATTAGGAATTAAACAGTAGTAACTTTTTAAAATTAGGGATACTTATTCAATTAAAAAGACTGCATAGAAACTAATTTAAAATACTCCCCTTTTTTGTCTAATAATTCTTGATGTTTTCCTTGTTCAACTATTTTTCCTTTTTTCATCACAACAATTAAATCAGCCTTTTGAATAGTTGATAAACGATGCGCAATTACTAATGACGTTCTGTTTTCCATCATTTTTTCCAACGCTTTTTGTACTAACTGTTCACTTTCAGTATCCAAAGCAGAAGTAGCTTCATCTAAAACCATAATAGGAGGATTTTTAAGTACAGCACGTGCAATACTTAAGCGTTGTTTTTGTCCACCAGATAAAGTATTTCCACTGTCGCCAATATTGGTTTCGTATTTTAAGGGTAAATCTTTAATAAATTCGTGTGCATTTGCAATTTTAGCAGCCTCAATAACTTCTTCATTTGTAGAAGTCTCTACTCCTAAACTAATATTGTTTTTGACTGTATCATTAAATAAAATAGAATCTTGAGTAACAATACCCATTAAATTGCGTAACGATTTTTGGGTAATATCTTTAATATCTACTCCATCAATTTTAATACTTCCTTTATTTACATCGTAAAATCGAGTAATTAAATTTGCTAAGGTAGATTTTCCACTACCTGATTGACCAACTAAAGCAACTGTTTGACCTTTTTTTAATTGTAACGAAAAGTTATTTAAAACATATTCATCTTTGTATTTAAAGGATATATCTTCAAAAGTAATATTATCTTCAAACGATTTTTTATCAATAGCGTTTGGTTTGTCAATAATGGTATTTTCGGTTTCTAAAATAGCTAAAATTCGTTCAGCAGAAGCATTTCCTTTTTGTATGTTGTAAAATGCTGTAGTTAGGGCTTTTACTGGGTTTAGAATTAAGTAAAATAAACCAATATAAGTTAAAAACTGTTCAGGACGTAAAGCACTATTATCTCCTAAAACCAGTTTGCCACCATACCATAAAATGGTAATAATTGTTGCTGATCCTAAAAACTCACTCATAGGTGAAGCAAGTGTTTTTCTTTGTAAAACACTATTCATTAGCAACTTAAAATTATTAGTAGAATTTTGAAATTTATCTTTTATTTTGTCTTCAGCATTAAATCCTTTAATTACTCTTAAACCAGTTAAAGTTTCTTCTATAAATGATAAAAAATTACCTGTTTCTTGTTGAGCTTTAAGTGATTGTGCTTTTAGCTTTTTACTGATAGAAGAGATTATAAAACCTGAAATTGGTAATAAAATAAATACAAATAAGGTAAGTTTTGTACTTATAATTAGCATTATTGTTAATGAAATTACTATGGTTAGAGGTTCACGAACTACTGCTTCTAGTGATGTTAAAAACGAATTTTCTATTTCTTGCACATCCGAAGTCATACGGGCAATAATATCACCTTTCTTTTTTTCGGAAAAATAGGCTATAGGTAGTTCAATAATTTTTTGATATATGCTATCTCGTAAATCTTTAACCACACCATTTCTTAAAAATGCTAATACGAATGAAGCTATATAACGAAAGAAATTTTTAAAGAAAAATAAAAATAGCGTTAAAATACACACAAAAACTAAGGTTTTTATTGCTCCATCATTTTCCATTTTTTGGGAAATGAAATAATAAAAACTGTCTTGAGCATATTTCCCCAAAGAAAAAATACCGTTATAAACTGGCTCAGCTTCAATTTTGTTTTCTTGTTTAAACAATATATTTAAAACAGGAATAAAAGCTACTATTGTTAATACATTAAAAATAGCATACAAAATATTAAACAGAATATTAAGCCAGGCAAATTTAGTATAAGGTTTAGCGTATTTTATAATTTTCTTAAAGTAGTTCATTAAGCAAGTTTCATTTCTTTAATAATTCGCTGAATTTTAGCATCTAGCTTAGATTCTGTAGAGGTAGCATTTTCCAAATTATCTAAAGGAGTATTAACACTAAAATAGAATTTTATTTTTGGTTCTGTCCCACTTGGTCTTGCAGCAACTTTTGTTCCATCAGCAGTTTCATAAATTAAAACATTTGATTTTGCAATAGCAATACTTTCAACTTTACCAGTTAATAAATTAGTTTTAGTTGAAGCCTGATAATCATGCAAATACTCCACTTTAGAACCATCAATTTCACTTATAGGATTTTCTCGTAAATCTACCATCATTTTACTAATAATCTCTGCGCCATCCATTCCTTTTTTTACTACAGCAATTAAATGTTCTTTATAAAAATTATGGTTTACGTACAGTTGAATTAGTTCTTTATAAAAAGAACTTCCGTTTGCTTTAGCATTTGCAGCAATTTCACAAGCTAAAAGAGTTGCAGTTACAGCATCTTTATCGCGTACAAAATCGCCAACCATATAGCCAAAACTTTCCTCTCCACCGCCTATAAAATCTAATTTACCTTCTTCATCACGAATCATTTTGGCAATCCATTTAAATCCAGTCAGTCCAATATGAGTTTCTACACCATAACTATCTGCTATTTTATTAACTAAATTGGTAGAAACTATTGTAGAACCCACAAATTGTTTTCTGTTTAATTTACCTTGTTTTTTCCAATTTTTAATTAGAAAATCTGTCATTACACTCATGGTTTGGTTACCATTAAGTAATTGCATATCACCTTTTAAGTTTTTTACTGCAATTCCAATTCTATCACTATCAGGATCAGTTCCAATAACTATATCTGCATCAAGTTTTTTTGCTAATTCAGTAGCCATTTTTAAAGCGGCAGGTTCTTCTGGATTTGGTGAAGCTACAGTTGGAAAATCACCATCCGGAACTTCTTGTTCTTTTACAATATTAACATCGGTATAACCTGCAGCGGCTAATGCATCTGGAATCAATTTTATAGATGTTCCGTGTAACGAAGTATAAACAATTTTTAATTTCTCGCGTTCCTTAGTATCAAAAGTTCCATTAGCAACAGATGCTTTTATAAAAGCATTATCTATAGGTTTGCCAATATATTCAATTAAGTTTTCATTTGTATTGAAGTTAATTTCAGAAAAATCTAAGCTATTAACTTCATTAATTATATTAATGTCATTTGGAGGTACAATTTGACTACCATCATTCCAATATACTTTATATCCATTGTATTCTGGAGGATTATGAGAAGCTGTTAATACAATACCTGCATCGCAATTTAAATGTCTAACTGCAAATGAAAGTTCAGGTGTTGGACGCATATCTTCAAATAAAAAGACTTTTATATTATTTGCAGAAAGGACATTTGCAACAATTTTTGCAAAAGTATTGCTGTTGTGTCTGCAATCGTAAGCAATAGCTACTTTTAATTGTTTATTTGGAAAGGATTGTTTTAAGTAATTTGCTAATCCTTGAGTGGCTTTACCTAAAGTATATTTGTTAATTCGGTTAGTTCCAGCTCCCATAACACCTCGCATTCCACCAGTTCCAAATTCTAAATTTTTATAGAATCGTTCTGTTAATTGTTCAGGATCATTATTAATAAGAGTTTGAATTTCTTGTTGGGTAGTTGCATCAAAAGTGTCAGATAACCAAAGTTTGGCTTTTTCTAAAATTGTGCTCATAATCTTTAAATTAAATTTTTATGCAAAAATACTATTTAATAGTAGTTTTAAAGAAATTTATCAGCAATTAATTTTTGTTGAAATATTGTAACGTTTGGTATCGGTTTTGGTACGCAAAATAATTTCACCTAAAAAGCCTGCTAAAAAAAACTGTGTACCTATAACCATAGTAGTTAATGCTAAATAAAATTCGGGGCGTTCAGTTATTAATCTACCAGATGTATGGATAAAAAGTTTATCAACACCTAAATAGAAGGAAAATGCAAATCCAATAATAAACATAATGGTACCCAATAAACCAAATAAATGCATTGGGCGTTTTCCAAATTTGGACAAAAACCAAATGGTAATTAGGTCTAAAAAACCATTTATAAAACGATCCATGCCAAATTTAGTAACTCCATACTTTCTGGCTTGATGAAGTACTACTTTTTCACCAATATTAATAAAACCTGCATTTTTTGCAAGTACTGGAATATATCTGTGCATTTCGCCACGTACATCAATATTTTTAACTACAGTGTTTTGATAAGCCTTTAAGCCACAATTAAAATCGTGTAGTTTTAAACCAGAAGTTTTTCGTGCAGCAGCATTAAATAATTTTGAAGGTATATTTTTACGAATTTTAGAATCGTAACGCTTTTTTTTCCATCCAGAAATTAGGTGGTAACCTTCATTTTTAATTAAGTTAAATAATTCAGGAATTTCATCAGGACTATCTTGTAAATCGGCATCCATAGTTATTACTACATCTCCTTTAACTTCTTTAAAACCAGCGTTTAGTGCTTGAGATTTTCCGTAGTTTTTTTGAAATTGGATTCCTTTTACGTTATTATCTTTTTTAGAAAGGTTTTCAATTACCTTCCAAGAACTGTCTGAACTTCCGTCATCTATAAAAAGAATTTCATAAGAATAACGATTGGATTGCATAACTTTTGCAATCCAATCGTATAATTCATTTAAAGATTCTTCTTCGTTTAATAATGGAATTACTATTGATATATCCATTTAAGGTTTTAATTTTTAAATACTAGTTACTTCTTCTTTAGTTTTTTTCATAATTAAACCACCAATTAAACCTACAATTAATCCGTAAACCAAGTTAAAAATTATTATAAAAGCAGAAGTAACCATATTATTACTAAATTTCTCTTGCATTTTCATTGCATTTTCTAGTTGTTCATCACTCATGTTAGGGTAAGTATCTAACATAATTTGCTTTTTAAATTCTAATGATCTGGCATAGAATTCTGGCTCAATAAAATTTGTAAATAGTATAAAATAAATTAAAAAAATTATCGCTGAAATTAATACTATACCCAAAGATGTTTTTATTGCTTCTCCAAGTTTTAAATAGCCATTATTTTGCTCTTTTACTTTTTTAATTCCCATTACAATAAATACAACTGGAATTATAAATCCAATAACAGTTACAATCCAATGAGGTTTGTATATATTACCGAAGGCATAATTAGCTACACTGATTACAATTGATACTAATCCAAGTAACAATCCATAATTTATCATAATTTGTTTGGCTGAAGTTTTTTGTTTTTCCATGATGTTTGATTAGGTTTAAGTTTAACAAATATACTAAATAGCCTTTAATATTAATTGTTTTATAAAATTTATGCTATTTGTACGTAATAAAATATTAGTAAACAGTTAATTAAAATTGTTACATAAAAATAGTTAAAAAATGATTGGTTTAAACAATAAATGATTGTAAATTTGCAGCCTGGCAAGTCCTACACAACCAGCTCCCTTTGAATCCTCCAGGGCGGGAACGCAGCAAAGGTATTAGGTTGTAGCGGTGTGATGTAGGTAGCTTGCCTTTTTTTATGCGCTTTTGTTAAGTTTTTTTCTTCTCTTAACTTTAACTTTTTAACTTTACAACTTTTAATCTTTATCCTAATTTTATGTCTAAAGTTATATTAATAACCGGTGGTTCTTCAGGAATAGGTAAATCTGTAGGTGAATTTTTAACTCAAAAAGGGTTTATAGTTTATGGAACTAGTAGAAATCCATCAAAAATAAAAAATCATCCTTTCAAATTAATTCCTTTAGATGTAACCAATTTAGAAAGTATAAATAACGCTGTAAAAATGGTTATTAGTGAAGAAGGTAAAATAGATGTTTTAATCAATAATGCTGGAATGGGAATTACAGGCCCGATAGAAGATACGCCAACAGATGAAATGCGAAAAGTATTTGAAACTAATTTTTTTGGTGCTATTGATACTATGAAAGCTGTTTTACCACAAATGCGTAAACAAAAAAGTGGACTAATAATTAATGTTACTTCTATTGCAGGCTATATGGGATTACCTTTTAGAGGAATTTATTCCGCTACAAAAGGAGCCTTGGAATTAGTAACAGAAGCCATAAACATGGAAGTTAAAAACTTTGGAATTAAAGTAACCAACGTTGCGCCAGGTGATTTTGCTACCAATATTGCTTCAGGAAGGTATCATACACCAGTTTTCGATAATTCTGCTTACAAAGAAGTGTATCAACAAAATTTAGATTTAATGAATACGCATGTAGATAGTGGAAGCAATCCTATTGAAATGGCAAAAGCAATTTATAAAGTTATAGAAACTCCTTCTCCTAAAATTCATTATAAAGTAGGTGATTTTATGCAAAAGTTTTCTATTTTTTTAAAAAGAATACTTCCAGATAGTATTTATGAAAAGTTATTAATGAACCACTATAAATTATAATCAAATACGTATTTTTGCACAACAATTTAAATTAATTAAAAACACAACTACATGAAATTTTTTATTGATACTGCTAATCTAGACCAAATTAAAGAAGCACAAGCTTTAGGTATTTTAGATGGAGTAACTACTAATCCATCTTTAATGGCTAAAGAAGGAATAACAGGAAAAGACAATATTTTAAAGCATTATGTTGCAATTTGTAATATTGTGGATGGTGATGTTAGTGCAGAAGTAATTGCAACTGACTTTGAAGGAATGGTAAAAGAAGGTGAAGAATTGGCAGCTTTACATCCTCAAATTGTTATTAAATTACCTATGATTGCTGATGGAGTTAAAGCTTGTAAATATTTTTCGGATAAAGGGATTAAAACTAATGTAACTTTAGTTTTTTCTGCTGGACAAGCATTATTAGCTGCTAAAGCAGGAGCAACTTATGTATCTCCGTTTATTGGTAGATTAGATGATATTTCAACAGATGGATTACACTTAATAGATGAAATTCGTTTGATTTATGACAATTATAATTATGAAACTGAAATTTTAGCAGCTTCAGTTCGTCATACTATGCATATTATAGATTGTGCAAAATTAGGTGCTGATGTTATGACTGGGCCTTTATCTTCTATTAAAGGATTATTAAAACATCCCTTAACGGATATAGGTTTAGCTAAATTTTTAGAAGATTATAAAAAAGGAAATTAGTTTAAAAATTAGATATAATAATATGACCCTGCTTTTGCAGGGTTTTTTTATGATTATAATTTAAAAGTGTATATTTGACTATACTAACTAAAATATTTTACTATGAGAATTTTAAAAAAATTCAGTGTCTTTTTATTTATAATTATATTTAATGTGAGTTGTGGAGGAGGAAATGGAAATTCTATCGTTCCAAACGATAGAACAGCAGAAGATGTAAAAAATGACTTTAGTAATTTAGATATTCAGCCTGGTATTAATGACTTTACTCTAGAATCTACAGTTGCAGGTTATTATTGGAATTTTAGAATTATAGCTCCTGAAAATGTTTCAGAATCTAATAAACGCCCTTTAATTATAGATTTACATGGTGGAGCTTCAAACATTTACGAGGATGCTCATAAAGTAACTAATAGTTGTTTAGCACAACCTGCATTTGCAGATTTGAATGCATATATAATAAGTCCCAATAGTAATGGTTATTATTGGTTTGATCAAGAAAACCAGGTGCAAGTACTTGCTCTTTTAGATTTAGCTAAAACATATTTACCTATTGATGAAAATAAAATTGTAATTACAGGCTATAGTGATGGAGGAAATGGTAGCTGGTTTTATGCAGATTATTATTCTGACCTTTTTTCTGCAGCTATTCCAATGGCAAGTTCTTACAATCCTGCTAAATCTAATGGTGATGTTTTAAAAATTAATATACCTTTATATGTAATTCACGGAGGAGATGACGAGTTATTTCCTGTTGCTCAAACAGAAGAATGGGTAAATCAGTCAATTGCAGCAGGTAGTGATATTACCTTTGTAGTAGCTGATGGTTTAACTCATTTTGAACCTTGTGATTATGTGGATTATTTAAAAGATGCTTCAGTTTGGCTTCAAACAGATGTATGGAATTAAACTAATTCTTTTAACTTCTTAATTTCGTCTCTTAACTTGGCTGCAGCCAAAAAGTCTAAGGCTTTGGCAGCTGTTTCCATTTGCTTTTGTTTTTCACGAATTCTTTTATCAATTTCAGATTTTGAAAGATAACTTAATTCTTCATCGGCAGCTAAATTTACTGTATTATCATAATGATAAGAGGATATAGTATTTTTTGCTAATGTGTTTTCAATACTTTTTCTAATTTGAGTAGGAGTAATGTTATTAGCGGTGTTATAAGCTATTTGTTTTTCTCTTCTACGTTCTGTTTCATCTATGGTTAATTGCATACTTTTTGTGATTTTATCTGCATACATAATAGCCTTTCCTTCTATGTTTCTAGCGGCTCTTCCTATTGTTTGAGTTAAAGAACGATGTGAACGTAAAAAACCTTCTTTATCAGCGTCTAAAATAGCTACTAAAGAAACTTCAGGTAAATCTAATCCTTCACGTAAAAGGTTAACTCCAATAAGTACATCAAATAAACCTTTGCGTAAATCGTTCATAATTTCAACTCTTTCAAGTGTATCAACATCAGAGTGAATATACCTGCATCGAACTTGAATTCGACTTAAATATTTAGTTAATTCTTCTGCCATTCTTTTAGTAAGAGTTGTAACTAAAGTTCGTTCATCTTTTTCAACACGGATTTGAATTTCTTCAATTAAATCATCAATTTGATTGATGCTTGGACGGACTTCAATTTCAGGATCTAATAAACCTGTAGGTCTAATAACTTGTTCTACAAAAACACCTTCTGTTTTCTGTAATTCATAATCGGCAGGAGTTGCACTTACATAAATAACTTGATTTTGAATTTCTTCAAATTCATCAAATTTTAAAGGTCTATTATCCATAGCGGCAGGTAATCTAAATCCATAACCTACTAGGTTTTCTTTCCTAGATCTATCTCCACCATACATTGCGTGTACTTGGGGAATAGTTACATGACTTTCATCAATAACCATTAAAAAATCATCTGGAAAATAATCTAATAAGCAGAAAGGTCTAGTTCCAGGTTCTCGCTGATCTAAATAGCGAGAATAGTTTTCAATTCCACTGCAATAGCCTAATTCACGTATCATTTCTAAATCGAATTCAGTACGTTCTTTCAATCGTTTAGCTTCTAAATGTTTACCAATTTCATTAAAATAGTCAAATTGTTTTACCAAATCATCCTGAATGTTTTTAATAGCATTTTGTAAAACATCAGGAGAGGTAACAAATAGATTAGCAGGATAAATTTTAAGATCTTCAAATTTTTCAACTACTTTATTATTTTCAACATCAAAACTTTCAATTTCTTCTATTTCATCTCCAAAAAAGTGAATTCGGTATGCATGCTCACCATAAGATGGGTAAACGGTAATTATATCTCCTTTAACTTTAAAGGTACCACTACTTAATTCAGTTTCAGTTCTAGAATATAAACTTGCTACTAATTGATGTAAAAATTTAGTTCTTGAAAGAACTTGGTTTTTGTGAATTGAAATAACATTCTTTTTAAACTCTACTGGGTTTCCAATTCCGTAAATACAAGAAACAGAAGCAACCACAATAACATCTCTTCTTCCTGAAAGTAATGCTGAAGATGCACTTATTCGCAACCTCTCAATATCTTCATTAATAGATAAATCTTTTTCAATATATGTTCCAGTAACAGGAATATAAGCTTCTGGTTGATAATAATCATAATACGAAACAAAATATTCTACAGAATTATTTGGAAAGAACTGTTTAAACTCTGAATATAATTGAGCTGCAAGTGTTTTATTATGCGCTAAAATTAGGGTTGGTTTTTCAACTTTTTCAATCACATTTGCAACAGTAAAAGTTTTCCCAGAACCAGTAACCCCTAATAATGTCTGATATTTTTCATTGGATTGTATGCCTTTTATCAATTGATTAATTGCTTCTGGCTGATCTCCTGTGGGTTTAAAATGTGAATCTAATTTAAAATGCATGGTACAAAAGTAAACTAATTTGAGTTGAATTTTGTTTGCTGAATTGTGTAAGTTAAGATTTGAAGAAAAATTAACTATTTTCTTAATAAACTGAAATGCCCTTTGTAAGTTTTAGTTATATTATTTTTGTCAGTGACATTAATAGAAAACCAATAATCGTCTGAATTAAGCCTTTTTCCATTATAAAAGCCATTCCAATTTGAGTGTGGGTCAATGCTTATAAGATGTTTCCCAAACCTATTAAAAATGTTTATGTTTGAATAGGTGAAATCACTAAAATTTAACCCTTTTATTTCCCAAATGTCATTAATACCATCATTGTTTGGTGTAAAAAACTTCGGGAAACCTAGCACAAAAATTAATTTACTTGTAACTCCACAGTTGAATTTATTTTTTAGATAAATAGTATGTGTTCCTGGCGATACATCTGTAAAGACATTTTCCGGTTGGAATTCACTAAAAGGATTATCTAATGCGTATAAATTATCATTATTTAAATTGGTATTAATAATGATGATACTGTCATCTATATTAATATCAACATTAGTAACAATAGGAGGGGATACTTTTTTAACATTAAATGTTACTAGTTTCTCACAATTATATAATTTATCAGTAATTGTAACTGTAACTACTTCTTGGGAAGGCTCAATAATGCTGTATGAAGAACTTCCATTACTCCAGTAATACGTGTAATTATCTTTTTGGTCAAAAGAAATAGGAGCATTAATAGTTACTGGAAAATCGTTTTCACAGATATTTAAAGTTTCATCAAATGGAACTATTGGAAAATGATTAATTTTTAGGCCAAAAGTTCCTGAACCATAACAAACCCCATTATTGCTAGCTTTAAAATAAATTGTTTTTTCCGACGAGATGTAATCTGAATTTAATGGATTTGTTTCATTAATTGCATCTGTTTTAGTTTCATAATAACTAATTTCAACTGTGCTTGGTAAGCTAAGTGAAGTTTTTATATCTGTAGTTTTTTTATTTAAATCAAATTCTCCCATATTATCGTTAGCTTCACAGCCAACTAAATCGTCAGTTTCAAGTAAACTACTAACTACAGCAGTTAGTTTTACTTTGCCAAGGCTATAACAATCAGAATCTTTATACATTATTTTAGCAAATAAAATTTGATCTGGAGTTATGTTTGTATAGGTTGTTGGCAATGAATGCTGGTTATAATTATCATCCTCGGCATCTGTTTCATTTAAATAAAAATAAACTAAATAATCATCTGGCTTATGCAGTGTTAGTTCGTCAATAGCACTATTTAAATTAAATGTAGCCAAACCATCATTTGGATTACTGTCATATGAATCACATTGAGATAATTCATATGTTGAGTCAAGAATTTCTGGTTTTTCTTTAATTATTACATCTTTAGTTAATGGATCTCCTTCATCTCCATCAACTGTTTTAGTTAGTGTTACCGTATATGTACCAGGAGCGCTGTATTGGTGTGTTGTGTCAAAATCAGTAGAAGTTGTTCCATCTCCAAAATCCCAAAGAACACTATCAATAGGTTCTAAAGAAGTTATAAAAAAATGTGTATAATCCCCAAAACAAGTAAATTCGTATTTAAAATTAAATAAAAATAGAGATTGAATAAAAGGAGGTAGACCTAAAGTAGCTTTATTTCCTCCTAAACTAATTTTATTATATTCAAAATCACATGCAGTGCCTTTTTCTTCAGGTTTATTAATTACGGAAAGAAAACCACTATTGTAATCTTTATAACCTGCTCTATATATTTTGTCATCAATAGCAAGTTGTAATGCTCCTGCAGAATTGTCATTCTTAACTATTAACACTTTTGATGTTGCAATATTATCTGCAGTTAAATCAAATTGATATAATGAACTTCCATCAGATTCAGCGTTACTATCAAAATGATTGACTGTTACATATAATTTTTTTGATTTTGATGAGAATTCAATACCATACGGATTGTCTCCAGCCATTAATAAATTTTCATTAGTAACTTTGCCTGTAGCATTATCAAAATCATATAATAAAACTTTCCCTGTATTCCAAACTAATAAATTAGTTTTTGGAGTTCTTTCATTATTTTTTCTACTTGAGTAATGTGCAATTGCTAATTTTTTACCATTTGGAGAAGATTTTAAGTAGCCAATTGCGTTTCGTAGATATCCACCAGTTTGAATATCGGTAGGTGTAGAAGATATTACAGGAGTGCTGTTAACTCCATTATAGTCAATTCTAAAAGCATAAAATCTATTTGTAAAATTAGTAATTACCCAAAATGAATTACCATCAGCATGTTGAATAGCAGTAATTTTTTCAGAACATTTAAACGCTACCTCATTACTATGATGCTGGTTATAAGTAATTAAATGTATATTTTTTTTAAGAGGGTTTATCCCCCCTAAACCTCCATTTAAATTCATATCAACTTCAGAATAATTTAATCCATCAATACTACCATCATCTGTATCATTAATTGTTGTATCATCTGCATTTTTCTCATCTGGTTGATCTACAGTGAAAATATAATAAATTGATGGATTATTTGGATTTGGGACTATAATAGCGGATTGCGTACTAGATTTATGTCCAAGTAAACCTGTCCCATTTTGCATTATAGAATTATTTGCATCCCAAACTGTTGAACCATCTGTATAAAATAATAGATTTCCTTGTGGATCCGAAATTGATGCGCAACCTTCAATTGTTTCTAAAGCCCCTGTAAGAGGTACTGGAGTCCCAGAATTAAAGTCTAATCCAGCACCATATCCAAAGTACCAATTAGCAGCTTCTCTTTGGGAGAAAGCGAGAGTTATATTTAATAACAGAAGTAATATGGCTATTTTTGATTTCAACTATATAACAATTAAATGAGGTTAAATATATTAAAAAAGAATCATACGGCTATCTTCTTATTAAACTAAAATGACCTTGGAGTAACCTACCATCCTCTAATTCAACACGATACCAATAATCTGTAGAAGGTAAAGGATTACCTTTATATAAACCATTCCATCCATTACCTAAAGGATTTAAAATTGCAATTAATTTTCCAAACCTATCAAAAACGTATATTTTAGAGTTTGGTTGATTTTCAATACCAGTAACCTGCCAAGTATCATTTATTCCATCATTATTTGGAGTGAAAAAATTTGGAATACTAATTATATTTACTTCAACACTTGCTTCTAAACAATTATCAAGATCTCTAATTGTAACAGTGTGTAATCCTCCAGAAACATTTTGAAAAATGTTTTCAGTTTGAAAATCTCCAGAATCCAACGCAAATTCATAATTACTATCAGGCAAGCTATTTGTATTTACAGTTATGCTATTATTTGCTGTACTATCTATAATTTCAAGGTTGTTTACACCAAAATTAGGAAGTGGCTGCATAGGAGCAATAACTACTTGAATACTTTTTGACATCTGACAATTACTGTTATTAGTATCTGTTGCTGTAACGGTATAAGTATCTCCAGTATCTACAACAATTTGTTGAGTTGTACCATAATTATCTCCATTGCTATTTGTCCATAAATAAGAATAGTTTCCTAATGGGTTTTCTGCTCCTATTGTTATATTAGAAAAATTTGAACATAGAGTAATATTTGGTTGAAGATCAAAAGTAGGCATAGGTGTTGCTTCTAAATTAATCTGAGCAGTTTCAAAACAACCTGTTGTGTTTTCAATTCTTGCCCAAACTGTAGGTTGTGTGCCGTTTGAAAATGAAGTTTGATTTGAAATTAATGCATTTGAATCGGCATTTACTGCTGCAATTGAATCTGTGTAATAAGTAAAAGTTTCATTAAGGTAATTTGCAGAAATTAAAGAGTTAGCATCTTCTAAATTGAAATTTTGAATACCGTCAAAGTTGTCATCACATTCTGTAAGTGTAACAGGAGAAGTTACTACTGGTGAATCATAAATAGTAATATCTAAAGTTAAATTAAATGGATTTGCACCTATTGTTCCTGTAGCAGTTACTGTAAAAACTCCTGAAGAAGTAAAAATATGTGTTGGATTTTCTAATGTTGATGTATTATCTACTCCAGAAGTTGGATCTCCAAAATCCCAAGTAATAGTAGTTGGAGGAGAAGAGGAATTAAAGTTGAATTGTGTAGGTAATCCAAAACAAACATCATTCGCGGTAATATTAGGCTCTTCAAAATACGATTGCATAAATGGAGGTAAACCTTCTACAACTTGGTGAGTAGGAAAAGTTTCTCCTAAAGTTACATCAATTGCTTCATGTACGTAATTACAAGCAGCTCCAATTCCTTCAGGACTATTGATAACTCCTAAATAATTTGTACCTACTTGATTAATGCCTGAAACAGATAAAGCTCGGTATATTTTACCATCAATTGCAAGTTGGAGAGCTCCACGTGTATTAGTTTTAGAAGAGTGAATTAAAGTTCTATTATTAGCATTTGTTAAATCAAATTGATATAATTTTCCTGGAGGTGCAGAATAATTTCCAGAAAGTTGACAAGTGGTAACATAAAGCCGTTGCGATTGCGGAGAAAATTCTACGCCGTAAGGAATATCATTGGTATCATCAAAATTAAGTGTGGTTTCATTACTAACAATTCCTGTTGAAGTATTAAAATCATAAATACGCATTTTACCTCCTGGGCCAAAATTTGCACAAGCAATTTTGCTACCATCGTTTGAAATTTTTAAATACCCTCTAGAAGCAAAAGGAGATCCTGTAGTAACTGTTGAAGTTATTGGAGCATTAATACCTGTAGCATCAATTTGCCAAGCATAAAATGTATCGTCAATAAAAGTAAGTAACCAAAAGGAGTTATTGTTTGCGTGTTTTATGGCCATTACTTTTTCATAACCATTTGCAATTAATTGTACATTTTTAGTTGTAATATCTCCATTTCCACCGTTAAAGGTTAAATCTACTATGGAGTAGTTTATACCCATATTATTATCTGTTGAACCAACAACATTTTCATCTGCAGTGAAAATATAATACTGGTCGGCATTATTTGGTTTCGGAACGATAATTGCAGATTGTGAACTTGAGGAATTTCCATTCAATCCTGTTCCATTAGGCATAATATTATGGTTTTTGTCATAAACCGTAATGCCATCTGTATAAAAAAGTAAATTTCCTGAGGCATCACTAATTGTTGCGCATCCTTCAAAAGTGGATAACTGTCCGTCAGTTAAAACTACTGGAGAACCTGAATTAAAATCTAACCCTGCATTTTGACCAAAATACCAAATAGCAGCTTCATTTTGCGAAAAGGTCAAAATTGGCAAAAGAATTAGCCAAAAAATCATAATTCTTTTCATAGTAATAAAAAATAGCTATAGGTTAAATATAAAATAAATATCTTGTTTATAATAATTTATAACTATAAAACCTTGGAAATATTGTAGAATTTATCGTCTGATTAAGCTAAAATGGCCTTTTTTAATTCTTACATTTCCATCTTTATCAATAAGTTCTACGGAAAACCAGTAATCAGATGCTGGTAAGTACTGACCATTAAAGACACCATTCCAACCTTCGCCTTTTGGGTCGATATTGGTTATTAGTTTTCCAAACCTATCAAATATAAAAATAGTTGAGTTTGCATAAAAATTTTCATTTACACCTAAAACCTTCCAAGTATCATTTACACCATCATTATTTGGGGTAAAGAATTTTGGATAACCAATTACCGAAACATCAGTTTGAGCAATGCCACAGTTGTTTTTGTCTTGAATATAAACAGTGTGAATTCCTGGAGCTACATTTGTAAAAACAGGCTCATCTTGGTAATTTCCAAAACTGTTGTCTAAGGCAAATTCATAGTCTCCAATTCCAAGGTTATTGGTATTTATAGTAATAGAATTATTTTCAGAATCATCTACTATTTGAATATCATTTTGGGAAATAGCAGCAATAATTGATGGATTAACTTGAATGGAATGAGGGAAAGATTCACAATTATATTGTGATGTTGCAATAACGGTGTATTTACCTTCAGATGATATAATTGCATTAGAAGAATTACTAATAACGGTATTATTTTCATCTGTCCATTGATAGGTGTAATTTCCTTTAGGATTGTATGTAGTAAGTGTTATTGGATTCAAATTTTGACAGTAAATTGCTGTGCTATCTAGCTCAAATTCAGGTCTTTTATTAACAGTTAACTGTAAATGAGGACCAAGTCCAAAACAAGCACCATTATCTTCACTTTCCACTCTAACATAAATAGTTTGGTTTTCAGAAATTTCATTAGAATAAGGATTGTTTTTATCAATCTCATTTTGTTCTAATTGCGCATCATTTAAATTTCTATAATAGGAAACAGTTAAATTTTGTCCAGATGGAAATTGATTAATAATAGCCGTATCATTTTCTTTTAAAATAAAAGTAGATATTCCATCATTTATATCATCTAAATCACAAGTAGAAACTGTTTTTAAATAATTGGTAGAAAAATGTGTAGAAGAAACTAATAAATCTATTTGAGCAATTCTATAACAACCATTCTCATTTTCTATTCTAGCATAAACGGTGCTTTGTGTTTGGTTAGAAAATGGATATGGATTAATGGAATTATTTCCTGAATTAGCATCATCTGTATTTAAATAATACGTTACGGTTAGAGAGGAATTATTATTATTATTGGTTAAATAAGTATTTGCTTCGGTTAAATTAAAATCTGTAAAACCATCACTTGTACCATCTTCATCACATTGTTTAAATTCAAAATAATTGGTAATGGTTGGTAATTCAAATACTTCAATAATAAAGGAGGTAGAATTTATGCAATTAGGATTATTATTGTTAACAATTTCAGCATAAATAGTTTGTGGATTACTTGTATTTTGAAAATTATTAGGAGTCAAAACAGGATTACTTAAAGTGGCATCTGTGAAATAGGTAATTGTAAAGTTATTTGAAGATTGTCCGTTTAAAATTTCAGAATTTTTACTATTTAAATTAAAAGTTTCTATTCCGTCTGTATCCGTTCCAGTAATGTTAGAGTCACAAATGCTATAATTTGAAATAGTTGTAGGAGGATTAGGAGTTTCAAAAACAGTTACTACAAAACTTGCAGTTTCATAACAAATAGGATTATTTTTATTTTGAATTCGTGCAATTAAGGTATCAGAACTATATGGTGTATTGTTTGTGTAATTTACTAAAATAGTATTGGTATTATTATCTGCATCTATTTGATTTTTAAAATAAAGCACTTCAAATTCATTGGGGTCTTGCCCATTTAGTACTTCAGAATCTTTTAAAGTATGTAAATCAAATGTATAAAAACCATCATTATCATTATCACATTGATTAATATCAGATGGTTGTGTTATTGTTGGTGGGTTATAAACTTCTAAAGTAACTTCTCCTTTATAAGTAATTCTAAATCCACAGTTATCTGTAGTTTCAACAGTAAGATAATATGTACCAGCTGAAGAAGATGTAAGAGAACCTAAATTAAGAGACGCTGTTGTACTAACTACATTGTTATTAAATGTCCATTCGTAAGTTGGGCTTCCTGTTATGTTTTCAGCAGTAATAGAGTAGGTTTCACCTATGCAACGTTTAACAGTTGTTTTATTAATATTTTGATTAGAATTATTGTCTGTAATTTCAATTGGTAAAAGCAAAGAAGCAATAAAAGGAGGAAGACCTTGCATAGCAACACCAGGGCTTAAATTTATTACATCTGTTTCAAAATCACATGCAGTTCCTAACTCGTCAGGAGCATTAATTGCGTCTAAAAATTGAGTTCCGACACTATAATTTACAGGAATAGTTGCGTAAATTTTTCCATTCGGAGCCAATTGTAACGCACCTCTAAATCCTAATTCATTATGTATTAATATTTTAGAGGCGGTAATATTACTGCTATTTAAATCAAATTGGTAAAGTTTATAAGTGTAGTCATTCGTTGGCTGATTATAAGAAGCAGTTGAGCAGTATAGTTTAGTAGATAAAGTTGAAAATTCAACACCATATGCTTGATCAATATAATTACTATTTGAAAGTAACATTTCACCATTATTTGTAGTTATTCCATTGGTATCATCAAAACTATATAATAGTAAATTGCTATTAGGACCATAAGTTGCACTAGCTAACTTTTTCCCATCAGGAGAAACTTTTAAATAACCTCTTGGGTCATTAGCATAATTATTTACGGTTGAGATTACTGGTGTAGCAATTAAACCTGATGTATCAATTTTGTAACTATAAAAGGTATTATTAACTAATGAAATTACCCAAAATGTATTGCATTCAGATCCTTTTACAGATGTTACTTTTTCAGTCCAATATGTATTTAAACCATTAGATAAATCGATAGGATTACCAATTACATCTCCTAAACCTCCATTAGCAGTAATATTTACGGTATAACATTGTAGTCCTTCTGTTGGTTTAACTAAATTTCCTTGGTTATCATAATTGTTTGCTCCAACAGTAAAAATATAATAAAGGTTTGTGTTACCTGGATGAGGTACAATTATTGCAGATTGAGAACTTGAAGGATCTCCTTTTAAGTTATTCCCATTTG
This sequence comes from Lutibacter sp., assembly GCF_033723435.1. Classification (GTDB taxonomy): domain Bacteria; phylum Bacteroidota; class Bacteroidia; order Flavobacteriales; family Flavobacteriaceae; genus Lutibacter. The sequence continues at coordinate 550,236 of NZ_JAWVXC010000001.1, read as the reverse complement.
GCATAATAGATCCGTTTTTATCCCAAACTTTAGTTCCATCTGTATAAAAAAGTAAATTTCCATTTGCATCAGAGAAAGAAGCACAACCTTCGTAAGTAACTAAATTTCCAGTAATAGGTGTTGGCGTAGAGGAATTAAAATTAAGCCCAGCACTTTGTCCAAAAAACCAATTATTAGCTTCTCCTTGTGAAAAAGCAGATATTGAGAATATTAGTAAGAAAATTTGTGCTATCTTTTTCATTCTATTTGGTTGTTAGAATGTCAAAAATAGGAATAACTATTTAATTAAATAAATGTTGTTTATAAATCTCTAACTTTTAATAATTTGTAGGATAGAAAAATAAAAATAGCGGTCCAAATAAGAACAATTATAACATCTAATGGTTGTACGGAAAAATCTTTAGATAAATTTTCACCAACTTGTTTTGCAACTGTTTTTACCGCACTTAATCGAGTAAAAGGTTCTTTTATTAGGTTAGACATTGCTTCTAAAGGTAAAAAGCGCATAATGCTGTTTACATGTTCTGTAGTATTTGTAGCGTCTTTAAATTGCCAAAATAGATAGCCCTTTAAAATACTTTCTCCAAAAAACCAAACTAACATTCCTCCAACTGCAAAAGCAGAACGTTTAACTAAAATTCCTAAAAATAATCCAAAGGAAAAGAAGCCAACTAATTTTACAAAAAAGGCTAATAAATATTCTAAATCTGAAAAAACAATAGAAAATTCTGTGAAATCAGAATAAATATATCCTAATATCAAAGAAACTACAAATACAAATACAGTAGAAATTAGTGCTAGTAAAATAACTGTATAAAATTTAGAAAGCACAAATTCTTTTTTGCTTAATCCATCAATTAAATTTTGCTTTAAAGTTTTATTGCTGTATTCATTAGCCATCATAGAAACTATTACAAGTAATAGAAAGAATTTAAAAATAGAGGCTATAAACGTGTTAAAATGCCAAATATAAGGGAAGTTAAAAATACCTTGTTCGGCTAAATGAAATTGTACGGGACCAATATCAAAATTTATTGCTGCAATTAAAGCTATTGAAGTAAGTAATACAAAATAGATGATTATTAATACTCTACTTGCACGGTTATATTTTAATTTATGGAGTTCTATATTTAAAAGACGTAGCATGTTAATTGTTGTTAGTAAGTGTTAAAAATTGTTGTTCTAAACTTGGTTTTCTTTTTACTAAGTGTGTTAAAACAATTTTGTGATTAAACAAAAACTCGTTAATTTCATTTGCAGAAATTTCTTTATTTAGAGTTGCAATTACCAATTCGTTTTCAATTTTAGTTGTTGAAATTCCATCAAATCCTGCAAGCACTTTTTGAAGATTTTCTAATTCGGTATTGGCTTTAAGCTCAACAATACCATGAGAAGCAGTCATTTCATCAACTCTGCCAGAATATAATTTAATGCCATTTCTTATTACTACTACATGCGTACAAACTTTTTCAACTTCATCTAATAAATGTGAAGCTAACAAAATAGTTGTACCATTTTGAGCAATATTTTTTATAATTTCTCTAATTTCATGAATTCCCTGAGGATCTAAACCGTTTGTTGGTTCATCTAAAATTAAAATTTCAGGGTCATTTAACAATGCAGAAGCAATAGCTAAACGTTGTTTCATTCCTAATGAAAATGTTTTGAATTTACTGTTTCTTCTTTCAAATAAATGAACAGCTTTAAGTTTTTCGTTAACTTTTTCAGATGAAATTTCTTTTATTTTACAAACCAATTCCAAATTTTGGATAGCGGTCATATATGGATAAAAGTTTGGGCGTTCAATAATTGCTCCAACTTTTTTTAAAGCTTCGTGGGTAGATAAATCGCCGTTAAACCAGCTAAAACTTCCTGAAGTTTTATTAACTACGTTTAAAATAATTCCTAAAGTTGTAGATTTACCGCTTCCGTTAGGTCCTAGAATTCCATAAACATTCCCTTTTTTTATATCAAAAGATAAATTGTTTACAGCATGAACCTTTCCAAATTTTTTGTTTAGTTGGTTAATGGTTAAAATAGTTTCCAAATTTTTTGTGTTTAGTATAAAATTAAGACGATAATTTGTATATTTTGTTACAGCAATATACTAAATTTGGAAAAGAATGCGAATATAAATTATGGAAGAAAAGTTAATTTCAAAAAAAAAACCTGCATATCCAATAAACGATGAGTTGTATTCTTACCTTACAGACTACAATCGAAATATTAAAATTCCTATTTTTTATGAAGATTTGCTTCGTTTTGATGGTGCAATTGTAGTTTATGATAAAAAAGGAGAAGACTCTTTATGGGTTAGAGTTTATTATAGTGAGCATGAAAGGGATGAAATTGATTTGAGTTTAAAGCAAATGTACATGATTTTGCATGGTGATGGTACTGAAGATTCGTTGCCATATTTAACAGTTGATGCTATTGACTATTGCACTTTTGGTAATTCAAAACCTTTCCGAGTTAAAATTCGTAATATTTTAAATGATAATTACTCATATATTTATGTGAAAATTGCAGATGCTTCAAGGGTTTATGGTTTGGAATTAGAGCATATTTTATCTCCAAACAACATCAATTTTTTAATTTATAAAGATACTTTAATTGAAGAACACGTTTTAGGTGTTCCGGGTGATGTTTTTTTGGAAGATATATTACCAACTGTTTCAGAACAAGGCAGAAAAAAGATTTCTAAAGAATTTGTGAAATTTAATGAACGTTGTATGATTCGTTTATTAGGCGATATGAGAGCATACAATTTTGTAATAGTTGCTTCTTACGATTTTGATCAGGTTGAATATAGAATTAGAGCTATGGATTTTGACCAACAAAGCTATGAAGGAAATTTAAAAGTATATTTTCCACAATTTTTTAAAGATAATTATCCGTTTGTTAAAATGGTATCAGAAAGTTTGCATGAAGAATCAATTGAACAGTACAAAAAAGAAGAAAGATCTGCTATAGCTAGAAGGATTAAAGGAGATCATGAAAGAATACATGATTTATTAAACTGTATGATGAAGGATAAAATATCTACTTCAGAAAAAGTAAAACAACTTAAAAACGATTTATTTAAATATACCAAAGATGTTAAATTTAAAAAAAGTAACAATATGGGAGATATTCTAAAAGTTGGTTTTGATTTTGTAGTTAGAAATTATGAAAATGTGAACACATATTTACTTAAAGGTAAACGAGAAATATAATAAATGTTTAATAATTTTCAACATCAAAATCTTCAAAATTATCAAAATCATCAGATTCATTAAAATCGTTAAAAGTATCTAAATCATTTTCGGCAATAAACTCTTTTTCAGGAGCTTTTTCTGGCGTATTTCCAAATTGAAAAATAACTTTAGGTGATTGATTTTCAGTAGATTTTATAGTGTTTATGAATTCAACAAAAAATGTCCACATCGCAAAAAAATCATATACATAAATTAGTTTGTCTCCTTTATTAATAAAAATATCTTTTAGCTTAGTATTTTGCATTGTTGGAGCACTTTTATCTTCCGACATATTAAATAAAGGTATTTCTTCACCTTGTTCCCATTCATTATTTGCTTTAAAAAATGAAGCCATCTCTTGACCTTTAAATCCAAATGATTTGGCAATAGCTAAATGAAACTCCTCTAAATTACTATTTTCATCAATAACAATGTCTCTAATAACATCTGTAGGTACATCTAAAATAATTCTAACTCGGTAAGCCATTTTAAGTTTGCTATAATTTAATGCAAAGGTACTATTTAAACTTTTAAATTATTATTTTTACAGAGTAACAATTTAACTTATGACTTCAAAAGAAAAAACATTGGCTCATTTAAATAGTTTGTGTAAAAATACGCTAATGGAAACCCTTGATATTAAATATATAGACTTTGGTAATGATTATTTAGTAGCAACTATGCCAGTAACAAGTAAAGTTTATCAACCAGATGGAATTTTAAATGGAGGAGCCAGTATGGCTTTGGCTGAAAGTGTTGGTAGTCCAGCATCCATGTTAGCTGTTGATCCTGAAAAATTTATGGTTAGAGGGATTGCGTTTACGGCAAATCATGTACGAAGTGTAAAAAGTGGTAAAATAACAGCTACAGCAACTATTATTCATAAAGGTAGAACTACACATTTAATTGAAATTAAAATTACGGATGATTTAGGTAAATTAGTATCTCATTGTAAGCTTACCAACATTATTTTACCAAAAAAATAATCCATGAGAAAACGCTTAAAACAAGTTTTAAAAATAATTGGTTTTTTATTTTTAGCAATTATAATTCTTGTTGTTGTACAATTTTATAGGTTTTCTACTCCAAAAACAGATGTGGCAATTTTTAAGGAATTTAAAAGCCATAATGTTCCTGTTTTTATTTATAAAAAAGAATTTAAAAGTTTTGATTATAGAGTTTTAGCTACTCAAAAAGTAGTGGATACAACAAAACCAACTATAGTCTTTATTCATGGTTCTATTGGTTCTGCGTTAGATTTTAAAAAATATATGCTAGATAGCGTTTTGCGAAAAAAAGCAAATTTAATTAGTTATGATAGAATTGGATATGGAATTTATCAAACGGGAAAAGTTCAAGAATCTATTGCTTTTGAAAAGGAAATGTTAGAAAATTTAATAGCTAAGCTTAATCCAACTAAAACCATATTGGTTGGTTATTCTTATGGCGGTCCAATTGCGTTATCTTCAAAAAAGAAATATAAAAAAATAGTTTTGTTAGCACCAGCAGTATATTCTAATCAGGAAAATATGCCTTGGTTACTTAATTTATATAAATGGAAAATTACACGTTGGTTAGTGCCTAAAACATGGCAAGCAGCTTCAAAGGAAAAATTAACTCATCAAAAAGATTTGCAAAATTTTGAAAAATCTTGGAACGATAATCCTTCAAGCATAATTTGTATTCAAGGAGATAGCGATTGGATTGTTCCGTATAAAAATTCCTTGTTATTACAGCAACAAATTTCTCCCGAAAAATTTAAATTGGTAACCTTAAAAGATGCAGGGCATGGTTTAGTTTGGACTAATTTTAAGGATATTAAGCAGGTATTGATTCAGCAACTTAATTAGTAATTATAGTGAATAATTTTGATAGATATATAAAAGAAATCATTCAAACTTTTAAGTCTAAAAGTCCATTTGTAGTATTTAAAAAACCAAATGAATTTAAATTAATAGCTTATTTTATCAACACAAAAGAAATAGTTTATCTATCTGATTTTAAGGAAGAAGGTTTTGTTTTTTCTCCATTTAATAATAACGATACAATTTTATTTCCATTAAATAAATGTGTTAAAAAAGAAATTACTTTTAAGGAAGAAGATGTAATTAATAATGATTTTAAAAGTAGTTTCATTTTAAAAAATGATGAAGATAAAACTTCTAAACAAAAACATATAAAATTAGTTCAAAAAGCAATTGATTTTATAGAAGATGGTAAAGCAGATAAAATTGTACTTTCTAGGATGGAAAAAATAACTGCTTTAAACTTTGATTTAGAAAAATCCTTTAAAAAGATGTTAGGAAAGTATCCAAATGCCTTTGTGTATATTTGGTTTCATCCAAAAATTGGATTATGGATGGGGGCAACTCCTGAAAAGTTAATTTCTGTAGAAAAGAATACTTTTAAAACCATGGCTTTGGCTGGTACGCAAGTTTATAAAAATAAGCTTGATGTTAACTGGAAACTAAAAGAACAGAAAGAACAGCAATTTGTTACTAATTATATTGTTGAAACTATAAAGCCTTTTTCGAAAGAGGTTAAAATTACCAATCCATTTACAGTTAAAGCAGGAAATTTATTACATATTCGAACTGATATTTCTGCAAAACTAACCTCAAAAAACACTTTAAAACCATTAATTTTTGCTCTGCATCCTACACCTGCAGTTTGCGGATTACCTAAAAATGTAGCAACAAAATTCATTTTAGAAAACGAAAATTATGATAGAAGTTATTATACAGGTTTTTTAGGAGAACTGAATATTCAAAATAAAAGTAATTTATTTGTGAATTTAAGGTGTATGCAGTTAAAAGGAGATAAAATTCATATTTATGTAGGCGGCGGAATAACCAAAGAAAGTAGTGCTGAAAAAGAATGGGAAGAGACTGAAAATAAAGCTTTGGTAATAAAAAGTGTTTTATAAAAAAATACTAAGATTAACATTTGTTAGCAATTTTTGAATTTTTCCTGTGTGGGGATACTTGATAAATAGCAAATAGCAAACTTCCCAATTGAAAACGTAACCTTAGTATTTTTATATGTTATAAAATTACTTGAATTTGGTTTTTAGCAATACCTAAATCGTAAAAAATAAGTTTCAAATCGTAAAATTATGAGTTCTTTTTTCTGTAATTGGTAGGAGTTTGGTTTTCAGCTTTTTTAAAAATTCGTATAAAGGAATTTACAGATCCAAAACCTGTAATATCGCTAATTTCTGTAATTGGTGTTTTTGTTTTTTTAACTAGCAATTTTTTAGCTTCTTCAATTCTGTAGCTATTTACAAAGGCATTAAAATTATCGTGAAAATTTTCATTAATAATATGTGATATATATGTTCTGTTAGTACCAATATGATTAGCAACATCCCAAATACTTAAATCTGGGTGTAACCATGGTTTTTCTTTTTTAAAATAATTCAATAATCTATTTTCAATGGCAGCCATTTCTTTGTCATAAATTTCATGTTTTTTAGAACTACCGTTTAAATTTTCTATAGAAGGAATTTGTTTTAGCCCAACAATTGCAAGTATTATATATAAAAGAGTAAAAATAATACTTAAATATAGCAGTGAAAAATCGTTATTTGAAAATTGTACTCTGCCCATTAATGTAATATAAAAACCAGGGATTGACATTAGTGCAATAAAAGAAATAGTTATTGTATAAAAATATTGCAACTGATAATTATCTAGATTAGAAAATGAGTTAGCTATAGATTTTTTCCCAATTAAAATAATTCTAATAGCTAAAAAAGTATATAAAACTATTTGTAAAAGATGAATTATTCTTCCTAAATCATAAATAAAATCTAATGTATTTGCAGGTTTTGTTGTTAATGTTGTTCCATAAAGGTTATTATTCATATAAACTTGAAAGTCTTCTGGTTTAGCAATAATAGAAGCAATTATCATTATTATAGCAATTAGTATAGATGGAATAAAATGATAAATCCATTTTGCTTTAACAATTTTAAAATTAAAAGCGCTAAAAAGGTACAAGTAGTAAGATGGATAAAAAGCTAAAAGTGCTGCTAGAAAAATAAAATCGTAATAATGTACAATTTGCCAATAATTGTAGAAAGCCAAAAAGTTTCCGAAAAAAACTAAAAAACTAATTAAAAAAAAGAATCCTAGTAATAACCTGTTTTTAAGTTTTTTTGTGGAAAGTGTAACTAAAAAAATAGCTCCAAATGCAGTAATAAAAAGTACTAATAATAAAGCAGTTAACTTAATCAAGGATTTTAATTTTAGAAATTAAAATTATATTAAAATTTCTAAAATTAAAATGATAATTATCAAGTTAGGCTAAACAAAAAAATAAAAATATAATAAGTATAAACTTTATGTAACTTTGCACTTTAATTAAATAATAAATGCCACAACAATCTAAAAATAAATTAGCCCAATTAGTGGTAAAAAGTTGCGAAAAATTCAAAATTGAAAAGGCTGTAATTTCACCAGGCTCAAGAAATGCCCCACTAATTATTGAACTAGCAAATTCTAAAAAAATAGAAGCCTTGTCAATTGTTGATGAGCGAAGTGCTGCTTTTTTTGCGCTTGGAATTGCGCAACAAACTAAAAAACCTGTTGCTTTAGTTTGTACTTCTGGTTCGGCCTTATTAAATTATTATCCAGCAATTGCAGAAGCTTTTTATAGTAATATACCGTTAGTTGTTATTTCTGCAGATAGACCTTTGCATTTAATTGATATTGGAGATGGTCAAACTATTCGACAAGAAAATGTTTATAAAAATCATATTTTATTTAGTGCAAATTTAGGATATGATAAAGATAAATCCCATTGTGAAAAAGCAATGGAAATAGCCGTAAAACAAAACGGGCCTGTACATATTAATGTTCCTTTTGATGAGCCTTTATATGAGACAGAGCAAGAAATTGTTAAAGAAGAAAACATAGATATAGAAAGTAAAAAGTTACCTAAAAGTTTATTGAACGAAACTCCTTTAAATGTTAATGAACTTCAAAAATATGCAACTATTTGGAATGCTTCATCCAAAAAAATGGTTATTGTTGGGGCACATTATCCCGATGAACTTTTACAAATTCAATTAGAACATCTTGTAAAAGATCCTTCTGTATTGGTTTTAATTGAAAACACAGCAAACGTTTGGAATTCTAAATTCATTAATAGTATTGATAAATTAATTTTTCCTTTTGTTGAAGATGAATTAGAAAAATTTCAACCTGAAATTTTACTCACTCTAGGTGGTTTAATTGTTTCTAAAAAAATAAAACAGCATTTAAGAAAATACAAACCAAATCATCATTGGCACGTAGATTCAAAAACAGCGCTGAATACATTTTTATGTTTAGAGCATCATTTTAAAGTTTCGCCTACCTTATTTTTTAGCCAATTTTTCTTTTTAACCAAATCAACAGAAAGTAATTATCAACGTTTTTGGTTACATAAAAAGGAAATTCGTTTAAAAAAGCATCAAGAATTTATAGATAACTGTGATTTTTCGGATTTAAAAGTTTTTAGTCAAATTTTAGCAAGTATCCCAGACGATTCTCAATTGCAGCTTAGCAATAGTTCCATAATTAGGTACTCGCAATTATTTGATATTAATAAAACATTATCGGTTTTTTGTAATAGAGGAACAAGTGGTATTGACGGAGCAACAAGTACTGCAGTTGGAGCGGCATTTGCTAGTAAAAGTAATACCGTTTTTATTACGGGTGATATTAGCTTTTTTTACGATAGTAATGCGCTTTGGAATAATTATATTCCTGCAAGTTTTAGAATTATTTTGATTAACAATGGAGGAGGAGGAATTTTTAAATTTATTCCTGGTCCAAGTACAACAAATGCTTTACAGTATTTTGAAACACCTCATGATTTAACTGCGGAGCATTTATGTAAAATGTTTAATTTTGAATATCAAGTTGCAAGTTCAGAAAAAGAAGTTCAAGAAAATTTAGTTACATTTTATCATTACTCAGAGAAACCAAAATTATTAGAAATCCAAACTCCAACAGAGGTAAATGATAAAATTTTAAAAGCATATTTTAAGAATTTAAAAATATAATAATGGAATTAAAAGTAGGAGATAAAGTTGATTTAATAGTTGGAAGAAGTACTAATATTGGTTTTACAGTTTTAGTAAATCAGGAATATGAAGGATTATTATATAAAAATGAACTTTATCAAAAAATTGAGGAAGGGCAAAAATTAGTTGGCTATATTAAAAAAATTAGAGAAGATGAAAAGTTAGATGTTAGTTTGCAACCTCTTGGATTTAAGCAAACTATAGTTAAAAATGAAATTATTATTTTAAATGCATTAAGACAAAATGAGGGTTTTGTTGACTTAAGCGATAAAAGTTCTCCTGACGATATAAAATATAAATTAGGAATGAGTAAAAAAGCTTTTAAAAAAGCAATTGGAGGGTTGTTTAAACAAAAACTTATAACTATTTCAGAAGAAGGAATAAAATTAATTCAGCAGTAATTTCTTTAAATAAAAAAAGGCGTTTTTAAACGCCTTTTTTTATTTTTTATTGAAAGTTAAATTTTCAACTCTTTTTTTGTAGTATCATCTAAGCCTTTCTTATTTACTAAAACCGAAATTGCTTTTAATTTAAAGTAAGCTTTACTCATATAAACATAACCACCATTACCAATACGATCTCCAGTAGTTCCCCAAGAATTTTTTACTTTGTAATATTCATTGTTATTTTGATCTTTAACTAAACCAACAATATGCATTAAATGATCATCTGTGGTATCGTAATTTTCAAACTCTTGTTGTCTATATTCAGGTGTAATTTTTTTCTCAGTTACAATATAAGTCATAGCTTTTGCATCGTCAGCAATGTCTTTAGGCTCAACTGCTACACCATATTTTTGTGAGAATGTTTTTTCTGAAACATCACAATCTATAGCTAAAGTATATCCTTTTTTTAAGGCAGTATCTACAGCTTTTACTAATTCATCTATAGGTAAATTATAAAAACTGCCATTTGCAAAATTATCTGGTATATTTAAAATAAACTTAGTGTAAAAAGGTTGTTGTAAAAAGGAAGTTAAGGTTACATAATCATTAGGATTAATTCCTGTCATTTTTAAAAACGATTTTGGAGTATAATAAACTCCATCATACATAAATTTTTCTGGCACTTTTCCTATAGTAACGTTTAAAATAGAATCTATTTCTTTTTTCCAATTAGGATGTTTAGAATGTTTGTCATTTTTTATATAAGCATCTAAAACTTTTTTTAGTTTAGGAACTATTTTTGAATGATTATAATTAGTTTCTCCATTTACTAAACCTGAAAAAGCACTTTGAGGAACCAATCCATATCTACTAACAGAATTAAGCACATCATGAGCTAGACCTCCTTCATCAAATTGAGTTTTACCTTGTCGCATTACGTAATCCCAAGCTTTAATAGGGTAGGTATTCCTAACTGTATACATTTCAGAAATATCGATGTTTTTTCCAGTATTTTTATAAATTTCAGATTCAAGAAATGAAGTTGTAGAAAAGCTCCAGCAAGTTCCTGTATAGCCTTGGTTTTTAACACTAGAAGCTTCAATATCAATAACTGGTGTAAATACATATTTTTGCGCAGTTGGTATTTTTACATTAACTACATTACCTTCTTGAGCAAAAAATAGTTGGGTTATTGCTAAAAAAGCAATTGAAAATAGTTGTCGTTTCATTATTAATTTAGTTTTTTGGGTTTTGTTCAATATAAGTGCCATCTCTTTTTTGTAGCACTCGTTCAATATTTTTGTAGTAGCCATCCGCATTTGGATCGTCTTCTGGTAATTTCATATAGCCGTTTTTATAATATTTTAGGGCCTGTTTTAATTTACCACCTGTTTCATAATATCTACCAATATAATAGTCGCCAATAGGAGAATCTTTATATAATTTATTAATCATTTCTCCAAAATCTTTTAAATAATCTCCGTTTTCTTTGTCTAAAATTATAGGTTCAATAGCAAAAATATCTTGAGGTCTAATTTTTAAATTACTTCCAAACAAGTATTCAATTTCCACGTATTTATTTTCTAAATAAGCAATAGCATCTGGAGGAGATAAATCCTTGATATTTTTATCAAATTCTTCTTTAGAAATTGCAGCATACATTTTAAAAATAAAAGCTAAAGCATTTGGAATAGATTCTCCAATAGAAGCAGTTTTAGTGCTATTATCAAAATAATTGTATTTATAAATAAACTTTGGATTGTCTATATTTTTAAGAATTAAATTGGTGTTTTTTATACTATTTTCTCTTTTCGAGGAATTATAATTTCCATTACTTACATAATAATACCTATTTTCATCTTTTAAAGTAGTTGCTTTTTGCTGCAACATAGTTGGAATATCCATTGCATAGTATGGATTTATATTAATAAAAGCATTAAAAGTAGGATAATCTTCCACTAAAAAATAATTGATAAAATTTGCGGTTAATGTATTTCCTACAATGGTTTTAAAAGGCGATATTCTATAATTCTCTTCAAAATAGCTAATTAATTCACTTTTAATAAATCGATAAAAAGCTGCTCCTTCAGCTGTTGGTAAACTATTTTCTTTTTGATAAGAACAATCTTTGTAACGTTCATCAAACTGGTTTTGGTTTATGCCTACAATAATTTGTTCTGGAGCTTTGTCTTTTTTTGCAAATAAAATAGAATTGCCCACATATACATCAAACAAATATTCGGCATCTAAAACAATTGTTAATGGATAAACTTTAGTAGAATCAGTTTTGTAACTATCAGGAATATAAACTTTTAAATATCTTTCATTTCCTAATTCTCTGGAATCAAACTTTTTGAGAGTTATATTTTGGGAAAAACTATAGCTTGAAATAAATACTAACAGATAGAAGAAAATGCTTTTTAGTGAGGTAAATTTCATTGTCTAAAATTAAATAGTTTTTTAATAAAAGTCAAAACTAAGCAAAAATTAAATAGTTTTGCGAATTTAAAATAGAACGAAAAACTTAAATTAATAGTGTAAAAACACCATCAATTTTGAAACTTTTGAATTGCTGCTTCAGCACATCGTTCACCATCCATAGCAGCAGAAACAATACCTCCAGCATAACCACCACCTTCGCCACAAGGAAACAAACCTTCAATTTGTGGATGTTCTAAATTTTCTTTTCTTGGAATATTAACAGGAGATGATGTTCTAGATTCTACACCAACTACGTTAGCTTCTTCTGTATAAAATCCATGCATTTTTTGCCCAAAAGCGGCAAATCCTTTTCGTAATCGTCCCCCAATAATTTTAGGCAGTAGTGAATGTAAAGGAGCCGATTTAAGTCCTGGTTGATACGAAGTTAAGTTTAAATTGTTAGACAATCGTCCTTCAACAAAATCGGTTAAACGTTGTGCAGGTGCAGTTTGGGTTCTTCCGCCAGCATTAAAAGCCATTTTTTCCAAATCTTTTTGAAATTCTAATCCTTTTAAAACTCCAAATTGTTCGTATTTATATAAATCTTTTTCTGCATTAATTTCAACTACAATACCTGAATTTGCAAACTTATTATTTCTTTTGGAAGGCGACATTCCGTTAACTACAATTTCGCCATTAGCAGTTGCAGCAGGAACAATAAAACCACCTGGACACATACAAAAAGAATAAACACCCCGTTCATTTACTTGATGTACAAGGCTATAAGATGCAGCGGGTAATATTTCATCTCTTTCTCCTTTGCAGTGATATTGAATAGAATCTATAATTTGTTGCGGGTGTTCTACGCGAACTCCCATTGCAAAAGATTTTGCTTTAAGCGCAATATTTTTTTTATACAATAAATAGTATATATCTCTAGCGGAATGTCCAGTTGCTAAAATAACTGCTTTAACATTAAGTTCTTTACCGTTTTGTAATGTTATGGATTTCAGCTTATTATCTTTAATGTTGAAATCAGTTACTTTGCTTTCAAAATGAATTTCTCCGCCATATTTTAGAATAGTTTCACGAATGTTTTTAACAAGTCTTGGCAGTTTATTGGTGCCAATATGTGGATGAGCATCAATTAAAATTTGTTCGGTTGCTCCGTGAAAAACTAAATTTTCAAAAATTCTACGAACATTTCCTCTTTTTAAACTTCTAGTGTAAAGTTTTCCATCAGAATAAGTGCCAGCGCCACCTTCGCCAAAGCAATAATTAGAATCATCATTGACTTTATGAAACTGGTTTATAGCTCTTAAATCACGTCTTCTTTCATTTACTTTTTTCCCTCTTTCTAAAACTATTGGTTTGTATCCTAATTCAATACAGCGTAGTGCGGCAAACATTCCGGCAGGGCCAAATCCAATAATATGAACTTCTTTTGCGGCAGAAACATCTTTATAATTAAAAGTATAAATGGAAGATTCAGGTAGTTTCTCGTTAATATAAACGGCTACTTTATAGTTAAAAACAATTACAGCTTTTCTAGCATCAATAGATTTTCTAAGAATTTTTACCGCAGAAATCTCAGATTCCTCAATATGTAAATTATTAGCAGACTTTTTGATTAAAATGCCAGCTTGCTTTTCTTCATTCAGATTTATTCGTAATTGAATTTCCTTTACCATAAGGCAAAACTACTCAAATTTTAAATAACAATCTACTGAATATTTTCTGCATTTTTGATTTGTAATTTATAGTAATTTGTATAAAGCATTCTTTTGTGTAATCTTTTTTTTACCCATTAAAATGCGTTATTTTTACACTTTAATTTTTATTGAAATGGAAAAAATAAATTGGAAAACAGTCAAAGAATTTGAAGATATAACCTATAAAAAATGTAATGGTGTTGCACGTATTGCTTTTAACAGACCGAATGTTAGAAATGCTTTTAGACCAAAAACTACTAAAGAATTATACGACGCTTTTTACGATGCACAAGAAGATACTTCTATTGGAGTAGTATTATTGTCAGCGGAAGGGCCTTCTACAAAAGATGGTGTATATTCATTTTGTAGCGGTGGAGATCAAAAAGCACGTGGTCATCAAGGATATGTTGGAGAAGATGGCTATCATCGTTTAAATATTTTAGAAGTTCAACGTTTAATTCGTTTTATGCCAAAAGCTGTAATTGCTGTGGTTCCAGGCTGGGCTGTTGGAGGCGGACATAGTTTGCATGTGGTTTGCGATTTAACTTTAGCAAGTAAAGAACATGCTATTTTTAAACAAACCGATGCCGATGTTACTAGTTTTGATGGAGGTTATGGTTCGGCTTATTTGGCTAAAATGGTTGGACAAAAAAAAGCACGTGAAATATTCTTCTTAGGAAGAAATTATTCTGCACAAGAAGCGTATGAAATGGGAATGGTAAATGCAGTTATTCCTCATGAAGAATTAGAAGATACTGCTTATGAATGGGCGCAAGAAATATTGGCTAAATCACCAACTTCTATTAAAATGTTAAAGTTTGCAATGAATTTAACGGATGATGGTATGGTTGGTCAACAGGTTTTTGCAGGCGAAGCAACACGTTTGGCTTATATGACGGATGAAGCTAAAGAAGGAAGAAATGCTTTTTTAGAAAAACGAAAACCAAACTTTGAGAAAAAATGGATTCCTTAATCAAGGAATAAAAAATAGAATTACATTGATAACAAAATAAATCACCACAACTTTATGAAAATAATTTGCATTGGACGTAATTACGCCAAACATATTGAAGAATTAGAAAACGAAAAGCCAAAAAATCCAGTAATATTTTTAAAGCCAGATTCTGCAATTTTAGCTAAAAAGCAACCATTTTTTATTCCGACTTTCTCTAATGATGTACATTATGAAGTAGAAATATTAGTTAAAATTTGTAAAGTTGGTAAATATATTGATCAAAAATTTGCGCATAAATATTACGATGAAATAGGGTTAGGTATTGATTTTACAGCTAGAGATATCCAGGCTGATTGTAAAGAAAAAGGTTTGCCTTGGGAAAAAGCTAAAGCATTTGATGGAAGTGCAGTAATTGGAAATTTTGTAACCAAAGAAAGTTTAGGAGATTTAAATAGTTTAAATTTTACATTGCAAAAAAACGATCAAGTTGTTCAAAATGGAAATACTAATGCTATGCTTTGGAAAATAGATGAATTAATAGCTTACGTTTCACAATTTTTTACATTAAAAAAAGGAGATGTTTTATTTACAGGAACTCCTGCAGGAGTTGGTAAAGTTACAGAAAATGATGTTTTAATTGGTGCTATTGAGAATCAACAATTTTTTAGCGTTAAAATTAAATAATAACTTAAAAAGTAAATAAAATAGGGCGATTTGTATTTGGTTCTTCCTTTCTGTGCTCTTTTAAAATATCGTAGCCATAATGTGTTTTTACTAATTTTTTAAAGTTAAATAATAATCTAGGAAATTCTTTTAGTAACTTTTCAAAATCAGATTTAGGCGATTTTTGCATAAAAAAATACAGAATCTCGGTATATGCTTTTGTTAATGTCTTGTTGAATTTGTTGCTGTTTAACGCATTTTTGAAATAGTTTTCTTTAATTTCAACAGTTTTATCAACAGCTTCATCCATGCCGTATTTTTTAATTAAAATCCATGAAAGCCTTAACATCGTTTTGTGGGTGAATAATTTTGGACTTAAAGAGCAATTTTCAATTTTTTCTAAAAGTTCGCTATCGCTAAAATTGAGGACTGAGTTCATGGGCTTTTAATTTTTTTAGGTTACTTTTTCTTCTTTAAAGATAAGATGCAAAATTGTGTAAAAGGTTGCGTGCTAATTTGTACATTTACAGCCCAAATAATTATATAAATGCAAGCGGAAATAATTACTATTGGAGATGAAATCTTAATAGGTCAAATATTAGATACAAATTCAAAATGGATTGCAGAAGAACTTAATAAAATAGGAGTTTCTGTATATCAAATAACTTCTATCCAAGATGAGAAGGAACATATTCTAAAAGCATTAAAAGAAGCTCAAAATAATGTTGATATAGTAATTATTACTGGAGGATTAGGGCCAACTAAAGATGATATTACTAAACATACCTTAACAACTTATTTTAAAGATACATTAGTTTTAAATGATGATGTTGTTGAACATATAAAAAAGATGTTCGCAAAAATTAATTATCCCTTTACCGAAGTAAATAAAAATCAAGCGTTAGTTCCTAAAAAGTGTATTCCATTAAAAAATAAATTAGGTACTGCACCTGGAATGTGGTTTTATCAAAATAAAAAAGTAGTAATTTCATTACCGGGAGTTCCTTATGAAATGAGAGGATTAATGAAGAATGAAGTATTACCAAAATTAAAAGAAACTTTCAAATTAAACTATATAATTCATAAAACCATTCAAACTTACGGAATGGGAGAGAGCGTATTAGCAGCAAAAATTGAGGATTGGGAAAATAATTTACCAAGTTTTATAAAATTAGCATATTTGCCATCTTTTGGAAGAGTTAGATTACGTTTGTCTGCAAAAGGAAATGATAAAAAAGAACTTGAGTTTAAAGTAGAAAACGAAGTTCAAAAACTAGTTAAATTAATTCCTGAAATTATAGTAGGTTTTGAAGATTCTGAAACTATTGAGGTTGTAATAGGTAAATTATTGACTCAAAATAAACAAACTATAGCAACTGCCGAAAGTTGTACAGGTGGTAATATTGCACATAAAATTACTTCAGTGCCAGGAGCTTCGGCATATTTTATTGGCTCTATTGTTTCTTATAATGTAGCTATAAAATTAAACGAATTAAAAATAGACAAAGAAATAATTGAAAAATATTCTGTAGTTAGCGCAGAGGTTGCCACAGCAATGGCAAAATCTATACAACAAAAGTTTAAAACCGATTACGCTATTGCTACAACAGGTAACGCAGGTCCAACAACAGATGAAACAGATAAAACAGTTGGAACAGTTTTTATTGCAATTGCTACTCCAAAGGGTATAATAACCAAAGAATTTTATTTTGGCAAACCTCGCGAAAAAGTAATTGAAAGGGCTACCAATAAAGCTTTAGAAATGTTAAAAGAAGAAATTTTAAAAAAGGAGTAAAATAAGTTTGTGTATTTAGATGGATTATTATAATTTTGCATCTCGTTTGAGATTACACTAATAAAGGTAAAGAAATATGTCAAGAGTTTGTGAACTTACTGGAAAAAAAGCAATGGTTGGAAACAATGTTTCTCACGCATTGAATAGAACAAAAAGAAAATTTGACGCTAACTTAATTAAAAAGCGTTTTTATATTCCTGAAGAAGATAAATGGATTACTTTAAAAGTAGCTACTTCTGCATTAAAGAATATTAATAAAAAAGGAATCTCTGCAGTTCTTAAAGAAGCAAGAGAAAAAGGTTTTTTAAAAAAATAATTATTAAGAAATGGCAAAGAGTAAAGGTAATAGAATCCAAGTGATTTTAGAGTGTACAGAGCATAAAGCAAGTGGTATGCCTGGTACTTCAAGATATATTACAACAAAAAATAAAAAGAACACTCCTGATAGAATGGAAATTAAAAAATTCAATCCTATCTTGAAAAAAATGACTGTTCATAAAGAAATTAAATAATATAGGACCATGGCAAAGAAATCAGTAGCATCGTTACAAACAGGATCAAAAAGATTAACCAAAGCTATTAAAATGGTAAAATCTCCAAAAACAGGAGCTTATACTTTTGTTGAAGCTATTATGGATCCTGCAAACGTAAAAGACTTTTTGAGCAAAAAATAATATTTGTTCTTAATAATCATATAAAGCTACTTTCAAAACCAATGAAAGTAGCTTTTCTTTTTTATATTTATACTATTAAATACTAGAAAAATGAATTTGTTTAAAAAAATTTTTTCCAAAGAAAAAAAAGAAACCTTAGATAAAGGGTTAGAGAAAACTAAAACTTCTTTTTTTTCAAAATTATCTAAAGCTGTTGCAGGAAAATCTAAAGTAGACGATGATGTATTAGATAATTTAGAAGAAATTTTAGTTTCTTCGGATGTTGGAGTTAATACTACACTTAAAATTATTGAACGTATAGAACTACGTGTTTCTAAAGATAAATATTTAGGAACGGATGAATTAAATGTAATTTTAAGGGAAGAAATAGCAGGACTTTTAGCAGAAACTAATGCTGGTAATGAAACAGATTTTACTATTCCTGACCAAAGAAAACCTTATGTAATAATGGTTGTTGGAGTTAATGGCGTTGGAAAAACTACAACTATTGGAAAACTAGCTTCTCAATTTACCAAAAAAGGTAAAAAAGTAGTTTTAGGAGCTGCAGATACTTTTAGAGCTGCAGCAATAGATCAGCTACAAGTTTGGGCAGATAGAGTAGGAGTTCCTATTGTTCGTCAAGAAATGGGAAGCGATCCTGCATCGGTAGCGTTTGATACATTAAAATCAGCAGTAGCACAAAATGCAGATGTTGTTATTATTGATACTGCAGGAAGATTACATAATAAGGTTAATTTAATGAACGAGTTGACCAAAATTAAACGTGTAATGCAAAAAGTAGTTGAGGATGCACCTCATGATGTTTTATTAGTTTTAGATGGCTCTACAGGACAAAATGCTTTTGAACAAGCAAAACAATTTACTAAAGCTACGGAAGTTACTTCGTTAGCAGTTACAAAATTAGATGGAACAGCAAAAGGAGGAGTTGTAATTGGTATTTCCGATGAATTTAAAATTCCAGTAAAATATATTGGAGTTGGGGAAGGAATTGATGATTTACAAGTATTTAACAAAATTGAATTTGTTGATTCGTTTTTTAATTAATTACATAATATATTATATTTGAAAACCTTTTATAAATTTTATAAAAGGTTTTCTTTTTTATATCTTTAATAAAATATTCTTCCGATGAAAAAAATCTTATTTTTAATTGTATTTGTAGTATTAGTAACTTCTTGTAAAAAGAAAGAATTACCAGTAGTTTTCAAAAAATATAATGAAACTTCAGAAATTGAAGCACAACAAAATCACAAAATAAATAGAATGCGTTTTAAACTCATTCAATCTAAATATTTAGATATGAATGAAGTTTTTAAACCATTTGAAAACGATTTAGCTTATTTCTCAGAAGAAGATTACAATAAGTTGAAACCTTTACTTATTGAACAAGATATCCCTTCCATACAAAAATCAGTAACTGAAGGTAAATTAACGTATGAAAAAATAGCTTTATTTTATTTATATAGAATTAGAAAGTTTGAAAGTAATAACGATTTAGCTTTGCATAGTATTATTGCGCTAAACCCTAATATAATTGCTGAAGCAAAAGAAAAAGATAAAAACAGACCTGATAATATAATTAATACATTATACGGATTACCAATTCTTTTAAAAGATAATATTGACACAAAAGAAATGCCAACTACAGCAGGTGCTTATGCTTTAAAAGATAATAAAAATACAGAGGATGCATTTATTGTTACAAAGTTAAAAGAGCACGGAGCTTTAATATTAGGAAAGGCAAATTTAAGTGAATGGGCATATTATTTTTGTAGTGATTGCCCTGTGGGATATAGCGCTATTGGCGGGCAAACCTTAAATCCTTATGGTCGAAAAATATTTGAAACTGGTGGTTCAAGTTCAGGAAGTGGTGTTGATGTTGCAGCAAATTATGCAGTTGTTGCCGTTGGTACAGAAACTTCAGGTTCAATCTTATCACCTTCAAGTCAAAACTCAGTAGTTGGGCTAAAACCAACGGTAGGTTTGTTAAGTAGAACAGGAATTGTTCCTATTTCAAGCACTTTAGATACACCAGGTCCAATGACTAAAAATGTAATAGATAATGCTATTTTTCTTGCAGCTATGACTGGTGAGGATGTTAAAGATAGTGCAACGAAAGGGCATAATCAACAAATTAATTATTTAGAAGGTTTAAATTCAGCTACTTTAAGAGGGAAAAGATTTGGAGTTATAAAACAATTATTAAACGATTCGATTTATAAAGTAACAATTAATAAATTAAAGAATGCAGGTGCTGAAATTGTAGAGTTTGATCCTCCACAAGTTGAATTAAATGGTTTTTTAACATTGTTAAATATTGACATGAAAAACGATTTACCAAACTATCTTAAAAATTATGCAGATAAAAATGTGTCTATAAAATCAGTTCAAGATGTAATAAATATAAATCTGTTAGATAGTTTAAATAGAGCACCTTATGGACAACAACTATTTGATGGAATTGTGTTAGACACAACTTCAACAAAAACTTTTAATACTGTAAAAGAGCAATTACATGCTAATGGTGTAAAATACTTTAAAACTCCTATGGATGAATACAATTTAGATGCAATTTTATCGATTAATAATTATTATGCCGGATATGCTGCTGTTGCAAAATATCCTTGTTTAACTGTTCCAATGGGGTACAAAAAGACGGGAGAACCAATTAGTTTAACATTTATATCTCAACCTTTCCAAGAACAAAAATTACTACAATTAGGTTACGCATTTGAAAAACTCACAAAAGTTAGAAAGTTACCAGAAAATTATAAATAATGAATATAGGTAATTGTAAACTATCAAAATGAAAATTAGTACTTTTGCGCTCCAAATATAAGAGATGAGAACTAAAGCTAAGAAAGAAAATAAGATAAACGTAGTAACTTTAGGTTGTTCTAAAAATGTTTACGATAGTGAGGTATTGATGGGACAATTAAAAGCAAACCAAAAAATTGTAGTTCATGAAGATGAAAATGATGAAGGTAATATTGTAGTAATTAATACTTGTGGATTTATTGGAGATGCTAAAGAAGAATCTATTAATACTATTTTACATTACGTTGCAAAAAAAGAAGAAGGTGAAGTAGATAAAGTTTATGTAACAGGATGTTTAAGTGAACGATATAAGCCAGATTTACAAAAAGAAATTCCAAATGTTGACGAATATTTTGGCACTCATGATTTACCCAATTTATTAAAAGTTTTAGATGCAGATTATAAGCACGAATTAATAGGAGAACGTTTAACAACAACACCAACACATTATGCTTACTTAAAAATTGCAGAAGGATGTGATCGTCCTTGTTCTTTTTGTGCAATACCATTAATGCGTGGAAAACATGTTTCTACACCAATTGAAGATTTGGTAACTGAAGCTACTAAATTAGCTAAAAAAGGAATTAAAGAACTCATTTTAATTGCTCAAGATTTAACCTATTACGGTTTAGATATTTATAAAAAAAGGGCTTTAGCTGATTTATTAAGAGCATTGGTAAAAATTGACAGTATTGAGTGGATTCGTTTGCATTATGCCTTCCCGACTGGATTTCCTTTAGACGTTTTGGAAGTAATTAATAAGGAACCTAAAGTTTGTAATTATTTAGATATTCCACTGCAACATATTAATGATGAAGTTTTAAAATCTATGCGAAGAGGGACATCGCATGAAAAAACAACTAATTTAATTGCAGCATTCAGGAAATCTGTACCAGATATGGCAATTAGAACTACGTTAATTGTAGGTTATCCAGGAGAAACAGAAGAAGCTTTTCAGGAATTAAAAAATTGGGTGCAGGAAATGCGTTTTGAACGTTTAGGAGCGTTTGCCTATTCTCATGAAGAAAATACACATGCTGCTAATTTAGAGGATGATGTTCCTGAAGAAGTAAAACAACAGCGCGTTAATGAAATTATGGATTTGCAAAGTCAAATTTCATATAACTTAAATCAAGAAAAAGTAGGTAAAACTTTCAAATGTATTGTGGATAGAAAGGATGGTGCTTATTTTATTGGAAGAACTGAATTTGATTCTCCAGATGTAGATAACGAAGTGTTAATTGATGCAGCGAAGCATTATGTGCAAGTAGGTAAATTTGCGCAAATAAAAATTACTTCTGCAACTGAGTTTGATTTATATGGAGAACCGATAAAAGATTAACATCATTTTAAGTTTTTTTGAAGGGTAAAAATAACCTTTTCTGTATTTTCGAAAAACAATCAAAAACTGTACATTGCTAAACAATTTACAACTATAAAATAATGGATGAAAATACTAAAAATCAATCAGAAGATTTTAATTATCAACTTCATTGGAATAATGCATATCAAAAAAATCCATTAACAAGTTTGGGGTGGTACGAAGAAAAATCAATTCAATCTTTTAATTTAATTGAAGAATGCAACTTACCAAAAGATGCATTGTTATTTAATGCAGGTGCTGGTGCAACCACGTTAATTAATGATTTATTAAAGCATGGATATACAAACATAGTTGTTAACGATATTTCATCAGTCGCTTTGACAGAGTTGAATAAAAATATAACCATTCCAAAAAATGCAGAGGTTAATTTTATTATAGATGATTTAACCAATCCAACAGAATTACTTAACCTAAAAAATGTTGATTTGTGGAATGATAGAGCAGTGCTTCATTTTTTTACTACAGAAAATCAACAAAAAAGCTATTTTAATTTGGTAAAATCAGCAGTTAAAAAAGGTGGTTTTGTTATTCTTTCTGAATTTAACTTAGAAGGCGCTAAAAAATGTAGTGGTTTACCTGTGTTTAATTATAATGTAGCTATGTTGCAAGAGCGTTTAGGAGATGAGTTTAAGTTGCTAAAAACATTTAATTACACTTATTTTCAACCTTCAGGAAATCCAAGAGAATTTGTATACACTTTATTTCAAAGAAAAGAATAATAAATTATGATAGTTCAAGGTATTTCGTATAAAAATACTGGCTATTTTTCTAAAATAGTAACAGATTATTTAAAGCAAACTGCTGAACTAAATAATTTTTATGGAAATTTTCCAGATTTAGAGGGATTTAAAAAACAACTGGAACTTAAACAATTGTCTTTTAAATCGGAAAATAGAAAAACTTTAGTAAAAGTATTAGATAGCCAATATAAAAAACTAAATATAAGTGAACTTACTCAGGGAAATATAAAACTTTTAGGAGAGGATAACACGTTTACTATAACCACAGGACATCAATTAAATATTTTTACTGGCCCATTATATTTTTTATATAAAATTGTATCTGCTATTAACTTGGCTAAACAACTAAAAGAAGCCTATCCTAATTATAATTTTGTGCCTGTTTATTGGATGGCAACAGAAGATCATGATTTTGAAGAAATTAATTACTTTAATTTTAAGGAAAATAAGGTTAAATGGGATAGAGAAAGTAGTGGTGCAGTTGGCAGATTGAAAACAACAAATTTTTATAAAGTCTATCAAGAATTTTCAGAGTTGTTAGGAACTTCAAAAAACGAAGAATATTTAAAAGAGTTATTTAAAAAAGCATATTTAAACCACACAAATTTAGCAGCTGCAACAAGATTTTTGGTCAACGAGCTTTTTGGAAAGTATGGTTTAGTTATTATAGATGGAGATAATAATGTATTAAAAAAACAATTTATTCCAATAATTGAAGATGAATTATTGCATCAAACTTCATTTAAAGAAGTTACAAAAACCAATGAACAACTAAAAAAATATTCCTATAAAATTCAAGTAAATCCAAGAGAAATAAATTTATTTTATTTAAAATATTCTATACGAGAACGTATAGTTTTTGAAGAAAATAGCTACAAAATAAATCAAACAGATTTAGTTTTTACTAAAGATGAAATTTTAGAAGAATTATACAATTATCCAGAACGATTTAGCCCAAATGTTTTAATGCGAGGACTTTATCAAGAAACTATTTTGCCAAATTTATGTTATATTGGAGGTGGAGGAGAACTGGCATATTGGTTTCAGCTTAAAAATTATTTTGAAAAAGTAAACGTCACATTTCCAATACTTTTATTACGAAATTCAGCATTGTTTATTTCAAGTAAACAAATGCAAAAATTACAAAAGTTGGGTATTTCAATTTCCAATTTATTTAAAAAACAAGATGTTTTAGTAAGCCAAAAAATAAAGGAGATTTCTAAAGTTGAAATTGATTTTTCTACTCAAAAAGAATTTTTAGAACAACAATTTGAGTTGTTAAAAGAAGTTGCTAAACAAACAGATTATTCCTTTTTAGGAGCAGTAAATGCTCAAGAAAAAAAGCAGTTAAAAGGGCTTAACAATTTAGAAAAGCGATTGCTAAAAGCTGAAAAACGCAAATACGCAGATATAGTTGATAGAATTAAATTAATACAAAACGAATTATTTCCAAATCAAAGTTTAGAAGAACGTACTCGTAATTTTTCTGAAATTTATATATTAGTAGGAAATGACTTAATTCCTAAATTAATAGAACATTTAAAACCGTTAGATTTACAATTTACTGTTCTGGAATATTAATTTTAGTAAATTCTAATTTTATTCTAAATTTAAAGATATTCTTGTAAAGTGAAATTATTACTTATAGAAGACGAACCAGAATTAGGAAAAAGTATTCAAAATTATTTGGATGCTAGTGGATTTGTTTGTGAATGGGTAACTACTATTTCTTTGGCAATTGAAAAAATAGAACTGTATGAGTATGATGCTATTTTATTAGACTTAATGCTGCCTGACGGAAATGGCTTTCAGATATTGAAAGAACTTAAAAGTCGGAATAAAAAAGATGGCATTATAATTATTTCTGCTAAAAATACACTAGAGTCGCGTATTGAAGGCTTTAAAATTGGAGCCGATGATTATCTTACAAAACCTTTTCATTTATCAGAGTTATTAGTGAGAATTCAAGCTTTAATTAGAAGAAAAAATTTTAACGGAAATAATATTGTTATTTTTAATGAAATAAAAATTGATATTCTTTCAAAAATTGTAAAAGTTCATGATAAGCAAATAGACCTTACTAAGAAAGAAATAGATTTATTATTGTATTTAATAGGAAATAAAAATAGATTATTATCTAAAAATGCTATTGGAGAGCATTTATCTGGTGATATGGCAGACATGTTAGATAATTTAGATTTTGTTTACGCACATATTAAAAATTTGAAAAAAAAATTAAAAATTGCTAAAAGTGAAGAATATATTAAAACCGTTTACGGATTAGGATACAAATGGCAAGATGACTGAAAAATTACTTCATAAAACGCAAAAAAAATACATCATTTCTGCCATAATAATTTTAATTATTATTTCCCCTTTATTTTATTTTATTAGTAAACAAATTTATTTAAATAATGCAGATGAAGCTTTAAAACTTCGTGAATTTCAATTTAAACAAAATACTATTTCAAATCTTAAAAAATCAGATATTGATTTATGGAATAAATTTAATACGGATATTAAAATAAAACCAGCATCTAATTTACGTAAAGAAACTTTGTTTTTTTCAACTTATTTTGACGAAATAGATCAAGAAGAAGAAGTATATAGAGAAATTAATACCCCTATTTTTATAGAAGGAAATCCTTATACGTTTACCGCTAAAATTAACATGGTAGAATCCGAAGATTTAATGTTGAGTATTGCTTTATTTTTTGTGATACTTATCTTATTATTATTGTTAGGGTTTTTTATTATTAATAGAAAAATAACCCTTCATTTGTGGAAACCTTTTTATGATACATTGCATCAAATTGAAATCTTTGAAATTGATAAAAACAAGTTGCCAAACCTATCTGAAACTAATATTGAAGAATTTAACAACCTTAACAATAGTATTCAAAAATTGGTAGAAAGAAATAGTATCATTTATAAAAATCAACAGGAATTTGTTGAAAATGCAGCTCACGAACTTCAAACTCCTATTGCAATTTTTAAAGCTAAAATTGACACTTTAATTCAAAATAAAGATTTAACGGAAGAACAAGCTGAATTGGTTTCATCTATTGATGACACAATTGCAAGATTAGATAGGTTAAATAAAAATCTGCTGCTTTTATCTAAAATTGATAATAGTGAAAATTATGATAAAGAGCAATTTTCAATCTCTAATTTAATTAATAAACAATTATCATTTTTTAAGGAACAAGCTTCTCAAAAAAATATTAAAATTGAAATAAATCTAATTGAAGATTTTTGGGTTGAAGCAAATATTTCTTTAACTGAAATTTTAATAAATAATTTATTAATGAATTCTATTAGACATAATTCCGTAAATGGTAAAATTAAAGTGGTTATTTCTAATAATAGATTAATTATTTCTAATACGGGAATGGATAAAGCACTATCTAAAGAAAAAATATTTTATAGATTTTCAAAAACGGATAATTCTAAACAAGGTAATGGTTTAGGGCTTGCAATTGCTAAGAAAATTGCCACCATAAATAACTGGGATATATCTTATAATTATTCCAATAAATTACATTCTTTTTCGGTAACATTCTAAATTCAAAATTTCTTCTAAATTGATTAACATCTTTGGGTTTTTAAATAACCTAAAATGCTAAAACAATTTTATCTACTCCTAATTTTGTTACTTCTAAGTTTATCTGCTATTTATGGGCAAATTTCAAATGGTAAAACTTTAGATTCAATTAAAAGGTCAAAGCACTCCTCAAATAAGTTTTTTACAATTAAAAAAACCATTCTTCCAGTAACATTAATTGGAATAGGAGTTCTTATTAATAATACCCATTTTGAAAAGAAATTTCAAATAGATTTACGAAATAAAGTAGGAAATACTTATGAATTTAAGATAGATAATTATGTACAATTTATGCCAATAGCAGAAATGTATGTAGCAGATGCTTTTAAAATTAAAGCCAAAAACCATTGGTTTGATCAAACAAAATATTTGTTCATCTCTAATTTTATTTCTGCATCAATAACGCACAGTTTAAAAAGAATTACAAATAAAACAAGACCAAACGGTTCTCTGCATTCATTCCCTTCAGGTCATACAACTTTTGCATTTACAAATGCAACGGTTTTATATAATGAGTTCAAGGATACCTCTCCGTTTTTAGCGTATAGTGGTTATGCTTTTGCAGCTACAACTGCCACGTTTAGAATGCTAAATAATAAACATTGGATGTCTGATGTTTTAGTTGGTGCAGGAATTGGAATTGTAGTTACACAACTAGTCTATTATTTTAAGCCGTTAAAAAACTTTAATCCATTTAAAAAAACTAAAGGAGTAGCTATAGCTCCTTTTATAGATAATAAACATTTTGGAGTATTTACACAAATTACATTTTAATTAAATTTTATTTAAATGAATACGAATAAAAAAGTATTAATTACCACATTTTTAATTCTTTCTGCCACCATATTAACCATTCAAACTGCTTTTAGCCAATTTTCAATCGGAGGTTCATATGGGATTCAAATTCCAGGAAGACAAGATCTTAAATTTAAACAGTATGACACTAATGGAAACTTAACAGAGTATTTAAAAACAACCTATGTTTTTAGTAATATTTCTGCTATGAGAAATTTACATTTAACCTATTGGCAGCATAAATTAGGTTTGCGTTTAGAATATTTAAAATGGGAACATAATAGTACGGCAAAAAGGTATTTAATAAATCAATTACCAGAGTTTAATACAACTGAAGAATCTAGAGGTGGTGTTTTTATTATGGGGCTGATGAGAACCAGATTTCCTTTTAAAAAGACTAAGGAAAATTCATTCAATCATAAAAGCTATAGTTATTTTGGTTTGGGGTATGGCGTAGTAAAAACTGAAATAAACCACGGAAAACAAGCCGATATTAAATCAGGTTTGCAAGCAACTTGTGGTATTACCATTCCAATTACAAAAAAATTAAGAGGCTTAGTAGAAGCAAAATATATTTTAACGCATGATGCAGATAATGCAAGTGCCCCTGTAGGAACTACAGTTATTGATACTTCCGGACATTGGACTTTATTTAGGTTCGGACCTCATTTAGATACAAAGTACCACACTATACAAATAGGTATTCAATGGGATATTTTTTAAACCTTAATCTTACCAGATGTACAAATTATAACTTGGATAAACTTAATTTTTAATAATGACTAAAAAAATAAAAATTGGTTATGTAACAGCAAGTAATCCAATGGACAAAAAAAGTTGGTCTGGTACACATTATAAAATGTTTGAATCTCTTAAAAATGAATTTGAGGAAGTTTACGCATTAGGTCCAATAAAAAAGCCAATACTTTTAAAAGCAACACTGTTAGTATATACATTAACTCACTTTCTTTTATTTTTTAAAAAATTTAAAAAAAATCATAGTAAATTATTAAGTAAATATTATGCCTATAAAATTAATAGAATACTTAAAAATAAAAATATTGATGTTCTTTTTGCTCCTGCTGGCTCAGTAGAGATTGCCTATTTAAAAAATACAATTCCAATATGCTATTTGTCAGATACTTCCTTTGGACAAATCACTAACTATTACAGTAGTTTTTCTAATATATCTCGCTTTTCTTATAAGGAAGCAAATTTAATTGAGCAACTAGCAATAAATAATTCATTTACACAAGTATACTCTTCCAACTGGGCAGCCAAATATGTAATAAACAATTACAAAGCGGTAAAAGAAAATGTTTTTACCGTAAATTTTGGTGCAAATATTGACTTTATACCTCAAAACATATTTTTAGAGAAAGACTTTAGGAACACTATTAATTTACTTTTTATAGGGGTTAATTGGAAACGAAAAGGAGGTGACATTGTTTTAAAAACATTTGATATTTTAGTTAATAAAGGATATGATTTAACTTTAACCATTTGCGGATGTATTCCTCCAAAATTAATGAACAAACCTAATATAAAAGTAATCCCTTTTTTAGATAAAAATAACAAAAAAGACCATGGTGAATTCTTGAATATATTATACAAAACCCATTTACTATTTGTACCTACACGTGCCGATTGTACTCCAATAGTGTTTTGTGAAGCAAATGCATTTGGGATTCCTGTAATAACAACAAATACTGGAGGCGTAAATGCAATTATTAAAAACGGAGTTAATGGATATGCTTTACCATTTAAATCAACCCCAAATGATTATGCAATTAAAATTCAATCTCTTTTAGATTATCGATTAATATTAAATAGTATAGCTATAAGTTCACGAAAAAAGTTTGAGAAGGAATTAAATTGGAAAGTTTGGGGAGTAAAAATGAGAGAAATTCTTTTGTTTACAGCTGAAAAAAATACAAAAATTAGTAAAAAACAAGTTTCTAAAAGGTTATGGATTAATTAAAAATGAGGACTTTTCTAGCAATTTTATATGTAATTCCTTTTATTGTTTTTTCTCAAACAAATAAAAAGTTAGAACCCCGTATTCTTAATAATTTTAAAATTCAAATAGGCTATCAAAATGGCTATGTTTTTGCTACTAACGATTTTATTAAAGGTATTAATGGAGAAAATAATAGAATAAATGCATTTCAAGCATTTACTTTAAAATTTTCTAAGCAAACTACAGGTATTAATAAATGGGAACAATTGTTTAAATATCCGAGCTATGGTGTTGGAATATATTTAGCCGATTTTCATAATCCAGAAGAAATAGGAACTCCAATTGCATTATACGGTTTTTTTAATGCACCCTTTAAAAGATGGAGTAAGCTAACTTTTAACTATGAACTTGGGTTTGGGGCTACATTTAATTGGAAATCTTTTAATCCAATAACCAATCAATATAATATAGCAATTGGTGCAGGGCAGTCATTTTTTATAGACGCAGGTTTAAACTTAGAATATCGTTTAAACAAAAAAATGGATATTGCTGCAGGTTTTTCTTTTACACATTTTTCTAATGGAGCTTTAAAAAAGCCAAATAAAGGAATAAATAACTTAGGTCCTAAAATTAGTTTTAAATACAATCTAAAGGATCGTCCTTTTTTTATAAAAAATAATCTAAGTAGCTATATTGGTGAAAAAGAATGGTTAATTTCAGCTTTTGGAGGTATTAAAAACGTAATTTTTGATAACGCAAATATTGATATTATTGAAAAATATGAAGGATTAAACTTTCCTGTATTTGGTGTTTCTACAGTATTTAATAAACAAGTAAGTTATAAATCAAAATTTGGGATTGGTATGTCTTTTTCATATAATGGAACTTTAGATGCTCAAGTGGCAATTGAAAACAATCAGCTTGAGCCAGTTGAAAGTGCGTTTAGCAATAAAATTCAGATTAGTATATTTCCTTCGTATGAACTAATTATTAATAAAGTATCTTTAATTGTGCAACCTGCATTTTATCTTTTCCGTAAAAAAATTAAAAATAAAACACCTGTTTTTTATCAAAAAATTGGTATAAAATATCATTTTTCTAATAATTTATTTGCTGGAATAACATTACGGGATTATAGTTTTCATGTTTCCGATTTTATTGAATGGAACATAGGATATAGAATTAAATGGAGGGAAAAATAACTACTTAATGGAAAATAACAGTTCAGAATTTCTTCTAAATTAGGTTGCAAATTTGTGTAAATAATAATAAGACATGAAAAAAATAACAATTTTAACTATCGGAGCAATAATGATATTGTTCCAAACTTCAGCACAAACCAGTGTAAAATCAAATTCTAATCCATATAATGAGTTGGATAAAATTTTATCACCATTTGAAGATATGACAGAATATGCTTTAGATGATAATTATAATGGTGTATTAAAATCACTAAATAAAGTTGAAGAATTAAAAAAACAATTAATTTTTAAAAAATACATTTTGAGTGGAAGACTAGAAATGCTAAATCCTAAAATTAAAAAACTTAATGAAGCTGTAAAGCAAAAGAATTATAAACAAATAGCATTAGTTGCTACAGATATTTTTGAATTTAATGTTACCAATTATATAAATAGTTATAAAATAAAAAATCAAATACAAATTGAACATATGGATTATTTGGGGTTTGAAACCCTAGCACTTTTACAACAGGATAAAATAGATTGGGAAAAATTAAAAAGCACAATACTAGATGTTAAAAAGAAATGGAAAGGACTTAGCGTTAATGTTAAAGACTCAAATTTAAAAGCTTCCTTCAATTCATTATTTCAAGGGCTTCTTTTAAGTACTAAAAATAAAGATATTAAAATGTTAGAAATTTTAGCTTCTATGGATTTAAGTTTAGTAGATGTGTTAGAAAAAAGCATATAAATTAAGTTTTATATTAACCAAAAATTCAAAATAAATTCTAAATTGAGTTGCACCTTTGTTTAAAATAGTAGTAATCTAAAATTAATTAAAATGAAAAAATTAACATTTTTATTTACAGGAATAATCTTAATATTTACACAAGCTTGTGCACAAACTTCAATAAAAGTACCTGCAAAAGTAAAAGCAGCATTTTATCAAAAATTTCCAAATGCTAAAAAAACTGCTTGGGATAAAGAAAATGCTACAGAATGGGAAGTAGAATTTAAACTAAACGGGGAAGAATATTCTGCTAATTATACTTCAGAGGGTATTTGGAAAGAAACAGAACATGAAATTTCCAAATCTAAATTACCAGATGCTGTTAAAAGCACTTTAGATAATGAGTTTAAAGAGTTTGATATAGATGAATCTGAAGTGTCTGAAACAGCAAAAGGAGTTGTATATGAATTTGCTTTAGAAAATGATATTAAAAATTTGGAAGTTGCTATTTCTCCAGAGGGAAAAGTAATTAAAAAGGAAGTGAAAAAAAATAATGATGAAGATAGAGATGCGGATAATGAAGATAACGATTAATAGTAAATAGTAATTTTAAGAAGTCGAATTGTTAATTCGGCTTTTTTTGTTTAATCGTAACATATAAAAATATTTTTAAATTAGTAGTAAATAAAATTATATGAAAAAATATATATTAATAATTATTGGTGTTTTAGGTTTTATTTTTTCTTTAAATGCTCAAACACAAAATCTAAATTATTTTATAACTAAAGCTTTAGCTAATAGTCCATTATTAAAAAAACAAATTAATAACAATAAGATAATTGATATAGATTTAAAGCAGTTTAATGCTATATATAAATCACCAAAAATTAGTTTAAATAGTAGTATTTTATTTGCTCCAATAATTTCAAAAGATGGAACTACGAATAAATTTCAATTAACTTCTTCAGGAAGTACTAATTATATAGGCTACGATTTAGGAGCTAGTAATGGCGGACAATATCAAGCAATTACTTCCATTACTCAACCACTATTTACGGCTAAACAGTATAGCGTACAAAAAAACAATGTTTTGCTTACCAAATCAAAAAATGAAAATAAGATAGCTTTAACAAAAGCCGACTTAAAACAGTTGGTAACACATCAATATATTTTGTGTTTACAAGCACAAAAAAAACAGGCAAATAATCAGAAAATAATTCAAGTGATTAAAACACAACTTGAACGAATGAAATTTTTAGTAAAATCAGGTGTTTATAAATATTCGGATTTAAAATTACTTGAAATAGAATTACTGAATTGGCAAATTGCGTATAACCGTTCAACTACAGATTATCTTACTAATTTTAATGCCTTAAAGTTGTTGTCTGGAATTAATGACACTAAAATATTTACACTAGCCGATCTTCAATTGTCATTAAATTTGATCTCTAAAAAAACTTCTATTTTTTTAAAAAAATATGTTCTGGATAGTTTATCTATAAATGCTGAACAAAAAATTTCAGAATTAAAATATAAACCACAAGTAAGTGCTTTTAGCGATGCAGGTTTAAATGCAACGTATACACCATCTTTAGATAGATTAGGGTTTAGTGTAGGTCTTTCCTTAAATTGGAATTTATTTGATGGAAGACAAAAACAGCTTAAAAGAAAACAAAACAAAATTCTGTTAGATAATATTATAATTGATAAAAACTATTTTGAGAATCAAAATACCATCAGAAAAAATAATATTTTAAGTGAGATAGAAAGTGTTAATAATCAATTATTACTAATAGATAATCAAATAAAAAAATACAACGATTTACTTGATTTATACAAAATTGAAATTAATAAAAGTCTAATTTCAGTTTTAGAATTAAAAACAGTTATAAATGATATTGCTGCAAAAAAACAAGAAAAAACAAATACTTTAATGCTTAAACAAATTTTAATTAACTCCTATAATTATTGGAACAATTGAAAAAATATATGAAAAATAGAATTTACATCGTTTTAATATTAGTGCTGTGTTTAGGGCAATCTTGCAAAAAGAAGTCTTCTAAGATTATAAATAATTTGCCTGCTCCAATAGTAAATGTAGTGCATCCAACATTAGAAAAAATACATGATAATGTTCAAATCAACGGTCAAGTAGTTTATTTAAATAAAACAAACATTAAAGCTCCAATTTCAGGATATGTGACTCTTGTGAATGCAAAACTAGGCAATTGGGTAAATAAAGGAAGTATTTTATTTAAAATACAGACTAAAGAAAGCAAAGCTCTGCAAGAATCAGAATTAAAATTGGATAAAAACTTTGGAATAATACCTATACATGCAACAATATCGGGTTCCATAAATTTAATAAACATTACCGATTCAGGCGTCTTTGTAAATCAAGGAGATTCTTTAGCTACTATAGTAAAAAGTAATGATTTAGCAATTCAAGTAAATACACCTTTTCAATATTATAATTTACTCAAAATAAATAAAAATATAGAAATTATTTTACCAAATAAGGAAACGATACTAGCAAAATTTTATAAAGCTATACCAACAATTGATCCTATTTCGCAAACACAACAAGTATATTTTAAATTAACAAAACCTACAGAATTACCAGAGAATTTAAATGTAATTATAAATTTACAAAGCAAGCAAAAACCAGCGGTAATTACTTTACCAAAAGAAGCTGTTTTAACTAATGAAACGCAAAATGAATTTTGGATTATGGAAGTAAATAAAGATTCATTAGCAATTAAAACTATAATACAAAAAGGGCTTGAAAATAATGGTAAAGTAGAAATAGTTTCTCCTAAATTAGATTTAAAAAGTAGTATTATTAAAAAAGGGGCTTACGGTTTGCCAGATAGCACTAAAGTAAAAATTAACTAGTTATGGATAAAATATTTGTAAAATATAAAAGTCCGATAACTGTAATTTTAATACTTGTTTTAGTACTTGGAGCTTTTTCTTATAAAAATTTAAGCACTTCTCTTTTTCCAAATGTAACGTTTCCTAAAATAAAAATAATTGTAGACAACGGACAACAACCTGTAGATAAAATGATGGTCACTGTAACAAAACCATTAGAAAATGCAATAAAGCGTGTAGAAAATTTAAGATTGATTAGGAGTGTAACTAGTATGGGAAGCTGTGAAATTTCAGCATTTATGGATTGGGGGTCCGACATAAATGTAAATAAACAACGAATTGAATCTAGGATTGCACAAATTAAAAACGACTTACCTCCTAATGTTCAAATAACAGTTGAAAAAATGAATCCATCCATTTTACCAGTTATGGGTTACTCATTACAATCTGATGTAAAAAACCAGGTAGAACTCAAAATGATTGGTGAATATATTGTAAAGCCATATCTATCAAGAGTTAAAGGTGTTGCTGCAGTTGAGGTAATTGGTGGAAAAACTAAGGAATATCAAATTGTTTTAAATCAAAAAAAACTCAGTCTTTTAAAATTAAGCCCTCAACAAATAATGGATGCCATACAGCAAACGGGATTTATAAAATCTAACGGCTATGTGGTAGATTATAAGCGTCTTTATTTAACCGTAACAGATGCTACCATTAAAAATAAAAAGGCGCTAGAAAATTTAGTAATATTTAATGATGCTAAAAGAGAAATTACTATTAGCGATATTGCAAAAGTTCAAATAGCTGAAAAAACCGAATTTATTAAAATTAAAGCGAATGGTAAAAATGTGCCTTTAATTGCCGTATTAAAACAACCAAATAGTAACCTTATTAATGTTGCCTATTTGGTTACCCAAAAAATTTCAGAGCTTAACAAAATATTACCAAAAGGAGTTAAACTTGAACAATATTATAACCAAGCTTCTTTTGTAGGAGATAGTTTAAAAAGTATTATTGATGTGCTTTGGATAGGACTGGTTTTAGCCATAGTTGTAGTCATATTTTTCTTGAAATCTTTTAAAGCAAGCAGTGTAATGCTAATTACTATCCCAATTACTTTGGGGTTAACTTTTATTGCGATGGAAGCTCTTGGTTTTGATTTAAATATTATGACCATAGGCGCAATTGCTGCGGCTATTGGATTAATAATTGATGATGCAGTTATTGTTATAGAACAAATTCATAGAACCCACGAGGAGTTTCCAGATAAATCACCTAAAGAATTAGTGGGTAAAGCCATTAAATTTTTATTTCCTGCAATGGTTAGTTCCTCATTAAGTACCATAGTAATTTTCTTGCCATTTGTGTTAATGACAGGAGTTGCTGGGGCTTATTTTAAAGTATTAACGGAGACAATGATTCTTACACTAGTAGTTTCATTTATAGTTACTTGGTTGGGACTTCCAGTAATTTATATACTTTTTTCTAAAAATAAAAATAGTATAGAAAAAGAGCATGTATTTGTTGAACGTAAGTGGGTGAATTTTTTTCTAAAACGAACTTATATTAGCTTAGGTTTAAGTGTATTGTTAGTAATAAGCATTTTATTAATCTTACCGAAATTAGCAACTGGCTTTTTGCCAAAAATGGATGAAGGGTCAATTGTTGTAGATTATAGCAGTCCACCAGGAACTTCTTTAGAAGAAACCGATAGAATGTTAAATGAAGTAGATAAGATATTAGATAATATTCCAGAAGTAAAGGCTTATTCTAGAAGAACGGGCACACAAATGGGCTTTTTTATTACTGAGCCAAATAGAGGTGATTATTTAATTGAATTGAATAAGAAACGGAAAAAAACAACGGAACAGGTAACAGACGATATCCGAAAACGAGTTGAAGCTTCAATTCCTGCATTAACGACTGATTATGGTCAAGTAATAGGTGATATGTTAGGTGATTTAATGAGTAGTGTACAGCCAATTGAAATAAAAATATTTGGTACAGATCATAATAAATTAAAAGAATTATCAAAATTAATTGCTGCAAAAATTGATCAAGTAAAAGGAACAGCAGACGTTTTTGATGGTATTATTATTGCAGGTCCAATGTTTAAAATTTATCCAAAAGAAGCTATTTTAAAACAATATGGACTTACCGATGTTGCTTTGCAAAGCCAAATCCAAACGTATATTAAAGGAACTGTAGCAGGCTCAATTTTAGAAAAAGAACAATTAACAAATATCCGAGTATTACACCCTGAAAATTATAAAACTCCATTAGAAAAGTTAAAACATGCGGAAATAAGTACTGCAAATGGAACATATTTACCATTGTCTACTTTTGCTGAATTTTCTATAGAATCTGGAGTATCTGAAATTGATAGAGAGAATTTACAGACTATGGGAGTAGTAACTGCACGTTTAAATAATAGAGATTTGGGAAGTGTTATGAAGGATATAAAAAATTCACTATCTAAAATTAGCCTGCCATCATCTTATCAAATTGAATATGGAGGATCTTATGCAGAACAACAAAAATCATTTAATGAATTATTAATGATATTAATTATTGGAGGGTTGCTTGTTTTTACAGTGGTATTATTTATGTTTAAAAACTTTAGGATATCTTTAAGTGTTCTATTAGTTAGTGCTTTAGGAATTTCTGGAAGTATAATAGCATTATATTTAACTAAAACACCGCTTAATGTAGGTAGCTATACAGGAATAATTATGATTATAGGTATTATAGGCGAAAATTCAATTTTTACCGTACATAAATTTTTAGATGAAGCCAAAAACAATTCAACAAATAAAGCAATGATACTTGCAGTTTCTGCTCGTTTAAGACCAAGTTTAATGACTGTATTATCTGCAATTGTGGCGTTAACACCTTTAGCTTTAGGTATTGGCACAGGAGCTCAAATGCACCAACCACTAGCTATTGCAGTTATTGGAGGGTTTATAATTGCGTTACCACTAATATTAATAGTACTGCCAACGCTTATTTATAAGTTTATTAAAATAGATAAATATTAATAAGGAAAGGGAAAGACTTAATTTACTCTTCTGGAATATTAATTACAACAGGACTAAAAGAAATGTCTTCTTTTAAAAAGTGAAAAGTTATTTTGATAATTTTTTGTTGTTGAATTTTTTCAATTTCCTTTTCAGTTGCTTCAAAATCAATTTGTGTGAAACTAAATGGTGTATTTTTTAATTCATCCGATTCAATCTCTTCGTGTTCGGAATTTAAAGTTAATGTTTCATTTTCAAAATAAAAGGTTAAAGAACAACCTTCTTTTTTTATACGAGTAGAAAAAGTACCTAAAATTGCTGTTTTAACAAAAGGAAAACCTCCTAACTCTTCAATATCTAAATAAACCGTATTATATTCGTTTTCCGCAAATTTAGTCCCATCATTATACTTAATTTCAGGATAATCACTTAGTTTTTCAGAAGTAGTTTTTACAGGCTTTTTTTTGAAAAATGAAAACATAGTTTATGGTATATGAAAACATCGCCAAACTAAAATTTTAGTTTGGCGAATAAATTTTTATAAATGTATTACTTCATCGTAAGCATCAGCCACAGCTTCCATAACAGCTTCACTCATAGTTGGATGAGGGTGAATTGCTTTTAAAATTTCGTGACCTGTAGTTTCTAATTTTCTAGCTACTACAGCTTCAGCAATCATATCGGTTACACCAGCACCAATCATATGACAACCTAACCATTCGCCATATTTTGCATCAAAAATAACTTTAACAAAACCATCTGGTGTACCAGCAGCTTTTGCTTTACCAGATGCAGAGAAAGGAAATTTACCAATTTTTAGCTCATAACCTTGTTCTTTTGCTTTAGCTTCTGTTAAACCAACACTTGCAATTTCTGGAGTAGCATACGTACAACCAGGAACATTTCCATAATCTACAGGTTGAGTTGGTAATCCAGCTATTTTTTCAACACAAGTAATGCCTTCTGCAGAAGCAACGTGTGCTAATGCTGGGCCAAGAACAACATCTCCAATAGCATAATAACCAGGAATGTTAGTTTGATAAAAATCGTTTACTAAAATTTTATCTCTATCGGTTACAATACCAACATCTTCTAAACCAATATTTTCTATATTCGATTTAATTCCAACAGCTGAAAGCACAATATCTGCTTCTAAAATTTCTTCTCCTTTTTTAGTTTTTACTACTGCTTTAACTCCTTTACCAGATGTATCTACAGATTCTACGGAAGAATTAAGCATTACTTTAACACCTGCTTTTTTAAAGGAACGTTCAAATTGTTTAGAAATTTCTTCATCTTCTAATGGCACTAAATGAGGTAAAAATTCAACAATAGTAACTTCTGTACCCATAGCGTTATAAAAGTGAGCAAACTCAGAACCTATTGCACCAGAACCTACTACAATCATTTTTTCAGGTTGTTTAGGTAAAGTCATTGCTTGTCTATAACCAATTACTTTTTTGCCATCTTGTGGTAAATTTGGTAATTCGCGTGAACGTGCTCCTGTAGCAATAATAATATGGTCAGCATCATATTCTGTAACCTCACCTTTCTCGTCAGTTACAGCTACTTTTTTGCCTGTTTTTATTTTTCCAAAACCTTCAATTACATCAATTTTATTTTTTTTCATTAAAAATTGAACTCCTTTACTCATTCCTTCGGCAACACCACGACTTCTTTTAATTACGGCATCAAAATCTTTATCAATGGCTTCGGCTTTTAAACCATAAGCGTCTACGTGCTTTAAATAATCATATACTTGTGCACTTTTTAATAATGCTTTGGTTGGTATACATCCCCAGTTTAAGCATATTCCACCTAGGTTTTCTCTTTCTACAATTCCAACTTTAAAGCCAAGTTGCGATGCTCTAATAGCAGTTACATATCCTCCAGGTCCACTTCCTATAATTAGTATGTCGTATTTCATAAGTTTTAATTTTCTAAGTTAACAGCTGTTTACACTGCAAATTTAAGTATTTATTATTTTTAATTTTTAAAAGTTAATCTTAAATAACTAAAAGGATTTCGATATCCTGTTCAACCTTTGACTACATTCTTTTAGGAACATTAATTCCTAATAGTTTAAATGCAGATTTTATAGTTTCACCAACTTTTTTAGAAAGTTGGGTTCTTCTAATTTTTTCTTGTTCATTTTCACATCCTAAAATAGGAACACTTTGATAAAAAGAATTGTATTCCTTTACTAAATCGTAAGTGTAATTAGCAATTAATGCAGGACTATGATTGGCTGCTGCATTTTGAATAATTTCAGGAAATAAAAATAATTGTTTAATTAAAGAGCGTTCTTTTTCGTGTAAAGGCGATTCTCCAATTTCTAATGTTGTATTATAATCAAAATCGGCCTTTCTTAAAATGGACTGAATTCTGGCATAAGTATATTGAATAAACGGACCTGTGTTACCTGCAAAATCAACGGATTCCTCTGGGTTAAATAAAATTCGTTTTTTAGGATCTACTTTTAAAATATAGTATTTTAAAGCTCCTAAACCAATGGTTTTATACAATACCTCTTTTTCTTCCTCAGAATATCCTTCTAATTTTCCTAGCTCTTGAGAAATAGTACGAGCTGTATCGGTCATTTCTAACATTAAATCATCAGCATCTACCACAGTTCCTTCTCTTGATTTCATTTTTCCACTAGGTAAATCTACCATTCCGTAGGATAAATGATAACAATTTTTAGCCCAACTATATCCTAATTTTGATAGGATTAAAAATAGAACTTTAAAATGATAATCTTGTTCATTACCAACAGTATATACTAACTCTTCAAGGTCAAAATCTTTAAAACGTTCAATAGCAGTTCCAATATCTTGCGTCATATAAACGGCAGTTCCATCGGCACGTAATACAATTTTTTCATCTAAACCATCCTCGGTTAAATCAATCCAAACGGAACCATCTTCTTTTTTGTAGAATATGCCTTTTTGTAAACCTTCAGCAACAATATCTTTTCCTAATAAGTAGGTATTACTTTCGTAATAATTTTTATCAAAATTTACACCTAATTCTTTATACGTTTCATCAAAACCATCAAATACCCATTGATTCATGGTTTTCCAAAGCGTAACCACTTTTTTATCACCAGCTTCCCATTTACGTAGCATTTCTTGCGCTTCTAAAAGAATTGGAGCTTGTTTTTTTGATTCTTCTTCTGTTTTTCCTTCAGATATTAATGTTGCAATTTCTTTTTTATATTCCTTATCGAATTTTACATAATAATCGCCAACTAATTTATCTCCTTTTAAACCCGTACTTTCAGGAGTTTCCCCATTTCCATAACGTTGCCAAGCTAACATGCTTTTACAAATATGAATTCCTCTATCGTTTATTATTTGGGTTTTATAAACTTTTTTACCTGCAGCAGCAATAATTTCAGCAACAGAATAGCCTAATAAATTATTTCTAATATGTCCTAAATGAAGCGGTTTGTTAGTATTTGGCGAAGAATATTCTACCATTACTGCTTTATCTTTTGGATTTGGAGCTACAAACCCAAAATTTTTAGTTTTATAAATAGCGTTAAAACTGTTTATAAAAAAAGAATCGCTAATAACTAAATTTAAAAAACCTTTAACCACATTAAAACGGGTTACTTCTGCAACATTTTCAACTAAATATTCCCCTAGTTTTGTGCCTATCTCTACAGGATTTCCTTTTATAGAGCGTAAAAATGCAAATACCACAATGGTAAAATCTCCTTCAAAATCCTTTTTAGTAGCTTGAAATTCAACGGAATTAATAGTAACTCCATAAATTTCTTGTAAACCGTTTTTAACTGCCTGTTCTAGTATTTTTTGCATTATTCTATTAGGTAATAAATTGAAGTGCAAAAATAGTAAATTACAATTTGTTTTTACTGTTTTATAAATTCAAATTCAGTAAAATCAAAATCAGGATTAGGAACATCTATATGTAATTTTGAAACGGCTCCATTTTTATCTACATCAAACCATAATTTTCCTTCTGGTAATGAAGCTAAATGTTTTGGAAAATTAATGGTAAAAATAGATCCATTCCAATGTTTTAAAACACCGTAAAAAATAGGGGTTTTGTCCATTGTAAAATAAAGCGCATTATTTTTAATAGATACCGTTACCGTACCATACATTTTATCTCTATAGATACCTGTGTAATCTTTTAGTGGTAAAGTTTTTGGATCAAGTTTATTTCGTAAATCTTCATTTTTTTTAGATTTAACATTTGCAACACTATCCTGCTTTTTTTTGTAAGAAAGGTACATAGCAGACCAGTCTTTTCCATCTGTTTTACCAGTTAATAAAACATCTAAAATTTTATTAGTTAAAGCACTGGACACCCAATTTATAGAATTGGTTAAAATTACAGCACCTATTTTTTTTTCAGGAATATAAAAAGATTTAGAAATCATTCCGTCATAACCGCCACTATGTGAAACTACTTTGTAACCTTGATAATCTTGTAAACTCCATCCTAATCCGTACGATTTAAAATGTACTTTTTCATCATTATCGCGTACAGAAAAATTAGTATGTGGTGTAGTTAATTGATTAAAACTTGTTTCTGAAAAGTATTTTTTACCATTTACAGTTCCTTTATTTATATTTAATTGAATCCATTTTGCAAAATCGTTTGCAGAAGAAATAATTCCACCAGCTGGAGCAATATTATCCCAATTAACCCAATCTAAAGCTATGTTTTCACCATTTTTATAATAATAAGGTGTGGCATAATTGGAGGTGTTTTTAAGCTGAGAAGTAGAAGTTAGTGTTCTATTCATTCCTAATGGCTTAATAAAATGTTTGGTAACATAATTTTGCCATGATTCTCCGGAAATTTTGGTTAAAACTTCACCTGCAGTTAAAAAAGCAATATTTGAATATCCAAAAGTAGTTCTAAACTCGTATTTAGGTTTTAAATATTGTTGTGCTGTAATAATTTCTTTGGGTGTTTTTGTAGTAGCATACCACAATAAATCGCCACTAAAAGTAACTAAACCACTGTGATGGCTAAGTAAATCTTCAATAGTAAAATGGTTGGTAACATAATCATT
This sequence comes from Lutibacter sp., assembly GCF_033723435.1. Classification (GTDB taxonomy): domain Bacteria; phylum Bacteroidota; class Bacteroidia; order Flavobacteriales; family Flavobacteriaceae; genus Lutibacter. The sequence continues at coordinate 508,166 of NZ_JAWVXC010000001.1, read as the reverse complement.
ATACATTTTAAAATAAGGAATATAATCTACAACATTGTCCGTCCATTTTAATTTTTTTTCTTCTACTAATTGCGCTAAAGAAGAAGCGGTAAAAGCTTTTGAATTGGATGCAACAGCAAATAAAGTATTGGCATCAACTTTCGTTTTTTTAGCAATGTTTGCATAGCCATAACCTTTACTAAAAACAATAGAATCGGCATTTACAATGGCAATTGCCATTCCAGGAACTTGCCACTCCTTTAAAGATTTTTCAAAATAAGCATCTAATGATTTTAATTGTGTAGTTGTTTGTGAAAATAAAAGTGTTGAAGTAAGCACAAACGTTATAAATAAATATTTTAATTTCATGATTTTTGATTTGAAAACGAATGTAATAAATATTTTTTTAGTAGTTACAAGCCTAACTGTTTATATTTGCACTATGGATAAATTTTTAAAAGAATTACCAAATTTAGCGGCAGATAAGTTAGTAGAGAATAAAAAATATTTTGCAAAATTAAAAAAGCGAACTCCTAAAAAGTTAGATTTAATAATGCAAGATTTACACTTTAAGGAATTTGAAAAAACAGATTGTTTAACTTGTGCTAATTGCTGTAAAACTACAAGCCCAATTTTTACTGAAAAAGATATTCAGCGTATTGCAAAGCATTTAAAAATGAAGGTTGTTAATTTTATTGCACACTATTTAGAACGTGATGCAGATGATTTTTATGTGTTAAAAACAGCTCCTTGTACTTTTTTAGATTTACAAGATAATACTTGTTCTATTTATGATGTACGCCCAAAAGCTTGTAGTGAGTATCCACATACTAATAGAAGAAAATTTATTCAGCTAACTAATTTAACTTTAAAAAATACTGAAATTTGCCCAGCAGTTTTTAATATTGTAGAAGCATTGAAAGAAAAGGTACCTTTATAAAAAAGTAAGTCCCACCGAAGCAAGACTCAAGATTTTTCATCTACGTTCTTCTGTTTTTACAAGTAATTGTTCAAATTTAGTAGTTAGTGAAGTTTTGTTACCAAAAAATAGGGTACGTTTAATCATAGCTTTATTTTTAAGAGTATTTATATAACACTTAAATATACTTATAATTAAACATTTAAAAAAAGTTTGCGAAAATAATAAAAAAAAGAAGTAAAATTACTTCTTTTTTGGAACAAATGCATTAGTTTTCAACATTACATTGTGTAAAACAAAAAGAGAACACAAAATCTTAAAATTCATACTTATGTTATCTTCGTATGGTAATAAAATAGTTTTATTACTGCCCCCAAAGGGTATAATTATTTAATTTTTAGAAATATGGTTAAAATAAAAGCCATTCCTAGAGCAAACCCATTAGATGCGGCTGCTCAACCAAAATTTTATGCACATGCTATTGCCGATGGGACGGCAGATTTAGAGCGTTTGGCATATTTAGTGTCTAACCACAGTACGGTACGCGAATCAGATTGTTACGCAGTACTGAAAGCCTTGCAGTTTTTTATTATTGATGAGTTGAATCAAGGTAGAATTGTGAAACTTGACAATATTGGTAGTTTTCAAATTGGAGTTCGCTCTAATGGTATGGAACTTGCCGATGAGGTTAGTGGTAATACGGTACGAAGTGCCCATTTGAATTTTAGGCCAGCAAAACCGTTGCGTAAAATGCTTGCCAATGTTGAATTTAAATTAAGTAACGGCTAGCACCCTTTTTTTAATTTAGTTTTAGTAGAAACCCTGATAGTTCCAGCTGTCAGGGTTTTTTTATGTGGATTAATTAAAAATTAACTTAGCGATTTTTTTAAATATAACGGTTAAGTTATTTAAATTGCTAAGGAGAGTTGCATAAACTGCTCTAGCAATTTGAACAAATTGCTTAGTATTATTTTTTAATGGATAAGTTATTTTTTTTTACAAAAAAAAGCTCAAAATAAAACGGCTAGCACCACTTTTTTTGAGCAATAGTTTTAATAGAAACCCTGATTGGTTCCAGCCAATCGTTTATTTCATAGTGTAAAAGTAATTTACAGATTTGAGTTCAACAATGTTTTTAACATTTATTTTCAGGTAGTGGAAGATAACTATTAAACTTTAAAAATTAATAAAAAGGTCCAATTTGCTAAAAAATTATTTAATTTATTTAAATTAATACATTAAATACTTTGCCCTTATTTTTTTAAACTTTTTAATGGCTGGTTGCCATGATTTATGAATTTCTTTTGCAGACAAACCTTTTTTTAATTGTTGTTCTAACAAGGTATTTCCGGCATGTTTTGTAAATGTAGCTCCAAAAAAAAGTTTGTTTTTAGGCGTTTTAGTATAAGCATCAACTAGCCACTTAATGTTTATATAGTTTAATTTAGGAACATTTTTTAAAGATACGCCATAGCATAATTTGTTTTCAAACTTTGGATGTTTAGCTCCAAAATTTGGTTTGGGAGTATAACTAAAATCACTTTTTGGAAAAAATGGCGCTCCATATTGTTGAAATTGATTTTCAGTTCCTCTACCAGCATTAATAATAGTACCTTCAAAAAAACCTAAACTTGGGTAAAGATTAATCGCTTTATCATTAGGTAAGTTAGGGGAAGGGCGAATAGGTAAAGAGTAATGACTTTGGTGTGTGTAATTTTTTAAAGGGATAACTGTTAAATTGCATGGTATGCCGTTTTTTAACCAATGTTCGCCATTTATCATTTTAGCGTACTCGCCAATGGTCATTCCATAAACTAATGGTACAGGATGCATTCCTACAAAACTTTTATATTTTATGTCTAGCGTTGGTCCATCTACATAAAACCCATTTGGATTTGGTCTATCTAAAACCATAAGCGGAATATTATTTTCGGCACATGCTTCCATTACATAATGTAGCGTGGAAATATAGGTGTAAAAACGAACACCAACATCTTGAATATCAAAAATTACTAAATCAATACCGTCTAATTGTTCGTTAGTTGGTTTTTTATTTTTACCGTAAAGCGATACAATTGGTAACCCTGTTTTAGCATCCGTATTATTGGCTACAAGTTCGCTAGCATCTGCAGTTCCTCTAAATCCGTGTTCTGGTGAAAAAACTTTTTTTATGGTAATATTTAAGGCTAATAAGCTATCCACTAAATGTGTATAATTACTTCTACTTTTAATGATTACCGAAGTTGGGTTGGCAACTATAGCAATGTTTTTATTTTGTAAAAATGGAACATATAATTGGGTTTGTTGCGCTCCTGTTTTAATTGGTTGGCTGTTTACAGAATTTATTTTTTTAGTTAATTCTTGTCCGCAGGAAATCAAACTAAAAAATAATAAATAAAACAGTAAGAAATATGTATTTTTGAAGAATTTAGAAATTAAAAACATTGAATTACGAATTATTTATTGCCAAACGGATTATCGCTACAAAGCGGTATAAAAGTAGTATATCATCACCAATAATAAAAATTGCAAGTATTGCTATAGCAATAGGTATAATTATTATGATGATTTCTGTTGCTACAGGTATTGGTTTGCAAAAAAAAATTCGTGAAAAAATAGCAGGATTTAATGGTCATATACAAATTACAAATTTTGACAATAATAATTCCAAAATAACTTTAAAACCTGTTTCTACAAAGCAAAAGTTTTATCCTAAGTTTAAATCTATTACTGGCATAAATAATATTCAGGTATACGCGACAAAGGCTGGGATAATTAGAACGCCAACAGATTTTGAGGGAATTATTTTTAAAGGAATTTCTAGCGATTATAATTGGAGTTTTTTTAAAGATTATTTAGTAGCAGGAAAGTTGCCAAATTACAATGGAAAAGTATCTAATGAAGTTTTAATTTCAGAAGAAATTTCAAACAGATTACATATAAATTTAGGAGACGAATTTAATATTTTATTTGTAAAAGATAATCCTTCAAAAGCACCATGGATTAGAGTGGTAAAAGTGGTTGGTATTTATAATTCTGGATTTCAAGAGTTTGATGAGAATTATGTTATTGGGGATATTAAGCACATTCAAAAAATGAACAGATGGAATGCAGACGATGTTGGAGGTTTTGAAATTATCCTAAATAATTTTGACAATATAATACCTAAAACTAAAGAAATATATCAGCAAATTGATTCTACTTTAAATTGCGAAAATATTGTAGAAAAATATCCTGCTATTTTTGAATGGATAGGTTTATTTGATAATAATATTTATTTGATTATTACTATCATGATTTTGGTTGCAGGTATTAATATGATTACTGCATTATTAGTTTTAATACTGGAGCGTACCCAAATGATAGGAATTTTAAAAGCGTTAGGTTCTCCAAATAAAAGTATTCGAAAAATATTTTTATACAATGCTACTTATATCATTTTAAAGGGATTATTTTGGGGTAATTTAATAGGATTATTGTTGTTAATTGTTCAAAAATATGGAGGAGTAATTACCTTAAATCCAAATACCTATTACGTAAATCAAGTACCAATATATATAAGTTTTAATTATATTTTACTCTTAAATTTAGGTACCCTAATTTTATGTTTATTAATGTTATTAATTCCTTCCATAATTATAACAAAAATAAATCCATCAAAATCTATAAAATTTGAATAACAACATTATTTAGTAGGAAGAATAGTTCCATTTTTTTCTAAATATTTTTTATGCACTGGAGTTTTTAAAGGTAAAGTAATGTTTTCTGTTTGAGTAATTTTTGTATTCTGATGGAATACAGAATCTAATTCTACTTTGTGACTATCAGGTTTTAAAATGAAAAAGTTTAAAGAGAATGAAGCAACAATAGTTAAATAAAGTAATTTAAATTTCATAATAAACAATCTTAATATTAGTAATTAAATTAACTTTAGTGGGGAAAACAATTATTAAATTGTTTCTAAAATATTAGCAATTATTTGTAGGGATAAATAATTGCAGCTAATATATAAATAATATATTATTAATCAAACAGATAGGTTTAATTAAGATGTTAAAATAACAAAATTTACAGATTTTAATATTTCGTAAATTATAATTACTTGTTATCTTTGCCACCTCAAATAATAATATGAATTACGCACAAAATATATTAGGAACTATTGGTAATACACCTTTAGTAAAATTAAATTCCATTGTAAAAGATATAGATGCTTTAGTATTAGCTAAGTTAGAAACTTTTAACCCAGGAAACTCTGCTAAAGATAGAATGGCAGTTAAAATGATTGAAGATGCAGAAAAGCAAGGATTGTTAAAGCCGGGAGGAACCATTATTGAAGGAACATCTGGAAATACAGGTATGGGATTAGCTTTGGCAGCGATCATTAAAGGGTATAAACTGATTTGTGTAATTAGCGATAAACAATCCAAAGAAAAAATGGATATTTTAAGAGCAGTTGGCTCAGAAGTAATTGTTTGTCCTACCGATGTGGAACCTGAAAATCCACGTTCGTATTATTCTGTTTCTAAAAGATTAGCTACGGAAACTCCTAATTCTTGGTACGTAAATCAATATGATAATCCTTCTAATTCGTTAGCGCATTATGAGCAAACAGGACCAGAGATTTGGGAACAAACTAAAGGTAAAATTACTCATTTTGTTGTAGGAGTAGGTACAGGTGGAACAATTTCAGGAATAGGAAAATATTTAAAAGAAAAAAATCCGAATATAAAAATATGGGGAATAGATACCTATGGCTCTGTTTTTAAAAAATATCACGAAACAGGTATTTTTGATCCAAATGAAATTTATTCGTATATCACAGAAGGTATTGGAGAAGATATTATACCTAAAAATGTGGATTTTAGTGTAATTGATGGTTTTACTAAAGTAACCGATAAAGATGGAGCAGTTTATACAAGAAAATTAGCCAAGGAAGAAGGTATTTTTTGTGGTAATTCAGCAGGATCAGCAGTAAAAGGATTATTACAATTAAAAGAGCATTTTACCAAAGATGATGTAGTTGTGGTATTATTCCATGACCATGGAAGTAGATATGTTGGAAAAATGTACAATGATGAGTGGATGCGTGAACGCGGATTTTTAGATAGTGAAAAAGTAGTTGCTTTAGATTTAGTTAAAGAGCATATTAATGCACCACTTATTACCGTTAAAACAGAAGAGTTAGTATTCCATGCTATAGATAGAATGCGAGCAAATGATATATCGCAACTACCAGTGGTTGATGTTACAGGTTTTGTTGGTTCTGTAGATGAAAGTGATTTATTTAAGCTTTATTTTAATGATAAGGAAAGTGCAAGCACACCAGTTAAAAATGTAATGAGTGAACCATTTCCAATAGTTAAAAAAAATACTTCTATTGATGCTATTTCAAAGTTAATTAATAAAGATAATAGTGCTGTTTTAGTAGATTTAGAAGATGGAAACTACCAAATTATTACTAAAAACGATATAATTAATGCTATTCAGTAGTTTATTTAAGATGTAATATTTAAATTTATACTATAAAAAATAAATAAAATGAAAAAAATATATCTAATAATTTTTATTTTATCTTTTGGTATAAATATAAATGTAACCGCACAAAACGCTGATTTAAATAGCGAAAATACAGGTAAAATTTGCTTTATTCGTTCAACAGGATTTATGGGCTCGGCAAGTGCTTTTAAAACCTTTATAGATGGTAAATTTGTTTGCAAATTAAATAATAAAAGATACTCTATACATGAAGTTCCGGTTGGAAAACATAGCTGCTCAGTTCAATTTGGAGGTAAAAAATCTAAAGAACGTGCTGAAAAATTTGAAGTTGAAGTAAAACCAGGAGAAATTACCTATGTTCAAATTGTATTTGAAACAGGTATTTTAATCAATAATATTTATTGTGAAGAAATAACTAAAAATACGGCACTTAATAAAATGAAAAAATTAAAAGAGGATAAAAAATGCCTCTAAACAATAGTTAAGTACTTATAAAGAGTTAGAACTCACTTGTAAAGTGGAATTTTATAGTTGGGTATTTACTTTGAGTCATTTGAATAGTAAAAGCGGAGTCTGCTAAAAACACCAATTGACCTTGTTTGTCTTTAGCTAAATAACGTTGTTTTACACGTTTAAAATCTTTAAACTCCTCATTTTTTTCATCTTCAGGTTCTACCCAACAAGCTTTATGCACAGGTAAGTTTTCGTAAGTACATTTGGCACCATATTCATGTTCTAAACGGTATTGAATAACTTCGTATTGTAAAGCTCCAACTGTACCAATTATTTTTCTTCCGTTAATATCTAGGGTAAATAATTGAGCTACTCCTTCATCCATTAATTGATCTAAACCTTTGTATAGCTGTTTGTATTTTAATGGGTCGGCATTATTTACATACCTAAAATGTTCTGGTGAAAAGCTAGGAATTCCTTTAAAATTTAAAACTTCATTTTCGGTTAATGTATCTCCAATTTTAAAATTTCCAGAATCTTGTACACCAACAATATCCCCTGGAAATGATTCTTCTACAATTTGTTTTTTTTCTGCAAAAAAAGCATTTGGACTAGAAAACTTCATTTTTTTATTTAACCGAGTATGTAAATAAGGTTCATTTCGTTTAAAAGTACCAGAAACAATTTTAACAAAAGCTAATCTGTTTCTATGATTTGGATCCATATTTGCATGAATTTTAAACACAAATCCAGTTAGTTTTTCTTCTTTAGAATCTACTAAACGTACATCTGCCATTTTTGGTTGTGGAGAAGGTGCAATTTCTATAAAGCAATCTAATAGTTCTTTTACGCCAAAATTATTTAAAGCAGATCCAAAAAATACAGGTTGTAGGTTTCCTTCTAAATATTCATTTTTATCAAATTTAGGGTAAACTTCTGTAGCTAATTCTAATTCCTCACGTAATGTATTTGCTGCTTTATTTCCAATAATATCATCTAATTCAGGAGTAGAAATATCGGTAAATTCAATTCCTTTGGTAACCGTTTGTTTATTTTCAGAAGAAAATAGATTTATTTTTTTTTCGTAAATATTATAAATCCCTTTAAAATCGTATCCCATACCAATTGGGAAACTTAATGGAGTTACGTGCAGCCCTAATTTTTGTTCTACTTCATCTAATAAATCAAATGCATCTTTACCTTCACGGTCTAATTTATTAATGAAAACAATCATAGGAATTTTACGCATCCTACAAACTTCTACTAATTTTTCTGTTTGTTCCTCTACACCTTTTGCAACATCAATTACCACTATAACACTATCTACAGCCGTTAAAGTTCTAAAAGTATCTTCTGCAAAATCTTTATGACCAGGAGTATCTAATATATTGATTTTCTTATTTTTATAGATAAATGCTAATACCGAAGTTGCAACTGAAATACCACGCTGGCGTTCAATTTCCATAAAATCGGAAGTAGCACCTTTTTTTATTTTATTATTTTTTACTGCACCAGCTTCTTGTATGGCACCACCAAATAGTAATAGTTTTTCTGTTAAGGTAGTTTTACCAGCATCGGGATGCGAAATAATTCCGAAAGTACGTCTGCGTTGTATCTCTTCTAAAAAAGTCATGTACAAAAATTTGAGGTGCAAATATATGGCTAAATAGATGAATAGCCAATTCCAAAAGAATAGAATATTAACCTCTAATTTTATCGAGAAGGTTGTTTAGTTGGGTTATTTCATTTAAGGATAAATGATGAATTTTAGCATCAAGGTCATCTTCTTGTTTGTCAATTTTTGCTAAAATATCTAATCCTAGTTGTGTAATTAATATGTCTTTTTGTCTTCTATCTTGTTTGCATTCTTTTCTAATTACTAGTTTTTTTGCATGCATTCTATCCACAATTCTGCTTATGTCAGAGTTTTTATCCAACATACGCTCTTTTACCAAACCTATACTAGAAGTACTAGGGTATTGTCCTCTTAAAATTCGAAGTACATTAAACTGAGTAGGGGATAATTTAAAAGGTTTTAAAATATCATTGAGCTGGTTAGTAAGATAATTTTCTGTATAATGAAGATTTACTCGTGCTTTTGAATATTCATTTCTGAATTTACTTTGAATTTCTTCTTCAATTTTCATAAGTGTTAAATTTAGATAATATAAACAAATGCAAACTATTAATTTAAATAGTTTGCATTCAGGATAAAATTATTTTTTTATTAACTCTACTTTACAAGAAATATTTACATCTTCACCAATAAGTAATCCGCCAGCTTCCATGGTTGAATTATATTTTAAACCAAAATCAACTCTATTTATGGTACCTGATACTTTTAAACCAGCTCTTGTGTTTCCCCAAGGATCTTTAATTGTACCACCATAGGTCATTTTTAAAGTGATTGGTTTAGTAACGCCATGTAGGGTTAAATTACCTTTTAAATTGTAAATTCCATCAGAAACTTTTTCAACTGCTGTGCTTACAAAGGTCATGGTAGGATATTTTGCAACATCAAAAAAGTCAGCACCTTTTAAGTGATTATCTCTTTTCTCGTTATCTGTTGATACACTGTTTATAGCTACAGTAAAATTAATTTTAGCATCGGAAAAATCATCTTTAGTGGTTTTAATATCTCCATCAAATTTGGTAAACTGACCTTCAACTTCGGATATTACCATATGTTTTACGGAAAAATGCACAGAAGAATGTGCTTTATCAAAATTCCAAACGGTTTGTGCACTTGCAAACGTAACTGCTAATAGTGCGAATAATAAACTTATTTTTTTCATTTTTAATTGTTTTAATTATTAGTACTTTGCAAATATATGTTAAAACATTATATGTTGCAACATATAAATAATAAATTTTATAAGTATTTTATTTTTAGTTTATTAAATAATTGTAAATCAATATATTATGATTTAAAATTAAATTTTAATCCCAAGCTTAAAAATTGTAAATTTGTAAATATTTTATAAAATGAAAGAAGAACAAGTTATATTAGTAAACGAAAAAGATGAGCAAATAGGTTTAATGCCTAAAATGGAAGCGCATGAAAAAGCAGTATTACACAGAGCTTTTTCGGTATTTGTTTTTAATGATAATAATGAATTATTATTACAACAACGTGCAGCGGATAAATACCATTCCCCATTATTATGGACAAATACTTGTTGTAGTCACCAACGTGATGGAGAAACTAATATTGAAGCTGGTAAAAGACGTTTACAAGAAGAAATGGGGTTTGTTTGTGAGTTAGAAGAAAAAACTTCGTTTATATATAAAGCTCCCTTTGATAATGGCTTAACGGAACATGAATTAGACCACGTTATGGTTGGAAGTTATAATGAAAATCCTGTTATAAATAGGGAAGAAGTTGAGCGTTTTAAATGGATGAAATTAGAAGATGTTAAAAATGATATAGAAGCAAACCCTGATGTATATACCGAATGGTTTAAAATTATATTTGCTAAATATTATAGTTTTTTAAATACTTAAAATAGTTATGAAAGTTACCGTTAATAGAAAAGCACATTTTAATGCAGCGCATAGATTGTATAATTCAGATTGGACAGATGCCAGAAATGCAACAGTATTTGGCAAATGCGCTAATCCTAATTATCATGGGCATAATTATGAATTAATAGTTTCTGTTAAAGGTGAAATCCATCCAGAAACAGGATTTGTAATGGATATGAAAATTTTAAAAAAATTAATTGAAACTGAAATAGAAGAAAAGTTTGATCATAAAAACTTAAACGAAGAAGTAGAAGCATTTAAAGAACTCAATCCTACAGCTGAAAATATAGTAGTGGTAATTTGGAATAAATTACGCGCTAAAATTGATAAAAAATTAGAGCTTTCTATTACTTTATATGAAACACCTAGAAACTTTGTAAGTTATTCAGGAGATTAAGTTAATAAAAACATTCTAAATTATTATACAAACAATTTAGAATGATTTTTATTTTTAGATAAAAACTTTTTAGGATTCTTTTTTCTTACAAGTATTTATTCCAAGAGGTAAATATAGCGGACAAAAGCTAATTAGGCTTGTTAATACAAAAATTGCAGCTAAAGCTAGTAAAACAATACCAAGTGTACCAGGTATAATTCCTTGCCAATATAAAATAACAACAACAACAGCAATTAAAACTCTGATAATTTTATCCGTAGAACCCATGTTTTTTTTCATTTTTAGACTTTTTTTAAGATTAATAATTACCTAAAAGTATCAAATTTTTTAAAAACAATTATTCTTTTTTGTTTTTATTTAATTCATCCTGCAATTTTCGCATAACTTTTTGTTCTCGCTCTAAAGCTTTTGTTCTATGCTCATTGTATTCGTTTTCTAACTCCTTTAAAGTTTCTTTTGTATGCTGTGTTATACTATTACTTTGTTTGAATTTGGATATAAAAAATGCAAGTAATAAGGCTAATACACCAATTATAAAAAATAAAATAGATTTAAATGTGGCTTTTTTTATTTGCATTCCTAAAAAGGAAATACTTTGTTTTTCATTAGTTAAGGTTTCAATATTTCTATTGGAACTTTTTATACTGGCTTGTAAACTATCAATAGTAGCTTTTTGCTTATTTATAGTTTGATAATTTACTATAATTTCTTTCTGAGATTTAACCAACGAATCTTCTACGTTTCTTTTTAATTTTTGTAACCAATTATATTGAACAACTTTATAGTTTTGGTATCTGTTTGATTTCTCTATCAGATAATTAAATTGATTTTTTACAGAACCTGTATCGATAAATTTTTTGTTAATTTGACTAAATCCACTCCAGGAAATTAGCACTGTGGCAATTAATAAAGCTAACTGTTTTTTCATAAGTTAAAATTAGGTTTTTTTAGTAACGATATATGTAGTTACTTATTGCACTTTTATAGCTATTATATAAATCTTTTATCGGATTTAAAATGGTATTTATCAATATCTTTTTTATCTGCTAACCAACCTTTTTTTGTGTTAGTTCTATTATCAAAATCTTCAAAGTAGGGTTTTATATCTATTAAAGGCGAATCATTCATCATATCTACATCTAAAATATGAATTTTATTTCCTTCTATTTTTTCAATTTCTACTACGGAAATACCTATTTTATTTGGTCTTTTTGGAGAACGAGTGGCAAATATACCTTTTGGCGTATCGTCCATAAAAGGAATAACCTCTAATTTTGTGTTTTCCACTAAATGCAATTGGTAAATTAACATAATATGCGAAAAACCATCTACCCCTTTTAATCCTTCACTAAATTTTGGAAACACTTCAATAATACCTTTTATACCTTTAGCTCCAATAGGTTGAATTGGCATGTTTTCTGGCGTTTTCCAAGGGGTTTTGATAATTCCAATTGGCTCTAATTCAATTTTTTGCGAGTTCATTAGCTATTTAATTTGTAATAATTTTCTAATTCATTCAAGTAAATTTGTTTTGTTTTGCTATCTAAAAATGAATATTGAAAACTATTTTTTGCTAATTCATATAAATCCTTTTTAGTTAAATTTAAGGCTTCTTGAATTTCTATATAGTTCTGATTTACTTGTCCGCCAAAATAAGCAGGATCATCCGAATTAATAGTAATTTTCAACCCTAAATTCATCATTTTTTTAAGAGGATGCTTTTTTAAATCGGTTACCACTTGTAATGCAGTGTTAGAAAGCGGACAAACCGTTAAAGCTATGTCTCTTTTTTTAATTTCTTCAATTAAAGTTTCGTCTTGTAAAGCATTATTTCCGTGATCAATTCTTTTAATTTTTAAAATATCTAAAGCTTCCCAAACGTAATCTGAATTTCCTTCTTCGCCAGCATGTGCAACAGGAATATAGCCTTCTTTAATAGAAGCTTCATAAACATTTTTAAATTTTGAAGGTGGATTTCCTTTTTCAGAAGAATCTAATCCTACCGCTGTAATTTTATCTTTAAAAGGGAAAGATTGTTCTAAAGTTTTAAACGCATCTTCTTCGCTTAAATGACGCAAATAACTCATTATTAATAAGGAGGTAACTCCTAATTTTTCTTTAGCAACCTCACAAGCTTTTGAAATTCCATTAATAACTGTTTCAAAAGCAATTCCACGTTCTGTATGTGTTTGAGGATCGAACATAATTTCTGTATGACGAACATTTTGTGCTGCACATTTTTGCAAATAGCTATAGGTTAAATCGAAAAAATCTTGTTCTGTAATTAAAACGCTTGCGCCTTGGTAATAAATATCTAGAAAATCTTGTAAACAATTAAATTTATACGCTTTTTCAATTTCTTCCACGGAGTTATATGGAATGCTAATTTTATTTCGATTGGCTATTTTAAACATTAAAGCAGGCTCAAATGAGCCTTCTATATGTAAATGTAATTCAGCTTTTGGTAAGTTTTCAATAAATTTTTTCATGATATGCTATTAATCCTTTATTAGTTTTAGCTAATAATTTTTATTTTGTGTTGCAAAATTAAGGCATTTAATAAATTTAAAGGATATTTGTTTAAAAATAAATTATGATGAAATATAAGCTATTAATTATTATAATGATTGTTATAGGCGTTATTATTTATAAAAATGAAAACAAGGATATGAAAAAAATTGAAGTAGGAGATCCAATTCCTAATATTACTTTAAAAAACGAAAATGGAGTTGAGGTAAATATTAATAACATAAAGAAACCATTAATAATCTATTTTTATCCAAAAGATGAAACACCAGGATGTATAAAAGAGGCTTGTAAATTTAGAGATGAGTTTCAAAGCTTTGTTGATTTAGGGGTTCAGGTTTTTGGAATTAGTGGAGATTCTTCAGCTTCACATAAAAATTTTAAGGAAAAATATCATTTACCTTTTACCTTATTGGCGGATACGAATAATGAAGTTCGTAAAGAATTTGGAGTTCCTAAAAGTTTACTTTTTTTACCTGGTAGAGTTACTTATGTAGTAAATGAAAAAGGGATAGTAACTTATATGTTTAACAGTCAGTTTGGTGCTGAAAAACATATTGAAAATGCTTTGAAGTTTTTAAGAAAAAATAAGACTGCTATCAAATAATAGCAGTCCTATAACATTCAAAATTTGTCAAGAGGCTTTTGAAATAGTTTCTTTTAATTGAAGCTTAAATATTGCTTTGCAAATTATAGATTCATTGTTTTTACTTTCTTTATTTACTAAAACCAACAAGTTTAGTTCTTGATTTTTTAACGCTATTACTTCTGCATTTAACTGTAATTTATCATCTAAATAAGCGTTTTTTAATAATTTTAATTTAAATAGTTTAGGTGTTTCGTTAATCATATCTTCTTGATTAGAAAGTAAACTCCATACAAAACCTTCCATTTGTTGGTATAAAACATTTGGCAATAAAGCTTTGTTATTGTTAATGTCGTTTTTAGTTACTTTAAAGTTTTTTTTAGGTGTTGAAAAAATATTTTGCAATGCTTTCATGATATTATTTTTAAGGATTTTTTTCAGTGAGTAATGGTATTTTGTTTTTCAGTGTGTAGATATAATTATGCTGTTGGCGCATTTGTTTAATGGATTTGGATAAGGATGTTTTCATAATATAAATTATTTAGGTTTTTAAAATTGCTGTAAAAAAAAAGTGCCTTTTATAAAAAAGCACTTTTAAATTAGTTTATAGTTTTTGTTTATTATCTATCTATTTTATAAAAAGTACTTTTAACTATATATACAGGTTGGCGCTTCATAAAATGCGAATATTGCATCTGATTAAGCGAAATAATTGTGGAAACACAAAAATTCATAATTTCCAAAATAGTACTATGTATATTTTCTAATACTTTCATAATTACTTCAAAAGTAAAATTTTATTTTTAAAATCAAATTCTTAGCGTCTTTATTTAACAATTTTAACTTTTTGTTTTAAATATTTAACAAGATAAAGTTAATAAATACACAAAAAAATCAGGTGTTTAATAAAGTAAGTGGAATTATTATATATTTAAAATGAATTTAAAGATGTAACTATTTTTTTGATTTTTTTGTAAAGAACTAAATTTAGTTGCGTCTATACTTCAGAATAACAATTAATTTTTAAATACTAACTTATGAAAAATTTCAAAAAAACTTCATTATTAACTGGCTCATTAGTAGCTGGCGTTTTACTTTCAACTTCTGATGTTGCTGCAACAAACAACTTAACATTTGATTATTTGGGAACAGGAGCAACCGTTAGAACTCAATTATTAGCAAACGGAACAGTTAATGTTTTAACTTCAGTTACTGAAGGTTTAAAATCTATTGAAGGTAAATGTGGAGACAAAAAATCAGAAACAAAGTCTAAAGAAGCAAAATCAAAAGACGCAAAATGTGGCGAAGGTAAATGTGGTGATAAAAAAGCTGCTAAAAAAGCCGAAGCAAAGTCTAAAGATGCTAAGTGTGGAGAAGGTAAATGCGGAGATAAAAAATCAGAAACAAAGTCTAAAGAAGCAAAATCAAAAGACGCAAAATGCGGTGAAGGAAAATGTGGAGATAAAAAAGCTAAAAAATCTGAAGTAAAATCTAAAGAAGGAAAATGCGGAGGTAAAAAATAACTAATTTATAAAATATGGTTGATTAGAACCTTGTTTCAATCAACCATATTTATTTAAAAAAATAAATATGGTAGGAATTGGTTATAGAAAGGATTTTGCAGAAGAATTTTCAAAAAATACATTAAATCCAGCATTTATTGAAGTTGCACCTGAAAATTGGATAAACGTAGGTGGTTATTACAAAAAAATGTTTGATAAAGCTTTAGAAAAGTATCCGCTTTTTGTACACGGTTTGTCACTTTCTGTTGGAAGTCCAGAAGGAATTGACGTAGCTTTTGTAAAACAAGTAAAACAGTTTTTAGAGGAAACTAAAGCTGTAGAATATTCGGAACATTTAAGTTTTTCTAA
Organism: Lutibacter sp.; assembly: GCF_033723435.1. Lineage (GTDB taxonomy): Bacteria > Bacteroidota > Bacteroidia > Flavobacteriales > Flavobacteriaceae > Lutibacter. Next base: position 492,411 of record NZ_JAWVXC010000001.1, on the reverse strand, counting down.
ATGTGAAAATGCACATCTTTTTGATTTATTACCAATGCCATTTACTGAAGATGCCGTAAAAAACGTTTCCAAAAATATCAGACAAGTTCAAGATATTTTAGAGCGAAAAATAGCAATTGAAATAGTAAGTTATTATTCTCCAATTGCACCTGAAATGAGTGAAATTGAATTTATAAACAACATAGTTTCTGAAGCAGATTGTAATTTGCTTTTAGATGTAAATAATGTTTATGTAAATGGATTTAACCATAAATACAATCCAAAAGAATTTATTCCTCAATTAGATTTATCCAAAGTAAAATATATACACATGGCTGGACATACTAAGGTTGCGTCAGATTTAATTATTGATACGCATGGTGAAAATATTATTGATCCTGTATATGATTTGTTTCAATTTACTATGGAATTAATGCATAGAGATATTCCTGTTTTGTTAGAACGTGACTTTAACATTCCTGAATTAGAAGTTTTACAATACGAAATGGATAAGTTAACAACTATAAAAGCTAATGCTCTTAAAAAATACAAGAATGCAATTATTACCTAAAACTTTTCAATACCAAACAGATTTAGCAAATTATTGTAAAACAGGTGATTATATTTCTATTCCTGGAGTAAATGAAAAGAATATAAAACATTATCGCAGATTAGTTTTTAACAATGTTTATGACAGTATTACCTCAGCATATCCTATTACAAAAAAATTATTTGGAAAAAAGAAATGGAAAAAAGTAGTTAATCGATTTTTTAGTTCACAAAAAATTCAAAGTTCACAAATTTGGTATATGCCAAAAGAATTTAAGGATTACGTAATTAGTCACGAAAACAAGTTACTTAATAAATATGCTTTTTTAGCAGATTTATTACAATTTGAATGGCTTGAAATTGAGGTGTTTATGATGCCTGATGAAATTATAGAATATCTTACTGAAACTAACTTATATTATATAAATCCTGAAATAAGACTTATAAAAACAACATATCCAATACATTTAAAAAAAGCTAAAAATATTACAGAAGAAGATAAAGGGAATTATTTTATTTCATTACACAGAAACAAAGAAACTGGCGCAGTAGAATTTACAAATTTGTCTATTCCTTTTGTAGATGTTTTAGAAAATTTAATGGAAAAGCCTTTGACAGAAAACGCTATTTTAAATATTTTACAAAAATATGTGGAGTTAACAACTGCAAAAAGTGCTTTTCATCAATTTGAACAAATAGCTATTACTAACCAATTATTATTTAAAAAATGAAAAAACTAATTACATTCAACCAGAATTTAGGAAGAAAATTAAGCAAGTTAAAGGATTTACCATTGTTATTTTTACGTATAATATTAGCCGTTGGATTTTATGGTCCAGCAATGATGAAGTTAAAAAATATAGATGGTATTATTTCTTGGTTTGCAGATATGGGCATGCCAATGCCTGCTTTAAACGCTTATTTGGCAACTGCAACAGAAAATTTAGGAGTTTTATTTTTAATTTTAGGTTTTTCAACCCGTATTATTTCAGTTCCGTTAATTATAGTAATGATAGTTGCTATTAAAACGGTTCATTTAGCAAACGGATTTGAATCGGGCAATAATGGTTTTGAAATTCCATTATACTATATTTTAATGCTATTTACGCTATTTATTTATGGTCCAGGAAAATACAGCTTAGATTATTTATTTAATAAAAGAATTAAGTAATATCACAATTTATTAATAGATTACTTTTTTAATTTTTTAAAATAAATTAATTTTTATGTTATTGTATTTAAAACTCGTAAATTTGTAGTATTATAAAAAAATATAAATTATGGCGAGTATAAGAATTTTAAAGAAGGATATTAATTACGTATTAGGTGATATTATTGAAGAATGTTACACTTGGGAATTATTAAATCCTAAAGCAGATACTAAAAAAAGTGAAGCTATTATAGATGAAGCAATTGCTGCCTTTGACGAATTAATTGATAAAATTAATTTAAAAAATATTGAAAATAAAAAAGAGCATTATAGAAAAATTGAAGCAGAGTTAGAAAAAAAAGCTAATGATTTAATTACTAAGGTAAATAAACTTTAAAAATCTAAATAAATAATTGTTTATTGTCTTGTTTTTTATTAAATTTATACAATAATAAATAATATTAACACGTTCTTAAATTACCAACTTAAACCTCTAATTTATGGCAAGAGCAATGTTTGAGTACACTAAAGTAGTACTCCAAAAGGTTAGCTTTAATAAAGATTTATTTAAAAAAGAATTAGAAAAAGCAATTAACCGATTGCTACCCTATGAGCTAAAAGAATTGTATTTATGGTTGAAAGAATTTACTTCTAATAAACCAAATCTTCAAGCGTGTTTAGCAATAGTTAAAAATTAAAAAAGGAGCTTATAGCTCCTTTTTTTTATGTAATGGACTTATAATTTGTACATCATTAAAAGCTATTACACCTCTAATAATACTATCAATTATATTTTTTAAGGTATCAATTAAATGTATTTTTAATTGTGATTTATGGTAAATAATACTTACTTCTCTCGCTGGAATAGGATCATTAAAAGTTCGAAGATTTTTTTTGTCTTTTTCCGTTAAATCTAAAGTCTGCAGATAAGGTAATAGTGTCATTCCTAAACCTTCATTTGATAGTTTTATTAAAGTGTCAAAACTGCCACTTTGTATTTGAAAATTTTGAAAATTAACTTTATTAGCATTACATAAATTCAAAATGTTTTCTTTAAAGCAATGACCGTCTTCAAGTAATAAAATATCATCAATATCTAAACTATCTACATTTAAGTTATTTTCTTTATGTAATCTATGTTCTTCAGGTACATAACCAACAAATGGTTCATAGTAAATTACTTTTTCTTTAATGTTTTCATTTTCTAAAGGAGTAGCTGCAATTCCAACATCAATATGCCCATCTTCTAATTTTTTTATAATTTCTTCCGTGGTTAACTCTTCAATTTTTAAATTTACTTTTGGATACTTTCTAATAAATACTTTTAAAAAAAGTGGTAATAATGTTGGCATAATGGTAGGTATAATACCTAATTTAAAATCGCCGCCAATATATCCTTTTTGTTGTTCTACAATATCAGTAATTCGATTACTTTCATCTACAATAATTTTGGCTTGTTCTACAATTTTTTTTCCAATTTCAGTAAGTTGAATTGGCTTTTTACTTCGATTAAAAACTTTAGTGTCTAATTCTTCTTCTAATTTTTGAATTTGCATACTTAAAGTGGGTTGTGTAACAAAACTATGTTCACTTGCAACCGTAAAATTTCTATGCTCTGCAACAGCTAAAACATATTTTAATTGTGTGATAGTCATACTATAAATATTTTAGATAAAGATATTAAAACTATCAATAATAATTATGTTTATTTACATCTTTTTTTCACGAAATTTGTGTAAGAAATAAATAGATATAAACAATTAAAATTTAGAAATATGAAAACAACATCGATTGGATTAAATGTAAAAGAAGCAGACAAATTAATAGTTAGTTTAAATGAATTATTAGCTAATTTTCAAATATATTACCAAAGTTTAAGAGGATTACACTGGAATATTAAAGGAAAATCGTTTTTTGAATTACATGTTAAATTTGAAGAGTTCTATACAGATTCTCAAGAAAAAGTAGATTTAATTGCGGAACGAATTTTAACTTTAGGAGGAACTCCTCTACATACCTTTGAAGAGTACATAAGTTTATCTGAAGTTAAAGTAGGTAAAAATATTGTTGATGGAGAAAATTCGGTTAAACTAATTGTAGATTCTTTATCTAAATTGTTAAAATTAGAACGCGTTATTTTAGAGCAATCTGATGAAGCAAATGATGAAGGTACAAATGCAATGATGAGTGATTTTATTGCAGAGCAAGAAAAAACAGTTTGGATGCTAAATGCTTGGTTAAGCTAAAAAAGTAACCCAATAAAATTAAAAGTCGTTATATTTTATAACGACTTTTTTTTGATTATTATTTAAATTGATAGTTCTATTATAAAAAATAATAGTAAAATGTTTTAAATTAATAGTAATACTATTATATTTACACTTTAAGAATTATAAATGGAAAATTTATCAATACATATTAAAGTAAGCCCAGAGCTATTTATAAAAAATCCAGCGGATTCTAAATTAGGGCAATCTATCCTTTCAGAGAGTTTAGTTCTTATAGATCAACTAGGTTTTGAAGCTTTTACTTTTAAAAAGTTAGGAGAAAAAATTGGATCACCAGAAAGTTCTGTTTATCGGTATTTTAAAAGTAAGCATACGTTATTACTTTATTTAACGTCATGGTATTGGAGTGCTTTAGAGTATCAATTAGCTTTTGAAACAGCAAATCAGCCATCTGAAATTGAAACGTTAAAAATTGCTATTAAATCATTATCAAAGCCTCTTGTATTACCAAAAAATTCTTCGTTTTTAAATGAAACATTATTGTGTAAAATTGTAATTACAGAATTTATTAAAACGTATCATACAAAAGCTATAGATAGAGAAAATAAAATGGGATATTTTAAAGCTTACAAACAATTAGTTGAAAGATTAAGCACCATTATTTTAAATGTTGATAAAAGTTTTAAATACCCTCATATGTTGGCCTCAACAATTATTGAAGGCATACATGAGCAAAGATTTTTTGCTTCACATTTGCCATCTTTAACCGATGTTTCAGCAGAGTATAAAATTGTTGAAAATTTTTATTTAGATATGGCTATTAAAATGACAAATAAGAATTCAGTGGATATAAAAATATAATAGATTTATGAAAAAATATTTTGATTTTAAGTACTTTAAAGGGGATTTATTTGGTGGATTAACTGCCGGATTAGTTGCATTACCATTGGCGTTGGCCTTTGGAGTTAGTTCTGGTTTAGGGCCAAGTGCCGGTTTATATGGAGCCATTTTTGTAAGTTTTTTTGCCGCTTTATTTGGTGGTACAAATACACAAATATCTGGTCCAACTGCACCAATGACTGCTGTGAGTATGGTTGTAATTGCAGGGATAGTTGCTTCATTTGAAGGAGATGTAAGTAAGGCACTTCCAGCAATTTTAACAGTTTTTTTACTTGCGGGTTTAATACAGGTAGCATTAGGAGTTGTAGGTTTAGGGAAATATATAAAATATATTCCATACCCAGTGGTTTCTGGATTTATGACCGCAATTGGAGTTATTATTTTGATAACTCAAATTATGCCTGCATTAGGTTATTATCCAAAAGAAGATGTGGCGTATGTTAATACATTTAAACCTCAGGCAGAAGAGATTATTCTAAATAATATATTAAAAGATGAAGTAGGAGATGGTATTTTAGTTTTAGAAGATTTTAAAGAAACTTTAAGTAGAGCTAAATCGATAGGTCAAGATGATATTTTGAAAGAAGCTAAAACTATAGCTGCAAAAGAGTCTTCAGGTATTGTAGGAGCGATTAAGGTTTTACCGAATGCTTTAAGCAATATAAATTGGTTAGAATTACTTTTAGCACTTGGCACAATTATAATTATTTATGGATTCAAATACATTACTAAAGCAGTTCCAAGTACGTTAATTGCACTATTAGTTATGTCTGGAATTGCCATTGGCTTTAAACTTAATTACAGGCCAATAGAACAAATTCCAAATGGTTTACCAACTCCAATAATTGAAATTTTTTCAAATTTTAAGTTAAATAGTATTACACCATATATTTTTACAGCCATAACATTAGCATTACTTGGAGCAATTGATTCCTTATTAACATCAGTTGTGGCGGATAATATGACTAAAACAAAACACAAACCTAATAAAGAGCTAATTGGCCAAGGTATAGGTAATAGTATTGCTGCATTTTTTGGAGGAATTCCTGGAGCAGGAGCAACAATTAGAACAGTTGTAAATATCAATTCAGGAGGGAAAACCAGATTATCTGGTATGATAGCAGGAATTTTATTATTATTTATTTTGTTAGCATTAGGTTCTGTAGCATCTCAAATACCTGCAGCTGTTTTAGCGGGAATATTAATTACCGTTGGTATTGGTGTTATGGATTATAAAGGCTTAAAAGCAATTCCAAAAATGCCAGTACCAGAAGTAACCATTATGTTGGTAGTTTTAGTATTATCATCTGTTTGGAATTTAGTATATGCAGTAGGTATTGGTTTAGTAATAGCTTCTTTAATTTTTATGAAAAAAATTGGGGATTTAACGGCGAAAAGATCAGATGTTAAATCTTTGAAAGCAGAAAAATCTTGGCCTGATGAAATCGATTTTCCTGAAGAACTAAAAGAAAAAGTATTTATAAAACATATTAAAGGACCGTTATTTTTTGGATCAACTAGTAATTTTCAAGAATTAGCAAAACAAATACCGGATTCCGCAGAAATAATAATTATTAGAATGGGAAGAATGCAATATATCGATCAATCTGGTTTATATGTAATTGAAGATATTTTGGTGGATTTGGTTGCTCAAGGCAAAAAAGTACTATTGGTTAATGTTACAGAACAGCCAAAATATTTGTTAGAAAGGATTGATATAATTCCAGATTTAATACCTCAAAATCAAATTTTTAAGGATTTTAAATCTTGTCTAAATTGGATAAAAAATCAAAAATAAAATATAATTAAAAGCATTTATAAATGAGAACACTTACAAAAGAATTACAAGCAAATATTACACCAAAAGACGCACATAAAATTTTGGTTGAAGGTAACAATCGGTTTATTCAAAACTTAAAAGCAAATAGAAATTTAAAAGCACAAGTTTTAGCAACAAGTGAAGGTCAATTTCCTTTTGCTGTAATTTTGAGTTGTATTGATTCGCGTGTGCCAGCAGAATTAGTTTTTGATCAAGGTATTGGCGATGTTTTTAGTGTAAGGGTTGCAGGAAACGTAATTAATGAAGATGTACTAGGCTCTATGGAATATGCTTGTAAAGTAGCAGGTTCAAAAATAGTTGTAGTTATGGGACATTCAAATTGTGGTGCTGTTACCGCAGCTTGTAATCATTATGAGTTAGGAAATATCACCCCTTTATTAAGTAAAATTAAACCATCTGTTCTTGAAGTTAGTAAGGGTAAAGAAAAGTTGTCTTCTGCTGAAATTGAAGAAGTTAGCCATTTAAATGTTACGCATGCTATTGAAAGAATTAGAGAAGAAAGTCCAATTTTAGCAGAATTAGAAACAAAAGGAGCTATTGAAATAGTAGGAGCAATGTATAGTGTTGAAACAGGTAAAGTAACTTTTTTAAATAACTAAATGGTTTAATATAAATTCCAGAATTCCCTTTTTTTGTTTAAGGCTTCTTCTCGTTGTTTATATTCATCAGCTGGTATTACTTTTAACATGCTAGGGTCTTGCTCTATTTCAAATTCAATCCTTTTTACTATTTCATCAATAGTTTCATTATCATAATCAATATTCATGGGTTTTTTGATTACCATGGATTGAAGGATATTTCGTTTTTTAATCATTAACCCTTTTTTATCGAAAGACCTTCTAAAACCATCAATTACAATAGGAATTACAGTTGGTTTGTAAGTTTTAATAATATGAGCTGTACCTCTTCTAATTGGGTTAAATGGTTTTGTAGTTCCTTGAGGAAAAGTAATAACCCAGCCATCATCTAAAGCCTTTTTAATATTACTAATGTCTGACATTTTTACTTGTCTATTCACATTTTTACCAGCGCTTCTCCAAGTTCTATCAATAGAAACAGAGCCAACATAGGCAAATATTTTAGGTAATAATCCTGATTTCATAGTTTCCTTAGCAGCAACAAAATAAATGTTAAGCTTTGGGTTCCAGATGTAACCAATGTTTTTTAAAGAATCAACTCTTCCTTTTAATGCGGCATTAAAGACGTGCATCATAGCAGCAACATCTGCAAAATAAGTTTGGTGGTTAGATATAAATAATACGTTTGTGTTAGGTAAGTTTCTAATAATTTCAGAACCTTCAATTTGAAGTTTATTAAAACGGCGATATCTTCCGTGTGAAATTACCCCAAATATTCTGATAAGCCATTTTTTTAAAAATAAAATATGTCCAAAAGGATTCCTTTTAAATATTGGCATTTGTTGGTTTAATTTGAATGAGGTGCAAATTTACTAAAAATACTCTAAATAGTTTTTAATAATTCTCTAATTTCACTTAGCATCATGGCTGTTGCTCCCCAAACAATAGTTTTATTTAGCATAAAACAAGGAACTACCATTTTTGTAGCGTAAGAGGTAGTAACTTTAGTTGTAGTTATGCAAGATTCTGATAATAAATCTGTTAGATTAACTTTTACAATTTTAGCTACCTCATTATTCAACTTAAAAGTGGGAGAATTTGTTATAACACCCATAAATGGAGTAACTAAAAAATTACTTGGTGGAATATATACATTAGTTAATTGCTTAAAAATAGTTATTTCGGAAGTGTTTATTCCTATTTCTTCATTAGTTTCTCTAATCGCAGTATTTTTAAGGTTTTTATCTGCATTTTCAAACTTTCCTCCTGGAAAACTTATTTGAGAAGAATGAGTTCCTTTATAGTTTGCTCTTAGCGTTAAAACAAGTTCTGTTTTTTTATTTTCATTTGGATAAAACAAAGCTAAAACAGCAGATTTTTTTGCGCTTTCATCAATAATCATTTCTTTTAAATAAGATTTTCTAGATGCTGGAGCAAGTTTAAATTGCGCATCAATACCTCCTAATTTTTCGTTTTGAAGTTTAGTAATAGCTTGTTCAAATAAAGGAAAGTCCATTATTGTTTGGTATAAAAGGTTGGTAAGGATAAATGATATTTAACAGCAATAATTCTAATAGCTATTACAATTGCAATAGTTAAGCTGTAGCTAAAAATTTGAGGTGCCATTAATTTTGTTAAAATAATGTAAGTAATTGCACCAAAAACACAAGCTGTAGCATAAATTTCTTTTCTGAAAATTATAGGAATTTCATTACATAAAATGTCTCTAATAACTCCTCCAAAAGCACCTGAAATAGTACCTAGTGTTATGGAAATAATAGGATTAAAATTTAATTTAATTCCTATTCCTGTTCCTATAATTGTAAAAATTCCAAGTCCAATAGTGTCAAATAAAAATAAAGATTTACTTAAAAATTTTATTTTATTTCTAAAAATGATTGCAAATAATACCGCTAAAATAATTACATATACATACATAGTATTCTCCATCCAGCTTACAGGTTGTCTTCCTATTAAAATATCGCGTAAAGTTCCACCGCCAAGTGCAGTTACAAATGCAACAATAAAAATGCCGAATGGATCAAATTTTTTTTGCATTGCAATAGATGCTCCTGATATAGCAAAAACAAAAGTTCCTAATAAGTCTAATAAATAAAATAACTGCATTACATCTGTTGTGTATAAAAATTATAATCTTTAATAACGGTTTCTATAAAATCTACGGCTCTTAAATCTGTTTTTATATCGGTAAGTTGAATAACTTTATCTTTTAACGCATTTATTGTGTTGTAATTTCTTTTTCTTAAAGCAGTTTGGTATAGGTTTTTAATGGTTTGTAAATCTTTGTCGCTAAGTAATGTAACTTGTGGAAAAGTTGGTTTATATTCATTACTAATATCAACATTTAAAGTGTCATGAATAGATATTCGTTTTTTTTCAGAAATTACAGTAGTATTTGCAGCTAAATCACCTAATCGTTGTCCTTTTCCATTTAATAAAAGGGTAAGTAAAGCAACAGATCCTGATGCTAAATCAATATCAATTAAGCGTAGCATCCATCTTATTAAATAACTACCAAAAGTTGGTTTTGATCCATCAATTTTTGTAACTCTGATGCGTAAAAAATATTTACCTGGACTTTGTCCGTTCATTAAAACTTCAAATAGTAGGCTGTAGAAAAATATGGGTAAACTTAGTAGTACATATACAACAATTAGTGATTCTGAAGGTATATAGCCTAAACTGTTTAATATTAGAAAAATAATTATGTAATATCCTATAATTATAAGTGCATCAATAATAAAAGCTAAAATGCGATCGCTAACTGGAGCAACATTTTGTTTTATTCTAATATTTTGAGCAGTTTCAATTTGAAAATTTTCCATTTTTAATACGCAACTTTTTGGCTGATAACTTTTGATTTTCTACATTCGTTAATCAAAATGATTAATTAATATTTTAATGTTAATTCATAACAAAAATATAAAAAATGCGTGAAGCATCATTTATAAAAAAAAATAAAAAAAAATGGCTATTGTTTGAAGATGTTTTAGAAAAAAAAACAACTATTTCACCCAATAAACTTTCCGACTTATATATTGAAATTACGGAGGATTTAAGCTATGCAAAAACGTTTTATCCTAAAAGTAATACAGAAGCATATTTAAATAGTATTGCCGCAAAATCACATTTAAAAATTTATAAAACTAAAAAAGAAAGTAAAAATCGATTAATTTCTTTTTTTAAAACAGAATTTCCTTTAGAATTTGCCAATTATCATAAACCATTATTTATTGCATTTTCAACTTTTGTGTTTTTTGTAATTATTGGTGCATATTCGGCGTCACAAGATGCTTCATTTGTGCGTTTAATTTTAGGAGATAATTATGTGAATATGACTTTGTCAAATATTGAAAAAGGGGATCCAATGGCAGTTTATAAAAGTATGGGAGAAACCACAGCATTTTTAGTAATTACCATTAATAATATTAAAGTAGCTATGATGGCTTTTGTATTTGGAATGCTATTTTCAATTGGTACATTATTTATAATGATGCGTAATGGAATAATGTTAGGTTCATTTGCTTATTTCTTTTATGAAAAGGGATTACTTTGGGAATCCTCTAGAACTATTTGGCTGCACGGAACTATAGAAATTTCAGTAATAATTATTGCTGGTTCAGCAGGTTTAGTATTAGGTAATGGTTTACTTTTCCCAAAAACTTACACAAGATTAGATTCTTTTAAAAAAAGTTTTAAAGCTGGATTAAAAATTATGGTGAGTACAATACCATTTTTTATAATTGCGGGCTTTATGGAAGGTTTTGTTACCAGACACAATGAAATGCCTGACTTTTTAGCTATTTTAATTATTGCATTATCGTTACTGCTAATTGTGTACTATTATATTTTATACCCTATTAAACTAACCAAACAAACAACAAAATAATGGAAGATTATAACTTTATTGAATTTAAAAAGGAGCGAGATTTAGGAGCAATTATTTCGGATACTTTTGCATTTATTCGTCAAAATTGGAAAGATTATTTTATTACCATATTAAAAATAGTAGGACCAGTACTTTTAATGACTCTAGCAGTATTAATATTTTATTTATTGGCAATATCTGATATTTTCAACAAATCCGCTATGGAAAGTAATCCTGGAGGAGTTTTTTCTAAATTACTTTCTTGGGTATTTGCTATAATGTTTGTATATGTTATGTTATACTCTTTACTTTCAATGACATCTTTGTTTTTTATTAAATCTTACATAGACAATAAGGGAAAACCAGATTTTCATGAGGTAAAAGAACAAGTTTATAAAAATGTATGGAAATTTTTAGGATTAGGAATTTTAGTAGCAGCAGTAACCGTTTTAGGAGCTGTAATGTGTTATTTACCAGGTATCTTTTTAGGAGTGACTTTATCTTTAGCAACTTCTATATTAGTTTTTGAAGAGCGCAGTATTAGCGATTCTTTTTCACATTCTTTTACTTTAATTAAAGGCGAATGGTGGAACACTTTTGGCGTTTTAATTGTAGTTTGGTTATTGATAGGTCTTTTAGGTCAGGTTTTTTCAGTGCCTACTTTAATTTATCAGTTTGTAAAAATGGGAACAGTTGCAGGAAATAATGATCCAACCAAAATTTTTGAAGTATTTAAAGATCCTATTTATTTAGCTTTAAATATAGGTGCTTATGTGTTTCAATTTATGTTGTATTCCATTCCATTAATATCTACAGTTTTTATTTATTTCGATTTAAATGAGCAAAAAAACGCTACAGGAACTTTTGAAAAAATAGATAATTTAGGAAACCATAATTAATTACGTTTTTAATGTTAAAAAAATTCATTTTATATAGTTTATTTCTTTTTACAATAACTGTCTTTTCACAAAAAAAAGAGGAAACTATAAAAATGGACACAATTAACATCACACAAAAAATGTTTGATGTTAAAAATCTAGAAAAGTATAAATCTAATAAAGAATTTGATTATACCGAACAGACTGAAAAACCAGAACCTACTTTTTTAGAAAGGGTTTTGAATTGGTTAGGACGACAGTTTTTACGGTTCTTAGAATGGCTTTTTGGAGTTAAATACGCTAAAGGAATACTGGCAACTATTTTAACTGCTTTGCCGTATGTTGTAGCAGGATTAGTTTTATTTTTATTGATTAAGTTTTTCATAAAAACAAAAATTAAATCGGCAGTTTCATTGACAAATAATAAGTCTGTTATAAACTTTTCTGAAGATGAAAAGTTACTTCAAAATGCAGATTTAGATGCTTTAATAAAAAAATCAATTTCAGATAATGATTATCGTTTGGCCGTAAGATTTTTATACTTAAAAACGTTAAAACAACTTACAGATAAAAAACTGGTAGTTTGGGAACAACAAAAAACAAATGAAGATTACACTAACGAAATATCTGTAAAACAACTAAAAAATGCTTTTGAAAATATTACACGCCTTTACGATTTTGTTTGGTATGGTGATTTTAAAATAAATAAGGTACAATTTAATAGCATAAATAATGATTTTGAAACAACCCATAACTTAATTAATGCGCAAAAAAATGGATAAAGCTTCAAAAATATATCTGACAACTTTTATCCTATTAATTTTAGGGTTTATTTATATACAAAGCACTAAAAAAAAGCCAATTAATTGGTTCCCAAGTTATGTGGCAAAGCATAAAATACCTTATGGAACATATGTTTTAAAAGAAGAGCTTCCAAAATTATTTCCATCTACTAAAATTAAAAATAGTTATAAACCACCGTATTTATATTTAAAAGATTCTACGTTAACTGGAACCTATTTTTTTGTTGATGATGCAATTAATTTTGGTAAAGCGGAGCTTTATAGACTATTGAATTTCGTTAAAAGAGGAAATGATGTTTTTATTGCAACCCACGGAATAAATATTGACACATTAGGGTTTAAAACCAAGAGATTGATTAGTAAAAATTTAGAGGATAAAGTTTTTTTTAAATTCAATAACAAAGTATTTAACAATAAAGAATTTTATTTTGATAAATATTTTGATAATCAGGTTTTTACAAAAATTGATACTGCAAACACTACTGTTTTAGGTTTTACCGGATATTTAAATAATCAAAATAAACGAACAGAGAAAGGAGTTAATTTTGTGAAATATAAATATGGCAAAGGCAATTTTTATTTTTATACTTTTCCTGAAGTTTTTACAAATTATACGATTTTAAATTCAAAAAATACCCAGCAAACAGCTAATGTTTTATCTTATATTAGAAGTGATATTCCTATAATTTGGGATACTTATTATAAAACAGGGAAAACACGGATTACTTCGCCCATACATTATTTGTTAAGTTCAAAATCACTTAAATACGCATATTATGTTATGCTTTTAGGAGTGTTGTTTTTTGTTGTTTTTAAAGGAAAAAGAACACAACGGAGTATTCCAATTATAACACCATTAAAAAATCAAACGTTAGCATTTACACAAACTATTGCTAATATGTATTTTGAAGAGGAAGATCATAAAAATATTGCTGAACAAAAAATAAACTATTTTTTGGATTATATCAGAACTACATTTCACATCCAAACTACAAACATAAATGAAGAATTTTATACAAAAATAGCTAGTAGAAGTGGGAATTCATTTGAATTTGTTCAAAAAATATTTTTAGAATGTGATAGTATTCATTTTAAAAATACCATTACCAAAGAAGAATTGATAGCATTAAATAAAAATATTGAAAAATTTAAAAATAAAAACTCATATGGAAAATAATGATGTAAATTTTAATAATAGAATTGATTTAGAAGGTTTAAAACAAGCAGTAATAAATATTAAATCGGAATTAGGAAAAACAATAATAGGTCAAGAAAATTTTATTGATTTATTGTTAGTAGCATTATTAGCCGACGGTCATGTACTTATTGAAGGAGTTCCAGGGGTTGCAAAAACAATTACGGCAAAACTTTTAGCAAAAACTATAGAAACCAATTTTAGTAGAATTCAATTTACACCAGATTTAATGCCGAGTGATGTACTTGGAACTTCCGTGCTAAATATGAAAACCTCAAATTTTGAATTTAAAAAAGGTCCAATTTTTTCCAATATTGTGTTAATTGACGAAATAAATAGAGCACCAGCAAAAACACAAGCTGCATTATTTGAAGTTATGGAAGAACGTCAAATTACTATGGACGGAATAACCTATAAAATGAATCCTCCTTTTATAGTTTTAGCTACGCAAAATCCAATAGAACAAGAAGGTACTTATGCGTTACCAGAAGCTCAATTAGATCGTTTTTTATTTAAAATAGCAGTTGGTTATCCAAGTGAGTCTGAAGAAGTTCTTATTTTAAAAACACATCAAAATAGAAGAGGAGTATTACCTCAAACTACTATTTCCACAATAATAAAAGAAGAAGAATTAAAACAATATAAAGAACGTATTTATGAAATTTTGGTGGAAGAAAAATTGATGAATTATATTGCTCAATTAATTACAAAAACTAGAAATCATCCACATTTATATTTAGGAGGTTCTCCAAGAGCAAGTATTGCAGTTTTAAATGCATCTAAAGCAGTTGCTGCAATTAACGGACGAGATTTTGTTATTCCAGAAGATATCAAAAAAGTAATAGTTCCAATTTTAAGGCATCGACTTATTTTAACTCCAGAACGTGAAATGGAAGGACTTACTACAGATAAAGTAATTGAAATGATTGTACAATCTGTTGAAGTTCCTAGATAGTTAAAATTAAAAAAACAAAAGCTAAAATTGTAATAGTAAAAATGAATATTTTTAAAAATTTGTATTTGCACGAACGCTTTTTTAATTACCTAAGTATAATTGCCATTACATTTTTAGTGTCTTTTTGGGTTTCCATATTGTACAGTATTGCTTGGCTTATGCTAATAAGTTTAACTATTGTATTTTTTATGGATATATACCTTCTTTTTAGAAAGAAAAATGGCATAAATGCACATAGAATTCTTGGAAATAAATTTTCGAATTCTGACGAGAATAAGGTTCCAATTTTTGTTGAAAGTAATTACAATTTTACAATTGAATTAAAAATAATTGATGAATTACCTTATCAATTTCAGAAAAGAGACTTTCTTAAAGAACCAACTTTAGAAGCGTTTAAAACGTATAATTTTGAATATTCAGTAATACCTTTTGAAAGAGGAGAATACAAGTTTGGAAATCTTAATATTTATGTATCTTCTTTCTTTAAAATAATTTCTAGACGATATAAATTTCAACAAAATCAAATGGTTGCAGTTTATCCATCGTATTTACAAATGCGTAAATATGAATTTTTGGCAATGAGTAATCGTTTAACAGAATTTGGATTAAAAAAAATAAGAAAAATTGGGCATACTTTAGAATTTGAGCAAATTAAAAACTATGTTAATGGCGATGATGTTAGAACTATAAATTGGAAAGCAACGGCTAAAAAAGGGCAGTTAATGGTTAATCAATTTCAAGATGAAAAATCGCAACCAATTTATTCTATTATTGATGTTGGAAGAGTTATGAAAATGCCTTTTGAGGAGTTAAAATTGTTAGACTATGCTATTAATGCAACACTTGCTTTTTCGAATATTGCAATTAAAAAAAATGATAAAGCAGGATTAATTACTTTCTCCAAAAAAGTAGATACTATTATTGCAGCAAGTAATAAAAAAACACATTTAAATACTATAAATGAGGCGCTTTATAATGTAAACACAAATTTTACAGATGCAGATTTCGGATATTTATATGCAATGACAAAAAGAGTTATTAAGCAGCGAAGTTTAGTTATGCTTTATACCAATTTTGAGCATATGTCTTCTTTAAAAAGGCAGTTAGCTTATTTACAGGCAATTTCAAAATACCATTTATTAGTTGTAATCTTTTTTGAAAATACCGAGTTACAAAATTTGTTAAATGTAAATGCTGAAGATTTACAAACCATTTATCACAAAACTATTGCTGAAAAATTTGATTATGAAAAAAAACTAATTGTAAAAGAATTAGAGAGTAGAGGTATATATGCTATTTTAACCAAGCCAAAAAACTTAACCATAAATGTTATTAATAAATATTTAGAGTTTAAATCTAAAGGATTTATTTAAGCTTATATTTAGCAGCTAAAGCGGCACCAATTATACCTGCATTATTTTCTGATTGAGCAGGAACAATTTTTGTTTCAATATTAATTTGTTTTTCAAATTTTTCTAACTTTTTACTTGCTCCCCCACCAACAATAAATAAATCGGGAGATAATAATAAATTAATATGTTCAAAATATTCGTTTAAACGTTTACCCCATTGTTTTTTACTCAAATCGTCTCTTTTTCTAGCTGCATCCGAAGCATATTTTTCGAAAATTTCACCATCTTTATATAAAACATGTCCTAATTCAGAGTTTGGTAATAATTTTCCATCTAAAAAAATACCAGAACCAATTCCAGTTCCAATAGTAATCATAATAACAACTCCTTTAACGTTTTTACCAGCACCAAAATTTACTTCGGCTAAACCTGCCGCATCAGCATCATTAACAATATAAAAATCATTGCCAGTTTTTTTTTTAAAAAGAATATCTACTTGAGTTCCTTTCCATTTTTTATGTAAGTTACCGCCAGAAATACATTTACCATGTTGTAGAGGGGTAGGGAATCCACAACCAACAACACCTTCCCAATTAAAATGTTGCACTAACTCTTTTATTGTTTTTGCTACATTTTCGGGAGTTGCAGGTTTAGGAGTTAAAATTCTATGTCTTTCTGAAACTAGTTTTCCAGTTTCTACATTAATTATTGCGCCTTTAATACCGCTTCCTCCAACATCAATGCCTAATATTTCCATTGTTGTAATTATTAAAAATTAAATTTAGATTCTTTCTTCTAACCATTCTTTAAAATCGAAAAAGTTTGGAGGAGAAACTCCATGACCAATAGGATAGGTTTTAAAAATTGTTTTTATTCCTAGGTTTTGTAAAAAGCTAGGTGCCTTTTCAGCCCAGCTTATTGGTATTACTTGGTCTACTGTTCCGTGTGAAATAAAAAAGTCTAATTTTTGGTAATCGTTATTTTTTATATTTTCAGGCAGAAGTTTTTCATTAATATAGCCACTTAACGCAATAACTTTTTGCACTTTTTCTGGGTAATTTAAAGCAATTGAGTAACTTAAAATAGTACCTTGACTAAACCCTAGTAAAATAGTTTTACTAGGTTGTATATGGTATAATTGCTGAAGTTCATTAATAAAAACTGCAATCTTTTCACGTGCTTTTATTGCTTCAGGAATATCTGAAAAATTACCACCTTGTGAAGTGTTAAAATTAATTGTGTACCAAGCATAACTGTTAAATCCAAGTTCTAATGGAGCTTGTGCGCTTACAATTAATAAGTTTTCATCTAATTCTTGTGCGAATGAAAATAAATCTTGTTCATTACTTCCATAGCCGTGTAATAATAGTAGAAGAGTTGTGTTTTCAGAATAATTTTTTGGCTCTTTTACTATGTATTTTAGGGATAATTCTTTCATAAGTATAAATAAAATCGTTTTTTTAAACGATTTTATTAGTTCAATATTTTAATTAAGCGACTCCTTTAAACCAATCTTGAAATAAATCGCCTAGAAATGGTATTTTCTTTTCTTCTCCTTGTAATACTCCTATAAAACCAATAATCCATAAAACAAACAACAAGAAATTAATACTACCATAAACCCAATAGCCAGTATATCTAGCAACAATAAAAGAGTTAGCTAATGAAAATAAGGATAATCCAATCATTTGACGAATGTGAAATGCTGCAAAAGCATTTTTTTTATCCTTGTTCATAATAAAAGCTATTAGTGTTCCAATCCAAGTTATATAACTAATGATAGCAACTGTTTTTCCTTCGATTACTGTTTGATTATCCATCTATTTAATTGTTTAGTTAATTTCATATTTATTGTTTGCAATAACTCCGTAAACTTTTCCTTTTAGTTTTTTATCTAAAAATACGGAATTTTTTGATGTAGATGAAATATGATCTTTATTAAATACATATTCTTCTTTTGGATTGAATAAAGTGATGTTTGCTTTATTTCCAACAGTAATTGAATGAATAGGAATATTAAATATTTTTAAAGGATTTGTAGTTAAACATTTTACAATAGTATCTATATCTAAAACTTGATTGACTGCTCCAAAAAAACTTTCTAATCCAATAGTTCCAAATTTGGCTTTTTCGTATTCTAATTTTTTATGTTCTATATCTATAGGGTTATGATCACTAGTAATAATATCAATTACGCCTTCTTTAACCCCTTTAATAAGTGCTTTAGTATCTTTTTGTGTTCGTAATGGAGGTAAAACTTTAGTGTTTGCATCAAAACTACTTATTTCATCATCATTTAATATCAAGTGGTGAGCAGCAACACTACACGTAACGTCTAATCCTTTCTTTTTGGCTTCTTTAACTAATTTTACCGCTTTTTTTGTTGATATTGTTGGAATGTGCAATTTGCCTCCAGTGTATTCTAAAATGTATAAATCACGAGCAATTTGCAATTCTTCAGCTAAAGATGGAATTCCTTTAAGTCCATATTTAGTACTATTTTTTTCTTCATTTACAAGCCCTTCAAGAGCAATAGAATTATCTTGAGGAAAACTTATAACAAGCCCTCCAAAATTTTGAGTGTAAAGTAATCCTATTTTTAACAGATTAGCATTAGAAACAGATTTGTTATAATCTCCAAAAGCAATAGCTCCAGAATTTTGCATATCAAATAGTTCAGCTAAATCTTTTCCTTCAGAATTTTTTGTAAATGCTCCAATAGGATATAATTGTGTTGTAGTTTTAGCAGCTTTATTTTTTATAAATTCAATTGCTGCTTTGCTATCGGTAACAGGATTTGTATTTGGATTTACAGCAACTGCTGTAAATCCGCTTTTAGCAGCTGTTTCTAATCCGTTTTGTATGGTTTCACGTTCTTCAAAACCGGGTTCTCCAAAACAGACACTAGTATCAAACCAACCTTGTGATACGTGTAAGTTTTCTAAAACTATTTCCTTATAACCAGTAGGTTTTTTGATAGAAGTAGCTATTTGAGTAATAGCACCATTTTCAATTAAAATATCTTTTTTTTGATGATGAAATTTGCTGGTTTCATCAATAATAGTTGCTGATTTTAAGAGTAATTTCATAGTTTAAAATATTTTAATAAACCTATTTCTAAAAGCAAAAATAGTACAGCTAAAGCTAAAAACCATTTAAAAAGATAATTGATTTTTTGTTCCGTAGCTATTTTTTCAAAAACTTTAGGTATTGAGTTTGTAATTGTTACGTTTTTTTGTCCGTTAAAAGTTTTTTCTAAATTCATATACTCCAATTTGCTTTCATCTCTGTTATAATTAAAAGCAAGTGTAGTTATTAATTTATTTTGAGTAATAACTTTATAAAATCCACTTTTTTGGATTTGATTCTGAAAATTTAGATGCACTTTATTTTGATAACTTGTTTGGAGTGGAATAAAATGATTTTTATCGTTCTTAATAGTCAAAACTTCATCCTTTGGTAGTTTGTAATTTATGTCAATACCATTGTTAGAGCCAATAGTATAAGAAATTTTAGAAGTATTAAATTGTTGTGTTGCCATATTGTAAAATACAGGAACAATTAATGGTGATTGTGTAAAGTTAGTAATGTTATTTTGCAAAGGAGAAGCAAACCAATATACTAAACTGTTTTTATGTTTAATTGAAGCAATGAAAGGTTCATTAGAAGCTAATTTTAAAGCAGAAGTAGCATTATTTAAAGAAGTTTTGTATGTAATTTTAGTTTTAGGATATTCAAAATTATTTATTTTTCTTTCAAAAACTTTTTTAAATAATGGATGTTGAAAATTTATAGAAGTTATAAGCCGTTCTTTTTCTTTTTTTTCTTGAATTTTTCCTGAATTTAAGACACTTAATAAAGTATTGTATGAATTAATGTCTGCATTAGCTGATGGAATTATAATTAAAACGCCTCCTTTTGCCGTATATTCATTTAAAACCGATAATAAATCTGTAGTAATTTTGTCAAGTTCATTAAGTATAATTACCTGTTGATTTTGTATTTGATTATAATCTAATTTATTTAAAGAATAGTTGTGATAATTAAACTCTGAATTGGAATAAATTTTAGTTAAAAAAGAAGCATTATTTCCAATACTTAATACGTCTAATTTTTTAGGTTTATTTATGCTAAAATAAAACGTATTATCAAAAGAAATGGCATCGCTATTAATAGTTAATTTACCTAAAAAATTTGTGGTGTTTGGAATTGAAAACGGTATATTTTCAATAGTAGAGTTATTAAATTTACAAGTAGCTTTTCCAGATAAAATAGAATTATTAAATAGAGATACAGCAATTTTTTCTGACGATTTTTTAGAGCTTTTAATAACTACATTAAGCAAAATTTCATCAATTGTTTTACTTACAACATACACGGAATCAATATAAAAGTTCTGGTTGTTTTTTGGAAGTGTTTTTATTAAAATATTTGAGCTGTTTACATTTGTAAAGCTGAGTTTATTTTTATTGTTAATATTTTGAAAATCAGATATTAAAATGTTTTTATATAAAGTGTTAGATCTTTTGTTTTTTTGTGAATTTATTTGAAGTAAAATAGTGTTTAAAAATTGTTTTTTTGGAGAATAGTCTACATTTAACAACGTAGTTTGTAAGCTTTTTGAATTTAATTTCAGATAATTTTTTGTGTTGGTAAACAAACTGAATTTTTCTTTTGAAAACTCTGTAGCTTTAATTATTTTCTGAATATTATTTTTTAGTAATTCACCGCTTTTACCTTCGGCTTGCATACTAAAAGAATTATCTAAATAAATATTGGTTTCTAATTTTTTATTAGATGTTTTATTTGGCCAAAATGGTTGTGCAAAAGCAATAACTAAACTTATAAAAATGAGTGAGCGGGTTAACAATAAAATCCATCGTTTTAATTGCTCACTTTTACGGGTTTGATCTTGAATATTTTTTAGAAATTGAACGTTAGTAAAGACTTCTTTTTTGTAACGCTGAAAGTTGAATAAATGAATAACTATCGGAATGATAAGAAGGAAAAGTGCGAATAAAATTTCCGGATGCTTAAATTGCATTATTCTAAAAGTTTTTCAAAGATATAAAAATTAGAGAGTATTATGCAAAATAGTTTTTTAAAATACCCAAAGCATAATTGCTGGCAATGGTATCAGAAAATTTTGAAAAATCTATGTTGGCATTATCATTAGCTTTGTCAGAAATAATACGAATTATTGAAAAAGGAATATTATATTCATAACAAACTTGAGCAACCGCAGCACCTTCCATTTCTACACAAGTTGCAGTTGGAATTAGTTTGTTTAGTTTTTTAATTTTTTTAATGCTTGAAATAAATTGATCTCCACTAGCAATATCTCCAAAAATTACTTTTGGTGCTGTAATATCAAAAAGTTGCGCATCAGCTTTTGTTATATAACTGTTATAGTTTTGTAAAAATTGATTTGTAGCAGTTAAAAGTTTATCCGAATTACTAGTTTCTAAATATTTCTTTTTTAGGATTGGAATTTCTAATTTTTCATAAAAAGGACTAGCATTTAAATCGTGTTGAAATAAGTTTTTCCCAATAACAACATCTCCAATATTTAAAGTTTCAATTATACCGCCAGCAACGCCAGTAAAAATGATTTCATTTACATCAAAATCGTTTATAAGCTGTGTGGTTGTTGCAGCGGAAGCTACTTTTCCCCATCGCGAAAAAACTAAAATTACTTTTTGGTTGTATAAAGTACCAGTGTAATAAGTTCGCATTCCTTTGATTGTAGTAGAAACGTTTTGAAGTTGATGCAGTAAGGCTTGAATTTCCTCTTGCATTGCGCTAATAATTCCAATCATAAAGTCTTAATTAATAATTTTACCATCTTTCATTTCTAACTTTCTATCTGCCATTTCAGCCAATTCTCTATTATGAGTTACAATAATAAAAGTTTGATTAAACTTTTTACGTAGCTCAAAAAATAGTTCGTGCAACTGTTTTGCTGAAGCGGAGTCTAAATTTCCACTAGGTTCATCGGCAAAAATAACATCAGGATTATTAATTAAAGCTCTGGCAACAGCAACACGCTGTTGTTCTCCTCCTGATAATTCATTTGGTTTGTGGTTAATTCTATCGGAAAGTCCTAAAAAAGTAAGTAATTCTATTGCTTCTTTTTCGGCTTGTTTTTTAGTTTTATTGGCAATAAAAGCAGGAATACAAACATTTTCTAAAGCTGTAAATTCAGGTAATAATTGATGAAATTGAAAAATAAAACCAATATGTTTATTTCTGAATTCAGATAGAAGTTTATCTTTTAAAGTAAGTACGTTTTTATGATTTATTTTAATTTCGGAAGCATTATTGTTGCTTGGTTTGTCGAGTGTTCCTAAAAGTTGTAATAAAGTTGTTTTTCCTGCTCCAGATGGCCCAACAATTGCAACAATTTCTCCTTTTTTAATAGATAAATTAATTCCTTTTAAAACTTCTAATTCTCCGTAAAATTTATGTAGGTTTTTAGCTGTAATCATAGTGAAAAATAATACGGTGAAAATACGGAATTAAATTAAAACTACAACCAACGTTTTAAGTTGTTATAGTCTAAATAATAAATAAACTTAACTGAAAATATGGAAGTTTTAGGTTGTTTAAATAAATTATCTAAATTGTCCTTAAATTTTAAATGAGATAATTCATCAGAATTAAAAATAGAATTACGGTATAAAGCTACTAATTGACTTCCTGGTGCAAACTCCCAAGCATAACTCAAATCTAAATTCCATATATTGTAGTTTATATCATTTTGTTCATTATAAGTACTAGCATCAAGTGTTCCTTGTTTGTTTAACTCATAATAATTTGAATCATATTGTACAGGAGACCAATAATAACGGAACGAGAGAGATAATGAAGATTTAGTATTAAAACTGAATTTACTTGAAATGGAGTTAGTAAAACTTTTAATATCTCTATTACCAAAAATAATACTTCCATCATCTAAATTGGTGACCCATCCTTTGTCATTAGCTGACTTTGAATATTGAAATTTATAAATAACCTGAAATTTATTTGAAAAGCGATATCTTGGAGATAAAACAAGCTCTTTGTGTGTGTTTGAATTATTATAGCGAGAAGCAAAACTAGCTCGAATATCATAAGCAAATTTTCTTCTATAGTCACTTGAAACCCACCCATTAATATTAAAATATCCATTTTGTTTAAGAAACCTACCTTCAGTTCTAGGCTCATAGAAGTCATTAATACTTCCAAAAAAAGTTTCCATATAACCTCCAAAAGCAAAACGAGTTTTGGTAACGAAAAAGTAATTAAGATGTAGGTTATGTTGTGCAAACTTGTATGGATTATTTTGGTAGTTTATTTCGCTACCTAATGTAATTCGATAATCATTAAATGTATTTGTGGGTTTAAAAATCCGGTAAGAAATTTCACCGTAATAATTGGTGTAATTGTTTCTTCTTTGATAGCCTAAATCATTAATATCAAATTTATTATTGCTAAGCCAACTACCAATTTCATATTGAAAATTTCCAGATATTTTTTTTAAGAATAATGTAGCAGCATATCCAGTTTTTGTATTTTCTTCTCTAATATTACTTAATTTAAAATCTCCATAAAGCCCATATTTATTTTTTTTGTCAGCAACATCTACTATAAAGGCTGAAACGTTAGCATCTCTAAAACTACCATTTCTTAAAACGCTTGTATTTATAAAGCTTATAGATGAGTTTTTGTTAAATTGCTGATCTAACACTAAAACATTATAATTCGCTAGAGGTTCTGTAAGTATTTCTCTAGTTTTGTCAGTTACAGTGTCTTTTATTTTTGCGTATGTTTTTTCAGTTATTGCATTAAAAACACCAATTCCTAATCCTTTTTTTGTTCTACCTGAAATTTTTATTGCATTCAGCATATTAACTTTTGAAGGATTGTTTATTATTTTCTCACTTGAAGTAATAGTATCTTCAACTTTATCGTATAGAACAGGGTTGCTTCCAATTCTACGAGAATAGAATAAATCACCTTTGCTAAATAGTTCTGTTCCTTCTGTAAAGAAAGCACGTTTTTCTGAATATTGTTGTTCAAACGGACCTAAATTAAGAACCTGATCATCAAAAGCTGTTTGACCAAAATCTGGAATTAATACGGCATCTAATGTAAAACTCTCATTGATTCCGTATTTTAAATCCATTCCTACACTAGTTTTCAATTCAGAATCCCCATCATAATTGGTATTGGTAGCTGATGCGTATGGAGAAAAATTTAATCGAGTAGGAGGTTTAATATTTTTAATACCTGTTAAAGTTCCTGAATATTGAGTAAACACACCAATTTTTTTATCAATGTAATTCCAAACGTATTGTTCATTTAATTTGTTAATTCTTCTATGAAAATTAATACCCCATGTTTGAATTGGTGAATTTGAAAAGCGTAAAGCAGAATAAGGAATTTTAACTTCAATTGTCCAACTATCTTTATTAATTTTTACGGCACTTGACCAAACGGCATTCCAACTAAAGTCTTCCCCATTTGAAGATACTTTAGCATCCGCTTGTACACCTGTTGCCATTACTACGAATTCAGTATCATTTTGGCCATCATTATTAGGGTTAATGCTAATCAAAAAAAAGTCAGTTTGACCAAATTGGTCTCTGCTACTAAACTGCATCGGAATTTTGTTAGGCTCTTTGTCATATAAAGTAACTCCAAAATAAATAGCCTCATTATTATAAGCAATTTTAACTTCAGTTTTTTTATCATTCCTTTCTTTTGTTCCATCTCCAGGTTGGAACATTACAAAATTTTTTGCAGGTTGAGCTTTTGACCAAAAAGGTTCATTAAGAATTCCATCAATAGTAGGAGGTTTTTTAATTCGTAAAGCCTCAACAGATTTTGGCTTTTGTTGTGCTTTCATTAAAGAAAAAACGAATATAAAAAGTAATGACAGGTAAAATTTCATCAATAGAAATAGAATTCAGTTTATAAAATTCAAAAATATTTAACATTATATCGATATCGTCTTAAATAAATGTTAATAAAATCTAAATTTTGTTATTTTTTAATGGATATAATGATGAAAACTTTTTTTATTATTCAAATAGAACTTTTGATAAAATTAGTACATTTGTGCATATTTAATAAAACCGTTATTTCTAATGAATTTACACGAATATCAAGGAAAAGAATTACTAAGTAGTTTTGGTGTAAGAATACAAAGAGGTATTGTTGCCGATAATCATAAAAAAGCGGTGGAAGCTGCTAAACAATTAAGTACTGAAACAGGTACCCAATGGTGGGTTGTTAAAGCACAGGTTCATGCAGGTGGCCGTGGAAAAGGAGGAGGAGTTAAACTTGCAAAAAGTTTACAAGAAGTAGAAACAATTTCAGAAAGCATTATTGGAATGATGCTAAAAACACCTCAAACACCTCCACAAGGTAAAAAAGTAAATCAGGTTTTAATAGCTGAAGATGTTTATTATCCAGGAGAATCAGAAACAGAAGAATATTATATGTCTGTTTTATTGAATAGAGCTACTGGTAGAAATATGATTATGTATTCTACAGAAGGTGGTATGGATATTGAAACTGTTGCGGATAAAACACCTCATTTAATTTATACAGAAGAAGTAGATCCTGAGTTAGGTTTATTGCCTTTTCAAGCTAGAAAAATAGCATTTAACCTAGGTTTATCAGGTAATGCTTTAAAGGAAATGATAAAATTTGTAACATCTCTATATACAGCTTTTGTAAAATCAGATGCTTCATTATTTGAAATTAACCCAGTGTTAAAAACTTCTGACAATAAAATTCTAGCAGTTGATTCTAAAGTTGTTTTAGATAATAGTGCTTTATATCGTCATAAAGATTTAGCGGAATTAAGAGATTTACGTGAAGAAAATCCTATTGAAGTGGAAGCAAATGCAGCTGGACTTAATTATGTAGATTTAGATGGTAATGTGGGTTGTATGGTAAATGGAGCTGGTTTGGCAATGAGTACCATGGATTTAATTAAGCAATCAGGAGGAGAGCCTGCTAACTTTTTAGATGTTGGTGGTACTGCAGATGCAAAACGTGTTGAAATTGCATTTAGAATTATTTTAAAAGATCCAAATGTGAAAGCAATTTTGGTAAATATTTTTGGAGGAATTGTACGTTGTGATAGAGTTGCACAAGGTGTAATTGATGCTTATAAAAATATGGGCGACGCTATTAATGTGCCAATTATTGTTCGTTTGCAAGGAACTAATGCTATTGAAGCTAAAGAATTAATTGACGCAAGTGGTTTAGATGTAATTTCTGCTACTGAATTCCAAGAAGCTGCAGATAAAGTTCAAGAAGTTCTTTCTTAAATTATATAAAGTATAGAAATAAAAAAACCGATGATTAATAATCATCGGCTTTTTTTGTGAATAAAAATACTTTTTAGATATCTTCAAAATTTACATCGGTAAAACTATCCGTACTTGGATTTGTTTCTTCTCCGTTAAGTTCAGAAGGTCTTTTAAAATCTTTTTGGTGACGTTCAGATATAACTTCTTCACCTTTTTCTTCCAAAATATAATTTGTGGCTGCTTTTAGCATTTCATTAAATTCAGAAAAATCTTCCTTGTATAAATAAATTTTGTGTTTTTTGTAATGGAAAGAACCATCATCATGTGTAAATTTTTTACTTTCTGTAATAGTTAAGTAATAATCTTCAGCTTTTGTTGCTCTTACATCAAAAAAATAAGTTCTTCTTCCTGCTCTTAGAACCTGTGAGAATATCTCTTCTTGTTCTAAATGATCTTTTTCGTTCATATTTAACTTTCTAAATTATTAATCTTTTTATTAGATTTATTCACAAATCTATAAAATTATTTTGCTAATTGCACAATTTTTAAATTTCTTTTTCTAAAAGTTGTTGTTCAAATAAGGCTTTATAATAGCCTTTTACGTTAACTAACTCATTATGTGATCCTTGTTGAATTATTTTTCCATTATCAAGTACAATAATTTTATCAGCATTTTTAACAGATGAAATTCTGTGACTTATAATTATAGTAGTTTTATGCTTGCTAACTTTGTATAAATTGTTTAAAATAATTTCTTCAGTTTCAGTATCAACAGCAGAAAGACAATCATCAAATATTAAAATTTTTGGATTTTTAATAATTGCACGTGCTATTGAAATACGTTGTTTTTGTCCGCCAGAAAGTGTTACGCCACGTTCACCAACATAAGTATTGTAACCTTCATTAAATGCAATAATGTTTTTATGAATGTAAGCGTCTTTTGCAGCTTGTTCAATTTCATTATCTGTGGCATTTTCTTTTCCAAATTTGATATTGTTTTTGATAGTATCTGAAAATAAAAAAGCTTCTTGAGGAACAAAACCAATATTTTGACGTAAATCGTTTAAGTTGACTTCTTCAATATTTAAATCATCTATTAAAACTTCGCCAGAAGTTACATCGTATAATCTGGCAATTAAATTAATTATGGATGTTTTTCCTGAGCCAGTATTTCCTAAAATGGCCAATGTTTTTCCAGCTTCAATTTTAAAACTTACATTTTTTAATGCAGTAATATCTGTATCGTCATAAGTAAAAGATACATTTTTAAATTCAATATTTCCGTTGATATTTGAATGTAATTGCGTTTTATTTTGAATTTCAGGTTTTTGATTTAAAAACTCATTTATTCTTTTTTGTGAAGCTTCAGCTTGTTGTACAATAGAAGTAACCCAACCTACAACTGCAACGGGCCAAGTTAACATATTAACGTACATAATAAATTCTGCAATTACCCCTAATGAAATGGTACCTGCCATATAACGTAAACCACCAACATAAATAACCATTATATTACTTAAACCTATAAGTAAAATCATTAGTGGGAAAAATAAGGCTTGAGCTTTATAAAAGTTTATATTTTTTTCTTTTGCGGTATTTGCTAAATTTTTAAAACTACGCATCGCACTTTGTTCTATTCCATAGGATTTTATGATACTTATTCCTGAAAAGGTTTCCTGTGCATTTGCTGTTAATTTTGATAAATATTGTTGAATTAAGGTGCTTCTTTTATTAATTACTCTACTTAAAATATAAATGGAAATAGATAAAATAGGTAATGGTAATAAGGTGTAATTAGTTAAAACTGTATCTATTTGATACATTTTTATAATAGCCACAACAAATAAAACCAACATATTAATGGTGTACATTATTGCTGGCCCAAAATACATACGAACTTTAGTAACATCTTCGCTAATTCTGTTCATTAAATCACCCGTTCTGTTTTTTTTATAAAAATTAAGCGAAAGGTTTTGGTATTGCTGATAAATTTCATTTTTTAAATCGAATTCAATTAAACGAGACATTACAATAATAGTTTGTCGCATTAAAAAAGTGAAAAAACCTGAAAGAAGTGCAGCACCAATTATTAATAAGATGTTCATTAGTAATTCCGATTTTACATCTGCTAAATTGGTTACTAACCCATTTTTATAATCTCCGGCAACATTAATAGATTCCCTTATAATTTGAGGAACTTGAAGTGCTAAAAACTTAGAAGCTATGGTTATTATAATACCTAATAATAATCGATATTTATATTTTGAAAAGTATTTATTTAAATATTGTAATTCTTTCATAAAACTAAAAAAACATGTTTTTTTAAATCACGAATATACAGCAATTAATGCATTATATTATGGTTTGAAAAAAAATTAAAAAGGTTATTAAAAATGATAAAACTAAATCTATTTGTTAAAAAAATATAGTATTTTTGCGCAAAACTAATAAATAAAATTGTAAAGTTCTTTCTATGATTAATAGGCGCCATGTTAGAGTTAAAGTAATGCAATCTGTATATGCAATATTACAATCTAAAAGTGATAATTTAGATTATGAAGAAAAATTCCTGTTAACTAGTATTGATAAAATGTACGATTTATACGTGGTGATGCTTCAACTTTTAGTAGAAGTTAAAAACATGGAAATAAATCATATTAATATAGCTAAAAAGAAATTTTTGGCCACAAAGGAAGAATTAAATCCATCTACAAAATTTATTGATAATCAAGTATTTAAGCTATTAGAGGAGAGTAGTTCTCTAAATCAGTATATTGCTGCTAATAAATTAAATTTCTGGAAACTAGATTCAGAATATACTGCTGAAATTTGGAATAAAACTAAAAAAAGTACTTTATATCAAAATTATATAAATTCAAAAGAGTCTTCATTTATAGAAGATAAAGAATTTGTTGTAGAGTTGTTTAAAGAATTTGTAGCTCCAAATGATAAACTAGCAGATTATTTTGAAGATAAAAATATAACTTGGGTAGATGATATTCCATTTGTAAACACTTGGATTGTAAAATCTTTATCACAATTAAAACCAACTAAACCATTTTTATTAAAGGATTTATATAAAGATGATGATGATAAAAAATTTGTATTGGATTTGTTCAGAAAAGTAGTGTTAAATCATACAGAATTTGAAAAAGAAATTGTAGATAAAACTCCAAATTGGGATACAGAAAGAATTGCCGAAATTGATATGATTTTGATTAAAATGGCAATTGCTGAATTTTTAAAATTCCCATCCATACCAGCACGTGTAACTATTAATGAATATATTGAAATTTCAAAAGATTATTCTACTGAAAAAAGTAGTTACTTTATTAATGGTGTTTTAGATAAGATTTTAAAAGATTTTACAGAATCAAAAAGAATAGAAAAAATTGGGAGAGGATTATTATAATTTAATACTTTTACAAAAATTTTAAATCATGAAAAAAACAACAATCATTTTAATTGCTATAATTAGTTTAGCAGTATTGTCATGTAAAGATAATGCAGCTTCAAAAGTTAAATCTAAAAATATTGAAACAGCAAAAGCACGCGATGCTAAAATGAATAACGGAATGCCTGTTATTGCGTTTGATAAAAAAGCATACGAATTTGGTACTATTAATGAAGGCGATAAAATTGATGGTTCATTTACTATTTATAATAAAGGTAAAGCAGATTTAGTAATTACAGGGGCAAGAGCCTCTTGTGGTTGTACAGTTCCTTCTTGGCCAAAAGATGCTATTAAACCAGGAGATTCAGCGAAATTAAATTTTGTGTTTAATTCTAGAGGGAAACGAGGAAAACAAAACAAATCCATAACTTTAAGAACAAATACGGAAAATGTTACCGAAATAATTAGAGTAACAGGTGATGTAATACCAAAAAAATAATAAAAATTAAATATAAAAAGTATGTATAACACTATATTTTTACAAGCAGCAGGAGGAAGTTCATTAACAAGTATGTTACCATTTTTATTAATGTTTGTGGTAATTTATTTTTTTATGATCCGTCCACAAATGAAACGTCAGAAAAATGAGAAAAAATTTCAATCAGCTTTAGCTAAAGGTAATAAAGTAATTACAACAAGCGGTATTCATGGTAAAATTGTGGATATTGTAGATAGCGATAACACGGTTATTGTTGAAACAGGGGCAGGGAAAATTAAATTTGAACGATCTTCAATCTCCATGGAATTAAGTAAAAGGTATTTAGCTCCAAAAGATAAAAAATAAGAAGAATTACTTCGAAAAAAAGTGAGCCATACAGCTCACTTTTTTTGTATATTTAAGTTTTATTTTATTGTAATGAAATCTAATGTAAAATCTTCAGGTTTTTCAAACGCTACTAAACGTAAAATTAAAGAGTTTGTTATTTTTTTAGTATTAACTTCAATTATTTGGTTATTAATGGAGTTGTCTAAAACGTATACAAGTACAGCTGTTTTTAGGGTGGAATATAAAAATTTACCAGCAAATAAATTAATTCAAAATAAACCAGCTGAAGCTTTAGAAGTAGCTCTAAAAGCACCTGGATTTTCTCTTTTAAGATATAAAATTTGGGATAATAAGGTTAATTTAAGTTTAGCAAATTTACGTAAAACTAAATCTAAATATGTACTATTACCAAATTTGCAAATTGCATATTTAAACTCTCAATTACCTAGTGAAACAGAAGTTATTAGAGTGTTAACAGATACAATTTCATTAGATTTGGGAATTAATAAAACAAAAAAAGTTAGTGTAGTTTCTTCTGTTGATTTGAATTTTAAATTAGGATATGGATTAACAAAAGCCTTAAAAATAAGTCCTGATTCTGTGTCAATTACTGGTCCAGAAAAATTTATTGATTCAATTAATCAAATAGAAATGGTACCTATTAAATTAAATGATGTTAATAAAAATATTAGTGTTACAGCTAAATTAAAATTACCTTCAAAAAGTGAACATGTTTTAATAAGTGCTAAAAATGTTAAAATTACTGGCGAAGTAGATAAATTTACAGAAGGTAGTTTTACAATTCCTGTTAACATAATTAACAAGCCTAAAAATTTATCAGTCAACACTTTACCAAATGAAGTGGAAGTTGTTTTTCAATCAGGATTAGCCAATTATTCAAAAATTAATAGTAAGAGCGTTCTTATTGTTTATGATTTTAATCAATATAAAAAAGATACATTAATACAATTTTTAACTCCAATTATAAAGCAAAAAAGTGATTTAATAACTTCACTTAAAATAAATCCAAGTAGAGTGCAATTTTTTATTCAAAAATGAAAATAGTTGGTTTAACAGGAGGAATTGGAAGTGGTAAAACTACTGTTTTACAGTGTTTTATGGATATTGGTACTGCAACTTATATTGCAGATGTAGAGGCCAAAAAATTGATGAATAATGATGATGAATTAAAATTTCAAATAAAACAAATTTTTGGTGATAAAGTATACAAAAACGGAAATATTGATAGAAAATATTTAGCAAGTATTGTTTTTAACGATGCTTTAAAACTAGAAAAACTAAATAAATTAGTACATCCAAAAGTGCAGCAGCACTTTAAAAGTTTTGTAGAAAAATCCAAGAACACCATTCTTATTTATGAATCCGCAATTTTATTTGAGAGTGGCAGCAATAAGCTCTGTGATTATATAATTACTGTTGTTGCTGATTATGAAACTAAAATTAAGAGGCTGAAGTTGCGTGATGGTGTTTCTGAAGATGAAATTAAGGCAAGAATGCAACATCAACTGAATGATGATTATAAAATTGCAAAAGCAAATTTTGTGATTGAAAATAATAATATAGAAAACACAAAATCCCAAATTAGTACTATTTATAAAATATTGCAAAAAGACGATATTGAATAAGCATTATAACCAATAACTGTTAAATTATTAAATTTTTGTTAATATTATTTGAAATGCCAACTTCTAATTGTTAAAAGTTTAATTTTGAAAAATGGGGAAACGCGTATTTTTACTCATCACAATTTTAATGAGTATTGCTTTAATAGGCATTATTTTTGTTCAAGTTTTTTGGATTAAAAATACTATTCAAATAACCAATACACAATTTACATCGAATGTAAAATTTGCATTGGCAAAAGTTTCGGAAGAGATAAAAAGTCGTGAATTTTCTGAGTTTTACAATAAATTAAACAGCTTATATCAGAAAGGTGAAAAGTTAAAAGATTCGGATGTTCGTAATTTTATTTATGAAAAAATAGATACTACAAACAATGAAAAGTTTACCTATTCACAAAGTATAATTGAAGCAAATTATAAAATACCAACTGAGTTCTTTGACAACGATTCTATAAATTTTAAAGAAATATTTAGTAAAGAAAAAGTAGTGGTGGTTAAAAATCAAACCATGGATGATAATTTAAAAACATCTAATCCACCACAAGAAAGTTACGTTAAATTAACCAGATTTAAAAGTGCTGAAAAGGCTTATTTAGAACATTATTTTGACATAATTACTCATAAATTACCAATAAATAAAAGAGTAAGCAATAGAGAATTAACTAATAGACTGACACAAGAATTAGAAAAACGAGGAATTAATACAAAATTTAAGTATGGTATTTATAGTAACGGATTAGCCACTCAAGTAAAAAGTGGTTATTTTAGAAAAGAAGAAGGTAAAAGTTATAAAGTTCCGATGTTTACAGATGCAGAAGGTAAGAGCAATTACCAGCTATATGTTACATTTCCTGAAAAGAAAAACTTCATTTTAGCATCTATTTCTAAAATACTAATTTTATCTGTGTTTTTTATTTTAATTATCATTTTATCTTTTGTAACAGCATTATATCAATTAGTTAAGCAAAAGCAAATTTCAGAGATAAAAACGGATTTTATTAATAATATGACTCATGAGTTTAAAACTCCAATAGCAACTATAAATTTAGCATTAGACTCTATAAAAAATCCAAAAATTATAAGCGATAATGATAAAGTTCTTAGATATGTAAAAATGATTCGTGATGAAAATAAGCGAATGCATG
This sequence comes from Lutibacter sp., assembly GCF_033723435.1. Classification (GTDB taxonomy): domain Bacteria; phylum Bacteroidota; class Bacteroidia; order Flavobacteriales; family Flavobacteriaceae; genus Lutibacter. Next base: position 458,800 of record NZ_JAWVXC010000001.1, on the reverse strand, counting down.
CACAAGTCGAAAATGTTTTAAGAATATCTAAATTAGAAAAAAATCAATTAGATGTTAGTAAGGAAAAAGTTGAAGTACATGACTTATTGAATGAAGCTATTACCCATGTAGATTTACTTATAAAAAATAGTGGAGGTTATATTAAATTAAAACTAAATGCTCATGCCACAGAAGTACTGGCAAACCCATTTCATTTAGAAAGTATTATAGTAAATATGTTAGATAATGCTATTAAATATTCAACTGAAGCACCAAAAATTACAATTAGTACAGAAAATTCCCCAAAAAATATAATTATAAAAATTGCAGATAAAGGAATAGGAATGAGTAAAAGTGTACAAAAAAATATATTTAAAAAATTCTATAGAGAAGAAACAGGAAATATACATAATGTTAAAGGCCATGGTTTAGGACTTGCATATGTTAAAAAAATAGTAGAAATTCATCAAGGGGAAATTTATGTAGAAAGTGAAAAAGGAAAAGGAAGCACTTTTTTCGTTAAATTACCTTTGATATAAAACATTAAATATGGAAAATAAAAGAATTTTATTAGTAGAAGACGATCCAAATTTTGGAACCATTTTAAAAGATTATTTAGCTTTAAACGATTACAATGTTACTTTGGCTAAAGACGGTTTAGAAGGTTTAATAATGTTTAAAAATGATGATTACGATTTATGTATTTTAGATGTTATGATGCCAAGGAAAGATGGATTTTCATTAGCACAAGATATTCGCGCTACCAATACGGAAATACCAATCATTTTTTTAACTGCTAAAACTATGAAAGAAGATGTTTTAAAAGGATATCAAGTTGGTGCAGATGATTATCTTAATAAACCTTTTGATTCAGAAGTGCTATTATACAAAATAAAAGCAATTATGCAGCGTAAGGAAAATGAAGAAAGCAAAGAAGAAGAAACTTTTGAATTTGAAATCGGTAAATTCCATTTTAATTCTAAATTACGTCATTTATCTTTTGAAGGAGGAGAATCACTAAAACTTTCTCCAAAAGAAAGTAAATTATTAAAAATGCTTACACAGCATAAAAATGATTTAATGCCTAGAGAACTTGCTTTAACAAAGATTTGGCGCGACGATAATTATTTTACTTCTAGAAGTATGGACGTTTACATTGCTAAACTTAGAAAATATTTAAAACAAGATGAGAATGTAGAGATCCTAAATATTCATGGAGAAGGATTTAGGCTGATCGACAAGAGTTAAATTATAAAAAAGACCTGCTTATGCAGGTTTTTTTTATGTATTTTGTTTAAATTTGGGTAAATAGAATTTATGGCAGAATTAATTAAAATATATGAAGAAAACCCTAATGAAAAAGCCATTGATAAAGTAGTTTCTATTTTAAAAAAAGGCGGACTCATTATTTATCCAACCGACACCGTTTATGGAGTAGGTTGTGATATTACCAATACAAAAGCTATGGAAAAAGTAGCTAAAATAAAAGGAGTTAAACTAGATAAAGCTAATTTCTCATTTATTTGTAATAATTTAAGTAATCTTTCTGATTATGTAAGGCAAATTGATACTCCAACCTATAAGATTTTAAAAAAAGCTTTCCCAGGCCCTTTTACATTTGTACTTCCTGGAAATACCAACCTGCCAAAATCATTTAAAAATAAGAAAACAGTTGGAATTCGTATTCCTAATAACAATATTATTAGAGCTTTGATAGAAAAATTAGGAAACCCAATAGTATCAACTTCTATTTACGATGAAGATGATTTATTGGAATACACCACAGATCCAGAATTGATTTTTGAAAAATGGCAAAATAAAGTAGATATTGTAATTGATGGAGGTTTTGGAGGAAATATTCCTTCCACTGTAATTGATTTATCTGATGGAAAATTTGAAATATTACGTGAAGGTAAAGGAGATTTTAATTCTTTATAAAATCGTAGAACGTTTTTTGTTTTAAAATAAAATACCTCCAAATTGTACTTTTAACTAAAAAATAATCGTTTTTCTGATTAAGTTTATTTCTTTTTTTGAGCATTTTAGACAAGTTTTTATAAAAACTAAAATGCGCTTTTAAAATGGCAAAAGTATGCTTTGGTTTTAATTCAAATATAAATTTAATACCTGCAACTCCATCTAAAACTAAACGAGTAAAAATAATTGGAAATAAAGATTTTTTCGGTAAATTTTTGACTAAAGAAAACAGACTATTTCTAAAATTTAAAAATGTTTTCTGAGGATTTGTTTCTTTTAATGTAGCCCCGCCTACGTGATAAACATTAGATAAACCAACATATTTAATAGTATTTTTATTATTTTGAGTTCTCCAGCACAAATCAATTTCTTCTTGATGTGCAAAATAGTCTTCATCAAATCCTCCTAATTTTTTATATGTAGCAGATCTTATAAAAAAGCAAGCTCCTGAAGCCCAAAAAATTTCTTTAACATCATTATATTGTGCTTTATCTTTCTCAATATCATTAAAAATTCTTCCTCTGCAAAAAGGATAGCCATATTTGTCAATAAAACCACCTGCTGCACCAGCATATTCAAACTTCAATTTATTTTTGTAATCTAAAATTTTAGGTTGAATAATTACGGTGTTTTCTTCATTTTTAAAAGTAGAAATAATGGGTTGAAGCCAATTTTCAGTTACTTCAACGTCTGAGTTCAACAAACAATAAATATCTGCATTTACATTTTGTAGCGCTTCATTATAACCTTTTGCAAAACCGCCATTTTCTTTATTTTGAATTATTTGTATAGTTGGATAATTTGTTTTTAAAAATTGTATAGAATTATCTGTAGACGCATTGTCAGCAACAAATATTTCGGTATTTGGTACATTACTATGTTTTAGAACAGAAGGAAGAAATTTTTCTAATAATTTTTCGCCATTCCAGTTTAATATTACAATTGCTATTTTCATACGTGCAAACTTATAGTAATTACTTTTACAAAGTCTATTTTTTTATATAATTAGGAATGGTTTTTAGAAAAATATAAGTTTCATTTATTTTATCCATTTTACAAAAATAATGTTCTAATCCGTTAGTAACTATTAAATAATTAGCGTTTAATTTCAAATTATATCTAGCAATTTGATCAAAAGTATTTTGATTTATTTTTACAGATGGCGCTTTACATTCTACAATAATATCTGGCAATCCTTTGTTATTAAAAACTAAAATATCCGTTCGTTTTGTTAAATTATTTAAAATTAATTTCTTCTCTACAGCAATTAATGAAATTGGGTATTTTTTTTCTTCCATTAAATAGTTAACAATATGTTGCCTAACCCATTCTTCAGGAGTTAAAACCACATATTTTTTTCTTATAATATCAAAAATAACATAGTTATTTTCGCTACTTTTGATTTTGAATGTATATGTGGGCAAATTCAACGGTTGCATATAACAAAAATGCTAATTTTTTTTTATAAATGAGTGACGTTACAAAAATAGTTTCTGATATTAAAAACAGAAATATTAAACCAGTTTATTTTTTAATGGGTGAAGAACCTTATTACATTGATAAAATTTCAGAATATATAGAAAATAACGTTCTTGCTGAGGAAGAAAAAGGTTTTAATCAAATGGTTTTATACGGAAGAGATGTTACTATAAGTGATATTGTTGATAACGCCAAAAGATTTCCTATGATGGCTGAATACCAAGTGGTTATTATAAAAGAAGCTCAAGATTTGGTAAAAACTATTGAAAATTTATCTGAATATGTAGAAAATCCTTCTCCAACAACAATTTTAGTTCTTTGTTACAAGTATAAAACTTTGGATAAAAGAAAAAAACTATATAAAACGCTTCAAAAAAATGGAGTTGTTTTTGAAAGTAAGAAGTTATATGAAAATCAAGTAACCGAGTGGATTAAAAAAATATTATCTAAAAAAAACTTAAAAATTGAACTGAAATCTATCCTAATGTTAGTAGAATTTTTAGGAACGGATTTAAGTAAAATTAGTAATGAGTTAACAAAATTAGCTGTTGTTTTACCTGAAGGTTCTACAATTACACCAAAAGACATTGAAGAAAATATTGGGATTAGTAAAGATTTTAACAATTTTGAATTACGTAAAGCTATAGGAGTTAGAGATGTTGTAAAAGCAAACAGGATAATTAATTATTTTGGTCAAAATCAAAAGGCAAATCATATTACAGTTACCATTTCTTTATTAAATAGTTTTTTTACACAAATTTTAATTTATCATAGTTTAAAAGATAAATCTAGCAATAGTGCTGCAAGAGCGTTAGGAGTAAGTACGTTTTTTATTTCAGATTATAAAACAGCAGCTCAAAATTATCCAATGCGAAAAGTTTCTACAATTATAGGATTAATAAGAGATGCAGATGTAAGAAGCAAAGGTGTTGGTGCAAATGCTTTACCCGCAATTGAAATATTAAAAGAATTAATTTTTAAAATAATTCATTAGTTGGTTAAAGCAATTCTATTTTCTCTATTTGCTATTTCCCAAGCTGTATAAAACACCAATTTAGCTCGTTTTGATAATAAATCGTAGTTAATTTTATCTGGAGTATCAGTCATTTTATGGTAATCTTTATGTGTGCCGTTAAAGTAAAAGATGATTGGAATATTATTTTTTGCAAAATTATAATGATCAGAACGGTAATAAAAACGATTTGGGTCGTTTTCATCATTATAAGTATAGTCTAAATTTAAATTTGTAAACTTTTCATTAATTTCTTCACTTAAAAAGTGTAATTCTTTGCTAAGTTTATCTGAGCCAATTAAATAAACGTAATTAGTATTGTTTATATGCGCATCATCAACTCTACCAATCATATCTATATTCAAGTCTGTTACAGTTTTATCTAAAGGAAAAATTGGATATTCAGAATAATATTTTGAACCTAATAATCCTTTTTCTTCACCAGTAAAATGCAAAAATAAGATGGAACGTTTTGGCCCATTACCTTCATCAACAGCTTTTTGAAATGCTTCTGCTATTTCTAAAATAGCCACTGTTCCAGAACCATCATCATCAGCGCCATAATAAATGCCAGTATTGGTTTTCCCTAAATGATCATAATGTGCAGATATTACTACTATTTCATCTGGTTTTTCTGTTCCTTTTATAAAAGCCGCAACGTTTTCTGAAGGATTTAAATCTGGTTTTAAATTTGAAGTTGGTATGGTTTGAAAGTAATTATCATCATTATTAGGCGATTTTATTTTATGATCAATATAAAAAGTCTTTAAATATTCTGCAGCAAGTTTTTGTCCAGGTTCTCCAGTTTCTCTTCCTTCAAATTCATCAGAAGCAAATTGATATAGAAGTGTTTTTAAATCACTTGTATTTATGGTGTTAGCATAGTTGGTTGCAACAGCATTAGTAATTAAATCGGCATTTAAAGATTTATCAAGTGTGTGGGTATTACTTCCGCAACTAAAAGCAATAAGGGTTAAGGTAATTAGTAGTAATTTTCTCATAATTAATATATTGACTTCCTCAAATATATCAAAAAAATCAATTAGATTTTGAAATGGTAAATTGTTTCATTTCTTTATCAAAATGAATTAAACTGGATGAGAATAAGTTATTTAGTTGGTTGTTTTCAATTAAGTTATTGGTTTTACCAGTAACAAACTTTTTTGGAGTCATTAACCATAATTCATCTGCTAATTGTAGAGCTAAGTTAATTTCGTGAGTTGAAATTATAATGGTTTTTCCATATTTATCCGCTAATTTTTTTAGTAAAGTAAACGTTTCAATTGTATGATGGATATCTAGATGAGCAGTAGGTTCATCCAAAATTATAATATCTGTATTTTGAGCTAATGCTCTGGCTATTAAAACTTTTTGTAGTTGCCCATCGCTTAATTGATAATACTTGGCTTGCATTAAATGCTTAGTGTTTGTTTCTTCTAATGCAGTTTCAATAATTTTAATATCCTTTGTATTTAATTGTCCAACCCAATTAGTGTAAGGTTGCCTTCCTAATGCAATTAATTCAAAAACAGATAAACTACTTTCAGGCAATTTTTCTGTTAAAACTACACTTAATTGTTTTGATAAATTAGAGTTAGAAATTTCATTTAGGTTTTTTTGATTAATAAAAATATCTCCATCAATTGCTGGTTGAACTTTAGTTAATGTTCTTAATAAAGTAGATTTTCCTATTCCATTTTTTCCCAATAAACAAACTAAATTTCCAGGTTTTAAATCTATATTTAAATTGGAAGCTATCAAATTTATATACTTTTTTGAAGTATATCCAATACTTAAATTATCTGTTTTTATAATATGTTTTTGGTTATTTTCCAATTTTAATAAATTTTTCTTTTTCGTATTAATAACCAAATAATAATTGGTGCTCCAAATAAGGATGTTATTGCATTTATAGGCAAAGTATATTCGCTATTTGGTAATTGTGCAATGCTATCGCAAATTAACATTATTATAGCGCCACTAATAGCCACTGCTGGAATTAATGTTTTATGGTTTGAGGTTTTAAATAATAATTTAGTTAAATGTGGAACCGCTAAACCAATAAATGCAATTGGACCAGAAAAAGCTGTAATTACTCCTGTTAATAAACTTGTAGAAATTAAGGTTATATTTCTGGTAAGTTTAATATTAACTCCCATACTTTTGGCATAGTTTTCACCTAACAATAAGCTGTTAAGAGGTTTAATTATAAAAGTCACTAATAATAAACCTATTAAAAATATGACAAAAAATGTGCTAATTTCATGCCAAGTTAAATTGCCTAAACTACCAAAACTCCAAAATAAATATTGTTGTAATTGATTTGCACTACTAAAATATGCTAAAACACTTATTACAGCAGCAGTTAAACTGCCAAACATTAAGCCTATAATTAAAATTGACATAGTGTTTCTAACTTTTATTGCAGCTAATAAAACTGCAGATAATACCAAAAAAGCCCCTAAACTTGCAGCTATTGCTAAACCCCAATTAGTATAAGCAAATGCGGTAATATTAACGCCAATAAAAGAAGCTCCTAAAATTAAAATGGCAACTCCTAAACTTGCTCCAGAACTAATTCCTAGTACAAAAGGACCAGCTAAAGGATTTCTAAATAAGGTTTGCATTAGCAGGCCGCTTATAGATAAACCCGAACCAACTAAAATAGCCGTAATTGCTTTTGGTAATCGGTAATTAAGTATTATAGTTTTCCAAGCATCATTTTTAGTGTTTTCATTTAATAAAGCAAGAAGTGTTTGTTTAAATGGAATAAATACAGATCCTAAACTTATATTTAAGATAAAAATTAAAACAAGAGAAATTGTTAAAATGGTAAAGGTTTTATGATATGAATTTATTGGATAAATCAAGATTTATTATTTAAAAAATCAATTAACTTTTTTATTGCTTTACCTCTATGACTAATTTTTCCTTTTTCATCTAAACTCATTTCAGCAAAAGATTTTTCATATCCAGATGGCTTAAAAATAGGGTCGTAGCCAAAGCCACTTTCTCCTTGTTTATTTTCTAAAATAGTTCCTTTGCAAATTCCTTCAAAAAGGTATTGTTTCCCATTTAAATTTAAGGCAACAACAGTTCTAAATTGTGCTTTTCTATTTTTTTTATTAGAAAGATTAGTAAGTAATTTTTCTATATTTTTTTCTGAATTATTATCCATACCAGCATATCTGGCCGAATAAACTCCTGGTTCGTTATTTAGTGCTTCAACTTCTAAACCAGTATCATCGGCAAAACAATTATGACCAAATTTCTCGGTAATATAATTTGCTTTTAATATAGCATTGCCTTGAAGTGTGTTTTCGGTTTCAGGAATATCCTCAAAACAATTAATTTCTTTCAAGCTAATTATTTTATAATCAGGGAGTAATTGTTTTACTTCTATTAATTTATGGTTGTTATTTGTAGCAAACACTAATGTTTTGTTATTCATGATGATAAGGTTCATTTTTTAAAATTGTAAAAGCGCGGTAGAATTGTTCTACAACAAATAAACGAATCATTTGATGAGAGAAAGTCATTTTAGATAATGCTATTTTTCCTTGGGCTTTTTTGTAAACATTTTCTGAAAAACCATAAGGGCCACCAATTACAAAAACTAATTGTTTAATACCGGTATTCATTTTTTTTTGAAGGTAATTAGCAAATTCAATAGAGCGCATTTCTTTACCTTTTTCGTCTAATAAAACTAAAACATCAGTAGGTACTAATTTTCTTAAAATCAATTCTCCTTCCTTTTCCTTTTGTTCAAGCTGACTTAAATTTTTAACATTTTTAATATCTGGAATTATTTCTAATTCAAAATTAATGTAATGTTTTAACCTTTTTTGATAACTTTCAAATAAGGTAATTAAATTTTTATCGTCGGTTTTACCAATAGCTAATAATTTAATTTTCATTTGGTAAATATAAAAAGAATTAAAGAGGTTTTTTTTGAAAATAAAAAAGTTATTTTTGTTTTTAAAATAAGGCTTATATGATTTCTGAAAAACAGTTTGAAAAAGAAATTAACATTATTATAAAAAATGCTATCCGTGAAGATGTTGGAGATGGAGATTATAGCTCTTTGGCTTGTATTCCAGCAACAGCTAAAGGAAAAGCAAAACTTTTAGTAAAAGAATCTGGAATAATTGCAGGTGTAAGTTTAGCGGAAAAGATATTTCATTATGTAGATGAAAATTTAAAAATGGAAACTTTTATTGAAGATGGAGAGCAAGTTGAAATTGGAGATATTGTTTTTTATGTAAATGGTAGTTCTCAATCCATTTTAAAAGCGGAACGTTTGGTGTTAAATGCAATGCAACGAATGAGTGCTATTGCAACAAAAACAAATCAATTTGCTAAAATTTTACACGGAACAAATACTAAAATATTAGACACCAGAAAAACTACACCAGGTATTAGAGCTCTAGAAAAATGGGCAGTAAAAATTGGTGGTGGTGAAAATCATAGATTTGCATTATACGATATGATTATGTTAAAAGATAATCATATTGATTTTGCTGGAGGAATTACTTCTGCAATTACTAAAACAAAAAAATATTTAGCAGAAAACAATCTTGATTTAAAAATTATTGTTGAAGCTAGAAATTTAGAAGAAATAAAAGAAATTTTAAAAAATGATGGTGTTTATCGTATATTAATTGATAACTTTAATTTTGAAGACACAAAAAAAGCAGTTGCATTAATTGGCGATAAATGTTTAACTGAATCCTCAGGAGGTATTACTTTAGAAACTGCTAAAGAATATGCCGATTGTGGAGTAAATTTTATTTCATCAGGTGCATTAACACATTCTGTTTATAATATGGATTTAAGTTTAAAAGCAGTACATGAGTAAACCAATTGAAGATAATCTTAATAAAGTTCCAGTTGTAAATTGGATTGTTAAACTTGGAAAATCTATTAAAATTCCAGGTTTAAGAGGAATGTCTTTATATGATGTTATTGAAATGTATGTTTTAGGAATTGTAAAAGGAGCATTAACTTCAAGGGCTGGAGGAATTTCTTTTAGTTTTTTTATGGCCTTATTTCCTTTTTTACTATTCATTTTAACCTTAATTCCGTATGTGCCTATTGATGGTTTTCAACAGGATTTTTTATTTACAATTGAGCAGTTATTACCTCCAAATACAGCAACTTCCGTTCAGGAAGTAATAACAGATATTGCTAACAATAGGTATGGTGGTTTATTATCATTTGGGTTTATAGCATCTATCTTTTTAATGACGAATGGTGTAAATGCAATTTTAGGCGGATTTGAATATTCGTATCACATAACTGAAATGCGTAATATTTTAAGACAATATTTTATAGCAATGGCTATAGCAATTTTACTTTCTTTTATTTTGGTAATTACTGTAGCAATTATAATTTATTTTCAAATATTTATTAGCGATTTAAAAACTCATGGTTGGTTAGAAAATGATGTTTTTTGGATAGAAAAAGGAAGGTTTTTACTATTTGTAATATTGCTATTCTTCTCTGTATCTGTGCTTTATAAGTTTGGAACAAAAGAAGTGAAACAATATTCATTTTTTTCACCTGGAACTGTCTTAACCACATTACTTACCTTAGTTAATTTTAAACTTTTTGCTATTTATGTTTTAAAATTTGCAACGTATAATAAATTATATGGATCTATAGGAACTTTACTAGTATTAATGTTATTTGTTTGGTTGAATTCTATAATTCTATTACTAGGTTTTGAGTTAAATGCAAGCATAAATAGCTTAAAAAAGAAACATTTAAAATTTGACAATTTATGAAAGTAATTGCAATGATTCCTGCAAGATATGAAGCTAGTAGATTTCCTGGTAAACTAATGAAAGATTTAGCTGGAAAATCAGTTATATTAAGAACTTACCAAGCTGTTAAAAATTCTAAATTGTTTGAAGATGTATATGTAATAACCGATAGCGATATTATTTTTAATGAAATTACTAATAATAATGGAAAAGCTATAAAAAGCAAAAAAGAACATGAATCGGGTAGCGATAGAATTGCAGAAGCTATTGAAAATTTAGAGGTTGATATTGTTATAAATGTACAAGGCGATGAACCATTTACACAAACTGAACCGCTTTCAAAATTAATAGAAGTATTTAAAAACGATAAAAATAGGGAAATAGATATTGCTTCTTTAATGATTAATATTACAAACGAAGAGGAAATAAATAACCCAAATAATGTTAAAGTAGTAACAGATGAGCAAAATTTTGCCATGTATTTTTCGCGTTCACCAATTCCTTTCCCTCGTGAAAAATCGAAAGCTACATATTACAAACATATTGGGATTTACGCGTTTAGAAAAGAAGCATTATTAAAATTTACCCAACTACCAATTAATAACTTAGAAGCTGCTGAAAAGCTTGAAAACTTACGGTTTTTAGCAAACGGATTAAAAGTAAAAATGGTAGAAACCAATCATATAGCAATAGGTATTGACACTCCAGAAGATTTAGAAAAAGCAAATACAATTTTTAAAAATAAAAAGCATTTGTAAATCAATACTTCAAAAGCTTTATTTAGTTTTATTTATTTTAGATATTTGCAAATTAATAACTAAAAATGGCACAAAAACCAAGCATACCAAAAGGAACACGAGATTTTACTCCTACTGAAGTTGCAAAACGTAATTATATATTTTCAACGATAAAGCAAGTTTTTGAAACATATGGATTTCAACCAATTGAAACACCATCATTTGAAAACTCTTTAACTTTAATGGGAAAATATGGAGAAGAAGGAGATAGATTAATTTTTAAAATATTGAATTCTGGAGATTACTTAAGTAAAGTAGATGAATCGCTTTTAATAGAAAAAAATAGTTTACAAACTACCTCCAAAATTTCAGAAAAAGCATTGCGTTACGATTTAACAGTACCGTTTGCTAGGTACGTTGTGCAACATCAAAATGATATTGTTTTTCCTTTTAAACGTTATCAAATGCAACCTGTTTGGCGTGCTGATAGACCACAAAAAGGACGTTTTCGTGAATTTTATCAATGTGATGCGGACGTAGTTGGAAGCAAAAGTTTATGGCAAGAAGTTGAGTTTGTTCAATTATACGATGCTGTTTTTAGTAAGTTAAAGTTAACAGAAACGACTATCAAACTTAACAACCGAAAAATTTTAGCGGGAATTGCTGAAATTATTGGTGAAAAAGATAAATTAATTGATTTTACAGTTGCTTTAGATAAATTAGATAAAATTGGAGCTGAAGGTGTAACTAAAGAGATGCTTACTAAAGGAATTTCAGAAGAAGCCATTAAAAAAGTGCAGCCATTATTTAATTTTAAAGGTACAAATAATGAAAAGTTGAATCAATTAGAAGAATTACTAAAAAATTCAGAAGAAGGAATTCAAGGAGTAAATGATTTAAGATTTGTAGTTAATAACGTAGAAATTTTAGGTTTACAATCTGCTAATTTAGAGTTAGATGTTACTTTAGCTCGAGGTTTAAACTATTATACAGGAGCAATTTTTGAGGTTTCAGCTCCAAAAAATGTAAAAATGGGTTCTATTGGAGGCGGAGGTAGATATGATGATTTGACAGGAATATTTGGATTAAAAGATATGAGTGGAGTAGGAATTTCATTTGGGTTAGACCGTATTTATTTAGTTTTAGAAGAACTAAATTTATTTAACCAAGTAGAATTGCCGACACCTAAAGTTTTGTTTTTGAATTTAGGAGAAAAAGAGGCTGGTTATTGTATGAAAGCCTTAATAAAATTGAGAGAGCATAAAATAAAATCAGAATTATATCCTGATGAAGCAAAAATGAAAAAACAATTAAATTACGCAAATAGAAGAGAAATAGAATTTGTAGTAATTGTGGGAACTAACGAAATAGAAACAAATAAATTCACGCTTAAAAATATGCAAACCGGTCAACAGCAACAATGTAACTTAGAAGAATTAGTTAATATTACTACTTCACATTAAAACAAAGTTGTAAATTTGCATTTTAATTAAATAAATATGTTTGAAGGTAAAAAAGGAATGGTAAACAGTATAGATGACATTGGAGATAATCATGTTGGTTCTTCAGCAAAAACACCTTTAAGAGATGATGCTTTTGTATTATCAGATGAAGAAAAAATAAATAAAATTGAAAAAAGTGTTAAAGATATTTTAGACACTTTAGGAATGGATTTAACCGATGACAGCTTAAAAGGAACTCCAAAAAGGGTTGCTAAAGCTTATGTAAAAGAAATTTTTGGAGGTTTAAATCCTGAAAATAAGCCAAAATTATCCACATTTGAGAATAATTATAAATATGGTGAAATGTTGGTAGAAAAAAACATTGTAGTTTACTCTACTTGCGAACATCATTTATTGCCAATTGTTGGTAGGGCTCACGTAGCATATATTTCTAATGGTAAAGTTATAGGCTTATCTAAAATGAATCGAATTGTAGATTATTATGCAAGAAGGCCTCAAGTACAAGAGCGTTTAACTATGCAAGTTGTACAAGCATTACAAAAAGCTATGGGCACAGAAGATGTAGCTTGCGTTATTGATGCTAAACATTTATGTGTAAATTCTCGTGGAATTCGTGATATTGAAAGTAGTACGGTAACTTCGGAGTTTGGTGGAAAATTTAAAGAAAAAGATATTAAACGAGAGTTTTTAGATTATATTAAAATGGAGACAGAATTTGAATAATTTATTCATAATAATTCATAAAAAAAAGCACTCATTGGAGTGCTTTTTTTATTATATAATATAGTTTATTCTTTCTCAACTAACTTTTTAGATAAATTAAACCCTATAAATAATCCTAGTCCAGCCATTAAAAATATAGATCCAGTATAACCAACTTCTTCTTGTATAAGAGTATATGCAGCTAAAATGGATCCTATAAAAACACCTGCACCAATACCCATAAGTAGCACAGAAATGTTTAATATTAATATTTTCCAAATAGGTACTGAAGATCTTTTTTGAGCTTTAGCACTAAAAAAAATACTGGCATCCGCTCCTTTTTCAATTAAAGCTAATCGCTCTTTATTTCTTGTGGAATAATGCAGGTAAAATATTCCAAAAATAATTATAAATAAAGCAATAAATACTGGTCCTGGTCCCATAATATAAAATTTTTAAGTTTTTAAATTGTTTCATTTGGTATGACGAGTATTGTTTTAATTCGGTTACAAAAAATGCATATTATTTTTTTGATGTAACTTGTAACCATAGGTTACTTAAAATCGTCAAACCATTAAAATGGACAACCAACCAGACGAATACTATATATTACAAACCTTAAATGGAAATGTAAATTCCTATGCTTTTCTTGTAGAAAAGTATAAACATATGGTGTATACACTAACCATTAGAATTGTGAAAAATAGGGAAGAGGCAGAGGAAATTTCACAGGATGTTTTTGTGAAAGCATATGAAAAATTAAATAGTTTTAAAGGAGAATCTAAATTTTCCACTTGGCTCTATAAAATAGCATATTACGCAAGTTTAGATTCTATAAAAAGAAATAAAAGACAATTAAACTCTGAAAATATTGAAACGGTTAATGAAATTGATTTTGGAAATGTACAGGATGCTTTACAAAATTTACAGGATAAAGAAAGAAAAGAAATAATTAATGATGCGCTTTTAAAATTGTCGGAAGAGGAAAGAATAATTTTAACGCTGTTTTATTTTGAAGAAATGTCTATAAAAGAAATATCAAAAGTTGTAAATTTATCTATAGATAATATTAAGATTAAACTATTTAGATCTAGAAAAAAGCTTGCATCAATTTTAAAAAATGTAATTGAACCACGAACTATTAACTTGAGATGAAAACTAAAAAAAACATAGAATACTTTACAAGATATGTAATTAAAGAATCTAGTATTGAAAAGCCTTCCGTTGATTTTGTCGGCAAGGTTATGAATAGAATTGATTTAGAAAGAATTCCAATTTATGAAAATAAATATAAGCCATTAATTTCTAAACTTGGCTGGATTATAATTTCTATAGTGTTGATTTTGTCTAGTATTTATTTTTGGTCTAAAAAGTTTAGTTCATCTAATTATTTGTCTGAATTAAATTTATCCTTTTCAACTAATTTAAGTTTAACTAAAATTTTTAATGAAATAAACATTCCAAGCACTTTTACATTTGTATTTTTATTTTTTACAATATTGGTAGTAATTCAATTGCTAATTATTAAAAAGTATTTTGATAAAGCAATTTTTAAAAAATATGCCTAAATTTAAGATACAACTATTTAAATATTGAGTTGTTTTGATGAGTTTTAATAGCTCTTTTCGCTAAAATAATTCCAATAATTAATGAAACAAAAGCTCCTAAAGATATGCCTGGAATAAAATTTATAAATAGGAAAAAATCATAGGCGCCATGAAAAATAATTGCTAAACCTAATCCAATTAAATTCCATTTAATTTTATGATTTGAAAATTTAGCTATTCCCATAAAATATCCCATAATAATAGCAAATACAGCATGAGCAGGAACTGCAGTAACAGCTCTAATTAATGCCACTTGAATACCTCCATCAAAAACATATAAAAGATTTTCCACAAAAGCAAAACCCATAGAAACCATTACAGCATATATAATTCCATCGAAAGGCTCGTTAAAAGCTTTTTTAGGTTGAGCGTAATACCTAACTATTATGTATTTGCTAAATTCTTCTACTAATCCAACCATAAAAAATGCTTTTAAAAATTGATGAAAAACATTTAATCTATCAGGATGAGGAAGTAGAATATCATACAAAAAATATAAAATACTACTAATTAAAATACTTGCAATAGCACCAAATAAAAAATTATATAGAAGTAATAACTTGGGTTCTTTTTCAAATCTATCTTTTATATAAATGTATATAATTACAGTAATTACAGGAGCTGTGGCTGATAAAAATAAATTCATGATTATTTATTTAATGAGGAGCTAATAAATTGAATGGGTAAAAAGGTAAATTTCTTAATATCCAAAATACTAATATTATAATTAAAATTATCCAAGGAGTTTTAGGATGATAAATATAATTGTATATGCTTTTATTAAAAACAGTATTTAATAAACTTATTATTAAATGATACGCTAAAATAAGTATTCCAACTATGTAAAGTATATTTTGTTTTAGAACTCCAATAAAATGAAAATGTAACAATTCATAGGTTGCTCGTTGACTACCACAACCTGGGCAGTAAATGCCTGTAGTAACATATAAAGGACATTTTGGAAAATAATTGACATTATAAGGATTAATATAAAAATACAGTAGAGCAAGAAATAATCCTAAAAATAGAAATCCGAAATATTTTAATTTCACCATTCTAATTATTTCCAAGACTTAAAATTGTAATTCCTAATATACTAAATATAAAAAAGTAAATAATTACATAATACAAAACAGATAAAACTAAACCCCAAGTCATCCACTTTTTAGCGCTTTTCGAAGATGCAATAGCACCTTTATAATCACCACCAGCAAATTTAGAATTTACCTGGCTAGCAAACACAATACCTACAATTCCAAAAGGTAAACAACAAAAAATTGTTACTAAAATAGATTCTATTAGATAATTTTTAGGAGGCTTTTGGAAGTCCATAATACAAAATTTAAAGTTTGATTATAGCTAATGTAAAAAATTAAATTATTATAAAAGCATCCATTTGAAGAGAAAATGTATTTCGGCCGCAATTTGAAGGTTTAGAGCTGTATATCTTTCTATTTTGAATAAATTGGTGTCAAATGAATTTGGGTTTGGATATTCTAAATGAAATAATTTTGCGGTATCCGTTATATATGGTGAAATTGTGTTTTGGTTTTCAGAAACTATTATAGCTATAAAAGGAGATTTATTTGTTGGGTCATAAACAGATTTTGAAAATATTAATCCTGTTCCAGTAAAATTATTAGAATTTATCAAATAGCTTGAATTTTGATGCGAGAAATCAACAAGTTGAAATTTAAAGCCAATTTTTTGAAGTGATTTTATAGTATTTTTATGAACAGAACTTACCGAAATTCCGCCAGAATAGGATTGAATATTTTTTAGTTTGAAATAATGAATTGCAAAGGAACTCCAAACTTGTAATAATTGACTTATTTTACTATTATCTTCATCAATGAAATTTAAATTTACAAACGATTGATTTTTTAATTGATCCGCAATAAACTCAGATAGTTTAATAAGTGAATTTAACCTCTGTTTAGGTATGTCATATCTAATTATAGCATTTTCAAAAAATGTTGAAGTGTTCTTTTGAACAGTTTGTAACATTATAAATTCTTTTTTTGCTAAAATATTAGTTTAACTTTGCTTAAATATGTTTAAAAAATTAAAATAAGGTTAACAAAATGAAGTTTAAAGTAAATGATAAAGTTGCTGTAATTGATGACCTTATGCAAGGCAAAGTTATTGCAGTTTCTAAAGAAAATGTTCAAGTGGAAACCACTGATGGATTTATATTTAATTTTTCACCTTCAGAATTAGTTGTAATAAATGAAAATCAGAAAGAATTAGCAAAATTTAGCGATATAAACAACGAGCATTTAATTGAAAAAGTAACAGAATCTTCAAAAAAGAATAAACCCAAATTTAAAAGCAACTTAAAACCAGATAAATTACCTCCGATGGAAGTAGATTTACACATTCAAAATTTAACTTCAACTACTAGAGGATTAGATAATTACGATATGCTTACTTTGCAAATTGAAACAGCCAAACGAAAATTAGAATTTGCTATAAGAAATAGAATTCCTAAAGTGGTTTTTATTCACGGAGTAGGTGAAGGAGTTTTAAAATCGGAATTAGAATTTTTATTTAAAAAATATCCAGTGGAATGGTACGAAGCTTCTTTTAAAAAATACGGTTTAGGCGCAACGGAAGTTTATATCTACCAAAATCCAAAATAATTAATTGGTTAATTGTAAGGTTCCAAAATTAAATGTTTCAAAAAACACTTTTTGGTCACCATCTTTAAATAATAAATTGGTGATAGTTATAGTATAATCGTAACCAGTTATAATATCGTTTTCTTTTACGGCAGTTGTTGTAATATTAATTTCTCCATCAGTGGCATTTAAATCTTTTAAAACATTTGGGCTAGCTGGTGGAATTGACTGACAAAAATAAGTGGTTCCAATTGCTGCATCAAAAATGCGATAATTTACCTGAATAGGACTTGAAATAGGATAGCTTTTAGTACCTTCTGTTGTGTTTATTTCATCAGGAGATAATGTTAATATCATCACTTCCTTTTTTTCAGTATTTGTAATATATAAAATATATTCTCCACAATGATTTACAGTTTCTGTAAAGTCAAAACTAGGCACTTCAAAGTTGCCGTCATTGCACGAATTTAAAATTAGTGCTAAAAGTAAAATTACTATTTTTCTCATACGTCAAAAATAAGAAAAGAAAACCATATATTTTAAGTAATTTTGCTAATCATGAAAACCATTTATTTAGATAATTCGGCAACAACACCAATGTTGCCTGAAGTGATTGATAGTGTTACTGAAGCCATGAAAAGCACATTTGGTAATCCTTCATCAACACATCAATTAGGAAGGAAATCAAGGGCGTTAGTTGAAAATGCTAGAAAAAGTATTGCAAAACAATTAAAAGCATCTTCAGCAGAACTATTTTTTACTGCTGGTGGGAGTGAAGCAGATAATTTAATTTTACATAATGCTGTTACTAATTTAGCCGTAAAAACTATTATTTCTTCAAAAATTGAGCATCATGCTATTATACATACTATTGAACATTTAAGGCAAAAATATGCTGTTGAGGTTAAATGGGTGAATTTAAAATCGAATGGAGCAATAGATTACCAAAATTTAGAACAATTATTAGAAAATACTTCGTCCAAAACTTTAGTTAGTTTAATGTATGTAAATAATGAAATAGGAAACTTATTAGATTTAGAAAAAGTATCCGATTTATGTACTAAATATGAAGCCTTATTTCATTCAGATACCGTTCAAGGAATTGGGCATTTTGATATAGATGTTACTAAAATACCTATAGACTTTTTTACAGCAAGCGCACATAAATTTCACGGACCAAAAGGAGTTGGTTTTGCTTATATTAAAAAAGGATTTGGAGTGCAACCTATTCTGTTTGGTGGAGAACAAGAAAAAGGAGCTCGTGCAGGAACTGAAAATATTCATAGTATTTTTGGAATGCAAAAAGCATTGGAAATAGCTTGCAATAATTTAGCTGAAGAATCTGCATATATTCAATCTATTAAGAATCATTTTATTAATAGTTTAAAATCTAATTTTAAAGACATTAAATTTAATGGATTATCAGAAAGCGAAGCAGAAAGTAGTTATATTATTTTAAATGTTCGTTTTCCAAAATCGTACCCAATGTTATTATTTAATTTAGATTTAAAAGGAATTGCTGCATCTGGCGGAAGCGCTTGTCAAAGTGGAAGCTCAAAAGGATCTCATGTTTTGTATGAAATTTTAGACGATGAAGAAGCTTTAAAAACGTCTGTCCGATTTTCATTTAGTAAATTTACAACCATAGCTGATATTGATTATGTGATTTCAGTTTTAAAAGAATTGATACAATAATGTTAAATTATGCCTTAAAATTTAAACCCATATTAAAACAAAAAATTTGGGGAGGAAATAAATTAGTAAATATTTTACATAAAGAGTCTAAGGATAAAAACATAGGAGAAAGTTGGGAAATATCAGGTGTTGATTGTAACGTTTCTATAGTAGCCAATGGAAAATTAAAAGGAGTATCCTTAAAAGAATTAGTACAAAAATATAAAGGGAGTTTGGTAGGAGATAAAAATTATCAGATTTTTAATGACAAATTTCCATTATTAATTAAATTTATTGATGCTTCGCAAGATTTATCCGTTCAGGTACATCCTAATAATGAGTTGGCTAAAAAGCGCCATAATTCCTTTGGAAAAACAGAAATGTGGTATATTATGGAAGCAGAAGCAAATTCAAATTTAGTTTTAGGCTTTTCAAAATCAATTGCTTCAGAAGAATATAAAGAGTTATTAAAAAAGAAATCTATAACTTCTGTTTTAAATTTAGAAAAGATAAAAAAAGGAGATGTTTTTTTTATAGAAACCGGAACGGTACACGCTATTGGTGCTGGAGTAGTTTTAGCAGAAATTCAACAAACTTCAGATATAACATATAGAATTTACGATTGGGATAGGGTAGATGACCAAGGAAAATCTAGAGAGTTACACACCGATTTGGCAATAGACGCTATTAATTTTTCTACAGAAATTGATGCAAAACAAAAATATGGTGATTCATTAAACGAATTAAATAGTTTGGTTTCTTGTCCGTATTTTAGAACTAATTTTATTCCAGTTAAAGGAAATTTAGTTTTAGATTATACCAAAACAGATTCCTTTGTAATTTTTATGTGTGTAGAAGGTTTTGCAACTATAATTATTAATAATAATTCAGAAACTATTAATTATGGAGAAACTATTTTAATTCCAGCAAATACAAATATGGTAAAAATAGATTCAGAAAATTGTAAATTATTAGAAGTCACAGTTTAAATAATATTCACTTCCATTTCTAAATTAATATGGAAGTTGCTTTTTACAGTTTCTTGTATTTTTTTTGCAAGGTTGTATATTTCTTCTCCGGTGGCATTTCCATAATTTACTAGAACTAAAGCTTGTTTTTCATGTACACCAGTATCTCCAAATCGTTTACCCTTAAATCCACATTGTTCAATTAACCAACCTGCAGGGATTTTTATTTCATTTTCTGAGATGATATAATTAGGGATATTTGGATACTTTTTATTTAAATTTTGAAATAATTCCTTGTTAATTATTGGGTTTTTAAAAAAACTACCGCTATTTCCAATTTCCTTTGGATTTGGTAATTTACTTTCTCTAATAGAAATAACAGCATTAGAAATATCTTTAATATTTGGCTCAGAAATGTTTTGTAAATAGGTTTTTATAGCTCCGTATGAAATATTTGTTTTATGATGATTTTTAGTCAGTTTAAAAGTTACATTGATAATAATGTACTTGTTTTTTAATTCGTTTTTAAAAACTGAATTACGATAACCAAAATTACATGCTTCTTTAGTAAATGTTTTAATTTTTCCTGTAGCAATTTCTAATGCTTCTAACTGATAAAAAGTATCTTTAATTTCAACACCATAAGCACCAATATTTTGAATTGGCGAAGTTCCAACATTACCAGGGATAAGAGATAAATTTTCTAATCCACCATAATTTTGTGATATACACCAAAGTACAAATTCGTGCCAGTTTTCACCAGCTTCAGCGGTAACAAATACAAATTCTTTTTCCGTATCGTTGACTATAATTCCTTTTAAATTTAAGTGAACAACTAATTTATTTATATTAGAAGTTAACAGCATATTACTTCCTCCACCTATTAAAAATAGATCTTTTTCAGAAGCGATAATTTTTTTTAAATCAGAAAGTGAATTTATTTCAACAAATCGATTAGCAATTACATCAATTCCAAAAGTATTGTATTTTTTTAAAGATATATTTTTTTGAATATTCAATTATAAGCTATTATAGGTTTCAATTCCTTTCTTTAAAATTTCAACAGATTTTATTAAATCTTCATTTTTTAATACATAAGCAATCCTAACTTGTTTTGTGCCAAAACCAGGAGAAGAGTAAAATCCTGCAGCTGGAGCAACCATTACAGTTTCATTATTTAAATTAAAATCTTCTAATAACCATTGTGCAAATTTATCGGTGTTATCAACAGGAAGTTGAACTACACAATAAAAAGCACCTTTTGGAGTACCAATTTTTACGCCTTCAATTTTTGATAATTCACGAATTAAAGTATCTCTTCTACTTTTATACTCATCATTTACTTCTTTAAAATAAGATTCGGGAGTTTCTAGCGCAGCTTCACTAGCAATTTGAGCAAAAGTTGGCGGACTTAAACGAGCTTGTGCAAATTTTAAAGCAGTACTTATAACTTCTTTGTTTTTAGAAACTAAACAACCAATTCTAGCGCCACACATACTGTAACGTTTTGAAACAGAATCAATTATAATTGCGTTGTTTTCTAACCCAAAATTATGTAAAACAGATTGGTGAGGTATATTATCGTACACGAATTCTCTATACACTTCATCAGCAATTAAAAATAAATCGTGTTTTTTTACTATTATAGCTAACTTTTCAATTTCCTCTTTTGAATATAAATAACCTGTTGGATTACCAGGATTACAGATTAATATTCCTTTTGTTTTAGGAGTGATTAATTTTTCAAATTCCTCAATAGGAGGTAGAGCAAAGTTGTTTTCAATTTTTGAAATTACTGGAACAACTTTTACACCAGAAGAAGTTGCAAAACCATTATAATTAGCATAAAAAGGTTCTGGAATTATAATTTCATCACCAGGATCGGTAATACTTCCCATCGCAAAAAGTAATGCTTCCGAACCGCCAGTAGTTACAATAATTTCATTTGCAGTTACATTAATGTTTTGCTTTTTGTAATAATTAGCAATTTTAGTTCTGTATCCTTCAGAGCCTTCCGATCTGCTGTAAGCCAATACTTTAACCGAATTATTTTTTATTGCTTCTAATGCTACTTCTGGGGTTTTTATATCTGGTTGCCCAATATTTAAGTGATATACTTTAATTCCTTTCTTTTTCGCATTTTCAGCGTATGGCACCAATTTTCTAATTGGTGATTCTGGCATATTTTTCCCTTTTAATGAAATAGAAGGCATAATTTTTTAAATTTTAAATCTATGCTACAAAATTGCAAAAATTAATTCAATTTTGTTTAAATATTAGCCAATTATTAAAGGTTAAAATTATATTAAAAATTATGTTTATAACCATTGTTTTTGTAGCTTAACAAAATGATAAAAAATTGGTTTATGAATACAAAATTCAAATATTTATATTTTGTAATTTTACTAATCTTATTTAATGGAGTTGCTTTTTCTCAAACTCCATTTAGATTTGTTTCTGATGCCAAAAAACAAACCGTTTCATTTAAACTTATTAATAATTTAATTGTATTTCCAATTGAAGTTAATAATAAAAAGCTGAACTTTATTTTAGATTCAGGTGTAGGAACAACTATTTTATTTAATATTCAAAAAAAGGATTCTGTAAAGTTGCGGAATGTTAAGCAAGTTAAATTAAAAGGATTAGGTAGTGAGGAACCTGTTGACGCAATTTTATCTACAAATAATAAGTTTAAAATTAAAAATATTGTTAGTGCTAATCAAAAACTTTATGTAGTTTTTAATGATTTTTTTAATCTTTCTTCAAAGCTAGGAACTACAATTCATGGAATTATAGGCTATAATCTATTAAAAGATTTCTTGATTAAAATAAATTATGGTTCAAAAAAAATAACATTTTATAACCCTATTAAAAATAGTTTTAAAGGTTGTTCTAAGTGTACAGAATTTAATTTAGAGTTTTATAAATTGAAACCTTATATAAATGCTGGAGTTAAGATAAATGAAAATAAACCTAAGATTTCAGAAGTAAAACTTCTAATAGATTCTGGCGGAAGTGATGCGGTATGGTTATTTGAAAATACACATCCTGATATTAAATCCCCAACAAATTATTTTGATGATTATTTAGGGGAAGGGCTTAGTGGATCTATTAAAGGAAAGCGATCCAAAATTGAAGCTTTGATTTTAGGTAATTATGAATTAAAAAAACCGACAGTTTCCTTCCCTGATTCTATATCCATTGTTCATGCGCTTCAATTTAAAGAGCGTAATGGTAGTTTAGGAGGAGATGTTTTAAAACGTTTTACGGTGTATTTCGATTATAAAAAAAGTAAGCTATATTTAAAAAAGAACAGTGCTTTTAAAGACCCATTTAGATATAATATGAGCGGAATAGAATTAGCATATAATGGGAAACTAATAGTAAAGGAAAGTAGTGTTAATGTATATCATATTGGAAGCAAATCTACATCTGAAAAAAAGTTTATTACTGACGTTAGTTATAAATACAGCTTTAAACCATCCTATATTATTCATAGAGTAATTAAAGGTTCTCCAGCTTCTGAAGCAGGTATTTTACCAGGTGATATTTTAATAAAAATTAATGGAAAATATTCTTACGATTTAAAACTAGAAGAAATTGTTGAAAAATTTTATCAAAAACAAGGCTCTATAATTACAGTTGTAGTTGAGCGAAATGGTATAGATTATTTATTTAAATTTAAATTAAAAAGCAGATTAAAATAAAAAAACTCTCCAATTGGAGAGTTTTTTAATAATTATTTTTACTTCGTTTTAGTTTGCAGACATCGCAGGTTTCTTTTTAATCACTGCAGATTCTGGTTTAATTACAATACCTTTAATTCTAAGTACTTTAACTTTTTCTGAAGCGTTAGAAAAAATGGTAATAGATTTTGAAAATCCTCCAGGTCTATTAGTTGCGTATTTAACCTCAATCTTTCCTGTTTTACCTGGCATAATTGGTTCGGTTGGTTTAGTTGGAACGGTACATCCACAACTAGATTTAATATTTGAAATTACCAAAGGTGATTTACCAACATTAGTAAAATTAAATTCACGAACACCATTGGCATTCAAATCTATTTTACCATAATCAATCACTTCTTTTTCAAATTTAAAAACCGGAGCATTAGAATTTACTGGGGTTTTTGCTTCTTGCTTTTCTTGTGCATTCATGGTAAAACCAATAAATGCCATAATTACTAATACTAATTTTTTCATCTTTTTAATTTTAAAGTGTAAAGTTAGTTATTTTTTTATGCTAACAAAATATTTTAAGTTTATCTAATAATTGTACATTTGCCAATCGTATTACAAATATTAGACCAAAAATGAGTTTAGCATCAAAATATAATCCTAAAGAAACGGAAACTAAATGGTATAACTATTGGATGGAAAACAATTATTTTCATTCAACTCCTAATGATAAAAAACCTTATACTATTGTAATTCCACCGCCAAATGTTACCGGTGTTTTACATATGGGGCATATGCTTAATAATACAATACAAGATGTATTAATTAGGAGAGCAAGGTTAAAAGGGTTTAATGCGTGTTGGGTTCCTGGTACAGACCATGCTTCCATAGCTACAGAAGCAAAAGTAGTTGCAAAACTAAAAGAAGAAGGTATTGAAAAAAAGGATTTAACTCGTGAAGATTTTTTGAAGCATGCTTGGGATTGGACACATAAACACGGAGGAATTATACTTGAACAACTTAAAAAATTAGGTGCATCTTGTGATTGGGAACGAACTAAGTTTACCATGGATGAAACTATGAATCAATCTGTAACTAAAGTTTTTATTGATTTATATAATAAAGGATTGATTTATAGAGGTTACAGAATGGTAAATTGGGATCCTTCAGCTAAAACTACTTTATCGGATGAAGAAGTTATTTACGAAGAAAAACCAGGAAATTTATATTATGTAAATTATAAAATTGAAGGGACAAATGACGTTTTAACTATTGCTACAACACGTCCAGAAACTATTTTAGGAGATTCTGCAATTTGTATTAATCCTAATGATGAGCGCTTTGCACATTTGAGAGGTAAAAAAGCTATTGTTCCAATTGCCAATCGTATAATTCCAATAATTGAAGATGAATATGTAGATGTGGATTTTGGAACAGGTTGTTTAAAAGTAACTCCAGCGCATGATCCTAATGATAAAATTTTGGGAGAAAAACATCAATTAGAAGTTATTGATATTTTTAATGATGATGCTACACTAAACTCTTTTGGATTACATTATCAAGGAAAAGATAGATTTGTTGTTCGAAAAGAGATTACAAAAGAACTAGAAAACATTGGTGCTTTATTAAAAGTAGAACCTTATATGCATAAAGTTGGAACTTCTGAAAGAACTAAAGTTGTTATTGAACCAAAAATTTCAGCACAATGGTTTTTAAAAATGGAAGAAATAGTAAAACCAGCTTTAAAGGCCGTTTTGGAAGACGAAGAAATTAAATTTTTCCCAAAACATTATAACAATACTTACCGTCATTGGTTAGAAAATATTAGAGATTGGAATATTTCTCGTCAACTTTGGTGGGGACACCAAATACCTGCTTATTTTTATGGGGATGGAGTAAACGATTTTGTAGTTGCTAGTTCTAAAGAAGAAGCTGTTAAATTAGCTTCTGAAAAGTTAGGAAAAGAAATTTCTGTGGAAAGTATAAGTCAAGATCCAGATGCTTTAGATACTTGGTTTTCATCTTGGTTATGGCCAATTTCTGTTTTTGATGGAATAAATAATCCAGATAATGAGGAGATTGAATATTACTATCCAACCAACGATTTAGTTACTGCGCCTGATATTATTTTCTTTTGGGTAGCTCGTATGATTTTTGCTGGTTATGAATTTAGAAATGAAAAACCATTTAGTAATGTTTACTTTACAGGAATTGTTCGTGATAAAAAGCGAAGAAAAATGTCTAAATCACTCGGTAATTCACCTGATCCAATTGAGTTAATGAATAAATATGGAGCAGATGGAGTTAGAGTAGGAATGTTATTAAGTTCAGCTGCTGGAAATGATTTGCTATTTGATGAAGAATTGTGTGCTCAAGGACGTAATTTTTCTAATAAAATTTGGAATTCGTTTAGATTGATAAAAGGTTGGGAAGTAGCAGATATACCACAACCAAAAAGTGCAAAAATAGCTATTGATTGGTATAAAGCAAAATTTCAAAAAGTACAAAAAGAAGTAGAAAGTTCTTTTGATCAATATAGAATTAGTGAGGCTTTAATGAATATTTACAAACTAATTTGGGAGGATTTTTCTTCTTGGTTTTTAGAAATGGTTAAGCCAACATATCAACAACCAATTGATTCAGAGACTTTTAATGCAGTAATTGAGTTACTCGAAAATAATTTAAAAGTATTGCATCCATTTATGCCATTTATTTCTGAAGAAATTTGGCAGAATATTGAAGATAGAAAACCAAATGAGGCTTTAATTATTGCAGAGTATCCAAAATATACTACTGTAGATGAAACTTTAGTAAAAGAGTTTAGTTTTACAAAAGAAGTTATTTCTGAAATTAGAGCAATTAGAAAAGATAAAAACATTTCCTTTAAAGAAGAGATAGAAGTTTTTGTTTTAAATAATGAAAACGTTAGCCAAAAATTTGATTCTATTATCGAAAAAATGGGTAATCTTTCAACTTTTAAAACCGTTTCTGAAAAAATAGATGGCGCATTAAGTTTTAGAGTAAAATCTAACGAATATTTTATTCCTATTAACGTAGCAATTGATGTTGAAGAAGAAAAAGCTAAATTATTAGAGGAATTAAAATATACAGAAGGTTTTTTAATTTCGGTTCAAAAAAAGTTAAGTAATGAGAGGTTTGTAAATAATGCACCAGAACAAGTTATTATAAATGAGCGAAAAAAAGAGGCGGATGCTTTAGCTAAAATTGAAACTTTAAAAGCAAGTTTAAGTAATTTGTAGAGTAATTGGATGATTTTCAGTTGCTTTATTGATTACATGAAACATGTTGTGAAGAATAATTAGATGTTTTTTAGCTAACCTGTTCTCCGTTTTTTAAATTTTCAGAAGTGGTTTGCAGTAATACAATTTCATTTTTAGAATTTGCTATTCCTAATACTAAACACTCACTTAAAAAATTTACAATTTGTTTTTTCTTAAAGTTAATAATTGCAATAACTTGTTTGTGTAACAATTCTTCTTTTGTATATAAATCTGTTATTTGAGCACTTGATTTTTTTATACCAATTGTTCCAAAATCAATAGTTAATTTGTAAGCTGATTTTTTTGCTTTTGGAAAATTTTCGATTTCTATAATAGTTCCAATTCTAAAATCTACTTTACTAAAATCTTCAAAAGTAATTTCTTGTTTCATTTTAATTATCGTGTACAATAAATTCAGTTCTTCTATTAACTGCATGCTCGGCTTGGGTACATTTTACACCGTTTTTGCATTTATTTAGTATTTCAGTCTCTCCGTACCCTTTTCCAAAAACACGGGTTGAATCAATTCCTTTTGAAATGATATAATTAATAGTAGCTTTCGCTCTTTTATTAGAAAGTTTCATATTATAATCATCTGGGGCACGGCTGTCGGTATGTGATTTAACTTCTAAACGAATGTTTGGATATTTATTTAAAATATCAACTACTCTGTTTAGTTCAATAGCAGCATCTTTTCTAATATTTGATTTATCCAAATCAAAATAAATTGGTTTGGTATTTATCATTTTTTGCTTTCTTACAATAACAAATTCTGTATTTGGTTGTAAAAATAGTTTATGATTCACAATTTTTCCATCTACGGAATTGGTTATGATGCTTGCAACATCATCATAATAATTTTTTTGCGAAGCAACTATTCTATATGGAGTAGAACATTTTCCGTAATAACTAAATTTAGCTTCGGTATCCAATTTTAAGGAATCTATTAAAGTATTGTTTTTAAACAGTTTTACAGTAGCACTTGGTAAAAGTTCTTTTGTTTTTTTATTTAAAATTTGCCCGGTAATTAATTGATTACAAGTTAAAGGAGCTAATAGTAATGTTTGGGTAATTTTAATTTTATTTTCAACGGTTGTTTTAAATTTGTATTCTGTAGGAATGAATCCTTTTTTAGAGGCTTTTATGGTATAATTTTGACTACAATCTAAATCAAATTGATATTTATATCCTTTTCTAATGAATTGTTTATCTATGAATACATTATTTTTATACAAAGATACTTCAACAGAATCCAGCATTTTTTTAGTTAATTTATTGAAAAATAATCCTGAAATTAATTGATTACATTCTAGCCCATTTAAGGCAATAGTTTTCTTTAAATTAGAGCTAGATTTACTACTAAAATCAACTGCTACATCTTCATAATTATTTTTAGATGCTTTAATAGAATAGCTTTGGTTACACTCCAATTTAAATTTAAAAGGATTGGATGTTGTATTAATTTCTTTTACTATTAATTTATCATCTTTAAATAAAGTTACTTCAACAGAATCTAACTTTTTTCCAGTTTTTTCATCTATAAAGTTTGCTGTTATGTAGGAATTACAAACAACATTTTTTGGTTTAAATGCGTAAATATCAACATCACCTTTACCATTTTCACGGCTTGAAGTAAAAAAACCGGAGTTAGATGTTTTATTTATTACAAAGGCAAAATCGTCTGCTTTTGAATTTATAGGAGATGGTAAATCAATTGGTTCTTGGTATTTTCCATCTTTAAATTCACTTTTATAAATATCTAAACCTCCTTTACCTTTATGTCCATAAGAAGAAAAATATAGGTTATTATCTTTATCCACAAAAGGAAACATTTCATGTTTGTCGGTGTTAATTTTTGGACCTAAATTTTTTGGCCAGCCAATAGAACCATTTTTGTAGATTGTAGATACATATAAGTCTAAACCACCATAACCGCCTTCCATATTACTGGAAAAAAATAATTTAGTACCATCTCTACTAACCTCAGGATTTTTAATAGAATAGTTTTTACTATTAAAAGGCATTGGTGTAACGTTGGTTAATTTATAGTTTTCATCAATATTTGCTCTAAATAGATATAAAGGCTTTCTATCGTTCATGTCTTTTCTTAGAATATCATCATAATAGTTATTCCAAACAAAATATATAGTTTTTAAGTCGGGAGAAAAAGTAACATCACATTCAAAAAATTTATTATAAACTTCTTTTGAAAAAGTATTGGTTTGTATAATATCTCCTTTATCGGTAATTTTTCCTTCGTATAATTCTAAAAATAACTGTCTGTTGTTTTTTCGTCTATTCTTTAAAAAAGGTTTGTCATTTTTTACTTTTTTAGAAGAGGCGTAAAGAATAGTATTATTTTTAAGATAGGTAACTCCTAATTCAGCATATTTAGAATTTATAGAAGTGTTAAAAACTTCGTAATTGGATTCTTGTGCAATTAAACTAAAATTTAAAAATAAAAATAAAAGTAGTAATCTTAAATTCATACGGCAGCTCTTTTTATTAATAGTTTTTCAAAAACCCAAGCAGGGCCAATTAATAAAAATTGTAAATCTTTAAAAAAGGATGGTTTTTTACCTTCTAATTTGTGCCCATAAAACTGACCTACCCAAGCAACTACAAATAAAATTATGGAAGTAGGTAATAAGGGAACTAATTCTCCTAAAAAATAATTTCCAACTAAACAAACTATGGAAAATGTTAGCATTTTAACAAAAATATTAAAAGATAATCTAATATAAAATATAAGTAGAATAAGAAGAACTAAGGCTGCCCAATTTTCAATAAAAGGATTATGAATATTTAAAGTAGTAGAAATTATATCTGAATTTATACTCATAAATAATCCGACAATACTAAAAAATATTACTGGCACACAAATAAAATGAATTTGTTGGTTAGTTTTATTTTGATGACTTTCTGCATACTCATCAAACCATTGGTTTAGTGATTTCATTTAGTGTGGTTTAATTTTTTTGAAAGTATAATATTACGAAAATTCCTATGAAATTAATAATAAAATTTAAATCGATTTTTAAATAGATTTATAACCATTTTTTTCTTTTAAAATAGACAAGCATGCCAACAGCAATACTAAGCATAACAGCCAACATGATAAAATAACTATATTTATAATGAAGCTCAGGAAGTATATCAAAATTTGTTCCGTAAATACCAGCTATAAAAGTAAGAGGAATAAAAATAACGGAAAAAACAGTTAGAAATTTCATAATATCATTCAGCCTAGTGCTCATTGTAGTATGATAAATATTTAGCTGGTCGGATAAAATTTCACGGTAATTATCTGTAGCTTCAACTGCGTGATTTATGTTATTTAGCAATTCTTTAAAATGTATTTCTGAACTTTCTGCAATTAAATCTGAATCTAGTTTTGATAAGGTTAAAATCATTTCTTTTGCAGGATTGATATTTTTCCTCAAAAAATTTAATTCTTTTTTATAGGTATTAATTTCATCAATTACACTTTGATTTGGATCATTAATAAGCTTTTCTTCTAAATCTTCTATTTTATCACCAAATTCACTAATCATAAAAATATAATTATCTACTACAATATCAAGTAAGGCAAAGGCAAGATAATCTATTCCAGAATTTCTAATTCTTTTTTTTTGATCTCTAATACGGGTTCTAACAGGTTCAAAAACGTCTCCTTTTTTTTCTTGAAAAGAGATAAGTACTTTTTCGGTTATTACTAGACTTAAATTCTCAACAATTATATCATTTGTTTGCTCATTTTGTTGCAACATTTTTATACTAATTAAAATACAATTAGAATGTTCAACCACTTTAGGTCTTGCTAAAGTATCCATAACATTAGCTAAAATTAAAGTGTCTAAATTAAAGCCGTTAGCAATTTCCTTCATTATTTTTTCGTTATGAAGGCCGTCAATATTAAACCAAGTTACTGTATTTTTGTGCTGATATTTTAAAACTTCTTGCACAGTTTTTATAGCAGATTCTTCTAAATTGTTTTCATCAAAATCTATAATTCGTAATAAAACATTTTCTAATTTTTTTTGACCTCTAAAATATAAAGCATCTGGACCGATACCTATTTCTTTTTTTTGCTTTTTAATAAGTTTAGACATAGTGTAATCGCTAAAGTATTGAGTTAAAGAAATAAAATTTGTAGAAATATAAGTGTTTAAGCTATTTCTTTTCCAACCTTTTAATATTTCTTTTAGCTCTTTTATTTCCAGAATCTAATGCTAAAGATTTTTTATAATTATTAATGGCATTTATAGTATCTCCACTTTTCATATAAGCTTCGCCTAAGCTATCATAAACATTAGAACTATTAGGATATAATGCTACATTAATACTAAAAATTTGAATTGCTTTTTCAAAGTTTTTATTACGTAATTCCTTATAACCAAATGAATTAAAATTACTTTCTTTTATTGCACTGTCTAAAGAATCCTTTTTCTGAATAGCTAAATATCCTTGTAAAGCTTTACTATATTCCGCATTTTTTAAATATTCACTTGGGATTTTTTCATCTTCCTCAAGTTTTTTATAGTTATAAATTATCGCTTTTTCTTTTTCTTTAGGAACTAAAACAATGTATTCTTTTCCATCTGAAGGATTTGTTAAAAACTGAATTTTTTCATTCATTTCTTTTACAAAAAAAGTGTCGTCATTTACTTTTAAAGGTTTAATTTCTGTGGCACCTCTCCATTTTAAAAATAAAACGTTCTCTTTAAAATAAACTTCAATTAATTCGTCGGAATTATACAGATAACGTCCAGTAGTTTTTTTAATAAAAGATTCGCTGTTTTTTGGATTATTACAGCCGATAATAATAAGCGATACAATAATTAGGGAAAGAATACTTTTTAATTTCATAAAATTAACTATTTAAGTAAAAGTAAAAAAAAATCGTCTAAACTTTAAATTTAGACGATTTTAAAAAGTATTAGTTACTTTATTTATTTTACATCCATTAACTCAACATCAAAAACTAAAATAGCATTTGGAGGAATAACTCCACCAGCACCTTGACTTCCGTATGCTAAATTTGATGGAATTACAAATCGAGCTTTATCACCAACTTTTAATAACTGAATTCCTTCATCCCAACCAGGAATAACTTGACCAATTCCTAAAGTAAAGTCTATTGGTTGTTTTCTAGAATATGAAGAATCAAAAACTTGTCCATTATCTAATTGGCCTTTGTAATGTACAGAAACCACACTTCCTTTAGTTGCTTTTTTTCCATTACCTTCTTGAATTATTTTATATCGTAAACCACTTACCGTTTCGTTATATCCTTCTGAAAGTTTATTTAAAGCTTCTTGTTGTGCTTTTTTTGCTTCTGCTTCTCTTTTTTCGCGAGCTCCTTCAAAAACTCTAAATGCTTCTATTGCATTAAAATTTTCAGCAGCTTCACCAACTCTAATAATTTCAATAGATTCAATTAAATCGTCTTGAGCAATAGCATCAACAACATCTTGTCCTTCAACCACATTTCCAAAAACGGTATGCTTATTATCTAACCAAGGAGTAGCAACATGAGTAATAAAAAATTGACTTCCGTTTGAAGCAGGTCCAGAATTTGCCATAGATAAAACTCCTGGTCCACTATGTTTTAAATCAGGATGAAATTCATCGTCAAAATTGTAACCTGGAGAACCGGTACCAGTACCAAGTGGGCAACCACCTTGAATCATAAAATCAGGAATTACTCTGTGAAATTTTAATCCATCATAATAAGGTGTTCCTTGTGGTTTTGCTGTATTTTCTAAATTACCCTCTGCTAAAGCAACAAAGTTACCAACAGTTCCAGGTGTTTTTTCTAACTCTAAGTTTACTAAAATTTCTCCTTTCGAAGTATTAAATTTTGCGTATAATCCGTTATTCATTTTCTATATTTTTATAATAATTGCAAAGATACGTACTTAAATTTTATACAAAAATTATATAGTTACTTATTCAATTTTTTCAAAATTATTTCAATAGCTTTATTTAATTGTGGATGTTTTTTATTTAAACGATCTTTAAAATTTTTACCAACATATACATCTGGATGCACACCTACAGACTCTAAATCTTTACCATCCAAAGTATAGCATCCCCATGAAGGTAAACGATAGTATGAACCATCAATTAGTTGTTTTCCAGAAGTAAATATAATCCATCTATACGTTTCCGTTCCAACAATAGTTCCTAATTTAAGTGCTTGGAAGCCAGCAGCAGTCATTTCAGCATCAGAGAGAGATTGCTCATTAACTAACAAGACGATAGGTTTATCTCCATAATTAAAGTTTGGTTGTCCTGTAATTTTACCTCCACGATATTTCCAATTTAAATATTTTTTTTGACTTAAAAATTGAAGTACTGCATCATGAACATTTCCACCTGTATTATATCGTAAATCAAGAATTAATCCATCTTTACTGGCTTCATTACTAACTAAATCTTCTTTGAATTTTATTAATTCATCTTGTGTCATATTTTTCATATGTACATATGCAATTTGATTGTTAGATTTTAAATCAACATAATTTTGATTATTTTCTTGCCATTCATCGTATAATAAATTCCGAATAGTAGTGTATGGAGAAGGATGAATATTAACGTTAAAATCAGAGCCATTTCTTTCAAAAGTTAAAGTAATTTCACTTTCGCGTGGAAATTTCGCATCACTATTTAAAATAGGAGTTGAAAAATATAATTCTCTATTTGTCTTTTTATCAATTGAAACACCATTAACAGCTATTAATTTATCTCCTTTTCGAATGTTTTTACCTGTAATATCTGTAGGCCCATTTTTAATAATTCTATCAACTATAAATGGTTTGTTGTTGTTAAATAGAATTCCAGTTCCTAATGTCGTGGTTTTGTAATATGTGTTTTCCTCTTCTCCATTTGAGTAAAATCCATAATGAGAAGTATTTAATTCACCAAGCATGTCATTAAAAATTAATCGTAAATTAGCACGACTTGTAACAAAAGGAAGATATTTAGCATACTCATCTCTCAGTTTTTGCCAATTTTGACCATGAAAATTTCCATCATAATAATTTTCATCCATTCCGGCCCAAGCTTCGTAAAACATTTGAGAAAATTCTTTTTTAAGTGATTTGTTAAAGTTATAATTAATCTCAATTTCTTTTAATTTATTAGAAGCTATATCAATTGTATTAATTTTTCCATCAATAAGAATATAGTTGTTTCTCTTACAAGCCACTAGTTGATACCCTCTAATTGTTTTATTGCTGATTTGTTCTGTTTTATTTTTTTTAAATGGCTCAATAGTAGTTTTCCATAATTGTGTTTTTCCCTCACTATGATTAGAAAGGTAAATAATATATGTTTTTTTATCTTTTTTTAAAACGATTGGATTTTCTTGTTGACCAAAATCTGGACTAATTCTTTTTAAGCGATTCATTAATCCATTTTTGTTTATTTTTATTAAAGGTTTTATCACTTTATCATTTTTAGTAGTGTCTTTTTCCTTAAACAAATCATTATACTTATCTATTTTAAAAGGAGCTTCATACTTATCTAAAGCCATCTGATAAATTTTAGAATTATTTGTGCCAAGAGGATAACTAGGATTCAATCTATCTGATGAGAAATAGATATATTTTCCATCTGGAGACCAAATAGGAGAATTTTCTGAAACTTTTGTATTAGTTAAGTTAAGAATACTTTTGGTTGTAATATTATAAACAAAAATATCAGTTTCAAAATCTCTGTAGGCGTTATACATAATATATTTATCATCAGGTGAAAAGTAAGGATTTGAATTATCAAGTGCCCAAAGTTCATCTTTTATGATTACGTTACTTTTAAAAGTGTTTAAATCTATAATACTAATATTATTTCTACCACTAATATAAACTCCTTTTGTACGGTCGCTATTTAAAGTAAGTTTACGATTATTCATTAACGTATTGGTTAGCTGTTTTTCTTTAGAAGAGCCTTCAGCACTAATATAAAACCAATTATAGAACCCTTTTGTAGACTCAGAATATACTAAGGATATATTATTTTTTAACCATTTAACTTCGTGTACCGCTTCATTTGAATTTGTTTCAATTTCTCTAATAAATTTTCCTTTTATATCAGAAACAAATAATTTTCCTCTAGAAACGAAAGCTATTTTTTTTTCGTCAGGTGAAATGTCAAAAAATGTGATTTTACCTTTTACATTATATAATTGTTTTTCATTAAGAGTATTGTTTTTAAAAATATGAATATCAGGAGTAGTTGTTTTTCCACTTAAAACATCGTAAACATGAATTTTATAATCTTTTCTAAAAACAATTTTGTCTCCATTAGCACTTACTTTAGGCCACATAATTGAAGTTGAAAAGTTTGTAAGTTGCTTTTTTTTGCCATTAGCCGTTATTGTATATAAATTGTATTCTCCATTAGCTTCATCAGACATAAAATAGAACTTACCATTTTTATCAACTGTTACACCAAAATCTTTTCCTCGATAAGTTGTATATTTTTTATATTCTTTTGTTTTTAAGTTGTAGGATTTTATATCTGGGTTATAGTCGCCTTTGTAACGTTTTCTATTCGCAAAACGTCCACTTTCCCATGATTCATTAAAATAAATTTCATTGGTTAATGGATTTTCAACAACATTCTGTATTGTATTAAAATAATTACTAAATAATCTTATAGGTGTTCCGCCATTTTTGTTAATACTATAGGTAGTTATTGAATTATATCTATTAGAAGTGAAATATATTTTAGAGTTGTCCCAACTCCATGAAGTTACATTATCATTACTTTCAAGAAATGTTAATTGTTTGATTTCACCTCCTTTAAGAGGCATAATATAGACATCATTGTTCCCGTATTGATTACTAGTGAAAGCTAACCATTCTCCATTTGGAGATACACTTGGGTTTGTTTCTTCACCATCCATTGCAGTTAATCTGTAGGCATTACCCCCAATTGTTGGTACCTTCCATAAATCACCTTCATAACTAAAAATAATAGTTTTGGCATCAGGTGTTAAAGTTTGATTCATGGTGAAATATGTTTTTTTTGATTGAGAAAAAACAATAGAAGTAAGAAAAATTAATAGTATACTTAATACATTTTTAAAGGAATTCATATTAAAAAGTTTAATTTAAAAATTGATTTTAATTTAAGAAATAAAGATAATTATTTGATTAAGAAATCCTTATATTCTATGTAAAAAAAAATCCGCCTATTGGCGGATTTGATATTTTAAATTTTTAATTAATCAACAGTAGCAACAATGTTGGTTTGTGAGGTAGTTGTCTGTTGAATTTGAGTGGCATCACTAGTTAATCCACATCCTTTTTTTGTTGATTTACAGGAGCTTAACAACAATAAAAATAAAGCTACTTTTAAGAAATTAAAAATATAATTTTTCATTTATAATTAGTTTGATCTTTTAAAGATAACGAAATTATTTTATAATTATTTTATGAAACTAATTTGTCTAATGTATATTTTATTAATTTTTCTACAGATGCTCCAGGATTATTACTAAAATTACCAGTAGCTCTATTTGCAATAATACAATTCATAGAGCAGGCATGATGACCTAATAATTTTGATAAACCATAGATAACGGAAGTTTCCATTTCTAAATTGGTAATTTTCACCCCATTAAATTCAAAATTGTCAATTTTATGATTTAATTCAGGATCTTGAATAGGTAATCGTAAAACACGACCTTGAGGTCCGTAAAAACCTATTGCAGTTGCAGTAACTCCTTTAAAAGTTAAATCGCTTTCTAATTTAGCTTCTAATTCACTACTGTTAGATACAATGTAAGGTCTTGCTTTTTTTGAACTCCAATTGGTATGCTTTATAAAAGCATCTTCAAAATCAGAATTAAAAATATGTTCAGCATCATAAGAATGTAACACTCCATCAAAACCTAATCCAAATTTTGCTAAAACAAAGCTATCTACCGGAATATAATTTTGTAAAGAACCAGAAGTTCCAATTCTAACAATATTTAACTTTGTTAATTCTTTTTTTATGGTTCTGGTTTCTAAATCTATATTTACTAAAGCGTCTAATTCATTTACAACAATATCAATATTATCAGGTCCAATCCCTGTAGATAATACGGTTATTTTTGTTCCTTTATACGTTCCTGTAATAGTTCTAAACTCTCTTTTTTGAGTCTCAAATTCAATAGAGTCAAAGTGTTTTGCAACTTTTGGCACTCTATTTTGATCACCTACAAAAATTATATTTGTAGCAATATTTTCTGGTTTTAAATTTAAGTGATACACACTTCCGTCAGGGTTCAGAATTAATTCTGATGATTGTATTTTACTCATAATTAGCCGCCTACGCGTTTTACATTATATCCTTCTTTGGTTAGGATTTCTATTATTTTATTTCTGTAATTACCTTGAATAATAATTTCATTATCTTTTACACTTCCTCCAACTCCACATTTAGTTTTTAGCAATTTTCCAAGAGTTTTTAAATCTTGTTCAGTACCAATAAAACCACTAATTACGGTAACTGTTTTACCGGCTCTTCCTTTGTTAGAAAAATGTGCTTCTAAGTATTGATTTTTGGGTGCTAAAGTTTTAGTTTCTACT
This sequence comes from Lutibacter sp., assembly GCF_033723435.1. Classification (GTDB taxonomy): domain Bacteria; phylum Bacteroidota; class Bacteroidia; order Flavobacteriales; family Flavobacteriaceae; genus Lutibacter. Next base: position 421,275 of record NZ_JAWVXC010000001.1, on the reverse strand, counting down.
TTTTTTTCTAATTCAAAATTAGCATCGGTAGAAAATACAAATCCTCCTAAATCTTCAAGGCTATTTAGTTTCTTTTTACTCATTTTTTTCAAAAAAATACCTACAAAAATATGAAAACTATATCCAAATAACTTCTTTTTTATAAAAAACTGTAAAGGTGTAGATATTTAGTTTAAGGTTAATTATTGAAAAATTTTACTGTAGATATTACATTAAACCAAGTTCGCGTAATCTTTCATTTAAAAATTCACCAGCAGTAATATCATCATATGCTTTTGGGTGTTCATTATCAATGCATTCTAAAAGGCAATTTAATGACATTTCACTAACAGGATGTGTGAAAAACGGAATAGAATAACGTGGTTTATTCCAATCTTCTTTTGGTGGATTTACAACTCGGTGTATAGTAGAGCGCAATTTATTATTAGTTAATCGTTCTAACATATCGCCAACATTTATAACTAATTGTTCCGGTAATGCAGTAACAGCTATCCATTCTCCTTGTTTATTTTGAACTTCTAATCCTGATGCTGAAGCACCCATTAATAAAGTTATTAAATTAATATCACCGTGGGCTGCAGCTCTAACAGCTCCTTTTGGTTCCCCAACTATTGGAGGGTAATGAATTGGACGTAGTATGCTGTTTCCATTAGTTACGTATTTATCAAAATAAAATTCATCTAAACCAATATATAATGCTAAAGCACGTAAAACATATATTGCAGTTTTTTCTAACATTTTATAAGTTTCCATTCCTGTTTTGTTAAAATTTGGAACTTCATTTACAATAACATTATCAGGATATTCTTCTTTTAGTTTGTCATTATTAACAACTTCTTGACCAAAATGCCAGAATTCTTTTAAATCACCTTCTGTTCTTCCTTTAGCACTTTCTTTTCCAAAAGAAGTATAACCTCTTTGGCCGCCAATTCCTTCAATTTCATATTTTTGTTTGACAGCGTTTGGTAAATCAAAAAAATTCTTTACTTCTTTATATAAGTTTTCAGATAATTCATCAGTTAAAAAATGACCTTTTAGAGCAACAAAACCAATTTCTTCATAGGCTTCGCCAATTTCTTTTATAAACTTTTGCTTTCTTTTTTCATCGTTAGATAAAAAGTCAGATAAATCTACAGAGGGTATATTTTTCATTTTTTTAATTATTAGTAAAATTTAAAATTACAAAAAATTATTTTTTCTTTTTGATAATAGGAATTAAGTAACTTAAAGTGTAGTTAAAACTAACACCAGAATCGTTTAAAAATACTCTATTAAATCCAGGAACATACAAATTTTTGAAGTTTTCAGGTTCTTTAGTAGAAATCATTTTGTTAAAACTTACGCTTGTTCCTAAATATAAATTTTTAAGAGTTTCTACTTTCATTCCAAATACTAAAGCATACCATTGTGCATTTAATCCACTGAATTTTGTACCTATTTCTATAGGAGAACTGTTAAAGTAGGTTCCGTTTGCATTTGGCGTATAATTATTTAGTGTTTGGCTAAAAAAGCTAATTCCATAACGTAAACCTACATAAATTTCATTTCGCATTCCTACCCAGTTTTTATATGCATTATAGTTAAAACCAACTTTAATGTAGGATCCTTTTGTAGTAAAATTTAAATAGTCTTCGTTAGTTGTTTTTGTAGTATTACCAATTTCAGTAGCAAGATAATAGTTGTTTAAAATTCGAATATCGCCAACCATTTCTATTTCTTTATTTTGTTTATCAAAAAAAGTGATAATTGGTTTACTGACATCAATACCTAATCTAATTCCATACGATTCTTGTTTTTTAATTGTATCAGTATTTTGCTGTGCATAACTTTGTATGCTAAACCAACAGCTAGTGATAAATATTAATATGTGCAGCTTTCTCATCTGAAATTGTTGTATTATTAATAGTTATGCTTTTAATCCAATTATTGGTATTGTTGCTAATTTGTAGATTATCAAAAATAGTTTTATAGCCACAAGAACGAGATACAAAAACATCATTTCTTGAATAGGAAAACTCAATGGTATCTTTAACAGAATTATTTTCGATTATATATTTTGTGGTATTTTCAGTTAAATCTAAAGGAATAGCAATAGAATCTGTTGAAACTCCTTTATATGCACTAAGTCCATTTTTATTTATTGCCCAAACTGAATCTAATTCTACTTTTTTTAATTCGGTTTGAAGTGTATCATTATAAAATCGAATAATTAAGTTTGGCGTAATAGCATCAATACAAATATCATCTTTTTCACAACTTAAAAAAGCGGTGATTAAAATGATGAAAATTATTATTTGTTTTTTCATTTAAACTATTTTAAAGCTAATAAAATTACGTTTTCAACGTGATGCGTTTGTGGAAACATATCTACAGCTTGAGTTTTTACAATAGTATACTGTTCTTTCATTAAAGCCAAATCTCTAGCTTGTGTTGCTGAATTACAACTAACATACACAATGTGTTTAGGCAAAATATCTAATAATTTTGCTACTACATTTTTGTGCATTCCATCTCTTGGAGGATCGGTTATAATTACATCTGGTTTTCCATGTTTTTCAATAAAAGCATCGTTAAAAACATTTTTCATATCTCCTGCAAAAAATTCAACGTTTTTAATTTCATTTAATTGTGCATTAATTTTTGCATCGGTAATTGCTTCAGGCACGGATTCAACACCAATTACTTTTTTGGCTTTTTTAGCTACAAATTGAGCAATAGTACCAGTTCCGGTATATAAATCGTATACAACTTCATTGCCAGTTAAATTAGCAAAATCACGCGTAATTTTGTACAATTCGTATGCTTGTATTGAATTTGTTTGATAAAAAGATTTTGGACCTATTTTAAATTTCAAATTTTCCATTTCTTCAAAAATATGATCTCTGCCTTTAAATAAGATGATATCTTGATCATATAAAGTATCGTTACCTTTACCATTTATTACATATTGTAATGATGTTATTTCTGGGAATTTTTCAGCCAAAGCATTAAGTAGACCTTCTCTTTTTTCTTTATTCTCTTTAAAAAACTGAATAACTACCATAATTTCTCCGTTAGAAGAAATTCGAATCATAATAGTACGTAAAAAACCACTTTGTTCTCTAGGATTAAAAAATGCTAATTCGTTTTTAATACCATAATCTTTAATAAAATTCCGAATAGCATTTGATGGTTCTTCTTGTAAATGGCACTTAGATATATCTAAAATTTTATCCCACATTCCTGCAATATGAAAACCGCAAGCATTTCTATTATTTATATCTATTTCTGAATTTATTTCTTCTAAAGTAAGCCATCTGCTATTAGAAAATGAAAATTCCATTTTATTCCTATAATAATATGTTTTTTTACAACCTAATATTGGGGTAATTTCAGGTAATTCCAAATGACCAATTCGTAATAGGTTGTTAACTACTTCATTTTGTTTATATTCTAATTGATATTTATAATCCATATGTTGCCATTTGCAACCTCCACAATTTTCAAAATGATCACAAATTGGTTCTGTTCTTTTATCGGAATATTTATGAAATTTTATGGCAGTTCCTTCAAAATACGCTTTTCTTTTTTTAAAAGTTTTTATATCAACAATATCTCCAGGTACTGTATTATTTAAGAAAATAACTCTTCCATCAGGAGCTTTTGCTACAGTTTTTCCACGAGCACCAGCATCTATTACTGGAATATTTTCAAATATTTGTTGCGTTTTTTTTCTAGCCATGTTGCAAATGTACCATTTTAACATAAAAAAAGCACCTCTAAAAAGAGATGCTTTATCTGTATTTATATATTTTTTATTTTACGCTTCTAATGTAAGCAGCTAATGCAGCTAATTCTTTATCCGTTAAGTCTTTTACAAAACCGTCTAAATTAGCTTTCATAATTGCAACTTGACCAGGATCAGTATCTACAATTGGCTTAGATTCTTCTTTTAAAAATTTAACAATACTTCCATTGCTTTCAGTGTAAGCCTTGTTTATGTCTTTAATTGCAGGGCCAATAACTTTTACAGCTGGTTGGTGGCAAGTAGCACAAGTTTTTTCAGTAAATAATTTTTTACCTAATTCTACATCGCCCGCAACAGCATCTGTAGTAGTTTCTGCTTCTTTAGTTACTGGTGTACTTTCTGGAGTTGTTTCAACAGCTTCAACAGGAGCTTTTACCTCTTTTTTTACTTCTTCTTTCTTTTTTTCACCGCAACTAGCAAAAATTAGTGCAGCTAAACTTAGAACTAATACTGATTTTTTCATTTTATTTAAATTAATTAGATGACTACAAATTTATCTAAAAATAATAGATTAATGTGTAATATAGTTTACAAAATATCAAAATTTTGAGAATTAATATTAGAAATGTTATTAACACTTTATAATTTAGAAATTTTAATCCTAATTTTTTGTATTTTTGGGCTCTCAGAGGATGATTTCTCTCCTAAATAAGAAGGAATTGATAGTTTTCAATTTTTAAACTTTTTTTACGATGGTTTCAGATAAAATTTCATCAACACAAGCAATTGAATTAGAAAATAAATACGGTGCTCATAATTACCACCCACTTCCTGTAGTTTTAAGTAGAGGAGAAGGTGTTTATGTTTGGGACGTAGAAGGAAAACAATACTACGATTTTTTATCAGCGTATTCGGCTGTAAATCAAGGTCATTGTCATCCTAAAATTATTAACGCATTAAAATCACAAGCAGAAAAATTAACACTTACTTCACGTGCATTTTACAATGATGTTTTAGGAAAGTATGAGCAATATGTAACTTCTTACTTTGGATTTGATAAAATATTGCCAATGAACTCAGGGGCAGAGGCAGTGGAAACGGCTATTAAATTATGTAGAAAATACGCCTATGAAGAAAAAGGTATTCCAGAAAATGAAGCAGAAATAATTGTATGTAAAAATAATTTTCACGGAAGAACAACTACCATAATTTCATTTTCTAATGATCCTGAAGCAAGGGAAAATTTTGGACCTTATACGGCAGGTTTTATTAAAATAGAATATGATAATTTACAAGCTTTAGAAAACGCATTAAATTCAAGTAAAAACATTGCAGGATTTTTAGTTGAACCAATTCAAGGTGAAGCAGGTGTTTATGTACCTTCAGAAGGTTATTTAGCAAAAGCAAAAGATTTATGTGAAAAGCATAATGTTTTATTTATTGCGGATGAAGTTCAAACAGGTATAGCTAGAACTGGAAAATTATTAGCTGTGCAATATGAAAATGTTGTGCCAGATATTTTAATTTTAGGAAAAGCGTTAAGTGGAGGTGTTTACCCAGTTTCTGCAGTTTTAGCAAATGATGCTATTATGCAAGTAATTAAACCAGGTCAACATGGTTCTACATTTGGAGGAAATCCGTTAGCAGCAGCAGTTGCTATTTCAGCATTAGAAGTAATTGAAGAGGAGAAATTAGCCGAAAACGCTTTTAAATTAGGACAATTGTTCAGAAACGAAATTCAAAAGTTGGTAGATTCTTCTAATTTGTTAAAATTAGTAAGAGGAAAAGGACTATTAAATGCAATTGTAATTAATGATTCTGAAGATAGCTCAACAGCTTGGGATATATGTTTAAAACTTCGTGATAATGGTTTGCTAGCTAAACCTACACATGGAAATATTATTAGGTTTGCACCACCTTTGGTGATGAATGAGGAACAACTATTAGATTGTGTTTCTATAATTAAGAAAACCTTTGAAGAATTTGAAAATTAAAAAAAGCGGCATTTGCCGCTTTTTTTTATCTTGCTCTTTTACGTTTTGAAAAATTGTTTGGAGCTCCAGAATTTGAATCTTTTCTAGATCGTTTTCTGCCAAACCCACTGAATTCTCCTTTTGGTTTACTATCTCTACGTTTTTTTCTGTCACTTCCGTTTCTGTTAGAATCTCTTCTTCCGCCACCTCTTCCGGAACGTTTTTTTTCTGTAATTTCAACATTTACACCTCTACCTTCAAAATCAATATCATTTTCTTTAAAAGTTGCTATAGTTTCTTCAGTGTAATTTTTGTCTAATTCAAAAAATGAAAACGTATCTAAAATTTCAATTTGTCCAATTTCAATATTATTTGCAATTTTTTGTTCGTTAATTAAACCAATTAATCTAGCTGGATTTAGTTTATCTTTTCTTCCAATATTAATAAAGAAACGAGTCATGTTTTCATCATTTCTACTTCTTCCTCTTGAATCGGAACGCCTATCACTTTGCATATGCTCACTATCGTTTAAGTCAGGAGCATTTTGATAATAAGTTAAAAAGGTGTTGAACTCTAGTGAAACGAATCTTTTGATTAATTCTTCACGATCTAAACCTTCTAATTTTTTGTAAATTGAAGGTAAAAAATCATTTATTTCAGTTTCGTTAACTTTAATATCGTGTACTTTATCAATTAATTTTAAAAGTTGATTTTGACAAATTTCTTTTCCTGTAGGAATAGGAGTACTTACAAACTGTTTTCCTATTAATCTTTCAATAGGGCGAAGTTTCCCTTTTTCTCTTTGGGTAACTATAGCAATGGAAATACCTTCTTTACCAGCTCTTCCAGTTCTTCCACTTCTATGGGTATAAGATTCTATTTGATCTGGTAATTTATGGTTTATAACATGAGTTAAATCATTAACATCCAATCCTCTGGCAGCAACATCTGTTGCTACTAAAAGTTGTAAGTTTTTCTGTCTGAATTTATTCATAACACTATCACGTTGAGCTTGAGATAAATCTCCGTGAAGTGCATCTGCATTATATCCATCTTTTATTAACTTATCTGCAATTTCTTGTGTTTCTCTTCTTGTTCTACAAAAAACAATACTATAAATATCAGGATTAACATCTGCTATTCTTTTTAAGGCAGGATAACGGTTTCTTTCTGAAACTACAAAATATTGATGTGTAACTTTATCTGCTCCTATATTTTTCTTTCCAGCGCTAATTTCTACTGGCTTATGCATATAATTTTTAGCAATACTTTCCACCTCTTTTGGGAAAGTTGCTGAAAATAGTAAGGTTTGTTTTTCTTTAGGAGTAACCGCAAGAACTTTATCTAACTCATCTTTAAAGCCCATGTTAAGCATTTCATCTGCTTCATCTAAAACTAACCATTTTACATTGGATAATTTTAATTGCTTTCTGTTAATTAAATCCACCGTTCTACCTGGTGTACCTACAACAATTTGAGATCCTTTTTTTAATTTTCTAATTTGCTCTTCAATATTAGAACCACCATAAACAGCAGTTACTCTAAAATTATCAATATAGGTAGAAAACTCTTCAATGTTTTTAGCTATTTGTATTGCTAACTCTCGTGTTGGAGATAAAATAATTGCTTGTGTATTTTTGCTTTCAGTATCAATTTGTTCTAAAATTGGTAAGCTAAAAGCTGCAGTTTTACCCGTTCCTGTTTGAGCAAAAGCTTTTAAATCTTCTTTTGATGCTAAAACTTGTGGAATTGCTTGGGATTGAATTTCTGTAGGATTTTCGTATCCTAAATCGGTTAAGGCCTTAATAATATTTTTATTAAGCCCTAGCTCTTTAAATGTCGACATTCTGTATATATTTGTGATCTACAGACGCCCATCCATAAACCGGTTAAAAAACGTGCAAAGGTACACTTTAATTTTGTTTACAAGATATTTTTTTAATTTAATTCTAATTTATCTAATTGAGAGTTTAAATACTTAGAATCTAGGTAAGTAAAACCATTAACTACAATTCCTTTTTTATTTACAATAATAACACGTGGGTAATTGCTTGTTAAATACTGTTTTGCATAACTATTATTAGTTAATGTATATTGATTATTAATATTTAATAATTTTAAATTAGGGTCATTTTTTAAATCGCTATTTTCATCTTGTAAGTGAATACCTATAAATAACATATTTGGATAAGTGTAAGTTAAATACCTAATTCTGCTTGCCAAATAATCGGTAGACATATATTCAGTTGACCAAAAATAAATTACTGTTTTTTTATCTTTAATAATTTTATTTATAGTTTTAACTTCATTAGAAAGTGTTTTCACCTCAAAATCATGTAAAGGAGTATTATTTTTAACATATTTACTGTCATGTACCAAACTTTTTAATTGATTTTTGTAATCATTATTGGTACAGTTTTGTAAAAAATAAACTAATGCACTTTGATCAATACTACAAGTAGGTTCACTTTTTAAAAAATCGTTTATTACAACTCTTCTAAGTAAAGTGTTTTTAAATTTTTCTAATTTAATGTGATTTACAATTTCATGTAGTAGTGTATTTGTTAATTTTTTTTCTGAAATAACCTTATTTTGGTAGCTTAAATTATATAAATAGCTAACTATATAATTTTGGTATGGATAAAAGGAGACCAAAGATTTTTCATTTAAATTAATTTTACTTCTATATTTATAGAAATCTGAATTTATAATAGGAAAATCTTTTTGTTTATGCGCTATTCTATAGTAATATGGATAAATTTCTTTTAAACTATATAGTGGAAAATAAATAGCAGTATTAACCAATTTCCTATAATTAGTACTTATTTTATCTTTTTCAAGCGAAGCAAAATCCTTAAAAGTTGCTTCACGTTGTTTTGCTAAGGAATCAATTTTATGTTCAAAATCATTTTCGTTTAAGTTAAAATGGCGTGACATTGCTTTGTCATCTCTTTCATTTTGCAAGAATAAATTAATTAAAAATTCATTTTTGCTACTTCCTTTGCCGCTAAAAACTAAAGATTCATCAAAGTTCCAAGTATTTAATCTCACTAAAACACTATCGGAAGGTTGCAAATACACGTATTGAAATTCATTTCCATGTTTAAAAGTGTATAAGCCTTCTGCTAAGTTTTTAAATTTAGTTATAAATCGATTTTTTTTATTTAAATAGATGGTATCCATAACAGCATCATCCTTTAAAAATAATACATATTTTGATTTTGGGTTGATAATTTCACCACCAAAATAAGTATCAGACTTTAAGGTTTGACTCTGTTCAGAACAGCCAAATAGTGTGATTAAAAATAAAGATGTTATTAAATATCTCATATACTTTTGATTGTAACAAAAATACATACATGTTAATAGGCTTGTTGTTAAATAGATGTTAATTTAATTGTTAGTACAAGTATATATTAATTAACCTTTAGTTAAATTAATTATAATTCATTTAAATTATTACTTTTGCAAAACTTTTAAAAATACATTACAAAATATTACATAATATGCTATCAGTATCAAATTTATCAGTTCAATTTGGAAAACGAATTTTGTTTGATGAAGTAAACACCAAATTTACAGTTGGTAATTGTTACGGAATAATTGGAGCCAATGGTTCCGGAAAATCAACATTCTTAAAAATAATTTCTGGAAAAATAGAACCAACTTCTGGTCAGGTTCATTTAGAAAAAGGAAAAAGAATGTCGGTTTTATCTCAAGATCACTTTGCTTTTGACGAATACCCAATATTAGATACAGTAATGATGGGGAATAAAAGATTGTACAATTTAAAAAGAGAAATGGATGCCATTTATGCAAAAGAAGATTTCTCAGAAGAAGATGGCGTAAAAGCAGGTGAATTAGGTGTTGAATTTGAAGAAATGAATGGATGGAATGCTGAGAGTGATGCGGCGTCTTTATTATCTTCTTTAGGAATAAAGGAAGAAATGCATTATAATTTAATGAGTGAATTAGATGGTAAATCTAAAGTTCGCGTATTATTGGCACAAGCTTTATTTGGAAATCCAGATGTATTAATAATGGATGAACCAACTAACGATTTAGATTTTGAAACTATTGGTTGGCTAGAGAATTTTTTAGCTAATTATGATAATACCGTAATTGTAGTTTCACATGACCGTCACTTTTTAGATGCAGTTTGTACTCATATTTCAGATATTGATTTTGGTAAAATAAATCATTATTCAGGAAATTATTCCTTTTGGTATGAATCTAGTCAACTTGCTGCAAAACAACGTGCTCAGCAAAACAAAAAAGCTGAGGATAAAAAGAAAGAATTAGAAGAATTTATTCGTCGTTTTTCTGCAAATGTGGCAAAATCAAAACAAGCAACTTCACGTAAAAAAATGATTGAACGTTTAAATGTTGATGATATTAAACCTTCAAGCAGAAGGTATCCAGCAATTATTTTTGATAGAGAACGAGTTGCAGGTGATCAAATTTTAAATGTAGATAATTTATCCAAAAAAGTAGGAAATGAAACTTTGTTCTCGGATATTCATTTTAATTTAAATAGAGGAGATAAAGTAGCTTTAATTTCAAAAAATTCTAAAGCAGTTACAGCTTTCTATGAAATTTTGAACGGAAATGATAATGCTGATGACGGTAAATTTCAATGGGGAGTTACCACAACACAATCGTATTTACCATTAGATAATACAGAATATTTTACAGATGCTAGCTTAAATTTGGTAGATTGGTTAAGACAATATGCTAAAACTGAAGAAGAACGTGAAGAAGTTTATTTAAGAGGGTTTTTAGGTAAGATGATTTTTAGTGGAGAGGAAGCTTTAAAAAATTGTAATGTACTTTCTGGTGGTGAAAAAGTAAGGTGTATGTTATCTAGAATGATGATGATGAGAGCAAATGTTTTAATGCTTGATGAACCAACAAACCATTTAGATTTAGAGTCAATTCAAGCATTTAATAACTCATTAAAAAACTTTAAAGGAACCGTGATTTTTTCAACACATGACCATGCATTTGCACAAACTGTTGCCAATAGAATTATTGAAATTACACCAAATGGAGTAATTGATAGATTTACTACGTTTGATGAGTATTTGGATAATCCAAAAATAAAAGAGTTACGTACAAAAATGTACAAATAAAAAAAGGAGCCAATTGGCTCCTTTTTTTATTTACTGTCCTTGCATCATTCTGCGCCTTTTCCCTAACTCTTGTAGCATTTTTCTATTAAAATTTCGTTCTGTTTTTTGTAATAGCAATATTTTTTTGGAAGAAATAATTGATGATAACTCTTTTACCATGCTAAATTTAGCATCAGTTATTTTTTGTTGATTTTTTAATGATTTAGCAATTAGCTTTTTTGCTTGTTCATTGGTAATGTTATCAATACTGCCTGCTAAACGAATTTGTTTTTGAGTACTCATTTCTGAATCCATTTTTAAATCTTGAATTTTTTGAGTATATAAATTATAAACAGGCCAAAATTTTTCAGCTTCTTTTGGAGTTAAGTTTAATGCATTAGTAATGTACGAAGTTTTTAATGCTTTAATTCGTTGCCTCTGCATTTGTTGAGCTTGAATCAAATTAATGCTAAGTACAAAAAGTATAAAAAGAGTAATTAATTTTTTCATTTTTAGTAAATTTAATTAGTTTTCATAGATAATTTCATCTAAATTTTCTTCAGATAAATAGTTTACAACTACACTATCCGTAACCGTTGAATCAAAAATTTCATCATTTTTTAGTTCATCTTCAGTGTAAAGCGATGCAATGCTTAAAATATCTACATCATTTCCTCCACTTTCAAAATAACTTTCAATAGCAGCTGTTGGAAGAGAATCAAAAGTATATTTTTTGGATGTTGTATTTAAATAAATAAATAGTAGGAGTGAGGCTGCAATTGCAATTGGAGCTATAAATTTTGTAAAGTTTTTAAGAGTAATAACCTTTGATTTTCTTTCAGATTTTAGTTTGATAAATACTTTATCTTCAATTTCATCAAAATAATTATCAGGAATTATAGCTGTATCATTTTTTTGTATAGCTTCAGCTTTTAGCTTTGTTACTACGATATCTTCAATGGAATTAAAATAATCGTTAGGTACTTTAAAATTGTTTTTCTTAGAAAATTTTTCAGTGTTTAGTTTTGAAATCACATCATTTTCAATTTCATCAAAATAATCCATAGGAACTTTAAAACCACTAGTTTTTATTTGGCTTTCAGTTAACTTAAAATTGCTATGTTTATTTTTTGCTTTCATTTATTATTAGACTGTTTAAAAAACAGTTGGTTTAATTGGTTTTTATATAGGCTTCAATTTTTTTAACTGCATGATGATAAGATGCTTTTAAAGCTCCAACTGATGTATCTAAAATTTCGGCAATATCGCTATATTTCATCTCATCAAAATATTTCATATTAAATACTAGTTGTTGCTTTTGAGGAAGTGTTACAATAGCTTTTTGAAGGAGAATTTGAATTTCGTCTCCAGAATAAAAGGAATCATCCTCTAAATTTTCAGCCATTTTAAATTGTAGTTCGCTAATATCTACTTGTTGTTTATTAGCTTTTTTATTAATAAAAGTTATGGCTTCGTTTGTAGCAATTCTGTACATCCAAGAATAAAGTTTACTTTTTTCATTAAAGGAATTAATATTTTTAAAAACTTTAATAAAAGTATTTTGTAAAACATCATCAGCATCGTCATGTGACAAAACAATTTTTCTGATATGCCAGTACAAACGCTTTTTGTACAATGACATTAGTTCTCTAAATGCCTGTTCTTGTGTGTTTGCGTCTTTTAATTGAGTAACTAATAAATTTTCTTCTGTCACAGGTTAAATTTAGTTATTAGACAACTAAATTTATAAAAGGTTTAATAATAAAAAAAATAATTATTTAATATTACTGAATTTTCTTTTTGAATATCCAAATAATCGTTCTTTTTTTATAATGTCGGCAATACCTTTAGGAAGCATTTTTTCCCAACCAGCCTTTCCTTCGGCAATCATTTGAAGTACTTTTTTTGCAAAAATATCTAAAATTTCAGGATTATAATCTTCAATATCTAATACTTTACCATTGTATTTAAAAAATTTGTACAATTCCTTCATACGAGGGTGAACTTTTAAATTTTCACTAGTAGTAATTTCTCCTGTTTTTTTATCTTTTAATGGATACAAATATACTTTTAAGTCTTTAAAAAATAGTTTTCCAAAGGCTTCTAAAATTCCACCACTTAAATCTCTATAGTATTTTTCATCAAATATTTGAATAAAATTAGGAACACCCATTGCTAATCCAATTCTATTTTTGGTATATTCTGAAAAATATTCAACCAATTTATAGTATTCTTTATAATTGGTTATCATTACATTTTGACCTAAGGAACATAACAGTTCAGCACGTTCTAAAAAATCTCGTTCATCAATTTCACCTTCAGAAATTAAATTTGATAATGTAATTTCAAAAATAACTTTAGTGTTTTCTTTGGTTACTTTTTTTTCTTTTAAGAACAGCTTTTGAGCTTGCTCATACATATCCATGTTTACTTTAGTAACTGGTCTAAAACTTCCGCGTAGAGCTAAAATATTAGCTTTATATAATTGTTGTGCAGGTAATAAATTATTACCATCAGGTCCAAACATTACAGCATTTGTCATTCCATTTTTAACAAGTAACAAGCTTAATAATCGGTTGTCAATATATGAAAATCGTGGACCAGAAAAATTAATCATATCAATTTCTAACTGATCATTTTCAATATTGTCGTATAATGATTTTAATAATTCTTTTGGATTATCATTAAAATAGAAGGCTCCATAAATTAAATTTACGCCTAATCTTCCTAATGTTTCTTGTTGTAATTTAGCATCGGTTTCTTTAAATCGAGCATGTAAAATAATTTCGTTATAATCTTCAAGTGGGTCTAACTGAAATTTTAGACCAACCCAGCCATGTCCTTTAAATTTTTTAGCAAAATCAATTGTTGCAACTGTGTTTGCGTAAGAAAAGAATATTTTGTTTGGATGATTTTTTCTGTGAAGCCTATCTTCAGCCAATTCCATTTCATAGGCTAACATTTTTTTTAATCTATTTTCCGTAACATATCTATTATCTGGTTCAATCCCATAAATAGCATCAGAAAAATCTTTATCATAGGCGCTCATTGCTTTAGCAACAGTACCAGAAGCACCGCCGGCTCTAAAAAAATGACGAACTGTTTCTTGTCCGGCACCTATTTCGGCAAAAGTTCCATAAATATTTTTATTTAAATTAATTTTAAGAGCTTTTGCTTTACTGGTAGGAATATCGTTAAATTCAATATCACCTTTTAATTTTAGTGTCATTTTGATTTTTTAGTGGTGCAAAATTACAAAAAACAAGTCCTAAAAAAAAAGAGAGTGAAATAAATTTTCACTCTCTTTAAATATTTGTAAATAAGGTTTTTACATGCCTTTTAATTCATTAACCAATTTACTTAGAACTTCTTTAGCATCTCCAAATAGCATAGAAGTTTTTTGGTTATAGAATAATTCATTTTCAATACCTGCATAACCAGGTTTCATACTTCGTTTATTAACAATAATATGTTTTGCATTTTCAACCTCTAAAATAGGCATTCCATAAATTGGACTTGAAGGATCGTTATGAGCTGCTGGGTTAACAACATCATTTGCACCTACAACAAATACAACATCGGTACTAGCAAATTCAGGGTTTACGTCATCCATTTCTGCTAATTTATCATATTCCACATTAGTTTCGGCAAGCAATACATTCATATGTCCAGGCATACGTCCTGCAACAGGGTGAATTGCATATTTAACATCAATACCTTTACTATCTAACAATTGTTCCAATTCGTGAATTACGTGTTGTGCCTGAGCTACAGCTAAACCATAACCAGGAACTATAATAACTCTTTGAGAATAATTCATTAAAATAGCTACATCACTTACAGATGCTTTTGTAATGCTTCCAGTTATTTGATGACCTTCAGCATCATCACCTGAACTACTACCAAAAGCTCCAAATATTACATTTGATAAAGAACGATTCATAGCGTTACACATAGCAAATGTTAAAATTGTACCAGCAGATCCTACTAATATACCTCCAGTTAACATTACCATATTTCCATATAAGAAACCAGCAAATGCAGCAGCTAATCCAGTAAAGGAATTTAATAAAGAAATTACTACAGGCATATCAGCTCCACCAATTGGAATAACTAATAAAACTCCATATAATAATGCACTAAAGAATAAAGTATATAATAAAATAGAACTTGAAGTTCCGCTTATAACAATAAATGCTCCAAAAGCTAAAATACCTAATAGTATTACATTGTTTAAAAGATTATATTTTGGTAAACGAATTGGTTTTCTCATAGTACCATTCAATTTTGCCCAAGCTATCATACTACCAGAAAAGGAAACACTACCAATAATCATTCCTGCAACAATGGTAAGAATATTTAATTGATTACCTAAATTATGATGAAATTCAATTAATCCAATTAACGCAGCACTTGCACCACCCATACCATTAAATAGCGAAACTAATTCAGGCATTTTGGTCATATCTACTTTTTTTGCAATAAGCCATCCAGCAATAGTACCAATAATAATTGCAATTGCTATTAGCACATAAATTATGATAGGTACTTCTCCTTGGTACAAAAATAAAGTACCAAAAATTGCCAATGTCATACCTGCGGCTGCTATTAAATTTCCTCTACGAGCAGTTTCAGGATGCCCTAACATTTTTAATCCAACAATGTAAGTTATTGAGGCGATTAAGTATATAAATTCGAGACTAAATGTATATTCCATTATTTTTTCTTTTTAAACATTTCTAACATGCGATCGGTTACAACAAAACCACCAACCACGTTTAAAGTTCCTAGTAATACAGCTACAAAGCCTAATGATAATGCTAGTATATTTTCAGGTTCAGTACCTAGCATTACTAATATTGCTCCAATAATTACCACACCGTGTATGGCGTTTGCACCAGACATTAATGGTGTGTGTAATACTGCTGGCACATGACCAATTACTTCTACGCCCACAAAAATCATTAATATAACAATGTATATCATTTGTAGGTTACTGCTTATAAAATCTATAAATTCTGTCATAATTATTTAATATTTCCGTTTTGTCTAATAGTTCCATCTTTTACAATAAGAGTTTGATCTGTAATTTCTTCTTCTAACTCCCATTTAAAATTAGTTTCATCTGTTAAATGCATAATAAAATTATACATGTTTTTAGCATATAAATCACTTGCATTTGTAGAAACACTTTCAGGAGATATAGTTGTGCCAATAATTTTAACACCGTCTTTTATAATGGTTTTGTCCATTACACTTAGTTCGCAATTACCTCCTTGTGCAGCTGCTAAATCAATTATTACTGCACCATTTTTCATTTGTTTAACTTGTTCTTCAGTAATTAAAATTGGTGATTTACGTCCTGGAACCATAGCTGTAGTTATTACTAAATCAGCTTGGAATAACGATTTATTAACTGCTTCTTTTTGTCTTCGAGCATAATCTTCAGAAGCTGCTTTTGCATAACCTCCTTCAGATTCTTCACCTTTATTATCAACAGTAATAAATTTAGCACCTAAAGATTCTGTTTGTTCTTTGGTTTCTAATCTAATATCTGTTGCTTCAACTACAGCACCCAAACGTTTAGCTGTTGCAATTGCTTGTAAACCAGCAACTCCAACTCCGTAAATTAAAACTCTTGAAGGAGTAATAGTTCCAGCTGCAGTCATCATTAAAGGGAAAATTTTAGTCATTTCATAAGCTCCTAAAATAACAGCTTTATAACCAGCTAAGTTGCTTTGTGAACTTAAAACGTCCATATCTTGTGCTCTTGATATTCTTGGCATTGCATCCATAGAAAAAGCTGTTGCACCTTTTTCAGCTATAGATTTTATAAGTTCAGGATTTGATTTGTGGAATAATTGACTCATTAAAATGTGACTTTTATCCACTAATTTTAAATCCTCTTCTGTAAAAGGGTTTATTTTAACTAAAATGTTAGCTTCTTTATAAACTACACCTCTTTTTTCAACTACAGCTCCAACATTTGTATAGTCAGAATTTTTAAAGGAAGATGAAATACCTGCATCTTCTTCCACAATGACTTCAAATCCTTTGTCAATAAGCTGTTTTGAAATAGTAGGGGAAATTGAAACTCGCCTTTCGCCTTTTTGAGTTTCTTTTAATATACCTATTTTCATTATAGTTTTGGTTTTAATATTTATTATAATTATATGGTTTGTTCAAATTTAAATTAAAATAAAAAACTAGCTGTTAAACTAGTTATATATTTATATTTTTTTATAAAATATTCTCAGAATTTGTCATAATATTAAAGCTAATAATAATTTGAATAAAAGTCTTTAATATTAATAACATTTTCTATTTTTTTATTGACCGTAAAAATACGTATTTATGTATATTCAAAAGTTGACATAAGTCAGATTTTAAGTTATTTTTGCTGTATTTACCATTTTGATGAAAATTATGTAATAAATATTACAAATTAGTGATTATTTTATTTTCGAAAATGACAAATAACTACTTTTATTACTAAATTTATTAACTAAAAAATAAAGATTCGTTGTACTTTTATCATATTACATGAAAATTAAAATTACTTTTTTAGGAACTGGAACTTCACAGGGAATTCCTGTAATTAATTGTGATCATCCTGTTTGTTTATCAAAAGATAAAAAAGATAGAAGATTAAGAACTTCTATAGCTGTGGAATGGGGTAATAATAGATATATTGTTGACTGTGGTCCTGATTTTAGGTATCAAATGTTACGCGCTAAAATTAACAAAATTGATGGTATTTTATTTACTCATGAGCACGCTGATCATACAGCTGGATTAGATGATATTAGACCATTTAGTTTTCAAATAGGAGCAGTGCCAATTTATGCAAAAAAAAGAGTTGTTGAGAATTTAACAAAACGGTTTGATTATATTTTTGTAGAAGCAAATAAATATCCTGGAGCGCCTAGTGTAGTTGTTAATGAAATTGATGATAAACCTTTTTACCTTAACCATTTAAAAGTAACACCAATTCAAGTTTCACATAATAAACTACCAGTTGTTGGATTTAAATTTGAGAAAGTTGCTTATTTAACAGATGTAAAGACAATTTCGGATAAAGAACTTGAAAAACTTAAAGATTTAGATGTTTTAATTATTAGTGCGTTAAGAATTAAACCTCATAAATCGCATTTAAATTTAGAAGAAGCTTTAGCTATTATAGAAAAACTGCAACCTAAAAAAGCATATTTAACACACATTAGCCATTTAATGGGTTTTCATGCTGAAGTTGAAAAAAGTTTACCTAAAAATGTTTTTTTAGCTTATGACCAGTTAGAAATTGAGGTTTAAAATAGTTTTAAGCAGTTATATATTTTTTTAAGTTAGAAGTTAAAATATTTTTTAATTCCTGTTTATTCTCTTCAGAAGTTTCCGTAAATAATATTCCAAAAATAGCATGTTCAACAATAGAAATTTTTCTCATTTCAATAGGATTTTCAAAATCTTCTAATAATAAATCGTAATCAAAACTTTTAACTTTATCATTAGGAATTCCTGAATTATTATCTAAAGCAACTAAACTATAAATTTTGTTTTTACTTTCTTTAAATATTTTATCCCAATCAGGTTTTTGTCCAGTTAAAAAATAATGGTAAGCATTAAATCCGTAGGCATGATATGCTAAATCTGCAGTTGTACACCAGCCACCAAAACGTAAAGGATTAACTTCAATTGGAATAATTTTACCGTTTTTGTCTATTCTTATTTCAATATGAATTGGAAAATTAGTTAGATTAACTTTTTCAGCTAATTTTTCCATAAAAAGTTGCACTTTTTCTAAATAGGTTTTAATTATGGTTGTAGAAGTAGAATAGACTCTATCACTAACATCATCGCCCGAAGAAAATAGGTGGTGTGTTATATTTAAAATAATAGGTTTTTTATCTGCATTAAAATAGCAATCTACTGCAAATTCTTCTCCTTCAATACATTCTTCAGCAATAAAATGATTAGTGTTAACTACTCCATTTGGATAATATTTTTTAATCTCTGTAATTTCAGATTTTATTTTCAAAACTTTTTTAGTCCATTCATTAAAATTACTAACTTTATGAACACCTAAACTAAAAAAACCAACTGTTGGTTTTAGTATGCATGGGAATTTAAAATTTTCAACCGAAGTAGTTTCTAATTCACTAAAATTTAATCCTTTAAAAAAATAGTTAGGAAATAATTCTTTTATGGTTTCTCTAAGTTTTAATTTGTTTTTAAATAAATTTATTTCTTTTGGTCTATTTGAAAACTTCAAATTTTCTTCAACCCAACTAATAGCATTTTCGGAATTTGAATATATAGGAATGGTTGGATTTTCTTTTACTAATTTTATAGCCTCACTTTCTGAAATCCAATTAATTTTTTCATTTTTTATTAATTCTTTTGCTGTGGAAGTAGCTATAACAGGTAAATTATAAGAGGATAAAGTTTCAATTAAAAATTTTGAAACGTAGGGTTTGTCTATTAATATCATATTGCAGTTTAATTATCTTTTTTGGATGATTTATTTTAAAGTGCAAAATTACTTGAAATTAATGATATTTTTAGTTACAATTGTATCTTTTCGGAATAATCATCATAGGAATTTTAAGATTATTTAATAAACTGTTTTCAACGCTTGAAAGAAATAGTTTTTCGATGAAATTATGAGTGTGATGTCCAATTATTAATAATTCAGCATCCCAATCTTCTGTCATTTTTATAATTTTAAGTATTGGTAAACCAATCGTCTCAAAATCAGTTATTTTAATTTCTGGATTGTTACTTTTTATTTTGTTTATAAGCTTTATAGCTTTTTCTTTTTCATTTTCTTCAATTTCAAAAGGCATTATTCCAGCAGCAATATTTCCAATAGAATACCTAACTACATAAACTATTTCTATAGAGGCATTTATTTGTTTTGCTAACTTTAAAGCACAATTTGCTGCATTTAAAGCAGATTCACTTCCATCTATGGCTACTAATATTTTAGAAATCATCTTCGTATAATCTTAATTTATTTTTTAAGGAAGTTAACTCATTATTTAAGTTTTCTACTTTTTTTAATAGATTAAATGCAACGTCAATACCTTGAATATTTATATTTAAATCATGGTGCATTCTAATCATTTTTTCAATATCATTAATTGTTTCAAGCGGAACGCAAGGAGTTTTATTATAAGTTATTATTTCAATTAAACCTATATCGTGTAATTGGTTAAAAAAAGAAACTTCTATTTCATAATTAACACAAAGTTCCCTTATTGGTATAAATTCAGTTACTTTCATGAGTTTCTTAATTTTGCAAGTTCACTAAATAATTCTTTTTCTTTATTGGTTAAATTGGTTGGCGTTTTTATTTGATAAGTTATAAATAAATCTCCAAACTGACCTTCTTTTTTATAAACAGGAAATCCTTTTCCTTTTAATTTTATTTTGGTTCCATTTTGAGTTTCTGGTTTAATTTTAAGTTTTACTTTTCCTTCAAATACAGGAATAGTAATTTCTCCACCCAACATTGCAGTATATAAATCTAAAGGAATAGTGGCATATAAATTATCATTATTT
Organism: Lutibacter sp.; assembly: GCF_033723435.1. GTDB lineage: Bacteria > Bacteroidota > Bacteroidia > Flavobacteriales > Flavobacteriaceae > Lutibacter. The sequence goes on along the minus strand of NZ_JAWVXC010000001.1, from coordinate 400,903 downwards.
CTTTTAAATTTTGAGTGATTTAATATTGTAAATTTAATGTGTAAATCTCCATTTGGTCCTCCATTTATTCCTTTTCCACCATGCCCCTTAATTTTAATGATTTGCCCATTTTTAACTCCAGCAGGAATAGTTAGCCTTATATTTTTTCCATTAACCGTTATGGTACGTTTGTGAGTTTTGTAAACATCTTCTAAAGTAAACTGTAACTCGGCACTATAATCTTGTCCTCGAAATTTAAGAGGATTACTTTTGCTTCCTGCTCTAGAATACGCACCACCAAACATAGATTCAAAAAAGTCGGAATAATCTTGATCTTGAAAACTTCCAAAACTTCTTCTGTTTTGGCTTTGCTGATATTGTTTTTGTTGTTGTTCTGCTTTTTCGTAAGCTTCCGCATGTTGCCAATCTTTACCGTATTTATCGTATTTTTTTCTGTTTTCTGGATTACTTAAAACTTCATTAGCTTCATTAATTTCTTTAAATTTTCGTTCGGCTTCTTTGTCATTAGGGTTTAAATCTGGATGTAGTTTTCTCGCTAATTTTCGGTAAGCTTTTTTAATATCATTTTCTGAAGCAGTTTTAGGTATTCCTAATATTTTATAATAATCTATAAAACTCATTTTAGGCTAGATTTTAACTCAAAGTTAGCGAAAAAGTTTTAAAAAATAAGAGGATGATTTAGAATATATTATGGATTTTTAAATACAGTCCATTTTTTCTCAATTTCAATAAATTTCCCTGAAATAGAATCTAAATCGCTAGTAATATCTGCACTTTTTTGATTTAAAGGTAATTGGTTTTGAACATAATTTTGATGATGATTTTTTTCATCCCAAAATGTATGCACCAAATAATTTAATTTGTTTTGTTCATTTATCGAAAATTTTCCACCTAACATTCCTGTAGCATTTTTCATGGATGGAATCCAAATCGATTTTTGAACTTCTTCAAAATGATTTGTTTTATCATTTTTTACAATACAATCTGCAATTCTGATAAATTTGGAATTAGTTATGGCTACAAATATATTTTTCGATTCCCCTTCCATATTCATTAAACTATTAAAATAATTAATTGTAATTGAAGAGTAGGTTGTATCTTGATAACTATCTAAAAAAATAGTATCGTGTAAATTCTCCATAAAATGCAACAAGCTTTCTTTATTTTTCCAAAAAACTATAATGTGAGCTTCATTTGTATTTTTTAAATTCCAACCACCTGTTTGAGCAATAAATCCTTTAGATTCAACTGTTCTTTTCCATTTTTCTTGTGCTATTGTAAATTGTTCCTTTTTAGCAATAGGAACATCACAAACAATCCATTTAATATACATTTTATCTATTATTAAAATTGATAACTAGCATAAAAACCATAAGTATTATCATTATAAGACGGATAAAAAGATACATTTTTAACCTTTTTAAAAGGATTAAAGTTTTTTAAAGGCTGAAAATAATATACTAAATTGGTAACAGCAATTCCAATTCCAGCACCTACCAAAACATCCGATAAATAATGCTTGTTATTAAGCATTCTAAAAGCGCCAACTGTTGTCGCAAAAGCGTAACCACTGTATGCTAAAGTAGGAGAAGTATTGTAGAACTCATGATAAAGTACGGTTGCATTTGTAAAAGCAACGGTGGAATGACCAGAAGGAAAGGAATCTGGCAATCCGTTTGGCCTTAATTTATGGTTTGATTTTTTAATTAATTCTGTAATACCAACAGAAAATAAATTAGAAATAAATAAATATTTTCCTTGGTCAAACCAATGATTTTTACTTTTAACGCCAGCTATATCTGCAATGTACATTTGCGCAACTGGAGCAAAAGCTAAATAATCTTCAATGTTGGTTCTATAATTTGTTCCAACGCTATTACGAATATCTTTTTGAAATGTTTTTTCAAATGTACTTTTATTAATAATTAAACCAACTCCAATAAGAGAAGCAGGTAAAATACTTTTTTTTAATAAATTGTTTTTACGAAGTGAGTCTCTTTTAATAACTTGGGCATTTAATATAATACTACTAAGCAGTAGAACTAAAATCAATTTTATTTTCATAAGTATTATTTTGATCTTTTTATAGATTCGTTTTTAAATTTCTCCGATTTCTTATAAAAATATTCTATAAGAAAAGAAACAAGTATAACAGAAATAGCTACTATAACTCCAATGCGATTTGATTGATATTGTTGCGTAATTAATACAAACAAAGCTATAATACACAACATAAAACCAATTAAAGGAATTATTTTATTGCCATTAATTTTTTTCGATAATTTTAAGCCAGCTAAATTAACCATCGCAAAAATTAATATAAATCCTACGCTTCCTGTAGTTGAAATAGTTTCTAAATTTAAAGTGTTTGTAAGTATTAATGTAATTATTGCAGTTATTATTAACCCAACAGGATGATTCCATAATTTATAGGTAAATTGGTGAGGTAACTCATCATCTTCTCCTATTTCATAATTTACTCTACTTCCTCCTAATAAAGATGCATTAATTGCCGAAAATGTTGAAATTAAAGCAGCAATAGTAATTATAATAAAGCCAGGTTTGCCTAACATTGGTTTTGCAGCTTCTGCCAAAACATAATCTTGAGCAGTTGCAATTTCTTTAAAAGGTAATGAACCTACAGTTATAATTGCAATTATAACATATAATAAAATCACAAAAATTACAGCGAAATAATATGCTTTAGGAATATTTTTTTCAGGATTTATTATGTCAGGAGCAGCATTTGCAATTAATTCAAATCCTTCGTAAGCTACAAAAATAACCATTCCACCAGTAATTAAACTTATCGGTTTTTCCCAATGGTGAATAGATAATTGAGAAATATTTGGATTACCAAATAATCCATATATACCAATAAAAACAAATAGTAGCAGTATAATTAACTTTATAAATACAGCATAAGCCTCAATAGCTCCAACAATTTTTATGCTATAGTAATTAATTAAAGTTGCTAAAATGATTATTATACTTGAGTAAAAATGGAATTCTAAAGAATTACTAATAGGTAATTTAAATAGGTTAGGAGCATAGGAACCGAACGCAGATGCATATAGTGATAACATTATAATATAACCTATCCAAAGTAAATTATTGATTCCTCCGCTAAAAACCGATCTACCAAATGCGTTATTAATAAATTTAACCGTGCCACCTCTATCAGGTAATGCAAGTGATAATTTTACATAACTGTAAGAAGTAATTAAAGCTATTATTCCCGCAATTAAAAATGCAATTGGAGTTCCACCTTTTGCTAATGAAACAGCTAAGCCTAAAACAGCAAAAATTCCACCACCAACCATACCTCCAATTCCAATGGAAATAGCTTCTTTTAGCTTTATTTGTTTATTCATTAATAAATTATTTTAAAACATTGAATCAAAAAATTTTGCTACAGCAAATGCTGCAATTGCAGCTACAAAACCAATAAAAGTAACTTTTAAAGCTCCTTTAATTGGTGCTTGACCTGTAACTTTACTTTTAAAATATCCAAAAATAAACAAACTTAATAGCGTTAAAATTGCTGAAAATAAAAGACCTTCTGTAGGTGTGCTGGTAAAAAAGTAAGCTGAAAGAGGTATTAATCCTCCAATTATATAGGATATTCCAATGTTTGCGGCACTATTTCTAGCTCTTTTTGGATGTGGTTTTTCTAAACCTAATTCGTATTTCATCATAAAATCAACCCACTTGTCTTTGTCTTTTGCCATTTCATCGGCAATTAGTGTTTGAGTTTCATCATTTAAACCATACTCTGCAAAAACATCTTTTACTTCTTGTTTTTCTTTTTCAGGAATAGCTTCTACTTCAGCATATTCTTTTTCTAATTCAGATTGATAGTGTTCTTGCTCTGTTTTTCCAGCTAAAAATCCACCTAACCCCATTGCAATACTACCTGCTACAATTTCTGCAATTCCTGCTGTAATTATTATGGTATTACTGTCTACAGCTCCACTTAAACCTGCTGCTAAAGCAAATGGTACTGTTAAACCATCAGACATTCCAATAACAATATCAGTTATAAAATCAGAGCTTTTTAAATGTTCTTCTTTATGATCCATAAAATATTTTAGTCATTAAATTTAGTCGGTAAATTTACAATTATTTAATTGAGATTTATTTTTAGATTTTAACTTTGAATAAAAGCTAATTTAAACACATTTTTTATTTTTTTAATAATACTTGTAAATTTTAACTTAATATTAAAATTTTTACATATACTTTTACTGTAGAATAATAAACTTTAAATATATAGCATGGCTAAAGGACAAGACGCAAAGAAGAAAGTAAAAAAAGAACCTCTGAAAACTGCAAAAGAAAAAAAGGCGGCTAAAAGAGATAAAAAACCAAAATACGAATAGCTTAATAAAATAAAGTTATATTGATTTTTGTATGAATTTAACAGATTGGTTAGGTTTTATTGGTGTTTTTCTGATTTTATTAGCATATTTTTTAAACACATTTGGAATAATAGGAACCAAAAATTTGAACTTTATTTTACTAAATTTAATTGGTTCAATTTTGGCTTGTTTGGCTTCAGTTTTATTAAAATATGTTCCTTTTGTTTTATTGGAAGCCATTTGGGCTATAGTTTCCTTAATTTCTTTATTAAAATATTTTAAACTTTTTATTTTCCGATACAATAAATGAAGTTTAACTGTAAATCAATCAGTTATGGGTTTTGGGCAACAAATAGGGTACAAAACTTGTCAAATAAGTGAAGTTAGGTGATTAACTTCAATAGTTTCAACACTACAAATATAGTATAAAAAAACCGCTCATTTGAGCGGTTTATAAATAAAAACACCAAATGTTAATTAGCTGTTCCAGAGCCTAAATAAACACTATTTGATACGAGACTACCATCAGCAGAAATAAATGCCATAAATAGCTCAACTGTACCTCCTGCATAAGTTGTTGGTATTGGTACAATTTGAGAACCTACAGTTCTATCAGAACCATCAAGCAATGAAATAGATTCTTTCTTTGAAGGATTGTAAACCAATAACATTGCTTTATCTGTAGCATTCGCATTACCCTCATCGGAATTATCATCCCAATTGAACGTTACTTCTCCGGCAGTTGTTAGATATGTTGAAGGATTTAAAGCACCAGATAAACCTCCTCGACTCACTAAAGCGTTTGGATAGTCAATTACAAAGTTAGGTTCAGTTCCTGTAATTGCATTATTTAACACATACGACATTGCAGCGTTAAATTCTGTTTTTTTAACAGCCAACCCTTTATAACCTAACTTAATAAAAGGTTTTACAGCTTGTAAAAATTCTAAAGTGGTAGTAAACTTCGTTCTTTGGTTTACTTGACCAACAGTTCTTGGATTGGCTACACTTGAAGGTTTAATTCTAATGTAGTCAATTCCTTTCCAGCTTCCTCCGATAACGTTTCCAACCTTACCTGAAAGACCTCCTAAAATACCTTGAGCAATTTTACCCATAACATAATTAATTTAAATGAAACATACTTTTCTTTGGAGTTGGTACGGACTTGGTACAGTCTTTAACCAACACAAGTAATATATGGCAAATACTATGCTAATAGATTGATTTGGTTTTTGTTGCCCTATATTGCGCTTAGAAAATAGACTTTGAATGTATGATACTTTTAAATCTGCCATTTTTGAAATTACTTTTTGAAGTTCTGCTTCCTTTTTACAAATAACTGACACTATATTAATATACTTTTGCAATTGAACATCATCGTTTTGCATTGTTATATATGCGTTTGTTAAGGTTTTTTTGCAATCATTTATGGAAATGAATGGAATAACACTTTCTTTTAAATAATAAGCATAAAAACCACCTATTTGAAGTATCATAGATAAATGATAAAGTGAGTGTTTTTCTTCCTCTGTTTTAGAGATTACTACAAAACAGTTATGACAAGGATTTGATAGCGGTTTTCCGCTGTTAAGCCTTTTGTTTAGGATAAAAAAATGAGGGTTCGAGTAGGTTCTTCCGATTTGGTGTGTTTTTAGTTCAAAAGTTGACATAGCTATCCAATTAAAATTGCTTCGCTACGCTTCGCACCATTAATTTTTAAAAGAAAAACAATAAAAAAAGAAAGCTGTATTTGCTTTTGGCGTGGATAAGGCTGTCAAGGTTTTTGGATAAAAGCTTTTTTGAGAAAAGTTGTTTAATGATTGTGAAAAATGTTTTTGAAAAAAGTTTTATTCAAAACCTGTAGGGTTTGACCTTTATAGCCTTGCGCGTTGGCTGTGGTAGCCACATATATTTGCTATTTTTTTTTATTTATTGACTGTTCTTCTAAAACATCTAAAATATCTTGTTTTTTGTATAAGATTCTGTTGCCCATACGAATTGGATTTAAAATACCGTGTTTATTCCAAGAATGTAATGTTACTAAACTGATTCTCAAATAATCGGCTACTTCTTGCCTTGTTAATAATTCATCATTTTGCTTTTTAGATAATTCTTTAAGGTAATTTTCAATTTTTAGCATTAGTTTATCTGCTACCTTATTCGCTAATTCATCTACTGTTACTTCTGTAATTTGGATTGTTTTTGTTACCATATTTTTCTTTTAAAGTTACAATTTATGCGGTTGGTAAAGCGGCTATTTTACATAATTGGGTTATAGCTTACAGCTTTGATGATGTAGGGGTGAAGTGGCTGTACTATAACTACCCGTTATGTAAATATAGCTTGGGAGAGTTTAGGGTTTTTATGATAAAATAATGATATAATAGCTTGTTGTAGCTTTGGTTTGATTTTATGAAAAACCAAAGCTGCAATATGCTATTACCAATAAGACTAAAAAAATGCTAAACTTGTATGGTAAGTGGAACAACACAAAAGATAAGGACTTGTTGCCATAGCAATAATTTAGATTTTGTGTTGTGGGGAGCTTATTTCAACATTACATCTTTTAATGAGCCTATAAATTTATAGTTGTTTCCTTCTTCAGTTGCGGTATTATCTTTGAAATACAAGTCATATAATTCGATGTGTGTATTGTCAAATATTTTTATTTTTTCCTGTTTAATGTGTTTTACTTTTCCATTCTTTGGATAAGGCATTACTATAGAAGTATCTATTATTAAAGTTTCAGGAACATCACCTGAAAAGCCAAAAATATTATACCAATTTTTCCCACTTTTACTGCGTAGTAAATGCGCTATAAATGTGGCATAGGCTATGGCTTGTGACATTACTTTTTCTGGAGGTTCTGATGGATTGTATTCATCTTTCAATTCCATTACACACAATCTTACCTGATAATCTTCGTGTTTTACTCTTGCTAATATGTCAATTCCTCCACCTTTTCGAGCATACTTAATTTCTTTTTTACTTGCGGTTAAAGGTGTAGGCATTTGAAAAAATGAATTAGCCAAAAGTACTGGTTGAATGTTGTAGAGTGATTTTAAACGTTTTTTCTGTTGTCTAAATTCAGATAATAAAGATGATTCTAAAGCGTGTTCTGGACTTTTGCCTCTTTTATATGTACTTTCTTTAAAGGCTTTTCTATATTCACTTGCTGTTATTCCTTTCCAAAGAACATTTTTTAATGATAATTCGATATTGAACCATTGTTTATTTTTTTCTTCTTTGTCTTTAGTAGAAATAGTTACAGTATCGTTTTTAACTGTTAAGGTTGCAACGCTTTGACCTTTGAACCTTAAATCATAATGTAGGGTGTATTTATTTTTTAAATCACTAATTTTTGAATAGAGATGAAAAGGCCACTGGATATTAAACTTTCTTCTGCCGTTAATATGGTTTTGCGTATTTAAAGTTATGAAATTGGCATATCTATTGAATCTATTTACCCATTCTTTATTATCGTTTAGCTTTTTGCTTACTTCTTTTTGCGTTTGAATAAAATTCATTTTTTGATAATTTTACGTTATAAAACTAAATTGTTATTCGAGGATCTATTTCAGTGCTATTTTCAAGCATTACTATATCATTATGAAACACTATTACCACTCTGTTTTGTTGTAGTTTTTCCATTAATTCTTTTGTGAGTTCTAGAATTGCATTTTTAAAAGCACTTTCTTCCAATGGAAATTTTGGATAATTAATGAAATCTAATTTTATTGAAGGTTCTACTTGACCACTTAATACAATTTCACATTCTGAAACAGCAGCACTTAAATAAAGTTCTTTATGTTCAATTAATTTGTTTTGAACAACTTGTAGATTAGTAATTACATCATTTTTAGACCATAACTCTCTTGAATAGCCTTTTTGTAAGCCTATTGTAACTGTAGCTGTATATTTATTAGAATTTAAACTAACCATTGTGTTAAGTTTTTACCATTACAAGACAAAGCATTTTTTAAGTCATCCAATGTAATATTTGAAATACTTTGATCTGTATAGGCTCTATTGATTGATTCAAGTACTTTATCAATTTTATGAGGACCTTTAGCAAGTATATTTAAAAAATCTGCTTTTGAATATTCCTTTGGCGGATTCCCTGTCATTTCAGCATTGTTAACTCCTAATCTTTCCCAATTAATGAATGTAAATTCTGGAGTTGAAAATGTAATTGTGCCATCATTATCAATTTTATACACATTATTAGCAACAATAACATTCGCTGTATATGAAATAGCAGGTAAGGTAATAGTAAAAACCTTATTTTTTTCAATAACAACTTCTCTTTTAGGTAAATCTATTCTCTCTAAATCCTCTATAACCTTAAAAGCTGCGTCTATGTCGTTTTTATAAATAGGACTATCAATATCATTGTGTGACATAGGGTTTAACAAAATTGTTTTATAGGTTTTTAAACCATCGATAATTGCGTCTGGAATTTCTACTTCTAAATCCTTATAATACGATTTAAGCCTGTTTATTAAAGTATCTAAACTTGGTGGTTTTAAAAGACCTTTTACTACTTCACTTAATGTAAAAGTTTCAGGTAATTTATCTTTTAATGTTTTTTCTAACACCTTACGTAAAGCATTGGCAGCAGCAGGATAATCATAACTATTTTTATAGAGTTTCGCTTTTTCAATATCTGATTTCACATCATCATTTATTTCAGGACCATCTGAACCTTTATAAAATTCTAAAAACTTCCAATTTGATAACTGTAATTTTGCAACTTCGTACCAATGTCGGTCATAGGTTGTGATAAATATTTGAAACTCTTCAAATTCAGGTTCTTTTAATAAGGTTATTAATTTTAAGCGATGCTCATTATCTAAACCAATTAAAATATCATCTAAAAAAAGCACTTTAATATCACGTGAAAAAGGGGATTGACTTAATATTGCTCCTAAAAATATACTTATAGCAATTGCAGATAGTTTTGCTTCATTTAATGCAAAATGTGGGTGATGTGTATCTAATGACCTACCATCACTTGTAATCTGCAAAGCTATTTTTGGTTTAGTAATTTCTCCTTTATCATTGACATTTATTCTGTGGCGTAAAAAATTTATTTCTAGACCAGGAACTAATTTGTTTAATATACTATTTACAGAAGGCCCAAGATAATCACTACCACCTGTGAAGAACAATCTATCAAGAGCATTATTAAAAGTAACAGCTTTTTCTTCTACAGCTTTTCTTTTTTGAGTTGCGTGATAATACTTACTGCCGCCATAAGGGATTTTACTTTCTTCTAATAAAGCTTTCCAAAGCTTTCCAAGTTGTACCCCACCTGTAACTGTTTGTGATTTATAGTGCTTTAAAACTCCATTAATTACTAAATCGAAAATGTTAAGTTCATTATCTAATTTTACATTATGTACCCCCAAAAGATGCTTGTATGTGACAAAACTTTTAAGACGATTTGCATCTGTTATGCTTGGAATATTTGTATTTCTTCCTGATTCTGACAAAGAATTGCTAGTATTATTATCAAATGTAACTTCAATAGTACAATCTGTATTTCCATCGTTTAAGTATAAATTGCGTAATTCTGCCATATTGATATTCTCAACACTAGATTGAAAAAAATCTTTTAAGGCATAATAAAAGGAACTTTTACCACTACCATTTTCTCCATAGATAAATACATTTTTGCCACTAACTTTAATGTCTTCTGATTTTTTAAATGCTTTATACTTGTTTATGGTTATGTTTTTAATTTTCATACTACATCTTTTGTTGGAATTTTAACACCTATTTTATAGAAATTCTCAAATTGTCTTATTGGATTGAGGAAAAGTTTATCGTCTAGGTTTTCTAATATGTCATTAGTTTGGTCAGGATAAACTATTAAACAATTTAGTAGTGTTGACTGCCATAACTCCTTATTTATTTTAGTTTTCGCAAGTGTTTTTTTATCTCTAGCATAACCGCTTAATTGCCTGATGTCATTAATTTCATAATTATTGTTGGCATACAATTTTTTGTATTTTGCATCAATTACAAGCTCTTTCCCTTCTGTAATACGTAAATAATCTAGCTCGCCATAATTTGCGTTGAACTGAAAAATAATATCCTTTCTACCAAACTTTTCCTTCAAAATCCCTAACACATAAAATTCAAATAGTTTAGGCATATCAATCCAATATGGATATACATTTATTTCTTGATTAGTGGTTATTGAATTAATATTATAGCCATACCTTTTAATAATCATTTTTGCTAATTCTAGACCTCTTTTGTATTCGGGAAAAAAATTATCGTTTTTAAAATATTTTATTTCAGATGTTGTAATACTTGAATTAACAGTATTGAATGTAGGGGATATGTAACTAATTAGGGTTTCAAATCTATTTTCTGAAGTATTAAATGACTTTAGATATTTAATTGAAAATAGCAAAGCTTTTTTTAAGATTCGGTTTTCAGGACTATCAATACCAAATTCTTCGAATGCACAAAATGCAGATAAATTTTTGTTTCTAAACAGGTTTTGTTTTACGGTTTTAGACACTAATATTTTACCTCTTACATTTCCATAAATATTTTGTTCAACTTTGTAATAACTCTTTCTTAAACCTTTTTTTACTATAATTGATAATAATTGTAAAAAACTAACAATAATTAATGGTGTTATTAAATCTAGCTCTTGTTTAACTTTTATAGGTTTAGCATCTAAATCGATATAAAATAAATCCTTTCCAAAACTTGCCATTTCAGGGTGTTGCATACCCTTTGATAACATCGATAAATAATTAATTTTAGTTGTTTCTGTATCTAATTTAGGTGTTACATTTAGAATGTTTTGTGTAGAACCTAGTCTAGTTAAACCAATAAAATATCCTGTCTTAAAAAAGCCTTTTTCTAAATCAATTTCATCCACTAATTGATTTAGATTTTTTAATAAATCAATTAATTCTAACTCATTTAAGTCAAGACAAATAGAATGCTCTTTAATATGTATTCTTTTAGCACTCATTAAATATTACTTGCCAACAAGTCTTTTATTTCATCTTCTGCTGAAGGTAGTAAAATGCCATCTTTGATATATTCCTTCAACAAGGGTATTATTTCATATTTTAATTTGTAATACAAGTCTTTACCTTCCACTAAAAAGTAACTATGACCTATTTGAATGTCTTCAATATTAAATTCTGGAGATAAATTATTTTTTATCACATTGCATACTTTTTCAAACAATGTTTTAGAATTAGCATTTGTAATAACTTCGCTATCTGCTAAAACAGGTATAAATGTAAATCTTCTTCTAATAGCATAATCCAAATGGCTAACACTTCTATCAGCAGTATTCATTGTGCCAATTATGTACAAATTATGAGGTAATGTTATGTCATAGCTATTTTCAATTTTGTACATACTATTAACAGATTTACCTCTATACTCTAGGGCATAAATTAATTCTCCCAAAACACTATTTAGATTGGCTCTATTAATTTCATCAATAATTAACACAAAGGCTTTTTCTTGATTTTCTGGCTTTAATGCTTCAGCAGCTATTTGTCCAAGAATCTTATTCTCAACATCATAAGATATTTTTTCATTTACCACATTCACTTTTATTCCTCTAACGAAATCATCATAGGTATAGGAGGGGTGAAATTGAATAATTTTAACATAAGCATTGTCTTCTATTTCAGGTTCTTTATTAAAGATGCTATTTTCAACAGCTTCAATAATTGACAATTCTTTATTTGAAGTTTCATCGGTTAACCATTCTGCTATTTGTTTGGCTAATCTTGTTTTACCTGTTCCTGGAGGTCCTTGAAGAATTAAATTTTTAAACTTAATTGAAGAATGATTAATCATAGTTTTTTGTTTATTTCTTATGTAATCTAAAATTTGAAATGTTTCAGGGTAGCATTCTTTGAATTTCTCAATTGTATTATGTGTAGCGTGACTAAAACCATCCCATTGCCCTAATGCTGTTGATCCAATTTTTCTATCTTCTTTTACTAACCAAATAATCTTAATCATCAAATCGTCTTGATAACCATTTGGGATATACTCATTATCTATTATTACACCAATACCACCCAACCATTTGGTACCTCTTCTAACTAGTACAATATCTCCTTTTTTATATTCTTTTAATGGGTATTTGGTGTTTTCGTTTTTAAATGCACTACCTGTATAGACACCGTTTTTCTCAACAAAATCATCAAAATAATCTCCTTCGTTCTGACCTTGAGCATTACTACTTACTTGGCAATACGTATTTGAGATTCGTAGTTGGTCTTGTGAATTATTATTTAAGAAGTAATTGAATAAATTGATCTCATAGAAATAACAACCTGAAAAATTAGATTTTAATTTTTGTAAAACCTCATTGTATGGCTTTATACCTTCTTCTTCAATTTGTTGGGATATTAGTTTTAATTTATCTAATGAATCGAGTGGTAACGTATTCATTCGTGTATCAAATGGCATATATTTAATTGGATCTATTAAAAACATTGCTTGCGTTAGCTTTGTTACTCCAACATTTTTTAAGGAAAGTACAGTTAAAAAATCATTGTTATTGATTTCTTCTTCTAAAAAAATTTGCTTAAATAGCTTCCACAAGCATTCATTCCCAATTACCTCATCTTGATTGTTTACGTATTTACCTTTTTTAAAAAATAAGCTTAATGTGTTTGGTGTCGGTGTTGGAAAAACAAAATCTGTTGGTAAATCAATCTGCAAATTACAAACTTGTTTAATAGATTTAAAAATGCGTTTTCTTTGGTTTTTTGTATTCTTCTGGGCTAAAGAATAAATAATTGAAAATGGGTCTGTAATTGGGTAATTTAATATTGCTGTACCTTCTTCAAATAATTCATTAGCTAGGTCTAGTAGTAAAGAATTACGGTTATCATTGTTTTTGCTAATCTCAAATATTTTAGAAGCTACAGCTTTAAAATAGGGAGCCCAATCGTAATAGATAGTTTTTGATTTCATTGATTAGGATTTTAAAGCCTCTCTAATAATACGTACTTCTTCTATACTATCTAAGGTTTCTATGGCGTAGCGTACAGGATGGTCTGGGTGATATAAACGTTGGTACTCACTTTGTATAATACCTAACTTTTCTTCAGGACTTCTACTATTGTTAATAGGTTTGAGGTCAGTAAGATGTTTTAATATTGTTTTGTTAGCAAATTGAAATTCATTGGGTAAAAACAACTCAAAAGAAACTGCATCTAAAACTAGTTCAAAGAAAGAAAACAAGTCTGTATCAATATTTTTGAATTGAGTGATAGAACCTAAATAATCAACTATTACCTCAATAGATTTTTGATTGTCATAATTTGTTTTTGGTATGTAAAGCTTTCTTACATTTTTAGGTTTGACTTGAGCAAATGTTCGACCTCCTTCTTGAGAAAATTTATTATATAAAAAAGCATTTACTGTTGAATTTAGAATTGCCAGAATAAATTTATACTGAAACGGACAATCCTTCTTTTTCTTAAATACTAAAATACTATCTATAACATAATAAGACTCTTTATCAAAAGTAGCTCTTATCTTATCAGAAGTTTGTCTCATTATTATTTTTTCTTCTTCAAAAAGTTTAGGATAACGTTGTCTATTTAAAGAAAACCAAGGCATAACTCCTGATTTTGCTTCACTGCGATTATTTAATTTTTCTTTAAAAGGTTCTAAATAGCTTTCAATATTTTTATAATTAGAAATTTCTGTGCTTCTATCAGTATAAATTAGACTATGTTTAGTGTTCTTTATTTTATACTTATCTATTTCTCCACCAACAAGAACAGGCTTTAGTAGTTCTTGTTCAAAATTGTTTTCTTTTGCAAATTCAGATTCTACTCTAAAAATTTTATCACCACCCGTTGAGATACCACTTGCCATTTCTTCAGCAATGTCATCAATAGTTACTGATACCTCTTTTAGTTTTTTTATAATTTCAAACTCGCTTTCGCTTATTCCAAATACAGAAGCCGGAACTTGTAAAGTTGAAGCAACTGAAGTTTCAGAAAAAATAGATTTAAAATCTAAAATATGTTTATCTACATTTCTTAAATCAGCATATTTATAAGTTCTATTGTAATTACTTTTTCCTATAGTATTTAAAAATATACAAGAAGGAACTGTTGCTGTGTTGAATACACCGTCACCTAAATTAATAGCAATATGAAAACTATTTTTACTTAACAATAACCTACGTGTTTTTTCATATTCCGATTGAAATAGTAGATTATTAGGTACAATATAATTCAAAACTCCATTTTCTTTTAAGAGCCTTATCCCATTAGATATAAAGTAGTTAAAAGTATCAGGTGTTCTCATATGAACATCTGAAAATTGATTTTTAAATAACGTTTTTTCTTCTTTTGAGAGCTTTGCACCGTATGGTGGATTCCCTATTAGAATATCAAACCCACCTTTTTTGTGCCATACTTCAGAGAAATATAGTTTAAAATCGAAATCTATTGTATAACCTGCAAAGATTTCGGCTGTATCTAACAACTCCCTTATTTTAGTATTTATGTTATTACGTAATTCTTTTTTACGCACTGCATTTGTTACGTTATAAAATTCTTCTTTTAAAGCTTCTAGTTCCTTTTCTACCTCTAAATCTCGCATTGTGCCATCTGGCATTCCAATTAATGAATTACCACACACAATTTTGTAGTCAAGATTTGGTAAGGTTTCAATTGGTTCTAAATCGTCTTCGTCAACTACCAATGATAACCATAAACGTAAACGTGCAATATCAATAGCAGAGCGGTCTATATCTACTCCGTAAATACTTTCTTGAATAATGTGTTTTTTAAGGCGGTACACATAACGACTTTCACTTACACTTTCACGTTCTTTAAAATCGAAATGTTTAAGCTTATTGTTTAAATAATTAAAACTTAAGTGCGGCTTTAACACTAGTTGAGCAGTTACCAATTCGTGTAATAAGCCTACAGGGAATGCGCCCGAACCAATTGCAGGGTCACAAATGCGAATTTCAGTTAATTTTTTATCTATATTATCGGCATTTTCACGTACACTTTCTGGTAGTTGAAATTGATAGGTTTTTGTTGCCCCTCTTGCTGCTACACGTACATCGTTTTCTAATGCTAAATGGCCTTCACGAATGTACTGTTCTATATCTTCTTTAGGAACTGTAATTTCATTGACTTCTGATTGTATAGCTTGTTGACCATTTTTACCCTCGTTGCCAAACATATTGGTTTGGTCGTTGCCAAATTCTTGATAAGCACCATTGTAGTTGTTTAGTGCATTGTCTAAATAGTGAATTAAACTCTCTTGACACATATAATGTACAATTTCACGAGGCGTATAAAATGCTCCTTTGCTTTTACGTTCTTTAATGTCTAACATATTTTCGAAGACTTTCCCTAACATTTCGGGGTCAACTGCTACTTCTTTATCTAGCGGTTCGTCTTCTTTTATGGTGAAGTTGTAACGGTCAAAAACATCTAGAATACCTGTGCCAATATCTCCAGATTTGTTTTTTTCATCATTTCTAAACAACTCAACAGGTATTGAAACATTTGCATTTTTCCAATCGTATGGTGCTTCAAACAAACCACCATTTAAAAATGGGATACGAGCGTTAAAGCGTGGGTAGAAAGAATTGTCATTATTACGTTCTTTTGCCAATGCTTCATAGAACAAATATTGTAAATAGTCTTTAAAGAAGTTTTTATTTTCTTCTAAAGATTCATCAAATAGTTGTTGTAAAAATTGTCTTTGTCCAGCACCCCACTTTTCATTTTTTGGTACACCTAACCATCCTTTTTTCTGTAAGAAGTATAAGAATACAATTTGCCCTAATAATTTTTTAGTAAAACCAGCAGCATCTAAATCGTTATTCTGGAATATAGATAGTTTTTGTTTGTCAAAATACTCATAGACTTTTATGTAGAGATTTTTATATTGCTCGAAAAACTCATCGGTTACACGCTCAATACTAAAAGCCTTTTCTAATTCAGATATGGTAGGGTTGTTGGCTATGTTTTGTAATAAGGGTAATAGTTGTGTTTTAGCAGTATGCGATTTTTCGTATTTACCCACTAAAAACGAATAGCGTTTAGCAGGCGTAAAATCTTTACGCATTTTTACTTTTTGCTTTTCTTCGTCTAAATAGGATTGGTATTCCATTTTTATAAACGAAAAACGCCAGTCGAAACCTTCATCTTCTTTAGAATAAAAAGCTACTAAAGCATAATCTTTTTCAAAATTATTAAGGTGTTTAATTACAAAGTTTCTTAATGCTGTACGTGCTCTTTCTAATTTAGAAACGCTTTTAACTTGTACAATCAATACATCTAGAGCTTCACCTTCTGGATCTATGTATTTACCTATACGTTTGTAGTAACTAATGTGGTCTCGTTGGTCTTCCCATATTGTATTACCACTTGCTTTGTATGGTTTAATTTCAAAATCGTTTAATAAGTTTTGAATGAAATTGGTAAACTGTGCTTCATCAAAAGCATTATTAAATGTTTTATCTATTAGGTTAATAGCAGTATTTTTATCCATAACTAATTTTTGGTAATATATCCTGAAAGAATGACTTCTCTTTTTTGGAATTTAATATTGTTTTGGTTGTTGATATCCATTTGTATACGTCCATATTTTCTTAATATTTGTAAAACGTGTAATGGTTCAATCACTTTTTCAAGTTCTTTTTTTACAATTTGAGCTGTTTTTTTAGCCATTTTCCCCTCTTTGAGCGTTGCTTTTACAGCGGCAATAAACTCTTCATCAGTTTCGGTAAAACCTTTAAAATTTTTAAAGAGTTTGTCTTTTATAACACGGTCTTCTATGTATTTAGCATTAGAACGACCTCTATTGCCTGTTACTTCTTCTTTTAATGTTGTATCAAGTGTAAATTTAGCCCTATTTGTTTCTAACATATTAAAGAAATTAGTAGGTACTTTTTCTCTTGGTGTTTCAGGTTCGCATTCTAATTTGTGCACTGCATCAAAGAAAGTAGCTTCATTAGACTTGCCACTTTGGAACTGATAAAACTTTTTAAGCTTCCCAATTCTAAAAAAAGTAATCATTTTTTGAACTTCTAATTGACTATTTTTAAATCCGCTACGTGCTTTTTTAGGTAGGGTTTTAATGCGCTCAAATAAGTCTGGGTCATTGTCTCTTATTTCTCTAATGATTTCTAAATATTTTAATTCAGAATCACCCACTTCATCTTCACCAGAATAGGCTTTTTTATTATTTAACGTATTAAACAATTCTTGACTTCCAAACTCCTCACCATCACTTAAATACTTTGCATCTTCCCCTAAAATATCGTGAAACATTTGAATTTTGTTCGTGATATTTATCTCTAATCCTAAATGCGCATCGGAATGTGTCGTTGGAAAAAAGTTATAGATATACACAAAATCAAATGCACTCCCTAAACGATTTACACGACCAGCACGTTGTAATACTCTAGTTGGATTCCAAGGTAAATCATAATTAACCAATACATTAGAACGGTGCAAGTTGATACCCTCTGCTAATACATCGGTAGTAATTAAGAAGCGAATATCATTTACTTGGTCTTTCTTTTTTCTGTTTGGGTCGTAATTGCATTGAATAATATCTCTTGAAACGTTTTGATTAGATAGGAGGGTAGTATTGGTATGCCTACCACCTACACTGGAAAAAAACATTACTTGGTTTGGAAACTCATTTAACAATGCTTCGTATAAATAATCACCTGTCTCTTTTGATTCTGTAAAAATAACAAGCTTATTCTTTTTTAATATTTTATCTGATTTTAGTTCATTTATAAATTTTTTTAATTTTGGATCATCATAAACGGTTTCCCATATTTCCTTAATATATTCAAGAATTAATAAGTCTTTATTTAACTGGTTGAGGAAGTTTTCTGTAAAATCTTCAGATTTATATTTATGCGCTTTGTCTTCATTTACAAGCTCTTCAAGTTTTTCAATATCATCATTTTCTAGTAAATCGTATACATTCACTTTTTTACTAATATAAATAGTACCAGATTTGTACATATCAATAAAGTTCTCGTAGGACTGAATAAATCGACTAATACTCATTCGGAAGGCATAGAAGCTACTTTCTAAACGTTTTACCAAAATACCTTTCATAAATCCACCAACATTACGTTGCTGTTGCTTTTCAAATTCAGAAAGTTGCTTGTTCCCTTTGTAAAATAAAAGCGGTGTATAACGTGCGTAGGTAAACTGTACCAACTGTTGGATGGTTGCTTTAAAAATTTCTTCTAATTTACCTTCGTATTGATATACAATTTTATTTGGGTCGTTGAGAGTAGGAAAAACTAAACCTTGTTTTTGCATATCGTTTTTGAAGTATGTCATTACATCATTACGAGTTCTCCTAACCATTACATAGCGCAACACATTGTTACGAATATCGTCTGAAATTTCTTTGATAAGTTTTTTGTATTCAGGATCTGCTTTATCTACTTTGTTAAGACGTGTTCTTAAACCTGCAAAATGTTTTTCAAGATTTGGAACTCCTGGTATTGTTGAGTTTTTTGGTGATTGGAATAATTTTAGTTGCGCGAAAATATCGTTTATAGTATTGTTAAGAGGTGTTGCACTAACTAGAATTACTTTTTTGTTAGTACAAATTTCTAATAAATCAGCGTATGCTTGTGTACCTTCATTTCTAAATCTATGAGCTTCATCTACTACAATATAATCGTAGCGATCTGTTCCTTTTTTAAGAATGTGAGGTAACTTCCCTAATGATTCTACCTCAAAACTTCTAATTCCAAAATCAAATAATGAATCTCTCCAATAATCCTTTAATACTGGAGGGCAAATTACTAAAGTTCTACCTAATAATTGTTGCAATAACAAAGCAGTAATAAAGGTTTTACCTAATCCTACTACATCTGCTAAAAACACCCCATTGTATCGGTCTAATATTTTTTTAGCTTGAATAGCTGCTTGACTTTGATATTTTAATTTCATAAACCCATCAGGTAGAAAAGGGTCAAACTCATCTTCAAGGTTAATATCTTCTTCTAAATATTCATAAATTAATTTAAGATACAATTGATAAGGTGTTATGTTTTCGCTTAACCAAGTCTTTGTTTCAATAGTATCAATAAAATCTTCTGAAATATCAACTGATTCAGCCCATAATTTATTGAATTGGTCTTCTGCAAAAAGTACATCTCGTTTGGTTCTCAACTCCACATTAAATTCACGATTAGCCACTAAACCAGATTCAGAAAAATTACTTGAACCCGTAATTACAAAACCATAATCTCTATCATCAGGCTTAAATTTCCCTATGTACACTTTTGCGTGTATATTTTTAGAAGGATATGCTCTAATTTCTAACTTTTTCCCATTCCCGTGATATGCTTTATCAATTTCTGGGTCTTGACATTCTGTATTTAGAAACTCGATGAACTTTTTTATTCCTAACTCTAATTTATCTTCAGTGTCATTAGCATCTTCAATTTCCTTTTTTAAGTTTTTTTGATAAATCTTTTTGGTTCTTTTATGGGATTCAAAATCTATAACACCTAACTCTTCATTGTGAGCAATAATATCATAAGAATCTTTATCTACATTTAAACCAACCAAAATTCTTATTTTTTCAAGTGGTTCTAATGATTCATACATTCTATGAAAGCCACTCAATCTGAAGTAACCGACTAAAATATCAAAAAGTTGGGTATCTTTTAATGTTGATTCAAATCTACTTAAAAGGCTATGTCCTTCTTCGTTTGTAAAAAATGTTAAATCTGTTTGGTCTATTTTTGACATTTGCAAAATCCTATTGTTAAAGTTGTTTTCTATCCATAATTAACTCTTTAGCTTCTACATTTAAAATGTTAGCTATTTCATACAAGACCTCAAGACTTGGTTGATTTCTGTTTTGTACATAACCATTTACAGTATTAAAGCTTTTACCGAGCTTTTCAGCTAACCATACTTGTTTAATACCTTTTTCTTCTAATACTTCTTTTATACGATTCATAGAGTAGAAATTGAAACTATAAATATACAATTTACTTTGTGTTAATATAATGTATTACGTTATATTTTTACAATGAGAATTACACGTTATAAAAACCATAATGTTTCTTGACCATAGGGAGGAATTGTGTTGCCATCAAAACGAGGAGCTATTTCAGCCACCATTTCTGGGTATTTGATAGTTATAGGTACATTTTGTTGACGTAATGACTTCCAATACAGCCTACTGAATTGATATACTTGTTCAATTAGTTTTTTTATGATTTTAGTATCGGATAAGGCTTCAGACGTTGGACTTGTAATTCTTAATTTTACAGGAAAAGGAAAACTTTCTGTAGATGGATATGTTTTACTATCATCATATCTTGAATTGTTGAAAAGTAAATATTTATGTTCTGATTTACTGATATTGATAAATGTTCCACTTTTTGGCATTAGTCTACCATACCAATTTTGGTCAAAAGCAATCAAATCTTCTGATTTTGTTTTGTTTATATTCACTATGTATAATGGGCAATCTAATTTCAATTCATTCATCATTTCTAACACAGGTTCTACTTCTTCGTTTTTCATTTCTTTATAAAAATGAATGACCACTTTATCTGGGTTTTGCTCTACATTAACATATTGCCAAATAGCATGACTAATTGCACCTGCTAATTTATGAGTGTCTGATTTGCTGAAATATTGAAACTCATTGAACTTACCATTGTTTTGGAAACTGAAAGCACTTGCTACATAACGTATGTTTTCTTCAACATTTTTAAAAGCTCCAACACCAATTACTAATTCTTTTTTTGGTGTAATGTTTAATTGCCAAGGAATACCTTCTAATTTAGCCAATATTGCTAAAGAAATATTTGTTAAATCATATACATAACCACTGCTTCTTTCTGGGTTTCTCCTATATTTATTATTTTTTTCGATAAACTTATTGACATCAATTACTTGAGATACAATACGTCTTAATAATAATTGTTCTTTGACTTTATAATAGACTTGTTTTTTAGCTAAATCTTGTTCATATTTTGAAAAAGGACTTAAATAAATGGCTACATATGTAACATCAGATTTTAAATTTAGGTTTTTGATGCCTTCGGAAATTTCTGGGAGTGGATTTTCTTTATTCTCGAACATAATGCTAAACCCTTTTTCAACGTGGTATAATACTCCAGCATATTCTTGTAAACCTCGATACCATTTTAAGCCACTTTGCAAATAGTTTTGAAGGTCTTTAGTTTCATCAACGAAGTCTTTGTGGAAAATGTAAAATAGATGTATGTTTTTATGAATTTGAGTACAAGGTTTAAATGGTTTTAACCTTTTAAAATCAAAAGTTGGTTTTTGACCTACTGTACCATCACTAAATACTAAATCATTACATTCTTTTGATACTTCTCCTATGCGCTTTTTTTCTACAGGTAAATAGTAGTTGCAATTGATAGGAATTATTTTCTTGAAATCAGTTTGTACTAAAAACTGTTTTATGAATTTATCTATTTTAGTTTTATAATGTATGTACTTATTTCCTTTTTCTCTTTTGTCAGCTTCATAACCTAATGCTGTTCTAATTTGATTGTTAAATACTGCATAGGTTTTTGAATAGTCATTCTCATATTCCTGAAGGTATTCAAACTTATGATATTGTCTGTTGTATATGACACCTGTTAGTAGTGTTGGTGAAATATCTTCTACTAATTTTGAAACAGGTGTTTTAAGAATTTTTGTAGTACCATCATAAGCAATTACAAATTCCCCAGAATCACTAACTTCCTCAAATTGTAGTTTTAAGGTAAACTTATCATATTTGGCAAAAGTTTGATTTTTAAATGAAGCATCTTTTATCCATACTTGAACATCTTTTACAAAATTGGTTTTAACAACTTTCTTTCTATTTCTAAAATATTTTCTTAATATCCAATTAAAATAATGCTTGAGTAGTTCTTTAGGTTGTTCATTTAGATTTAAGGTTAATGGTTGATAACCTTCCTTTTCAAAATTAAATGATGTGTAAATTGCATCAGGATTTTCTTTTTTAATATCTGGGAATAGTTCCTCAATATCAGCTACTTTGTAATAAAATTTACCTTGAATTTTACTATAAGGAATCGTGCCATTTGAACGTAATGTTTGTAATGTTCTTTTACTAATATGAAGCGTTTGCATTACATCTTGATTGTCTATCCACGTATCTTTTAAATGTTCAGCTCTTGTTGCTTTTAAAAGTTCTATACGTGCTTTTAAGTCCTTAATTTCTTGGGATAAAGCCAAGATTAAATCGATTATTTCAGCCATAATTAAATCCTTCCTTTTTTTATTAGATAATCAGCTGCTTGTTTCTCGATTTCATCTTGTGAATCCATCCGATTACGCAATAACCATTGGTCTAATTCCTGTCGTTGGAAATAGATTTTTTTACCATTAGGTTTGTAATGTGGAATAGCTCCCGTACTTGTTAATTTATACAAGTGCGATTGAGAAAGTTCCAAATACTTACAAGTTTCATTGAAATTCAATACTTGCTTTTGCAATCTTTGTTGTTCTTGTAACAACTTTTCGATGCTTTCTAAACGTTCTAAAATATTAACGTCCATCTTTTAAAATTTTTAAATTAAAAATGGACTTATGCGCATTAGTCCGTCATTGATTATCAACGACAAGGCAAATATGCGAATAGAAGCTTGGTACTATCTAGAATGTGAAAACTGGTATTAGTAACAGTCAGACAATGTGTTAGTTACTGAAATATTGGTATTATGGTATTGGTATTATAGATAGATAATACCACATTAAAAAAGGAGTGTTTAAGATGTAATATTTAATTCTTTTTTATAATCGTAACCAATTTTATTAAGCCAAGAAAGAAATAAATCCCACTGCGGTTCAACCCATTGAGAGCATAAGAGATAATCATTACAAAATAATTCTCTTTTATAATATCTTCCTCTACCATTATGGTCTTCTGGACTTCTTGTTTTATATCGAAGTACTTCAAAATTTATATCAAAGGTGTCTTTTGAATATTCTGGCTTTTGAAGATTTAATATTTCATTTTCAGAAATAAGATTTTTAGAAAAAGCATCTCTAAAGCAATGCTGTACAAATTGACCTATTAACATATTATCTATTTGACGTTTATTTTTGTTAATAGATTTTCTAATAGTTTTAGGTTTTGTGGTGTCTGTTTGAAATTGATTTTTTCGGCTATCTAATTGTAATAGTTTAACAGACCTTGCGAAAAGCTCCATTGTATCATTTTCATCATTGATGTTTTTGATTAAAGGATCAACAATTACATTGTAAAAATCATCATTTGAAATAAAATCAATAGAAATATTACTATCTTCAATTAAGTCTTTAGCCTTTTCAATTAAGTCATCGATTATATTTTGAGTTGCAGGGTTTGTTTTTGGAGAAATAAAGTAGGAGTTAAATTTTTCATATTCATTGAAATAGGATTGCATAATAAATATTGTTCTGAATATTTTTTTAACCACACGAATTGCAGTTTCTTCTTTACTACCATAATTTAACCCTGCTGTATGAAAAGCAACATCAATTCCAAATACTGTATTTTCAGTAGTGTTAATTCCTAATACATCAATTTCAGCTTGTTTCATAAGCTGCTCAAAAGAAGAGTTTTTAAATATGCCTTCAAATTGAGGAGCATTTGCAATTTTATTAAATAAATTTCTTGCTCTATTTTGTTCAAATTCAGTTACAGTCCAATTACCACTTGTTTTCCAATTAGTTTGTACAATTCTGCATCCTTCAAGATGCTTTAAGTAACTGTAAATTAAAGATTCTCCAATTTCAATTTTCATATCAACTTATATTTGATAACCAATAATGAGCATCAATAATTTTATAGTATTGATGCTTTTTTATGCCTTTAAAATTACGAAACTCTTTATTTGCGTCACTACCATTTCCATATCTATTTGCGAAAAATTTAGTAATATCTCTTTCTTTAATAGTTTTTAAAGGAGAAAAAGTACGTTGATTGAAATAATTCATATTGTAAAGTCTAAATATGAAAGCTGCTAATATTATTTTGTTCCCTTTTTTTGAATTAAAGGTGTAGTTATTATCAATAATTTCATTTTCAAATAAACGCTCTTCAGCAATTAAAAATTGAGTTTCTTTTGAAGGGTTAACAATTTCTGAATATGCTAAAATTTTAGGATTAGAATCCCTTGATTCTAAATCACCTTTAATAGCTTTGAATTTTTTTGATTTTGTAACAGTATTTTTGGTTTTAATAGGTTTCCCTTCATATGGTTTAATTAATAAATCTATTTGAGGTTCTTCATTAAAAAATACTTCGTGTAATTCATCAATAGTATAAATTTCTTCATCGCTGTATTCTGAAAATCGTTCTTGAATTTCCATAAATAACATCATAGCATTTGTTTTAAGAAATGAAATAATATAAGATTCATCAGATCTATCATTAAGGGTAGGTGTTAAGTATAGATTTACATTAACATCATTTTCAGCTATATATTTACTAATTTGAGTTAAATAACTTTTAATTCGATTGTATTCTTTGGTATATATAAAAGATAAATGACTAGATGTAGAATTTATTTCAAGAGCGTCAATAATACTATTAAAGTTTTTGATGTACTCATTCTCAATTAGTTTATTGTAATACTTACGTTTATTGGAATACGCTTTTTTATAATCGATTTCAAATTTAGGTGTCGTATTATAAAATTCTTTTTCCAAGCGATTTAAAAGTTCTTTAAATTGGTTGTCTGTTCTTGTATCGTCAGAAACTTTTTCAACGTATAACAAGTCTATAAATAAGTCTTTAGCCATTATAAGTCCAATTTAATTTTATTAGCTGCTTCTTTCTTTTTGCTGTCTATAACTTTAGCATAAATTTGAGTTGTTTTTAACTCTTTATGCCCTAAAAGTTTTGAAACTGTGTAAATATCAGTGCCTAAAGTTAGTTGTAGGGTAGCGTAGGTATGACGAGCGCAATGGAACGTGATTTTTTTAGTAATTCCTGCATTCATCATCCATTGTTGCAGTTTTAAATTAGTCCAGGCACTATAGTGTAAATTACCAAATACTTTTTCATCTGGTTTGCCTTCTTCTCCTAATAATTCTCTTGCTTGTTCTGAAATAGGTAGTGTTTCTGCGCCTTTAGTTTTCTTTTGTCTAAACCTAATGTAATAACCCAATTCATTTGAGTGTTGAATTTCTGACCAAAGTAATTTTTCAATATCAGACCAACGTAAACCTGTTAAAGCTGAAAATATAAATGCCTTTTTTAATAATGGTAGTTCACATTCTGTTTTTACTGCTTTTTGCAGTTCCTCAAGTGTTAAAAACTCTCGTTGAGGTTCTCCTTGCTTGAAATATTCAACACCATTGGCAGGGTTTACTTTTAAAATACCATCTTTAACCGCTTGTTTTAATGCAGCGCAAAACTTTCCAAAGTATGAATATTTAGAGTTTTGAGATAGTTTTTTACCAGCTCTTGCCATTGCATCTTTACCTAAATAATCTTTGAATTTTTGAACAAATATTTTATCAACTTCTTGAAAACTAATATCTGTTTTACAAAAGGTTTTTAAATGCTTTAGCATACTATTCCAATTGCCATAATTACCAGAACTTGTATTTTTCTTTTCGGCTAATGTTGTAACATATGTAATAAAACTACCTTTTAGTTTTTCAATATCTTGGAAACCATAAATACCATTTTGAACTTCTAATTGTCTTTGCGCACAAATGGTTTCGGCTAATTTTTTAGTTTTCTTATTTAAATCTCTTTCCGTTTTGTTTTTAGGATTTGGATTCAAATATAATCGTAGGTACTCCGATTTGCGGCTTCCTTTATGATAATAATCTAAATACAGGCTAATTTTATTATTCTTTTGGCGTTCTCTTAAAGTTACTTTCATAGGCTATTAATTAAAAAGGTTTTCTATTTGCCATCTGGCTACAATTCGTTTTCTACCAAATGGAACTGCTTTTAAACGTCCTTGTTGAATCATTCTTTGAACAGTCCATCTACTAACACCAATTAGTTGAGATACTTCTGTAACACTTAAAAAATCTTTATTGTTTACTGTATTTGGATTGATAACTTGAACAACTTCTTTTTGTTGTTGCATATCTTCTGTAAGTGTGGCTTGAATCTTTTCTTCACGCATACGTGCTTTATATGCTCTTTTTGCACACGTATCACTACAGTATTTTGTTACTGTTGTTCGTGCTGTAAAGGCATTACCGCAATGCTTACAATTTTTGGGGATGTATAAATTACTGCTCATAAATGGTGCTTTATGTAGCGTTATGGTGCAACGTGGGGCAATATGGTGCATCATTTCGCTTTTATTTTCGCCAACAGATTTGGGCAACAAATCCGTATTTTAGGCAACATATATACAACAAATTTACATTAAAAAAGGCAAAAAAGCAACAAAAAAAGGAAGATAAAAATATGTAACTATATGAAAAATAGGTATATAACAAGAAAAGGAAATGTGATTACTTCCCAATACAAAAATTAGCAAAAATATTACCAAGTAAATCATCGGTAGTAATTTCTCCAGTAATTAATCCAAGGTTATGAAGAGCTTCATGAATATCTATGGCTAATAAATCGGAACTAATGTTGTCATCTATTCCTTTTTGAACATCATTTATTGCAATTAACGCATTATTTAAAGCTTCAAAATGACGTGAGTTACTAACTATAGTTTCATTATTACTTAAAGCTCCTGTATTTGCTAGTTCTATTAATTTTTCAATTAAATTTTGTATTCCAGTTTTTTGTTTAGCAGCAATAAATAGAATATCATAATTTTTAAAAATAGATTTTGTTTGTGCTATAATTTCATCAGATACTAAATCTACCTTATTAGCTATTATGAGTGTTTTTTTGTTTGAATACTCAGTTTTAATTTTTTTTACCTCGGCTAATATGGTATTTAAATCAGATTTTTTATTTTTAATGGATTCTAAATCAAATAAATAAATAATTAGCTGCGCTTGCTCAATTTTTTCAAAAGTCTTCTTAATTCCAATATTTTCTACAAAATCTTCTGTAGTTCTTATACCTGCAGTATCAATAAATCTATAGGCTACTCCTTCAATAATTATTTCATCTTCAATAGCGTCTCTAGTAGTTCCTGCAATGTGGCTTACAATAGCTTTTTCTTCGTTTAAAAGTGCATTAAGTAAGGTTGATTTACCAACATTTGGTTCTCCAACAATTGCTACTGGAATACCATTTTTTAATACATTTCCTAAGGCAAAAGAATCGATTAACTTTTTAAGAATTTTACTAATTTTTGTAATTAATAATGCAAATTCGTCTCTGTCGGCAAATGCAACATCTTCTTCCGAAAAATCGAGTTCTAATTCAATTAAACTGGCAAAATTTAGTAATTGTTGACGTAAGGTTTGTATTTCAGAGCTAAATCCACCTCGCATTTGCTGTAATGCTACCTGATGTGAAGCTGCTGAATCTGATGCAATTAAATCTGCTACAGCTTCCGCTTGGCTTAAATCCATTTTTCCATTTAAAAAAGCACGTAACGTAAACTCACCAGGATTAGCATTTCTTACACCATTTTTTAAGAATAATTGTATAATTTCTTGTTGAATATAAACCGATCCGTGACAATTTATTTCTACTACATTTTCACCTGTATAGGAATTTGGATTTTTGAAAACAGAAACTAATACTTCATCAATAATATGATTATTTTCGATAATATTTCCTAAGTGAATAGTATGCGATTTTACTTTTGTTAAATCTTTTTTTCCAAATTTTGAATGGAAAAAAGTATTTACAATTTCAATTGCTTTTTCACCTGACAATCTAATAACAGCAATTGCTCCAACACCTGAAGAAGTAGCTAAAGCAATAATAGTATCGTTATTATTCATGATATTTAATTTTTGTAAAAATACAAATTGTTTATCCGTGAATAGATTCTTTATCTCCTAAATCTTTCATAATCTCAGCTTCAAAAATCAATAAGTCTTGCCACTTTTTATCAACTTCTGCACGATTACCATATTTTCTGGCGAAATTTAAAAATAAACTATAATGATTTGCTTCGGAAACCATTAAATCTCTATAAAATTTTGCTAAACTTTTATCTTTTAAATTTTCAGATAATAATCTAAATCTCTCACAACTTCTTGCTTCAATTAGTGCAGCATATAATAACCGGTGTATTAATTGTGTAGTTCTGCTTCCACCTTTTGGAAAAAACTTTAAAATTTTATTTACATATTCATCTTTCCTATCTTTTCCTAATGCAACTCCTTTTAATTGTAGCTTATCGTGTACTAATTTAAAATGGCTCATTTCTTCTTTAACAATGCTAACCATTTCGTCAGCTAATTCAGAGTATTCAGGAAAACTCATTATTAGAGAATTAGCTGTTGCTGCAGCTTTAAGTTCACAATGAGCATGATCAATTAATATTTCATCAATATTTTTTTCGGCTATGTTTGCCCATCTTGGATCGGTTGGAAGTTTTAAACCTAGCATTAGGAATCAAATTTAAATTTAAGTTTTTGTAAGCTTTCATCAGCACCAACTAAAGTTATAACATCACCTAAACGTAACCGAGTATAACCGTGTGAAACTAATAATTGACCTTTTCGTTTTACGGAAAGTACTAAAACATCGGAAGGTAAGCGTAAATTTCGTAAGCGAATTCCGTGAATGTCTTTATTTCGTATCTCAATATCAATCGTGTCTTGATCGGAATCCATTCCTAATAATAATGAAGCTGCATTTGGAGAACGAACAAAATGATCTAATAAACTAACCATTGCTGTTGCTGGGTTAATTATTAATGCACCTAATTTATGGAATTTTTCAAAGTAACTTCTGTCATTTAATCTAACTATTACCACTTTTGTCCCGATATTTTCATAAATAAACGTTGCTAATTTTAAATTTTCTTCATCAGAAAGTAATAAAACAATAGCTTCATAATTTTGTAATTCTAATTGTTGTAATTGTTTATTTACTAAAGATTTTAAGCATATTACTTCAAATTCTTTATCTACAACTAAGTTTTCTGATTCAATTTGAGCAATATTTACTTCCCAATTATTTTGCTTTAATTGTTTTGCTAAAGCTAAAGATTGATTTTCAAAACCAAAAATTATAGCATTTTGATTATCGGGTTTACTTTTCTTTTTAGCTTTTAAATGACTCTCATGTAAATAATTTAAAGACCATTTAAATAGAGGAGGTCCAATTAATTGATTCATTACAATAACTGCAATTACTATAGTTTCAAATTCATGTCCCCAAATAGGGAATTCTTGAGAAATAATTGTAGCTAATCCTAAAGCTACGCCAGCTTGTGTTAAATAAGGCATCCAAGCAACTAAAGCAAATTTCTTTGGGTCTTTAGCTAAATATACTCCAGCTGCACCACTTATAAACATCGTAAATAATCTTAAAAAGAAAAAACCAATAGCTATACTAAAGACATTAATTAAAGTGTGTACTGATAAAGAAGCTCCAGTTAAAGTAAAAAATATAATATAAATAAGTGGGCTTATTTCTTTTAGTGTTTTTGAAAATTCTATTCTATGTTTACTATAATTAGTTAAGGAGAAACTTGCAATTATACATATTAATAAGGGCTCTAAAGCAAATTCAATATGTAAAAGTTGATGAACTTCTAAAGTAATTAAATGAGAAAATAGATAAATTCCATATCCAATTAAAATGATAGCAATTCCCTTTAATTGTTTATCAGCTTTAGTTAAAAATGGAAGAGCTAAAAGTTTTCCAAATGCCAAACCTAAACCTATAGAAGCTATTAATTCTATAAATAAAACAATAAAGAAAAGTAAATTAGTAGGTTCATCATTTATAAAAGCTTTTGCAATAGAAATACTTATTGCAAATAAAATAATTACTAAAACATCTTTTATTACCGTAACTCCCATAACTGTTTTAGTAAAAGGTCCATTAGCTCTTAATTCATCAATAACGGCAATTGCTGATGATGGAGAACGAGCAACAAAAATGGTAGCAAAAAGTATTGCTACAGCAATTTTATGCGTAGTGGGCATATCTGCCATAAACGGAATTAAATCTGCTACAAAATAAATGACAAAAGAACTTAAAATAAATGTTATAAAAAGTTGGCTTATAGTCATCCATTTTATACTATTTAATCTACTTCTAAGCTCTTTTAAATATAATTCAGAACCTGCTGAAAAAGCTATAATTGATAATGCTATTTCATTTAAAAAGTTTAACTCTTTTAATGCTTTTGGTGGAATAAAATTTAAAAATGAGGATCCTGCAATAATTCCTGTAATAATTAAACCTGTTATTAATGGGAATCTTTTCTTTTGGAAAATCTTAGCAATTTCATTTGCCGCAATGGCAACTATTAAAAAGCCAATTAAAAAAGTTATGATTAATTTTATGCTCAAAATTATATTGGGTATTAAAAATTAAACGTCTAAATCAAAAGTTGTTTTTAGCATTTCAATAGCGCTATTTTTTTCTATTAACTTTTGATATTTTTCTTGAGGAGTATAAGCATATTTTTTTGTTGCTTTCTCATTAACATGAATAATAATACTTATTTTAAAATTATTAAGGTTTTTTCTTAAATATTTCAGCAAAGGATTAATGCTAACCTTTAGCTGATTTTCCATCACAAAATTTGGTAATTCTAGATGGAAATTTTGTTCTTTAATAACTGGACTATTAGCTGTCATAATTGCTGCTAAACTATTTTTCCCTTTTTCTTTTAATTTATCCGCATAAGTTAACCATAATCTAATAGCTTCATTTTCGGTAAAATCATCTTTTGGTAATCCTTCTACTTCTTCAAAATCTACTTCAATTTTAGCTATTTCTTTTTTGTGATTTATACTTTTTAAAGAAAGGGGAGAAGGCCTCCTATTTTCAATTTTTAAATCAGGTTTTACTAACTTTTTAGTAGGAGTAACTACTTTAGGCTCTATAGTTTTATTCTCCTTAATTTTTTTGAGAGGTTTACTTAAATTAGGATTGTACAGTGTATTATTTTGAGATTGAAAATGCAGTGCAGCAATTATGTAAGGTTTGTTATTTTTTTTTTCTCCATCAAATGTGATGGAGGCTAATTGCATTATGGTAAGTTCAATTAACAACCGCTGATTTTTACTGCTTTTATAATTCAAATCGCATTGATTTGCAATATCAATTGCTTGAAGCAAGAATCGTAAGTCACATTTTTCAGTTTGAGAAAGGTATTTTTTCTTAGTATTATCACCAACTTCTAGTAGTTCTGTAGTTGTTTTATCTTTTGCAACAAGCAAATCTCTAAAATGAGAGGCCAAACCAATAATAAAATGATGACCTTCAAAACCGCGTGCTAAAATGGCATTAAAATGCACTAATAATTCTGGGATTTTATTATCTAAAATTAAATCTGTAGCAATAAAAAACTCATCGTAATCTAAAACGTTTAAATTTTCGGTAACTGCTTTTCGTGTTAAGTTTTCACCTGAAAAGCTAACAACTCTATCAAAAATAGAAAGGGCATCACGCAAAGCACCATCTGCTTTTTGAGAAATTATATGTAAAGCATCATCTTCAGCAGTTATACCTTCTTGTACTGCTATATTTTTAAGATAATTTTTGATGTCTATAACACCAATTCTTTTAAAATCAAAAATTTGACAACGTGATAAAATAGTTGGAATTATTTTGTGTTTTTCCGTAGTTGCCAAAATAAAAATAGCATGTTCTGGTGGTTCTTCTAATGTTTTTAAAAAAGCGTTAAAAGCAGCAGCAGAAAGCATATGAACCTCGTCAATAATATAAACTTTGTATTTGCCTGTTTGTGGAGGTATTCTAACCTGATCGGTTAAGCTTCTTATATCATCTACGGAATTATTAGAAGCCGCATCTAATTCAAATATATTAAATGCAAAATCTTCATCTGTTGTTTTATTTGTAGCCTGATTAATTTGTTTAGCTAAAATTCTAGCACAAGTTGTTTTTCCAACACCGCGTGGACCAGTAAATAATAGTGCTTGTGCTAAATGATTACTTTTTATAGCATTTTCAAGCGTATTTGTTATTGCTTGTTGGCCAACAACATCATTAAAAGTTTGTGGTCTGTATTTACGTGCCGATACTATAAAATGCTCCATACAACTAAATTCGTTTACTGCAAAAATATAAAAATCAATTTAACTTTTTATCTAAAAAGATTATTGATCAATATCGTAAATTTTATTGTATAAATGTTTATATTTTTCAAGAATTTCAATTCTTTTTGGTTTCATAGTAGGAGTAAGTAATCCGTTATCAATTCCCCATACCTCAGGAGTTAATTCAAATCTTTTAATAGTTTCCCATTTACCAAAGTTTTTATTTCCCTTGTCAATTTCTTTTTGAATTCTTTCAATAACATGAGGGTTTTTAATTAAATCTTCATTATTTCCTAAAATTGGTTCGTGATGTATTTTAGACCATCCTCTTAAAAACTCAAAATTTGGTTGAATTAAAGCTGCTGGCATTTTTTGTCCTTCTCCAATAACTAAAATTTGCTCAATAAAACGGGATTGCTTCATTTCGTTTTCAAGTAATGCAGGTACAATGTATTTACCTCCAGAAGTTTTAAAAATTTCTTTTTTTCTTCCGGTTATTTTAAGGAAACCATCTTTATCTAATT
Organism: Lutibacter sp.; assembly: GCF_033723435.1. Classification (GTDB taxonomy): domain Bacteria; phylum Bacteroidota; class Bacteroidia; order Flavobacteriales; family Flavobacteriaceae; genus Lutibacter. Next base: position 367,855 of record NZ_JAWVXC010000001.1, on the reverse strand, counting down.
CACCTTTATCACCAGTATGGAAATATTCTCCAGTCATTACGCTTGCAGTTTTTTCAGGATCCTTATAATAGCCTTTCATAACATTTGGACCTTTTATCAAAATTTCACCATCTTCGGCAATTTTAACTTCTACATTATCAATTGGCTTACCAACGGTTCCAATTCTCATCATGTGATTTTTGTACATATTAACAGAAACAACGGGAGAAGTTTCGGTAAGTCCGTAACCTTCCATTATATGCATTTTTGCAGCAGTAAATATACGGGCTAAACGAGGTTGTAAAGCGGCACTACCAGAAACCATTGTTCTTAAATTACCACCTAAGGCTTCTCGCCATTTGCTAAAAATAAGTTTATTGGCAATTGCTAATTTTTGATGGTAAAACCAACCGTTTTTTCTATATGGTTCGTATTTTAATCCAATATCAACAGCCCAAAAGAATAGCATTTTTTTAATACCTGTTAGTTCAGTTCCTTTAGCAATAATACCATCGTAAACTTTTTCAAGTAATCTTGGAACAACAGACATAAGTGAAGGTTTAACTTCTTTTAAGTTTTCTCCAATTTTATCAATTGCTTCAGCAAAATAGATAGAAGTTCCAGAATATTGATACAAGTACAACAGCATTCGTTCAAAAACATGACATACAGGTAAAAAACTTAAAACTTTCATTTCTCCTTCAATAGGTAATCTAGGATAACTATCAATTACATTACTTACTAAGTTATTATGTGAGAGCATAACTCCTTTTGGTCTTCCAGTGGTTCCAGAAGTGTAAATTATTGTAGCTAAATCATCTGGTTTAACGTTGTTTTTAAATTCTTCAACTTGTGCTTGGTTGCTTTCATCTTTACCTAACTCTAAAACTTCTTTCCAATTTTTACAATTTTTTATTTCTTCAAAAGAATAAATTTCTTTTAAAGTTGGCACATTACCTTTTATGGAATTTGCTTTAATAAATAATTCTTCATCGGATAGAAAACAGTGAGTTACTTCGGCATGATTAAAAATGTATTCGTAATCATCCTTAGATATGGTTGGATAAATAGGAATATTTAATGCTCCTAATTGAGTAATTCCAATATCTAAAATATTCCATTCCGTTCTGTTGGTAGATGAAATAACGGCAATTTTATCTCCTGGTTTAACACCTAGTTTTAATAAACCTCTACTAATGGCATTTGCTTTATCTATATATTCTTGAGAAGATGTAGACACCCAAGTTCCATTATATTTGGTAGTTAGTGATTCTTTTAAATTATATTTTTCTAGTTGGTAGTATGCAAAATCGAATGAACGAGTAACTTTTATAGGCATCTTATATAGTTTGTTTGTGTGTTTGCAAAGTATAAAATTAATAAGGAATTTACAATAGTTTAATCATATATGTTATTTTTGTTACTTATAGCTATTATACTATTAAAATATACCTAAAAACATTTAAGTATATACTGTTTTATATTGAAGTAAAACTTGTTTAATTACAAGCTTGTTTTTTATTTTTAATACGTATAAAAAAAGGACTTATTAAAAATAAAGTCCTTTAAATATTTTATAGCTTTTTGGGCTTATTTTTCTAACCACTTCCTAGCATTCACAAAAGCCTCAAGCCAAGGCGATACTTCATCTTTTCTGTCGGAAGGATAATATGCCCAGTTCCATTTAAAAATAGAACGTTCAATATGTGGCATAGTTACTAAATGGCGACCATCAGCTGAACTTAACATAGCTACATTATAATCAGAACCATTTGGATTTGCAGGATAACCTTCATAACCATATTTTCCAACAATATTATAATTATTTTCAGGAAGAGGTAAGTTAAATTTCCCCTCTCCGTTTGAAATCCAAACACCTAAAGTACTTCCTTCTAAAGACGATAACATTACCGAATTATTTTTTTGAATAGTTACAGAAGTAAAATTACTTTCGTGTTTTTGAGAATCGTTATGAAGCATTTTTCCGTGAACTTTATGCTCAGGATTAATTACTTCTAATTCCATAAATAGTTGACAACCATTACAAATTCCAACGGATAATGTATCTTTTCTAGCGAAGAAATTATCCAATGCTTTTTTCGCTTTTTCATTATATAAAAATGCACCAGCCCAACCTTTGGCAGAACCCAATACATCAGAATTTGAAAATCCACCAACAGCGCCAATAAACTGAATATCTTCCAACGTTTCTCTTCCAGAAATTAAATCGGTCATATGCACATCTTTTACATCAAAACCAGCCAAATACATAGCATGAGCCATTTCTCGTTCGCTATTACTTCCTTTTTCCCTTATAATTGCAGCTTTTGGCTTTTGTTTAGAGTTTATAACTGGTAATTTTCCTTCAAAGTCTTTTGGGAAAGTATAATTTAAAGGTTGATTTTTATAATTATCAAAACGTTCTTTAGCTTTATTGTTGGCACATTGTTTATCATCTAATAAATAAGAAGTTTCAAACCAAATATCTCTTAATTCAGGAATGTTGAAATTGTAAGTTTTAGCATTGTTTTTAATTAAAACACTATTACTTTGAATAGCTTTACCAATTTCAAAATATTGAATATTATTTTCTTTTAAAATAGAAGCTATATTTTTATCTGAACTTTGGAAAATAATTCCGCTATTTTCAGCAAATAATAGTTTTATAATATCACTTTCATTAATTTCAGAAAGGTTTATTTCTAAACCAATTTCTTGCTGAGAAAAACACATTTCTAGTAAAGTAGTTATCATTCCTCCTGATGAAATATCGTGTCCAGCTAAAATTTTATTTTCTTTAATTAACTGTTGAATGGTATTAAAAACAGTTTTAAAATACGCTGCACTTTTTATTGTAGGTGTAAAAACTCCTAAATTTCCATTAATTTGGGAAAATGAAGAACCACCTAATTTGAAATTTTCATTTGATAAATTAATGTAATACAGCTTGTTATTTTCTTTTAATTGAATAACTGGTTCAACAACTTTTGAAATTTCATTACAATGTCCTGCGGCAGAAATAATTACAGTTCCAGGAGCAATCACTTCTTCATTTTCATATTTTTGCTTCATCGAAAGAGAATCTTTTCCAGTTGGAATATTTATCCCCAATTCAATAGCAAAATCTGATACTGCTTCAACAGCTTTATATAAACGTGCGTCTTCTCCTTCGTTTTTACAAGGCCACATCCAATTTGCAGATAAAGAAACAGAAGTCAAATTATCTTGAAGCGGTGCCCAAATAATATTAGTTAGTGCTTCTGCTATGGCATTTCTACTACCAGCTACAGGATCAATAAGAGCACTTATAGGCGCATGACCAATAGAAGTTGCAATTCCCTCTTTGCCGTTATAATCTAATGCCATTACGCCGCAATTATTTAAAGGTAATTGTAAAGGGCCAGCACATTGTTGTTTGGCAACTTTTCCGCCAACACATCGATCTACTTTATTGGTAAGCCAATCTTTACAAGCTACTGCTTCTAATTTTAAAACTTCACGGAGGTAATCTTGAATATTTTCTTGTGTATAAATAAGTTCACTATAATTTCTTTTTACAGTACTATCATTCATAATAGTTTTTGGAGAACTGCCAAACATATCCAATAAATTCAAATCCATTGGTTTGGTATTGTTTTTCTTCGATTCGAAAGTAAATTTTAAATCGTTTGTAACTTCACCAACTTCATAAAAAGGAGCTCGTTCTCTTGCAGAAATTTTTTGTAATTGTTCAATATCTTTTTCATGAATTACCAATCCCATTCGTTCTTGAGATTCATTTCCAATAATTTCTTTTGCTGAAAGTGTTGGATCACCAATAGGTAATTTATCAATTTCTATAATTCCACCTGTTTCTTCCACCAATTCGGATAAGCAATTAAGATGACCACCAGCTCCGTGATCATGGATAGAAACAATTGGGTTGTGTTCATTTTCAACCATTCCTCTTATTGCATTTGCAGCTCTTTTTTGCATTTCAGGATTTGAACGTTGTACAGCATTTAATTCAATTCCACTTGAAAATTCGCCAGTATCTGCAGATGAAACAGCAGCACCTCCCATACCAATTCGGTAATTATCACCACCTAAAATTACTACTTTATCTCCTTTTGTAGGTTTTTCTTTAATTGCCTGATCAGCTTTTCCATAACCAATCCCACCAGCTTGCATGATTACCTTATCGAAGCCTAATTTTCTGGTTACATCATTATATTCAAAAGTTAATAAAGAACCTGAAATAAGTGGCTGTCCAAATTTATTTCCAAAATCAGATGCTCCGTTAGATGCTTTTATTAAAATATCAATTGGAGTTTGATATAACCAATCCCTTTCTTGCATATTTTTTTCCCAAGGCCTGTCTTGTGTTAGTCGAGAATAGGAAGTCATATACACAGCGGTTCCTGCTAAAGGCAATGACCCTTTTCCACCAGCTAATCTATCTCGTATTTCACCTCCTGAACCAGTTGCAGCACCATTAAATGGCTCAACTGTGGTTGGGAAATTATGTGTTTCTGCTTTTAATGAAATAACGGATTCAAAATTTGTTGTTTTGTAAAAATCAGGTTTGTCAGCTGTTTTTGGTGCAAATTGCTCTACAGTTGGACCTTTTAAAAAGGCAACATTATCTTTATATGCTGAAACAATAGTGTTTGGATTTGTTTCAGATGTTTTTCTAATTAATTTAAATAAAGAAGATGGCATTTCTTTACCATCAATTACAAAACTTCCATTGAAAATTTTGTGACGACAATGCTCTGAATTTACTTGTGAAAATCCGAATACTTCAGAATCTGTTAATTTTCTTCCTAATCGATCACTTAAATTATTTAAATAGCTAATTTCTTCTTCGCTTAAAGATAAACCTTCTTTTAAATTATACGCTTGAATATCTTCAATTTCTAATATTGACTCAGGTTTACTGTTTATTGTAAAAATATCCTGATTTAATTGCTTGTATTTTTGAAATAACATTTTGTCATATAGAGCATCTTTCGTACTCGCAACAAACTCTTCAATACGTTGAATTCCTTCAATTTGCATGTTTTGAGTTATTTCAACTGCATTTGTGCTCCAAGGTGTAATCATCGTTGCACGTGGACCAACAAAAAAAGCATCGATTGATGCTTGATTTAATTTTTTTTGGTTACCAAAAAGCCAAGTTAACTTATCGATATTAGTTTTTGAGAGTTCTTTTGATGTTGAAACTGCATAAATTTTTTCAGCAATGTTTCCAAAGAAGTGAATCATAAGAAGCTATTTAGTTCGTTATTTTTAGTTCTGCAAATTTAACTAAATATTTGAAATGTATTTTTAACCGATTAGTAGTTTTGAATAACTTATTAAAAGGTTTTAAACAAATTAAAAATTGAGACAAAAAATATCACAGTGTTAATTATTTAACAATTTCAAACGTTTACGTAAAAAATAGCATTAAATTATATCAAGGCATCTAAATAATTTTATATATTCGCATAAAATTAGACAAATGAATACTAATCAATTACATCATCGTCATTTCAAAACTTGTACTCAAGCGAAATGATAATGTATTGATTTTATTTAAAATATATTTTAAAAACCCGTTTGAGTAAATCAAACGGGTTTTTTGTTATAACCAACCGTTTATTTACTCAACATTAATAAGTAAAAAAATGAGTAAACTTAAAATTGCCGTACAAAAAGACGGTAGACTGAATAAGGAATCTCTGCAGATTTTAAAAGATGCTGGTATTTATATTGAAAATGGTAAAGATCAGTTAAAGGCTTCAGCAAGCAATTTCCCGTTAGAAGTTTTGTATTTGCGCAATAGTGATATTCCACAATATTTGCGTGATGGCGTAGTTGATATTGCAATTATTGGAGAAAATTTATTGATAGAAAAAGGCAAAGATATCCAAATTGTAGAACGGTTAGGGTTTTCTAAATGTCGAGTTTCTTTGGCAATTCCAAAAAATAACAAATACAAAAGTATTCAAGATTTAAACGGTAAAAAAATTGCGACTTCTTATCCAAATACTGTAAAAGAATATTTCGCAAAATTTAATGTTACGCCAGATATTCACTTAATAAATGGCTCTGTAGAAATTGCTCCAAATATAGGATTAGCAGATGCAATTGTTGATATTGTTTCAAGTGGAAGTACCTTGTTTAAAAACAATTTAAAAGAAGTAGAAGTTTTTTTGAAAAGTGAAGCTGTTTTGGCTGCTTCACCAATTATTTCAGAGGAGAGGCAGAAAATATTAAATACGTTGCAATTTAGAATTCAAGCGGTGTTAAAAGCTAGAAAATCACGCTATATTTTAATGAATGCACCGAATGACAAAATTCAAGATATTATTAAAATTTTACCAGGAATGCGCAGTCCAACAGTTTTGCCATTGGCTGAAGAAGGATGGAGTTCCATTCACACAGTAATTGCTAAAGATACTTTTTGGGAAGTAATTGATGAGTTAAAAACTCTTGGTGCAGAAGGCTTATTAGTGGTTCCAATTGAAAAAATGGTTTTATAAAATTTATAAAAAATGAAAAAAATTAATAATCCTCCAAAAGTTGAATGGTCAAATATTCTAAAACGACCTTCAAAGTCTGTTGCAGCAATAGAAGAAACAGTTACTGCTATTTTTGAAGATGTAAAACGAAATGGTGATGAAGGTGTAAAACGATATTCTTCAATTTTTGATGGAGTCTCTTTGAAATCCTTTTTTGTTACTGAAAATGAATTTAAAGCTGCTGAAAAATCAGTTTCTGAGGAATTAAAACAAGCAATACAAGTTTCAAAAGATAATATTACTAAATTTCACGAAGCCCAAAAAACTTCTAAAATTATGGTCGAAACTACTAAAGGAGTTGTTTGTTGGCAAGAAAAACGACCTATTCAAAAAGTTGGTTTGTATATTCCGGGAGGAACAGCACCGCTTTTCTCAAGTGTTTTAATGTTGGCAATTCCTGCAAAAATAGCAGGATGCAATGAAATTGTGTTGGCAACTCCAACTAATAAACAAGGGGAAATTAATCCAGCTATTTTATATGCAGCTCAGCAATGTGGAGTTACTAAAATTTTAAAAGTAGGAGGAATCCAGGCAATTGCTGCTCTTACTTTTGGAACAGAATCCATTCCAAAAGTTTATAAAATATTTGGTCCTGGTAATCAATATGTTACAACAGCAAAACAATTGGCAACAAAATTTGGAGTTGCAATTGATATGCCGGCTGGGCCAAGCGAATTATTGGTGATGGCAGACGAAACTTCAGATGCAAGTTTTGTAGCTTCTGATTTGTTGAGCCAAGCTGAACATGGAGTGGATAGTCAAGTAATTTTAGTGTCAACATCAGAAGAAAAAATTAAAGAAGTTGAAAAGGAAATAGAAATGCAAATAAAAGTGCTTCCAAGAAAAGCAATTGCAGAAAAAGCCATTGAAAATTCCAAATTAATTTATATATCCGCAAAAGAATTAGCTCTTGAATTAATCAATGAATATGGTCCAGAACATTTTATTGTTTGTACAAATAAAAATGATTTTTATATAAACGGAATCCAAAATGCAGGTTCAGTTTTTATTGGAAATTATACTCCTGAAAGTGCTGGAGATTATGCTTCAGGAACCAATCATACATTACCAACCAATGGTTATGCAAAAGCATATTCAGGGGTAAATTTAGATGCCTTTTTAAAAACCATTTCATTTCAGGAAATTTCTGAAGTTGGAATTCAAAATATTGGAAAATCTATTGAAATTTTAGCAGAAGCTGAAGGTTTACAAGCGCATAAAAACGCCGTTACATTACGATTAAATAGCTTAAAAAATCAGTCATGAAAATTGAGCAACAATTAGTTAGAGAAAATATTAAGGTATTGCAACCTTATTCTTCCGCTCGTGATGAATTTAGTAATACGGAGCGAGAAATGATTTTTTTAGATGCTAATGAAAATCCGTTTGATAATGGTGTAAATCGTTATCCAGATCCACAACAGTTGGAATTGAAAAAAGAATTATCCTTTTTAAAAAATGTGTTAACTACTCAAATACTTTTAGGAAATGGCAGTGATGAAGTGTTGGATTTACTTTTTAGAGCATTTTGCGAACCAAAAGTTGACAACATAATTACGTTACCTCCAACTTATGGAATGTATAAGGTTTTAGCCGAAATTAATGCTGTTGAAAACAGAGAAGTTTTATTAACAACTGAATTTGAACCTAACATAAATGAAATCATTTCTAAAGCAGATGAAAATACCAAACTATTATTTTTATGTTCACCAAATAATCCAACAGGTAACTCATTTTTAGAAAAAAATATAGAAACATTATTACAATCTTTTAAAGGATTGATAATAATAGATGAAGCTTATATTGATTTTTCCTCAAAAAAAAGTTGGTTAAAAAAATTGAACGAATTTCCTAATTTGGTAATTGTTCAAACTCTATCAAAAGCCTATGGAATGGCGGGAATTAGATTAGGAATTTGTTATGCTTCCGAAGAAATTATTTCAATTCTAAATAGAATTAAACCACCTTATAATGTAAATGCTTTAACCCAACAAAAAGCTTTAAAAAGAGTATTAAATCCAACTAAAGTAAAGAAAGAAGTCAATAAAATTTTAAAACAAAGGAATAAATTGATTACAAAATTGAGCGAAATTTCATTTGTTGAAAAAATTTATCCAACTGATGCAAATTTTGTATTGATAAAAGTTGATAATGCTAGTAAAAGATATAATCAATTATTAGAAAAAGGTATTGTAATTAGAAATAGAGCCACACAACCACTTTGTAAAAATACATTACGCTTAACTGTTGGAACAAAAAGAGAAACAAAATTGCTGATTAACGCATTAAAAGAAATTTAAAATGAAGAAAAGAGTGTTGTTTATAGATAGAGATGGAACTTTAATATTAGAGCCTTTTGATGAGCAAATTGATGCTTTTGAAAAATTATTTTTTTATCCAAAAGTGTTTCAATATTTAGCAAAAATAGCAAAGAATCTTGATTTTGAATTAGTTATGGTTACCAATCAAGATGGCTTAGGTACAGTATCTTACCCAGAAGAAACTTTTTGGCCAGTTCAAAATTTTGTAATTAAAAGTTTTGAAAATGAAGGTGTTGTTTTTAAAAAGATATTTATTGATAAAACGTATCCAAGTGAAAATGCGCCAACTAGAAAACCAAAAACTGGATTATTAACAGAATATTTTTCAGAAGATTATGATTTAGAAAATTCATTTGTAATTGGTGATAGATTAACAGATGTGGAATTGGCTAAAAATTTAGGTTCAAAAGGAATTTACTTAAATACGAATACTAATTTAGGTACTTCTGAAATTTCGGTTAAAGAACATGATTTAAAACCTTTTATCACTTTAGAAACTAGTGATTGGCAAAAAATTTATGAATTTCTAAAATTAGAAAATCGTACTGCTGAAATTATAAGAAATACAAAGGAAACCCAAATTCAGATTGTATTAAATATTGATGGAACTGGTAAAAGTGATATTTCAACGGGAATAGCTTTCTTCGACCACATGCTCGACCAAATTGCGCGTCACGGAAATATGGATGTAACAATTAAAGTTAAAGGCGATTTAGAAGTGGATGAACACCATACTATTGAAGATACAATGATAGCTTTAGGTGAAGCTTTTTCAAAAGCAATAGGAAACAAGTTAGGAATTGAACGTTACGGATTTTGTTTGCCAATGGATGATTGTTTAGCTCAGGTTGCTATAGATTTTGGAGGAAGAAATTGGTTGGTTTGGGATGCCGAATTTAAACGAGAAAAAATTGGTGAAATGCCTACAGAAATGTTTTATCATTTATTTAAATCTTTTACTGATAGTGCAAAATGTAATTTAAATATTAAAGCTGAAGGCACTAATGAGCATCATAAAATCGAAGCTATTTTTAAAGCTTTTGCAAAGTCAATTAAAGCTGCAGTAAAACGCGATACAGAAAAAATGATTTTACCAAGTACAAAAGGAATGTTGTAATGAAAATTGTAATTATAAATTACGGAGCTGGTAATATACAGTCAATAAAATTTGCTATCCAGCGATTAGGCTTTGAAGCTATTTTATCAGATAGTCCAAAAGAAATTAAAGAAGCGGATAAAATCATTTTTCCAGGTGTAGGAGAAGCAAGTAGTGCAATGCAAAAACTTAAAATGTCTGGTTTAGATCAACTAATCCCAACGTTAAAACAACCAGTATTAGGAATTTGTTTAGGAATGCAATTAATGTGTAATTATTGTGAAGAAGGCAATACCAAAGGATTAGGAATTTTTGATGTTGATGTTGTTAAATTTGAAGATAGTGTTAAAATTCCTCAAATAGGATGGAATCAAATTGAAAATTTAAAATCCGATTTATTTAAAGGAATAAAAGAAAAGGAATTTATGTATTTAGTGCACAGTTATTATGTTCCATTAAACATTGAAACTATTGCAACCACTGGTTATGGTGTAAAATACACTTCAGCAATGCAAAAAGATAATTTTTACGGAACTCAATTTCATCCTGAAAAAAGTAGTTTTTCTGGTGCACAAATTTTGAAGAACTTTTTAGAATTATAGCTATGAGAATAATTCCAGCAATAGATATTATAGATGGCAAATGTGTACGACTTTCAAAAGGAGATTATGCTACTAAAATTATATATAATGAAAATCCGCTAGAAATTGCTAAACTATTTGAAGATCACGGCGTTAACTATTTGCATTTGGTAGATTTAGATGGAGCAAAAGCAAGTCATATTGTAAATTATAAAGTGCTAGAAAATATAGCTTTAAATACTAATTTAAAAATTGATTTTGGTGGAGGTTTGAAGTCGAATGAAGATTTAAGAGTTGCTTTTGAAAGTGGAGCAAATCAAATTACAGGAGGAAGTATAGCAGTTAAAAATCCTGCTATTTTTAAAAATTGGTTACAACTTTATGGAGCGGATAAAATTATTTTAGGAGCCGATGCCAAAGATGAAAAAGTAGCTGTAAGTGGTTGGCTAGAAAGTTCTGAGGAAAATCTGATTCCTTTTATTCAAAAACATGAAAATGAAGGAGTTAGTTATGTAATTTGTACGGATATTTCTAAAGATGGTATGTTGCAAGGTCCCTCATTTGATTTATATCAAAAAATATTGAATGAAACTAAAAATATAAAATTAATTACTTCTGGCGGAATTTCAACTTTTGAAGAATTGCCAAAACTGGCTGAAATGGGTTGTGAGGGAACCATTATTGGAAAAGCAATTTATGAGAATAGAATTAGTATGAAGGAAATTGAAAAATTTATTTTAAACAATTAAAATGTTAACAAAGAGGATAATTCCGTGTTTAGATATAAAAAATGGTAGAACTGTAAAAGGAGTCAACTTTTTAGATTTACAAGATGCTGGTGATCCGGTTGAATTAGCCGAAAATTACGCAAAAAATGGTGCGGATGAATTGGTTTTTCTAGATATATCAGCAACAGAAGAGCGTAGAAAAACATTAGTTGATTTAGTATTGCAAGTTGCAACAACCATAAATATTCCGTTTACGGTTGGTGGTGGAATTTCATCTGTTGAAGATGTAGAAATATTACTAAATTCAGGTGCTGATAAAATTTCTATAAATTCTTCTGCAGTTAAAAATCCTGAGTTAATAAATGAATTAACGGCAAAATTTGGTAGTCAATGTGTGGTTGTTGCTATTGATGCTAAACAAATAGATGGGGAATGGTTTGTACATTTGGTTGGGGGAAAAGTACCAACTGAAATCAAATTATTTGATTGGGCTAAGGAAGTTGAACAACGAGGTGCTGGTGAAATTTTATTCACTTCAATGAATCATGATGGTACAAAAAATGGTTTTGCAAATGAGGCTTTAAAAAAATTGAGTGGTTTGGTAAATATTCCAATTATTGCTTCAGGAGGAGCAGGAACAATGCATCATTTTGTTGATGCTTTTACAAATGGAAAAGCAGATGCAGCGTTGGCAGCAAGTGTTTTTCATTATAAAGAAATTGATATAATAGATTTAAAAAAAGAACTTAAAAAAAATAAAATTCCTGTTAGATTATGACAATAGATTTTAATAAATATGAAAATGGTTTGGTTCCGGCAATCATTCAAGATGCTGTTACCAAAAATGTATTAATGCTTGGTTTTATGAATTTCGAAGCTTATGAAAAAACTTTGGAAATTAAAAAAGCTACTTTTTTTAGCCGTACAAAAAACAGATTATGGACAAAAGGTGAAGAAAGTGGAAATTATTTAAATGTAGTTTCTATAAAAAATGATTGTGATAATGATACGTTATTAATTAAGGTAAATCCAGTTGGGCCAACTTGTCACAAAGGATCTGATACGTGTTGGAATGAAAAAAATAAACAAACATTCGGATTTTTAACCAAACTTGAAAATGTTATAAAAAGTAGGAGAAAAGAAGCTAACTCATCAAAAAGCTATGTTGCTTCTTTGTTTGAAAAAGGTATTAATAAAATTGCTCAAAAAGTGGGAGAAGAAGCCGTGGAAGTTGTAATAGAGGCGAAAGACAATAATGACAATTTATTTTTAAATGAAGGAGCCGATTTGTTATTTCACTTTTTAATTTTGTTACAAGCAAAAGGGTTTTCTTTAAAAGATATTGAAACTATTTTAAAGCAAAGAGAAAAATAATATTTAATAATTTTATAAAACAAAAAAATGAAATTTCATACTAGAAAGTGGGTAAAACCAGAAGATTTAAACCCAAACGGATCTTTATTTGGAGGAAAATTATTGTCATGGATAGATGAAGAAGCAGCTTTGTATACCTGCATTCAATTTAATAATCAGAAAGTGGTAACTAAATTTATGACTGAAATTAATTTTATAAGTTCTGCTAAGCAAGGAGATATTATTGAAATTGGAATACAAGTTGTAAAATTTGGAAGAACATCTATTAATTTACGTTGCGAAGTTCGTAATAAAATGACTCAAGAAACCATAATTGCTATAGAAAGCATAGTATTAGTTAATTTAGACGAAAATGGAAAACCATCACCACATGGTAAAACCCAAGTAGAATACGTTGCCGATCGATTAAAAAAGGAATAAGATGTTACAAAAATCAAATTTAGAAATACTTACAAAACTAAAAACTAATAACAATAGAGAATGGTTTGCGTCTCATAAATCTGAATTTTTAGTCGAAAAGCAAATAGTAGAAACATTTTTTAAAGCTATTTTGGAAAATTTTAAAAAACACGATAGCATTGAAAGTTTAAAAATGTTTCGTATTTATAGAGATGTTCGCTTTTCAAAAAATAAAGAACCTTATAAAACACATTTTTCAGGTCATTTTGTACGTGCTACAAAAAGTAGAAGAGGAGGCTATTATCTTCAAATTAGTCCAAATAATAGTTTTTTAGCAGGTGGATTTTGGGATCCAAATAAAGAAGATTTGTTTCGTATTCGTAAAGAATTTGAAATGGATGCTGTTGAAATACGTAAAATAATAGCTGAACCAAATTTCAAAAAGTATTTTGGTAATTTAAAAGGGAATTCTTTAAAAACTGCTCCAAGAGGTTTCGATAAAGAACATCCGGATATAGATTTAATTCGGATGAAACAATTTATAGCAGTTCGTAATTTTTCAGATGCAGAAGTATTATCTCCTAATTTCTTAAATGAAGTAGATAATTCTTTTAGAGCCTTACGTCCGTTTTTAAATTATATGAGTGATGTACTTACTACGGATTTAAATGGAGTTTCAATTATTTAACTCTTTTCAACAAAGCCATATAAAACCCATCAAATCCAGATTTGTATGCAGAAACTTTATTTTCTTTTATAAATTCAAATTCAGGATGATTTTTTAAGAAATTTGTTACTTGATTTTCGTTTTCAGAGGGTAAAATAGAGCAAGTTGCATACACTAATTGTCCACCATTTTTAACTAAAGCAGCATAATTTTCTAATATTTCAGCTTGTGTTTTTTTAATATTCTCTATAAACTCAGGTTGAAGTTTCCATTTGCTATCTGGATTACGTTTTAATACTCCAATTCCACTACAAGGAGCATCAATTAAAACTCTATCAGCTGTGTTTTTCATCTTTTTCATCACTTTAGAGGATTTAATTACTTTTGTAGTTATATTAAAAGCTCCAGATCTTCTAGTTCTAATTTTAAGTTTCTTTAATTTACTCTCGTAAATATCACAAGCTGTAATTTGACCCTTATTTTCCATTAAAGATGCTAGATGCAATGTTTTACCACCAGCACCAGCACAAGTGTCAATTACACGCATTCCCGGTTTTACTTCTAAAAAATCAGCTACTAATTGAGAAGATGCATCTTGTACTTCAAATAAACCTTCTTTAAAACATTTAGTTCTAAACACATTAGCTCTTTCTACTAGTTTTAAAGCATCTGTATAACCATCAATAAAAATGGTTTCAATACCTTCTTCGGCTAATCTTTTTTGCAAATTTGCTTTTGTGGTTTTTAAAGTATTTGTTCGTAAAACTACATCTGCTTGTTTGTTTAGCGCTGTAACTTCATTAACCCAGTTGCTTTCGCCTAATTCTTTAATTCCCAATTCGTCTAACCAATCCGGAATAGATTCTTTAAAAATTCTTATTTTTTGAAGTTCATCAAATTTACCTTTAATTCTTCTTTTAGGAACTCCTTGTAATTGATTCCAATCTGGTAAATTATATCCTTTTAAAACAGCAAACACTGCAAAATTTTTCCATACATTTTCCGTAGAATAATGAGATTTTGTCCCAGCAATTTCATTGTACAAACGTTTCCATCTTACCATTTCATAAATAGTTTCCGCAACAAATTTTCTATCTCTTGCACCCCAACGAGCATCTCTTTTTAATGCTTTTTGAACAACTTTATCGGCGTATTCTCCCTCATTAAAAATTAATTTTATGGAATCTATTACTGTAAATACTAAATTTCTGTGTAATCTCATTATAAAAAAATTAAGAGTGCAAAGATACAATATTTGTTGGTACTTAAATTGTAATTGTAATTAGTAATTTGAAAGTGTATCTTCGTATTTTTAAATGTTAAAGTGATTACTAATTTACATACTTCTATAACGTATTTAAAGGGTGTTGGACCTAATAGAGCAGACTTGCTGAAAACGGAATTAGGGATACATACCTATTCGGATTTAATTAATTTTTTTCCGTTTAGGTATATAGATAGAACTCAATTTGTTAAAATAAATCAATTGCAACAAAATACTGCCGAAATACAAATTGTTGGTAAAATAACTTCATTAAAAACAGTACAACAAAAAAGAGGAAGCCGTTTAGTAGCAACATTTATGGACGAAACCGGCACTATGGAGTTAATTTGGTTTAGAGGTGCTAAATGGATAAAAGATACTTTAAAGTTAAATATCCCGTATGTAATTTTTGGGAAAACAAATTATTTTAATGGTTTTTATTCTATGGCACATCCAGAAATGGAGTTGGCGTCAGCGTATAAAAAAAACTTAAGAACGGCTATGCAGCCAGTTTATCCTTCTACGGAAAAATTGTCTAATAAAGGAATTAGCAATAGAGTTATTTCTAAAATTATGCAAAGCTTATTTCAAGAAGTTGGAACAGAATTTAGAGAAACTTTATCCGAAGATATTATTAAAAATAATCAGTTAATTTCCAAAAGCGAAGCCTTATTTAATATACATTTTCCAAAAACTCAGGAATTATTAGCAGAAGCACAAAAGCGTTTAAAATTTGAAGAATTATTTTTTATTCAGTTACAACTTATAAGAAGAAAAATGATAAGAAAAGCCAAAATTAAAGGCTTCAATTTTGAAAAAGTTGGCACATATTTTAATTCGTTTTATAAACAAAACTTACCTTTTGAACTTACAAATGCGCAAAAAAGAGTATTAAAAGAAATTAGAAAAGATATTGGTTCAAATGCACAGATGAATCGCTTATTACAAGGCGATGTAGGCTCTGGTAAAACTATTGTAGCTTTGTTAGTAATGTTAATTGCTTTAGATAATAAATATCAAGCAACGTTAATGGCGCCAACAGAAATTTTGGCAACACAACATTACAATTCCATTGTAGAACTTTTAAAAGGAATGAATGTAACCGTTAAATTACTAACAGGATCTACTAAAACTAAAGAACGGAAAATTATTCATAGCGATTTAGAATCTGGAGATTTACAAATTTTAATAGGAACACACGCTTTAATTGAAGATAAAGTAAAATTTAAAAATTTAGGAATTGCCATTATTGATGAACAACATCGATTTGGTGTTGCGCAACGCTCAAAACTTTGGAAAAAAAATGAATTGCCACCGCATATTTTAGTAATGACTGCCACTCCAATTCCTAGAACTTTAGCAATGAGTGTTTATGGTGATTTGGATATTTCTGTAATTGATGAATTACCTCCAGGAAGAAAAGAAGTTAAAACTGCACATCGGTACGATGCAAATAGACTTTCCGTATTTAAGTTTTTAAAAGATGAAATAGCCAAAGGAAGACAAGTTTACATCGTTTATCCATTAATTAATGAATCTGAAGCTATGGATTATAAAGATTTAATGGATGGTTACGAAAGTATTTCTAGAGATTTTCCTAAACCAACGTATCAAATTAGTATCGTTCATGGTAAAATGAAAGCGGAAGACAAAGAGTTTGAAATGCAGAGATTTATTAAAGGCGAAACTCAAATAATGGTTGCAACTACTGTAATAGAAGTTGGCGTTAATATACCAAATGCAAGCGTTATGGTTATAGAAAGTGCGGAGCGTTTTGGACTTTCACAATTACATCAATTACGTGGTAGAGTTGGGCGAGGAGCAGAGCAAAGCTATTGTATTTTAATGACTAGTTTTAAATTATCTAATGAAGCTAAAATTCGGTTAGACACAATGGTTAGCACTAGTGATGGATTTAAAATTGCAGAAGTAGATTTGAAGTTACGCGGACCAGGTAATTTAATGGGAACTCAACAAAGCGGCGTTTTAAATATGAAAATTGCAGATATTGTTAAAGATGCACATTTGCTAAAATTAGCTCGAACGGTTGCTATTGATTTATTAGAGGAAGATTCTACTCTTACAAAACCTGCAAATAGATTTATTAATATTGCTTACCAAGAAATTTCAAAAAATAGTACTATTTGGGCAAATATTAGTTAAAAATGGGTTTCTAAAAAGTACTTCTAAAAACCCATTTAAATTAATTTAAATTTTCACACCCAATTCTCTTAATAATTTTTCGGAATTAGCTTTTACATTTGCTGGAGGATTTAAGGATAATGCCTTTTTTAAATTTTTAATGGCATTCTTTTTATTTCCAATAATTTTATATGCTTCGCCTAAACTATCATAGCAGTTTGGATCAGATGGATTGTTTTTAACATTTAACTTAAAAAACTTAAGAGCTAAATCGTTTTGTTTTTGATTTAACATTTGATATCCCATAGCATTTAATTGTCGTTTATTAGCCATAGATGATGCTTCGTCTAAAATTTTAATAGAAGCATCTTGTTCACCCATTTTGGCTAAAATTCTAGATTTAATTAACAAATTAGTTGCTGTTTTCTTACTATAAAATTGTCCGCTTATTGCTTTGTTTATCCAATCTAAAGCTTTGTTTAAATCACCTCCATTATTTAAAGCAAAATTAGCTGCTTGTATCCAACTTTGATTTGAAAAACCTGGTGAGTTTTGAAGTTCTTTTCTAATATTATTCATAACAATTTTTGTTACCGGAACTTCAATTTTAAAAGGAATTTCTTTGGTGCTCCATTTTAAAGATACAGTTGTAGAAGTTGGGGTAACTTTACTAAAATCATAAGTAAGTAATTCCTCGTTATTTATAGGTTTAGTTTTTACATTAACACGTAGCGCATCTTCTTTCGGATTGTAAAAAAAACTTCCCCAAGCAGTTGAATTATTAGAAAAAATAATGGTCGCATCACTGTTTTCGTAAGCAACAATATGCAATCCGTAAATACCAGCTTTAATAGGTTTTCCTTCTATAGAAACATCATCTGAAAAGGAAATAGTTGTATTTTCATCAGCTCCAGCTCTCCAAGGGGATTCTTTTGCTGTGCCAAATCCTAAATTTTTCATCCCATAAGGAACTAATTTTCCCCATATTTCTCTTCCTTTAACGCTTGGTCTTGAGTAATTAATAGTTATAGTAGTTATACCTACTTTTTGAGATACACTAGCTTGTTGACTTACTCTTGGCAAAGTTAATTGTGCAAAAGCATTGTTTCCTGTAAAAGAGAGTGCTACAAATGAAATAACACCAATAATAAAGTTAAAAGTTTTCATGTTAAGGAAGTTAGTTAAGTAATTAATAATATTCTAATATTACAATTTATAATAGAATTTGAATGTTAAAAAAAGTATAATTGTAATTTTATTAAATGAAATAGATTAAAAAAATCAGCTGTTATTAACACAACTGAATTCTATTTTTTATCTTTGCAAATCGTAAAAAGAATATAGAATGAAAATATCATACAATTGGTTAAAACAATTTTTAAAAATTGATTGGGAAGCAGAAAAAACAGGTGAATTGTTAACTGATTTAGGACTTGAAGTTGAAGGCATTGAACGTGTTGAATCTATAAAAGGAAGTTTAAAAGGAGTTGTGATAGGTAAAGTAATTACCTGTGAGCAACATCCAAATGCAGATAGATTAAAAGTAACTACTGTTGATTTAGGAAATGGAGCTCCTGTTCAAATTGTTTGTGGTGCACCTAATGTTGCAGTTGGTCAAACAGTACCTGTAGCAACGGTTGGAACTATGTTATACGATGAAAAAGGCGAAGGATTTAAAATTAAAAAAAGTAAAATTAGAGGCGAAGAAAGTTATGGAATGATTTGCGCTGAAGATGAGTTAGGTTTAGGAAGTAGCCACGAAGGAATTTTAGTTTTAGAAGATTCTATTGAAGCAGGAACTAAAGCTGCAGAAGTTTTTAATATTGAAGCCGATGAAGTTTTTGAAATAGGATTAACTCCAAACCGTGCGGATGCTATGAGCCATTTTGGAACGGCAAGAGATTTACGTGCAGGTTTAGCGCATAAAGAAATTTATATAGAATTAATTTCGCCGTCAGTAAGTGATTTTAGAGTAGATGATAGAACTTTAAAATTTGATGTTGAAGTTGAAAATAATGAAAAAGCTCCACGATATGCAGGAGTAACTATTTCAGATATTACCGTAAAAGATTCTCCTGAATGGCTTCAAAACAGACTTAAAGCTATAGGTTTATCACCAATTAATAATGTAGTAGATGTAACCAATTATGTTTTGCATGAATTAGGTCAACCTTTACACGCTTTTGATGCAGCTAAAGTTAAAGGGAACAAAATTTTAGTTAAAACGTTACCAAACGGAACTAAATTTACAACTTTAGATGGTGTAGAAAGAAAATTACACGAAGAAGATTTAATGATTTGTGATGCTAATAGCGAGCCTATGTGTATTGCAGGAGTTTTTGGAGGAATTGATTCTGGAGTTACCAATAATACTACTTCTATATTTTTAGAAAGTGCTTATTTTAATCCAGTTTCTATTAGAAAAACAGCTAAACGTCACGGATTAAATACGGATGCTTCTTTCCGATTTGAACGCGGAATTGATGTAAACTTCACAAAATATGCATTAAAACGAGCTGCAAATTTAATTATTGAAATTGCTGGCGGTAAAATATCTTCTGAAATAGTAGATTTATATCCAAACAAAATTGAAGATCATCAGGTTTTTTTAAGTTACGAAAAAATGGATCGTATAATTGGAGTAGAAATTCCAAGAGAAACGGTTAAAAACATTTTGGCGTCTTTAGAAATTAAATTTAATAGCGTTACAGATGGAGGTTTAGGATTAACTATTCCATCTTACAGAGTAGATGTTACCAGAGAAGCTGATGTAATTGAAGAAATATTACGTGTTTATGGTTATAATAATATTGAATTTTCTCCAAAATTAAATATGTCTATTTCTGCTAATGATTTTGAAGAAGTTAAAATAAATAACTTAATTTCAAATCAATTAGTTTCCCTTGGTTTTTATGAAACTATGGCAAATTCACTTACTAAAGAAAGCTATGTTTCTTTATCTGAATCTTTAAAAAAAGAACATAATATCGAGATATTAAATCCTTTAAGTAGTGATTTAGGTGTGATGCGTCAATCATTGTTATTCAGTGGTTTAGAATCTGTAATATATAATGTAAACAGAAAAAGAACTTCTTTGAAATTTTTTGAATTTGGTAAAACGTATCATCAATTTGAAAATGGAAAAAGTGAACAAAAACATTTAACTTTATTTGTTTCAGGTACTGCTAATAAAGAACGTTGGAATGCTGTTTCTAAAAACACAAATTTCTTTTATTTAAAAGGTATAGTAACTACTATTTTATCTCGTTTAGGAATTAATAATGTAAAACCTGTACCAACTAAAAACGATGTTTTTTCTGAAGGGTTAACATTAAGTTTAGGTAAAACTAAATTAGTGGATTTAGGTGTGGTTAAAAAACATATTTTAAAAGAATTTGGCATTAAACAAGAAGTTTTATTTGCCGATTTTAATTGGGAAAATGTTTTAAAATTAGTTGGTTCTTCAACTATGAAAGTTAAATTATTACCTAAATATCCATCGGTTAAAAGAGATTTTGCCTTATTATTAGATAAAGAAGTTACTTTTAATGAAATATATAATTTAGCTTATCAAGCTGAGCGAAACTTGCTAAAAGAAGTAGATTTATTTGATGTTTATGAAGGAGATAAATTACCAGAAGGAAAAAAATCGTATGCAGTAAGTTTTATTTTACAAGATGAAAATAAAACACTTAATGATAAGCAAATTGATAAAATAATGGAAAGGTTTAAGCAAACCTTTGAAAAAAATGTAGGAGCAACCTTACGTTAATAACTATTTTAAACCTTTAGATTTATCTAAAGGTTTTTTTTATTTTTGCATAAACCAAATTCAATGTATAAAAGCATTATTCGTCCGTTATTCTTTTTGTTTGATCCTGAAAAGATTCATCACTTTACCTTTTCGTTTATTAAAAATAGTTTTAAAATTCCAGGAGTTTCAGCGCTTGTTAGAAAACTATTTACCGTTGAAAATCCTAAATTAGAACGAAAATTATTTGGACTTACATTTAAAAATCCTGTTGGTTTAGCAGCCGGTTTCGATAAAAATGCAGCGCTTTATAATGAATTAGCTGATTTTGGTTTTGGTTTTATTGAAATTGGTACGGTTACTCCAAATCCACAATCAGGAAATCCTAAAAAAAGATTATTTCGTTTAAAAAAAGATGAAGGTATTATTAATAGAATGGGATTTAATAATAACGGAGTAGAAATTGCAGTTAAACAACTTAAAAAAAATAAAAACAAAGTAATAATTGGTGGAAATATTGGTAAAAACACTGCAACTTTACCTGAAAATTATACCAATGATTATATAAAATGTTTTAACGAACTACATGATTATGTAGATTATTTTGTACTGAATGTAAGTTGCCCAAATGTAGGAAGTCATGCAAAATTAACCGATAAAGATTATTTAGTAGAACTTATTACCACTATTCAAAAAGAAGGTTTAAAATTCAAAAAACAAAAACCTATTTTATTAAAAATTGCGCCCGATTTAAATACAAATCAGTTAGATGAAGTAATTGAAATTATAACTAAAACAAAAATTGAAGGCGTAATTGCAACTAACACATCAATTAGTAGAGATGGATTAAAAGCTTCTGATGAAATGTTAAATGCAATTGGTTATGGTGGATTAAGTGGAAAACCAATAAAAGATAAAAGCACCGAAGTAATTCGATATTTAGCTAACAAATCAAATAAAGCATTTACTATTATTGGAGTGGGAGGAATTCATAGCGCAAAAGATGCTTTAGAAAAATTAAATGCTGGTGCAGATTTAATTCAAATTTATACTGGGTTTATTTATGAAGGTCCATCATTAGTTAAAATGATAAACAGAGCTATATTAGAAAATAATTAAATGAATTACGAAATTCTTATATCATTTATTGGAGTATCTATGTTGCTGACTTTAATGCCAGGTCCAGATATATTATACGTATTAATGCAAAGTATATCCAACGGAAAAAAACATGGTATTATTACCGCATTAGGTTTAGTTTCAGGCATAATAATTCACACATCTTTAGTAGCGTTTGGAGTTTCGGCACTTATTAAACAATCGGAAAGCTTGTTTTTTGGACTAAAAGTGTTTGGAGCCTTGTATTTGTTGTTTTTGGCTTATAAATCCATTACAGAAAAAGAAGTTATAGAATTAGAAGCAAATGTTTCTAAGATTAATTCGTGGAAACTTTATAAAAGAGGGTTTATAATGAATGTAATTAATCCAAAAGTTTCTATTTTCTTTTTAGCTTTTTTCCCTGGTTTTTTATACAGTTCAAGTCAAAATACAGTAATTCAATTTTATGTTTTAGGTTTTATTTTTATGGCTCAGGCATTACTAATTTTTAGTGTAGTTTCCATTATATCAGGTCAATTATCCAATTATTTAAAAAGCCACAAAACTTTTCCAAAAAATATAAAATGGTTTAAGGTTTTAATTTTTGTTGCAATAGCTTTTTTTATATTATTTTCATAATTGGTTTTGTATATTTGAGCAACCATGAAAAAAGTAAAAATTATTGAGTGCCCACGTGATGCTATGCAAGGAATAAAATCGCATTTTATTCCAACAGAAGCTAAAGCTCAGTATATAAATGCTTTATTACGCGTTGGTTTTGATACTATTGATTTTGGTAGTTTTGTATCTCCAAAAGCTATTCCGCAAATGAAAGATACTGCAGAAGTTTTATCAAAATTAGATTTAAGTACTACTTCTAGTAAACTTTTAGCAATAATTGCAAATATTCGTGGAGCAGAAGATGCTTCTAAATTTGAAGAGATAGATTATTTGGGTTACCCATTTTCTATTTCAGAAAACTTTCAAATGCGTAATACAGGAAAAACAATTGATCAATCTACTATTATTTTAGAAGAAATTTTAAATATAGCAACAAAAACCAATAAAGAAGTAGTAGCTTATTTATCTATGGGGTTTGGAAATCCTTATGGTGATCCTTGGAATGTTGAAATTGTAGCTAATTGGACGGAAAAATTAGCTAAAATGGGAGTGAAGATTATTTCATTATCCGATACTATTGGTAGTTCTGATGCTAAAATTATTGATTACCTATTTTCTAATTTAATTCCAGCTTATCCAAATATAGAGTTTGGTGCACATTTACACACCACACCAACTACCTGGTTTGAAAAAGTTGATGCAGCTTTTAAAGCAGGGTGCAATAGGTTTGATGGAGCAATTAAGGGTTATGGAGGTTGCCCAATGGCTAAAGATGAACTTACAGGTAATATGCCTACTGAAAAGTTAATTACTTATTTTAACCATCAGAAAGTTAGTACCAATATTAAGGCTATGGCTTTCGAAAGTGCTTATAACGAGGCTCTTAAAATATTTTAAATTTTACTTATTTTTTTCGTTTACTGACATTCATCATATTATTTAGAATTATTATAAATAAAACTTTCTAGTTTAAAATCACTTTGTTACTTTTGTTACTTATTTATAATAAGTCTAAATAAAAATAACAATTAAAAATGAAAAAAATTACAATTGCAGTTTCTGTTATATTAATCTCATTAACAGGTTATTCACAAACAAAAACAAATAATTTACAACAAAATTCAGGACAACGAATTTTAGGAAATGTTACTACATCTGGCGTTACTATTGGAGGTTATGCACAAGTAGATTATAATGAACCAGATGGTTCAACATCAGGAGATTTAGATGTTCATCGATTAGTAATGTTATTAGGTTATAAATTTAATGATAAAGTAAGTTTTTTAACGGAAATTGAATATGAGCACGTAAAAGAAGTTTTTGTAGAACAAGCATATATTTCATATAAGGTAAATTCTAATTTTAATGTTTTAGCTGGATTGATGTTAGTTCCAATGGGGATTATAAATGAATATCATGAACCAACAACTTATTATGGAGTTGAACGGCCTAATGTAGATAAATATATTGTTCCAACAACATGGAGAGAAATAGGAGTTGGAATAAACGGTAATATTTATAATGCATCCATAAAATATCAATTTTACGTGTTTAACGGGTTTAGTTCGTATAAAGATGGCGTTGGATTATTACGAGGTGTGGATGGTTTAAGAAAAGGTCGTCAAAAAGGTGCAGAATCTAATGTTAGCTCTCCAAATTTTTCAACCAAAATAGATTATTATGGTATTCAAGGCTTGCGTTTAGGTTTGTCAGGTTATTTTGGGCGTTCTCAAACAGACGATACCACTATTGAAGATTCTACTGTTGGAATTACTATGATTGGTTTAGATGCAAGGTATCGTTACCAAAATTTTGAATTCAGAAGTCAATATATTTATACGAAGTTATCCGATACTGAACAATACAACACATTAATAGGTAGTGATTTAGGATCAGAAATGAATGGTTTTTATGGAGAAGTTGCTTATAGTTTTAACTTAAAAGGTGTAGAAAAAATAACTCCATTTTTACGTTATGAAAAGTACAATACTCAGGCTAAAACAGCAGGAAGTTTAGTTAAAAACTTAGCAAACGATAAAAACGAGTTAGTGTTTGGTTTAAATTATAAAGTAGCTAATGGAGCAGCTTTTAAAGCAGATTATCAACTTGTAAATAATGCTATTTCAGGAAGTGAAACTTCAAAACAGTTTAATGCAGGTATAGCAATTTGGTTTTAATAATTACTTTAAAGAAGCAAATTATAATAATTTGCTTCTTTTTATTTTAAAATTTAAAAGATGAAAAAAGAAATCTTATTTTTTATAGTTTTAACAGCTTTGGTGGCTTTTAAACCTATTAATAAAATAGATAAACTTATTAATAGTGAAATAAAAAAGACGTTTGTAATTGATAATTTCACTATAGAATCAATTAAAGTTAAAGAAGATTTAAATAAAGAATTACCTATAAAAATTACGGATTCAAATTTTAAAAAAATAAATATTGATAGTAAAAATTTAGGCTATTATTACCAAGGTAAAGCTTTTGGAAAAGTGGATTATTTTGACTTTTTAGTTATTTTTAATTCGAATTTG
Source organism: Lutibacter sp. (assembly GCF_033723435.1). Taxonomy (GTDB): domain Bacteria; phylum Bacteroidota; class Bacteroidia; order Flavobacteriales; family Flavobacteriaceae; genus Lutibacter. The sequence continues at coordinate 342,752 of NZ_JAWVXC010000001.1, read as the reverse complement.
GTTATAAAAAAAGTAAAAATATTAGTTTATCGAGAAGATAGAGGAGGTGAAATAGGCAGTAAAAGATGGCTAAAACAATTTATTGGAAAAAGCGTGGATAATTCCTTAAAATATGGAAATGATATTGCTGGAATTTCGGGAGCAACTATTTCAGCTAAATCTATTACTTTTCAAATGGAAAAATTACTACAAAGCATTTCTATACTACATCGTAAAAAAATAATTTAATGCAAGTACACGGATTAATACACAAATTACCTAAGGAGATAAAAACGGTTATTGCAATTTTTATTATCGTTTTAAGTGTTGGATTTTATGGAGGAGTTAGTTTTATAAATAAAACTACATCTATGCAACCATCAGGTATTGAAACCCAATATTTAGGAAATGAAAATAATGAGAATGCTGAAATTATGAAATTCAAAAAAAGTGAGCATGAGGTTTTAACTATCATACATAATCATATTTTATCTATGTCGGTTATATTCTTTCTTTTATCTTTAATTTTATCTACTACTTCTATTAATAAACAAATCAAACATTTTTTAATGTTTGAACCATTTGTTTCTGTAGTATTAACTTTTGGAGGGATTTATTTTTTATGGAAAGGCTTTATTTGGGTTAAATATGTTATTATGTTTTCAGGAATTTTAATGACATTAAGTTACACATTAGCAGTAATTATAATCATCCAACAACTTTTTGCGAAAAAATAGTTAATTAAAAAACTAAGCTATAATCTGCTTTTATATTATTGTAATTAAAGTTAAGTTTGCCTTTTAAACTACAAAAATGAAAAAATTAGGCTACTTATTAATAAGTCTTTTGCTTTTGTCAACAACAAGCTGTACAAAACAAAACAACGAAATAAAATTTACTTTTTTACAATTAAATGACGTTTATGAAATTGCTCCATTAGAAGGAGGAAAAGTAGGAGGAATGGCAAGAGTGGAAACTTTGCATCAACAGTTATTAAAAGAAAATCCAAATACCTATATGTTTTTAGCTGGAGATTTTTTAAATCCTTCTTTGTTAGGAACACTTAAATATAAAGGAAAAAGAATTAAGGGAAAACAAATGATTGAAGTTATGAATGCTATGCATTTTGATTTAGTAGCATTTGGTAACCATGAGTTTGATTTGAATGAAAATGAACTACAAGATCGTTTAAATGAATCTAATTTTAAATGGATTGCAACTAATTTAAAGCATAAAAAAGGAGATACAATTTTACCTTTTTCAATTTTAAGAAATGGTAAAATGCAAAATATTCCAAAAACAGTAACTTTTGAGGTTAAAAATAAAGAAGGCAAAGCTATTAAAATAGGATTTTTTAGCGCAACAGTAAATGCAAATCCTAAAGATTATATTGTTTATGATGATTTTTATAAAACTGCTAAAAAAGCATATAATTCATTAAAAAACAACGCAAAGATTGTTTTTGGATTAACTCATGTTACTAAAGAAGATGATACAAAAATATTAAAAATGCTTCCTGAAGTTCCTTTAATTATGGGAGGTCATGAGCATGTAAACATGTCTATTCCTGTTGGAAAAGGAAAAGTAACTAAAGCCGATGCAAACGCAAAAACAGTTTATGTTCATAGAATAACGTATAACACTAAAACAAAAAAAGTAACCATAAACTCTACATTAGTTAACATTGATGATAAAATTAAGCCAGATGAGAAAGTGAAAAAAATTGTAGATAAATGGGGATTGTTTTTAGATGAAAAGTTGAATAAAATTTTAGATAATCCAGGAGCGGTGCTTTATCATACAAATGTTCCTTTAGATGGCAGAGATACACCAATTAGAAGCGTACAAACAAATTTAGGAGAACTCATTACAAAATCTATGGCTTATGCTTTTGATAACAAGGTAGATTGTACAATTGTTAATGGAGGATCTATTAGAATTGACGATCAGTTATCAGGAGATATTACAGGTTTTGATATTTTTAGAGTTATGCCTTTTGGAGGAGGCATTTTAAAAGTTAAATTAACTGGAAGTTTACTTAAAGAAGTATTGGAATATGGAAGAGAACATGCAGGTAAAGGAGCTTATTTACAACGCTATTTAGCAACCTATAATACAGATAATGAAACTTGGTTAGTAAATAATAAAAAAATAATAGACACTAAAATATATACCGTTGCTTTTAGCGATTATTTATTAAAGGGGTATGACATTCCGTTTTTAACTACTGAAAATAAAGGAGTTGTAAGTGTTTATACTCCTAAAAAAACAGAAACTGCAAACGATATTAGAAAAGTAATTATCCATTATTTAAAACACTTAAAAAATAAATAGGTTAAAATCAATTAAAACATGTAAATTTGCCTGCAATTAATTTTAAAGTTGATTGCATTATGATTTCCAATTCTTCAAAATTTGTAGGTGAAGGTTTAACTTACGATGATGTTTTATTAATTCCAGCCTTTTCAGAAGTACTTCCAAGAGAAGTAAATATTCAATCTAAATTTAGTAAAAATATAGATTTAAACGTTCCTATTGTTTCCGCAGCAATGGATACAGTTACTGAATCTGAAATGGCAATTGCTATGGCTCGTAGTGGTGGTATAGGAGTTTTACATAAAAACATGACCATTAAAAAACAAGCAGCAGAAGTAAAAGCTGTAAAACGTTCTGAATCAGGTATGATAATTGAACCAGTTACGATTACTAAAGACGGAACTGTTGGTGATGCAAAAAACTTAATGAAAAAATATAGCATTGGAGGAATTCCAGTGGTAAATGCTCAAACAAAGCTAATCGGAATTATTACGAATCGCGATTTAAGGTTTGAAAAAAATAATACTCGAAAAATTGAAGAAGTTATGACTTCTGAAAACTTAGTAACAGTTTCTGTTGGTACTTCTTTAAAACAAGCTGAAATCATTTTACAAGATAATAAAATTGAAAAACTACCTGTTGTAGATGAAAATTATAAACTAGTTGGATTAATAACTTATAGAGATATTATAAAAGTTCGTGAAAATCCAAATGCAAATAAAGATCAATATGGGCGTTTAAGGGTTGCAGCTGCAATTGGAGTTACAGGTGATGCACTTAAAAGAGCATCTAAATTAGTTGCTGCAGGTGTAGATGCTTTAATTATTGATACAGCTCATGGACATACAAAAGGTGTGGTTGGAGTTTTAAAAGAAATTAAAAATGAATTTCCTCAAATTGATGTAATTGTTGGTAATATTGCTACTGGTGATGCTGCAAAATATTTAGTAGAAGCAGGAGCAGATGCCGTAAAAGTAGGTATTGGACCAGGATCTATTTGTACTACTCGTGTAGTTGCAGGTGTTGGATATCCTCAATTATCAGCAATTATTGAAGTCTCTAATGCTATTAAAGGTACAGGAATACCAGTAATTGCAGATGGAGGAATAAGATACACTGGTGATATTCCAAAAGCTATTGCTGCTGGTGCAGATTCTGTTATGTTAGGTTCTTTATTAGCAGGAACAAAAGAGTCTCCAGGTGAAACTATAATTTTTGAAGGAAGAAAATTTAAATCTTATCGAGGAATGGGTTCTGTGGAAGCTATGAAAGAAGGTTCTAAAGACCGTTATTTTCAAGATGTTGAAGATGATATTAAAAAATTAGTACCAGAAGGAATTGTAGGAAGAGTTCCTTACAAAGGAGAATTATTTGAAACCATGCATCAGTTTGTTGGAGGATTACGTGCCGGAATGGGTTATTGTGGTGCTAAAGATATTCACTCGCAAAAAGAAGCTAAATTTGTTAAAATTACAGCAGCCGGAATGATGGAAAGTCATCCACACGATGTTACTATTACTAAAGAAGCTCCTAATTATTCAAGATAATTTTAAAACACTTCGACAAGCTCAGTAATACTAAATTTAGAACGTCTGAAGCTTGTAGAAGTGTTTTTATAGATTACATTTTACTATCTATATATTCCATAATTTCTTTTTCAATTAATATGGTTTTATGGTATATATCCGTAGCTTTTTTAATTATATTTTCTGCAAAATCTCTATCTTTAATATCTTTCGCATTTATACGTACATTAAAATAAGCACCAGTTACTGCAGTTTTTGCACATAAAATTCCTACTCCAGCATCGGATAATGAATTTTGTAAGCCATTATAAACCATTTCTTTCATTACTTCCATAGAATTATAAGAAGTTTCCATTACTTGAAAAGGTATTTCTGTTGCATATTTAGTTGCAGTTTCAATGGCATTTTTTCTAGCTAATTTTTCTTCCTCCGTTTTTTTTGGCATTCTAAAACCTTCAATAATTTTATTAAAAGCATTAGTATCTTCATCTACCAAAAAAAGTAATTGATTTTTATAATTTTGACCTTTTACAGCCCAATCAGAAAAGTACTCCCATTTATCGTCCCAGCCAGGTTTGTGGGCTGAAAGGTTAGCAACCATAGTTCCTAACGAAACTCCTAAAGCACCAACATATGCAGAAATAGAACCACCACCAGGAGCCATAGATTCCCCAGCGGTTTCTTCAGCAAATTCTGTAACTGTTAAATCTACTAGTTTTTTAGAATCTTCTTTTAATAGATATTCAATTATTTTTTCATTAGGATTAAAAGGCTTCAAATCATCTAATCCTAGTGATTTTATTGCTATTTTTATTTTTTCAGCTTCAGAAATACCTAAAGATCGTTCTTGTTTTTTTAAGAAATAATCCGCAGCATCTAGCATTGCTTGTAAAGGAATTAATCCAATTAATTCGGAACCTGTAACACGTAATCCTCTTTTATCAGCAGCTTTAACTGTTTCATCAAAAGCCACATGCATAGAGGTGATATTTATATTGGTTAAATTATAGGATATTTGAGCAATTCCATATTCTTCAATAAACCAGCCAATACCTTTTACTGCTTTTAGTTTTCCTGGAATACGAACAGGTTCTCCATTTTTATCTAATACTTTTTTACCTGTGGAAGAATTTCCTTCTCGTTTAATTCTACCAGCTTCACGTATGTCAAATGCAACCGCATTTGCTCTACGAGTAGAAGTAGAGTTTAAATTTACATTATAGGCAATTAAAAAGTCGCGAGCAGAAATTGCAATGGCACCAGTTTTTTTAACAGACTCGTTGAAATTTGCTGGACCAAAATCTGGTTTCCAATCTGGGTTATTTAATTTTTCTTTTAAACCTTCATATTCTCCAGATCTGCAACTAGCTAAATTTTTTCTTTTTTCTTCTGTTGCAGCATTTTCGTAAAAATATCCTGGAATTTCCAACTCTTCTCCAATACGTTTTCCTAATTGGTGTGCGTATTTAGCAGTTTCTTCCATAGTTATTCCAGCAATAGGAACTAATGGACAAACATCGGTAGCTCCAAAACGTGGATGTTCTCCAGAATGTTTACTCATATCAATTAGTTCTGCTGCCTTTTTAATTAGCCTAAAAGCTGCTTCAATTACATTTTTTGGTTCTCCAACAAAAGTAATTACGGTTCTATTGGTAGCTTTTCCAGGGTCAACATCTAACAATTTTACGCCTTCTACAGTTTCAACAACATTAGAAATTGCTTGTATTTTATGCATATCGCGTCCTTCACTAATGTTTGGAACGCATTCTATTAATTGTTTGTTCATTTGTATATATAATTTTGTGGTTCAAATTTAACACGATAATTTGATTTTTAATATTACTACCCTAAAATAATTACAAGCTTTTTTAAGGATTGTTTATTTAAATTCTATTTTTGTAATGTTGATGTACAGAAACAGAAAATTGACCTATAAAAATGACAGTAAATAAAAAGAAAGTACTTATTACGGGAATGGCAGGCTTTATTGGCCATCATTTAGCAAAATTATTAATAAAATCAAATTATGAAGTAGTTGGATTAGATAATATTAATGATTATTATGATCCTAAGTTAAAATTAGCTAGGTTAACGGATTTAGGTTTTGATATTAGTAAAATAGCATACAATAAATTATTACAAAACGATACTATTGCTTTTGTAAAATTAGATTTAACAGATTTAGAAAATATAAAGCAACTATTTAAGGAGCAGAAATTTAATTATGTGGTAAATTTAGCTGCACAAGCAGGTGTAAGGTATTCTTTAAAAAATCCACATTCGTATGTAGATAGTAATATTACGGGGTTTTTAAATATTTTAGAAAGTTGTAGAGCTTATCCAGTAGAACATTTAGTTTTTGCATCTTCAAGTTCAGTTTATGGGCTTAGTGAAGAAATTCCTTTTAAAGAAGATAATTGTACCGATCATCCATTAGCAATGTATGCTGCAAGTAAAAAAGCAAATGAAATGATGGCGCATTCCTATGCAAATTTATATAATATTCCGTGTACAGGATTACGTTTTTTTACGGTTTACGGACCTTGGGGACGACCAGATATGGCTTTACATATTTTTACAAAAGCTATGGTAGAAGATAAAGAATTTGAAGTTTTTAATAATGGTAATATGAGTAGAGATTTTACTTATGTGGGTGATATTGTTGAAAGTGTAAAACGCTTGTTGCCTCTTCCTCCAAAAGAAAATAATCCAGAGTTTAACCCAAAAAAACCGATACCTTCTAAAAGTTCCAAAGCGTACCAGCTTTTTAACATAGGTAATAATAGTCCGGTAGCTTTAATGGATTATGTGCATGCTGTTGAAAAAGCATTAGGCAAAAAGGGAAAAATTGTTTTTAAACCAATGCAACCAGGGGATGTTCAAAGCACCTATGCCAATGTGGAGAGTTTATTTAAGTATATAAATTTTAAACCAGAAACAGAACTAGAAGATGGCATTAAAGCATTTGTAGATAAATATTTGGAGTTAAATAAAGAAAATACTAATACTTAATTAAGCATAAATTTCATTTATCAGTAAGCCTATGACAAATAAAGTGGCAAATGGATTTAAAGGTGTAATATTCGATTTAGATGGTACACTTATAAATTCAGTTGAAGATATTGCGGATGCGATGAATGTTATGCTGAAACAAAATGATTTACCTACTCATAATCTGAAAACCTACGAACAGTTTCTAGGAAGTGGAATCAGGGATTTATTGAAGAAGGCAGTAGCTAAAAAAAGTAATGAAAAGGAGTTTATGGATACATGTTGGAATGAAATGATTGCTATATATACTTCAAATTGCACTAATAAAACAAAGCCATATAACGGAATTATTAATTTACTAGACACATTAGTTTCCCAAAAAATAGAAATGGCAATACTAACCAATAAAGCTGATCATCTTGCAAAAAAAATAGTAGCAGAACTGTTTCCTACTTATAATTTTGAAGCCGTTATTGGATTAACCAACGAAGAAGCAAAAAAACCGAACCCAGTTACAGCGATTCAAATTAGTAAAAAATTTAATTTGAATCCAAATGAAATAGTATTTGTAGGAGATAGCGGAATTGATATGCAAACAGCAACAAATGCAGGAATGTTTGCCGTTGGAGTTGCTTGGGGTTATAGAGATAAAAATGAATTGATTGCAAATGGCGCAAAATTTATACTAAATCATCCATCGGATTTATTTAAAATTTTGTAAATATTAGGGAATCTAAAACATAAATTAATTTTATTTAAAAGGATTAACATGATACACTTATTTTCACCATTAAAAATTAAAAATATACAGTTAAAAAACAGAATCATAGTTTCACCAATGTGTCAATATTCAAGTGAAGATGGTTTTGCAAACGATTGGCATTTGGTACATTATGGTAGCCTAGCAACAGGAGGATCTTCTGCAGTAATTATGGAAGCAGCTGCGGTTTGCCCGGAAGGAAGAATTTCTCCTAACGATTTAGGTATTTGGAAAGACGAGCACATCCCTTTTTTAAAACGAATAACCCGTTTTATGGAGCAGCAAGGCTCTGTTCCAGGTATTCAATTGGCACATGCAGGAAGAAAGGCAAGTCATTCACGTCCTTGGAAAGATGCCACAACAAAAGATCAAGACCTTAGTTGGCAATGTTTAGCACCAAGTGCTATCCCTTTTCAGGAAGGAGATACAATTCCAACAGAAATGAGTATTTCAGATATTAGCAAAACCATTCAGTATTTTCAGGATGCTGCAAAACGGAGCAAAGAAGCTGGATTTAAAATAATAGAAATACACGCAGCACATGGTTATTTAATTAACGAGTTTCTATCTCCTGTAAGCAATAAAAGAATAGATATTTATGGTGGAAGTTTTGAAAATAGAATTCGGTTTTTATTAGAAGTTATAGCAAGTATTCGAAAAGTTTGGCCAGAAGAAAATCCGTTATTTGTAAGAATTTCTGCAACAGAATGGTCCACAGAAGGATGGTCAAACGAGGATTCGATTAAATTAGCAGAAATTTTAAAAGCAAAAACTATTGATTTAATAGACTGTTCAACTGCAGGGAATATAGCAGGTGTTAAAATTCCAATTAAACCATTATACCAAGTTGAGTTTGCTGAAAATATTAAAATAGCTACGGGTATTTTAACAGGAGCAGTTGGTTTAATTACTACAGCTGACCAAGCAAACAGTATTATTACAGAAAATAGAGCAGATGTGGTATTTTTAGGACGTGAATTATTGCGTGATCCGTATTTCCCTTTACGGGCAGCATCTGAATTGGAATTAGAAATTACTTGGCCTGTGCAATATGAAAGAGCCAAGAAAAATTAAAATTAAAATTGAAATCTGAATTTTAATTTTAGATTTGTAGTAGAGCATTAAAGAAATCCATTTAAACAATCATAGATGAAAAAAATAAACTTCCTTTTAATTGTATCCTTTTTTTTGATAAATACTTTCCCACTTTTTTCTCAACAAACAAATTCACAAAAAGCATTTGCTTCCTTGTTTTACAATACGCAAGTTAACCAATATCGAAGTGCTGATGGAACACCTGGTGAATCTTATTGGCAAAATCAAGCAAATTATAAGGTTCAAGTAGCTTTAGATACTACTACAAATATTATTTCTGGAAAAGTAGAGATTGATTATCATAATAATAGTCCAGTTGCGCTGCCTTTTGTATGGTTGCAATTAGATCAAAACATAGCTAAACCTGATTCTAGAGCTGCGGCGTCATCGTATTCTGAATCGTTGTTAAAAACTAGTCAAAAAGGATTTCATATTAAAAATGTTAAAATATTCGTTGAAAATAAATGGGTAAATGCTGACTACCTTATTAATGATACACGCATGCAAATACGATTGAATAGTGATTTGACAGCTAAAAAAGGGCAACTAAAAATAGCAATTAACTACGATTATATTTTAGGCGAAAATGATGGTAGAGCTGCTATTTTATCAACCAAAAATGGAAAAATTTATGAGGTCTCTTATTTTTATCCTCGAATGTGTGTATTTGATGATATTCGAGGTTGGGACACAAAACCTTTTTTAGGAGCAGGAGAATTTTACTTAGATTATGGTACAATTGATTACAGTGTTACTTTACCAAAAGGAATGTTAGTAATGGGATCTGGGTCTTTATTAAATCCGAAAGAAACGTTAAATAAACAAGACCTTGCAAGACTAGAAATTGCAAAAAAATCGGATAAAACAGTTGTAATAAGAACACCTAAAGAAGTAGAAAAATCGGTTAAAAAAACAAAAACAAAAAACTCAGAACAGGTTACTTGGCATTTTAAAATGGAAAATACCCGAGATGTTGCTTGGGCTGCTTCTACAGCCTTTGTATGGGATGCTGCCAAAATAAATTTGCCGAAAGGTAAAACGGCGTTAGCTATGAGTGTATATCCAGTTGAAAGTGTAGGCGATACTGCTTGGAGCAGGGCTACGGAATATTTAAAACAGTCGGTGGAATCCTTTTCAGATAAATGGTTTGTGTATCCGTATCCGGTTGCTATTAACGTAGGTGGAAGAGTAGGTGGAATGGAATTTCCAGGTATTACGTTTGATTATTGGAAAGTAACTTCAAAACATTTATATAGTATAATAGCACACGAAATTGGACATAATTGGTTTCCAATGATTGTGGGAAGTAATGAACGTAGATATGCTTGGATGGATGAAGGTTTTAATACTTTTGTGGATATTTATGCGCAAGCCGAATTTAACCATGGAGAATATGCTCCAAAACGAGATGGAGAATATGCTCCAAAAGGTGGTAATCCTGCAGATGAAATTGTTGCTATAATGACCAAACCTGAAATTCCCGTAATTATGACAGCCGCTGATAATTTTAAAAGGGAAGATACTCATCCGGTTTCTTATTTTAAAACAGCATTTGGATTGGTTTTGCTACGTGAAGTAATAGTAGATCCCCAGCGTTTTGATTATGCTTTTAAAAATTATGTAAAACATTGGGCATATAAACACCCTACGCCTTACGACTTTTTTAGAGCTATGGAAAATGGTACTGGTGAAGATTTAGCGTGGTTCTGGCGAGGTTGGTTTTTTAATAACTGGAACCTTGATCAGGCAGTTACGGATGTTCAGTATATAAACAATGATCCAAAACAAGGTGCTTTAATACAACTGGAAAACAGAAATAAATTAGTACTACCAGTTTTAATGCGTATTACGGAAAGCAATGGAAAAATTAAAAATATAAAATTGCCTGTAGAAATTTGGGAGCGTGATTCACATTTTACCTTAAAATTAGATAGTAACAGCAAAATTAAAACAGTTGAATTAGACCCTGAACATAAATTACCTGACGTAGATAGAAGTAATAATAGTTGGAATAATTAAACCGTTTAAATAATTTTAAATTAAAAAATGTAATTCATATAGGTTTGCTAAAATTAGCTAATTTCCACTATTGGATTTGTGTTTGAATCAACATCTGCACCATGGGTAAGTTTTTTTAACTTTTTAACAAAAAGCACTAAAACAAGACCAAAAGCAACGCAAAAAATAAATACGCTTATAAAAATGGTTTTCTCACTTGTGTTTTGGGCAGCTTCACCCAACATCCCAGCTAATTTATTCCCCAGGCCTGTAACCATAAAATATATCCCCATCATTAGGGAAGCATATTTAACAGGAGCTAATTTAGTAATAAAAGATAAGGCAACTGGAGAAATACTCAACTCCCCAATAACATGTAATAAATATACTGCAAAAAGCCAATAAACAGAAGCTTTTCCATCGAAAGAAATAGAAGCATTTGAGGCAGCTTTTGCCAATAATAAAAATCCGAAGCCCATGATTATGGTACCAATTCCCATTTTAAATAGTGAAGAGGATTCTTTACCCATTTTGCGCCATTGAGTCCATAAATAAGCAATAGGCATTCCAAATAAAATCACATAAAAAGCAGGAAGTGCTTGAAAGTAGCTAGCTGGAATCACAAACCCCATTATTGATCTGTCAATTTTATCTCGAGCAAACAAATTCATGAGTCCACCAGCCTGTTCATAAGCTCCCCAAAAAACAATAACAATAATAAATGATAAAATAAGTACTAGCATCCTATCTTTTTCAATAGAGGTTAATTTTACTTTTTTTCGAATGCCATTTTCTTTTATCACAGGCACAAAATTTCCAACTGTTTTTAAATATTTTTGTCCAAACATATACACAATTTGACCAATTGCCATTCCAATTCCTGCTAATCCAAATCCATAATGCCAATTGATTTCTTCTCCAACATAACCCACAATTAATGGAGCAGTAAATGCACCTATATTAATTCCAATATAAAAAATAGTAAAAGCGGTGTCTCTTTTTACATCACCACTTTTATACAGGCCTCCAACCATTGTTGATATGTTTGGCTTTAAACCTCCAACACCCAAAATAATTAAAACAATGCCTGTGTAAAAAGCCCATAAAGTGTCAAAAGCTAAAATAAAATGCCCTATACATAATAGAAATCCACCCAATAACACGGTTTTTTTCTGACCTAAAAATCTGTCTGCTAATAATCCACCTGGAACCGACATCACATATACCATCATAGTATACCATCCGTACAATTCTAATGCCGATACATTATTCCAACCCATTCCCGGGTTTAATGCAGTGGTTTTTGCTGTCACATATAATACCAAAATAGCACGCATTCCGTAATAAGAAAAGCGTTCCCATAATTCTGTAAAAAATAATATGTATAATCCTTTTGGGTGACCCCACAATGTTTGGTTGGGCATAGTAAACTTGTTTTTCGACGGCCAAATATAGTATTTATAAAGTAAAAAGTGAAGAAGATGAAAATGGACTGATCATGAAACTTTTAGTTCGAGTAGCAAAATTTACATCCTTGCAGGTTTGTAAGTAAGAATAGGTTGGTAGTTAATGGCATGAGTAAATAATAAAGATTGCTCCACTTTATTGGAGTTGATTAATAAAATTGTATGGCAGTATATTTTTAAAATAAATAGCAATAGAGTATATTTACCAAAACCATAATTTTATATAATAATTAATAAAGTCTTTTTAACCCTAATTGATGGCAAAGCATTCTAAACAAGATGATTGGTTGTTTGAAATAACCCCAAAAAATAAATTACTGAGTTTAAACTTAAAAGAAGTTTGGCAATATCGTGATTTATTAATGCTTTTTGTAAAACGTGATGTGGTTACGTTATACAAACAAACAATTTTAGGCCCGCTTTGGTATCTAATACAGCCTTTATTTACGTCTATAATTTTTACGATAATTTTTAACAAAGTTGCAGGTATAGAAACAGGTAATATTCCACCTTTTTTATTCAATTTAGCCGGAGTTACCTCATGGAATTACTTCAAAGAATGTTTAACAGCTACTTCAGACACTTTTAAAAAAAATGCAAATCTTTTTGGAAAAGTGTATTTTCCAAGAATTATTATGCCAATGTCTATTGTTATTTCTAATTTATTAAAATTTGGAATTCAATTAGCTGTTTTTATAGGTTTTTATGTCTTTTATGTAGCTAAAGGAATGACAATTTACCCAAGCAATTTAGTATTATTATATCCAGTTTTAATCCTTATAATGGCAATGCTAGGTTTGGGATTAGGTATGATTATTTCGTCTATGGTAACCAAATATAGAGACTTAACTTTTTTAGTTGGTTTTGGGGTGCAATTATTAATGTATGTTTCTGCAGTAATGTACCCAATTTCCTTAATAAAAGAAAAGTTAGCAGGATACTCATGGATTGTGGAATATAACCCAATGGCACATATTATAGAAACCTCAAGGGTAATGCTTTTAAATGATGGAAAAATAGATGCCAACGGAATAATTTATGCTACTGTAATAACTATAATTATATTTTTTGTAGGTTTAATTATTTTTAATAGAACCGAAAAAAGTTTTATTGATACGGTTTAGGGGAAAGTTAAAAGGAATATGAGTAATACCATTTTAAAAATAGAAAACTTATCTAAACAATACCGTTTAGGAACCATTGGTACGGGTACTATTAGTCACGATTTAAATCGCTGGTGGTATAAAGTACGAGGAAAAGAGGACCCATTTTTAAAAATAGGCGATGTAAATGATCGAGCAACAAAAGGAACTTCTGATTATGTATGGGCTTTAAAAGATATTAATTTTGAAGTACAACAGGGAGAAGTACTAGGTATTATAGGAAAAAACGGTGCGGGAAAATCTACCTTGTTGAAAATATTATCTAAAGTAACTAGCCCAACTACAGGAAGTATAAAATCTAGAGGAAGGATAGCCTCCTTATTAGAAGTAGGTACAGGTTTTCATCCAGAGCTTACAGGCAGAGAAAATATTTTTTTAAATGGTGCTATTTTAGGGATGACTAAAAAAGAAATTAACAGTAAATTAGAAGAGATTATTTCTTTTGCAGGGGTTGAACGTTATATTGATACACCTGTAAAACGCTATAGTAGTGGAATGACGGTGCGTTTGGCATTTTCTGTTGCCGCACATTTAGAACCAGATATTTTAGTGGTAGATGAAGTGTTGGCAGTAGGCGATGTGGAGTTCCAAAAAAAAGCTATAGGTAAAATGCAGGATATTAGCAAGGGGGAAGGGCGTACGGTGTTGTTTGTGAGTCATAATATGGCTGCTGTACAGAATTTATGCACTAGAGGAATTGTGTTAGAAAATGGGCGTGTTGTTTTTAAAGGTATTATAGATGATGCGGTTGACATGTATTTAAATAAATCTACGAATAATGCATCTAGAAAATGGCCTGTTTCTCAAGCCCCAAAGTCTGACTTTGTTAGGCTGTTAGGAGTGAAAGTTTACAATAAAAATAATGTTGTTGCAATTAATCATTCAATAGCAGATAAAATTAAAATTGAATTCACGTATGAAATTTTGAAAGAAAATCAGTTATTTACGCATGGTTTTAATTTGTTTAATAATCAAAATTTGCACGTGTTAAGTTCACATGATAAAAATTCAATGACACTAAGAAAGTCCTTACCATTAGGGATTTATTCAAAGACAATAACAATTCCTGAAAATTTTTTAGCTGATGGATATTATTTTTGCAGCTTTGCAATTATGCGTTATAATCCGTTTCATGTTGAATTACATGTAATGGATATAGTAGGGTTTAATGTTATTGATGAAATAGGTGAAAATACAGCTAGAGGTAGTTATTCTGGAAGATTTCCTGGAATAATAAGACCACTATTAAATTGGGATTAATAGATATGAAAAAATGGACAGGAGAGAGGTTAGAAACATTTGTTTATTCAAGAGATACAATTGATCATTTACATAGATATGTTATTGCTTTAAATTTTGTTAGAAATAAGATTGTTTTAGATATAGCTTCTGGAGAAGGTTATGGAACTAATCTTTTAGCGAAAAAAGCAAAATTTGCATATGGAGTTGATATAAGCGAAGTATCAATAAATAAGGCTAAATTAAAATATAGTCAACAAAATCTGCAATTTCTGGTAGGAAGTACAAGTAGAATTCCTATTGATAGTTCAAGTGTTGATGTAGTTATTAGTTTTGAAACAATAGAACATCATGAGCAACATAAGGAAATGATGCTTGAAATAAAAAGAGTTTTAAGGCCAAACGGAATTTTAATTATTTCAACTCCAGATAAATTATATTATTCTGACAGAAGAAATTTTGAAAATAATTTTCATGTTAAAGAATTATATAAAAGAGAATTTGTAGAGTTGTTATTTAAATATTTTAAGAACCTGCAATTGCTTACCCAACAATTTGTTAATGGGAATTCAATAATTTTAGATGATAAAAATAAAAATAGAATATCATTGTATACAGGAGAATATTTAAAAATAGAACAGAAAGAATTTGAGCCTTTGTATATGATTGCAATTGTATCGGATGATGTATTTAAAAATCAAAATGATTCAATTTTTGATGGAAATGAAATAACAAATAAAGGTTTAGAGATGCAAAATAGTATTATATATAATTCAAAATCATATAAATTAGGGCATTTTATATTAAAACCGTTTAAGTATTTAAAAAAAAAATTGAATAGATGAATTTAATTAATTACATAAATATTAATGCTAGCAATAGTAATTCCATATTATAAAATCACTTTTTTTGAAGAAACTTTGAAATCTTTAGCAAGTCAGACAGATAAAAGCTTTAAGGTTTATATTGGAGATGATGCTAGTCCAGAAAATCCTTTAAACGTACTAAAAAAATATCAAGATCAATTTAATTATACTTATCATAGATATAATGAGAATTTAGGAGGAACTTCATTAGTTAAACAATGGGAAAGATGTATTGCAATGGTTGAAGATGAGGAATGGGTACAAATTTTAGGAGATGATGATGTGTTAGATAAACACAATGTAAAATCATTTTACGAAAACTTACCTGAAATTAAGAAAAAAAATATATCAGTTGTTAGGTATTCAACTTGTAAAATAAATGAACTAGGAGATTTAATTTCAGATATTTATACCCATCCAAAGATAGAAAATGCAGTAGATTTTTTATTTAGAAATAAACGAAATTCTTTAAGTGAATATATATTTGGAAGAAAAAAGATTACTAGTATTGGATTTAAAGAATTTCCACTAGCATGGTGCTCAGATATTTTAGCAGTATTAGAATTTTCAGACTTTAAAGGTATATATACTATAAATGAAGGTCTTGTATATATTAGAATTACAAATATTAGTATTTCAGGAAGTTTAGATAATATTAAATTAAAGAATTTAGCTTCAGAGGAGTTTTCTAAATATATCATTTTTAATAAATTTTATTTATTTGATAAAATTCAACGTCTTAGACTATTAATAGGTTATGAAGTAGCTATTAAAAGAAATAGAAAATTTAAAATAAAGGATTGGTTTGTTTTAACTAAATTATATTTAAAAAATTTTAACATTTATTATTTCCTTAAATTTTTAAGACGAAGTGTGATTTATACGTTTATTGAAGGTAGTTCTTCAAAATAAGAGTAATTCTTTATGAAATTCAATATTACAGTAATAATTCCAGTATTTAATGCCGAAGAGTTTATAGAAAAAGCTCTCAATTCGGTTTTAATACAATCTGAGGTAAATGAAATTATTATTGTAGATGATGGTAGCACAGATACTTCATTTCAAATTTGTAATAGGTTAGCTAAGGATAATGTAATAATTAAAATTTTTCAACATCCAGATAAAAAGAACTATGGGCGTTCAGCAAGTAGAAACTTAGGGATTAAAAATGCAAGTAGTAAGTATATTGCTTTTTTAGATGCAGACGATTATTATTTACCTAATAGATTTACTAAAGATATTGAAATTTTAGAAGCACACCCTAATATTGATGGCGTTTATAATGCAATAAGCGCCCATTTTTATAGAGATTCTACCATTATTGAAAAGGAAAAACTGAAATTAACAACTATTAGGGATAGAATTGCACCAGAAAACTTATTCGAAAATATGGGACCTATTGGACATATGGGATATTTTTCTGGCATAGGGTTAACAGTTAGGAAAACTATTTTTAATAAAGTGGGTTATTTTAATAATATACTTGAAGTTGCAGAAGACACGGAATTATGGATAAAAATGTCATTAAAAGCGAATTTACAATCAGGAATTATTGATAAACCTGTGGCTATGCGTGGTGTACATAAACAAAATACTTCATTTAATAATGATAGTTTATATGCTGTAAATAATTTAAAAATGTATGAATCTTTATTAAATTGGTGCTATAAAGAACATATTAGAATTTCAAAAATTGATTTAATATGGAAAAAGGTTTGGATTAATAGAGGTTTAAATAATACTAAATTAGTTGATGATTTGTTATTTTGGTTTAATGCAATAATTAAAAATCTAAAATTATTAAAATTAAAAAGAGTATATAAAACATTCCCAATCTTAACAAGAATTAAGCGTATTTTTACATTTAAATTAGTTTAATGAACTCACAATTGGTTTCCATAATAATTCCAGTATTTAATAGAGAACTATTAATAGCTGAAACGTTAGATTCTATTTTACAGCAAAGTTATAGTAATTGGGAATGTATTATAGTTGATGATGGCTCAACAGATGCTACTGAGAAAATAATATTAAAATATTGTAAAAAGGATAGTAGGTTTAAATATTATAATAGGCCAACAGACAGATTAAAAGGTGCTAATGCTTGTAGAAATTATGGTTTTGAATTAAGTCAAGGAGATTATATTCAGTGGTTTGATAGTGATGATTTAATGCATAAAGATAAATTGAAAAAAGAAGTAGATCTTTTGAAACATTCATCTGCAAACTTTGTTGTTTGTGAAGGCGTAGAATACGAAGGCAATACTCAAAATGTAATCCAATATTGGAATAATATATGTTCAGAAAACCCACTGATAGACCATATCATGGGAAAGGTGAACTTTCATACTAATGGGCCTTTGTTTAGAAGAGAGTTTTTAAATAGTAAAAAGCTGTTTAATGTAACACTTCAAAGGAAACAAGAATGGGAATTTTATTCAAGGTTACTTAGTTTTTCGACAAATTATATATGTCTGAATGAGGTGCTATACTATTTTAGATCTCATGAAAATAGTATAAATGGCAATAATGAAATTAGTACATTATATTCTAGGATAAAAGCAACTAATTTAATTTTTGAAAATGTAAAGAATCGATTAGATAAAAATAGTTTAGCTATATTGCGTGAGCACTTTTTACATAAATCTATCTTTCATTTTAAATTGGCAAAAGAATCTAAAAAAATTAATTTGATATATTTTAGTGTTAAAAGTACTTTTATGTTATTCAATTTTGACTTTTTTGTTAAAGCCATAAAAAAAATAATTTATAAGCCTAAAATTTTAAATAATATTTTTAGTAAAAATGAGAATAGGTAATAATCCTTATAAAGATAAAAAACTTGAAAGCACAAATTATACACATCATGTGATAATACCTGTTTTTATACCTAATGAAGAAGCTTATTTTAAAGATGCATTTCAAATTTTTAAGTACTGTTTAGAGTCTTTATTTAAAACATGTCATAGTAAAACATACTTTACAGTTGTTAATAATGGAAGTTATATTAAAATTGTAAATTATTTAAATGAATTATATGGTCTTCAAAAAATCCATGAAGTTATTCATACTGAAAATATAGGTAAACTAAATGCTATTTTAAAAGGGGTTGTAGGTAATACTATTAATTTAGTAACTATTACAGATGCAGACGTACTTTTTGAACAAAATTGGCAACAAGAAACCGCAAAAGTATTTAATATATTTCCAAAAACTGGAGTAGTAGGGTTAATTCCACAATTTAAATTATTTGAAAGTAACTGTAGTAATGTATTGTTTGATACTTTTTTCTCAAAAAATGTACGATTTACAGAAGTGTTTAATAAAAATGAATTAAAACAATTTTATAAAAGTATAGGGTGGGACAAAAACTATAACTCTAGTTATTTGGAAAAGCACTTAACTATTAAAAATGGAAAAAATTCAGCAATAATTGGATCGGGTCATGTAGTTGCAACATATAAAAGAGAGTTGTTTGAAACTATTACAACTTACATCAACGCTAAAATGGGGGCCAATTCAGAAGCATATTTAGATAGATTACCTTTAAAAAAAGGACTTTGGAGGTTAACTATAAATGGTAATTTTGCTTTTCACATGGGGAATGTAAAGGAATCTTGGATGGAAGATAAGTTGCATATTATTAATAATTTAGATGATGTTTGTAGCTTAATAAATTTAAAGAATAGTAAAAAGATATCTAATTTTCATTTTTTTATTAAAAATAGGCTTTTTCCAAGGTTATTTTCAAATAAAAATTTTAGAAAACTATACTATAGGTATAAAAAGTTACCTAAAAAAATGATTTCTAATTATTAGAGGTGAGATATGAAGGAAACTCTAAAATTTTCAATACTTATTACTACTAAAAATAGGCTTGAAGAATTAAAATATACACTTCAAGAAATAGAATATTTACTTAATAGAAAAGATGTAGAATGTATTATTTGTGATGATGGTTCTACGGATGGTACTTCAAGTTTTATTATAAACATGTATCCTACAATTAAATTAATTAGTAATAAAAAAAGTAAAGGATTAATTTATAGTAGAAATAGATTACTTAATTTAACCTCGGCTAATTTTGCTATTTCTTTAGATGACGATGCACATTTTATCACAAATAATCCTTTAGAGATTATTGAAAATTATTTTAAAAATAACCAACAATGTGGTGTTTTAGCATTTCGAATTTATTGGGGGAAAATTTCACCAAAAGTAATCGATACAACCGAACAATCAATTAGAGTTAAAGGATTTGTTGGTTGTGGTCATGTTTGGAATATGAAAGCTTGGAATGAAATCCCAAATTATCCTGATTGGTTTGTTTTTTATGGAGAAGAAGATTTTGCTGCTTTTCAACTATTTAAAAAGGGATGGCAAATATATTATGTGCCTGAAATAGTAGTACATCATCGAGTTAGTTTACAGGCAAGAAAAAATAAAAAAGACTATCAAGTGCGTTTAAGACGTTCATTACGTTCGGGATGGTACTTATATTTTTTATTTTATCCTTTTAAATTAATTCCTAAAAAAATGATATATACTTTATGGATGCAAATAAAATTAAAGGTTTTTAAAGGAGATTTTAAAGCTTTAATTGCAATTATTCAAGCATTATTTGATGTTGCATATAATACATTTAAATTGAGCAAAAATTCTAATAGGTTAACTTCAGTTGAGTTTAAAGAGTATAGCAAACTTCCTAATACAAAATTGTATTGGAATCCTAAAAATCAATAAAATAGTCCGTATTTTTACAATAGAATGAAAAAACTTAAAACCATTGCAATCATACCAGCTCGTGGCGGTTCAAAAAGATTACCAAATAAAAACCTGTTACCATTAAATGGTATTCCACTTATAGTACACAGCATAAATTATGCAAAAGAAAATAATATAGATAAGATAGTAGTATCAACAGAAGACAGAACTATTAAAGATATTGCTTTAAAAAATAATGTAGAAGTTTTGGATAGACCAAAGCATTTAGCAGAAGATAATGCTACAACCGTTTCAGTTATGAAACATGTATTAGAGCATAATAAAGAAATTTTTGATACAGTAATATTATTGCAACCAACCAATCCTTTACGTCCTGTTAATTTATTAAAAGAAGCATTACAAAAATTTAAAGAAGGCAATTACGATAGTTTAATGACGGTAACAAGGAATCATCAAAAATTTGGAAAAATAGTGCATGACCGATTTGAGCCTTACAACTATAATATAGGACAACGCAGCCAGAATTTAGAACCATTATATTATGAAAATGGCTTATTATATATTACAAAAGCATCCTTAGTTTTAGAAAATAAAATTTTAGGAGAAAATAATCATCCTTTTATTGTAAATCATCCTTTTGCTAGTGTTGATATTGATACTAAAGAGGATTTTGAATATGCAGCGTATTTAATGAAACGTCACTTTGAGTAATTTTGAAAAAATCGTATCGAGAAGTGCTTTAAAATAGTTATCTATACGCTTCTCACTCGAACTGAAGATAAATTAAAGCGTTTAAAAAAATAAAGATAAAGAAAATGAATCCACATATAGAAATATCAGGAAGAAAAATAGGTTTAGATTTTCCTCCATTAGTAATTGCTGAAATAGGGATTAATCATGAGGGTTATTTAAAAACTGCTTTTGAAATGGTAGATGCTGCTAAACGAGCAGGTGTTGAGATGGTTAAACATCAAACACATATTGTAGAAGACGAAATGAGTAGTGCAGCAAAAAAGGTTATTCCAGGCAATGCAAAAGTATCTATTTATGAAATTATGAAACGTTGTTCTTTAAATGAAGAAGATGAACTAAAATTAAAAGAATACGTGGAAAAAAAAGGAATGCTATTTATTTCTACTCCTTTTTCAAGAGCAGCTGCAGATAGATTAGAACGCATGCAAGTAAAAGCTTATAAAATAGGCTCTGGAGAATGTAATAATTATCCATTATTAGAACATATAGCAACATTTGGTAAACCGGTAATTTTAAGTACTGGAATGAACACCATAGAAAGCGTAAAAAAAGCAGTCAAAATTTTTAATGAACATAAAATTTCGGTTGCTTTATTACATACAACTAATTTGTATCCTACACCAGTTCATTTAGTACGTTATGGTGCAATGGTAGAAATGCATAAAGCATTTCCAGATAAGGTATTTGGTTTGTCGGATCATACGCTTAATAATAATGCTTGTTTAGGAGCGGTAGCCTTGGGAGCAAGTATTTTAGAGCGTCATTTTACAGATACTATGGAGCGTTCGGGACCAGATATTGTTTGTAGTATGGATGAGCAAGCATGTTCGGAATTGATTAAAGGGTCTAAGGAAATATGGCAGATGAGAGGAGGAACTAAAGCACCTTCTAAAGAGGAACGAGTGACTATTGATTTTGCTTTTGCAACAGTTTGCAGTATTGCAAATGTTAAAAAAGGAGAAAAATTTACTAAAAAAAATATTTGGGTAAAACGTCCTGGTACAGGAGAAATTAAGGCAGAACATTTTAATTCTATTTTAGGAAAAAAAGCAAAAAGGGATATTTTATATGATGAACAATTGTGTTGGGAAGATGTGAAATAGTTCACCACTTCTAGTAAAAAAAGGTTGTCGATATAATTTTAACAAGAATTAGGAAAAGTAAATGAAAAAAATAGTTTTTTTAACAGGTACTAGAGCAGATTTTGGTAAAATAAAATCCTTGTTACAAATTCTTCAAAACCATACTGCGTTTGAAGCCAATGTTTTTGTAACAGGAATGCATTTACAACGGCAATATGGTTATACTTTAATAGAAATAGAAAAAGCAGGGTTTAAAAATATTTCTACTTTTGAAAACTTTACGAACGAAACTACTATGGATTTAACCTTAGCTAAGACTATTGAAGGTTTTTCCGCATATGTTAAAAAAGTAAAACCGGATTTAATTGTAGTTCATGGTGATAGGGTTGAAGCTTTAGCGGGAGCCATTGTTGGAAGTTTAAATAATATTTTAGTTGCACACATAGAAGGAGGCGAAATTTCAGGTACGATTGATGAATTGATACGCCATTCCATTAGCAAACTGAGTCATATTCATTTTGTATCTAATAAAGAAGCAGAAAATAGGTTGCTTCAAATGGGAGAAATTTCCAATTCAATTTTTGAGATAGGATCACCAGATATAGATATTATGTTTTCTAGTAATTTACCGGTTATTGCTGAAGTAAAAGATTATTATGATATTACTTTTAAAAGTTATGCAATTGCTATGTTTCATCCAGTAACTACGGAATTTGAACATCTTGAAACATATGCTGAAAATTTTGTTTCGGCACTTATAGAGAGTAATAAAAATTATGTGGTTATTTATCCAAATAACGATTTAGGTTCTTCAAAAATACTGGATGCATATCAAAAATTAAATACGCACAAAAACTTCAGAATTTTACCATCTTTACGATTTGAATATTTTTTAACCTTATTAAAAAATGCGAATTTCATAATTGGAAATTCAAGTGCAGGAGTTAGAGAAGCACCATATTATGGAGTACCGACCATAAATATTGGTACTAGACAGCAAAACAGAGTTTTGAGTAAAACTATTTTGAATGGTAATTATTCAAAAACTGAAATTCTAGAACAAATTAAATTTGTGGAATTAATTCCTAATATGGAGGTTAAAAGTAATTTTGGAGGAGGAAATTCTGCTCAAAAATTTATAAAAATTTTAAGTGATAAAACACTTTGGGAAATAAGTCATCAAAAACAATTTAAGGATTTAAATTAGAATGATTGATAAAACTAAAATAGCTATATTAACTACTGTTGCTAATTTTGAATTATATAAAAAGACTTCACAGTTTTTCCCGAAAGACATAAAAAGGTATGTAATAGATGGTAGAAAAGGTATGTACGGTATTCACAGTATTAAATACATGATGAAAAAACTAAAAGGAAAGGGAATTGAGTGGCTTGTTATGGCAGATGAGGATGTTGTTTTTACCAAAAGTGATAAGATTTTTACTCTTATTAATGAGATGAAGAAAGAGAACATCACTGTTTGTGGTGTACGTGATGGAGGAGTAATACCTCATAGAAAGCAAAATCCATGGACTATTAATACTTTTTTTTCTATTTTAAGTTATAAAGAAATAGAAGCTATTTGGAATGAAAAAGAGGTTTTAAAAAATCAGTATGTTTTAGAAAATGAATTTGATGATAATTTATCTAATTTAATAAATGAATTTGATATTAAAAGTATATATGAACCTTATTATTGTTTTTATTTTTGGTTAAGAAGAAGTGGGAAAAAAATACTTTTTCTTGACGCTAAAATATGTAATGATGAAATTTCAAACTCTGTTTTATTTAAAGATGAAATATTTTTATACCATACTTGGTATGCAAGAAGTTATGGTGTAAATGAAATGCATACAAAAAGGATAGATAGCGTTATTAATCTAATTAAAACTAACGGTAAAAACGAAAATTTTACAATTTTTATAGATAATTTTTTTGTGGTTAAGAAAAAGTTTAAGGCATTGAAAAATAGAGTTTTTAAAAAAATAAATTAGAGTAAATTTTAAATAGATTTAATGAATAGAAATAAGAAAATATTTATTTTTTTACCAGATGGAGTTGGACTTCGAAACTTTACTTTCACTAATTTCCCAGAAATAGGAAATGGAAAAGACTATGATATTATTTATTGGAATAATACTGTTTTTCCAATAGAGCAAATGTTTAAATACAATGAAAAAAAAGTAGATTATTTAAAACCAAATCCTTTAACTGATGTTTTTAAACGCTCTCGCACTAAAATTGAATTAAAACAGAATTATCGACAATTTAAAGATTCAGCTTATTTAACATATATCTTCCCACAATCTTATAAAACACTTAAGTCTGCAATAAAGAGTGCATTTGTATCTTTTTTAGCAGTACTTTTTAATTATAACAAAGATCTAATTTTTATTAGAAAAGTAATAAAAAAGTTAGAAAGAAGATCTAGATACTATAAGCGTGTTAAATTACAATTACAGAAAGAGAAACCTAATTTTATATTTTGTACTAATCAAAGACCATTATCAGGTATTTCTCCTCTTTTAGCAGCAAAGGATTTATTCATTCCTACAGGAACATTTATTTTTTCATGGGATAATTTACCAAAAGGAACCTTAGTTGTAGAAACTGATTACTATTTTGTATGGAGTGATTATATGAAAATGGAGTTATTACAATACTATCCTTTTATTAATGAGGATAAAATTAAAGTTGTTGGAACACCACAATTTGAAATGCATTTTGACAAAAAATTGATTCAGTCTAGGAAAGTGTTTTTTAAAGAAAATGGATTAGAAACAGAAAGAAGGTATATATGTTTTTCAGGAGATGACATTACAACCTCACCATATGATCAATTTTATTTGAGAGATATAGCTAATTCCGTCAGAAAATTGAACATTTCAGGGTATAATTTAGGTGTTATTTTTAGAAGGTGTCCTGTAGATTTTTCAGATAGATTTGATAATATTCTTGAAGAGTTTAGCGATGTTATTGTATCCATTAATCCAGATTGGAAAAAATATGGAAATGCATGGAATACAGTTATGCCTACTCCAAATGATTTAAAAGTTTTAGTAAACACTATTAAATATACTGAAGTAGTAATAAATATAGGATCATCTATGGTTTTTGATTATGCTTGCCATAATAAACCATGCATTTATATAAATTATAATACAGATGAGGTTGATATTAATAAATGGAATATTAACACTATTTATAAGTATATTCATTTTAAATCTATGCCAAATAAAGAATGTGTTGTTTGGCTGAATGATAAAGATGAAATTGAACTTAAGTTAAAAAATATACTAAATAATTCTAGTAAAACAGTTGTTAATGCTAAAAATTGGTTTAAAATTATAAATATAGAAGATCCAAAATTAGCTTCTGAAAATATATGGAATGAAATATCCAAGATAATATCATGAAAATAGCTTTTTTGACTCCAGAATATCCCCATCCAAAAATAAAAAATGCAGCAGGTATAGGAACCAGTATTTTTAATTTAGCATCTGAATTAATTAGGAATAAGGAACACGTAACTGTTTTTGTATATGCGCAGGATAAAGATGAAGAGTTTGATGATAATGGAATTAATATTGTAAAAATAGCATTAAAAAAATATAGAATTTTAGGTTGGTTATTGTATAGAAAACATATTGAAAGAATTATTAATACGCATATTTTTAAATCTAAAATTGAACTTTTAGAGGCTCCTGATTGGACAGGTATTACTGCTTTTATGAAGTTAAAATGTCCTATAGTAATCCGTTTGCATGGATCTGACGCCTATTTTTGTCATTTAGAACAAAGAAAGCAAAAATGGAAGAATTATTGGTTTGAAAAATTGGGATTAAAAGAAGCGGATAGTATTATATCAGTTAGCCAATTTACTGCAATTAAAACAAAGGAATTATTTAATATTAAAAGTAATATTAAAATAATTCATAATGGAATTGATGTAGAAAAATTTACTCGTTCTGAAAGAAATTTGATAGAAGCTAATAGTATTTTATATTTTGGGAGTATTATCCGTAAAAAAGGGGTATTGGAATTAGCAAGTATATTTAATGAGGTTATTAATAATAATCCTAAGGCATCCCTTACATTAGTAGGGAAAGATGTTATTGATATATTAGAAAAAAAATCTACAAAAATTTTGTTTAAGGATAAACTTACAGAAGAAGCTAAAATAAATATTAGTTTTGTAGAAGAAGTTTCATATAATGAAATTCAAAAGTATATTTCAAAAGCATGTGTTATTGTTTTACCTAGTTTTGCTGAAGCTTTCCCTATGACATGGTTGGAGGCAATGGCAATGGGAAAAGCATTAGTAACCTCAAATATTGGTTGGGCAACAGAGTTAATGATTGATGGAAATACAGGTTATATTGTTTCTCCTATTAATCATAAAAAATATGCACAACGAATAGTAGAACTTTTAGATAACAGCCAATTGAATAAGCAATTTGGCGAAAATGCTTATATCCAAATTAAAGAAAATTTTTCAAAAGAAATTATTTATAAAAAGAATATTAAATATTATAAATCAATTATTGGTAGTAAATGATTGTAGTTTATCATAAAAATAATAAGATTACTAAAATTATTAATTCAATTAATGAAGAAGAAATTCAAATTGTAATTGAAGATATTCAACAGTGTTTACTATCTCTTTCAGAAAAATTTAAAAATACATTTATAGTCTGGTGTCTTGTAGATTTAGAAGAATACTTAAATTTAAAAGAAATTTCTAATTTGGGATTGCATTCACTAAAAATGGTTTCTTTTGAATCTTCAGAAAAATATTACATAGATACTTCTATAGGTTTTATTGAACAAACACCTTTTATTAAGGTTAATAAGGAAGTTCAATATCCAACTTGGTTAATGTCATCAGATGTTGGTATAATACATACATCTGTTTTGTTAAAGTTTAATTATCTTTTAAAATACAAGCTAACATTTGATTTCTTTTTAAACACTATTGCAAAAATTGGAATAAAAAATGGTTTATTATGCTATTCTAATCCGTTACTATTAAAAAAAGGTTTTCCTGAAATAATTAAAAAATCTGTTTCAAAAAATGAAATGTTTCATTTTATCAAATCAAATTATAAGTACAGATGGATGTTTTTGTTTTTGTTTAATCAATATGTTTATAAAAAGAATTTTTTAGGATTGAATTTTTTAGGATCTTTTTTTAAAAAAAAGATTTTAAATGAAGTTTCATTTAATGATATCAACATTAAAAATGATGAACAAATTGAAATACCTACAATTGATGTATTAATACCAACATTAGGAAGAGAAAAGTATTTGAAAGAGGTATTACTTGATTTGTCTAAGCAGATAATTATGCCGAAAAAAGTAATAATTGTAGAGCAAAATCCTATTCGAGGAACAGTTTCTAAATTAGATTTTTTATCTGGAAAATGGCCCTTTGAAATTGATCATATATTAATTTATCAACAAGGTGTTTGCAATGCAAGGAATTTAGGCTTAAAAAAAGTAACTTCTGACTGGGTATTTTTAGCAGATGACGATATTCGTTTTGATAGTAACTTATTAAAAGATGCTTTTAAATACATAAATTTATACAGAGCTAATGCAATTAATTTAAGTTGTCTTCAAAAAAATGAAACAGAAAAGCATACAATAATTTACCAATCCACTACTTTTGGTTCAGGCACGAGTATTGTTAACTCAAAATATTTAAAAAACAAATTCTTTGATATGGCGTTTGAGTTTGGTTATGGAGAAGATAGTGATTTTGGAATGCAATTGCGTAATAATGGGGTTGATATTTTGTATCTGCCATTTGTAAAAATTTTACATTTAAAAGCACCTGTTGGAGGTTTTAGAAAAACAATAAAGCATAAGTGGGAATTGGAAACTATTCAGCCAAAACCATCTCCAACAGTAATGATTTATAACTTAAAACACTTTACTAATGAACAAAGACAAGGTTATAGAACTACATTGTATTTTAAATTTTATAAAATACAGTCTATAAAAAATCCATTTAAGTATTTAAAAATAATGAATAAAAGATGGGACAAAAGTATGTATTGGGCAAATTTTTTAATAAAAAAGTATTCCAATGAATTTTAGTCTTATAATTTGTACATATCAACGCCCAAAAGCTTTATTAAACTTATTGAATTCTGTTCAAGAACAAGAACGGTATCCATATGAAATTCTAATTATTGATGGCTCAGTTGATAAAGAGACTAAAAAAATGTTAAGTCAACATAATTTTATGAATGTTCATTATTTTTTGGTAGAGGATTCGGATAGAGGCTTAACAAAACAACGAAACTATGGCATTTCTAAAGTTTCTAAAGACATAGATATTGTTTGTTTTTTAGATGATGATACAATTTTAAGTCCAATATATTTTGAAAATTTATTAAAAACTTATGCTGAACATCCAAAAGTTATTGGTGTAGGAGGATATATTATTAATGAAGTAAAATGGGAAGAAAACAATACAGTAAATTGCACTAAAAATTATTTTTGTGTTGACGGTTTTAAAAGAAAAGAAGGGACTCGTTTTAAATTAAGAAAGTGGTTACATCTTATAGATAGTACTCCACCAGGCTTTATGCCTACATTTTCTCATGGGCGTTCTATAAGCTATCTGCCTCCTTCAAATAAATCGTATCTAGTTGAATTTTTTATGGGAGGTGTTTCTTCTTTTAAAAAGGGTCTATTCCATAAAATTAATTTTTCAACTTATTT
This sequence comes from Lutibacter sp., assembly GCF_033723435.1. Classification (GTDB taxonomy): domain Bacteria; phylum Bacteroidota; class Bacteroidia; order Flavobacteriales; family Flavobacteriaceae; genus Lutibacter. The sequence continues at coordinate 314,061 of NZ_JAWVXC010000001.1, read as the reverse complement.
TGAAGGATATGGTTTGTATGAGGATATGGATTTTTGTTTAAGAGCTTCACAATTAGGTGAATTATATGTAAATACAGCAGCAACATTAGAGCATCATCATGAAGAAGCAGGGAGACCTAATAAATATACCTATGGAAAAATGGTAGTACGTAACGGTTGGTATGTATGGCGTGTTAAGTATTCAAATCCTACCTTTAAGTCAAAGATGTTATTTCATTTAAATGTAATTGTGTTAATGAAAATACGTTTTTTTAATGGATTTTATGGTAGCCATAAAATAGAAGCATTTACAGAGGCATTTGGAAGATTGGTTGGATGGTTTACCTTATTTTTGAATAAACCTAAAATTAATAGATGAAGTTTGCAATCATAACACATGCAGTACATAAGCTAAAAGATAAAAATATTTATGCTTATGAGCCATATGTTCGCGAAATGAATTTATGGTTAAAATATGTAGATGAGGTAGAAATTATAGCTCCGGTTTCTAACGATGATATTTTTTCTATAGAAAGCAAGTATCAATTTAAAGACCGTCATTGCGAACATAGTGAAGCAATCTCTTTAAAGGAACAGATTGCCACGTCGCAAACTCCTCTCAATGACGAACAAGAGAAACAGAATGCTTTGCCATCAATTCCTTGCAATGACAAAATTAAATTAATACCTATACCTTCCTTTGATATTACTTCGATAAAAAATGGAATAAAAGCAATATTTAGAATCCCTAAAATTTTTGTACGAATATATAAAACGATGCAAAGGACAGACCATATTCATTTACGTTGTCCTGGGAATATAGGGTTGTTAGGATGTATTGTTCAAATATTTTTCCCTAACAAACCAAAAACTGTGAAGTATGCAGGTAATTGGGATCCTAAAAGTAAACAACCATTAAGTTATCGATTTCAAAAATGGATAGTATCCAATACTTTTTTAACTAAAAACACAAAAGTACTAGTGTATGGAGAATGGTCTAACCAAAGTAAGAACATTGTTCCTTTTTTTACGGCAAGTTATTCTGAGGAGGAACTGCAAGAAAAACAAAAAAGTCTTCGACAGGCTCAGATTGACAATGCAGAAGAACAGATTGCCACGTCGCGAACTCCTCGCAATGACGAAAATAATAGTCACCCTGACCTTGTTGAAGGATTTGATGATAAATGCATTCACTTCATATTTGTAGGTGCATTAACCAAAGAAAAACAACCTTTGTTAAGTGTAAAAGTTGTACACGAATTAAAAATGAAAGGATATAATGTTCAATTAAATATGTATGGAGAAGGTATTGAACGTAATCATATAGAACAGTACATACAACAAAATCAGTTGAGAAAAACGGTAATTTTACATGGTAATGCATCAAAGGATATAGTAAAAAACGCATATAAAAAAGCACATTTTTTACTTTTTATTTCAAAATCAGAAGGTTGGCCAAAAGTTGTTGCAGAAGCTATGTTTTGGGGTTGTTTACCAATTTCCAGTAATGTATCTTGCATTCCGTATATGTTAGGAAATGGGAGTAGAGGAACAATGGTAAATACTGAAATAAAAGAAATCGTTTCTGTAATTGAAGATTATTTAGAGCATAATGAAAAATATGCAGAACACGTGAAAGAAGCAATAAAATGGTCAAGGCAATATACATTAGAAAAGTTTGAAAAAGAGATAAAAAGTGTATTATTGTCATTCTGAGCTTGTCGAAGAATTTTGTGGTAATAATTATAAATTCTAAATGAAATAGAATTAGTGAATGAATAAAAAACTAAAAGTCATACAACTTATAGATTCTCTAAATCCAGGGGGAGCAGAAATGATGGCAGTAAATATTGCTAATGGTTTAGCAGATAATGGTGTAGGATCGTATTTATGCACGACACGTTTAGAAGGGGATTTAATAGCAAAAATTAGTAGTGACGTTGGTTATTTGTTTTTAAATAAAAAATCATCTTTAGATATAAGTGCCTTTTTGAGATTAAAGAAATTTATAAAAAGAAATCAAATATCTATAATTCATGCACATTCCTCATCGTATTTTATTGCAGTTTTAATAAAGTTAGTTTATTCTAATGTTAAAATTATTTGGCATGACCATTATGGAAATAGTGAAAATTTGAAAGATAGAACCAAATTTCCTTTAAAAGTAATGTCCAATTTGTTTAATGTAGTAATTTCAGTTAATCAATTATTAGAGAAATGGGCTATACAGAATTTAAGTGTAAAAAAAATATATGTGCTTTCTAATTTTGCTAATTTTAATTCTGATTTTCAAAAGGTTACCTTTTTAAAAGGAGAAGAAGGTAAAAGAATTATTTGTTTAGCAAATTTACGAGAGCAGAAAGATCATATTAATTTATTAAATGCATTTAAAAATATTCAAAAAAAGCTTCCAACTTGGACATTACATCTAGTAGGGGTTGATTTAATGGATAATTATTCTATTGAAATTAAATCTTTTATTAGCAAATACCAATTAACTAATTCTATATTTTTGTATGGAAATCGCAAAGATATACCCTTTATATTATCGCAAGCTAGTATAGGTGTATTATCTTCAAAATCAGAAGGTTTGCCAGTGTCTTTGTTAGAGTATGGATTAGCAAAATTACCTGTAGTGGTTACTGATGTAGGAGATTGTTCAAATGTGGTTGCAGATGATGTCAATGGATTAGTAGTCCCTCCAAATAATTCGAAAAAGTTAGAGGAAGCTATTTTAAAACTGATAAAACAGGGAAATAGTGCAAAGATTATGGGAGAAAAATTATTTGAAATGGTTGTTTCAAAATTTTCTAAAGAAAACTATATTTCTAAATTAATTAAAATATATAATTGAATAGTAATACTTCATACGGTAGATTAGTTTTAGCAATACTTCATCTTGTTTTAGGTGTTTTTTTGCTTATAGGTATTGTTGCAAAAGTGTATTCTATCTTAATAGTGGTGTTTGGTATTTTATTTATTATAAAATCAAAAAACGAGTATAACGAGGCCATACTTTGGAGTGCTTATTTAGTAGGAGCAGAGGTGTTATTTAGAATGTCAGGAGGGTTGTTTTTTTATGAACTTTCTAAATATGGGGTATTACTATTTTTACTTATTGGTTTGTATATTGAACGTAAAAAACACCATATATCTGTGACTTATTTAGTGTATATTTTATTATTATTAATAGGAATTGCTTTTGTAAATATACCTTTTACGGAATCTATACGAAAAGCTATCACATTTAATTTAAGTGGTCCTATATTATTAGGTGTTTCCGCAATATATTTTTATAAGCGGAAAATAACTTTACAAAAGTTAATGGCTATGTTATTTTATATGGGGTTACCTGTAATTTCTATGTTAAGCTATCTTTTTTTTGAAACACCAGATATTAAGGATATTAGATTTGGTGGAGAAGCTAATTTTGCTACATCAGGAGGGTTTGGACCTAATCAGGTAGCGACTATTCTAGGAGTAGGTATTTTTATTATTATTATTCATTTGTTTCTAAAAAAGAGAATATTTTCTTTCTTATTAGCAGATAGTTTTCTCTTAATTTATTTAATATTTAGGGGGCTGTTAACTTTTTCTAGAGGAGGAATAGTTACTGCTTTTTTAGCAATAGGATTTTTTACTTTTTTTTATATACGGTCAACTAAAGATAAATTAAAAAACACATTTAAATTTATAACTCTGTTTGTGTTTTTAGGTATTTCTTTGTTATTATACACTTCCAATTTAACTGGAGGAATGTTAATGAACAGATACACGAATAAAAATGCAGCAGGTATAGAAAAAAAGGATATTACTACTGGTAGAGCTACCATTTTTGAAACGGATATAGAGGGTTTTTTAGCACATCCTTTTTTTGGTTTAGGAGTTGGAGGTAGTAAATTTTATAGATTGGATAAATTGGATAGTTATGCAGCTTCGCATAATGAAATTAGTAGATTGTTAAGTGAACATGGTATGATTGGATTAGTTATCTTGTTTCTATTAATCCTAGTCCCAATAAAAAATATACGTGGACAATCTAATTTGGCTATCGCTTTTTTAGGGGCTTTTTTTATATTTTGGTTTTCAACCATAAATCATTCTGCAATGCGAATTGCTTTTCCTGGATTTATTTATGGACTTAGTTTAATAACTTTTAAAAAAGATGAAGAAACTAGTTTATATAGGGAATAATTTTGCTAAAAAAAGCAATTACCACTCTGCAATGGAGACCTTAAGTAATTTATTGGTATCTAATGGATTTATGGTAATAAAAAGTTCTTCTAAGAAAAATAAAATTGTGCGTTTAATAGCAATGTGTATAACTATTATAAAACATAGAAAAAGTGTAGATTATATACTTATAGACACTTTTAGCACCATAAACTTTTATTATGCACTAGTAACTTCTCAATTGGCAAGAATATTAAAATTGAACTATATACCAATTTTACATGGAGGCAATTTGCCAAATAGATTAGATAAATCACCAATTTTTTCAAAATTAATGTTCCATAATTCTTATTTAAATATTACCCCATCCAAGTATTTAGAATTTGAATTTAGTAAACGAAATTTTAAAACCTATTATATACCCAATGGTATTAATATAAATGATTATAGTTTTAAATTAAGAAATAATATACAACCCAAACTATTATGGGTTAGAGCTTTTGATACTACCTATAATCCATTATTAGCTATAAAAGTATTATCTAAATTAAAGGGAAAATATCCAATGGCTACATTATGTATGGTTGGACCAGATAAGGATGGTACCTTGCAGAAAGCAAAACAATTAGCAAAAAAAATGAATATAGCAGATGCTATTACTTTTACCGGAGTATTAAAAAAAGAAAACTGGCACGTACTTTCCAAAAACTATGATGTTTTTATAAATACTACAAATGTAGATAATATGCCTGTAAGTATTATAGAGGCAATGGCATTAGGCTTTCCTATTGTTTCTACAAATGTAGGTGGTTTATCATATTTAATTGAAAATAATATAAATGGAATTTTAGTAGCATTAGATAATGCAAATGTAATGACAGATGCTATTGTTAAGCTACTTCAAAATCCAACAAAAGTTGAAAAATCATCCTTAAATGCAAGGAAAAAAGCAAGTACTTTTGATGAGCGTTTAATCTTAGAAAAATGGAATGAAATCTTAAAGGATGAAAATGACAGATAGTATTTATAAAATAAGTCCAGTTATTTTGCAAAACCTTTATATATCATTGTATGGGGCTTATTGGAAAAATAGGAGATATGGTGGTTGTTTTCTTCAGAAAATTGAAGAATACAAATTACATGAAGCCTATTCAGAAAAAGAATGGGAAAATTATCAAGAAATTGAGTTAAGAAACCTTTTAAAATATACTTTTAAAAATGTTCCTTTTTACCAACAAAAATATTCTGATGAAGGATTTAAATTAAATGATTTTGAGAATTTTAAATTAGCAGATTTAAAATCATTACCAATCTTAGAAAAAGAAGATTTAAGAAAATACGGAAAGAACCTTTTGCTTTCAAAAAGCAAAGATAAAGGAAAATTTTATTCGAGTAGTGGAAGTACAGGAACTCCGATAGAAGTCTATTTGAGTAAAAAGATGCATCAAAGTTGGAGCGCATTATATGAAGTACGGGTTAGAAATTGGGCAAATTTAAATTTCAATGCTCCTAGAGCTATGATTGGAGGCAGAAGAGTTTTACAAAACACTAAATTGAATCCTCCCTATTTTAGGTATAATTATTTTGAAAAACAGGCATATTTTTCAGCTTATCATATTTCAAAAGACACAACAATAGATTATGTTTTAGAATTAGAAAAAGTTAAAAGTGAGTATTTAGTAGGTTATGCTATGAGTATTTATTTATTAGCAAAGAATATAAATAATTTAAAAATTAATGCACCAAAATTAAAAGCAGTACTTACCTCAAGTGAGAAACTTACAAAACATATGCGTGAAACAATTGAATTAGCTTTTAAATGTAAAGTTTTTGACGCATATAGCGGTATTGAGGCTTGTGGTTTAATTTCAGAAAACGAATTTGGAGAATTACTTTTTAGCCCTGATTCAGGTATTTTAGAAGTAATAAATAAAAAGGGAGAAAGTTCAAAATTAGGAGAAGTAGGGGAAGTTATATCTACAGGTTTTTTAAATTATGATCAACCTTTAATTAGATATAGAATAGGAGATCAAGTAATTTTAGAAAAGAACCAAAAAACAAAAAGTGGTGTGAATTTTCCAAAAATTAAAGAAATATATGGACGGAATGAAGATGTTATAGTAGGAAATGATGGAAGAGAAATGGTTCGATTTCATGGAGTATTTATTAATATAGATGGATTAATTATGGCTCAAGTTCTTCAAATTAGTTATACTCAAATTGTAATAAAACTAGTAGTTGATTCTACTTACAATATAAATAGTGAAAAACAAATTATAACAAGAATTAAAAGTCAGTTGAGCGGTATTAATGTTACTATTAAATATGTTGAGGCTTTAGAAAATACAAAAAATGGCAAATACAAAGCAGTTATTTCAAAATTGAAAAATGAATAATAAAGTTATTTGGATTATAAATCAAACAGCTGGTAAGTCTACATCAGGTTGGGGAGAGAGACATTACCAATTTGCAAAGTATTGGGCGAAGAAAGGCTATGAAATAGTTATTATTTCAGGATCATATAATCATTTATTTATTAATCAGCCTAAAATATCTAATAAGACCTTCACTTTTGAAAATGTTGAAAAAGATATTACTTTTTGTTGGGTGAAAATCCCCAAATATTTTGATGGAGGTTATCGAAAATTTTGGAGCAATATTATTTTTATGATAAAGTTGTTTTTTCTTCCAAACAAAAAATTAAGAAAGCCATCTCATATAATAGTTTCTTCAATGCCCATTTTTCCAATCATTAATGGATACATGTTTAAGAAACGTTTTAATTCGAAGAAATTGATTATTGAAATTAGAGATCTATGGCCATTAACTCCAATTTATTTAAAAGGATATTCAAATAATCATCCATTTATCAAGATTGTGGCTTGGTTTGAAAAATTTGCTTATAAAAAATCAGATTATATAGTTTCGTTACTTCCAAATGCACATTTATATATTAATTCTATTTCAAAAACTCCTGAAAAATTTGTTTATATTCCAAATGGAATGGATGAAGAAGAATCTAATATAACTAAAGTTTCAAAAAATATTTTTGATAAAATTCCTGAAAATAAATTTATAATTGGTTATGCAGGTACCTTAGGAATGGCAAATGCTATGGAATATTTTATAGAAGCATCACAAAAGCTGAAAAATAATGATGAGATTCATTTTGTAATTGTTGGAGATGGTTATTTAAGAAATAAATTTATAAATCAAACTAAAAATAATTCTAATATAACATTTATAGATAAAATTCCTAAAAGTAATGTGTCAGAAATGTTAAGTTTTTTTGATGTTTGTTATGTAGGTAGATATAATAGAAAACTCTATAATTATGGAGTATCTTATAATAAATATTTTGACTATATGTTGGCAAAAAAGCCAATTTTAGAATCCTCAAATTCTATCAATAGCCCTGCGGAAGAATCTGGTTGTGCAACAATAGTTGAACCTGAAAATGCTAATGCTATAGTTAGGGGTATTTTAAAATTAAGTAAATTATCAAAAAAGGAATTAGAGTTTATTGGAGAAAAGGGGTATTGTTATGTAAAAAAATATCATAACTTTGAATATTTAAGTAACCAATATTTAAAACTTTTTTAATGCCCCAATCTAATAAAATACATTTTAGTATTTCTGAGCGTAAAATTTATTTACGCGTTTTGGATTTGGTGTTTTTATTAGCGGGTTTTTATGTATTAACTAGTCTTTTTGATTACCCTTATTTTACATTTTCTAGTCCAAAAAGTTTGACTTGGACACTTCTATTAATATTTTATATTAATTTTTTTGGAGAAATTTTTGAAATGTATCAATTAAAAATAGCTAGTGATGTTTATTTAACCTTACGTAGTTTATTTATCACGGTAATTTTTACAACTATTTTTTATGTATTTACACCTGTGCTTTCACCTGAATTACCAGAAAATAGAATTCAGATTGCCTATTTTATTTTAGTCCTTTTTGGAACTATTTTTTTGAATAGATGGCTATACATTAAACTTATTTTTGCACCACGATTTTCTAAAAATATATTAATTATTGCAAATGCAGAAACCGTTGAAAAGTTGCTTAATTTGACTAAAATGGATTTAAAATCGAATCATTTTGTTGGATATATTTCAAACAAACAACTTTCACAGTCAGAAATACCATACATTAATATTGATTTGATTAATTTAGAAAATTATGTAAATGAACATTACGTTAATGAAATTATTGTTGCTTCACCTAAACTAAATTTAGATTACAATAAAATTAATACGCAGTTAATTGAATTGTTTGAAAGTGGTATGATAGTTAGGAGTGTGGATGATTTTATTGAGGAAGAAACAAGTAGAATATCTGAAGATCATTTATCTGAAGATTTCTATAATAATTTTACATTTAGTAAAAGCCATCAAAATAACTTATATCTGGCATTTATGCGTTTTTTAGATATTATATTTTCATTGATTGGAATTATAGTTCTAATGCTTTTAACACCTTTTATATTTATAGGTAATTTAGTTGGAAACAGAGGAAAGATGTTTTATAAACAACAAAGAGTTGGCAGAAAAGGAAAAGATTTTACTATAGTGAAATTTAGAACTATGGTTTCTGATTCAGAGAAAAATGGAGCAGTTTGGGCGGAAAAAAATGATGAAAGAATAACTCCTTTTGGGAAAATTCTAAGAAAATCTAGAATTGATGAGGTGCCACAGTTTATAAATGTGCTAAAAAATGATATGAGCCTTATTGGTCCACGACCTGAACGCAGAGAGTTTGTAGAAAAATTAGGGAAAGAATTACCTTTTTACGCTTTAAGGCATGTTATTAAGCCAGGTTTGACAGGTTGGGCACAAGTTATGCATCCTTATGCAAATTCCGTAGAGGATCAGCACAAAAAGCTACTTTATGATTTGTATTATATTAGAGAACGAAACTTAACTATGGACTTTAAAATTATTATGAAAACTATTAGTACTATTCTATTTTTTAGAGGAACTTAGTTAGTAATAGTTGTATTTCTATATTTAATCAAATAGGAATATCTAATAATTAGAACAAGTAGAAAAGGAACAATTGCTAAATTAAATACTTGTACTTTTAATATCCAAATAATAAAAGTTAGTGCAATAAGAAGTAATAAAATCCTATTATAAGTAACTATCCATTTAGGTATTTTATTTTTTAATACTACAAAAGCAATAAATAGGTTTGGAGCAAAAGCCCATAAAAAATTAAGATTTCTGTAGGTTGCTGTATGTGATGTGGCAAACCATAATAATAAAACAATTACACCTATAATTCCTGTAATAAAATACAATAAAAAATCAATGGTTTTAGTCCGTTTATTCTTTTTAAAATCATTGTAAGTTATAAAAGCTATAAGTAAACTTAGTATTAATATTATGTTTACAGGTGAGAATAAAGAGTAGTGTTGTATTGTTTTTTTTGACGATAAAACAGTTGTCTCTCTTTCTACTAAAGGCTTGGTTTGATTATCTTCTGTTGTAATAGTTGCATTTTCAAACGTTTTAAAAATATAATCGGGTAAAAAATTATAATCTTTTTTATTTGCTTTTTTATCAATTACAGAACCTAAAGCTAAGTCAATTCCAAATTTTGCCCATTTAAAGTTAGACGTATAATCAGCAATTAAATCGCGATGTGTTTTGTTGGTTTTAATGTAATTGGTTGTAAAATGAACTTTATCTTTTAAAATATTTTGAATGATATCTTCAATTTTAGTTGCGCAATTATTGTAGAAAAAATCATACTGATAATATTTATTCTGAGGTTTAGCATTATTTTCTAAAAAGTCATAAACTTTCTGGACATCTACAGGAGTTAAATTTAATTCTTGTGCTTTTACCCATCTGTTTTCATAATTATATTCTCGTAAAAAACGAAGAAAACTAGAAGTAGAAAGTTGGTAAGTTAGTTTTCCTTTTGCAAAGTTTAAATAAAAATTAGGGGCATTAAAATCAAAAGTACCGTAATTATAAATTTTATCTAATTGCAAAACTGGATCATGAACCCTAAAAGCACTGTGTCCAAATGCAGAATATAATTCACTGCCAGGTCCGCAAGTAATAACACTAACGGTGGCTTTATTGGATAATTTTTGAGCGTTTAATTGAAAAACAGCACAACAAAAAATTAGGAAGATTAAATAAATTTTTTTCATATTATCTAAAATAATCAAAGTCAACTTTTAATGAAAAAACATTAGAATATAAGGCATTACCAACGTTAGCTATGTTAGTTAAAGCATAATCTATTTGAATGCCTTTGTACTTAAAACCTACTCCAAAATTGGGTTGTAATACTAATTGTTTACTACCATCAAATTGAGTTTCGTTTTGTAAATTACCAATACCACCTCTTAAAAAAACTAAATCAATATAGGAAACTTGAAATCCAAAGGCAGGATTAATACTTACAAAATCGCTGGCAATAATGTCATTAGTTTTAGTAAATCGCATATTTAAATCAATTTCCGTAAGTAAATTGATATCACGTGTAATTGCAAAATTTCTAGCGACACCTAATTGCGCTTTAGGCAATGTTAATTCCGTAGTTTCTGGTAATTCTTGATTTTGACCTGGAATTGCATTTTTAATTTTTTCAAATTCAGACGCATTTATGCTCCAAGTATTAAAAGTTGTGGTGATATCGCGTAACATTAAACCAAACTTCCATGAATTTTTTTCATAATTAAGTGCTGCATCAAAACCAAAGCCCCACGAAGAAGCAAATTTTCCAATTATTCTATGAACAATTTTAGAGTTAAAGCCAATGTTTAAGCCTTCTATATTTAATTGTCTAGCGTAGCTAAAATTTAATGCATAATCTGCTGCAGAAAATAAACTAATTCGGTTATAATCTATATTTCCTTCGCTATCAATAAGTTCTGTGGTGTTTAAAATATCATCTACACCAAACCTAATAACTGAAATTCCAAGTGCACTTCGGCCATCTATTGGCATTGCAAAACCTGCATAATCATATTTTCCAATACCAGCAAAATATTCGGAATGCATTAAGGCACCTTGATAGTCTTCAATTCCAATTAAACCCGCAGGATTCCAGTATCCAGAATTAACATCATTACTGGTTGCAACTACCGCTTTACTCATACCAAATGCAGCAGCATCTACACCAATATTTAAAAATTCATTAGAATATTTTCGAGTAGTTTGTGCTACTATTATATTGGATAGGAATAATAGAAAGATTATGCTTTTTTTCAAGACATCAATTTTAATAAGCGAATGTAAAAAAACTTTAGTAATAAACCTTTTAAATCTATAAAATGCTGTTGATAAATTGTAAAATACGTTCTTCGCTCCAAGTATTTTTGTGAGCTATAATGGAAGTGTTAAACCCAACATGACCACCATATTTTGGTGTTTCAAACATAACGTGGTTGTTATTTTTACAAATTTTAAATGGATAACAGCTTTCCGATAAAAAAGTATCATCCAAAGCATTTACTATTAGTGTGGAAGTATTAATATTTTCGATAAAATTAATACTGCTATTTTTTAAATAATAGTCATTTGCATCTTTAAAATTAAATAATGGCGCAGTTACTACATTGTCAAAATCTTCAAAGTTTTTGGATTTAATAATTTTTTCTTTTGAAAGATTTAAATTAGGATGTCTATTTATAGTTTTCATGGCTTTATGTTTTAACGTTTTTAAAAATCGATTTAAATAAAGTTTATTCTGTTTATTACTAAGTGCTTCTGATGAGCCTTTTAAATCACATGGAACAGAAAAAGCAATGCCTCCTTTTATTATAGAGTTTACATTTACACGTTCTCCTAAATATTTTAAAAGGATGTTACCACCCATACTGTAGCCTAATAAAAAAATATTTTTGTAGGTATAATTTTTTATAATATAATCTATAACTAAATTTAAATCGTCAGTTTTTCCACTGTGGTAGGAGTATGGCTGACTGTTTGGTTCTCCACTACATCCTCTAAAATTAACAGCAATAGCATCTATTCCATTAGCGTTAAGAAATTTTATAGCAGATATAATATATTTTGATTTAGAACTTCCTTCTAATCCGTGTAATGCAATTACACAAGTTTCTGCATTGTTTGTAGAAAAATCAAGATCTAAAAAATCATTATCTGGTGTGTTAATTCTTTTTCTATTGTAAGTTATATTCTGATTATATATTAGAGTTTTAAAAGCGGTATTTATATGCTTATTTTTAAAAATAAAATTTGGAGTATAGTTAGATTTAGTTACTGGCATAAGCGTTCCTTAAAATATTATGGTAAAGTACAAAAAACATTTACTAAATTTACTGAAATTTATAATAATGACTTTGAAAAAACAAGTACCAAACTTAATTACTTTACTTAACTTATTATCAGGAAGTATTGCTGTTTACTTTGCAGCAAACAATGCTTTAGCCTTAGCGGCTTATTTTGTGTTATTGGGTATATTTTTTGATTTTTTTGATGGATTTACAGCTCGTTTATTAAAAGTACAAGGAGAATTAGGAAAACAATTAGATTCGCTTGCTGATGTAGTTACAAGTGGTGTAGTTCCTGGGATTATAATGGTACAACTGTTATTAAATTCATTAAAAAATAAACATTGGGAATTTTCTATAGGATTAGATAAACCAGATTTTAGTTATTTTACCACGCCTTTTTTTATTTCACTGATAGGCTTAATTATAACTTTAGGAGCTGCTTATAGGTTAGCGAAATTTAATTTAGATGAAAGACAAACCAGCTCTTTTATAGGTTTGCCAACACCTGCAGCAGCTTTGGTAGTAATTTCTTTTCCTTTAATTTTAGAGTATTCTAATAACCAATTTTCAATTATGTTAATTGAAAATACCAGTTTCTTAATTGGAGTAACGTTGGTTTTAACTTATTTGATGAATGCTGAAATTCCGTTATTTTCTTTAAAGTTTAAAAATTTTAATTGGAAAAACGATTTTATTAAAATTCTTTTTATTGTAATAGCTATATTATTAATTGTTCTTATAAAATTTATAGCAATACCAATGATAATTTTAGTATATGTATTATTTTCTCTGATAGAGAATAGGTATACATTAAAAGATTAGAGTCTTTTCTTTTTAAGTTCAAAATCTTTACCTAAATAGACACGTCTAACAGTTTCATCCGCTGCTAATTCACTTGGAGTTCCTTCTTTTAAAATACCTCCTTCAAACATTAAGTAAGTTCTATCAGTAATAGCTAAAGTTTCTTGTACGTTATGATCCGTAATTAAAATACCAATGTTCCTATCCTTTAAATGTGCTACAATACTTTGAATATCTTCAACAGCAATTGGGTCAACACCAGCAAAAGGTTCATCTAATAAAATAAACTTTGGATCGGATGCTAATGCTCGTGCAATTTCAGTTCTTCTACGTTCACCTCCAGATAACAAATCGCCTCTGTTTTTTCTAACATGTCCTAAACTAAATTCATCAATTAGTGATTCTAATTTTTTCTTTTGCTCATTTACGGATAAATCTGTGAATTGTAATACCGATAAAATATTATCTTCAACAGATAATTTTCTAAACACAGATGCTTCTTGTGCTAAATACCCAACACCTTCTTGGGCTCTTTTGTACATTGGGTAAGTAGTAATTTCTTTATTATCTAAAATAATATGACCTTCATTTGGCTTAATCATACCAACAATCATATAGAAAGAAGTAGTTTTTCCTGCTCCATTTGGCCCTAATAGTCCAACAATTTCACCTTGTTCTACTTCTAAAGATATGCCTTTAACTACATATCTGCTACCATATTTCTTTTTAATATTATCTGCTTTTAAAATCATAAGTGATTTTTTATTTAGTGCTGTTTTCTAATAGTTCCCAAAACTCATAAGCTCTTCGTAAATGCGGAATTACAATAGTTCCACCAACTAAAGTTGCAATAGATAAACTTTCCATAACTTCTTCTTTAGTAACTCCTTCTTTAAAACACGTTTCTAAATGATATTTTATACAATCATCACATCGTAAAACAGTAGAAGCAACTAACCCCATGAGTTCTTTTGTTTTAACATCTAAATGACCTTTTTGATAAGCGTTTGTATCTAAATTAAAAATCCGTTTGATAACTTTATTATCTTCAGATAATAATTTATCATTCATTTTCTTTCGATACTCATTAAATTCTTCAAGTTGTTTATTCATTGCTTTTCTCCTTTTTTAGTTCATTTTTTAGAACCGCTTTTGAAATAAAAATGCTAATTTCATATAATCCCATAATTGGTATAGTTACAATTACCTGACTAATAATATCTGGAGGAGTTATTATTGCTGCTAGTAAAAGTACTACTACTAATGCATGTTTTCTGTATGTTCTTAAAAAATCAGGAGTTACTATACCCATTTTAGTTAAAAAATACATTACTATAGGTAATTCAAAAATAAAACCACTTGCTAAAACGGTAGAACGCATTAAGGATATATAGGATCCAATTTTAATATTTCGTTCTACTAAATTACTAACAGAATAATTTCCTAAAAAGTTAACAGATAAAGGAGTTATAATATAGTATCCGAATAAAACTCCGATAAAAAATAAAAATGAAGAAATTATAATAAAGGTTTTGGCACCTTTACGTTCTTTATCATATAATCCTGGACTAATAAATTTCCAAAATTCCCATATAATGAAAGGAAACGCCAATATAATTCCTGCAGTTATAGATGTCCAGATATGAACACTAAACTGTTCACCCATTGCTAAACTTTGAAATTTAAAAGGAATATCTGTTATGCATAAACCATCTGCTCCAAAAAACTTAGATACATTACAGAAAAAACGATAGGTTATAAAATTTGGGTCTTTTGGTGCAAATATTATAGTGTCAAAAATAAAGCCTTTCATTAAAAAAGCTATTATACCAAATACAAAAATTGCTAATGCAGAGCGTACTAAATGCCAACGCAATTCTTCTACGTGGTCTAAAAATGACATTTCGCTAGTATTTTTACGTTTTTTTTTCTTCATTCTAAAAAATTCCTTCTTTTAATAAATCGTGTAAATGTACAACTCCAACAAAAGTAGTATTGTCTTCTACTAAAATTTGGGTTATATTATTTTCTTCTAGCATTTTTAGAGCATTTATAGCCATTTCATTACTTTTAATAGTTTTAGGGTTTTTGCTCATAATATCTTTTGCAATTAAATGACTAATATCACTATTTGTTTCTAACATTCGTCTTAAATCACCATCAGTAATAATACCAACAATTTTATTACTTTCAATAACAGCAGTTGTTCCCAAACGCTTTTTAGAGATTTCTATAATAACATCTTTTATAGGAGTATTAGGACTTACTTTTGGTAATTCATTTTTATTTATTAAGTCATTTACTCGCAAATATAATTTTTTTCCTAAAGCGCCACCCGGATGATATTTAGCAAAATCTTTACTGGTGAAATTTTTAAGTTCTAATAAACAAATTGCTAAAGCATCTCCCATAACTAATTGAGCAGTTGTGCTAGAAGTTGGTGCTAAATTGTTTGGACAAGCTTCTTTTTCTACATAAGAATTTAACACATAATCGGCATTTTTACCTAAAAAAGATTCTATATTTCCTGTAATTGCAATAATTTTATTACCGTAATTTTTAATTAAAGGAACTAAAACTTTTATTTCTGGAGTGTTACCACTTTTTGAAATACAAATAACCACATCATCATTTTGAATAGTTCCTAAATCCCCGTGAATAGCGTCCGCTGCGTGCATAAATATTGCTGGTGTGCCTGTTGAATTTAGGGTTGCAACAATTTTAGTAGCTATATTAGCGCTTTTCCCAATTCCAGTAACAATAACTCTACCTTTAGAGTTATAAATAAAATTTACTGCATTTTTAAAATCGTCATTTAAAAAATTTACTAAATTCGCAATTGCTTTACTTTCGTTAAGAATAGTTAGTTTAGCATTTTCAATAATTGAATTATTATTTTTCAAAAGATTATGTTTTTGAATTAAAAAAATGTTATACCTTTAAATAGCAAACAAAAATAAATTTATTTAATTAGATATTTGAATAAACTATGAAAAAAGTTAAAACTAACTGTAAAAGGAATTAAAAACACTAACTGACTAACGTAGTTAGCTGGTAAAATAATTTTTAAAGTAAAAATGAATAGTTCGGATTTAGATTTAAACGGCGCTTTAAAAAAATATTTTGGATTTGATAAATTCAAAGGCTTACAAGAAAAAGTAATAAGAAGTATTTTAAACAACAACAACACCTTTGTGGTAATGCCCACAGGTGGCGGAAAATCATTATGTTACCAATTACCAGCTTTGGTAAAAGAAGGTACGGCTATTGTAGTTTCTCCATTAATAGCTTTAATGAAAAATCAAGTAGATGCCATTAGAGGTATATCTGAAAATCAAGGAATTGCACATGTATTAAACTCTTCTTTAAATAAGACAGAGGTTAGTAAAGTAATGAGTGATATTGAAAATGGTATTACTAAACTATTATATGTTGCTCCAGAATCTTTAATAAAAGAAGAATATGTTGATTTTTTAAAAAAACAAAACATATCTTTTGTTGCTATTGATGAAGCACATTGTATTTCAGAATGGGGGCATGATTTTAGACCTGAGTACCGGAATTTAAAGAATATAATTAAACAAATAGATGATGTGCCAATTATTGGTTTAACTGCTACAGCAACTGAAAAAGTGCAGGAAGACATCATTAAAACCTTAGGATTATCTAATCCAAAAACGTTTAAAGCATCGTTTAACAGACCAAACTTATTTTATGAAGTTCGTCCGAAAACAAAAAATATTGAGTCTGATATTATTAAATTTATTCGTAAGCATCAAAATAAATCTGGGATTATTTATTGTTTAAGCAGAAAGAAAGTTGAAGAAATTGCACAGGTTTTACAAGTTAATGGTATAAAAGCTGTTCCATATCATGCAGGTTTAGATGCTAAAACCAGAAGCAAACATCAAGATATGTTTTTAATGGAAGATATTGATGTAGTTGTAGCTACCATTGCTTTTGGAATGGGTATTGACAAACCAGATGTTCGTTTTGTAATTCATCATGATATACCTAAAAGTTTAGAAAGTTATTATCAAGAAACTGGAAGAGCAGGACGTGATGGAGGAGAAGGTTACTGTTTAGCATTTTATGCATATAAAGATATTGAAAAATTAGAAAAATTTTTAGCAGGAAAACCAATTGCAGAACAAGAAATTGGTAATGCACTTTTACAAGAAGTTGTTGGTTATGCAGAAACTTCTATGTCTCGTAGAAAATATTTATTGCATTATTTTGGAGAAGAATTTGATGAAGTAAATGGAGAAGGAGCTACCATGGATGATAATGTAAGAAATCCAAAGAAAAAATCGGAAGCTAAAGAGGAACTTAAAATAGTTTTAGAAGTTGTAACAAAATCCTTTCAAAAATATAAAGCAAAAGAAGTTGTAAATATCTTAATTGGCAAAGTAAATGCTTTGTTAAAATCTCATAAAACGGAGGATAAAGATTTCTTTGGTGTTGGTAAAAAACATCCTGATAAATATTGGATGGCGTTAATTCGCCAAGCTTTAGTGGCAGGTTTTTTAAGAAAAGAAATTGAGGAATACGGTGTAATAAAAATCACTAAAAAAGGAACTGATTTTATAAAAAATCCTTCTTCCTTTATGATGACAGAAGATCATACTTACGATTCTGAAAATGATGATTCTATTATAACTAACACTAAAAACAGTGGAGGAGGATTAGATGAAACTTTAATGAAATTATTAAAGGATTTGCAAAAATCGGTTGCTAAAAAAAATGGTGTACCACCTTATGCCGTTATTCAAGAAACTTCGTTAGAGGATATGACTTTAAAATATCCTGTAACTATGGATGAGTTAAAAAATATTTATGGTGTTGGAGAAGGAAAAGCTAAAAAATATGGTAAACCATTTGTTGAATTAATTGCCAAATACGTAGAAGAAAATGATATAGTTAGGCCAGATGATATTGTGGTAAAAAGCACTGGAGTTAATTCAAGTTTAAAACTTTTTATTATTCAGAATACGGATAGAAAACTTCCTTTAATGGATATAGCCAAATCTAAAGGCTTAACGTTTAAAGAACTTATTGAAGAAATGCAGAGAATTGTTTATAGCGGAACAAAATTAAATATAGGGTACTGTATTAATGGTTTGTTAGATGAAGAGCAACAAGAAGAAATATTTGATTATTTTATGGAAACGGAATCAGACAGAATTCAAGATGCTTTAGATGAATTTGATGGCGATTATGATGAAGATGAACTTCGTTTAATGCGAATTAAATTTATTAGTGAAGTTGCTAATTAAGCCAAAAAAGCAACAGACATTCCAACTAAAATAGCTGTAAATTTTAATAAATTAAATTTATGGTCTTTAGAAGATTCAAACAAAATAATGGTGGAAATATGTAAAAAGACTCCAATAATTATAGCCATTATTTCTGATTTATAGCGAATTAAAAACTGGCTATTTTCTCCAATAAAACTTCCTAACGGCGACATTAATGCGAAAACTAATAAAAATACTACGGCATATTTTTTTGGAATTGTAGATTTTACAAAAAAAGTTCCTAAAATAATTGCTACAGGTATTTTATGTACTACAATTGCCCAAAGTAAATGTTCATGATGTAAATTATTTGCTAAAGGAATTCCTTCCATAAAGGCATGAATACTTAAACTTATAAATAAAGCCCAAGGGAAAATACTAGTATTTTGTTCATGAATATGTCCGTGTTCAGCGCCTTTGGAAAAAAAATCTAAAACTAGTTGTAGAATTAATCCAATTAAAATATAAATACCAATAGTTTTATTATATACTTTGTAAACTTCTGGTAATAGATGTAGAATTGAGATAGCTAATAAATAAGCCCCACTAAACGACAATAATAATTGCACGGTTTTAGTGCCAGGTTTGAAACCATAAACAATTATGATTCCAATTAATACAGATGCTATTAAAACTAAATATGTCATTCTAAAACTAATATTAATCTATCTGAAGTAGCTTCATTAAAGTCTTCTAATTGGTAATTTCCAAACTGATGTTTTATATTAAAACCAACAGTTTGCATATAATTTTTAGCTTTTTTTAAATCAATACACTTAACTTTTTCAATAAATTCATGTTGCTTATTATCTGCGAAAAAATTGATTTGTTTATGCACAAAGCCATTTTCAATAAATCTATGGATTTTAAATGTTATTCCATCTATAGTTTTTTCTTCAAAAGGAACTAAGGTTTTATATACTTTTTTGGTATTCATAAAATCTATAACTGCAACCCCATTATCCTTTAGACCATTTTTTATGTTCTTTAGAATTAAAATATCTTCAGCATCTTCTTCAAAAAAACCAAAACTAGTGAATAAATTAAAAATAGCATCAAATTTAGAAGAAAAAGGAATTCGCATATCATGCTCATAAAAATGTAGCGTTTCATTTTCAAACTGTTTAGCATAATTTATGCTGTTTGAAGATAAATCTGCACCCAAAACATCAAAACCAAGCTTATTTAAAAAAATTGCGTGTCTTCCTTTTCCACAACCTAAATCTAATAATTCAGCATCTTTTTTAAGGTTTAAAAAAGACACTAAATTTTGCATAAAAAGTTGTGCTTCGTTATAATCTCTATTTTTATATAAGGTGTGATAATACTTGGTGTTAAACCAAGAAACAAACCAGTCTTTTGTATCGCTCATAGGTTGAAATTGCTTACAAAAATACTAAATTGTTTTAAGTATAAGTGCTATTTATTTGTAGTATTATCTATTCAATACCTAATTAAAAGGTATTTTATGTCATTTATAATAGTATTTTTGTGCATATTTTAATTATATGAATCACGATTTTAAAATGGTTGCCACTACTTTGTTCGGATTAGAAGAAGTATTAGCTACCGAATTGAAGAATTTAGGAGCACAAAAAGTAGAAGTAGGAGTTAGAAGTGTGTCTTTTTTTGGAGATAAAGGCTTTATGTATAAAGCAAATTTGGCATTAAGAACCGCTATTAGAATACTTAAACCTATTAAAAGTTTTAAGGTTTTTGATGAAGATGATTTGTATAAAAAATTACAAGAAATTAACTGGGAACGAATTATGAACGTAGATTCTACGTTTTCAATTGGAGCAGTAGTAAATTCAAAACATTTTACAACAAATTCACATTATATTTCTTTAAAATCAAAAGATGCTATTGCGGATTATTTTAGGCATAAATATCATAAAAGGCCAAATGTAGATACTAAACATCCTGATGTGAAAATACATGTACATATTCAAAAAGATTATTGTACGGTTTCCTTAGACAGTTCAGGCATGTCATTACATAAACGTGGTTATAGAACAGCTACTAATATTGCTCCAATTAATGAAGTTTTAGCTGCCGGATTAGTATTACTTTCAGGTTATACAGGTGATTGCAATTTTATTGATCCTATGTGTGGTTCTGGAACTATTTTAATTGAAGCTGCTATGATTGCAAATAATATTCCTGCAAATATTAACAGAGTTGAATTTGCCTTTGAAAAGTGGGAAAATTATGACGAAGATTTGTTTTTTGTAATTCAAGATTCCTTATTGAAAAAAATTAAAGAATCTCATTTTAAAATTATGGGATTTGATAAAGCTCCTTCCGCTATTCGTAAGGCTCAGGATAATGTTAAAAACGCTAATTTAAGTGAGTTTGTTGGCGTGCATCACGTTAATTTCTTTAATTCGGTAAAAGAAGTTTTTGGTAGAACCATCATTCTATTTAATCCGCCATACGGAGAACGATTATCTATTGATGTTAAAGAGTTTTATAAAAAAATTGGAGATACTTTAAAAAACGGTTATCCAGATTCTACAGTTTGGTTTATTACTTCAGATTTTGAAGCTTTAAAACATGTTGGATTAAGAACTTCTAAAAGGATTGCCTTAAAAAATGCAGATTTAGATTGTAAATTTGTTAGATATGATATGTATGAAGGAAGTAGAAAACAAAAAAAAGTGCTACCTGAGTAGCACTTTTAATAACAAACAGTTAACTTCTTCTTTTTCTTTCGTTGTTTTTTGAACTTTCTCTTTTTATAGGTTTTCTGTTTGTTGATTTGCTAATTCCTCTTTTATTATTTGCTTTTACTGTTCTTCGATTATATGTTGTATTTCCCTTAGTCTGAGTTATACTTGATCTTTTAACTACACTTCTTCTTTCATAAGTTTTGTTGTTATTAGCTCTTGTATTTTTATAACTTCTAACAGGTTTTTTATTTACATTAGTAACGGTTCTTCTAACTGTATTAGAGTTGTTTCGCCTATTTACTGTATTTGAAATTCGTTCATTTCTTTTTTTAGGAATTTTATTGGTTTCAAATCTCCTGCGAGTAGTATAGGTATTTCTTTTAGTTCCATAAGAACGATTATTGTTATTATAATAATGATTGTTTCTATTTCTATAATAAGTATATCGTACTGGTTTATAATGATGTCTGTAAGGTTTATAACTTACAATTCTGTAATTAAACAAAGGTCTTGCAAAGTAATTGTGGTAATGGTTAAATACATAATTACGGTTGTATCTGTTTATGTATCCAGTATAATGCGTATAATATCCATATCTATTATAAAACACGTGTAAACCACCTATTCGTACTAATCTTCCATATCTATAGTTAATGTTTACATTTCCTATTTGAGAAACTCTACCATAATAATCGTAATAAATAGGTACATTTTCTACTTGAATTACAGCGCCATAATCATCGTATTGAACGTAGGCATCATAATTATAACCTGAGTTAAAACTAATATTTACGTTTCTACCTCTAACTCCAATATTAAAACCATTTCGTGGATTAATATAAAAATCAAATTCACCATTTTGAAAAACAGCAAAAGTAATTCCTTGTTCAACAAATGTAAAATTTTCACCATAATCATTATAATATTGTTTCTCAACTCCGTTAGCATTTGCTTTAAAACTAAAACTCGTTATTAAAAATGCTACTATTAAAAATAATTTACTTTTCATAATTCAAAATTTTAAGGTTACTACTATAGTTTGGAAAGTAGTTTCTGGTTATTGAAATACAAACAGCGTGCCAAAAAAAAACTACCCAATTGATTTGAGTAGTTTTTCCTAATAAATATAAGGCTTTTAAGCTTTTATAAATTTAAATATCTTTTGGTAATTCTCCTGTTAAAGAATTTAAGAATGCTACAATTGCAGTTGTTTCTTCCACAGTAAGATCTTTGTTTAATTGAACTTTTCCCATAATTTTTACAGCTTCATCTAAATTAGAAACACTTCCATCATGAAAATAAGGATAAGTTTTAGCTACATTTCTTAATGATGCGGATTTAAACACATATTTATCCGATTCTTTTTTGGTAACATCGTATTTACCATTATCTATTTTTTTGCTTTTTGTATATTTCCAATAGTCATCATAAACTCCAAATTTTTGAAAAATATTACCACCTATAGCTTTACCTGAATGACAAGCAATACATCCTTTATCAATAAATAACTGTAAACCTTCTTTTTCCGTTTTTGTTAAAGCATTTACATCTCCAGCAATAAAGTTGTCAAATTTAGACGGAGTAATAAGTTTACGTTCAAAGGCACCTATAGCATTCTTTATATTTTTAAATGAGATAGGATCTTTATCTTCTGGATAAGCATCTTTAAATAGTTTTTGATAACTTTCAATTTTGCTTAATCTACTTATAACTTTTTTTTCACTAGGCATTGCCATTTCAACAGGATTAAGCATTGGTCCACCAGCTTGTGCTTCAACATCTGGTTCTCTACCATCCCAAAATTGAGCTATATGTAGTGCGGCATTATAAACAGAAGGAGAGTTTCTTGCTCCAAAACCACCATCATTTCCAGGAGAAGTACTCAAATTATCTACACCATACGTTTTTAAATTATGGCATGTATTACAACTTTCTGTATTATCTTTGGATAATCTATTTTCAAAAAATAAAGTTTTACCCAACAGTACTTTTTCATTTGAAATTGGGTTAGCACTATTTTCAGCTATTAGTGGTAATTTTCCAAATATGCTTTTCGCACTTTGTTGTAAAGCAGTGTATTCTGGAACTACTTGCGTATCCTTTTTTTGTTTTTTTGTATCATTACATCCTAAAAAAAGTAACGATACAATACCTAAAATTAATAATTTTTTCATTTTTTTTACTTTAAATGTATAACTATAAATTTACTTAAATTAGAACAGATAAAAGGTAACTTACATTACAATATTTGTAAGGTTTGCTTTTATATATTATTTTATTTAAAATCCAAGTTTATTAATTAGATTTTAAATATTTTTACTTTTTAAAAAGACCAAAACCTTGAGCTACTTTATAAATGTTATTCTGCCAATTCCATTGCCAAAGTTATTTACTTATAAAATAACGGATGCGGAAGCTGAATTTTTACAAAAGGGAATGCGAGTAGCAGTTGAATTTGGTAAATCTAAAATTTATACAGCTTTAGTTTCTTCTATTCATCAAAACGCTCCTATTGGTTATGATGCCAAAGAAATTTACCAAATTTTAGATGATAAACCAATTGTAAATGAAATTCAATTACAACATTGGGAATGGATTTCAAAGTATTATATGTGTTCTTTAGGCGAAGTTTTTAGATCTGCATTACCATCGGCTTTTTTATTAGAAAGCGAAACGGTTATTCAAGTAAATTCAGGTTACAAAGATGATCAATCACTTTCTGATGATGAATTTTTAATATTTGAAGCGTTACAATTTCAATTGCAACTTTCTGTAAATCAAGTAATAGAAATTTTAGAAAAAAAGACTGTTTTCCCTATTATAAAAGATTTAATTGAAAAAGAAGTTATTGTAGTTAAAGAGCAAATTTATGAACAATACAAACCTAAATTAGTTAAATACATTCAGCTAACTCAATTTTGGAATTCAAATGAAAAACTTCCTGAGTTATTAGAAAAATTAGCTAGAGCAAAAAAACAAAGAGAATTAATTTTAGCATATTTTCAATTAAAAGCTACAAAAAAAGATATAAAAGTTGCTGATTTACAGGAAGGTTTTGGTGCATCTCCAGCAGTTATAAAATCTTTAGTAGATAAAGAAATTTTAGAGTTGTATTATATTCAAACTGATAGAATAAATTTTAAAGGTAAATCTGAAGAAGTTAAAGAATTAACATCTTCTCAAATCACTGCATTTAAAGCAATTAAAAACAACTTTAAAACTAAACAGACTGTTCTATTAAAAGGAATTACAAGTAGCGGTAAAACAGAAATATATGTTAAATTAATTAAAGAAATACTTCAAAATAAAAAACAAGTACTTTATTTGTTGCCAGAAATAGCTTTAACTACCCAATTAATTGAACGATTACAGTATTATTTTGGAGAATATTTATCCGTTTTTCATTCCAAATATTCTATGAACGAGCGTGTTGAAGTTTGGAATAATGTATTAGAAAATAAACAAAAAGCTCAACTAATTTTAGGTGCTCGTTCTTCACTTTTTTTACCATTTTCAAATTTAGGATTAATAATTATTGATGAAGAACATGAACCATCTTTTAAACAATATGATCCTGCGCCAAGATATCATGCCAGAGATGCAGCGATTGTTTTAGCAAATCAACATAATACAAAAGTTTTGTTGGGTTCAGCTACACCAAGTATTGAAACTTTTTATAATGCATCTAAGGGAAAATACGGACTTGTAGAATTAAATGAACGTTTTGGAAAAGTATTATTACCAGAAATATCTTTAGTAGATATTAAAGAAAAATATCGAAAAAAGAGAATGAAAAGACATTTTTCCGATGATTTAATTTTACTAATAGAAGAAGCTCTCAAAAACAAAGAACAAGTTATTCTTTTTCAAAATAGGAGAGGATTTGCTCCTGTGGTAGAATGTGAAACATGTGGCGAATCTCCACAATGCCCAAATTGTGATGTTAGCTTAACCTATCATAGTCTTAAAAACCAATTACAATGCCATTATTGTGGTTATAAGCAAGCAATGCCACATAATTGTTTTGCTTGCGGAAGCGAAAAATTAAACACTAAAGGTTTTGGAACAGAGCAAGTTGAACAAGAATTGCAACAGCTTTTTCCAAACACCAATGTTGGAAGAATGGATTTAGATACAACTAGAGGTAAACATGGATATCAAAAAATTTTAGGAAAGTTTAAACATCATGAAATTGATATTTTGGTTGGAACACAAATGTTATCAAAAGGATTAGATTTTGAAAATGTTTCTTTAGTTGGTATTATGAATGCTGATTCTATGTTAAATTTTCCAGATTTTAGAGCTCATGAAAGAAGTTATCAATTAATGGTTCAAGTTGCAGGTAGAGCAGGTAGAGCAAAAAAAAGAGGAAAAGTAATTATTCAAACATTTAACCCGTATCATCAAATATTACAGCAAGTTTCTACACATTCATTTGAAGAAATGTATAAAGAACAGTTAAATGTGCGTTGGCAATATAAATATCCTCCATACTATCGCACTATAAAAATTATTATAAAACATAAAAATTATATTACTTTAAATGATGGCGCTCAATGGTTAGGAACATCTTTTTCAAACGTGTTTAAAGAAAACGTATTAGGCCCTGCGGTTCCTTCAATTTCAAAAATTAGAAATTTATACATTCAGCATTTTATTATTAAAATACCACCAAAACAATCTATTGTTAAAACTAAAGAGGTTATTAATCAAATAAAAAATACATTTCAGGCGGTTAAATTATTTCGTTCTATTAAATTTATAATTGATGTAGATAATTATTAAAATTCATATTTAATAAAACCTCTAAAATTGAAAGGAGTTCCTGGTATAAAATGTATTTCTTCTATGCTTTCAGGTTCATTAAATAAACGAGTTTCGGTTGCAAATTGTGTTTCATTCCATTCTGTATTTAATAAGTTTTCAATATTAAAGCCAAAAGTTACATGATTACTAATTTTATAGCCAGCATTTATATTTGTAACAAAATATCCTTTTGCAATAATGGAGTTATCTTCATTTGCAGGTCTGTTTTTAATATGCCTAAATCCTAAAGAACCATATAATCCACTTGGATGAATGATATCTAATCCACCAGTAAAAGTTAGGTCAGGAGCTAAAGGAATATAATCGTTTCCTTTTTCTTCTTCAATAGATCTTGCATATGCATAATTTAAATCAGTATGAAAAAAAGCCCAGTCATTTAATTGGTATCGAGCACCTATATCTACACCTTTGCGAACCGATTTACCACTTGGTTCAACAATAGCAGCATCGCCTACATATACAAATTCTTGTTCCAAATACAAATACCATAAAGCTCCATTTAAAATTAATTTTGAGTTAGGCTTCCAAATAAAACCTAAATCACTACCATAGGCAGCTGGTAAAATAGATTTTTTAGTTTCTGAAACTACTACACGAGTATCGTTTGAATGAAAACCTTTACCAGATTTTAAATAAAACTGTAGGTTTTTAGAAAAACTATATAAAAAATTTAACTTTGGACTGAAAATTGTTTTTGTTGTAGATTGTGTTTGATATGTATCACTTAACTTATCATCATACATAAATTTAAAATAATCTAACCGAAGTGCTGGGTTAAGCATAAACTTACCAAAACTTATTTCGACATTCAAATACGAAAAAAGGTTAGTTTCATTTACATCACCTAACGCTAATTTGTTTAATGTGGTTTTTCTGTTTACCGTATGTGATAATTCATCATTATTGATTAAATCATTACGTAGCCCTATACCTAATTGCGAAAGTACTTCTGTAGTATTTGTACTAAATTTTTTATTCAGTTCACTGGAAAAGCCAAAAAGCTGCCTATTTTCTTTTTGTCTAATTTGATCTCCATTAATTGAATCTTCTAAAAAGAAGGTGAAATTGGAATATAGTTCAAATGCATATTTTGTGTAATAAACTGTGTTTTTTATAAACGATTCTTCATCTATATTTTTAGTGTAATGCATATTAAAATTGGTTCTACTAGTTGTACCTCCTTCAGTATCATCTATTGCTCCAAATCTGGATATTAATCCTGAATTTACAGCTCGTTCTGGAATTTGGCCTGAAGCATCCCATTTACTAGAAAATGTTGAAACTAAAAATGATAACCAATCGTTATGATTTAATTGAGTTGTATATTTTCCAATTAAATTAATGCGATTAAAATTTTGTGGACTATCAAAAGGTCCATCATTTAAAATATATTCAGTAGCTATGTATGCATTTTCAGAATCTTTATTTAAAATATTTAGAAGTCCTAAAACACGGATATAATTGAATTGTCCTAATTCAGTTTTAATCGTATTTTTTTCTAAGTGATTTTTAGTTTCAAACCCAACATAACCTGCTGTTGTAAAATTTCCTTTATTAGCATAATAAGTTCCTTTTCCAAAATCTATTTTTTGTATAATTTCAGGAATTAAAAAATGTAAATCGGCATAACCTTGCCCATGTGCATGTGAAACCATATTTACTGGCATGTCATCAACTGTTATGTTTACATCTGTTCCATGATCAATATCAAATCCACGTAAAAATAGTTGTTCAGCTTTTCCGCCACCTGCATGTTGTCCAATTATTAAACCAGGCACTTTTTGTAAAATTTCTTGAGAAGATTTAACGGGGTTTGTCTCAATATTTATTTTAGTAAATAGATTTAAAGCATTTAATTTTGGTTCAATTATAACTTCATTTAATGATATTGTTTTTTCCTTTAGTTTAATTTCTATTTTGTGGTTGAAAGTTGTTAATACAAATTCTGTAGTTTCAAATCCAACGTGACTTATTTTTAAGTGATCTCCAATTTTCATGTCAGTAATGGTAAATATGCCTTTTGAATCGGTATGTACATGAGTATTTGATTCTGAATGAAACACGTAAGCACCTTCAATAGGTTTTCCAAATGAATTTATTATTTCACCTGTAATTTCTTGAGATTTAATGTGTTGAGATATTATTGCTAGGGACAAAAAAAATATAAATTTTCTCATTTAAGCCTGAAATTTATAGTTATATAATTAGTTAAATTAAAGATATTTAAAATTTAAAAATTGGTAGGTTATGCATGTTACATTATTACAAAATATTTTTAGTGAACCCATTTGATGCTTAACAATAAAATTGTATATTTGCACGCTTAAAAGTAAAACTTAAATTATTAATTATGAATCATTACGAAACTGTTTTCATTTTGAATCCCGTTTTATCTGATGTTCAGGTAAAGGAAACAGTAAAGAAGTTTGAAGACTATCTTGTTTCTAAAGGTGCCGAAGTGGTTTACAAAGAAGATTGGGGCTTAAAAAAATTAGCTTACACAATCCAAAACAAAAAAAGTGGATTTTACCACTTATTTGAATTTAAAGCTGATGGTAGTGTTGTAGCTCCATTTGAATTAGAATTTAGAAGAGATGATAGCGTTATGCGTTATTTAACTGTTAAGTTAGATAAACATGCTGCTGCTTGGGCTGAAAAAAGAAAAGAAAGAGTTAAAGCATTAAAAAAATAAGCCATGGCAAACATTGAACAACAATCAAAAGGAGGAAAACAAGGTGAAGTTCGTTACCTAACTCCATTAGATATTGACACTAAACAGGTAAAAAAATACTGTAGATTCAAAAAAAATGGCATTAAATATATTGATTATAAAGATGCTAAATTTTTATTATACTTAGTAAATGAGCAAGGTAAAATTTTACCTCGTCGTTTAACTGGAACCTCTTTAAAATACCAACGTAAAGTTTCAGTAGCTATCAAAAGAGCTCGTCATTTGGCATTAATGCCTTATGTAGGAGATATGTTAAAATAAAAGAGGAACAATTATGGAAATTATATTAAAACAAGATGTTGAAGCCTTAGGCTTTAAAGATGATATTGTTACTGTTAAAAATGGTTATGGACGTAACTATTTAATTCCTCAAGGATTTGCAGTACTAGCAACTACTTCTGCTAAAAAAGTATTAGCAGAAACTTTAAAACAACGTGCTTTTAAAGAAGAGAAAATAATAAAAGATGCCACTAAAATTGCAGACGCAATTAAAGATTTAGAAATTAAAATTGCTGCTAAAACAGCTGATAATACTAAATTATTTGGTTCTGTAAGTAACGCTAATGTTTCAGAAGAATTAGCTAAAGCAGGTCATGAAGTGGATAAAAAATACATTAAAGTAGAAGGAGGAACTATTAAAAGAATTGGAAAATACAATGCAACAATTAGATTACACCGAGAGGTAATTGTTGAGTTACCAATTGAAATTATTGCGGAAGCAAATTAATAGTTTTCATTCTGAACATATTTAAAACTCACTTATTTTTTAAGTGAGTTTTTTTTTGCAACAAATATTGTTGTTAAATCCTAAAAGCATTCCTAAATTTACCAAACATTTATTTAAAATATTTAAAAATGAAGAAAATACTAATATTGACCATTTTATCGATTACTATTTTATCGTGTAATCAAAATAACAAAAAGACTTCCATGCAAAATGACGAAAACAACAATCCTTTTTTTAAAGAAAGTGCATTGCCTTATAGCGCACCAGATTTTACTAAAATAAAAAACAAGCACTTTAAACCAGCTTTGCTAGAAGCAATGAAACAACAATCTAATGCTATAAACAAAATTGTTGAAAATTCAGAAAAACCTACTTTTGATAATACCATTCTTGCTTTAGAAAAAAGTAAAAAGATGTTAGATAGAGTTGAAAATGTTTTTAATGCTTTAACAGGTGCAAATACTAACGATACTTTAAAAAAAGTGCAAACAGAAATATCTCCTTTAGAGGCAAAACATTTTGATGAAATTTACCTAAATAATAAATTGTTTTCTAAAGTTAAAAACATTTATGATAATCGCGAAAATTTAAAGTTAGACGCAGAATCTTTAAAATTAGTAGACTACTACTATAAAAAATTCATTGCTGCAGGAGCAAATTTATCTGATGAAGATAAATCCAAACTTAAAGATATTAATGCGCAACTTGCAACTTTAAGCACAAAATTCAACCAAACCTTATTAGCAGCAGATGCAGCAGCAACTATTGAAATTCACGATGTTAAAAAATTAGCAGGTTTTTCAAAATCTCAAATAGCTAATATTAAAGATAAAACAAAGGAAAATACTTGGTTACTTACTATTACTAACACTACACAACAATCTCAATTACAGTATTTAAAAAATAGAGATGTTCGTAAACAATTATTTGAAGCTGGTTGGAATAGAACTAATGGAGGAAAATATGATACCAAAGGTATTGTAACAAAAATGGTAGAATTAAGAGCTCAAAAAGCAAAATTACTTGGGTTTAAAAATTTCGCTTCTTGGAGATTGCAAAACACAATGGCTAAAAAACCACAAGCTGTGTTAGATTTGTTTGCAAAATTAGTTCCAGCAGCTACTTCAAAAGCGAGAAAAGAAGCTGCAGAAATTCAAAAAATGATTAAAAAAGAAGGTAAAGACTTTAAACTAGAACCTTGGGACTGGAATTTTTATGCTGAAAAAGTTAGAAAAGCTAAATATAATTTAGATGAAAATGAAGTTAAACCATATTTTGAACTTAAAACAGTTTTAGAAAAAGGTGTTTTTTATGCAGCAACTAAATTATATGGAATTACCTTTAAAAAAAGAACGGATTTACCTACTTACCAAAAAGATGTTATGACTTACGAGTTGTTTGAGGAAGATGGTACACCACTTGGTTTGTTTTATGCAGATTACTATGCTCGTCCTTCTAAAAGTGGAGGAGCTTGGATGGATAATTTTGTAACGCAGTCTACTTTATATAACAAAAAACCTGTTATTTATAATGTTATGAATATTGCTAAACCAGCAGATGGAGAACCAACTTTATTAACTTTTGATGAAGTAGAAACTATGTTTCATGAATTTGGACATGCTTTACATGGGTTTTTTGCAAGTCAACATTACCCAAGTTTATCAGGTACATCTGTATCCAGAGATTTTGTAGAATTCCCTTCTCAATTTAATGAACATTGGGCATTATATCCTGAAGTTCTTAAAAATTATGCTTTAAACTATAAAGATGGAAGTAAAATTCCTAAAGAATTAATTACTAAAATTAAAAATGCAAGTACTTTCAATCAAGGATATAGTTTAACAGAAGTTTTAGCAGCTTCAAATTTAGATATGCTTTGGCATACTATTTCTGCAGATACTAAAATAGATGATGTGAATCAATTTGAAAATAAAGCTTTAAACTCTGTACATTTATTAATGAGAGAAGTTCCAACTAGATATCGCTCTACTTATTTCGCTCATATTTTTGCAGGAGGATACGCAGCAGGATATTATTCATATTTATGGACAGAAGTATTAAGTCATGATGCATATGATTATTTTACAGAACATGGAGGTTTAACAAGAGAAAATGGACAACGCTTTAGAAATATGGTTTTATCTCGTGGAAACACATTAGAATTAGAAAAAATGTATGAAGATTTTAGAGAATCAGCTCCTAAAATTGAACCAATGATAAAAGCAAGAGGTTTAAACTAAAGATTTAAACCTTATTTAATTACATGTAAAGTTTTTAACAATATTTGGTTAATAAACTAAAAAAAGCCTACTCAATCAGTAGGCTTTTTTAGTTAAATTTGGGTTCATTAATTCAAATCTTAATTTAATTTTAAATCATATGAAAAAACAATTACAATTTTCATTATTAATTACCGTTCTTAGTTTTATTACTGGTTTTTCACAAGTAACAACTTCTAAAATACAAGGAATTGTTAGTGATGAAAATTCACAAGGACTTTATGGAGCAAATGTAGTAGCAAAGCATTTACCAACAGGTACTGTGTCAGGCACTATGACACTTGAAAGTGGACGGTTTTCGCTTCAAAATTTACGTGTTGGAGGTCCCTATACCATTACTATTAGTTATTTAGGCTATAAGACAATTGAGTATAAAGATGTGTATTTATCTTTAGGAACTGCGTTTGATGTTAATGCAAAAATGGAGAGTGAAAGCCAGCAATTAGGAGAAGTAGTTATTACTGGCGGTAGAAATGCTACATTTAATAATGATAGAACAGGAGCAAAAACTAGCGTAGGTAAAAGAGAATTAACAAGTCTTCCAACTATTTCCCGATCAGCATCTGATTTCACAAGATTAGATCCTTCTGCATCTTCAAACGGGTCTTTTGGCGGTAGAAATGATCAATACAATAATTTCACTTTAGATGGTTCTATTTTTAATAACCCATTTGGATTAGATGCTGCAACGCCTGGAGGTCAAACAGATGCACAACCAATTTCATTAGATGCTATTGACCAAATTTCAGTTGCTACTGCTCCGTATGATGTAACTTTATCAGGATTCACAGGAGCTTCAGTAAATGCAGTAACAAAAAGTGGTACTAATAAAGTAGCGGGTACTGTTTATGGATATTATAGAAATCAAGATTTTACAGGAAGTAAAATAAAAGGGCAAAAGATATTTGTTCCTAAACTAGAGCAAACTCAATATGGATTTAGTGTTGGTGCACCAATAGTGAAAAATAAATTATTTGTTTTTGCAAACTTTGAAAAAGATGATAGAACGGACTTGGGACAAGACTGGTTACCAAATACAGGTACAGGAGCTATAAACGAATCTCGTGTTGCTTTGCAAGATTTATTAGATGTTCAATCTGCTTTAAGAGGAATAGGATATGATCCAGGTGAATTCCAAGGTTTTACACATAAATCTAAAAGTACAAAAGGAATTATAAAATTAGATTGGAATATTAATGATAACAACCGTTTAGCTTTTATTTACAACTTTTTAAATGCATCAAAAGATAAACCTGCACATCCAACAGCATTAGGATTTAGAGGTCCAAATTCTCAAATATTACAATTTCAAAATTCAGGATATCAAATTAATAATAACATCCAATCTTACTTAGTTGAATTAAACTCAACTTTAGCGGACAATGTTAGTAATAAATTTCAAATAGGATATACCCATTTTGATGATTTTAGAAATCCAATGTCAACACCAATGCCAGCTTTCAGAATTCAAGATGGAAATGGATCTAATTACATTGTAGCAGGTCATGAACCTTTCTCTATTCACAACACTTTAGATCAAAAAGTATTTCAATTTTCCGATAATATGAATATTAGTAAAGGAAATCATAATTATACTTTAGGATTTTCATTTGAAAAATTCAAATTTGCTAATTCCTTCAATTTAGGAGCTTATGGATTTGGGGATAGTAGAGGGTATGTAGGTGCATTTTTTGGAGATTTTGCTGATATGAACGCTTTTAATACAGCTATAAGCAATGGGTTGTTAGCAGACGCTATGGCAAACGCACAAAATGTTTTTGATACAAATAATGCTAGTAATTCTTGGAATTTAGCGGAAACACATGTTGGTCAAATGGCATTTTATTTACAAGATGAGTGGAATATAAACGATGATTTTAAATTATCTTATGGAATTAGATTTGATAAACCACTTTTCTTTGACTCAAGTGATAAAGCACAAGATGTAATTGATTTCCCTGGAAATTTCTATGATCCTAGTATTCCTTATACAGATCCTTCAACAGGGCAAACAGTTTATTTAAACTCAACAAAAATGCCTAATAACCAATTTTTAGTTTCACCAAGATTAGGATTTAACTGGGATGTTAATGGAGATAAAATTTTACAAGTTAGAGGAGGAAGTGGGATATTTACTGGTCGTTTCCCTTTTGTTTGGTTAGGAAATCAAATAGGAAACCCAAATGTATGGTATTACGAAGTAGTAGATCCTAATTTTAAATTTCCTTCAGTATGGAGAACTAGTTTAGGATTAGATTATAAATTAGAAAGCGGAGTAACGTTAACAACCGATTTATCTTATACAAAAGATATTAATGGAGCACAGGTACAAAACTGGGGATTAAAAGCACCATCTGGAAATTTATCTGGTGTTGATACAAGAGCTATTTATACTTCTTCGGATAAAGGAAATAATGCTTATGTATTTACTAATACAAATAAGGGAAGAACTTTAAATGCTACTTTTAAAGCCCAAAAAACTTTTGAAAATGGTTTGTTTGTAAGTTTAGCTTATAATTATTTAGATTCTAGAGATGTTAACTCTATTGAAGCTGAAATTACAGGAGATGCTTTTGATGCAAATCCAGTTGTAGGAGATGCAAATGCGGACATATTAGGTTATTCAAAATATGGAGATAAACATAGAGTTATAGGTGTTATTTCAAAATCTTGGAAATACGGTGCTGATAATAAATGGAGCACTTCGGTAGCTTCCTTTTTTGAATATGCACAAGGAGGTAGATTTTCTTATACTTATGGAGGAGATATAAATAATGATGGATCAGGTTTAAATGATTTAATATATGTTCCTACTACAGCTGAAATTAGTCAAATGACATTTTCAGGTGCTGGACAAGGTGCAGCATTCGACCAATTTATTGCTCAAGATAGCTATTTAAGTGGAAGGAGGGGAAATTATGCAGAACGCTATGGTGCAGTTTCTCCTTGGAGAGGAAAATGGGATGTTAAATTTATTCAAGAATTAAAAATATCAAAAGATAATTCTATACAATTCAGTGTGGATATTTTAAATATAGGAAACTTAATTAATTCTGACTGGGGATTAGTACAACAACCAAATGCAATTCAACCAATTGGAGTTAGTGTTGATGGTTCAGGAAACCCAACGTATACGTTTGATCCAAGTCTTCAAAAATCATTTGTTTATAATAGTTCATTACTATCAAGATGGCAAATGCAATTTGGATTACGATATATATTTAACTAAAATATTTTTTTAATTTTGAACCGCCCAATTGGGCGGTTTTTTTTATTATGAAATATAGACAGCTAACAAAAGAACAGTTTCAAGAACTAAATTTAGAATTTTCTAAGTTTTTAGCTACGCAACAAATTGATAAAAATGAATGGGAGCAACTGAAAAATGAAAGACCTGAAATAGCAGAAGAAGAACTTGCAATTTTTAGTGATTTAGTTTGGGATGATGTTCTTTCTAAAACTAATTACATTGAACATATTTCGGAACATCATTTAAATGTTTTTAAATGTTATTCGAAAGAAATAGTTAGAATTTATGTAAAATGCACTAATGCTTCAAAAAATTTTTTAAAGGAAGATGATTTTAATTGGTTTTTAAAAAATCCATTGGATGAAACTTTTGAATATTATAAAGCATCAAAAAAATACTTAGAAGAAAGAAATCTAGAAATTTTTAAGTTGATAGAAATGGGCGGACAAATAAGTGATGGAAAATTGTTTGATAGCCTTATTCAATTAATAGATTAACTACTTTTGGAACTCCTAAAGTTGCCTTTTCAGTAATTTCTATAATATTTAAATTTTCAGTTTTTTGGTAAGATTCAATTGGATTTATAAAATAAATTGGAATAGAAGTTTTAGTGTAATATATTAAACTTGAAGCAGGATATACTTGCATAGATGTTCCAATAATTATAAAAACATCTGCAGTTTTTACTATTTCAATTGCTTTATTTAATAAAGGTACTTCTTCTCCAAACCAAACAATATGAGGTCTTAATTGATTGTTTTCTTCACAAACATCTCCAATATTTAAATCTTTTTTCCAAGAATAAACTAAATTTGGATTTATAGTGCTTCTTACTTTCAATAATTCTCCATGTAAATGAACTACATTTGTGCTTCCTGCACGTTCATGCAAATCATCTACATTTTGTGTAATTATTTGAACATCAAAATACTTTTCTAATGTAACCAATTTTTTATGAGCATTATTTGGTTTTACCTTTTGTAATTGGTTTCTTCTTTTATTATAAAAGTCTAATACTAATTCTTTATTTTTCTTCCAACCAATTGGAGAAGCTACTTCCATAATATCATATCCTTCCCACAAACCTCCTGCATCTCTAAAAGTTTTAAGACCGCTTTCGGCACTAATTCCTGCACCTGTTAAAACCACAATTTTTTTCATTAAAACTAATTTTATTTCAAAAGTAAAATTTTATATTTGAAGTAATACAAAAGCAATGGTAGATTATAAATTAATTACATATTTAGAACAGTTTGTTTCGGAAAGGCGAAGAGATTTATTTAAACAAGTATTGGAACAAAGAACTCGTCATTTTACAGTTGCAATTGAAGATATATATCAATCTCATAACGCTAGCGCTGTAGTTAGAAGTTGTGATGTTTTTGGTATTCAGGATATTCATATTATTGAAAATAAATATACGTTTAATACTTCTAAGCAAGTAGCTAAAGGCGCTCAAAAATGGTTAGATTTTGAATATTACAGAAAAAGAAATACAAATAATACTTTAAAATGTATTGAAAATTTAAAAAGCAAAGGTTATCAAATTGTTGCAACAACACCACATAATGATTCTTGTTATTTACAAGATTTTGATGTTACAAAAAAGTCAGCTTTCTTTTTTGGAGTTGAAAAAGCAGGATTATCAAAGGATGTACTTTTAAATGCAGATGTAAATTTAAAGATACCAATGGTTGGTTTTACGGAGAGTTTAAATATATCTGTTGCTGCTGCAATAATACTGCAAAGTACCACCGAAAAATTAAAAAAATCAAATGCTAAGTGGCAACTATCTAATCTTGAAAAAGATGCCGAATATTTAAAATGGTTGGAAAAATCTATAAAAAGTATTAAAAAAATTAAAGAGCATTTTTATACTAAAACTTCTATTTAACAACTACTTTTTTAATGGTAGCAATAGAGTCGCAATTTTTAATAGTTACGGTTATGTTTTTTAATTTATTTCTCCCTTCAATATTATACTGAAAACAACTATCTATTTTAATTTTGTTCCACATATCTACATCTCCATCTTTTAAAACTTGCAAAACTTGTAAACTATCTATTTCTTTATTTTTAAATAAAGTAGAAACTTCCTCAGAAAAAATAAGTTGTTTTTTGCTAATATTTTTTAAAACACGTGCATTAGGCCAATAGTCAAAAGAACTGCTTTTTTTGGTTAGTACGAAATTAACAATAACCACACCAATAAATAATCCAACTAAATAATAGGGTAAACGTTGTCTAAAAGTCATATTACAAAAATAGTAAATTTATATCTCTAAAAGGTAAATTAAACCAATCGGCAACAGTTTTGTTGGTTAAAATTCCGTGGTAAAAATACATACCTTTTTGCAAACTTTTATCAAAACGTGCAGCATTTTCAAATCCACCTTCTTCAGCCATTTTCATTAAATAAGGAGTGAAGATATTACTTATGGATACAGAAGCCGTTCTTGCATATCTTGAAGGAATATTTGGCACACAATAATGCACGATGCCAAGTTTTTTAACGGTTGGACTTTCATGAGTAGTTACTTCTGAAGTTTCAAAACAACCACCTCTATCAATGCTAACATCTACAATTACAGCGCCATCTTTCATATTTTCCACCATTTCTTCGGTTACAATAATTGGGGATCTAGATTTTCCTCTAATAGCTCCAATTGCAATATCACATCGCATAAGCGCTTTTAGTAAGGTTTTAGGTTGAATTGTTGAAGTATATATTGGATGGTTTAAACTGTTTTGTAAACAGCGTAATTTAGTTATAGAATTATCAAAAACTTTAACTCTAGCACCTAATCCTAAAGCGGATTTAGCAGCAAATTCACCTACAGTTCCAGCTCCTAAAATGACTACATCAGTTGGAGGAACTCCACCAATATTTCCAAATAATAAGCCATTTCCTTCACTATTTTTACTCATTAATTCAGCAGCAATTAATATAGAAGCTGTTCCAGCAATTTCACTTAAAGATTTTACCACAGTATAAACGCCTTGTTCATCTTGAATATAATCAAAAGCTACAGCTGTAATTCGTTTTTTTGCTAAAGTTTCAAAGTATTTTTTTGTTTGGGTTTTTAATTGTAAAACTGAAAATAATACACTTTGAGGATTCATGTAACCAATTTCCTCAATGGAAGGTGGTTCAACTTTTAGAACTATATGACATTCAAAAGCTTCTTTAGCGCTATATACAATTTTAGCTCCAGCATCCGAAAAATCTTTATCACTAAAATTAGCTCCTTTTCCTGCATCAGTTTCAATAATAAATTGATTTCCTTGTGCGGTTAACGCAGCAATGGCATCAGGAGTTAAACAAACTCTTTTTTCTTGGTAATAGGTTTCTTTTGGGATGCCAATAACTAATTTCCCTTTTTGTTTGATTATTTCTAACGTTTCTTCTTGGGGAATTAGTTCATGTTTACTAAAAGGAGATTTAATTTTTTTACTCATTATTTTTTAGTTCGATGGTTCGCTGTTGATTATTATTTATACTTATAGTAATAATAGTTGACTTTAAAGGTAATAAATTTTCCACTTTATTTGGCCATTCAATTAAACACCAATTATTACTGTAAAAATACTCTTCAATTCCAATATCTAAAGCTTCTTCTTCAGCTTCTATTCTATAAAAATCAAAATGATAAATATGTTCAGAAGATTTTGAACGATATTCATTAACTAACGAGAAAGTTGGCGAACTAACAACATCTAAAGAGCCTAACTGCTTAACTATTTCTTTAATTAGGGTAGTTTTTCCAGCACCCATTTTTCCATAAAAAAGTAAAATTTTAGAATTTGCATTTGCTATAACTTCTTTAGCAATTTCTGGTAATTCATTTAGATTGTATTTTTTTACCATAAGATTAAAATATTATTTTGGTACAAATATAGCACAAGGAATTATCATTTCCTCTAAGGAAATTCCTCCATGTTGAAATGTATTTTTATAATATTTTACATAATGATTGAAGTTGTTTGGATAAGCAAAAAAATAGTCTTCTTTTGCAAAAATAAAGGAACTATTAAATGCTATTGTAGGTAATTTAACATCTTTAGGATTTTTAACTACAAATACTTCTTTTTCTTCGTAGGTTAAGCTTCTTCCTGTTTTGTACCTAAGATTAGCACTAATATTTTTATCTCCAATAACTTTAGAAGGCTCTTTAACATTTATGGTTCCGTGGTCTGTTGTAAGAATTAATTTTAGTCCTAATTTTTGTGCTTTTTGAATCATTTCTAACAAAGGAGAGTTTAAAAACCAGCTTCTAGTTAATGATCTGTAGGCTTTATCATCATTGGCTAATTCTTTAATAACTTCCATTTCTGTTTTAGCATGAGATAACATATCTACAAAATTGTAGACAATTACGGTTAAATCATTTTCCTTAATGGCATTAAAATTATCTGCAAGTTGTTTACCGCTTTTTAAATTGGTAATTTTAAAATAAGCGGTTTTTATATTTTGATGTAATCTTTTTAATTGAGCATTTAAAAAATCTTCTTCGTGTAAGTTTTTACCACCTTCATCGGTATCATTTTTCCAGTAATTTGGAAATTTTTGTTCCATTTCTGAAGGCATTAATCCCGAAAAAATAGCATTTCTGGCATATTGTGTTGCAGTTGGTAAAATACTATAAAAAGCTTTTTCTTCCTTTTTTTTATAATATTTATTTATGATTTGTTCTAATACATAAAATTGATCGTAACGCAAATTGTCTATTAATACTAATAAAGTTCCTTTTGATTGGTTTATTTCTGGAAGAATTGCTTTTTTGAATAGGGTGTTAGACATAATAGGAGCGTCTTCATCCTCTATCCAATCTGCATAATTTTTCTTAATAAATTTAAAGAATAATGAATTGGCTTCTTTTTTTTGGCTTTCTAAAATTTCTACCATTCCAATATCATTAATATTTTCAAGTTCTAATTCCCAGTAAAGCAGTTTTTTATATATTTCAATCCAATCTTTATAACTATTTACCATTGCCAAATCCATTGCTATTTTTCTAAATTCCTGTTGGTAGTTAGAAGTAGTTTTTTCGGATATTAATCTGGAATTATCTAAGTTTTTCTTTAAGCTTAATAAAATTTGATTTGGGTTTACAGGTTTAATTAAATAATCGGCAATTTTGTTACCAATAGCTTCTTCCATAATGTATTCCTCTTCACTTTTAGTTATCATTACGATAGGAATGTTAGGATGGATACTGTTAATTTCTAATAAAGTTTCTAAACCACTTAACCCAGGCATATTTTCATCTAAAAAGATAATATCAAAATTTTTCTCTTTACATGTTTCAATTGCATCGGCACCATTTGTACAGGTAGTAACTAAATAATCTTTTTTTTCTAAAAAAAGGATATGAGGTTTTAATAAATCTATCTCATCATCCACCCATAAAATGTTTATATTGCTACTCATATTGTTATCTTTGCAGTATTAGTTATAAAAATAATTATTTTGATCGAAAAAAAATCAAATAAACTTAAAATATTAAACGATCCAATATATGGCTTTATTATCATTCCAAGCGCTTTAATATTTGATTTAATAGAACATCCTTATTTTCAGAGATTAAGACGAATTTCACAAATGGGATTATCGTACTTAGTTTATCCAGGAGCTCATCATACAAGGTTTCATCATGCAATTGGTTGTATGCATTTAATGCAAAAATCGGTCCAATTATTACGATTCAAAGGTGTTATTATTACCAAAGAAGAAGAAACAGCACTTTATGTTGCAATTTTATTGCACGATATTGGTCACGGAGCATTTTCTCATGCATTAGAGCATAGTATTGTTTCTAATATTAATCATGAAACTATTTCGTTGAAATACATGGAAGTTTTAAATGAGGAGTTTAATGGTCAGCTTTCATTAGCTATAGAAATTTTTAAAGGAAATCATCCAAAGAAATTTTTATATCAACTTATTTCCAGTCAGTTAGATATGGATAGGCTAGATTATTTAAAGCGCGATAGTTTTTATACCGGTGTAGCAGAAGGAAATATAAATTCGGAACGTTTAATTACAATGCTTAATGTAGTTGATAATCAATTAGTTGTTGAGGAAAAAGGAATTTATTCTGTAGAAAAGTTTTTAATAGCTAGGCGCTTTATGTACTGGCAAGTATATTTACATAAAACAGGAGTTGTAGCAGAAAAGCTTCTTGAAAAAGTTTTAAAAAGAGCAAAAGAATTAGCTTTAAAAGGAGTTCAATTACCAGCAAGTAAATCGTTTTCTTATTTCTTATATAATAAAATTGACAACAATAATTTTACTAGAGATACTTTAAAAATATTTGCGAAACTAGATAATTACGATGTGTTTTCATCCATTAAAGAATGGATTTCAAATGATGATGTAATTCTTTCAAAACTTTCAGAAAGCTTAATAAATAGGAGATTACCTAAAGTTATTCTTCAAAATAAACCTTTTACAGAAAACCAAATAGAAACCGTTAAAAAAGAAGTACAAAAAAAATTAAATTTATCTTCTGATGAATTAGATTATTTTGTTTTCCATGGTGAAATAAATAATCAGGCTTACAATAAGGCAGACGCTATAAATATTCTGTTTAAAAATGGTGAAGTTGAAGACATTACAAAGGCATCCGATCAATTAAATATTCAAGCTCTTTCAAATAACGTTTATAAGTATTTTATGTGCTTTCCTAAAAATAGGTAGTGTATTAGTTTTTTTTTACTTTTGTAGGCAATGAAATTTACAGCAAACCAAATCGCAGAAATTTTAGAAGGAACCGTAGTTGGTGATGAAACTATTGAGGTAGATAAGCTTTCTAAAATTGAAGAAGGAGAAAAAGGTTCCTTAACTTTTTTGTCTAATCCAAAATATACACAATTCATTTATTCTACAAATGCTTCTATTGCAATTGTTAATAATGATTTTGTTCCAGAAAAAGCAATAAAAACAACCTTAATAAAGGTAGAAGATGCATATAAATCTTTTTCAAAATTATTAGCCTATTATAATGAAATTCGTCTAAATAAATCAGGTATTGAAACGCCAAGTTTTATAAGCGAATCTGCAACTTTAGGAGAAAATATTTATGTTGCAGCTTTTTCCTATATTTCTGATAATGTAAAAATAGGTGATAATGTTAAAATTTATCCTAATACATTTATAGGAGATAATGTTCAAATAGGAGATAATACTATAATTATGGCAGGAGCTAAAATTCATTCCGATTGTATTATTGGTGAAAACTGTGTTTTACATGCAGGAGTAGTTTTAGGTGCTGATGGATTTGGTTTTGCACCAAATGCAGAAGGTGTTTTTAGTAAAGTTCCCCAAATAGGAAATGTTATAATTGAAGACAATGTAGACATTGGAGCTTGTACAACTATTGATAGAGCTACATTAGGTTCAACCATAATTAGAAAAGGTGTAAAATTAGATAACCAAATTCAAATAGCACACAATGTTGAAATAGGTGAAAATACAGTTATAGCAGCACAAACGGGTATTGCAGGTTCAACAAAAATTGGATCAAGCTGTATGCTTGGCGGGCAAGTAGGAATTGTAGGGCATATTACTATTGGAAATAACGTTAGAATACAAGCGCAATCTGGTATTGCCAGAAACGTAAAGGATAATGAAGTAATTCAAGGCACACCAGCAATTGGTTATGCAGATTATAATAAATCATATGTGTATTTTAAAAAGCTACCTGAATTAGTAGCAACTATTAACTTATTAGAAAAAGAAATTAAAAGTTTAAAAGATTACAATGAGTACCAATCAAAAAACCATTAAATCGGAAGTTTCACTTTCTGGAGTAGGATTGCATACAGGCAATCAAGTGACTATGACGTTTAAGCCAGCACCAGAAAATCACGGAATTTCCTTTGTAAGAGTAGATTTAGAAGGCTCTCCTGAAATTGAAGCAAGTGCTGAATATGTGGTAAATACAGAAAGAGGCACAAATTTAGAAAAAAGAGGTGTTTTTGTAAATACATCAGAACATGTTTTAGCTGCGGTAACAGCGTTAGATATTGATAATATTAAAATTGAAATAGATGCAGCAGAACCACCAATTATGGATGGATCTTCTATTCATTTTATTGAAGCATTAGAAAAGGCCGAAATTATTGAGCAATCTCAAAAAAGAAATGAATTTATCGTAAAAGAAATTATTTCATATAAAGATGAAGAAACAGGAAGTGAAATAATTTTAATGCCAAGCGATGAGTACCAAATAACCACTATGGTAAATTTTGGAACTAAAGTTTTAGGCACACAAAATGCAACTTTAGATTCTTTGAAAGATTTTAAAGAAGAAATCGCTGCAGCAAGAACTTTTAGTTTTTTACATGAGTTGGAAACTTTATTAGATCATAATTTAATTAAAGGAGGAGATTTAAATAATGCCATAATTTATGTAGATAAAGAAATTTCTGCCGATACTATGGAAAAACTAAAAAAGGCATTTAACAAAGAAAGTATTTCTACTAAACCTAACG
Source organism: Lutibacter sp. (assembly GCF_033723435.1). Taxonomy (GTDB): domain Bacteria; phylum Bacteroidota; class Bacteroidia; order Flavobacteriales; family Flavobacteriaceae; genus Lutibacter. The sequence continues at coordinate 270,563 of NZ_JAWVXC010000001.1, read as the reverse complement.
GTATTTTAGATAATTTAACGTTACGTTGGCCTAATGAAGCTGCCCGACATAAATTGCTAGATGTTATAGGAGACTTAGCTTTAGTTGGAACAAAAATTAGAGGAAAAGTAATTGCAAATAAACCTGGACACTTAGTAAATACCATTTTTGCAAAAAAACTCCAAAAAATGATAAAACAGGAAAGGAGAAATAATGTACCAAAATTTGATTTAAATAAACCTCCATTAATGGATGTAAACAAAATCATGAGCATTTTGCCACATAGACCTCCGTTTTTGTTAATAGATAGAATTATAGAATTAACAGATTCTATGGTAGTTGGCATGAAAAATGTAACTATGAATGAACCTTTTTTTGTAGGTCATTTTCCAGAAGCACCAGTTATGCCTGGAGTTCTACAAATTGAAGCTATGGCACAGTGCGGAGGTATTTTAGTGTTAAGTTCAGTGCCAGATCCTGAAAATTATCTTACTTATTTTATGAAAATGGATAATGTTCGTTTTAAGCAAAAAGTATTACCAGGAGATACGTTAATTTTTAAAGCAGAGTTAATGTCACCAATCCGTAGAGGAATATGTCATATGCAAGCTTGTGGTTATGCTAATAATAAATTAGTGGTTGAAGCAGAACTTATGGCACAAATTGTAAAAAAAAATAAAGCATGAATCAACCTTTAGCGTATATTCACCCTGGAGCAAAAATAGCAACTAATGTTGTAGTTGAACCTTTTACAACTATTTATAATGATGTTGTTATTGGTGCAGGAACTTGGATTGGATCGAATGTTACCATAATGGAAGGAGCAAGAATAGGGAAGAATTGTAGAATTTTTCCTGGCTCCGTAATTTCAGCAATTCCACAAGATTTAAAATTTGATGGAGAAGAGTCTTTGGCAATTATTGGAGATAATACAACAATAAGAGAATGTGTAACAGTAAATAGAGGAACTAAAGCCTTGGGTAAAACTCAAATTGGTAATAACTGTTTGATAATGGCAACTTCTCATATTGCACATGATTGCCTAATAGGAAATCATTGTATTATTGCAAATGGATCTGTAATAGCTGGTCATGTAACTTTAGGAGATCATGCTATTTTAAGTGGATTAGTAGCTATCCATCAATTTATTCATATTGGATCACATGCAATGGTTTCGGGAGGATCATTAGTTAGAAAAGATGTACCACCTTATACTAAGGCAGGGAAAGAACCTATTTCTTATATAGGAATAAATTCAATTGGACTAAGAAGAAGGGGATTTACCACTGAAAAAATAACAGAAATTCAGAATATATATAGAATTTTATATCAAAAAAATTACAATACCACACAAGCTTTGGAGAAATTAGAAGCTGAAATGGAAGCAACTAAAGAAAGAGATCAAATTATACTTTTCATTAAAAATTCTCAAAGAGGGATAATGAAAGGATATACAGGAAGTTAACTTATAAAAAAACACAATGGCAACAACATCAGATATCAGAAATGGATTATGTATAAAATATAATAATGACATTTTTAAAATTGTTGAATTTTTACATGTAAAACCAGGAAAAGGACCTGCATTTGTAAGAACAAAATTAAAAAGTTTATCTACCGGTAAAGTATTAGATAATACATTCCCAGCAGGAAGAAAAATTGACGATATACGAGTTGAAACTCAAAAATTTCAATTTTTATACCCAGAAGGAGATACTTTTCATTTTATGAATACTCAAGATTATAATCAAATCACGTTACAAAAAACAGCTTTAGATAGTCCCGAGTTATTGAAAGAAGGCGAAGTGGTAACTATCATTATTAATACTGAAGATAATATGCCTTTATCCGTTGAAATGCCTAATAGTGTAATATTAGAAGTAACACACACAGAACCAGGTGTTAAAGGTAATACAGCAACAAATGCCACTAAACCTGCAACTGTTGAAACTGGAGCGACCATAAATGTTCCTTTATTTATTAATGAAGGAGATAAAGTAAAAATTGATACAGCAAAAGGAGCATATTTAGAACGAGTAAAAGAATAGCTCATGAAATTACCTCGTACATATTCCTTAGAGGAAATAGCAGAAATTACAGGAACAACTTTTGTTGGACCTCCAAATTTCCCAGTAACAGGATTTAATGAAATTCACGTAGTTGAAGAAGGGGATGTAGTTTTTGTAGATCATCCAAAATATTATGATAAAGCATTAGAATCAAAAGCAACAGTAGTTTTAATAAATAAAAAGGTAAAGTGTCCACAAAATAAAGCTCTTTTAATTTCAAAAGATCCATTTACAGATTTTAATAAATTATCCAAGCATTTTAATCCTTTTAAAAAAGCGAATAGAGCTAAATCTTCTACTGCTACAATAGGTAAAAATTCTATTATTCAACCTAGTGTTTTTTTGGGGAATAATGTAGCTATAGGTAAAAATTGTTTAATTCACGCCAATGTTACTATTTATGATAATGTAATAATTGGTAATAATGTAACCATCCATTCTGGAACAATATTAGGAGCAGATGCTTTTTATTATAAAAAAAGACCAGAAGGATTTGATAAATTAATTTCAAGTGGTAGTGTTTTAATTGAAGATAATGTAGATATTGGAGCACTTTGTACTATTGATAGAGGAGTTTCTGGGATTACTACTATTAAGAAGGGAACTAAAATTGATAATCAGGTTCAAATTGGCCATGATACTATTATTGGAGAACAATGTTTAATCGCTTCCCAAACTGGAATTGCTGGTTGTGTTGTTATGGAAGATAAAGTGGTTGCCTGGGGGCAAGTAGGAACGAATAGTGGTATAAGAATAGGTAAAGGTGCAGTTATTTTAGGACAAACAGGCGTTACTAAATCTATTAAAGGAGGAAAAACTTATTTTGGAACACCAGTTGAAGAATCTAGAACAAAACTAAAAGAGATAGCACAAATAAAACAGCTTTTAAAAAGTCAAAAAAAATAACGAATTACTACTTCAAAAGCATAATAAAATATAAATTTGTAACAAGTTTTAAATTTTAATTAAATATACATAAATGAGTGTTTTAGTAAATAAAAGTTCAAATATAATTGTACAAGGTTTCACAGGAGGCGAAGGTACTTTTCACGCAAGTCAAATGATTGATTATGGCACTAATGTTGTTGGAGGTGTAACACCAGGAAAAGGAGGACAAATGCATCTAAATAAACCTGTATTTAATACAGTACAAGATGCTGTAGATAAGGTCAAAGCAGATACTTCTATTATTTTTGTACCACCTGCTTTTGCTGCAGATGCAATTATGGAAGCTGCAAACGCAGGTATTAAAGTAATTATTTGTATTACTGAAGGAATTCCTGTAGCTGATATGGTAAAAGTTAAGGCTTATATTGAAGATAAAGATTGTCGTTTAGTTGGTCCAAATTGCCCAGGTGTAATTACCCCAGAAGAAGCTAAAGTTGGTATTATGCCAGGTTTTATCTTTAAAAAAGGAAATGTAGGCATTGTTTCTAAATCGGGAACTTTAACTTATGAAGCAGCAGATCAAGTTGTAAAAAATGGCTATGGAATTACTACAGCAATTGGTATTGGTGGAGATCCAATTATTGGAACTACAACAAAAGATGCAGTAGAAATGTTTATGAATGATGACGAAACTGATTGTATTGTTATGATTGGTGAAATTGGCGGTCAATTAGAAGCGGAAGCTGCAGAATGGATTAAAAAAACTGGTAATAAAAAACCTGTAATTGGTTTTATTGCTGGACAAACAGCTCCTAAAGGAAGAACTATGGGACATGCTGGAGCTATTGTTGGAGGAAAAAATGATACAGCTCAAGCAAAAATGGAAATATTAAGACAAAATGGAATTCACGTTGTGGAATCTCCTGCTAAAATTGGAGCAAAAGTAGCTGAAGTTTTAGGTTAATATTAAAATAAATAAAATGGAAGCTTCCTTTTAAAAGGAAGCTTTTTTTGTATCTAATTTGTATATTTGAATTTACAAAAAACTAATAAATGAAACTTTTAGAAAATAAAAATACACTAATTACAGGAGCAACTCGTGGTATAGGAAAAGGAATTGCTCTTGAATTTGCTAAGCAAGGGGCAAATATTGCATTTACTTATAATTCATCCATTGAAGCTGCCCAAAATTTAGAAAACGAATTAAGTTCTTATGGAATTAAAGCAAAAGGATATCAATCTAATGCAGCAAGCTATGAGGCAGCACAGGATTTAGCAAAAGAAGTTTTAAATGAATTTGGAACTATTGATGTTTTAATTAATAATGCTGGAATTACTAAGGACAATTTATTAATGCGAATTACTGAAGAAGATTTTGATAAAGTTATTGAAGTTAATTTAAAATCAGTTTTCAATTTAACTAAAGCGGTTATTCGTCCTATGATGAAGCAAAGAGCAGGTTCAATTATTAATATGACTTCAATTGTAGGAATAAAAGGTAATGCAGGACAAACTAATTATGCAGCTTCAAAAGCAGGAATTATAGGATTTACTAAATCTGTTGCACTAGAATTAGGCTCTCGTAATATACGTTGTAATGCTATAGCCCCTGGGTTTATTGAAACTGAAATGACTGCAAAACTGAATGAAGATGTGGTACAAGGCTGGAGAGATGCAATTCCTTTAAAAAGAGGAGGAAACCCAAAAGATATTGCAAATGCGTGTGTGTTTTTAGCGTCTGATATGAGTTCATATATTACAGGACAAACATTAAGTGTTGATGGCGGTATGCTTACTTAAATAGTATTTATTTTGACTACAATTACAGTTTTATTAATAATTACAGCATTTTTTACTGCTTTAATAATAACTGTATTTCAATATTTTTTTAAATCAAAAAACGAAGGGAAAGTCAAATATTGGCTTTCTCTTTTACGTTTTTTAAGTGTTTTTTTAATTTTAATTGTATTAATAAACCCATCTATTAACAAAACTAGTTATCAATTAGTTAAACCAAAACTGTTTGTAGCTGTTGATAATTCTCAATCTATAAAGTTTAATAAAAACGATTCTATTGTTACTAGTTTGATTAAACAAGTGAAGAATAGCAAACAATTAAACTCTAAGTTTGATATTAATTATTATAGTTTTGGTGATAAAATTAAAGTTTTAGATAGTTTAACTTTTAAAGAAAAAGCAACCAACTTGTCACTTCCTTTGGAGACTTTTTCTGAAATAGCTCCAATTTCCAAATCTCCAATAATTTTAATTTCCGATGGAAATCAAACTGCAGGAACTTTAGATTATACAAACATTAAAAACACTGTTTTTCCAGTTATAGTTGGTGATACAACTACTTTTGAAGATATTAAAATTAGTAATGTAAATGTAAATGCAACTACAAATATTGATAATAATTTTCCTGTAGAACTATTTATTAATTATGATGGCAAACTGTCTGTAACCAAAAAGCTAACTATCTACAATGGTAAAAAGTTGGTATTTTCTAAAGAAATAAGTTTGACTAGAACTGATAATAGTAAAAATTTATTAATTTATTTAAAAGCAGCACAAAAAGGGAATCAATATTTTAAAGCAACTATTGAACCTATAAACAATGAAAAAAATAAACTTAATAATACTGCATATTTTAGTACTAAAGTAATTGATAATCCAACAAAAATTGCTATTATTTCTACTATAAAGCATCCAGATATTGGAGCTTTAAAAAATGCTATTGAAAGTAAAAAGCAATTTAAAATTACTTTAACAAATAATTTAAATAAAAATATAAATATATCTGATTATCAATTATATATATTGTATCAACCTGATGTAAAATTTAATGCTATATTTAATAAAATTAATAATTTAAATAAAAATTATTTTATAATTTCTGGTTTGCATACAAATTGGAATTATTTGAATAAAGCACAAAATTATTTTACAAAAAATGACCTTCAAAAAAGTGAAAAGTTTGAATGTTTTTTAAATGAAGATTACAGTAAGTTTAATGTAAAAAATATTGATTTCACTAATTTTTCGCCATTGACATCTAATTTTGGTAATTTCAAATTTAATCAATCGTATCAAACATTATTATTTAAAAAAATTAATGGAATTGAAACCAAACAACCTTTATTATCAACATTAAATGATGGTAACCGAAAAGTTGCTTTGTTAAGTGGAGAAGGTTTGTGGAGATGGAGGATGCAAAGTTTTGCTAAAAATAAGACGTTTATAAATTTTGACAATTTTATAGCAAGTTTAATTCAATATTTATCTGGAGAGAAAACTAAAAATAGCATTAAGGTCACTGCTAAACCTATTTACAATACTAATGAAAAAGTTGAAATAAGTGCTATTTATTTTAATGAAAATTTTGAAATTGATACAAGAAATAAAATTTGGTTGACCTTATTTGATGAACATCAAAAGCAAATAAAAAAAATTCCGTTTACTGTTAATGAAGATCAATATAAAGTTTTTATATCTAATTTAAAATCAGGAAATTATTGGTATGTTATTAGTGATAAAAATCAACATATTTATTATAAAAATAATTTTAAAATCACTAACTTTAATATTGAGGAACAATTTCAGAATTCTAATACCAAAAACCTAGCTGTTTTAGCTAAAAATACCAATGGAAAATTAATTTATCCCAATGAATTAGGGGATTTAATCACAAATTTGGTTAATAATGATAATTACCAAGTTATTCAAAATAAAGTAAAAATTAACGAATCTTTAATAAATTATAAGTGGATTTTATTTTTGATAGCTTTATTTTTAAGTGTAGAATGGTTTGTTAGAAAATATATTGGAAAAATGTAATCTAATCATATAAGTTTTCTTCAACTTTAAACGTTAGTATTTAATAGTTTGTGACAGATAATAAATAAAATTGATAATTAGATTAAAAAAAACAATAAAATATAAATGCAAATTATTTTAAAAGATTTCATATTTGCAATATCCGATGAAGAAAGTATTAGTAATCATATTGTCCTATACCATTTTATTTCAAAGTTTTAACTTTAAAATAAATGATATTTTAATGATTCCTAATCTTGTACAACATCTTAAAGTTCATATAAAAAATGGGGATAGTATTGTTGATTTTATTTCTTTACACTATGGCAATAAATATGCGAGCCATAAGGATAAAGACAAAGAGCATCAAAAATTACCATTTCATAGTGACACAAACTCTTTTTATAAAGTAAATTTTCTTGATTTTACAGATAAAACAGCTAATATTTCTACAGAATTTTCTTCTGAAAGCAAAAACTTTATTTATGTAGAGTTGTTTGTTAATCTTTTAGAACACTCTATTTTTCAACCTCCTAAAATAGCATAATTAATTTCGTTTTTTAACAAGATAATCTATTAGTAATTAATTGATTGTCTTCATTTTAAATAACTAAATAATTAATTATGTTACAAAAAATTATTAAGCTAAGTATTAGCAATAAACTCATTATTTTATTAATTACAGCTGCTATTTTTGGTTTCGGTTTATTCTCATTAACTCAAATACCAATTGGCGCTGTTCCGGATGTTACAAATAACCAAGTACAAGTTATTACTACATCCAGAAATTTATCAACACAAGATGTTGAACAATTTATTACTTACCCAGTTGAATTAGAAATGGCTAATTTACCTGGAGTAAAAGAAATTAGATCCGTTTCAAAATTTGGTTTATCCGTTGTAACCATTGTTTTTGATGATAATTTAGGAACTTATTTACCTCGTCAATTAATTGCCGAAAAAATTAAATCAGCTTCAGAAAAAATTCCTCAAGGTTTTGGAACACCTCAAATGGGACCAATTACAACAGGGTTAGGAGAAATATATCAATATATTTTAGACACTAAACCTGAATATAAAGACAAATATTCAGCTATGGAACTAAGAACTATTCAAGATTGGATAGTTAGACGTCAACTTTCGGGTATTCCTGGAGTAGTTGAAGTGAACACTTGGGGAGGTTATTTAAAGCAGTATGAAGTTGCTTTAAATCCTGAGAAACTTAAATCCATGGATATTACGCACACTCAAATTTTAGATGCTATTCAAAAAAATAATAGCGTTGCAGGAGGTGGTTATATTGAAAAAACTAATGAAAGTTATTTTGTTAGAGGTGAAGGGATGATTAAATCATTAGACGATATTAAAAATATTGTTGTAAAAAATGTTGAAGGTGTCCCAGTTTTAATAAAAGACATAGCAGATGTTAATTATGGTTATGCAAATAGATTTGGAGCAATAACTGGTAATGGTGAAGGCGAAAAGGTGCTAGGACAAGTTATGATGCTTAAAGATGGTGATTCTAATAAAGTAATTGAAGCTGTTAAAGCACGTATTGCTGAAATTCAAAAAATGTTACCTGAAGGAGTTTATATTAACGGTTTTTTAGAACGAAGTGAATTAATAGGAAAAACAACATTTACAATAGCTGAAAACTTAGTTTTAGGAGTTATAATAGTAATTTTTGTAGTTATTTTATTACTAGGAAGTTTTAGATCAGGTTTAGTAGTTGCATCTGTAATTCCATTAGCATTACTATTCACATTATCTATGATGTATGTTTTTGGAGTAGATGCCAATTTGATGAGTTTAGGAGCTATTGATTTTGGTATTATTATAGATGGAGCAGTTATTATAGTTGAATATATTGCATACAAAATAACACATAATAGAAAAGAATTAATGTTACTTTCAAAAAGTGACAGACAAAATAGTATTGATGAAATTACTTATGAAAGTAGTTCTAAAATGATGACTTCTGCTGTTTTCGGACAGTTAATAATTTTAATCGTTTTTATACCAATACTATCACTAAGTGGTGTAGAAGGAAAAATGTTTAAACCAATGGCAATGGCGTTTAGTTTCGCATTAATTGGTGCAATGTTTTTATGTTTTACTTACGTGCCAGTTATTTCTTCCATTTTCCTAAAACCAGAAAAAGTTACAAAAGATAATGTTTCAAAAAAATTAATGGCTTTTTTCTATAAATTATATGAACCTGTAATTAAATGGGCATTGCATCATAAAAAAATAGTTATAAGTTCATCTATAGCTTTATTAATTTTTACAGTGGTATTGTTTAGTAGAATGGGAGGAGAATTTATTCCAACATTAGATGAAGGTGATTTTGTAATTCAGCCAGTTTTAAAAACAGGAACAACTTTAACTAAAACTACTGAAATAACTACTAAAATTGAACAAATTTTATTGAATAATTTCCCTGAAGTATCCCAAGTAGTTTCACGTATTGGAGCAGCAGAAGTCCCTACAGATCCAATGTCTATGGAAGAAAGTGATATTATAGTTAAATTAAAACCTAAAGGAGAATGGGTTTCTGCAGAATCTAAAGATGAATTAGCAGATTTATTTAAAGAAAAACTATCCGTAATTCCAGGCATTGAAATTGAATTTACACAACCTATTGAAATGCGTTTTAACGAATTAATTACGGGTGTTAGAGCAGATGTTGCTGTTAAAATTTTTGGAGAGGATTTAAAAATATTAGCAAGTAAGGCAAATGAAATAAAAAATAAAATTTCTAATGTTGAAGGAGCTTCTGATATTACCGTTGAAAAAGTTGCTGGATTACCTCAAATGACAGTTACTTACGACAGAAAGAAAGTTGCTAGATATGGATTAAATATTGTAGCATTAAATCAAGTTGTTTCTATGGCTTTTGCAGGTCATACATTAGGTAATGTGTTTGAAGGAGAACGAAGATTTGATTTAGTAGTTAGGCTTCAACCTAAATTCCGTAAAAACATAGAAGATTTAAAGAATTTATATGTAGATACTCCATCTGGAAATAAAGTACCATTACATGAGCTAGCTACTATAGAGTATACAAAAGGACCTGCTAAAATATCAAGAGATAATACTAAAAGACGAATTGTTGTTGGTATTAATGTCAGAAATAGAGATATGGAATCTGTAGTAAATGATGTTAGACATATAATTGATACTCAAGTAAAATTACCTGTTGGTTATACTGTTTCCTATGGCGGTCAATTTGAAAATTTAAATAGCGCCAAAGCACGTTTAAAACTAGCTGTACCAATTGCGTTATTTTTAATCTTTATTTTATTACACTTTGCTTTTAATTCAATAAAAGATGCATTAATGATATACTCAGCAATTCCACTTTCAGCAGTCGGAGGTGTTTTACTTCTATCTTTAAGAGGTTTACCGTTTAGTATTTCTGCAGGTGTAGGATTTATTGCATTGTTTGGTATTGCGGTGTTAAACGGAATTGTACTTATTGAACATTTAAAATCATTAAAAGAACAAGGAATGGATGATGTTAATGAACGAATATTAAGAGGAACTAAAGAGCGTTTACGTCCAGTTATTTTAACTGCGGCAGCAGCAGCATTAGGATTTTTACCAATGGCGATTTCAACAAATGCAGGTGCAGAAGTGCAACGTCCATTGGCAACTGTAGTTATTGGTGGACTTATTACAGCTACTGTATTAACTATGGTAGTATTACCAGTTTTATATGCAATTTTTGATACTAAAAAGTTTAAAATTAAAAAAAGAAGAAAAGGAGCATCATCTACTTTAGTATTGTTACTATTGTTAATACCAGCAGTTAGTTTTTCACAACAAAAAACTATTTCATTAAATGAAGCAATTTCATTAGCAATTGAAAATAATAAACAATTGAATATTAAAAATTTAGAACATGAAAAAAGTTCAAAATTAATTAATAGTGCTTTTGATATTGCAAAAACTAAAGTGTATTACGAGAAGGATAGAACTAACTTAGGTGTAGATGGTAAACCATTTGAAACTTATGGAGTAGATCAGATTATTGAGTTTCCAACAATTTATTTTGCTAGAAAAAAAGCAAATAAAATTACAGTAAACTTAACTGAAATATCCTACGAGATGGCTAAAAATGATTTAATAAAAAACGTGTCAAAATCGTATTATAAAATAGTTTACTTACATGAAAAATTAAATCATTTAATTTATATTGATAGTTTGTATCAAAATTTTTCTAAAGCAGCTAAAAGAAAATATGAGCTTGGTGAAACCAATTATTTAGAAATGATTACCTCACAATCTAAATACAAGCAATATGCCTCAGAATTAAGCCAGCTTAAAAATGATATTACTATTGCATATCAAGAGTTAAACATATTGCTTCAAACGGATGAAAGTTATAAAATATTAACAGAAAAATTATTAAAACTTCCTGTAAAAGAAGTCAGTATTAATACACATTTAGTAAATAGATATTATACACAAAATAGTAAATTATTTAAAGCTAAAAAAGGAATTGAAACTCAAGGTTTATTGCCCGATTTACATTTTAATTATTTTAATAGTAAAGATTTAATTGCCAATAATTCCGTAAATAGTTTTCAAGCAGGAATTTCAATTCCATTGTTTTTTGCTGGAAAATCATCAAAAATTTCAGCAGCAAAAATAGATAGCGATATTGCAGAGGAACTTGCTTTTGATGCTAAATTAAAATTAAAATCTAAATATTTGAATTTACTTGAAGAACTTAAAAAAAATGAGTCTCAATTAAAATATTTTGAAGAAAATGGTAATTTTTTAGCACAAGAAATTTTAAAAACAGCAACGGCAAGTTATAAAAATGGACAAATTGATTTTTATCAATTTATTCAAAGTATTGAAACTGCTAATCAAATAAATATAAACTATTTAATTAATTTAAATTCCTTTAATCAAATAGCTTTAGAAATAAACTATTTAAACTTATAAATCATGAAAAATTATATAATAAACACACTATACATAATTTCAATTTTTACGGTATTGGTTTCATGTAATGATTCAAAACCAACAGCTAAAAATGAAAAAACAGAGATGGAAACTGCTAGTTTAATTGAAATAACAAAACCTCAATTTGAAACAGCAAAAATGGAGTTAGGAAATGTTTCCTTGCAAAAATTTAATGAAACTATACAAACAAACGGTATGGTTGATGTTCCACCAGCTAATAGAGCAAAAGTAAGTGCTATTATGGGCGGTTACATTAAAACAGCTCCTTTATTAGTAGGTAATAAAGTAAAAAAAGGACAACTACTTTTAACTATTGAAAATCCTGATTTTATTGAAATACAGCAAAATTATTTAGAAGTATCTCAAAAGTTAAATTATTTAAAAAGCGAATACGATAGACAAAAAACATTATTTGCTGAAAAAATATCCTCTCAAAGGAACTTTTTAAAAGCAGAAAGCGATTATAAAAGTGCTTTAGCTTTGCATAATGGATTGTCTCAAAAACTAAAGTTAATGAATATAAATCCATTAAATATTGAAACTGGTAAAATAACATCCATATTGCCAGTTTATGCACCAATTACAGGAAGCATTACTATGGTTAACGCAAGTGTTGGAAAATTTATGAATACTTCAGATGTGTTACTTGAAATTGTAAATAATGAGCATAAACACTTGGAATTAGTCGTATTTGAAAAAGATGTTTTGAAAATTAAAAAAGGTCAGGAAATTAAATTTAAAATACCTGAAAACTCAAATAAATCTTATAATGCCGAAGTACATTTAATTGGAAAATCTATTGATGACGTAACCAGAACAGTTAAAGTTCATGGACATTTAAAAGATGAAAATGAGCCATTTTTAGTTGGTATGTTTGTTGAAGCTCAAATTTTGGTCAATTCCGTTGAAAAAACAGCTTTACCAACAGGTGCATTATTGGAGGATAATGGAAACTATTATATCCTAGCTCTTAAGGAAGATAAAGGTACTTCTATGAATTTTGAAAAAGTTAAAGTTAATATTGGCTCAAAATCTGAAGAATGGGTTGAAATAATAGACAAGAATTCAACCTTACAAAATGTAAAAGTATTAACAAAAGGCGCATTTTTACCTAAACAAGAATAATTTAAATACTATACAAAACTGAATTTGTAGATTCAGTTTTGTATTTTTATGGAAAATTAAACTTAAAAAAATGAGCAACGAACAATTTCAACTACCAAAAACACTAATGCCAATTATACTTTTAGTAATTGTTGGTATTATTTTTATTTCAAAATCAACTGTAAATATAGATGCTGGGGAAGCAGGTGTTTTATGGAAACGCTTTGATGGAGGAGTAGTAACTGATAAACCACCATTAGGCGAAGGATTTCATATAGTAGCTCCTTGGAACAATGTTGTGGTATATGAAGTTAGACAACAAGAACTGTTTGAAAAAATGAAAGTACTTTCATCAAATGGTTTAGATATTTCTTTAGAAATGACTGCTTGGTTTCAACCAAAGTATAATGAGTTAGGAAAATTACACCAACAAAAAGGAGAACAATATCAAGATAAAGTTATTGGACCTGTATTAAGATCTGCAGCAAGAAGTGTTGTTGGGCGTTATACTCCAGAAGAATTATACTCAAGTAAAAGAGATACAATTCAATTAGAGATTTTTAAGGAATCAAAACGAATTTTAGATAGTCAATATGTTCAGTTAAATGAAGTTTTAGTAAGAGATGTTACATTACCTTCAACTATAAAAGATGCAATTGAACGAAAATTAAAGCAAGAACAAGAATCTTTAGAATATAAATTTAGAATTGAAAAATCTAAGAAAGAAGCAGAAAGGCAAGTAATTGAAGCTCAAGGTAAAGCAGATGCTAACCGAATATTAAGTGCTTCATTAACGGATAAAATTCTTCAAGATAAAGGTATAGATGCTACTATACAATTATCTAATTCATCAAATAGTAAAGTTATTGTTATTGGAAGTGGAAAAAATGGAATGCCAATAATTTTAGGAAATCAATAAATGACTAATTAATTATAAAAAGAGCCAACTTTTTAGTTGGCTTTTTTTATAATTTTAAGCTGGTTAAAAATTATTTTTTCAATATAAAATTTTGCATTACTCATAGCTTCATCAGTAGAAACTTTTAATTCCATTATTGAATTTAAAGCAATGGGATTTAATTTAGCTAGTATTAACTGTTTATCTTCTATAATTCCTGAAACAATGCATACCGGAATATTAAATTTTTTAGCTTCTTCACAGATTCCTTTAACAACTTTGCCCTCAAGTGTTTGTTTATCAATACTTCCTTCACCAGTAATAATTAAATCAATATTTTGTTTAAAATAATTATTAAAATTGGTTTGTTCAAACACAAAGTTAATTCCTGAAACCAACTGAGCATTTAAAAAGGATAAAGCGCCAGCACCTAAACCTCCAGCTGCTCCAGCACCTTCTATATTTGCAACGTCTATTTTTAAACTTTTTTTAACCTGAGTATCAAAATTTATTAATCCTTCATTTAAAATTTCAATTTCTTTTGAATTTGCTCCTTTTTGTTTTGCATACACAAATGCTGCTCCATTTTTTCCATATAATGGATTTTTAACATCACAAATTATTTTAAAATTAATTTCACTTAAATTAAATTTTACATTTTTAGATGAAATTTTAGTAATGTTTATTAATTCTTTACCAATAGGTTTTATTATAGAATTATTGCTATCAAAAAACTCATATCCTAATGCGGCAGCCATTCCTATTCCAGCATCGTTAGTAGCACTACCTCCAATAAAAAGTACAATATTTTTAAATCCTCTTTCAACAGCATCGGCAATTAGTTCTCCTGTTCCAAAAGTTGAAGTATAAAAGCAATTTCTTTCATTTTCTTTTAATAACTCTAATCCTGAAGCTTTAGACATTTCAATAAATGCAGTATCTTTTGAAGTTTTATAACTGGAAACAATAGTTTCAAATATTGGATTTTTAACTCTTAAAAAAACTGTTTCTAAGGTTAAATATTGTTCTAAAATATCAAGCGTGCCTTCGCCACCATCAGCTAAAGGATGTTTTATACATGTTATAGAAGAATCAAATCTTTTTAATCCTTTTTCGACTGCATTACACACTTCTTGAGCAGAAAGAGAACCTTTAAATTTATCAGGAGCAATAACTACTTTCATATTTTATGATTTATACCAAACAAAATTATAAGGTTTAATTTCCCAAGTAGATTCTTTAATTTCTTTTTTATTAATTAAATCAAAAACATTTTGGGATAATGCATTTATTTTAATGGATTTGTTCCCGAAGTTAAAAGTTGCATAAATAACTTGATTTTCAAATTCTCTTTTTATTACAAAAATAGATTTTTGAATTACTCTATAACTTGCTTTTCCAAAAGGATTAAAGGCTTTTTCAGAAGTTCTAATACGTAATAGAGTTTTATAATTAGAATAAACCATATTTCTTAAAGAATTTTTATTATTAAGTTCATCTTTAAGCATATCAAAATCTAATTTTTCTCTATTTATTCTTCTGTTTATACCTGATTCTTCAACTCCTTTATAATAATTTTGTGATCCAATTAATGAATGTATGTATATTCCAGGTATTCCAGGAATTGCTAACATTACTGCTTGAGTTAACAACATTTTATTTGCACGAAACTCATCATTATCATTTTTATTACTTAAAATATCCATATAATTACAATTCAATTCATATGGAGATTGAGAACCGTCTTCATTATTTTTGTAGGATACTTTTCCATTATGTTTTATTGTCCATTTAGCTAGTTCATTAATTTCATCATCTGAAATTATGTTTTGTAAAGGTCTAACCCCAATGCCATCGTGACTAGCAGTGAAATTAAAGAAACAAACTTTATTGCTAGGCAATTTTAATGAAGTTGCCCAATTTGTAAGTGTTTCTACATTGTTTTTCATAATGGAGTAAACAAGAAGAGGAGCCAAGGTGAAATTGTAAACTAAATCAGCCTCATTTTTCCCATCACCAAAGTAAGATATGTTTTCATTATGAGGAACATTTGTTTCGGTAATAAAATATATATTTTTGGTAATTGAAGTAATAATTTTTTTATAAAGCTGAATTATAGTATGTGTTTCAGGTAGGTGGATACAACTTGTTCCAATTGTTTTCCATAAAAAAGCTACAGCATCAAACCTAATAAATTTGGCTTGCTTACTAATATAAAATAAAAGCACTTCTAAAACTTTTACAAAAACTTCAGGAGAAGAAAAATTTAAATCTACTTGATCTTCGCTAAAAGTGGTCCAAATATGTCTTCTTGATTTATTTGTATCCTCAAATTCTGTTAATAGAGGTAACGCTCTTGGGCGTACTACTTTTGATAAATCAGCATTTGGATTTACATTTATAAAATAATCTTTAAAATTTTCTTCATTATTTAAATAGGATTTAAACCAATTTGATGATTTTGACATGTGGTTGATTACAGCGTCAAACATTAAATTACTGTTTTTAGAAAGTTTATTAATATCATTCCAAGTACCAAAATCTGGATTTACTTTAAAATAATCAGATACTGAAAAACCATCATCTGAAGTAAATGGAAAAAAAGGAAGAAGATGAGTCGTATTTATTTCAGGTAAACAGTATTCGCCGATAAAATCATTTAAAGTTTGTAAATGGGTTTTACCACCTTTTTGAATATTATCTCCATAAGTAATTAGAATTACATCTTTTTCAGATAAAGGAGTTTCGTTTAAAGAACTTAAACTACTATATTTTTCAAGTAATTCTTCAACTTTTTCAATAATCCAATCTGATTTTTCTCCATAAAGGTTATATAACGAATTTTTAATTTCGTTTTTGTGTAAATTAAGTTTCATTTTAAATATTAAGTTAAATATGTTTAAATATTACCTAAAATGTTAGGTAATTCTAAACTAAAAACAATAATTGCTATAAAAAATAGCACAAGTATTAATACTTCTTTTGATAAAAAGTCTGATCTTTTCAATTTGAAATTAATATTGGTATTTATTTTAGTTTTGGAGGTTTTAAAAACTTCACTAAAAACTATTGCTAAAAGCATTGTAGCAATAAAACCAGTTAAATTAAACCAAATCCAAAAAATATTATCAAAATTATATTTAATAAGTAAATTAAGTACTACACCACCAATAATTCCAATATTCATTCCAATATGATTTACTCTTTTAAATAAAATAGCAAGTACAAATGTTGCTAATATAGGTCCGTAAAATTGTGATGAAATTATATTAATAAGTTCTATAACTGTTCCTTTACTTCCCCCAAAAAGATAAGCGGCAGCAATACAAACTGCTCCCCAAAACAAAACTGCATACTTTGAGAATTTTATATATTTATCTGTACTTATTTTTTTAGAACCTCGGTTAAAGAAATCTTCAATACTAACAGCTCCTAACGAATTAATTGTAGAACTTAATGATGACATTGCAGCAGATAAAATTCCAACAATTAATATTCCAATTAAACCATGAGGTAAATATTTTGTAATAAAAACAGGAATCATTAAATCAGCTTTTATTCCATTAGCTAAAAACTGTTCGGGATAATGAGTTTTAGTCATTTGTGTGATATCATGTAAAAAATCCGGCATTAAATGCACTAAAGCACCAATAATTAATCCCATTATGCAATACACTAAAACCACAGGAAAACGAAGTAGTCCATTTGCTAATAATAATTTTTTGATAGTTTTTTCATTTTTAGCAGAAAGCAATCTTTGAGCTTGTGTTTGATCCGTTCCGTAATAAGATATGTATAAAAATAAACCACCTAAAACCATTGGCCAAAATCCAAATTCATCACCATTTAAACCTAAATTTGAAAAGTTAATTACTTCAAGTCTTTGCGGATCAAATCCATTAAAATTACCAGATTCTTGTAATAAATTCCAACCATATACTAAGCATATTACTAGTCCTGCAAATAAAATAATCATCTGAATAGCATCTCCCCAAACAACAGCTTTCATTCCTCCTTGATAGGAGTATATAAGCGTTATAACTGAGATAATAATTATAGTCCAATGAAAACTAATTTGCAAAACAGCCTGTAGAATCATAGCAATAGTGTAAACCATTACACCTGTAGCTAAAGATCTACTTATTTGAAATACAACGCTTAAAGTAATTCTAGTTGAAGTTGAGAAACGATTTTCAACATATTCATATATACTAACAATATTGGCTCTGTACAAAGGTGGAATTATAATTAGCATAATACCAATCATTGCTAATGGAACTGCAAATTCAAACGTTAACCATTTCATTCCTCCATTTTGAGCTAAACCAACAAAAGCAGGAGCAGAGATAAAGCTTATTGCTGATAATTGGGTTGCCATAGTGGAAAGGCTTAATGGAAACCAGCCCATGTCTTGTCCACCTAAAAAGTAATCTTTAGCATTTTTATTTTCCTTAAAAAAATAACCTAATCCTAAAAATCCAAAGGAATATAAAATTACTACTAAATAATCAAGCCAATTCATATATGTTTATCTTTAATTTTTAATTAAATCAATATATAAAGCAGCGCTCCACGAAAAGTTAGCTCCTCCATATCCTGTTATGTTTTTTGTGTATTCAGATTTTCTGGCATCAAAATATTCAAAAAAACCTACTTTTTTAATAAGTTCAAATGTGTCATTTTTCAATCTATCAGCTAATTCTTTATAAACATAATTATGTAAACCATAATAAAGTATCCAATTAATATTTATCCAAACAGGACCTCTCCAATATTTTTTAGGATTATATTTTTCACTGGTTGGATCAAAAGAAGCACATAAATACATGTCAGATTTTCCAAATTTTGTAACTAATGTATTTATTAGTTTTTCTGCTCTTTGTTTACTTGGAATTTTAGCAAACAAAGGAGTAAAAGAGGATGAAGTAATTAATTTTATTGCTTTTTCATTTTTCATATCATAATGAATATAAGCTTCTAACTCTTCATCATATAATTTATCATTAAATGATTTTATGCTTTTGTTTTGCCACTTTTCAAGTTGTTGAATTTTATCTTCGTTTCCTCCAATAATCTTATATAAGTTTATTAAAGCTTCATTTGATTTAATTAGCATAGCATTAAATAAAGGATCTTGAACTAAAAAAGGGGAGGACTCTGCAATTTTTTCATCATCATAATGACATTTTTTTGCAATATCTACTAAATATAAATAATTATTATACTCAATGTTTGTAGGTCTTTGAGATGCATCTACGTGATCCGTATCTCTTCTTTCAAATTCATAGTTTGGTGAATCCATAGTATCCCAAATTTCATCCCAGATTGGAGAATTATCTGTACCGGATTCCCAATTATGATAAATATAAACTAACCCTTCATTTTTTGGATCTCTATTTTGATAAAAATATAAATGATTCAAATATACTTTATCAATTATGGATTTGATAAAATCTAACATATCTGATTTATCTTCCACAATTTCATACATTTTTTCTAATACAAAACCGGTTACTGGAGGTTGTGTTAAACCTGTAGTTTTATATTTTTTTGTTGCGTATGGATTTAAGTTAATTTGATAAAATTCAGGTCCTGGAAAATAAGTATCACTTTCGTTATGAAATATAATATGAGGTAAAAAACCGTTAGACCATTGTGCGTCAAGTAATGTTTTTATTTCAGATTTTGCTTTATCCGTATCATAATGTGCATACCCAATTGCAATAAAACCTGAATCCCATTTCCATTGAAAAGGATATAATCCTTTACATGGAATTGTAAATCCTTTTTCTTGATAATTAGAATCTAAAATTTGTTTTGCAGTATTTTCTAATGATTTTACCATTATAATTGTAGGTGTATAAAAGAATACATTAATAGGACTTAGCCTATTAATGTATTCAAAAACAAAGTTAACTTATTAAAAATTAAATGTAATATTCATAAATAATCTTGCAGGTAATATTGGTCTACCTACAAAATATTCTTCTTCTGTTTGGTTGTTTCCTAAACGAGGAGAACCTTCTGTAATTCCTTCAGAATTGAACATATTGTAAACCTGCATTCCTAAACGTAATGTTTCATTATCTTCACTTAAAGGGAATGTGTATCCAAGATTTAAATTAGTAACACCAAAACCATTTAATTTTATAGTATTAGCATCATTTGAATATTTATCTCCATTATAGTTGTAAGATATATTTCCATCAAATTTTGAATCGTTATAATTTAAGCCAATTTTAGTTAAGAAATTAGGTTGTCTTCTTAATTTATTTCCTTCTAAAGTTGGGTCTGATTCAGATTTAGTTAGTTTATGATCTTGATAAGTTATTGTTCCATTTAAACCAAAATTCTCAGCAAATTTCCAATTCCAAGTTCCTTCAACACCATAAGTTCTAGTGTTTTGTTTGTCAACAGCTTCTTCAAAACCACCACCTGGAGCATTAATAAAACTAATTGATCTTCTTCCAGTTAATGTAGTTAAATAGGTAGCAAAAGTTCCTGAAAAAGTACTGCTTCCGTATTTTAAACCAAGTTCGCCTTGTATAATTTTTTCTGTTTTATAAGATGATGGATCTCCTGCAGCATCAAATTTAGTACCTCTTAATTCAGGGAAGAAATAACCTCTAGAAAAGTTACCATACACGCTTAAATTATCATTAATTTTGCGTAATGCAGCTAAAGCAACAGCAAAATCAGTTGCAGAAACATGCCCTCTATTATAACTTCCATTACCCCAAACTACATTATCTAAATTTGTAATTCCTGTATTATCGACAGTGTAAGATTGAGTTCCTTCATTTCTAATATCTCCAGAAGCATTTTCAACTCTAAATCCAACATCAAAATTCCATTTATCTAGTTTTACTTCATCTGTTAAAAAGAAAGCTATTTTATTACTTGAAATATTTCTGTTTGTGTATGCAGTTCCTCTATTTGTAACTCCATTAATACTATAGCCAGAAAGTTCAATTAATTTTGGTCTATTGTTATATTCACTTAAATAATTAGTTATAACATTAAAATCACCAGCTTCTGAACGAGAAAGGAAAGTTCCTCCTGTAATATTATGTGCTCCTGCTTTTTTTGTTAATTTAAATTCACCAACCAATTCTCTGATAGGTCTATTTCTATCTAATATTCTATTTTCAAATAATAATGCATTTGAAGCTAATGGAGCACCATTTAAGTAACTAAAAGTTCCGCTTGTAATTCCTCTGGTATCCATATATTCTTGTTGTGTTTCAACAACTTTTGCTCCACTAACACCACTTCCGTCTAAAAATAAATTGAATTGATGTTTGTATTTTGAATATCTAAATTTTGCGTCTAATTTTAAATCATCTGTAAAATTATGTTTAAAATTAGCCATTAAATAACCTCCAATTGTAGAAACTCCATCTCTAATTGGAGAATGATAAATACCATCAGGAGTAGGGTAAGAGATATCAGCTGCAGCTGAAGTTTGCAAGGTCATAATTTTTTCACCATCATTACCTATAGGTCTATTTCTTGTTCCTCCTTCTAAAGGGTATGGTAAAAAGAATTGTACTTGATCATCAATATATTGACCAGAAACGATTAAAGAACCTTTTTCCGTTACCTTTTTAATATTTCCGCGTAATTGATAACCTTCTGTAGGTAATCCTGTTTTAATAGGACCTTCATCATAACGATAAAAACCAGAAAGTGCGTAATATAAATTAGAATCTTCACCACCTAATTTACCAGCAGTTAAAAAGTCTGCTTTATAACGTGATTTAGTTGCAGTTTCTAATCTAACAATGTTTTGTGGAGTATCAGTACCTGTTATACTAGTATAGTTTATAATACCAGCAACAGACCCAACTCCATATAATATAGAGGAACCACCACGTACAAATTCTAGACTTTTCATGCCTAAATCATTTCTAAAATAAACATCATGAGCAGATGAGTTTAAACCAAACGTACTTAATACAGGCATTCCATCTATTTCTAATGGATTAAATTGAAATTGACCTCCAGAAGGCAAACCTCTTACAAAAACATTTGAAGCAACTTCACCACCACCACCTTCAGTAGTAATACCTGGTACACTTGCTAAAATATCAGCTTGACTACTAGTATTTACTTCAGCTAATTGTTTTGCGCTAAAAGATGTAATTGATAATGGAGTTTCTTTTTGTGATCTTCTTGTTGAAGTTGCTGTTAAAACAATGCCATCTAAGCTTTCAACACTCTCTTTAAGCATAAAATCAACCGTAGCGTTATTTGAAAAATCTATTTTTTTTGCTTGAGTTTCATAACCAAGAAATACAGCTTTAATTTCTTGAGTTCCTGTTAAATTTGAGGAAAGTTCATATTTACCTTCAAAATTTGTGGTTGTTCCTTGGGATGACCCCGTAATAACAACATTTACTCCAGGCAATGGATTACCAGATTGGTCCGTAATAGTTCCTTTCACAGTAATTTGCGCAAAGGTAATAGACCCTATTAATAATAAGAGTACTGTAAAGTATTTTTTCATAAGTATATAGTTTAAATTAATATTTCTTTAAAATCTGAGCCTAAATTAAATTAATATTAAATAATTGTAATTAAAAAAATATCAATTACTAACGCAAACGTTTGCGAAAACGATTGCATAAAAGAAAACATTTGTACATTTGTAAATATAATTCTGAAATGTATGGCAAAAAAAAATGTAACTACCCTAAAAAAAATAGCAAAAGAATTAGGAGTATCCGTTTCAACAGTTTCAAGGTCATTAAATAATCATCCAGATATTAGCGATATAACAAAAGGTAAAGTTTTGCAGGTAGCTGAGAAATTAAACTATCTTCCAAATTTGTTTGCTAAAGGGTTTAGAGCTCATAAAACTAATATAATAGGTGTAATTGTTCCTGATATCTCTCATTATTTTACTGCAACTTTATTGAAAGGAATTATTAGAGAAGCTGAAATAAAAGGTTTTAAAGTAATTATTTCTGAATCGAGAAATAATGAAACTAAGCAAACGGAAATGTTGCAAACCATGATGCAATTTGGTGTAGATGGAATTTTATTGTCGTTAACACGTAAAACTATTAAAGTAGATGAAATTATTAAAATAAGAGAACAAATACCTTTAGTTTTATTTGATAAAGTTTCTAAAAAAGTCCCTTGTACTCAAGTTGTAATAGATGATGAAGATGCAGCCTTTAGAGTAGTTGAGCATTTAATTAATTTAGGTAAGAAACGAATTGCTATAATTAAAGAGTTAGAAAATTCTTCCATATCTGAATTGCGATATATGGGATATTTACGAGCTTTAAAAACGTATAACTTGCCTATGGATGAAAAAATTATTTTAAGTGCATCGGATATATCCATGCATCAAGGAAAACGATTTACCAATATCTTATTGAGTCTTAAAGAAAGGCCTGATGCGGTTTTTGCGATAACGGATGGAACAGCAATTGGAGTTATAAAAACGCTTAATAAACATGCTATAAAAATTCCTGAAGAAATTGCTGTTGCAGGATTTAGTAATTCTGCTAATTCTATTATTATTGAACCAAAATTAACTACTATTGATCAACCAGGGAATAAAATAGGAGCAACTGCAGTAAAATATTTGATTGATGAAATTAATAACGAAAATGAAATTGTAAACAAAACGGTAGAAATTAAAACTAATTTAATTGTAAGAAATTCTACTTTTAAAACCGTATTGGTATAACAGATGTTAAAATTTAATTTTTGTTTTCGTGTTTTATAGTGCTTCCTTTTTTTATTGCTTTATAATTTTCGTAACATAACAAAACAGCTTCAATAAGTTGTAAATCACTAGCAGATTTTATAAAATAATCGGAATAATTACATTGGTTTAACAAATCATTAAGTTCCGCAGCATCCATATCTAAATACTCCATCATCAATTCTCGGTTAAATTTAGCTTCTAACATAGAACGTAAATGATCATCATCTTTTAGTTTTTTTAACTTTCTAAGTTGCTTAGGTTTTTTACCAAACAAGTTGTACACAAAATCAATTGGTCTAAATAATGCATCAACAGGAGAATTAAAATTTTTATTAGGTTTTACACCAACTTCATAAGTTTGTGGTAATCCATTTATATGAATTCTAGCATATTTATCTTTAGGAACATTTTTAGCATCAATTTCTAAAACACCTATTAATTTAGTAGCATTAACAACTACTTCTTTTAACTGTTCTGTTTTTTGATGTAATTCAATTACTAATTCATTTCCTTTTAATAAATCATTTGTTATTTTTAGCTTAATAGATTGAAATCCAACATAAGATATATAAAGCGTATCGTTTGCTCTAGTTTCAATTTCAAATTTACCATCGTCATCAGAAACAGAACCTATTACGGAATTTAAATTAAAAACATTAGCTCCTGCTAAAGGTTTTTTTGAAAGATTATCTATTATTTGTCCTTTTAAAGCAACTGAAAATGTTATTGGACTAATAGTGTCTTTTAATATAGTTTTTTGCGAAAATCCTGTTACAAAGGAAAATACAAAAGCGATGTATATAATTCTTTTAAGCATATGCAATTATACTAATTTAAAAAGAAATAATTGTTAAATAATACTAAAAGAAATAAGGCTTTTTTTAAATTAGATCTTTTTTTAAGATGATGTAATTTTTAAAATATATTTTAGTTATTCGTTTAATTATCTTATTTTTAGGAAAACAAAAAAAAATCACTCCATAAATTAAACTTAAATAATTTACTATTTTTTATTTAAGAAAGACTTTTTAATTATTGTTTACTATTCAATTTTGATATGGAATAGTAATATTTTGAATACTAACTAAACTATTAAATAATTTGAAAATATTAATCTTATTTGATTAATAAGTTCTGGTTATTTATTATAAATCATTAAAAATGAGTGTAATTAAGATTTCTACTGCGCAAATTTCCCCTATATTTCTAAATAAACAAGAAACTTTAAAAAAAGCTTGCAAAGCAATACTTGAAGCTGGGAAAAATGGAGCAAAATTAATTGTTTTCCCAGAAGCATTTATTTCAGGGTATCCCGATTGGGTTTGGCTAATCCCAAATAGTAAAGGCGCTGAATTAAATAAGCTTTACATTAAATTAGTAGAAAATGCTGTTTCAATTCCAGATGATTCCACAACACAACTTTGCAAAGCTGCAAAAGCTGCTAACATAAATGTTGTAATGGGAATTAATGAAAAAAATTCGGAAACGAGTAGTGCCAGTTTATATAACAGTCTTTTATTTATTAATGATGAAGGAGAAATTATAGGAAAACACAGAAAGTTAATACCAACAGGTGCTGAACGTTTAATTTGGGCGCAAGGAAAAGGAGATACACTTAAATCATATCTAACTTCTGCAGGAATAATTGGAGGGCTTATTTGTTGGGAAAATTTAATGCCTTTGGCTAGAAATGCAATATATCAAAACGGCGCACAAATTATGGTTGCGCCTACTTGGGATAAAAGTCCAAATTGGCTTTTAAGCATGCAACATATAGCTAGAGAAGGAGGTGTTTTTATTATGAGTACTTGTATGTCACTTAAAATGGAGGATATTCCTGAAGAATACGAATTTAAAAAACTTTATCCTAAAGGTAGAGAATGGATAAATACGGGTAATAGTTGTATTATTTCCCCAAACGGAAAAATTATTGCTGGCCCTTTAGAAATGGAAGAAGGAATTATATATGCAGATATTGATTTTGACGAAATTATAGCTGCTAAACGTATGTTTGATGTAGTTGGTCATTATTCTAGACCAGATGTATTTGACTTTAAAATAAGACGATGGAGCGTTAAGTAAAAATTAAAAATAGGAAAATTGAACAAAGGGAGGATTTTATGGATAATTTAGATTATTAAACTTTTAATAAATAAACTAATTACTAACTAAAACTTAATCAAAATGAAAAAATTAATTTTTTATAGCTGCTGTATTGTGACTATTGTATTTTTATCTAAATGCAAAAAAGCTAAAGCTTTGGATATGAATAAAAAAGAGGCTTACAAACCTATAGATACACTTCAGGAAATGATTACTAGAGGTGCCTATTTAGTGAACACCATTGGTTGTGATGATTGTCATTCTCCAAAAAAAATGACACCAAAAGGCCCAGTACCAGATTTAGAAAGACGTTTTAGTGGTTACTCAGGTGATGAACCTTTGCCAAAAATTAATAAAAATGATATTGAGCCTGGTAAATGGATGCTGATGAATGGCGACTTAACTGCTTTTGTAGGTCCTTGGGGAGTTTCTTTTGCATCAAATCTTACACCGGACCCAACCGGATTGGGTAATTGGACATTTAAAAACTTTAAAACAGCATTAAGTGAGGGTAAATTTAAGGGGATTGAAAATCAAAGAATGCTTTTGCCTCCAATGCCTTGGCAAAACTTTAGAAAGTTAACGGATAGTGATTTAAGAGCTATGTTTGAATATTTTAAGACGGTTAAACCTATAAATAATATTGTTCCAAGTCCAATTCCGCTAACAAATATTAATGATAAATAAAAGTTGATATTTTTATATATATTTAAAAAAATTTAAATCAACTTTTAAATCATTATGATTATGAAAAATAACCTATTTAAGATTTTAATCTTATTACCTTTATTCTTTGGGTGTTGTAAAACAGAAACTTCCGATAAAAAATCGGATTATAAATCAAGCTATTTAGATTATTCCAAAAGTGATGATCAATTTACAGGTGGTATTAAGATGATTCCTATTACAACTTCTAAAGGTACATTTAAAGTTTGGACGAAGCGAGTAGGGAATAACCCAAAAATAAAAGTATTACTACTTCATGGAGGTCCTGGAGGAACCCACGAAGAATTTGATTGTTTTGATGGTTATTTCCCTAATCAAAGTATTGAATATATTTATTATGATCAATTAGATTCCTATTATAGCGATAAACCAAACGATTCTATTTTATGGACTACAGAACGCTTTGTAGATGAAGTTGAACAAGTTAGAAAAGCCTTAAACTTAGACAAAGATAATTTTTACTTATTAGGCCAATCTTGGGGAGGTATTTTAGCTATGGAATATGCATTAAAGTATCAAGATAATTTAAAAGGTCTTATCATTTCTAATATGATGGCAAGTGCTCCTGAATACGGAAAATATGCTAATGAAGTTTTAGGTCCTAAATTACCTCCTGAAGTTTTGAAAGAAATTAAAACAATGGAAGCTAATAATGATTATGCAAATCCTAAATATGAAGAACTACTCACAAATTATTATTACACACAGCATATATTAAGAATGCCTGTAGATAAATGGCCAAATTCTGTCAATCTGCTTTTTAAGCATTTAAATCCAAATATCTACGTATACATGCAAGGACCAAGTGAATTTGGAATGGCAGGCAATGCAACACTTAAAGAATGGGATGTTTCAAAACGGTTAAAAACTTTAAAAATTCCAACATTGGTTATCGGTGCAAAATACGATACAATGGATCCAAAATATATGGAATGGATGTCTAATCAAGTGAAACATGGGAGATATTTATACTGTAAAAATGGAAGTCATTTATCACAGTATGATGATCAAAAAACATATTTTAATGGACTAATTAAATTTTTAAAAGATGTAGATAGCGGAAAATTTTAAATATATTTTATAATAAATAAAAAAGCCAGTTAAAAAAACTGGCTTTTTTTTCTATATAACATTATTTATTAACAGTTAGTTCCTTATTTTAAAATAGATGGATAAAAAAATGTTAATAACCAGCCTGCAATTAAAATTAGCTCAAATAATTTTTTAAAAATTAAAATTATCTTTAAAAAAAATATTTTATTAACTCAAAACCCCTTATATGAAAAAACTATTACTCTTATTTTTATTTATAACTTCAATAAGCTTTAGTCAACAAGCTTACTATAACGATGTTGATTTAACAGCTAATGGATTACAACTACGAGATAATTTAGCAACAAAAATTATTAATACCCATACACACTATTTATCTTATGCGGATGTCTGGGAAGCATTAAAAATTACAGATTTAGATCCAGCAGATCCAACTAATTCCAAAGTCCTTCTAATTTATGGATATAGTGATACTGATGGTAATTATGTCACAGATAGAACTAGAAGCAAAACTGCAAATGGAGGAACTGCAGGAACAGATTGGAATAGAGAGCATACTTATGCAAAATCACTAGGAAACCCAAATTTAGGTACCTCAGGACCTGGTTCTGACGCGCATCATTTAAGAGCTGCAGATGTTAGCTTTAACTCTCAAAGAAGTAGTAAAAAGTTTGCTGCAGGAACAGGTAATGCAGGCGATTCCAATGGAGGTTGGTATCCAGGGGATGAATGGAAAGGAGATATTGCTCGTATGATGATGTATATGTATTTACGCTATGGAAACCAATGTTTACCATCAGGAGTTGCTATTGGATCAACAAATGCCGTTGATTCTAATATGATTGATCTATTACTTCAGTGGAATGCAGAGGACCCTGTGTCACAGGAAGAAGATAATAGAAATGCATATTTAAGTGATGCAAATAATACATATGGACAAGGAAACAGAAATCCTTTTATTGACAACCCTTATTTAGCTACCAAAATTTGGGGAGGTCCTACGGCTGAAGATAGATGGAACACTGTAGCAGACACACAAGCGCCTACAACACCAACAAACTTAACAGCCTCAAATATAACCAGCACAACTGCAGATTTAAATTGGACAATATCTACGGATAATGTAGCGGTTACTTCTTATGATATTTATAAAGATGGTAATTATTTTGCTACTTCTACTTCAAATACCTATATTGTAACTGGGCTTACTCAAAATACTACATATAATTTTACAGTTTACGCAAAAGATGCAACTGGAAATACTTCAACAGTAAGTAATACAGCTATGTTTACTACTTTAGCAGGTACTGGAGGTGGAGGAGGAAGTTCTACTGAACTATTCATTTCAGAATATATTGAAGGATCTTCTTATAATAAAGCCATTGAAATTGCAAACTTTACTGGAAATTCAGTTGATTTATCGCAATATACTATCAAAAAACAATCCAATGGAGCGGGAGCTTGGTCAAGTGGGTTAGTATTAAGTGGTCAATTAACATCGGGAAGTGTTTTTGTTGCTGCAAATAGTAATGCAGTAACTGCAATAACATCTTTAGCTAATATTTTAAGTTCGGGAACCGAATTATCTTTTAATGGTAATGATGCAGTTGGATTGTTTAAAAATGGTATTTTAGTTGATATTATTGGCACCTTTAATGGAGGTACAGCTAATTTTGCAAAAGATGTAACTTTAAGAAGAAAAAACACAATAGTTTCACCAAATATAACTTATACAGTTAATGAATGGGATTCTTATCCAACAGATACTTTTGATGGATTAGGGAATCATTCAATTACAGGAGGAACACAAGATACACAAGCGCCTACAACACCAACAAACTTAACAGCCTCAAATATAACCAGTACTACTGCAGATTTATATTGGACAGTGTCTACAGATAATGTGGCGGTTACTTCATATGATATTTATAAAGATGGAGCTTATTTAGCCTCATCTTCAACTAATTCATATAGTTTAACAAATTTAGCTGTTGGAACATCTTATAGTTTTACAATAACAGCAAAAGATGCTGCAGGAAATGTTTCGACTACAAGTACCCCTTTAACAGTTACCACAATTGATACACAAGCACCTACAGCACCAACAAACTTAACAGCTTCTAATATAACTAGCACAACAGCAGATTTAACATGGATAGTATCTACGGATAATGTAGCGGTTACTTCTTATGATATTTATAAAGATAATGTTTATTTAGCCTCATTAGCTACTAATACCTATACTGCAACTGGGCTTACTCAAAATACTACATATAATTTTTCAGTTTATGCAAAAGATGCAGCTGGGAATATTTCAACGGTAAGTAATACAGCTACATTTACTACTTTATCTAACTCAGGTGGAGGAGGAAGTTCTACTGAACTGTTTATTTCAGAATATGTTGAAGGTAGTAGTAATAACAAGGCTATTGAAATAGCAAATTATACTGGAAGTTCGGTTGATTTATCGGTATATACATTAAAAAGAAATGTTAATGGAGGTACAACTTGGGGAACAGCATTACCTTTATCTGGTACGCTAGTTAACAATGATGTATTTGTAATTGCTAATAGTTCTTCATCAGTATCTATTTTAAATGTATCTAATTTAACTTCTAGTGCTGATGCAATGCTTTTTAACGGTAATGATCCTGTTGGTTTGTTTAAAAATGGAGTTTTAATTGATATTGTAGGCCCTTTTAATGGAGGCACAGCTAATTTTGCAAAAGATGTTACTTTACGTAGAAAAAGCACAATAGTTTCCCCAAATACAACATATACAGTTAGTGAATGGGATTCTTTTCCAATGGATACTTTTGATGGTTTGGGAACGCATTCAATTACAGGAGGAACTCAAAATACAAATGTACTTTTCTCCAATTCTTTTGAAACTGGTTGGGATGGCTGGATTGATGGAGGTACGGATTGTTATAGAATTAATAGCGCTAAATCATTTGATGGTAATTATTCTATACGAATTAGAGATAATTCTGGAACTCAATCGGCAATGACTTCTAGCTCATATGATGTTTCTGCATATGATAACTTAGAAATTAAATTTAATTTTTATAGTTATAGCATGGAAGCTAACGAAGATTTTTGGCTTCAATATTTTGATGGTGGATATTGGAAAACAGTGAAAGCTTTTGTAAGTGGTGTTGATTTTACTAATGATACTTTTACTGCTGAAACCATAAATATATCTTCAGCTACCTATAATTTCCCTGTGGATGCACAATTTAGGTTTCAATGCGATGCAAGCTCTAATTCAGATGAAATTTATATAGATAATGTTATAGTAACAGCAAGTTCAGGAGTTGTAGCAGCTGCAAAAAATAATATTAAAACGATTGCTAAAAAGCAAATTTCATCTGTTAGTAATAATTTACCAGAGATTGAAGATATGGGAATTTATCCTAACCCTGCAGTAACTAATAGCGTTTTAAAAGCTGAAATTGATATTGAAGATGCTATTGTTAATGTTCAGGTAAAAATAATGAATCTTCAAGGAAGATTGGTTAAAGTATTGAATTTTAAAAATGTGAAAAGTGAGTTTTTTGAGAAAAATTTACAATTAACTAATATTGAAAGTGGTGTGTATTTTGTAAATATTTCTACAAATAATGGACTTTCAATTACCAAGCGATTAATCGTAAAATAATAAAAAAGGATTATAAAAAAGGCTTCAAAGTTTTATTTTGAAGCCTTTTTTATTTAGCTAACCTCGTGCACATAACAGGAGTCGAACCTGCACGAACAATTGTTCACTGCCCCCTCAAGGCAGCGCGTCTACCAATTCCGCCATATGTGCTATTTAATAACTAATTTAAATAAAAAAAGTTAAGCGTTTAAACTTAACTTTTTTGTGACCTGGCTGGGGCTCGAACCCAGGACCACCTCCTTAAAAGGGAGGTGCTCTACCAACTGAGCTACCAGGTCAATAATGTACCTCATTATTGCGAGTGCAAATATACTATCTAATCTTTAGATTGCAAGTTTTTTATTATAGTTTTTTAAACGATATTTGTTATCGTTATTTTTAAAGTAAATTTTTATGAAAATAGTTTTAATTGGTTATATGGCTAGTGGAAAATCTGTAGTAGGAAAATTGCTTTCATCAAAAATGAATATTGATTTTGTGGATTTGGATGCATATATTGAAAATCAAGAAAAAATGTCTATTGCCAATATATTTTCAAAAAAAGGAGAGATTTATTTTAGAAAAGTAGAAAGTTTGTATTTAGATCAATTATTAAAAGTAGATAAAAACTACATTATATCTACTGGAGGAGGAACTCCTTGTTATGGAAATAATTTGAAGGAGATTAAAAGCTCTGCAATATCCATATATTTAAAAGCTTCTATTAACGTAATTTATAATAGGTTGTTACATGAAAGTGAACAACGACCAATAGTTTCTGAAATACCAAAAAATAAATTAGAAGAGTTTATTGCTAAACATTTATTTGAAAGAAGGTCTTTTTACGAACAATCCAATTTTACGGTTGATGTTAACGATAAAACTATAGATGAAATAGTTACTGAAATTAGGCAGTTAGTCTAAAACAGCAAAAGCTTTATCTTTTTCAAAAACTATAGAAACATGTTCTTTCATAGAAGTTGAAAGTGAAATTCCTTTAAAATCGGCTTTTACAGGATATTTTTTATGATTTCTATTAACCAAAACGGCGGTGTTAAATCGTTTTAAAGGAACCTCTAAAAAATGTTTTACTCCATACATTAAAGTAGTTCCGGAGTTTAAAACATCATCAACTAAAATTAGAGCTTTATTTTTATATAAGTCTTCACTTACATCAGTGTTTATAGGTTTTATAGGCTTTTTTTTATCCATTAAAACCTCAACTAAAATAACTTTAATAGAAGAAATGTTTTCAATTATATTGGCAATATTTGTTGCGAAAATATATCCATTTCCATGAATGCCAGCTACAACAATTTCTTTTTCATTCCAATTAGCTTCATAAATTTGATATGCAATTCTTTTGGTTTTGTTTTGAATTTGCTCGTTGGTTAAAATTATGGATTGTTGCATAGAAAAATTATTTTCGTTCAAAGATAAAAAAGAATTCTCTTTCTTTTCTTGGTTTTATAGAATTATGACTTTTTTCTAAAGTTTTTATGTTAAATAACTTAGAAAATAATGTCAAGTATTCATCTTTCGATCCTCCAAACGGAGGTCCTTCATTAGTTAATTCAAAATCAAATAATAACCCTACTAATTTTCCACCTTTTTTTAATAAGCTTTTCATTTTAGTTACATAATTACTTCTAAAATGAGGATCTAAAGCACAAAAGAAAGTTTGTTCAATAATTAAATCATAAGTATTATTATGGTCAAAAAAATCTTGATTAATTAAATTTTCTTTTGGAAAATCTGGAATTTTTTCTGCTAAGTTTTTTAACGGAATTTCTGCTATATCAATTACAGTTATATTTTTGAATCCTTGATGATATAAATATTCTACTTCATGACCATTTCCGGCACCAGGAATTAATATACTTATGTTTTTATTTTTTAACTGATTTGTGTATTCTTTAATAGGAGTGGAGATATACCCAATATCCCAACCAGTTTTATTATTGAGGTATTTGTTTTCCCAATAAGTTTTATCAAATCTTGATTTCATTTTAAAGCGATTTAATTAAGCCTCCATCAATAGGCAAATTAGTTCCGGTGATGTACGATGCATATTCAGAAGCTAAAAAACTAACTAAATAACCAAATTCTTCTGGTTTTCCTAATCTTTTCATAGGAACGGAATCCGTTAATGATTTTAAAATTGAATCAGAAGTAATTCCTTTAGATTTCGCTTGTAAAGCATTTAATTCTTTAATTCGTTCTGTATCAAAAAGGCCAGTTAAAATATTGTTTACCGTAATACCATTAGCCGCAACACTATTTGAAAGTGTTTTAGCCCAAGTAGTTACTGCTGCTCTTATAGAATTTGATAAAACTAAATGTTCCAAAGGTTCTTTTACAGTTAAAGATGTTGCATTAATAATTCTGCCGAAGTTTTTCTTTTTCATATTATCAATAGCTAACATGGTTGTAAAAACTACCGATTTAAATAATAAATCGAATGCTTGTTGATATTCATCTATATTCTTTTCAAATACATTGCCTCCTTTTGGTCCATTAGTATTATTAATTAAAATATCTACGGTATTTAATTTAAAATAATTAGTAATTATGTTTTTATAAGAATCGAAATCTGTAAAATCTACTACTAAAATTTTATGATTTTGGTAGTTATTTATGTTTAATTCTGACTTAACTTTTTCAAGTTTCTCTTTATTACGAGCCATTAAAGTCACTTCAGCGCCGCATTTAGCTAATTGTAAAGCAATAGCTTTTCCTAATCCTTGAGTACTTCCGCCAACTAGTGCTTTCTTGTTTTTTAAATTAATCTTCATTTGTATAATCTTCTATATCTCTTCTGTCTTTTTTTGTTGGTCTTCCAACTCCTTTTTTTCTATAATAATCTTTTGAGTATTTCAGTAATTCTACTTTATCAAACTCTTCTTTAGGAGTAATATCTTTTCTGTAGATGTCTACTAATTTTGCACCAACACGATTTGTAGGAATATCTAACACTTCTATCTGATAATTCATCTGGTTTTTCCGGATAGTTAATTTATCACCATTAAATACTAATTTGGATGGTTTGGTTGAAGTATTATTTATTTTAACATGCCCTTTTTTACAAGCTTCAGTAGCAATATTTCTGGTTTTATAATATCTAATGCACCATAAGTATTTATCAATTCTCATATAATAAAGTTAAAATTTTACTTTTATCTTTCGTCAAAGATAGGAAAATAGTATCTTGCGACCTCTAAAAATTAGAACGAATGAATTTTAAAAATTTACTTATAATAATTGCATTAGGGTTATTTATTTTTTCATGTAATAAAAGTAATAATACTACTTCAACTTTTGATGCTGCCCAACAGGCAATTGATGATGATGCTACTCTTGTAGAATATTTACAAACACATTATTTGAATGATGCAGATGGGGGTATTTGGACGATAACTAATGGAGAAACACCATTAATGGACCAAGTTGAAACTGAAAATATTACTAAAGATGATATTAATTATAAATTATATTATTTAAAAGAAACAGAGGGAGTAGGAGATGCCGCGGAAAAAATAGACTCTGTTTTTGTTGATTATACAGGAATGTTAACTGATAGCACGGTATTTGATTCTAAAAAATCTATATGGTTTGATTTAACAAGTATTTTATATTCAGGTGGTGCAACCGGGTTTGCTTATGGAATGGAAAATTTCAAGGGAGGTACTAAAGTAATTAACCCTGATGAATCATTTTATTATGAGAACTCAGGTAAAGGTATTATTTTTATGCCATCTGGATTAGGGTATGGAAATATAGCCCAATCCGTAATACCTACAAATTCTCCTTTAATTTTTCAAATCACATTGAATGCAGTTAATGAATCTGACCATGATAATGACACTATTTTATCCAAAAATGAAGATGTTAATGGAGATGGGGATTTAAGTAATGACGATACAGATGGTGATGGAGTTGCAAATTATTTAGATGTAGATGATGATAATGATGGTATTCTAACAAAAGATGAAGACGCAAATGGAGATGGAAATCCTTTAAATGATGATACAGATGGAGATGGAATTCCAAATTATTTAGACGCTGACAGTTAAAAAAAAGCTTCTCAATCGAGAAGCTTTTTTTTAGTATAAACAATTGTGTGCATGCCACTTAGTTTTTGATCTTCTTCTTTCAGGTTTATTAAAAGAAATAAGTGGAATGCTAATAGTTAATTCTATTTGGCTTGGATTGTAGGAGTCTAAATAAGCAACATTAGTACCATAAGTTGCTCTAACAATATCTACACGTTGAGATTTTTCTTGGGTAATTCCATAGGTATAACGAAGGTCTACAATAGCTAAATCAAAATCTAACTGAAAACCAGCATTAATTCCTATTACAGATTTTTCGAAAAGAATAGGGGATTCTACTCCTTCAAGAACTATTTCATTATTCATTTTGTAATTTGCTCCTAAATATATAGAAGCAGGTCTAAAAAATCGATATCCAAAAAGCAGGGGAATATTTATAGTTTTAGCTTTCCAATTGGAGGTTTTTAAAGCTAAAGGATAACTATTATTTAATTTTGTAGTGTTAATTTCTGTTTGAATGTAAAATTTGTTAAAGTTAATTTTAGCAAATAGTCCAAAAGTTAAACCAATTTTACCGTTGGCTTTATAATTATAATCATCAATAGGTGTTACATTTAAGCCGCCTCCAGATGCAGTTCCTAAATGAAATAAATCACCGATGTTATTATAATTTATACCGCCTTTAAGTCCAATGTTAATTTCTTGACTTTTAACAGTATAAATAGTTAAAATATAAAAAACAAATAGTAGGGTTTTCTTTATCATTTTTGGTTGGGGTTTTGTTTTATAAAAAATAAATATATAAAATAAAATGATATTATGTAGTAAAGTTATTATATTTATAAATAAGAAAGGCTCCATTATTGGGAGCCTTCTATCATTAAATTAATTTTATTTTTAATGTTTATTTGTATTGGATAGTCTATAAGATAAACTGAAAATAATTTGTTCAGGTCTAGTATCTAACCTATATGTAGGAATTGTTCCTCCTAAAATAAGTTCCTTAAATTCTGCTTCATTTTTACTTAAACCTCTTTCGTATCTAATATCTAATCCTAATTTACCAAGTTCAATCGAGGCTCCAATATTTAATCCAACAGTAAAATTATTTTTAATATTTTCATAATTTAAACCTTTGAAATCGTTTTTTAAAACATATTGAAAAGCTGGACCTGCAAATACATTTAAAGGACCTATTACTTTAAAACCAACTAAAACAGGGACGTCTAGTTTTGAGAGTTTATAATCATTAGTTTGAGAATTTAATTCATACTCACTTGTGGTTTTTGTATAAACAAGTTCGGGTCTAATATAAATAGCTCCAAGATCTAATTTACCATAAAAACCAACATTAAAACCTGATTTTCCTTTTCCTTTGTTGTCAATTAAGTTTGTTCCTGTATCACTAATTATCTGCGTAAATTTTCCATTTGAGTTATAACTTATTCCGGCTTTAATACCATAGCCACTTTGTGCTGAAGTGAAATAAATGATTCCTAAAAAGGCAAATAAACTTAGTACAATTCTTTTTTTCATAAATTTTATTTTTAGATTACTTATGTTAAACGAAAAGATAGCTGAATTATTTTCTTTTTATAACTTTATTAACGGCTTTAGTAATGGCTTTATCATTTAATCCATATTTTTCCATTAATTCAGCAGGAGTTCCAGATTCTCCAAAACTATCATTTACAGCTACAAATTCTTGTGGAACAGGATTTTGTTCTGCTAAAACTCTAGCAACACTTTCTCCTAAACCTCCAAATTTATTATGCTCTTCAGCAGTTACAATACAACCAGTTTTAGCAACGGATTTTAAAATAGTATCTTTATCTAATGGCTTAATGGTATGAATATTAATAACTTCTGCACTAATTCCTGATTTTTCAAGAATTTCTGAAGCTTGTAATGCTTCCCAAACTAAATGCCCTGTTGCTACAATAGTAACATCATTACCTTCTGTCAATTGGATAGCTTTTCCAATTTCAAATTTTTCACTTTCAGGCATAAAAACAGGAACTTTTGGTCTTCCAAATCTTAAATAAACAGGACCAACATGTTCTGCAATAGCCAATGTAGCAGCTTTAGTTTGATTATAATCACAAGTATTAATTACGGTCATTCCTGGAAGCATTTTCATTAAACCAATGTCTTCTAAAATTTGATGTGTAGCGCCATCTTCGCCTAAAGTTAATCCGGCATGTGAAGCACATATTTTTACATTTTTTCCAGAGTATGCAATAGATTGTCTAATTTGATCATAAACTCTTCCAGTAGAAAAGTTTGCAAAAGTACCTGTAAAAGGAATTTTTCCGCCAATAGTTAATCCGGCTGCAATACCCATCATATTTGCTTCAGCAATACCTACTTGAAAAAACCTATTTGGATGATTTTCAATAAATTTTTCCATTTTTAGTGAGCCTACCAAATCGGCACAAAGTGCAACAACATTTTCATTTGTTTCTCCTAATTCTGCTAATCCTGCTCCAAAACCTGATCGCGTATCTTTTTTTTCTGTAAACGTATATTTTTTCATGTATATATTTATTAAAAATCGGTCAAAATTAAGCTATTTAAAACTAACAAACTAAAAATTAATTAATTCTTCATAAAGTTTATCAATTGGCAATCCCATAACATTAAAATAACTACCTTCTAATTTAGTAACTCCAATAAAACCAATCCATTCTTGAATACCATATGCTCCAGCTTTATCAAGGGGATGATATTTTTCTACATAATAATTTATTTCGTTTTCCGATAATTCTTTAAAATAAACCTTAGTGATTGAGGAAAATGTTTTTTCTGAATTTATAGTTTTAATACAAACTGAAGTTATTACTTCATGCATTTTGCCTGATAATAAACTCAACATTTTAACTGCATCTTCTTCATTTTTTGGTTTTTCTAAGGAATTATTATTTAGCCAAACAATAGTATCTGCAGTTATAACAATTTCATTAGTATTTAATTCATTTTCAAAAGGTTTTGCTTTTAATTTTGCTAAATAATTGGTAATAGCCATACCTTTTAAATTTGAAGGATAATGTTCATTTACATGTTTTACTTTTACAGTAAAAGGAATATTTAATTCTTTGAATATCTCCTGTCTTCTAGGAGAAGATGAGGCTAGTACTATTTTATAATCTTTAAGTTTATTTGCTAACATTTTTATTTTATTAAGGATATAATTATAATTGAGTTAATTCCTAGAAACATAATTATTTTTAGAAACACACTTATTTTATGTGTTTTTTTATAGGATTTTAGTTTCCATAACTTAAATGAAATATAAATTAACGGAACAAGACAAGTTGCTGATAGATAAATGGTTAAAACTAAATAATGAATATCTAAATTTAGAATAATAAGTAATAGTAAAAAAATGGGTATTAATGTTAATATAGAAACTGCTTTTAGAATTCTTTGTACACCAAAAATAATTGGTAAAGTTCTCATATTTAATTTATAATCCCCTTTTATATCTTCTAGATCTTTAACTAATTCTCGTATTAAATTAATAAAAAAGGAAAATGTTGAAAGCGCATATATAATTATAATTGTAATGTATTGATTAATATTTTCTATTTGATAATTTATATCTAAAATAGCAATTAAAAGCATACTAAACGCCACTAAAAAAGCTATTAGAAAATTTCCAATAAATGGTTTTGATTTTAAATATTTAGAATACCAATTTAATAGGAGAGAAGTTCCCATAAAAATAAAGATAAAGGAAGGCTTTTTAATATTTAAAGAAAAAATAATTCCTAAAAAAACACCTATACTATTTATAAAAACATACAAGTTTTTGACTTTTTTAACCGATATAAATTTACTAACAATAATAGCGTCTGGTTTATTTATGATGTCTGTATTAACATCATTGATATCATTAATTATGTAGCCAGCAGCTGTTATAAATATAATGGCAGACCAAAACAACAGGAATTGAACAGTAGTTAGGTTAGAAGCAGTATTTAAACTTGGAAATAATAAAAATTTAACTAAAAAAAACACATAGGTAATTAGTAACAAATTTTTCCACCTAATCAAGTTTAAAAAATGCACTAATTTCATTTTGGCTAATTAAAATTCTTTTTTAATCTTGATAAATTAATTTTATTTTCCCTATCTCTTATTACTTCTCTTTTGTCGTAATTTTTCTTCCCTTTACACAAGGCAATTTCTAATTTTGCCCAACCCTTATCTGTTAAAAATAATTTAAGTGGAATTATTGTTAACCCAACATTTTGAACTTCTTTTTGTAATTTTTTTAGCTCTTTTTTATTTAATAACAGTTTACGTTCACTCTTGGGTTTGTGGTTATAAGCATGGCCATATATATATTCTTCAATAAACATATTAATTACAAATAATTCACCATTTTCACTAAACTCACAAAAGCTTTCTGTAATACGCGCTTTACTAGCTCTAATAGATTTAATTTCAGTACCAGTAAGCTGAATTCCAGCAATGTATTTATCTAGAATTTCATATTCAAAACGAGCCTTTTTATTTTGTATGTTTATTTTCTTCTGCATAATATTATTGTAAATGTAAATCATTTAAAATTTCAATAACCATGATAAATATCATTTTTTTTTATTTTAAGCTATTTATGTTTGCAAAATTATTAATTAAAATTCACAATAATGAAAAAATTACTATTAAGTACTATTACAATTGCATTACTTACAATAAGTGTTAATGCACAAGAGAAAAAAGCAGAATTTAATAAATGGCAAGCACGTTTTAGAATTATTTCTGTGCAACCAGATCAAAAAGCAACAATAGAAACCATAGGAGGAAATGTTGACATTTCTAATACTATAGCTCCAGAACTAGATTTTACGTATTTCTTTAGCAAAAATTGGTCAGCTGAATTAATTTTGGGAACAACTAAACATGATGTAAAAGCTATTTCTACAGCTGTTGGTGATATTGAATTAGGTAATGTTTGGTTATTACCACCAACTTTAACTTTACAATATCATTTTGCAACAGAAGGATTAAGACCTTATTTAGGAGCAGGTTTAAATTATACCATATTTTACAATGCAGATCAAGGGCCAACAGCTGACAATGTTAGTTACGATAATTCTGTTGGAGTTGCTTTTCAAGGAGGTTTTGATTTTGACTTAAATGAAAAATGGTTTTTAAATTTTGATGCTAAATATATATTATTATCAACTACTGCAACTGTTGATGCAACAAGTGCTTTAGGAGCAACTGTTAAGGCAGATGTAGATATTAATCCGTTAATAATTGGAGTTGGAGTTGGAATGAAATTTTAACTTCACTAGTTTACTATAAATAAAAAAGCCACTTATTGTGGCTTTTTTTATAAATCTATTTTCAATAAAACAGAAGTTTTAGAATTTTCACTAACCGTAACTATATATAAATTAGAATTATTAGAATCATCAATTTCTGGATATTTATTTTCGCCTATTATTTTATTTGCAAATAAAGGAGTAGTATTACTATGACCAACAATTAAAACATTTTTTCCTTTAGTACTATTTTTAAAGCTTACGGAATATAAATTTAAAGGATTGTAAATTTCAATAGAAACTTTATTAGTATCAGCAGTTGGTTGTGCAGTTTGTTTCGTTCTTTTATAATTTGTAACATAAATTTTATCAAACTTTATGTTTTTAAATGTCGAAGCCCATTTTTGTGCTCTTTTTAATCCAATTTCTGTTAATTCAGGATCTTTATTGCTAGGATTAGTTCTGTTTTTTTCAGCATGACGAATTAAATAATAGGTTGTTGTTTTATTTTTTTCTTTTTGAGAGTTCATAGTTAAAACATAGCTTAAACTAATACATAAAATTAAAAAATATTTCATCATTTTAATATGTTTGCTACTAAGATAAATAAAAAAACTCCTTTTAAATCGGTAAAAGGAGTTTTTTAATAAATATACTAAAATAAGTGTTTTTCAAATTAAGCTCTATCTAAATTTATTCAACTTCAATTAATTTTGGAGGAATTGGTTTTGCTTCTTCCTTTTTAGGTATAGAAATTAGTAATTCACCATTTTTATAGCTTGCAGTTATTTTTTCACTAACTATAACATCTTTAGGTAAATTAAAACTTCTTTCAAACGATTGATAACTATATTCTTTTCGAGTATATTTATCATTAATATCTTCATTTTTTGACGTTTTTTCAGAAGAAATGGTCAAAATATCATTATCTAAATTTATTTTAAAATCTTTTTTGTCCATACCTGGAGCAGCTACTTCAACCGTAAATTCATTTTCATTTTCTTTAATGTTTACAGCCGGTAATGTTGTATTAGTATCAGAATAATTAGATAAGGACCAATCTTTTAAAAAATCATCGAAAATACTTGGCATTACAGGAATGCCACTGCTTTTTACTAACATAATTTTATATTTTAAGGTTAAACATTATTTTTAATACTATTAAATAGTTTACTCCAAAAAAAATACCAAGTTCAAAAAAATGACAAAATTTCATAAAAAAATAAATAAAATGTCTTTTTGACAACTGGTTGTTAGATACTTATTTGTTAGATACTTATAAAAATAACTCCCTTTAGCATTCACTAAAAGGAGTTATTACAGTTTGCATCTATTTATCACATCAACTCAAAATGTACAAACCATATTTACTAATGTTTTGGAGTTTTGCATTCTTTCATTAAAACGTATAAGTTAAACCTACTACCCAATAAAAAGTTTCTTTTAAATTTTCTTTAATAACCGTTGTTTCATCCATTAACAAAGTTGCTTCGTTTTGAGGAAATACTACAGCAGGTATAAATGAAATTATAAATGAATTTTCAGTGTACCACATTGGCATACTTAATTCATAAGCCATTATATTAAATTTTTGACCTTCTTGTATTGCAATAGTTGTTGCATCAGTAATTGTACCTACTGAACCAGCACCGTTACCACTACCACTACGAATTTTACTATTTATATAATATTCTTCATAAAAATTTTGTGATCCTAAATAAGCACCAATAGTAGGTGAAATTTGAAATTTTTCATTAGAAGAACTAAAATCATGACTTATTTCTGAGGATAAAAAGAAATCGGTATTACTATTTTTGTTAAAATAGGAGCTTGCAGATACGGATAAATTAAAAACATTAAAATCATAATCTAAACTTGCTGTTAAATCAGCTTGAACATCAGAAATAACATTATAGCTATCATTATTAAAAAAATATTTTGTTACAGATAAATCACCTGAAAAATCATTAACCGAAAAATCAATACCAGCAGTTAGTAAAAACAAGTCAATTCTACTTTCATTTGCTTTTGTTAAGTATGAAAAAGAACCTTTTGCATACAAACCAGATTTATGATGATATAAAACTGAAGGATATAAATACGGAGCTGAAATAGAATCTTTTCTTCCCATAAAAACAGCATCACTTATATAGTTTATTGATATTAAACCATAAGATACTTTGTCATTATTCTTTTTTTTAGAAGAGCTTTTATCGTATTGAGCAACCAATGTATTACTGGCAAATATGAGCCATGCCATAATTATAAGTCTAAGTTTTATATTCTTCATTATTGATGATTTTAAATTAAATTAAAAAAATGGGTTTTAAGTTTAAAACCCATTTAATAACTTCTACTTTTTATTTTCTACCAACACCTTTTTTAATGCTTTTTTTTACATTAACTTTCTTTTGAACACTTTTTTTAATCATGTTTTTTTTGACGTTCATATTTTTTTTAGCATTCATGTTTTTATTTGCAATCTTTTTTTGATGCATATAGGTGTTTTTAAATTTTTCACCATCTATATTTAAACACTCACCATCTTTTAATCTCAACTGTGCCATATTTTGATTTTGATAGGTGCCATCAGGATTAACAACTGTACCATTATTTAGTTTAAATTGGTTTTGTAATTTATTTTGTGATTGGGTTTTTAATTGATAAACCTCACCATCTATCATCATTAATTGATATCTATTTTGATTACGAGCTTGAGCTTGTTCTGGTGTTAAATTTTTATCTTCTTGTTTAATTTTATAGCGATATTGATATTCATTTTTATAGAAATTACCATCACTATCTAAACATGAGCCATCACGTAAACGCAATCTATCTTGATCTTTTGTAATGTATGTACCGTCAGGATTAACAACAGTACCATCATTTAAAGCTATTTTATCGTGTAGGCGAATTTGATCTTGATCTCTAATTTGTAAAACATCACCATCAACTAGCATTAAACGGTCACGAGTTCTATCTTGATCTTGAGCTACTAATCCTATAGTTCCTAAAACTATAAACATTAAGGAAAACATTATTTTTTTCATCTTGTTATTATTTTAATTA
The DNA here is from genome assembly GCF_033723435.1 of Lutibacter sp. Taxonomy (GTDB): domain Bacteria; phylum Bacteroidota; class Bacteroidia; order Flavobacteriales; family Flavobacteriaceae; genus Lutibacter. The sequence goes on along the minus strand of NZ_JAWVXC010000001.1, from coordinate 227,189 downwards.
TTATTCAATACTTTTAAAACTTAAATAAATTCATAAGTTGTTGGTATAAACTAGGGGAGTCTAAACATGATCCATCTTTTAATCTAATTCTATCCATATCTTGATCTCCAGTACAATCTTCATCAAGACAAGATCCATCTTGTAGTTGTAATTTAATTTTGTCTTGATCTCCACTTGTAACACCTAATGTAGTTAAATCGATACACGATCCATCGCGTAAGCGTAATTGTAATTGATCTTGATCACCAACTATTACTACGCTACTTTCTGTATCTAAACAAGAACCATCACGTAACTGTAATTTATCTTGTATTCTGTCTTGAGCTGTTAAAACTATGGTTCCCATAACCATAAGAATTAAAAATGAAACTAATTTTTTCATCACATTAAAAATTTATATTTATAAAATTATTTTAAATACAGTATTTAATTTAGTGAGAGATTATAATTTAAAATAAAGAGAATTATAATAATAGTATATTCTAAATTTTAAAGTCTCTGTGAGGTTAGACCTTCTGTAATTAAAAAAGTTTGCCATGAAAAGAATTAAATAGTAAAATGTTAGTATGGATATTTTTTTAAAAGTATATAAAAGAAAACTCCTTTTAGATTTTGCTAAAAGGAGTTGTTATTGTGTTTGTTTATTATTTAAATTAGCTTAATTAAATGTATAAGTTAAGCCAACTATCCAATAAAAAGTTTCTTTTAAATTCTCTTTTACAACTGTTGTTTCATCAATTAATAGTGTTGCTTCATTTTCTGGAAATACTACTGCTGGTAAAAATGAAATTGTAAATGATTTTTCGGTGTACCACATTGGTAAACTTAATTCATAAGCCATTACATTAAATTTTTGACTTTCTTGTATTTCAATAGTTGTAATTGTAGTTTCAGTAACTCCACCAGTACCAGAACCGTTTCCAGAACCACCAGTACCTTGGCTACGAATTTTAGTGTTTATGTAATATTCTTCATAAAAATTTTGAGAGCCTAAATAGATGCCTGCAGTAGGTGAGATTTGAAATTTTGCATTAGAAGAGATAAAATCATGGCTTATTTCAGATGATAAAAAAATATCGGAACTACTACTTTTGTTAAAATATGAACTTGCTGTGGCGGATAAATTAACAATATTAAAATCGTAGCTTAACGTAGCAGTTAAATCAGCCTCAATATCTGAAATCACATTATAGCTATCATTATTAAAAAAATATTTTGTAACTGAAAAATCACCAGAAAAATTATCACTTGCAAAATCAAACCCTATTGAAGCTAAAAATAAATCAACTCTACTTTGATTTTCTTTAGTTAAATAAGATAATGATGAAGTTACATAAAATCCAGATTTATGATGATAAGTTAAACTAGGGTATAGGTAAGGAGTACTAATTGAATCCTTTCTACCCATAAAAACAGCATCACTTACATAATACATTGAAGTTGAAAGATATGATCCATTTTCATGCTTAGTATTTGTTTTATTACTTTTTGTTTGCCCTGTTAAATTATTATTTAACAGTATAACTAGCATAAAAATTATCAATTTTACTATTTTTAATACATTCATCATACTTTTAATTTCAAATGCTTATTTACCTTTTTTGATTTGGATCTTTTTTTGAATGTTTTTTTTAGGCATCTTTTTAAGAGCTTTCATCTTTTTTTGATTTACCATTTTTCTATGCATATATGTATTTTTATACATTTCACCATCCATATTTAAACATTCACCATCCATTAATCTAAGTTGTATTCTGTCCCTTTGATAGGTTCCATCAGGGTTTACAACTAATCCATTTCCTAAATTAAGTTGTTCACGAACTTGTTTTTGTACTTGATTTCTAATTTGATACAATTGTCCATCAATATTCATTATTTGAAATCTGTTTTGATTTCTAGCTTGAGTTTGTGCTTCTGATAACCCTTTGTTTTCTTGTTGAACTTTATATCTGTATTGGTATTCATTTCTGTATAAAATACCATCATTATCCAAGCAAGAGCCATCTTTTAATCGTAATTGTATGCGATCTCTTGTTTGATAAGTTCCATCAGGATTTACAACTGTTCCGTCATTTAAAGTAATTTTGTCTTTAAGTCGAATCTGATCTCTGTCTCTAATTTGAAGAAGGTCCCCGTCTACCAACATTAATCTGGTTTGATCACGATCTTGAATTTGGTCTTGATCTTGAGCTACTAACCCCATAGTTCCCAAAACTATAAAGGCTAAAAATAATATTATTTGTTTCATCTTACTTATATTTATATTATTAATATTTCAATTAAAATTATCCTTAAAATAAATTAACAACAATGATTAGTATCAAGTTTTCGTATGATGAAAATCAGTTTTTAAATTAAAAGCCCATTTTATTTTTTTAATAAAATGGGCTTTATTATTAGTTAAATAATCATTATCTAATGATTTCCGTGTCCTCCGCCAGATCCAGATCCGCTTCCTCCACCACTACCAGTAGTTTTTGGAACTATTAATATATCCATATATGTCAGATTATTTTGATGATCAATTATGCCAGTACCACCTCTTGAGCCTTCACCTGAATCACCACCATCGTCATCCTCTGAAGATGCAATAGTTTCTTCCTCTTCAATTGGTAATAAAATTTCAGTATTACTATCAAAGAAAGTATTTAAATTTGTAACATCATCAAAGCTAAAAGTGATTCTATAATATCCATCTCCGTCATTCATTTTTCTCATATTCCAAGTGTATCCATAAATAATTTTTCCTTTTACATTTACTTCAGCATTAAAATATCCAGGACCATCACTTGCTTCATATACAGCTAAATTATATAAAGGATTGTCATTTACTAAATCATCTTCAACATCGTCATTTTCTGTCCATCCATTTCCTTTGTTCCAAGTTAAATTTTGACCTATTCTTTCACCAAATTCATTATGTATATATAGATCTTCTAAATTTTTAACATTTAGTTTTTGAATAGTTAATCGTGCATTTGGTGTAAATACAGTAGCTATATCAGCTGGTCCGTAAACTATTTCATTAGCTAAAGTTGTTTGCAAGCCATGAACTTCATCTTCACCCCAACTATAGGTATGTCGCATAGCGTATTCTACAACCTCACCATCTCCATTATAAGAGGTTGTATTTTCATATAATACAATTTCTGTACGAACTTGAGATTTTAAACTCCAATCTATAGATTCTAAATTATCACCCCAATCTACACCATCAACATTAATAGGCACTGTTGGTATCCAATTTGTAGCTTGCCATTCATTGTTAAGATCTTTTTGAATGTACGCTTTGTATTCAGTTTCAATACAAGGAACAACATCGCCAATGTATGGTCCACAACTGTATAATGGTGCTTGAGGATCAATAGGATCTTCGCCCCAAACTCCCCACCAAGTTCCAGTTAAAGAAACTGTTCCCATAGTTCCTCTAAGATCTTTAGCTTCTCCATCAGACCAGATAACAGGGAACGATAAGTTATTACCTGCTGTCTCTTCTTCTGCAGTTACATTTTTCCCTCCTTTAGCATCTAATTCAACACTGTTGAAATTGACACCGTCTGAAATAATTTCGTCTTTTGTACATTGCGTTAAAAATAATGCTGCGGACATCATTCCAATACTTAAAAATAATTTTCCTAATTTCATAATATAAATTTTTTAATGTTAATAATTAATATATAGTTTTTACTGCTTAATGATTTACTATTTTCGCTTTACCATTAAAAAAAATTAAATACCGAAAGCATAACAAATCAAGTATGTAATTATGAAATTTGGAATGATTACTATCAATTTTGTGTATGATTAATATCAGGAGTAAAGATTTAATGTGTATTTAATAAATATGAAAATTTATAAATAAAAAAGTTCTTTATGTTTTTCATAAAGAACTTTTAATCATTTTTTTATTTTAATTTTTATTTATTTCTGAATACTATTTTACCGTCAAAAGCATCCACTAAAATAGAACTAGTTGCTGTAACTTTTCCTGATAAAATTTCTTTAGAAAGTTCGTTTAATACTTCTTTTTGTATAACTCTTTTTACTGGACGAGCTCCAAATTGAGGATCAAAACCTTTAGTAACAATATCATTTATAGATTCTTCAGTAAAACTTATTTGGATATCTTTAGTTTTTAATAACTTAGAAAGACTATTTAACTGTAATTCAACAATTTGATGAATTTCTTCTTTGTTAAGAGGTGTAAACATAATTATTTCGTCAATTCTGTTTAAAAACTCAGGTCGAATAGTTTTCTTTAATAAATCAATCACCTCATATTTAGCAGTTTGCGTAATAGAATCTCTATTATCCATATCAATATTTTCAAATTTTTCTTGAATAATATGTGCTCCCATATTTGAAGTCATTATGATAATAGTATTTCTAAAATCTGCAACTCTACCTTTATTATCAGTTAACCTTCCTTCATCTAAAACTTGTAACAAAATATTAAACGTATCAGGATGTGCTTTTTCAATTTCATCTAATAGAATTACAGAATATGGTTTTCGTCTAACAGCCTCTGTTAATTGTCCGCCTTCATCGTAACCAACATATCCAGGAGGTGCACCAACTAATCTACTAACTGCATGACGTTCTTGATATTCGCTCATATCAATACGGGTCATCGCATTTTCATCGTCAAACAAATACTCCGCCAAAGCTTTTGCTAATTCAGTTTTACCAACACCAGTTGTTCCTAAAAACATAAAAGTTCCAATAGGTTTTTTTGTATCTTGTAAACCAGCTCTTGAACGTCTAACAGCATCTGAAACAGCTTGTATAGCTTCATTTTGGCCAACAACTCTAAGATGTAACTCATCTTCTAAAAGCAATAATTTTTCGCGTTCGCTTTGTAGCATTTTAGAAACAGGAATTCCAGTCCATTTTGCTACAACTTCAGCAATATCATCACGAGTAACTTCTTCTTTAATTAAAGCATTATCTTGATTTTTAGCTAATTCTTTTTGTAAAGCACTTAATTTACTTTCCTCTTCCTGAATTTTTCCATATCTAATTTCAGCAACTTTACCATAATCGCCATCTCTCTGAGCTTGTTCGGCTTCTACGTTATAATTTTCTATAGCTATTTTGCTTGCTTGAATTTTATCTACTAACTCTTTTTCGCTAGTCCATTTTGCATTTATACTAGAACGATCTTCTTTTAAATTAGCAAGCTCTTTTTTAAGATGACTTAATTTCTTTTCATCTTTTTCTCTTTTAATTGCTTCAATTTCAATTTCTAACTGCATAATTTTTCTATCCAAAACATCTAATTCTTCTGGTTTTGAATTAATTTCCATTCGCAATTTAGCAGCAGCTTCATCCATTAAATCAATAGCTTTATCCGGTAAAAAGCGATTAGTAATATAGCGTTGCGATAATTCTACAGCAGCAATTATTGCATCATCTTTAATTTGAACTTTATGATGATTTTCATATTTATCTTTTATACCTCTTAAAATTGAAATAGCGCTTTCAGTATCTGGTTCATTTACCTGAACTTTTTGAAAACGACGTTCTAACGCTTTGTCTTTTTCAAAATATTTTTGGTATTCATCTAGGGTAGTGGCCCCAATTGCGCGCAATTCGCCTCTAGCTAAAGCAGGCTTTAAAATATTAGCTGCATCCATAGCTCCTTGGCCACCTCCAGCACCAACTAAAGTGTGAATTTCATCAATAAAAAGGACTATTTCTCCGTTAGCTGAAGTAACTTCCTTGATGACAGATTTTAATCGTTCTTCAAATTCTCCCTTGTATTTCGCACCTGCAATTAGAGCTCCCATATCTAAAGAAAAAATTTGTTTATCTTTTAAATTTTCAGGAACATCTCCTTTTACAATTCTATGAGCTAAACCTTCGGCTATTGCGGTTTTACCAGTTCCTGGTTCACCAACTAACATAGGGTTGTTTTTAGTTCTACGAGATAAAATTTGAAGAATTCTTCTAATTTCTTCATCTCTACCAATAACAGGATCTAATTTTCCTTCTTTGGTTAACTGATTTAAATTTCGAGCATATTTATTCAAAGAATTATATGTATCCTCAGCGCTTTGTGAAGTAACTTTACTTCCTTTTCTTAATTCTTCAATTGCACTTTTTAAGTTTTTTTCAGTAACTCCTTGGTCTTTTAAAATTTGTGATGTAGTGTCTTTTGTTTTTAAAATTCCAACAAGTAAATGTTCAATAGAAACGTATTCATCTTTTAAATTTTTAGCTTCAGTTTCTGCATTTGAAAGCATTTTAGATACGTTTCTTGATAAAGTAACATTATCTCCTCCTGAAACTTTAGCATAGCTATCGAGTGTTTTAGTAATTAGTTGTTTAAGTAAATCTATATTTATTCCTAATTTTTTAAGAATAAAAGGAGTTACGTTTTCATCAACTTCAAATATAGCTTGTAAAATATGTGAATTTTCTATTTCTTGATGACCATAACCTTGAGCAATTTTTTGTGCTTCTTGTATGGCTTCTTGTGATTTTATAGTGAATTTATTAAAGTTCATAATCTTTATAGTTTTAGTTTCTATATTTACATTTCAAAATGTATTCCAAGAATAAAAGAAGATAGAAAACGGTCATTTTGTCTTTTTTTAAAAAGGTTTAACGACATTTTGTCTTTTAATGAATATGAATTGGATACAATTTACAAATTTAAACCAGCTAAATGAAATTATAGAGGAATCTAAAATTACACCTGTTTTAATATTTAAACATAGTACACGATGCGGAATAAGTAGATTTGTTCTTAAAAATTTTGAGAGAGAATATGATATTCCTTCAAATAAGTTGCACTTATATTTTTTAGATTTAATTGCTTTTAGAGATATATCTAATGAAGTTGCTAATAAATTTAATGTTCGTCATAAATCTCCACAAATAATAGTTATACAAAATGGAGAAGTGGTTTACGATGAGTCACATAATCAAATAGAAGTATGCGATTTAAAGCAAATTATTTAATTAGGTACATTTATCTAAAATTATAATTAGAAATTATTGCTTTAATTTTCTTTTTTAAGTTTTCACCACTATCATAAATCATTTGTTCATTACTTGGAAAAGGAATTCTATGATAATTTAATAAATCTAAATTATTTTTATTTATTGCTTTTTTGTTACCAGAATAAGTTGCGTAATGATGTTCAAACACAAATTCACTGGTTAAAGGGAAGCTCTTTACTAATTGATTGGTATTTAGGTTATAATAATTAATTTGACCTACTACTTGTACCGACTTAAATTGACTGAATTTATGTACTTTACTTCTAATTGTTTTAAACTTATCTACTTTAATTGTATTTCCTAAACTGTCTTTAACTTCATTACCGTTACTATCTGTTAAATATTTCCAGCCATCTTTAACCTGTTTTTCTTGAATAATAACTTTTTCGTGTAATTCTTCTGGAGAAATATTAATTTCTCTAAAGTTAATATCTAGTTGAAAATCATAAGGTTGATTTGGTAGTTTTGTTGTGTTGTAAACAGTCCAAAGGTTATTTAATTTGTAGGTGTTAAAATTTAACAAGTCCTTTTCTAAACGAATAGGAATAACTTTATTCGTTTTGTTTTTTAAAGTTACATAAACAAAATCGGTTCCTTTATAATGTGCTTCTTCTAATAAAGATATTGTGCTTTTGTAATTTGGATTTATATTATTTAAATATTTTAAATCGTTATAAATATTTCTAAATTCAATTTTAGATTGTGAAGTGTTTAATTTATGTTCAGCTTTATTATATAGATAAAGTGATAGTTTATCTTTATAAGTTAAAATATCCGAAGTATAATCTTCAAAATGAAATTTAGCATTTTTTCCTTTGTTTAAAATAGGTAAAGGAAGTAAAGGTTTTATACTTTCTTGCCTGTTATTTAGCAAAATATATAAATTATAGATACTTTCTAGATTTGCTGGATTTCCATCTGCTTTTAAATATTTAATTTTTTCTTTATCTCGTGTAACTGCTTTTGAAAAAGCCTCTTCCAACATTAAAACATACGATTGATTGCTTTTTTTTGTTTTGTTACTTCTTAAGTTTTTTAACGCAATGTTAATTGCTTCATCATAATTACCAATATTAATTGCTTGCTGTGTTTTTTTTACACTACTACAAGAAATAAGAAGTATTGTAATTGAAAATAATTGAAGTATATTTTTCATTTTGGGGCTATTTAAAATTGGATAGTTGTTATAATTATGTCAAAAATAATCAAAAAACCCTAAAAAAGGCTTTTTAGGGTTTTTAAGATTGTTAAAAGCAGTAAATACTATTTATTTTTCAAATTTACAGGTGGTAATATTTTTCCTGTACATTTACCAAAGCCAATTCTAACTTTATCATTTTCGCAATAACCTCTTAAAATTACATTATCACCATCTTGAAAGAAAGTTCTTGTAGTACCATCTTTTAAAGTAATAGGTTCTTTTCCTCCCCAAGTAATTTCTAACATAGAACCATAACTACCTTTATTTGGGCCTGAAATTGTTCCGCTACCCATCATATCACCTGATCTTACATTACAACCGTTAACGGTGTGATGAGCTAGTTGTTGGGCCATACTCCAATATAAATACTTAAAATTAGATTCACTTAATAGGTTTTTATCCCCATTTTCAGTTTTTAAAATAGCTTTTAATTTTATATCAAAACTAGTGTCTGTCCTTTTTTGTTGTAAATAGGGTAGTACCTTATCTTGTTTAGGTCCTTCACATCTAAAAGGTTCTAAAGCATCCATGGTAACTATCCAAGCGGAAATAGTAGAAGCAAAGTTTTTACCTAAAAATGGTCCTAATGGAACATACTCCCATTTTTGAATATCTCTAGCGCTCCAATCGTTTAGTAAAACCATTCCAAATATATTCTCAAATGTGTCGTCGATATGTATTGGTTCACCTAAATTATTAGCAGCTGTTGTAATAAAAGCAGTTTCTAACTCCATATCTAATAATTTTGAAGGACCAAATACAGGCTCGGATGCTCCATTTGGGAGTGTCTGTCCGTAAGGTCTATGAATTGAAGTACCTGAAACTACCACAGAAGATGAACGACCATGATAACCAACAGGTATATGCAACCAATTAGGCATTAATGCGTTATCTTCTCCTCTAAACATTTTACCAACATTAGTTGCGTGTTCTTTACTTGAGTAAAAATCAGTATAATCTCCAACATCAATAGGCATAAGCATTTCTACTTCATTAACATCAAAAATTATAACTTCTTTGTGCTTTTCGTTATTTTGTAAAGCTGGATTATTAACATCAAATACATCTGCAATTCTATTTCTTACAAGTCTCCAAGTTTTTCTACCATCTGCAATAAAATCATTTAATGAATCTTGCATAAACATATCATCTGTTAAAGGAATTCCATCAAAATAACCTAATTGATGAAAAGCTCCTAAATCAATGGCAAACTCTCCAATTCTAGTACCAATTGTAATAATATCATCTTTAGTAATAAACACTCCAAAAGGAATGTTTTGTATAGGAAAATCACTTTTTTTATCAACTTGTAACCATGATTTTCTATCCGGATTGTTAGCAGTTATTTGCATCTATATAAATTCTAAATTTTTATTTAATTTTTCTAATCAAATATAGATGTTTCTTATTAAATGCAAAATGAAATTAGTAAATTTGCTTGAATTTTAACTAATATATAACAAGTAATGCAACACGACACTATTATTTTCGATCTTATTGAAGAAGAAAAAGAAAGACAAACCAGTGGTTTAGAATTAATTGCCTCTGAAAATTTTGTTAGTAATCAGGTTATGGAAGCTATGGGTTCCGTTTTAACAAATAAATATGCAGAAGGTTATCCTAATAAAAGATATTATGGAGGCTGTGAAGTAGTAGATGTTGTTGAGCAAATAGCTATAGATAGAGCTAAACAATTATATGGTGCTGAATATGTAAATGTTCAGCCACATTCAGGTTCTCAGGCTAATGCAGCTGTTTATCAGGCAGTATTAAAACCTGGAGATAAAATTTTAGGATTTGATTTATCTCATGGAGGTCATTTAACTCACGGTTCTCCAGTAAATTTCTCTGGAAAATTATATAAAACATCATTTTATGGTGTAGATAAAGAAACTGGAGTTTTAAATTATGATAAAATTCAAGAAATTGCCACTGAAGAACAACCTAAACTAATAATAGCTGGAGCATCGGCTTATTCTAGAGATATAGATTTTAAAAGGTTTAGAGAAATTGCAGACAGTGTAGGAGCTATTTTATTGGCAGATATCTCTCATCCTTCAGGATTAATTGCAAAAGGCATATTAAATGATCCACTACCTCATTGTCACATAGTTACTACTACAACGCACAAAACTTTACGTGGACCAAGAGGAGGAATGATTATGATTGGTAAAGATTTTGAAAATCCTTTTGGATTAACTCTAAAAAGTGGAAAACTTAAAAAAATGTCTACTTTAATAAATGCAGCTGTTTTTCCTGGAACACAAGGAGGACCATTAGAAAATGTTATAGCTGCTAAAGCCGTAGCTTTTGGTGAAGCATTAACGGATGAGTTTTTACAATATCAAGTACAAGTGAAAAAAAATGCGGCTGCAATGGCTAAAGCATTTATGGATAAAGATTATCATATTGTTTCTGGAGGAACAGATAACCATATGATGCTTATTGATTTACGTAATAAAAATATTACTGGTAAAGAAGCAGAAAATGCTTTGGTGAAAGCGGATATTACCGTAAATAAAAATATGGTACCTTTTGATGATAAATCTCCATTTATTACTTCAGGAATAAGAGTAGGAACTGCTGCAGTTACTACAAGAGGATTGAAAGAAGAAGATATGAAAACTATTGTTGATTTAATAGATGAAGTTATACAAAACTTTGAAAATAAATCTATTATTGAAAATGTAGCGGTAAAGGTAAATGATATGATGGAAAATAGACCTTTGTTTAAATGGTAATATTTTTAGGTAGAAACAACATATTAAATCCCGCTAATTGCGGGATTTTTTTTTGGCTTTGATTAGCTAATTAATTTTAAAATTTGTAAATTTAATATTTAACTATAATATGTATTTATACTTAAATTATTTATATCAATTATAATTATAGTGTAACGCATTTAATTGGTTTTACTTTTGGAATATAAAATTTAAAAACAGATAAAATGGAAACACAACAAGCACAACCAGAATTTACATCTATGCCAAGAATAGGGGATAAGGCTCCAGAATTTAAAGCAGTAACTACACAAGGGGAAATTAATTTTCCGGGAGATTATAAAGGTAAATGGGCTATTTTATTTAGTCATCCAGCTGACTTTACACCTGTTTGTACTTCTGAATTTATAACATTTGCATCGTTAGAAGATAAATTTAAAAATGCAAATTGTGATTTAGTAGGTTTATCTATTGACGGATTATATAGCCACATAGCTTGGTTACGCTCTATTAAAGAGAAAATTGAGTATAATGGTATGAAAGATGTGGATGTTAAGTTCCCGCTTATTGAAGATATTACCATGGAAATTGCAAAAAAATATGGTATGATTCAACCAAACGAAGATACTACAAAAGCTGTAAGAGCTGTATTTTTTGTTGATCCAAAAGGAATTATTAGAGCGATAATCTATTATCCTTTAAGTTTAGGAAGAAATTTTGATGAATTATATAGAGTGTTAATTGCATTACAAACTGCAGATGCTTTTGAAGTTGCTACACCAGCGGATTGGAGACCTGGGGATGATGTTATTATTGGTCCAGCAGGATCTTGTGGAACTGCAAAAGATAGAATGGATGGTAAAGAAGATATGAATTGTAAAGATTGGTATTTCTGTTCAAGACCATTAGCTAAAGATGTAGTTTTAGACAAGGTATTAAAAGATAAAAATTTCTAAACCAACAAAAAATCCCGCATTTTGCGGGATTTTTTTATTGCTCTTCCGAAGCTCGTTCTAAAAGTTTATCATTTATTATTTTACTAGTTTTAACTCCTAGTTTTTTAATGTTTTCTACTTTTTTAATTAAATTTCCTTTTCCAGTAAGTTTTTTCATAGAAGAATCATAAGTGCCTTGTACGGTTTTTAATTGATTTCCTACTTTTATCAAATCGTCAGTAAGATTAACAAACTGATCGTATAATCTACCAGCTTGTGTAGCAATTTCTATAGCGTTTTGTTGTTGTTTTTCATTATTCCACATACTATCAATAGTTCTAAGTGTTGCTAAAAGAGTAGTAGGAGTAACTATTACAATGTTTTTTTCAAAGGCTTTATTATATAGTTGATTATCCGCGTTTAATGCAATAGCAAAAGCAGGTTCAATAGGAACAAATAATAAAACGAAATCAGGCGATTCCATAGCGTAAAGGTCTTCATATTTTTTAGCACTTAATTGTTCAATATGCCTTTTAAGTGAATTTACATGTTCTTTTAGAAAACTTTGTTTTTCAGCTTCATCTTCTGTGCTTATATATTGTTCATAAGAAGTTAAAGATACTTTGGAATCAATTACCATTTTTTTATTGTCAGGTAAGTGAATAACTACATCGGGTAATACACGTTTTCCATCTTCATTTGTAAAACTTTGTTGCACAAAATATTCTCTTTCTTTTTCTAAACCAGATTTTTCTAAAACGCGTTCTAAAACTAATTCACCCCAATTTCCTTGCGTTTTACTGTCACCTTTTAATGCTTTAGTTAAATTAATTGCTTCTTTACTCATTTGTAAATTCAAATCTTTTAGATTGCTTAATTGCGCCTTAAGTGAGGCATGCATACCAATACTTTCTTTTTGAGTATCTTCAATCTTTTTTTCAAAATTTTGAATTTTTTCTTGAAGGGGATTTAAAATGGTTTGTAAGTTTTCTTTATTCTGTAGCGTAAACTTAGACGATTTATCTTCTAGTATTTTAGATGCTAAAATTTCAAAATCTTTGGCGAATTTATCTTGTAGTTTTTCAACATCTTCTTTGTAGGTACTAAGCTTTTCATTTAAATTTTTTATTTCAGAAACTTGCTGACTAATTTGTATATCTAACTGATGCTTTTCTTCATTTGCTTCTTTAATACTGTCATTTAAATTATTGATAATATTACTGTTAGATTCTTTTTCTTCAAGTAAAAGTTTATTTCTTAAGTTTAATTCAGTTGTTATTTTTTCTAAATTATTTTTGGTTAAAAGTTTTCCAATTAAATAACCTATTACAACAAAAACAATTGCAATGATTACATCATAAATTATAGCATTCATTTCTTTTATTTTAGTATATAAAAGTAAGATTTTTATCTTTGTTGCATAAACTTCTACTTTAAAATTAAAAAAGGAGTTATTAACAACCTTATGAAAATATTTTCTAGATTTATTTTGTTCACCATTTTTAGATGGAAAATTGTTGGTGAGTTTCCCAAAAACTTAAAAAAATATGTAATTATTGCTGCGCCGCATACACATTGGCTTGATTTTCCTTTGGGTATTCTAGTGAAATGGGCAAAAGGAGCTCCCATTAATTATATAGGAAAAGCTTCGCTATTTAAACCTCCGTTTGGGTTTATTTTTAGATGGCTTGGTGGTGCTCCTGTAAATAGAAGCGAGAGTACTAATAAAGTGCAGGCTATTGTAAATATTTTTAATACTAAAGAAAAATTTATTTTAGCCTTATCACCAGAAGGAACTAGAAAGAAAGTAGATAAATGGAAAACCGGTTTTTATTACATTGCAAAAGGAGCTAACGTTCCAATTGTTATGGCTACTTTAAATTTTAAAGACAAAGAAGTTAAAATTTCAGAGCCATATTACATTACAGAGAACATGGATAAAGATTTTAACTTCTTTTATGATTTTTATAAGGATTCTGTAGGAAAAATTCCTGAAAACACTTAACCTTTATAAAATGGCAATTTAACTACAGTTGCAGCAATAGCTTTATTACGAACTTGAATATTAATTTCAGAGCCTAATTTTGCATATTCTTTTGGAACATAACCCATTCCTATTCCTTTTTTTAAAGAAGGGCTCATTGTTCCTGAAGTAACTTCACCAATAGTATTTCCTTCATTATCCACAATAGCGTATTCATGACGAGGAATACCTTTACCTGTCATTTCAAATGCTACTAGTTTTTTTGTTACACCTTCTTCTTTTTGTTTTTTAAGCGCTTCTACATTTACAAAATCTTTAGTGAATTTGGTTATCCATCCTAAACCTGCTTCAATTGGTGAGGTGGTGTCATTTATATCATTTCCATATAAACAAAAGCCCATTTCTAAACGCAATGTATCACGAGCAGCTAACCCAATTGGTTTTATACCAAATTTTTCACCTGCTTTAAAAACTGCTGTCCATATATTAACTGCATCTTCATTTTTAAAATAGATTTCAAATCCTCCAGATCCTGTATAACCTGTAGCAGAAATTGTTACATTTTCAATACCAGCAAATGTTCCAATTTTAAAAGTGTAATACCCCATAGATTTTAAATCTACATCTGTAAGGCTTTGTAATGCTTCTGTAGCTTTAGGGCCTTGAACAGCTAATAAAGATATTTCATCAGATTGGTTAGTCATTTTAACTCCTAAATCGTTATGACTAGAAATCCAGTTCCAATCTTTTTCAATATTAGAAGCATTTACCACTAACATATATTTTTCTTCATTTATTCGATATACTAATAAATCATCTACAATTCCACCATCATTATTAGGCAAACAACTATATTGAACTTTGCCATCGAATAATTTTGAAGCATCATTAGAAGTTACTTTTTGTATAAGTGATAAAGCATTTTTTCCTTCTAAAAAAAATTCTCCCATATGAGAAACGTCAAAAACACCTACACCGTTTCTAACGGTTAAATGTTCTGCGTTAACCCCTTCGTATTGCACAGGCATATTATAACCTGCAAATGGCACCATTTTAGCACCCAATGATTCATGAATATGTGTTAAAGCTGTATTTTTCATTTATTTTAAGTTTTGTAGTGCAAATTTACTAAATATTAAAAGAAATGAATTTGATTTAAATCATTTTTTAAAGCGTACCATATTTAGTTTAAAATAAATTTAATTTTTATATTAAGCTTCTAATTTATTCTTTTGTTTATATTTGATTCTGCAATATTTTACAGCCTTTATTATGAAATTAAATCGTTTATTTACTCTAATTCTATTTATTATTTCTTTCAGTTTATTTTCTCAAAACAATAATCTTCCACAAGATTATTTAAGTAAAGAATTTCATCAAAACAGACGAGAAAGCCTTAGAAAATTATTACCTCCAAATAGCGTTGCTGTATTTTTTACAAATGCAGTAAGAAACAGAGCAAATGATGTTAATTATGTGTATCATCAAGATCCAAATTTTTATTATTTAGCCGGATATAATGAACCAAATGGAATTTTGTTGATTTTTAAAGACAATCAAACTATAAACGGAAAAACGTTTAATGAACTGCTTTTTGTTCAAAAAAGAGATGAATTTGCAGAAATGTGGACAGGTAGAAGGCTAGGAGTTGAAGGTGTTAAAGATAATTTAGGTTTTACAGTAGTTTATAATGGTGATGATTTTAAAAAATATCCTATTGATTTTTCAAAATTTGATAAAGTTTTATTTAATCCGTTTAAAAATGATGTAAGAGATACTAAAAACTCTGCGGATTTATTTGATTTAATTAAAGACTTTAAAACCAAAGTTTCTTTTGATCTGGTTAATTTAAAAACACTTCAAAATGATAAAATTTTGGAGCAAACTAAAAAACGAATAGATACTAAAACTTTAACTGTTCTATTAGCAGATTTAAGAGAGATTAAAAAGCCAGAAGAATTAAAACTGCTAAAAAAAGCTATTAATATCTCAGCAATTGGTCAAAATGAAATGATGAAAGCTATGAAGCCAAATATGTCAGAAACTGAGGCACAAGGAGTACATGAATTTGTGTATAAAAAATACGGAGCGGAATACGAAGGATATCCTTCTATTGTTGGTGCAGGAAATAACGGTTGTATTTTACATTATGTTGAAAATAACAAACCAAAAGTAGGAGATGGAAATTTAATTTTAATGGACTTAGGTGCTGAATATCATGGTTACACAGCCGATGTTACCCGAACAATACCAACTAATGGAAAGTTTACAAAAGAACAAAAACTGATTTATGATTTAGTTTATAAAGCTCAAGAAGCAGGTATTGCACAAGCTAAAATTGGCAATAAATTCAGTTCAACTACAAATGCGGCACGAAAAGTTATTAATAAAGGATTAGCTGAATTAGGAATAATTGACTCTGAAGATACTTATCATAACTATTTTCCTCATGGAGCAACACATCACATTGGTTTAGATGTTCATGATTTAACTAATTATGGCAACTTTAAAAAGAATATGGTAATAACGGTAGAACCAGGTATTTATATTCCAGAAGGAAGCAATTGTGATAAAAAATGGTGGGGAATTGCCGTAAGAATTGAAGATGACATTTTAATAACCAAAAATGGTCCCGTTATTTTATCTGCTCTTGCGCCAAGGAAATCTGACAAAATTGAAAAAATGATGAAATTACCTAGTGTATTAAACGATTTTAATTTACCAAAATTAGATTAATTTAAGCAAATGGTTTAATCAGATAAAGCCTGTTGCCAATCTGCAATTAAATCATCTATATGCTCAATTCCAACAGATATTCTTAACAAATTAATTGGAGTAGTACTATTTTCACCTTCAACAGATTTTCTATGTTCTATCAAACTTTCTACACCTCCCAAACTTGTTGCCGTTGTAAAATACTTTAATTTAGTGGAGATAGTAAAAGTTTCTTTTTCATCACCTTTAATCAAAATGGAAATCATAGCTCCAAAACCATTACGTTGTTGCTTTTTTGCAATAGTATGTTGAGGATGACTTTTTAATCCAGGATAAAGTACTTTTTCAATTTTAGGATGACTTTCTAAATATTTAGCCAATTTAGATGCATTTTTAGCCTGTTTGGTAATTCGCAAATGTAAAGTTTGTATTCCTCTACCAATTAGCCAACAATCAAAAGGTGCAGGAACTGCTCCGGATAATACTTGAATATCTTTTATTTTCTCAGCTAATATTTTATCATTAACCACTACACAACCTCCTAAAACATCGCTATGTCCACCAAAATATTTAGTTGTAGAATGCATAACAAAATCTGCTCCTAATTGTAAAGGATTTTGAAAAACTGGAGTAAGCCAAGTATTGTCTACAGCACAAAGTATATTTTTAGTTTTTGCGATCTTAGTAATTTCTTGAATATCGCTAATTTTTAAAAGTGGGTTAGAAGGTGTTTCTATCCAAATTAATGCTGTGTTAGACTTAATAGCTTTTTTTACGGATTCTAAATTAGACATGTCAACTAAATCGAAACTCAAGTTCCACCTATTTAAAATATTTTCCATTAATTTTTTAACGGCATAATAGCAATCATCTGGTAAAATAATATGATCTCCGCTTTTTAAAGTTTGAAATACAGCACTAATTGCTGCCATACCTGATGAAAAAGTAAACGCATAGTTGCCATTTTCAAGTTTTGCAATGGCAGTTTCAATAATGTTTCTGTTAGGATTGTCACTTCTTGAATATATTAAATCATTATTATACGAAGCATCATTATTACGTTTGTAAGTGCTAGACAAATAAATAGGAGTACTAACAGGTCTTGAATTCTCAAAAGAATTTTCAGTGCTTTTTATAGCAATAGTTTCAAATTTTGGATTTTTTTTCATGCTATATTTTAAAAATTATGAAAGTTTATCTGCATAATAGAAATTTGCTGGAATACCTCCAGTATGCCAGAATAATATTGTTGAATTTTCAGGGAGTTTTTTATTTTTTAACATATCTAGCATTCCGTAAAAAGCACGACCAGTATAAACAGGGTCTAGTAAAATTCCTTCAGATTTAGCAAGTAAATCGATTGCATTTACTTCATTTTCAGTTATTTCACCATAAGAAGCATCGTTATAGTTTTCAATAAGACTACATTCTTTTAGCGAAATTTCCTTATTTAAATTCAATTTATCAATCCCTTCGTTTATAATAGAAAAGACTACTTTATCTAAAGAAACACCAGCTAACTTACTTTTATCAATAGAAATAGGGTATAATTTAGTTTTTAAATTATAAAGCATTTTCCCTAATTGCATTCCAGCTTGTGTACCACCTGAACTTGAGGCAAAAAAAATTGCATCAATTTGAAGTTTTTGCTCTTCTATCTGTGCTGTTAATTCTTTTATAGCATCTACAAATCCCATAGCTCCTAATAAATTAGAACCTCCATATGGAATTATATAAGGTGTTACCCCATTTTTCTTTAATTTACGGTGTAATTTATCAATATCTTCACCTTTTCTATTATTACCTGCAAAATGAATAGTTGCGCCTAACTGTTTTGAAAGCAATAAATTACCTGTAAAGACTGAAGGTTTATCGCCTCCTAATAGCAAATGACAATTTAAATTAGTTTTTGCACAAGCTGCTGCAGTTTGCCTGCAATGATTGGATTGCTGAGCTCCTGCAGTAATAACCGTGTCGCATTTTTTATTTAAAGCATCTTGAATTAAATATTCAAGTTTACGAGTTTTATTACCTCCTGTAGCCAATCCTGTTTGATCATCACGTTTTATATAAATTGTATACTTTGATAATATTTTCGAAAGATTTTTTAATTCCTCAATTGGAGTTGGAAAGAAACCTAATGAAAATTTTGAATCCATCATTTTATTTGTTTAAAGCTAAACTACTATATTTATTTTTAAATAAATACTACATATTTAATAAAAACTTTTTTAAAACTTTATATGTAGAAATTAGTATTGAAACTTTCTTTTTATCAATCACTGCTTTAATTTGTGTAGGAAATTCAATAGTTTCATTTATTACCGGCTCAACTACATCTAAAAATTTTACTGGATGAGCTGTTTCTAAGAATATTCCTTGAATATTATTTGTGTTTTCGTCTATGAATTTCTTTAAGCCCAAATAACCAACAGCACCATGTGGATCCGCAATATAATTACTGTTTTGTTTAATTAGTAACATTGCGTTTTTAGTTTCATCATCCGTAAAAGAGTAGGAGCTAAATTCTTCTTTTAATTTAGAAAAATCATTTTTGTAAATTTCCAAAATACGTACAAAATTACTTGGATCACCAACATCCATTGCATTTGAAATAGTTTGTTTTGATGGTTTTGGATTGTATTCTCCTGTTTTTAAATAATTTGGAACTACATCATTTATATTTGTTGAAGCAATAAAATGTTTAATAGGTAATCCTAACTGCTTAGCCATCATTCCCGCACAAATATTTCCAAAATTCCCACTAGGAATAGAAAAAACTAAATCTTTATGCTTGTTTTTTAATTGTTTATAAGCAAAAAAGAAATAAAACATTTGTGGCAACCATCGTGCTACATTTATTGAATTTGCAGAAGTCAAGTTTTTAAAAACCGTTATATCACAATCTAAAAAAGCTTTTTTAACCATTGCCTGACAATCATCAAAAGTACCATCAACTTCTAAAGCTGTAATATTTTTACCTAAAGTTGTCAATTGTTTTTCTTGAACTTCACTAACTTTTCCGCTTGGATATAAAATAACCACGTCAACACCTTCAACACCTAAAAAACCACTTGCTACTGCACCTCCTGTATCTCCTGAAGTTGCAACTAAAACTGTTACTTTTGCTGTGTTATCTTTTTTGTTGAAGTAGCTTAAACAACGAGCCATAAAACGAGCTCCAACATCTTTAAAAGCCATAGTTGGTCCGTGAAAGAGTTCAAGTGTAGCGATATTCTTATCTACAGTAACAACAGGAAAATTAAAGCATAAAGTTTCTTTAATAATTTTCTTCAATTCTTTTTCAGGTATTTCTTCAGAAACAAATTGTCGTATTACTTCAAAAGCAATTTCTTCTTCAGAAAAATATTCAATATGATTAAAAAAGTATTTGGTAAGAGGTGTTATTTTTTCAGGAAAATATAATCCTTTATCTGGGGCTAAACCTTTTATAACTGCTTCTTTAAAAGAAACTTTTGGCGCTTTTTTATTTAAACTATAAAAGTTCATATTATTTAGTATCTAAAATTTTAATTCCTTTATTATTTACTTTTGAAACATGTAAATCGTATGCTATTCCAACTTTATTATAAACCGTTTTCATAGCCTCTGAAACTTCTAAAGCTTTTTTTTCTCCTTTACTTAATACAAATATAGATGGTCCTGAACCTGAAATTCCACAACCTAATGCTCCAGTTTCTAAACAAGTTTGTTTTAGTTTATTAAATCCTGGAATTAATTTTGATCTAACAGGTTCAGCTACAAAATCTTGTAATGATCTACCAATTAAATCATAATCATTAGTGTGCAAACCACTTATTAATCCGCCTACATTGGCCCATTGTTTAGTAGCATTTTTTAAACTTACCGTTTGACTTAATAATTTTCTAGCTTCAGAAGTTTTAATTTCAATTTGAGGATGAATTATGGTTACTATTAAATCTTTGGGTGTTGGAATTTTAATAATATCTAATGGATTATAACTTCTAATTAGTGTAAAACCACCAAAAATAGCAGGAGCTACATTATCGGCATGTGCTTCACCAGATGCTAATTTTTCACCTTCCATAGCGAATCGAACTAAATCTGTAGTATTAAACGGGCTACCTAATAATTCATTAATTGCCCAAACAGCACCCGCAGAACTTGCTGCGCTACTGCCAATTCCACTACCTGGTTTAATTTTTTTATTGATCTCAATTTCAAATCCAAATTCAATATTAGTTTCCGCTAATAAAGCCAAAGCAGCTACTCCTGCAACATTTTTATTTGTTTCTAAAGGCAAGTTTTGATCATTAATTTTAGTAATTTGAATACCTTTTTGAGGAACTTTACGAATAATCATTTCATCTCCAACGGTATCTAATGCAAATCCTAAAACATCAAATCCGCATGAAACATTTGCAACAGTGGCAGGCGAAAATATTTTGATTTCATTTTTCATAAGGCTTAATTATTTCCAATTCTTATAATGTCAGCAAATAACCCAGAAGCTGTAACATCTGCGCCTGCACCGGCTCCCTTGATAATTAAAGGTTGTTCCTTATAACGCTCGGTATAAAATAGTACAATATTATCTTTGCCATCTAAATTATAAAAAGGATGGTTAAAATCTACTTCTTTTAAGCCAACATTAGCTTGACCCTTATCAAACTCAGCTACATATTTTAATCTACAATTATTTTTTGAAGCATTTTTTTGTAGTTTATTAAAATGTTCTGATTCCTTTTTTAAAGTTTCCATAAAATCAGAAACAGAAACTGCTTTTAAGCTAGATTCAGGTAAAAAAGATTGATTTTTAATATCCTCTAATTCTAATATTGTTCCACTTTCTCGGGCTAGAATTAAAATTTTTCGCATTACATCAACACCACTTAAATCAATACGCGGATCAGGTTCTGTGTAACCTTCAACACCAGCTTGTTTTACTACTTCATAAAAAGAATTTTCTTCATTAAAATTATTAAATATAAAGTTTAAGCTACCTGAAAGAACTGCCTGTATTTTAGTTACTTTATCTCCTGAAGCAATTAAATTTTTTAAAGTGTCAATAATTGGCAAACCGGCTCCAACATTTGTTTCAAATAAAAATGGAGCATTGTATTCTCTAGATAATTTTTTTAAGGTACTATAATTAGAATAACTTGAAGAACAAGCTATTTTATTACAAGTAACTACTGCGATATTTTCCTTCAAATAACCTGCATATAAGTTAGCAATAGTTTCATTTGCTGTATTATCTACAAAAATGCTGTTTCTATAATTAAGCTGCTTTACTTTTAAATAAAATTTTTCTAAATCAAGAGGTTGTTCAGCTTCATCCAAATTTTCTTTCCAATTGTTTAAATCAACTCCATCTTCAGTAAAAAGCATTTTTTTAGAATTTGTTAGCGCAATTACTCGTACTTGCATTTTAAGATTATCTAATAAATACTGCTGTTGATTTTTAATTTGTTGCAATAATTTTCCTCCAACATTACCAACTCCTACAATAAATAAATTTAACTGTTGAATTTGATCTTCAAAAAAGGTTGAATGAACAGTATTCAAAGCTTTTTTAATATCTTTATGTGTAATTACAGCAGATATATTTTTTTCAGAAGCACCTTGAGCTATAGCTTTGATGTTCACATTATTATTACCCAAAGTGCTAAATAATTTTCCACTTATACCTTGATGGTTTTTCATGTTTGCTCCAACTAAAGCTATAATAGCATTATTTTCATCTACTAAAACTTCTTGAATAGAATGTTGGCTAATTTCTAATTGAAATTCATTATGAATTGCATTAACGGCTGCTTTTACATCCGCGGAATTAATTGCAATACAAATAGAATGTTCGGATGAGGCCTGTGTGATTAATGAAATATTAATATTTTTATTTGCAAGTGCACCAAAAAAGCGTTGTGCAATTCCGGGAATTCCTATTAATCCTCCTCCTTCAAGTGTTAGTAAGCTAATATTTTCAATGTGACTAATTCCTTTAATGGAGTTATTTGTAGTAGATTCTGAAGAAATTAAAGTACCTTTTGCTTTAGGCTTAAAAGTATTTTTAATTAAAATTGGTATTTCTTTTCTAAGTACTGGCTGTATTGAAGGTGGATATAAAACTTTTGCTCCAAAATGAGACATTTCCATGGCTTCTTGGTAAGTCATTTTTTTAATAGAAAATGCTTGTTTTACAATTTTCGGATTAGCAGTAAACATTCCGTTTACATCCGTCCAAATTTCTAATTCATCTACGTTTAATGCAGCTGCAAAAATAGCTGCAGTATAATCAGAACCGCCACGACCTAAAGTAGTTGTTTCATTACTTTTATTAGAGGCTACAAACCCAGGTAATACAGTAATTTTACTTTTTGAATGTGCAAAGAAATTATGAATATTTTCATTAGATAAATTAAAATCTACTTTAGCATTTCCAAAAGCTGAATTTGTTTTTATCAATTCCTTAGAATTTTTCCAAGATGCTTGTAATTTATTTTCATTTAAAATCGCAGTCAAAAGTAGGGAAGAAGCTAATTCTCCATTACTTACAATTTTATCCGATGTTTTTGAAGTTAATTCATTTACTTTAAATACTCCTTCTAAAACATCTGTTAAGTTTGAAAATAACTTTTCGAGTTTTGAAAAAATTTCCTTTTGATTTTCAGGTTTAATTAATGTATCTATAATTTCAGAGTGCTTATTCTTTATTTCTTCTATTAAAACTAAATATTTTTTATCTTTTTGTCTTGCTAATTGTGCAACTTTTAGAAGTAAATCAGTAACCCCTCCTAAAGCAGAAACAACCACTATTTGATTCTCAATATTATTTGCTTCTATAATATTGATAACTTGTTTAATTGCTGCTGGATTAGCTACTGAAGATCCTCCAAATTTTAAAACTTTCATTATATGTTATGTTTGATGGGTATTTACTTAAAAATTTAATTGAATATTCCTTGTTTCAATTTCTTTGAAAACGAATATATAAACGGATGATATGAATAGAATAATAACCCTAAAGGGTAATAATGGTAGTAGTGATAGCCATAACAAATACACGCATAATAGATGCGGTTTCTAATAAAGAATATGTTTTTGTTATTTGCATAGGTCAAAAGTAATGGTTTTTTTAAATAATCAAAACTTTAGCCAAAAAAATATTAAATATTTGAGTTTAGCTATAGTTAAAAGGTATTATGATATAAATTTAGCTAGTTGTTTAAAATATATTAAACGAATGAAAATATTCAACATTTAAAGTTATTATAAATCTACAACAACTTGATTTCTAATTAAATCGTCGAAATTTTCTTCTTTTCTTATTAAATAATCTTTACCTTTAAATACCATAACTTCTGCAGGACGATATCGAGAATTATAATTAGATGCCATAGTAAAGCAATAAGCACCAGCATTATTAAAGCAAAGGGTATCACCTTCTCGTATTTCACTAATTCTTCTGTTAGAACCAAACGTATCCGTTTCACAAATATAACCAACTACCGAATAAAAACGAACTCTTCCATTTGGATTAGAAATATTATGAATTTGATGATACGAGTTGTAAAACATTGGACGAATTAAATGGTTGAAACCAGAATCAACTCCAGCAAAAACAGTTGAAGTGGTTTGTTTTACTACATTAACATTTGCTAAAAAATAACCAGCATCGCTAACTAAGAATTTTCCTGGCTCAAACATTAACGTTAAATCTTTACCATATTCAACGCAAAATTCATTAAAACGAGTAGAAAGCTTTTCTCCAAGTTCCTCAATATTAGTAGAAATATCTCCTTCTTTATAAGGAACTTTAAATCCACTTCCGAAATCAATAAAATCTAAATTATTAAATTCTTTTGCGGTATTAAATAAAATTTCTGTAGCAGCTAAAAACACATCTATATCTAAAATATCTGAACCTGTGTGCATATGAATTCCATTTATATGCATACCTGTATTTTCAACAATTCTTTTAATAAGCGGTACCTGATGTATTGAAATTCCAAATTTAGAATCGATATGTCCAACTGAAATGTTTCGATTACCACCAGCCATTATATGTGGATTTATTCTTAAACAAACTGGAATTTTTGGATAATGGTGACCAAACTGTTCTAGAATAGATAAATTATCGATATTAATTTGAACTCCAAGTTCTGCAACTTTTTCAATTTCCTGTAACGATACCCCATTAGGTGTATAAATAATGTCTTCAGGTGAAATTCCAGCAGCTAACCCAAGCTGAACTTCCTGAATAGAAACGGTATCAATACCTGCATTTAATGTTTTAAAATATTTTAAAATGCTAATATTTGAATTTGCTTTAACCGCATAATTAATTTTTAAATTTTCAACTTGTGAAAAAGCAGTACAAATTCTATTAAATTGAGTCTCAATTTGGTCTACATTATAAACATATAAAGGACTTCCATATTTTTCAACTAGCGTTGTTAGCATTTCATTATTCATAATTGTGTATATTTTGAAGTTTTCAAAAATAGAAAAGAATTTATCATTGATGAATATTTATATTAATAATAACAATATTTAACATGTTGTTAAATATTTAAATAAAAACATAAAAAAACTCCCTTCAAATGAAGAGAGTTTAAATATTACACTAATAAAAAGTTATTTTTTTGCTCTTTCTGCTGTTAGTTCTGCAATTTTAACTACTACATCGGTAGCTTTTTGAATTGCTTCTGCTGCCACAAATTCATAACGTCCGTGGAAGTTATGTCCACCTGCAAATATGTTTGGACAAGGTAATCCTTTATAAGATAATTGAGAACCATCTGTACCACCTCTAATTGCTTTAATTAAAGGTTTAATGTTTAGTTGTTTCATTGCTTCTTCAGCTATATCCACCACATGCATTACTGGCTCAATTTTTTCACGCATATTAAAATATTGATCTTTAATTTCAACGTCTACAAGGTTTTGACCTAATTCCTTATTTATTTTATCTGCAACTTTTTGGAAAGTTTCTTTTCTGTTTTCAAATAATTTAAAATCGTGATCACGAATTATATATTGTAACACAGTTTTTTCAACTTCACCATTCATGGTATGTAAATGATAAAATCCTTCATAACCTTCTGTTTTTTCAGGAACTTCATCTTTAGGTAAACTATTTATAAAATCACTTGCAATTAACATAGAGTTAATCATTTTTCCTTTTGCATAACCTGGATGAACTATTTTACCTGTTACCGTTACTTTTGCTCCGGCAGCATTAAAGTTTTCATACTCTAGTTCTCCAACAGTACTTCCATCCATAGTGTAAGCCCAATCAGCACCAAATTTTTCAACATCAAACATATGAGCTCCTTTTCCTACTTCTTCATCAGGGGTAAAGCCTATTCTAATTTTTCCGTGTTTAATTTCAGGATGATTAATTAAATATTCCATAGCTGAAACAATTTCCGTAACTCCTGCTTTATCATCAGCTCCTAAAAGCGTAGTTCCATCGGTTGTAATTAAAGTTTGACCTTTATATAAAAGCAAATCTTCAAAATAACTAGGAGATAAAACTATATTTTCTTCTTTATTTAAAACGATATCTTCTCCATTATAGTTAGGATAAAATTGAGGTTTAACGTTTTCAGCAGTAAAATCTGGACTAGTATCAATATGAGCGATAAAACCTATAGTTGGTACTTCATAATCTACATTGGATGGCAAAGTTGCCATAATATAGCAATTGTCATCTAAGGTAACATCCTCTAAACCAATTTCTTTTAACTCATCTACTAAAATATGTGCTAAATTCCATTGTTTTTCGGTACTTGGAAATGCTGGATTTTCTGGATCTGACTGTGTATCAACAGTCACATACTTAACAAAGCGATCTATAATTTGTTGCATATTTTTAATTTTTTGTCAAAAATAAGCATATAAGCAAGTTTATACAATGTTATTATCATAAATTATTGCAAAAATTGGATAGTTTTTAATATAGAAATGGATTTACAAATTCTATCATTAATTAATTGATCTCCATAAATTTCAGAAGTTGCATTTATATACGATTTGTCAGAGTTTTTAATAGTTATATTTAATTGATGGTACGTATAACCATTTTTGGTACCATTTACTAAATACCAATATGCAGGTTTATTTAGGAAAGACTCCTTTCCAAAAGCATATTTATTTAACTTTTTTAGAAATAATAACGAATCTAATTTTTTATTATAATCGTTATTTAATTCAATATTTCCTTTATGAAAAGAAACTCCTACTATAAATGATTTTGTCAACTCTTTTAAAGTGTCAGCAGCATAAATTTCAGAACTATTAATGTCGTAGTAATAATTTGTTTTCCAAGATTTTGGAATTTTTATATTAAAGTTATTATTGAAATCTTTTGTTTTATTGTACTCATAACTTTTAGAAGAAGAACAATTAAGGCTAAATTCTAATTTTGATGGTTTTTCACAACTAATTATCCCTATAATTAATATTAATAAAAAGGCATATTTCATATAATTACTAGTATTTAAGTTCCATTTTTGCAAGTACATTATTACCTGATAACCAAGCTGTATTATGGTTTACAAATCGGATAGAATAAAAACCTTTATCGCTAAGTTTTTTCCATTTTTTTCCAGAATTTGCTGAATAAAAAATACCGTTGGTAGATACTGCTACTATTTTTTCCCCTTTTGAGTTTGGAACATATTGCACACAACTTACATAATTTGGAAAAGTATTTTTTGCAATTGCACTCCATGTTTTTCCTCCATTAGTTGTAATTGCTTTATTTACAGATTCACCAAATTTATTGGTATAATCTCCTCCTGCAATAATTCCATGGTTTTCATCAAAAAAATCGACAGAATAAATCCCGGTAGTATTTTTTCCACTAACAATAGGAGTGTTGCTAGATTTCCAAGTTTTACCTTTATCTAAAGAATAAAACACATGAGATTTTAATCCGCCTGTTACAATCCATGCTTTATTATTTAAAACTTTTAAGTTAGTGTTACTTGCTGCAAAAGCAGCTTCTCCTTCAGCCATTTTAGGTAGATTTGAGCAAGGTACTTTGTTCCATGAATTTCCTCCGTCATTAGTTTTTATAAGGGAGATGCAGTTTTCTGTTGGATCTCCAATTGCAATACCGTTATTCTCATCAAAAAATTTCATTGAATCATAAAAAACCTTTTTGTTTGTCTCTTTATAAACTAAGCTTAATGAATCATTTTTAAATTTGTAAAGCAGTGCGGGATTGCTAACGCTTAAAATAAAAACTGCATTTTTTGTAGATGCTATAGATCTGAATTCTGGTTTAACAGAATCCTTTGTGATTTTTTTAAAAGTAGAAATTTCACCTTTATTATTTATTATTCCAAATATTCCATTAGAACCAGTAAATGCTAAAGTGGAGTCACTTAGAACATTTATTGCTCTAATACTGCAACTATCTATTTTAAAGTTTGTAATTTGAACTTTAGGTATTTTAATTTGTGTTTTGTTATTACATCCAAATAAAACAATAAGGATAAACAATAAAAAAGGAGATATTCTTTTCATTTAAGATTGGGTTTGCGACAACTCAAATATAGCTATTTATTTAAATAAAAAAAGGCAGGAAAACCTGCCATTTAATTTAATATAGATAAAATGATTAGTTTAAAAAATCATTTGTAATATACATTTCTTTATCAAATTTATTTTCTAAAGGAAGAACTTTTAAAGGAGAAATATTTTTATCTTTTATAGAAGAGCTTTTAGCAGAAATTCCTCTAATATCATCTAATGCAGCTTTTAAAACTACTTCATTTTCATCACCAAATGGAAGAATATTATTCCAGTATTCATATTCAACCACTTCTATATCAGGAGTAAATCCTTGGGTATAATCACTTTGCTCTAATTTATTAAAAATTTGAAATACAATTGGTTGCATTGCATTTTTATGATTTGGATTTGCTGAAGACTGACTTGTATAATCTGAACTTGGCGAATCGTATAAAGTAATGGAACCAACATTTTTACCGTAAGTTGTTGTTCCAATAACTTTAACTGACATATAAGGTTTTAATCCGTTAATAATCATTTCACTTGCAGATGCAGTACTATGAGATGTTAATACATACAATCGACTAAGCGTAGTTAATTTATTAATGGATTCTTCACCTGTTTTTGCACCTGTGACATCATAATCATTTTGAGTATCTTGAAAAGTGTAAGTGCTATTTTCATTAGTATGCTTACTATTAAATTTTAACTCGGCAAACTTATCAGATGTTGTAGTAGATCCATCAATCATACTTGCTAAATATGTAGAAGTTTCAACTGAACCACCACCATTTAAACGTAAATCTAAAATCAATTCGTTAATTCCTGCAGCTTTTAAATCTGCAAATGCAGCATTTAACTCATCGTTATAAGAAGATCTAAATCCATTATAAACTAAATAACCAACTTTTTGGCCATTAATATTGTCAAAAACTTTAGTTAAATAAACTGGATTATCGGAAACTTCAGTAGCTGTAATAGTTTTATCACCAGCAGAAGTTAATGCTCCATTATTTTCAGTTACAAATGATAAAGTAACAGTATCATTAGATAATTTACTTACTGTATTATTATAATTAGTTTCATTCAAAACAACACCGTCAATAGCATTAATTATATCTCCACGTTTTATACCTGCATCAAATGCTGGCGAATTATTACTTACATAACGAACATATAATATTATATCGCCATTTGCATTAATCTTAACGCCTTGCAGTCTAAACCCGAAAGATAAGGATATGCCTTGAAATTGTTTTTGTTGTTCTACATAATCTTGTATAAACCAAGAGAATCTATCTGTATTACCCGCATCAAAAAGCAAGCTATTAAATAAATCTTCAGGGGTTGAATATTTATTTAAATAGGTAGCGTAGCTTTCCGGATTATCATCTTTTGTGTCGGCTAAATTAGAAACGTTAGATTGCCAATTATACCACGAATTCATGCCTTTCCAAACGAAATTATTAATAGGATTATCTATACTAACTGTGTTAGTAGGGTTTACTATTGGATCGTCATTATTTTTTTTACTGCATCCTGCAAGAATATTAACGAATAGAAATAGAGCTAAGATATAGCTTATTTTTTTCATGATTTTTTGATTATTATTTAAGGTTATTTTTTATAATGTCGAAATTTATAAAAAAAAACACACATTATTTATGTTTCATGTTACAAAAACGTAACTTGTTCGTCATAATTGTGAAAACGAACTAAAAATTTGTAGAAACCAGACTTAAAAATGAAACAATCGGAGTTTTTGAATACGGTAATGCCATTTAAAGATAAAGTTTTTCGTTTGGCAAAACGATTACTAGTTTCTACAGAAGAAGCTGAGGATGCAACGCAAGAGTTATTTTTTAAGTTATGGAAAAACAAAGAAAACTTAAAAGCGTATAATAGTATAGAAGCATTTGCAATGACTATGACAAAAAATTATTGTTTTGACAGACTAAAATCTAAACAAGCAAGTAATTTAACATTAGTTCATAGCAACTATAGAGAAAAGGATGCCTCACTACAAAAAAAAGTAGAATTAAATGATAGTATTAGTTTAGTTGAAAAGTTAATAGAAAAATTACCTGAACAACAAAAATTAATCATTCAATTAAGGGATATAGAACAATATGAGTTTGAAGAAATTGCAGAAATGTTACAAATTAAACAAACGGCAATTAGAGTCAGCTTATCAAGAGCAAGAAAAACAATTAGAGAACAATTAACAAAACAACATCAATATGGAATTAGCTAACATAGAAAAGTTGTTGGAAAAATACCTAAATGCAGAAACTACCATTGCAGAAGAGAATGAGTTAAAAGCTTATTTTTTAAGTGATAATGTAGCTCCACATTTACAAGAATACCAAGGAGTATTCAATTATTTTTCAGCTAGTAAAAATGAGCGATATACTAAAACCATCCAATTAAAAAGTCAACCGTGGAATTGGAAATGGTTAACAGTAGCAGCCTCATTAATTTTACTAATAAGTGTTTATACTGGTTATGAAAAAAATCAGGAAAGAAAAGCAGAAAAAATATATGCAGAAACGCATATGGCTTTATCAATGCTTTCAACAAATTTACAAAAAGGAACTGTTGCAATAGGTGAATTGCAAGAGTTTGAAACAACAAAAAACAAAATTTTTAAACAATTTAAATAATCAAAAAATGAAAAAAATAATTTTAATAGCAGTTATGCTTATAGGTTCCTATACTTCTTTTGCTCAAACATCCGTTTTTGACAAATTTGAAGATATGGATGATGTAACAACCGTTGTTGTAAATAAAGAGGCTTTTAACATGTTAAGCTCTTTTAAAGGAAATGATCCTGAATCACAAGAATACGTTAAAATGGTTCAAAATTTGAAGTCGCTAAAAGTATTTACTACAGAAAGTGCCAAAATTGCAACCCAAATGAAAAACGTAGTAAGTAGCTATTTAAAAACAGCTAAACTTACTGAATTAATGAGAGTAAAAGATAAAGACGCTCATGTAAAAATTTATGTACGAAAAGGTAAAGATGAAAATCATGTAAGTGAACTATTAATGTTTGTTAGTGATTTACAAAATAAAGCAGATCAACAAGCAGTTATTTTATCACTTACTGGAGATATTGATTTAAATAAAATATCTGAATTAACAAGTACATATATACCAAAAAAAGGTAAACAACATAAAGAACAATAAAATGAAATTAAGTTTTACAATAAAAGGCCTTTTATTAGCAACCGTTTTAATTTTGATTTCGTGTGATTCAACACCATCATTACAGAAATACATAGTTGATAGTAAAGAAAATAATGAATTCATGTCTATTGATATTCCAGCAAGTATTATACAATTAAAAAATGTTGATGTTTCTGAAGAAGTGAAAAATACATTAGGTACAATTAAAAAAATGAATTTTTTAGCATTACAATTAAATAATGACAATCATAAATTGTATGATTCAGAAAAGCTAAAAGTTAAAAAAATTCTTAAAAATCCTAAATACAAACAATTAGTTAGGTTTAAAAGAAATAAAAGTAATGTAAGTGTAAGCTATTTAGGAAAAGAGGATGCTATTAATGAAGTAGTTCTGTTTGGTTCAGATAATGAAAAAGGATTTGCGATTGTTAGAATTTTAGGAGAGAAAATGAATCCTTCAGATATTATAAAACTTTCACAAGACATAAAAATTGATGGAAACTCTAATCAAATTAAACAATTAGAAAGTCTTTTTAAAAGTTTAAACTAAACAAAATTTCTACATCAAAATAAAAAAAGCCATACTACCTACAGTATGGCTTTTTAACTACTTATTAACAAGTAAACTATTTTA
Organism: Lutibacter sp.; assembly: GCF_033723435.1. Lineage (GTDB taxonomy): Bacteria > Bacteroidota > Bacteroidia > Flavobacteriales > Flavobacteriaceae > Lutibacter. Next base: position 195,295 of record NZ_JAWVXC010000001.1, on the reverse strand, counting down.
AAATAGTATTTTTGAAATCTTAATTAAACAGTAGTAACCTAATGAAAAAAATAATATTTGCTATATTTTTAATTTCTTCAACATTTATAGTAGCCCAAAACACAGATTATAGAGCTGAAAGAACTAAAATTAATGATTTAGTTCACACCAAATTAAAAGTGAATTTTAATTTCCAGAAAAGCCAAATGAATGGTGAAGCCTGGGTAACCTTATCTCCGCATTTTTACCCAACAAACAAAGTAGTTTTAGATGCTAAAGCTTTTACGATAAAACAGGTTAAAGTAAACGATAAACCTGCAGAATATAATTACTCTGATAATGAGATTACTATTGAGCTAGGTAAAACATATACTAAAGATGAATCTTTCATTGTATATGTTAATTACATAGCAAATCCTGAAAAAGTAAAACAAGGAGGAAGTGAAGCTATAACCGATGCAAAAGGGTTGTATTTTATTGATCCAAAGGGAGAGGACCCAGATAAACCAACTGAAATATGGACTCAAGGTGAAACAGAATCTAATAGTTGTTGGTTTCCAACCATAGACTCTCCAAATCAGAAAAGTACTGAAGAAATTTACATGACTGTTCCCGATAAGTACGTAACGCTTTCCAACGGTAAATTAGTAAGTCAAACTAAAAATAGTGACGGTACAAGAACAGATTATTGGAAAATGGATAAAAAACATGCTCCGTATTTATTTTTTATGGGAGTTGGAGACTTTAGTATTGTAAAAGATTCTTGGAATGGCATTCCAGTTGATTATTATGTAGAAAAGGAATATGCACCTGTAGCTAAAGAAATTTTTGGAGAAACACCTGAAATGATTACTTTTTTTTCAAACATAACAGGAGTTCCATATCAATGGAATAAATACGATCAAATTGTGGTTAGAGATTATGTAAGTGGAGCAATGGAAAATACTACAGCTGTTGTACATGGAGAAGGAGCTCAACAGAAAAAAGGACAGCTTGTAGATGAAAATCTTTGGGAAAATACTATTTCACATGAGTTATTTCATCACTGGTTTGGAGATTTGGTAACTACAGAAAGCTGGTCAAATTTAACTGTAAATGAATCGTTTGCTACCTATGCAGAATATTTATGGCTTAAACATAAATATGGTAATGATAAAGCAAATGCATTAATGTATGAAAATCAACAAAACTATTTAAACAGCAATAATGACAGTAAAGATTTAGTTCGTTTTTACTACAAAAACAGAGAGGATATGTTTGACGTGGTAAGTTATCAAAAAGGAGGAGCTATTTTATATATGTTAAACGATTATTTAGGCGATGATGCTTTTTTTGCTGGACTTAAAGAATATTTAACCGAACATAAATTCGGAACAGCTGAAGCAGAAGATTTGCGTTTAGCATTAGAAAAAGTAAGTGGTAGAGATTTAAACTGGTTTTTTAACGAATGGTATTATGGAAATGGTCACATAAAAATGAATGTAACTTATGATTATAACACTATTAATAAAACGGTAACAGTAAATATAAAGCAGCAAGAAAAAACTTTTGTATTTCCTTTAAGTATTGATATTTATGAAGATAATCATAAAGTTAGACATAATGTGTGGGTAAGCCATGCAGATGAATCATTTACGTTTAACTTTAATAAATTACCAAAACTAATTAATATAGATGCTAAACATGTTTTGTTAGCTGAAATAAAAGAAAACAAAACGTTAGATAATTATATTTATCAATTTTATCATGCTCCTCATTATCTAGATAGAAAATTAGCTTTACAAGAAATTGCTAAAAATCAAACAACTAGTAAAGAAGCGTATTATGCGCTTATTAAAGCTTTAGACGATCCTTACTACGAATTAAGAATTTTTGCTTTAGAACATATCGATTTATTTCAAAAATATAATAAAAAAGATGCTATTGCTAAAATTGTACAATTAGCTAAATCAGATAAAAAGACTTTGGTTAAAGCTGCAGCAATTGATGTTTTAGGCAAATTAGTAGATACTATTTACAAACCAATATTTGAAAAAGCTTTAAATAGCGAGTCTTTTGCAATGACAAAAAGTGCTTTAGTAGCTTTATATCAAATAGATAAACCCGCTGCATTAAATAAACTAGCAACATTGAATAAGGACACTAAGGAAAATTTAGCATCTGCAATTACCACTATTTACATCAATGAAAGGGATACAACAAATTTACCTTTTATAGCAAGCCATGTGCTTTCAGGGATGTTTAATTCTACAGATAAACAAACTCAAAATTTATATGGACAAGGGTACAAAATGATTATTGAGAGTGGTAACGTTAAAGCCATTTCTAATTTAACGGATAGATTTGTAACACTTGGCAAACGATACAAAAAATTTAAGTTTGATAAAATGGCTGTTAATATGATGAATCAAATTGTAAACGTTCAAATGCAGTCTAAAAACACTAATAAAGATAAGATAATTTTAATAGTTAGAAAAGGAATTGCTCAATTATTGAAATAGAAAATTATAAAATAAAAAGATTAAAGGCTTTATTAATTTAATAAAGCCTTTTTTTATGGAGTATAGTTTTTAAAGGTACCATTTTTATAGAAAACTACAATCCGTTCAATAGCTAAATCATTTGAATTAGATGAAGATTGTAATTTATTAGTTTCTGATAAGTCTTCTACAGCTATTTCTTTTTTTACATTAGAAGATAGAGTAGAAGTGATTTCCGCATTTTCTTCAACTTTAGGAAATGTTCCCTTTCCATTTAACAACCAGTATAATTCTACTTCAGGAAAAGCTTTTAATATTTTTAACACAAATTCTAAGCTAGGTTTATTCCTGCCAGATAATATATGAGAAATACTTGAACGTTGTACTTCAATTTTATCAGCCAATTGTGCTGCTGAAATTTCATAGTAATTCAGCATTAATTTAAGTCGTGAAGCAAATTCTTCTACGTTTACCATTGTAACCTTTCTTATTGTATACAAATGTAATTAAAGCTAATATCTAATCAAAATTAAATAGAATATATTTTAATAAACAAGTTAAATATAGCAAACTATTAATATAAGTAATCACATATAATATGTTAATTTATAGCGCATTATATTTTTATAATCAATTTTATTGATTGTTTCACTTTTAACCCTAAAATAACGAAATGAATTCGATTACAATTGTATATGGAATTGTAAAAATACTGAATTACAAATGTAAACTTTGTAATATTTACATTTGTAATTTATATTGAGAAATGAATACATTAAACATCCATAAATTATTTACTGATTATTTAAATTTTTTCGAGAACACTTTAAAAGGAAGAAGAATATTATTTAATGATATAGAGTCATTAATAAAAAATCTTTCCGCTAAATTCAAAAAGGAAATTTTAGGATTTTCTGAAAATAAAATTCCGATTTATAAGATTACAATTGGCAATGGTAAAACTAAAATATTAGTTTGGTCACAAATGCATGGTAATGAAAGTACTGGAACTAAAGCTGTTTTCGATTTTTTTAATTTTATAGAATATCCAACAAAAGAGGCTTCAGTATATATAAAGACTATCCTTGAAAATTGCACAATTGAATTTATACCAATGCTAAATCCAGATGGAGCAATTCTATTTACAAGAGAAAATGCATCAAAAATCGATTTAAATAGGGATGCAGTTAATCAAAAAGCTATTGAAAGTAGAATATTACGAAAAGAATTAGAGTCTTTTAATCCATCGTTTTGTTTTAATTTACACGACCAACGTTCTATTTTTAACGTAGAAGGGACTTCAAATCCGGCCACAATATCTTTTTTAGCTCCTTCCGAAGATAAAGAAAGAACTTTAACTAAAGGACGAAAAGAAACCATGAGCGTTATTGTAGCTATGAATTCTGTCTTACAAAAAATAATCCCTAATCAAATTGGTAGATATACAGATGAATTTTATCCAACTGCTACTGGAGATAATTTTCAAAAGTTAGGATATAATACTATTTTAATTGAATGTGGGCATTTTAAAGATGATTATGATAGAGATATAACTAGAAAGTTCAATTTTATTGCGCTATTACAAGGGTTTTATTTTTTAGCTACTGCAAATAATTTTAATAATTATCAAGCTTATTTTGACATCCCAAATAACAACAGTTTATTTTTAGATAAAATCTATAAGAATGTTAAGATGCCAAATAATATGGTACAAGATATAGGAATTCAGTATGTATTTAAGTATAACCACCATAAATTAGAAAGAATCGAGCATATTGAAAAAATTGGGGACTTAACAAATTATCATACTTATACTACAATAAAATCACAAAATTTAGATTTTAACCAATTGAAATTATCAAATTCGTAAATAATTTGTGCATTAATGGATTTTTTTTGATAAATTTGCACTTAAATATTTTATTTTTAATAAAAACGTAGTATGAAAAAATTTGTATTAGATGAGATAGATCATCAAATATTAGATATTTTAATAGAAAATGCAAGAACACCATTTACGGATATTGCTAAAAAATTAGTTGTTTCAGCTGGTACCATTCATGTTCGTGTAAAAAAAATGGAAGATGAAGGCATTATTAAAGGTTCAACTTTAACTCTTGATTACGAAAAAATGGGTTATTCTTTTATTTCACATGTTGGAATATATTTAGGAAAAACTTCAAAAACAAAACAAGTAATTAAAGATTTAAAGAAAATACCAAATATTACTATTGCTTATGTTACTGCAGGGAAATATAACATTTTCTGTAAAATAAGAGCAAAAAACACTACCCACGCTAAAGAAATTATTTTTGAAATAGATGATATCGATGGCGTTTCAAGAACAGAAACTATGATTTCTCTTGAAGAAAGCATTAATGACAAAACTCGTTTAATGCATTCTATTTTTAGAGAATTATAATAAAAATGATAAGAAAAAAACCTTAACAATCTTCGTTAAGGTTTTTTTTTATACCTATAATTCTACTACTTTTGATTTCTTGAATTGTAAAATTCAAACTACCAACTAAAATTAAAAATTAATGGATTTTAATCGTCAAGATTATACTGATGAGGAATTGTTAGAATTATATAAACTAATTTTAAAACCTCGTTTGATTGAAGAAAAAATGCTTATTCTTTTGCGTCAGGGCAAAATTTCCAAATGGTTTTCCGGTATTGGACAAGAAGCTATACCTGCTGGAATAACCAAAGCCTTATTTCCAGACGAATTTATCTTACCAATGCACCGTAATTTAGGTGTTTTTACTACTAGAAATATTCCTTTGCATAGACTATTCTCGCAATGGCAAGGAAAAAAAGGTGGTTTTACTAAAGGTAGAGATCGTTCTTTTCATTTTGGAACTAAAGCATATAATATTGTTGGAATGATTTCTCATTTAGGGCCGCAACTTGGCGTGGCAAATGGTATTGCATTATCGTATAAGCTAAAAAATGAAGCCAAAGTTACAGTTGTATTTTGTGGTGATGGAGGAACAAGTGAAGGCGATTTTCACGAAGCTTTAAATGTAGCATCTGTATGGAATTTACCTGTTCTATTTTGTGTGGAAAGTAATGAGTATGGTTTGTCAACTCCTTCTAGCCAGCAATTTAAATGTAAAAATATTGCAGACAAAGGTATTGGTTATGGTATGGAAAGTCATATTATTGACGGAAATAATATTTTAGAAGTTCATAAAAAGGTAAGTGAACTAGCTAAAAGTGTTCGGGAAAACCCAAGGCCAATATTACTAGATTTTAAAACATTTAGAATGAGAGGGCATGAAGAAGCTAGTGGAAATAAATACGTACCTCATGAATTATTGGAAAAATGGGCGACAAAAGATCCTATTGAAAATTTTCAGGAATTTTTAAAAAATGAGAATATTCTTAAAGAAGAATCAGAAGTAGTTATTAAAAAAGAAATAGTTGAAGAAATAAACAAAAATTTAAAAATAGCTTTTGATGAAGAAGAAACTTTTTCAACTATTGAAGATGAGTTAAAGGACGTTTATGCACCTTTTCACATAAATGAACAGAAACCAAGTGAAACAAAGAAAAATATGCGTCTTGTGGATGCTATTTCTCTAGGTTTAAAACAAAGCATGGAAAAACATAATAATTTAGTTATTATGGGACAAGATATAGCTGAATACGGAGGTGTTTTTAAAATTACACAAGGTTTTTTAGAGCAGTTTGGAGAAGAACGAGTAAGAAACACTCCAATTTGTGAATCTAGTATTATAGAATCTGCTTATGGATTAGCCATAAATGGATATAAATCTGTAGTAGAACTACAGTTTTCAGATTTTGTAACCTCTGGATTTAATCCAATAATAAACTTATTGGCAAAATCATTTTATCGCTGGGCTCAAAATGCAGATATTGTGTTAAGAATGCCTTGTGGAGCAGGAGTAGGAGCTGGACCTTTTCATAGTCAAACTAACGAAGCTTGGTTTACTAAAACTCCTGGCTTAAAAGTAGTTTATCCTGCTTTTCCTTATGATGCTAAGGGTTTATTAGCAACCGCAATTGAAGATCCAAATCCTGTTATGTTTTTTGAACATAAAGCATTATATAGATCTGTATATCAAGATGTACCAACAAATTATTATACAATTCCTTTTGGAAAAGCTACAATTTTAAATGAAGGAAATAACGTTAGTATTATAACTTTTGGCGCTGGTGTTCATTGGGCTTTAAGTGAAATTAAAAACAATAATATTGATGCGGATATTATAGATTTAAGAACTTTGCAGCCATTAGATTTAGAAACCATCTTTACTTCTGTAAAAAAGACAGGAAAAGCATTAATTTTACAGGAAGACACGTTATTTGGAGGAATTGCTTCAGATATTTCTGCTTTAATTACTGAAAATTGTTTTAAATATTTAGATGCTCCTGTAAAAAGAGTGGCAAGTATTGAAACTCCAATTCCTTTTGCTAAAAACTTAGAAGAACAATTTTTACCTAAAAATAAACTACATAAAGCATTAGAAGATTTATTAAATTATTAATGACAATTATTTAATTATCAGATATTTATAATTTTCTGTTAATTATTTAAAATATGTATCTTTGAAAAGCTACTAAATTTTTAAAATATGAAACGCATTCTCATTTTCTTGCTTTGTACTGTAATTTATACATCTGCTGGAGCACAAATAGCTAATCCTGATACATATAATACTAAAAAAGGGGATTTAATTATACAACCTTTAATTCATGCTAGTATGATTTTAACTTGGGATTCAAAACATATTTATATTGATCCAAGTCGTATTGAGGAACTAAATTTTAATTTTCCTAAAGCAGATCTCGTTTTTATAACGGATATTCATGGAGATCATTTAAATATAAAAACCTTAAAAAAAATTATAAATCCCAACACAATTTTAGTAATGCCTTTAGCAGTACAACAAAAATTAAAGGACGCAAACTTAAAAAATACGGTAATCACTATGCGGAATAATGAAAATAAAAAAATATTGGGTATCCGTGTAAATACAATACCTATGTACAATCTTCCTGAAAGTAATAAGTCTTATCATGTAAAAGGAAGAGGAAATGGTTATGTGCTAGATTTTAAAGGTAAACGTGTCTATATTTCTGGAGATACAGCTGATATTAAAGAAGTGCGTAATTTAAAAAATATAGATATTGCTTTTATTTGTATGAATTTACCTTATACAATGACTGTAGAAAATGCAGCAAGCGCAGTTCTTGATTTTAAACCCAAAATTGTATATCCGTTTCATTATAGAGGTAAAGGAGGTTTTAGCGATGTAAATAAATTTAAATCAATAGTTAATCAAAATAATACCTCTATTCAGGTGAAATTAAAAAACTGGTATCCTAAAAACTAACCTTTAAAAAAAATCTTAAAGTAATTATTTAATCCTTTTTATAGCTATCTGATAATTATCATTATAATCTCTTTTTAACTTTTGTAATTTTAGTAACTACATCAATTATTAGGTAATTGTTGTAAATTTTAAAAGTTTAAAAGGGTTTGGTTTATGTTACTTAAAATAGCATTAATAGACGGAAATGAAGAGCAATTAAATCGTTTAAAAGAATTACTTTCTCTTGCTAATTATGAAGTTGTAACCGCAAACGATCAAAAGTCTGGTTTAGCAATTGTTAAATCAAGTTCTCCAAATTTAATACTTTCTAATTTAGATTTACCAGAAATGGATAATGGGTTGTCGTTTTTTAACAAATGTAACAATCACACAAAACTTAGAACTATTCCTTTTGTTTTTATAGCTAAAAATGCTACCAAAGCTTTAATTCGAAATCTAATGGATTTAGGAGTAGATGATGTTATTAGCGCTCCGTTTAAAAAATATGATGTTCTAAAAATATTAAAATCTAGATTGAAAAGGGCAGAAGCATATGGAAATAAAAATTCCTTATTATATCAAAAACCAGTTAATTTATTAACTATCAATAATTTAAAAGATGTTTTATCTCAAAAAAAACTATACAATTTTAAGGCTAATGAAACTATATATTGTACGGGAAATAAAAGCAATCACATTTTTTTAATTAAGAGCGGAATAGTTAAAACTTTTAAAACGGATGATTTAGGAAAAGAATTTATTACTAGTTTTTTTACCTCGGAACAATATTTTGGATATACTTCATTTATAAAAAATCAACCTCATTTTGAAAACGCAAAAGCTATTACATCTACTTATTTATACAAAATTAGCAGAGAAGAAATAATGACTGCAATTCATAATAACAATTTGATTCTATTTAATTTTATAGATGTTTTAGTAGATGATTTAATTAAGCAAAAAAAGCAGTTAATTCTTCAAGCGTATGGATCTGTAAGGAAGAAAACGGCAGAAACATTGTTAAATTTTCAAAATAGTTTTCCTTTATCAGAAGAAGCTACAATTACTATAAACAGAACCGATTTAGCAGATTCTATAGGAATTGCAAAAGAAACGCTAACAAGAACGCTCCATGATTTTAAAGATGAAAAATTAATAAGTTTAACACCTAAAAGCATCACAATTTTAAATAAAAATAAACTTAAAACAATAACATAATCAGTAGTTTTATTGACCATAATCAATTAATTAATTGATTGCAATCATTGTGTTTTTTTTGTTAGAAATGTATCTTTAGAAGTGAAAATAAAATAATGTTCAACTTTTAAAAATTTAAAATATGTCACTGGTGAAATTTAATAGACGTTTTCCAATGTTCGATCAAATATTTCCAGATATGTTACATACTGAACCTTTTTTTACCGATACTTTAATTTCAAATGATAATTGGATGCCATCTATAAATGTAGTTGAAAATAAAAATAATTTTGAAATAGAGGTAGCTGCACCAGGTTTTAATAAAAAAGATTTTAATGTTTCTATAGATGAAAATATATTAACAATTTCTGCGGAAAATAAAAAAGATTTAAAAGAAGAAGATGAGAGTAAATTCACACGACAAGAATTTTATTATAACTCATTTGAAAGATCATTTACTTTGCCACAAAGTGTTGATCTAGATAAGGAAATTAGTGCTAAATACAAGAATGGTGTATTAAGAATTCATTTAGAAAAACTTGAAGTTTTAAAAAATGAAGATCACAGAAAGATAATTGAAATAGCCTAATTTTCTAACAAAAATCCGAGAAGTATAATTGTATACTTTTCGGATTTTTAACTTGTAAAATCCTAATAAAATGTTACATACAATTCCAAAACAAAAAGCGCCAATTATTTATAACAGTTTTGAATATTTACATAAAAAAACTCAAAAATGGTTGTTAGAAATTTATTTTATTAAGACAGAATTAAACTTTTTAAAAGAATTAATATCTGAGCATGTGATTGAAATTTGCAAATCAGATAATTTTAAAGATGCAAAAATGTATTTAACAGGTATTGAACATGAAATTTCTTTAAATGATAAATTAACTGAATCAATTAAGGATCATGCTATTAATTTATCACTTTTAGCAGAAGGAGTATACCTATCTAAACAACAAGAAATTAGAAAAAATCATACCATATTAAAAATTGAAGTAGATAATTATATAGAAAATTTAAAATATATGAAACAACAAACTTTTGAACTTATTTTAAGAGTTATGAATAAAAATAAAAGTAAAAAGTTATTAAAATAATTTTTAAACGTTTAATTATTGATATTGCCGTTTTCAGATAAAAGTTCTTAATTTTTATGAAATAAATATTTAGTTGATAGTGGTTAAATTAAATTTAAAACGTAATCATTAGTTGGTATCAACTAAAAATTTTAAGGTTAAATTAGAATGACACAATTTTTTGGGGTAAATTAAGTGGTTAGTTTTAATTAAAGATTTCATAATAATTATTTTAAATTAAAAAAGAATTTTATTTGAAAACGGTTTTGTTATTTTAATAAATAGGGGTTTCGTTTAATTTAACAAATAAACTATTTAACATAATATAAATTATAGTACAATATTTGTATATTTCATAATAATACAAAAAATAAAAGTTATGAAAATTGTAGTCAATTCGACTTTGAAGGTAAATGAGAATGGTAAAATATGGATAAGAGATAATTAAATTCAGAAAAGTGGAAATCTTGATGGGATCCTTGGAGTATTAAGACTTCAAGATGAGAATTGAATGTTGAAAATGCTGAATCGATTAAAATACAATTCCTAAATTATGCTTAAATTATGTAACTAAACAATGATAACTCTTACTAATTAGATACTAACACGTTGTAATTTATTGCACGAAGAATAAATTATCAATTAAAAAAATAAAGTTATGAGTTTCGGAGGTTCAGTTTCAGCAATGATTACTACGCTGAAAAATAATTCACGTAAAAAAAATAAAACCCATTTTAATAGAAAAGGAATGCCTGTTAAATCTTCTAATATAAGATTAGATGAATTACTAAAAGTTAAAGCTACACAACAACAATTATCTGAAATTAGAAAAAAAGTAAAAGAAGAAAACAGAAAGTCAATCATACAATCAATTATCTTAATAATTCTAATATTTGTTGCGTTCTATTTTGTAAATAAATTTCTATTTTAAATTAATAAATTACACCCTGTTCTTCTACTCTCCTACCGCTATTTTGTGGAAGGAGTATCCATTTAGGATTTACAAATTTTGTTCGAATTAATAAACTTGAACTTTTAATTCTAAATTTATATCTATTTTTAACATCTTATAAATCAAAATGGAAAACTTTGATAAAACATTTTTAAATAATTGATCATGAGTATTTTAAAAATCGCAAAACGCATTGTATTAGTTACTGTAGCTATAATTTTTATTTTAATAATTATTTTTTGGTCACTTGTTATAATTAACAATAAAAACACAGCTTATTTAAATATAAATGAGCATAAAGCCTATCAAAACACATCCTATATTATAAAAAATGTTAATATAGTACCAATGACTAAGGATACTATTTTACTAAACAAAAATGTATTTATTAAAGATGGAATTATAGAATTAATAGGAGGTAATTTGCCAAAAGCAGATTTTCCAATTATTGATGGTACTAATAAGTTCTTATCTCCTGGTTTAATAGATATGCATGTACATGTTTGGGATAAATACGATTTAGGATTGTTTTTAGCTAATGGGGTTACAACTATCAGAAATATGTGGGGAATGCCACTACATCTACATTTAAAAAAGGAGATTAACGAACATAAAATTATAGCTCCTACATTTTTTACTGCTACCCCAAAATTAACAGGACCAAATGATGCTGGATTGGATAAAAAGCAAATAGAATCGCCTGAGCAGGCAAAAATGCTAATTAAAAAATACAAAAAGCAAGGATATGATTTAATTAAAACTTATGCGGGATTACCTGAAAATATTTTTAATGCAATTTGTGAACAGGCTGCTGCATCAAATTTAAGAATTGGCGCTCATCCAAGCAATTTAGTAGATTATAACTATCATTTTAAGCCCATTTTTGAAACGGTTGAACACACAGAAGAAATTGCTCAAACTGCCTTAAACTTTAACATTACATCGCATAGAATTGATTCTATAGTACGTTTTTATTTAAAAAATAATACCTCTCATACCCCAACCTTAAGTGTTTTTCATAACATAATTGATATTTTAAATAAAGAAGATGACATATTAAAAAGCAGAAATGCTACATATATGAATCAAGCTTTTATAAACTTCGGTTCTAAAAATGATTTAAATAGGTGGAAAAATGATAAAAAAAATGATAAAAATACTTTGAGTAGAATTTCTAATCAACATTTAGAACATCTCAAAATTTTAAAAAGAATGCATGATATGAGTGTAAATATAGTTTGTGGCACTGATGCTGGAATTATGTTTAATGCTCCTGGTTTTTCAATACATGAAGAACTCCAATATTACAAAGATGCCGGTTTAAGTAATTATGAAGTTTTAAAAACAGCAACTATTAATGTGAGTAAAGTAGACAAAAAATACCAAAACTTAGGTTCAATAGAAATTGGAAAAGTAGCTAATCTATTGCTATTGAATGATAATCCGCTTATTAATTTAGAAACTTTAAAAAAACCTAAAATTGTGTTTGTACAAGGAAGAAAATTAGAAACGAGCGATTTAGAAATTTTTAAAGCAAAAGCAAAACAAAGAAATAATACTATTATTTCTACAATACGCTTACTTAGTGGTATGTTATTTAATTAAAACTATCATTTAAAAAAACAAAGATGAATAAAGAAGCTTTCCTAAGAGAGTTTATGGAAGAAATTTGGAATAAAAAAAGGTTTGATAAAGTTGAAAGATACGTTCATAAAGAATATTCTATTCATCTTGATACAGCTGACCCTTGGGAAGGAAAAACCTTATCACATTCTGAGTTTAAAGAGCGTTTGAAATTTTCATTTGATTCATTTCCAGATATGAATTTTGAAATAACCTCTGCTATATCGGAAGAAAATCATGTAGCAATAACTTGGATTTTAACAGGCACAAATCTTGGAATGATTGGAGACTATCCTCCTACTAATAAGTCCATTAAAACAAAAGGATTTACCATTTATTATTTTAAAAACAATTTAATTAGTGGACATACACAAGTATTTGATAGAGTAACCGTAATGAAACAGTTAGGGTTTATTTAAAATAACATTACAGCATAAAAAAATAGCTTGGAACATCTCCAAGCTATTTTTTATTAATCTCAAACCTAATCTACTTTTTTTGTTTAACTGTCCAATTGTAGTTTATTTTTCTTTTCAAATAGTCTTTTAAAGGTTCTAATCCTATTTCTTTTCTACGTTTATCTACATATTCAGGATCTTTAATAGGAAATGGTTCAAGAGTACGCTTTTTAGTGTAGCGAAATTGCATACCATATAGTTGAAGTTTATTTTCATTTACAAGAATTCTATCTTGAATTTTTGCAAATTCCATACAACTTCCTTCTCCTTCTAAGCACGACTGCTTTATTTGAGGTAAGTATTTTACTCTAACAGCATCACTTTCGTTATGATTAATTACTAATAATGGCGCATCTGCTGCTAATTTCCCAACGGTTGAATATTTTGGCCAACCAAATTTTTCTATCAGACTCTGCATCTTTTTATAATTATCTTTTCCAATTTGTTGTTTAAATGCTCCTAAAGGATAATACCATTGCGGAATAAAACCATTTTTCATATAGGACTTCCTTGCCTGTTTTACATAATAATCAAGTACTTGATCTTTCATTATTATCCGTAGCAATTCCTTAGCATAATTAGGCTCTTTAAGCATTCCATTCTTTTTTTGAAACTTTTCAAGTTGATTATTTTCGATTTCATTCCATCGAGAATCATTGGTTAAAGAAAATAAATCCGAATCTGCTAAAGCCCATAACCTACTATCCTCTTTTAAAGCTACATTTAAATAATGGTAAGCACTATCTATTTGATATGCCAATGCATAGGCACAAGCAAGATTATATGTATTATCCTTGTTATTTGAGTTCTTAAAATATTCTTGTTTATAAACAGCAATTGCTTGTTCTAATTTTCCTTCTTTTCTTAAAGAATCCGCTTTTGATGTTAATGATTGTGAAAAACAAACATTAGCAAAAAAGGATAAAATCAATACGCTCAATAATTTTCTCATACCATTAAGATTTTATACTTTTTTTATTAATAGCTTTTAGTGTTTTACAAATGATGTGAAGAGCAACACCCAGCACTGGCGTAATTAATGCGTAAGAAACGCCTGTAAATATTAAATTTGGAGCAACGCCTCCTGCTTTTCCCACAAAATAAAAACTATGCATAAATCCTAGTAATAAGGATAATACAGCTAATATTAATATCCAATTTGCTGCAATATTAATTCTTGAATTATGATAAGCTACTAAATCCTTATCTGTATTATTTTTAACAGTTAATTTTTTAAAAAAATGGTAAATAGAAACCATAAAAAAAATGGCAAAAGAAATAACAAACTTTAAATCGCCATGTGTAATAAATTCCGTAAAAGGCATTCTCATAATAATATATTTTTAAATTATATCTCAAAACTATTGATTAACAATATTGAATTTTTTGTTTTGCGATAATTAAAGCATTTACTATGTGATTTAACCGTTTTAATTTGTGTTTTTAATTTTCCATCTGGTTTTTGTTAAATCCCTTGCATAATAGGTAGTTCATCTCATATTATATTGAAGCTTTGTATATTTTTACGATATTAGCATTTATAATGAGTTGGACAATACTAAAACATCGTATTTTTTTTATTCATATCCTTTTCTGGATTATGCTTTGGGTGTTTTACGTCCTCTTTTTTAGTTACCATTCAAGCGCTACAGAGTTTATTCTTATTTTTTCTGGTTTGCTTGTTTTAATTACTACTATTCCAACTTATTTAACCATCAATTTTATAATTCCTAAATTTTTAAATAAGAAAAAATATAAATTATTTGGAATTTATACATTCTCTACCTTCCTTCTTACTACAATTTTAATTTTGCTTTTACTTATTATAAGTATTGGATACAGAGAAAACACGAAATTTAATGACTTACCTTCTATGGGTAGAAATTATATTTATATAACTATTTTGGTTTACCTTATTGTACTGTCATTAAGTTTTTTTAGTATTTGGAGAATAAATACTCAAACAACTATAAAAAACAGCCTACTTAAAAATCAATTATTAGTATCTAAATACGACTTAAAAAAACAGGAATTAACTTATTTAAAAAATCAAATACATCCACATTTTTTGTTTAATTCGTTAAATACCATTTATGGTTTAGCTTTAAAAAAATCAAAAGAAACTCCTGAAGTTATACTAAAACTATCTGATTTGTTGGATTATATCTTGTATCAAAAAAACAAACCTGTTATTTTATTAGTTGATGAAATTAAACATATTGAACAATATGTTGATTTAGAAAAAATTAGATTTAATGACACTTTAAAAGTTGATTTAAAAGAAGAAATAAAAAATCAAAACATATTAATTGCCCCTTTAATTTTATTGCCTTTTGTTGAAAACGTTTTTAAACACGGAAGTATTATTGATGGCTATTTAAACGTAATTATTAATATTTCTGTTATAGAAAATGTTTTGCGTTTTACTATTAAAAATACATTTAAAGAAAAAAACACTTCATCAGGTATAGGTTTAAAAAATGTTAAAGAGCGTTTAGAAATTTTATATCCTAATAATTATGATTTACAAATTAAATCATCTTCAAATTGGTTTGAAGTTCAATTAGAAATAAACCACTTAAAACCGAAGAAATATGTCTAACATAAAATGTATAATTGTTGATGATGAACCAACAGCTAGAGATATTATCAAAATTCATATTGAACAAATTCATGATATAGAAATTGTTGCGATCTGTAAAAATGCGATTGAAGCCATCAATGCTTTAAACAACCATACAGTTGATTTAATTTTTTTAGATATTAATATGCCCGATATGTCTGGAATTTCATTGGCAAAAGCAATTTCAAATACCACAAAAATTATTTTTACAACAGCTTACAGAGAATACGCTATTGATGGCTTTGATTTACAAGCAGTAGATTATTTATTAAAACCTATTTCATTAAGTCGTTTGGCAAAAGCAATCCAAAAATTCAGAACTGAAAACAAACATAGTAATTGGCAAAAAGATTATATTATTGTCCGTTCTGAAAGAAAAATGGTAAAAATAAATTTTGATGAGATAGTGCTTATTGAGAGTTTAAGTGACTATTTAAAAATACATACTACAAAAAAAATAATTGTAACCAGAGAAACAATTTCTAATATAGAATCAAAACTTCCTAATAAAACATTTGTAAGAGTACACAGATCATTTATAGTTGCCATCCCTTTTATTAATTCCTATACTTCTGAATATGTAGAAATGAAAGGAAAAACTATCAGCATTAGTAGAACTTATAGAGATTCATTTTTTAAATTAATGGAAACTGAATAAATCAATAATAGTTTTAATTATTATATTAGCTATCGTTAATCTTTACTAACACATATGACAATTGAAGATTTAGGATATACTACTGAATTAGAAAAATATAGAAAGGAAAACAACTTAGATTCTTTTGAAATAGGTCGTGTAATATCTGAACATAAAACTAGATACGTAGTAAAAACTAAAAATGCAGAATATGATTCTGAACTCATTGGAAATTTAAGGTTTAATTCTGAATCAAAATATGATTTACCTGTAGTTGGAGATTGGGTTGCTATTTCTATCTATGATGATAAAGCTTTAATTCACTCAGTTTACCCAAGACACTCTACCCTTGAAAGAAAGGCTGCAGGAAAACTAATTCAACCCCAGATAATTGCAACAAATATTGACTATGCATTAATTATTCAATCTGTTAATAGAGATTTTAATATAAACCGAATAGAACGCTATTTAACAATATGTAATTCTTCTAAAATTAAACCAATTATAGTGTTAAATAAAATTGATTTAATTAAAAAATTAGAATTGGAAGATATTTTAAAAAAGCTGTATAAAAGAATAAAAAATATTCCAATTATTGCAATAAGTAACCAATCTAAAATTGGATTAGATATAGTAAAATCTAAATTAACAAAAGGTAAAACATATTGTTTATTAGGATCATCAGGCGTTGGAAAATCTACTCTTATAAATAACCTAGTTGGCAAAGAATTAATGGTAACAGGTGAAATTAGTGAAAGTATTGATAGAGGAAAGCACATTACTTCTCATAGAGAATTAATAGTTACTGATAATGGAATATTAATTGATAATCCTGGAATGAGAGAAGTTGGAATTACAAATTCTGTAACCGGATTAGAAAATACGTTTGATGAAATTTTAAAATTATCACAAAATTGTAAATTCAAGGATTGTACTCATATAACAGAAATTGGTTGTGCTGTTATAGAAGCCGTTGATAATGGGAAAATTGACATAAACTCTTATGAAAACTTCCTAAAAATTAAGAAAGAAAAAGAACATTTTGAATCTACAGCTGCTGAAAAACGTAAAAAGGACAAAGATTTTGGCAAAAAAATAAAACAATTTAAGAAGACAAGAAAATCAAATAAGTACTATTAAGCAGATGCTATACCTGTATTTATTTCAGGTGGCTTTTGATTCCCTAATTCTTTTAACCTACGAAAGTGAGAAGCAAGTGCACTAAAAACATTAGGTTTTAAATTATAGGTAAATCCATATTCTTCAGCTGTAGTTTTTATAATACCAGCAATGGCAGGATAATGAACATGGCATATGTTTTGAAAAATATGATGCTCAATCTGAAAATCTAGCCCACCAATATACCAACTGAACAAACCATTTCTTCTTCCAAAATCTGATGTGGTATGAAGTTGATGAACTAACCAATCGTTTTTAACCTGTTGATCTTTACCAGTAACAAGTTGGTCTGTACCCTCCACTACATGTGCCATTTGAAATATTGTACTCATAATCATCCCAGCGGTTACATGTAAAGCTATAAAACCAATTAATATTTGCCAAAAAGCAAAATCTGTAAAATATAAGGGTAATCCAATAATAATGGTAAAGTATATTATCTTAATAACAATCAGCTTTACAAGCTGCCAAGTTGGATTAACATTTTGCTCTTTGGTGATTCCTTTTCTGTTATACTCTAGTAATACTCCAATTTCACCAAACAGTCTTGCAAATGTCATGAGGCCATATAGTGGAAAAGCATAAAAATGCTGATAACGATGGTACTTTTTAAGAGGTCCATATTGACACAAGCGAATAATCTTTAAATTAGAAATATCAGGATCATATTTAAAAATATTAGTAAACGTATGATGCATTATGTTATGCTGTATTTTCCAATTAAATATATTGCTGCCTAAAAGAAACATGGTAGACGAAGCAAGACCATTTACCCATTTTTTTGAAGAATAAGCATGGTGAACTCCGTCGTGCATAATTGACATCCCCACACCTGCTTCCCCTATTCCCATAATAATGGCTAAAACTAATGCCATCCAAGGAGATACAGGCATAGTGAGTAGTATTATAAAAGGAACTATATATATACATAAAATAATTACCGACTTCAGGTACATATTAAAGTTACCATAAATAGATTTATTATTATCCTTGAAATAGGCACGCACCCTTTTTCTCACCTCATAGGCAAACTCTCGCTCCTTACTGTTCTGCCTCACAAACTTAACGCTTTCCATAATGTTAATTTAAATTAAACTATACACATGTAATTTATTAAAAAAAACTATATTAAGCAATGATTTAGTATAATTTCATTAAGAAAATAGTGCTTTTTTAGTAGTTAGCGTCATTTTTTTACACTATACTATTTAACTCTTATTTCAAAATTAGTTAATTTATTATTTGGTTTTGAAGTTGTTTAAAAATTAGTAGGAGTACTTTAAAACAATTACATTCTAACTCTATGATGCTACCTTCTTATATTTAAGATATTAAATAATATCCATAAAAAAAGCCTGTCAATATTGACAGGCTTTTGTTTAAAAATTAAAGCGTATATATGTTAAATTACTTTTACGTTTATTGCGTTTAATCCTTTTTTACCTTCTGCAAGATCAAATTCAACTTCATCGCCTTCACGAATTTCATCTATTAATCCAGAAATGTGTACAAAATGTTCTTTGTTTGAACCTTCCTCCGAAATAAAACCAAAACCTTTGGCTTCGTTGAAGAACTTTACTGTTCCTTTACTCATTTTAAAAAATTTAATTTAATAATTGTTTATTATTTGGCAAATATAGTTTTAAATATTTGATTTTCAGTAATTTTTATAATAAAATTTTAAATTAAACTTAAAAAAATAATATTTATGTTTATAATTTTCAATTATTTAACTAACAGATAATTAACTGATGGAATTATTATATTTTTTTTACACGAACTGCGTTCATTCCCTTCATTCCTTTTTCTAATTCAAAAGAAACTTTATCATTTTCTGAAATTTCATCAATTAACCCACTTACATGAGTAAAGAATTTTTCTTGCGTTTCTGTATCAATAATAAAACCAAACCCTTTTGAAGAATCATAAAAAGATACTTTTCCTTTTCTTACTGGATCAAAATCGGCATCATCAGTATCAGCTTTTTTAGGAATACCAATTTCAATACTTTCTGCATCTATTTCAACTTTCATGCTTGGATCTGGTGGTGTGTCGGTTAAATTACCATTATGATCAACATAAGCAAATTGAATTCCTTCTCCTTTTTCTTTAGCTTCTGCTTTACGCGCTATTTTTTTCTTTTGTTTTTCTTCTCGCTTTTTTAAACGTTTTTTTTCTTTTTCTATTTTGTTAAAGGTTTGTTGCGATTTTGCCATTCAATTTATTTTAAATTTATTTAATTATGTAGTTCCTAAGAGAAAGTTGATAAGCTAAATTAGTACCTGAAAAGATAAATGCAAATAAAAGTTTTAGCTAAAGTGAATTTAAATATCGTTCAATATCATCTTTATAACTTGTACAAAGATAATATTTGTATTTTAATTTGGAAGAATATTAACAACCTTTTACTAATTAAACAATTATAATTAAATTCTTTTCTTTTTAATTTACTTCCTAAACCTTGAAAAAATAACAATTTTTTTCTTTGTATTAATAAAATAAACACCCGTTAATAAAATTATTGCTGCAAAAATAGATTGCATAGTAATTTGTTCATTTAAAACATACCAGCCTAAACCTAGAGCTATAATTGGGTTTACATAGGTTGATGTTGCAACCTTTTCTGGAGAAACTACTTTTAGTAAATAGTTAAAAGATGTAAAAGCTATAATTCCTCCAAAAATTATTAGCAAAGCAATAGAATATTGAGCTTGTATGCTCCAAGAAATTGGTGACGACCAAGTTTCTCCAAATAAATAACTACTAACAAGCAACATAATTCCACCTAAAAACATTTGATAGCCTGTGTTTACAAAATAATTTGAAGGTAAATCAGCCTTAGCAACAAATATGCTTCCGTATGCCCAACTTACTAAACAGGCAAATATCATAACCATTCCTAAAATACTATTTTCCTGGCTAATTAATTGTTTTTGAGATACTAATAAATAAATACCAACAATACCTAAAACTACGCCAATTACAGATCCAGTTCCAATTTTTTTGCCCTCTAATATTCTCATTAGTATTAAAACAACTAATGGCTGAGCTGAAATTTCTAAAGCTGCAAAACTACTATCCACATATTTTAAAGCCCATACAATTACTCCGTTTCCAAAAGTTAGAAATAAAAAACCCGCAATAGTTGTGTTTAATAATTGCTTTTTAGAAATAGAAATTTTTTTACCAGTTATAATTGCTATAATAAAAATTAAAACGCCAGCAATTATAAACCTTACAGCAGCTAACATAAACGGAGGCAATTCATTAACCGCAATTTTATTAAGCATAAATGTAGAGCCCCAAATTACATATATTGCAAAAAAAGCAAGAACTATTAACAAAGTATTTTGAGATTTACTCATTTATATTTAATTTTTTTGAAGCAACAATATTAGTCAAAAAAACATTTACTTTTTGACTTAATTTTAAAATAGTTATCAAATTTAAGTTTGAAGCTATAAAGTTTTTCTTTTAACACTTTTAAGTTTTAATAAAACGCTATTATTTTTTTAACAAAAAGCAGTATAATTATTTAAAACCAATTTAAATTACTCATTTTATGTAACTTGTGTTACCTTTTAATTTTACACTAAAAGGAATGAAAATTATATTATAAAGTATATTTTTCAACTATTTGTAAAGTAATATTAAACTAATCAAATAGCTTATAAACTGTAACTTTCTTTACATTTAATATGAAAATGTTGTAGGTTTTTATTCTTTTAAATCATCTGATTCAAAACACTTAAATAAACAAAAATTCATACTAATTTGAATTATTATCAATTTTGAAATCCTTAATAATTTCACTAATATTATGTAGTAATTTTAATATTTAATTCTAATAATTATGGATATTTCAGCAAATAAACAACTAAAAGATCAATTTTCAATTGTTAGTTCATTAGGGTTAATTTGGTACCTGTTAGGTACATTCGCTTTTTT
The DNA here is from genome assembly GCF_033723435.1 of Lutibacter sp. GTDB lineage: Bacteria > Bacteroidota > Bacteroidia > Flavobacteriales > Flavobacteriaceae > Lutibacter. The sequence continues at coordinate 173,792 of NZ_JAWVXC010000001.1, read as the reverse complement.
TGACCATATATATATGTCTGACAAAGTAAAAAGTGGATTATCTTTAACCGAACAAGCTTTTTACGCTAATACTCCTTTATGGGTAAATACTGTATTTGGTATTGCGGTTATTGCTGGAGTTTTGGGTTGTATTACTTTACTCTGGCATAAAAGAATAGGTATTTACTTATTAATAATTTCATTGATTTCCATATTAATAAAATTCTTTTATATAGTTTTAATACAAAAGATAATAGAAGTAACACCAGAAAAAATAGTTTGGAATGTAGTTATAATTGCAGTAGTTTCCTTTTTGACTTGGTATGCTAAAGAAGCTAAAATTAAAGGGTTAATTTAATAATATGTTTTTACTTTGATAATTCATGAAAAATAATTAATATTATCATAATCAATTAATTAACTACTTAATCAACTAATTATGAATAACAAAACCAAACAAAACACAAGCCGCTTTTACATTATTAGTGTTTTAGCATTAATTTGGAATATTTTAGGTGTAATTGCTTATTTAGGTCAAGTTTATATGCCTCAAGAAATAAAGCAAGCCCTTCCTCCTGCTGAGCAATCTTATTATGCTAATGTACCTAGCTGGGTAACTGGAGCATTTGCAATTGCTGTTTTTGCCGGAGCGTTAGGATGTATTGCACTTTTATTAAAGAAGAAAATTGCAATATCTCTTTTATTTATTTCATTAATAGCAGTTTTAGTTCAGTTTGTATATAATACTATAATTCAAACAGATATGGAAGTAACTGTTGCGAAATTGGTTTGGCCAGTTTTAATAATTGCAATTGCTATTTTTCTAGTATGGTTTTCAAAAGACTCTAAAACAAAAGGTTATATTTCTTAGCATTAAAGCTAATATTAATATTACAAAGCCTGGATTTAAAATCTAGGCTTTTTTATTTATTTAAAGTATTTTTGAGAGATGAAAAGACTGCTAATTATTGGCTTACATTGGCCCGAACCATCAACTACCGCTGCCGGAACAAGAATGATGCAGTTAATACGTTTTTTTTTAGAAAACAAATATCAAATTACATTTGCGTGTTCTATTCCTAAAACTACTTATTCTTATAATTTAAATTCCTTAGGAATTAAAACTGTAGAAATTGAATTAAATAATTCATCTTTTGATAGTTTCATAAGGCAATTAAAACCCCATATAGTATTATTTGATCAGTTTATAACTGAAGAACAGTTTGGTTGGCGAGTTGCAGATAATTATCCAGATGCAGTTAGAATATTGGATACTGAAGATTTACATTTTTTACGTTTGGCTAGAGAACTTGCTTTTAAAAAGAAGGAAAAAATTAATTTAATTAATGACACAACAAAACGTGAAATAGCTAGTATTTATAGGTCGGACTTAAGCTTAATCATTTCAAAATCAGAAATGGTATTATTAAAAAAAGAAATTAAAATTGACTCTAAACTTCTTCATTATATTCCTTTTTTACAAACAAAAATAGCTGTAAATACTTTAAAAAAGTTTCCTAACTTTAAAGAAAGGCAACACTTTATTACTATGGGTAATTTTAAACATAAGCCTAATTATGAATCCGTTTTATATTTAAAAAAAGAAATTTGGCCAAAAATTCGTAAAAAACTACCTAAAACAGAGTTGCATGTTTATGGCGCATATTCTAATGAAAGAATAAAACAAATGCATAACCAAAAAGAAGGTTTTATTATTAAAGGATGGGCAAATAATAAAGAAGAAGTATATAAAAATAGTAGAGTTTTTTTAGCTCCTCTCCTATTTGGAGCTGGTTTAAAAGGTAAATTAATTGATTCCATGATTTATGGAACACCAAATATTACTACTACTATTGGTGCTGAAGGTATGACTAGGAATTCGAAGTGGAATGGATTTATTGAGGATAATTCAGAAGAGTTTGCTCAAAAAGCTGTTGAGTTATACAATCACGAAGAAAAATGGCTAGAATTTCAGAAAAATGGAAAAGAAATTATCAACAATTGTTTTAACAAAAATAAATTTGACAAAAAACTCCAGATAAAAATCAATGAAATTTCTTCAAATCTAAAAGAGCACAGAGAACATAATTTTATTGGACAAATTTTACAATACCACACTTTAAAAAGCACTCAGTATTTATCAAAATATATTGAAGAAAAAGAGAGAAAAAGGTAATAAATTATGTTTTATTTTATAAAAAAAGATCGCTTATTTCCTTAGGAATTCTAACTGGTTTCATACTTTTTTTATTAACTAAAACCCAAATAGTTTTTGCTTTTACAAGTAATTCATCGTTTCTTTTTATATAAACTATCCGTTCAGATTTAACTCCATAATTATCTTTTATCCAAGTTGTTATATTTATTTCATTATTCAACTTAGCTGATTTTAAATAATCTATTTCATGCCTTAAAACTACCCAAGCATAGTTTTTATCATACTCTTTATTTGTCACTAAATTCCAATGTTCTTCAGCCGCATTTAAAACCCAGTTTAAATATTGAATATTATTAACATGGTTTAAGTCATCTATATCATTTTTACTAACTTTTATAAGAAAAGAATAATACTCATTTTTGCCGTTTTGCATACTTAAAAAAATCAAAAATTATTTATTTTTGGAAGGTATTAAATTTATTTATTTTAGCTTAAATTATTGCTTAAAATATTATAAAAAAATAATTGTGTATAAACTTGTTATCTATTAAATTTACAAAACCTACGTTCAAGAACACATTGTTTTTTAAACTTTGGATAACTTTAAAATTAAATTTACAGTCGTAATAAATTGTTTATAAAAAATTTTCGTGGGGACGACAGTTTTTTCAATGAGTTGCGACTGTTTTTTTTGTAATAAAAAGAACAGTTACCATAAATCTTAAAATACTACTTTTGTGGGGACAATGATTATAAGACTTTTGTAACTGCTCTAGTAAAAAAGGGACGACAGTTTTTTCGTATTATAATGTAATACAGCGATTTATCGGTTTAATTATTTTTCCTAACTTGTTTTTGAATTGAAAATCAGGAATTAAAGTATTTATATAAATTTTATTCTTTTTAATTCTGTTAGAAACTATATTGCTGGCTTTCTTCTCTGCTAAAATCATAATTATATTTTTTAAGTTATTTTTTGATAAACATTAAAGTGTAATACTCTCTTCCTAAAGAATTTGTTTCAGTAGAAATACCAAAATGTGTAAAGTTTTTATTTTCAATTAAAGCTCTATGCGAATCACTTTTCAACCAAGCATTAACTACTTCTTCTGAAGTGCTATAACCATACGCTACATTTTCACCTACAGATTTAGCTCCAGCATTTTCCATTAAATCTTGTTGACGCTCTTCAAATCCACTATGATCTACATTACCAGTCTCTACCATATAATCTGTATGTGTATTTGCTACATATGAGACTATATCTAATTTTTTTAAGGTAGGACTACCTATTGAATTTCTGTAAGAATTAATTTGATCAAGAACACCATTTTCTAATGCACTATATTCTACTGGTTTTAAATTTAAATCTTTAACAGATGTTATGCTATCTCCTTCAGGAGAACAAGAAGTAATTAATATACTTAAAATAAAAAATAACGAAAATTTGAATTTTGAAAAATTCATGCTAGTTGGGGTTTTGGGGTTAACTTAATTTGTATACGTAAAATACAGCCGCAATTATATCATAAAATTCACCGTTGTGGGGAGGGCTAGTTCTTTGATTGTATTGCGGCTGAAAAAAACTACATTCATAGGTTTAACTAATTCTAAATTAAATTTAAAATTAGTATTAGTTAAATTATGGATGCTAAATGGTTTCAAAAGCAATGGGGTTTTACTGTTACTTTGAAACTTGCTGCTACAGAACATAGCAGCTGGAATGATTATTAAGGGGATTAATAATATACTCATGTCTTTGGGGTTTTGACTTTATTTGGGTTGATTTTAATATTCCTTTTTTTACTTTTTTGTCTTTTAATAAAGAGGTAGAATCAAGGGTCTTACTAACCATCTAACTTTGTCAAAGCATTTTCGGACTGCTTTTTGAAGTATGTGATTCCAGAGAAACTACCTCTAAGGTTGATTTACTTAATTTTCTTACTTTTCATTTAATTCTTACTATAAATGTTAAGTTCAAAATGCAATTATTTATGGGGTGATAAACACTTGCACTATGAACTAAGGTTTGGGGTTGATTTATTTATTCCTTATTTTATTCAATAATGTGTTGAGAGTTTTTAATTCATTAGTGTTTAAATTTGAAACTGTAGATTTCTCAAAATTTGTTTGAGTAATGTCAATCTCAGCTAATAAATTTAAGCCTTCATCCGTAATTCTAATATCCACTTTCCTCCTATTCTCTTCATTTTGGATTCTTGATATTAATCCTTTTAACCTTAGTTTTTCAACTAATCGTGTTGTATTGCTATTCTTACTAACCATACCTGCTTGCAATGTTAAAAGGTCTGTAGGCTCACCATTTAAATCTCTCAAAGAACGTAAAACTTGATATTGTTGAATTGATAAGGCATATTGTTTTAGATGCTCTGAAAATATTTCATTCATCCAGTTACCTGTAATTAATAGATTATTAATTGTATAATCAGGTAAGTTTAACTCATCCTTTTTATCATTTTTATTCAACTTCGGGGGGACAACAATTATCTATACTACTATTGTATAGACATCAAATGTATATACAATTATTTTATTAACCAAATTTATTTGTTAAAAACTTCTATTTTTTTATGAAATATTTAGCATAATTTAATGAAATTGTGATGTTATTATTCTAAAAATACAAATCAATTATCAAGATAAATATGTTTATATAATACTGTATTACAGATATTTATATAATATTATGATAAAATTATGGCATTGTACTCCAATTTATTTTTATACCTCCATAAAAAATTAAAATATTTTTTTGAACTTATATGAAAATTGTTAATAACTCTGCTTTAACACCCTTGTTTTGAGGTATTAAATGCAATAATTATTACTTAAAATCGTAACAATGGTTGCAGTATACCTTGCTCCTATCTACTAATTTTGTTTAAAAATTTAAAATTATGAAAACACTAGTTGCAATTACTGCTCAAAATAGAAAGACAATATTTGAACATGCTGGAAAATGTAGGAATTTTTTAGTGTATACTATTAAAAATAATGTAATAACAGATAAAAAATTATTAGAATTAAAAAAAGAAGAAATTTTACATAATGTATTGCATGATGTAAATACGACTTCCGTTTTATATGATGTTGATATATTATTAACCAGAGGAATTGGTAATGGTGCTATTCAAAAATTAGCTAAACATAATGTTGCTTGTTATAAAATTGAAGAAACCGATCCTGATATGGCAATTGATAAACTAATAAAAGGAACCTTAGAAGCTGTAGCTCCTGTATCTCATGAATCTTCTGGTTGTAATTGTGGACATGGACACAAGCAACATTGTCATTAAAGCAATATTTAGATTACTTTACAAAAAGAAACGCTTTACATGTTAGCAAAGCGTTTCTTTAAAAACTTATATTAATTATTTCCGCAGTGTTCTAAATCGCTATTTATTATAGCATTAAAATCTTCCAAAGAAATATATTGAGGTTCATAATTAACATTAATAGAATCTAATTGATTTATAAAGCTTCTCAAGTGGTTTCTTGAACCACATTTTAAACTTTCGTAAGTATTTATTATCATATTCTCATCCGTTCGCGATATTAAGTCGTCTAAGTCTTTAATATCTAAATCTTCAATAAAACAACCAACAATTAAAGCATCTGTTAGTGAAGTATTACTTTTTTCAACTAATTCATTATATAAATTTTGAAGCGTTTGATTACTAAAAACTCCAATAGTAGCTGATGCAGGATCTTCTAAACCATAATTTATTAAAGCTTTTAGAACGCTATCCATATGTTTTTGTTCACTAGAAGAAATATTATTAAAAATGCTTAAACCATATTTATTATATGAATTTATATAAACATCTCTAGCTAATTTTTCTTCTTCACGTGAAAATAACAAATCGTTTTCTTCATCAGAGGTTAAAATATCATTGGTTTGATAATAAGTACTATTTAAAAGATACTCATCTGAAGCTTTGTTTTCATCTGTTTCACATGAAGCTGCTATTATAACAGTTGTAATTAATAAGGTGATTTTTTTTAAGGTATGCATGCTTTTAATTTTTTTAGAATAATAAATTAGACCTACAAACTTTGAAAAAGTTTAGTATGTTTTTTATTTATTCTAAATTTAAGGAGCAACCAAAAAATAAAATATTACTAAAGATTGATTTTAAGCTAATTACACTATTTAAAACTTATTTTACGCATACGTAAACTTTTCGGAGTAACTTCTAAATATTCATCATCTTTAATGTATTCCATACACTCTTCCAATGAAAAATCAATTTTAGGGGCTATTTTAACACTGTCATCCGTTCCAGATTTTCTTACGTTTGTAAGTTTTTTACCTTTAATTAGATTTACAGCCAAATCTTCTTGTTTATTAAATTCTCCAACAACTTGACCTTTATAAATATCTTGGTTAGGTTCTATAAAAAATTTACCTCTATCCTGTAATTTATCTATAGCGTATGCTGTAGCTTTACCAGTTTCAGAAGAAACTATGGCTCCATTTACAGAAGTACTAATTTCCCCTTTATAAGCATCAAATCCTCTTAACCTATGATTCATAATTGCTTCACCAGCTGTGGCATTTAACACTTTATTTCGTAAACCAATTAAACCTCTTGATGGAATATCAAACTCTAAATGTTGAAAATCTCCTTTTGGTTCCATTACTAATAAATCTCCTTTTCTTAAAGAAACTAAATTAATGGCTTTACTTGCAGATTCTTCAGGAACATCAATAACTAATGTTTCATAAGGTTCTGATTTAACACCATCAATATTTTTAATTATAACTTGAGGTCTACCAACTTGCATTTCATAGCCTTCCCTACGCATAGTTTCAATTAAAACTGATAAATGTAATATTCCACGTCCAAATACAATAAATTTATCTTCTGTATCTGTGTTTTCTACACGTAAAGCAAGATTTTTCTCTGTTTCTTTATATAGTCTATCTCTTAAATGGCGAGAAGTAACAAATTTACCTTCGTTACCATAAAATGGTGAATTATTAATAGTGAACAACATACTCATGGTTGGTTGATCTACTTTAATACGAGGCAATGGTTCTGGATTCTCTATATCTGCTATTGTATCTCCAATATCAAATCCTTCCAAACCTGTAATTGCACAAATATCTCCACTTCTCACAGATTCTACTTTGTTTTTCCCTAAACCTTCAAAAGTGTGTAATTCTTTAATTCTAACCTTTTTGGTAACACCATCTGCTTTGCATAACATATAATCTTTTCCAACTGCTAAATCTCCTCTAAAAACTCTCCCTATTGCAATTCTTCCTACAAAAGAAGAAAAATCTAAAGAAGTTATTTGCATTTGAGGAGTTCCTTCAAAATAAGGTGCTTCAGGAATGTGTTTGATAATAGCATCTAATAATGGAATAATATTATCAGTAGGTTTGTTCCAATCAGTATTCATCCAACCTTGTTTTGCTGAACCATAAATAGTTTCAAAGTGTAATTGATCTTCTGTAGCATCTAAAGCAAACATTAAATCGAATACTTTTTCATGTACTAAATCGGGTGTACAGTTTGGTTTATCTACTTTGTTTACAACAACTATTGGCGTTAATCCTAGTTCTAAGGCTTTACCTAATACAAAACGTGTTTGAGGCATTGGACCTTCAAAGGCATCTACTAAAAGTAAAACACCATCAGCCATTTTTAAAACTCGCTCTACTTCTCCTCCAAAATCGGCATGGCCAGGAGTGTCAATAATATTAATTTTTACACCTTTGTAATTTACAGAAACATTTTTAGAAAGAATAGTAATTCCTCGTTCACGTTCTAAATCATTGCTATCAAGTAATAACTCTGTATGGTGTTTTCGTTCATCTAAAATTTGTGCTTGATCAATAATTTTATCCACCAAAGTAGTTTTTCCGTGGTCAACGTGCGCAATAATTGCTATATTTCTAATAGATTTCATGTTCTGATTTTTAAGAAGTTGCAAAAGTAGTTGTTTTATTTGGTTTATTTAAATAAAAGGCACAAAGAATATTTTTTAAATATTTTTTATAAATTTGAATAAAAACACCTAATATTATGAATATTTTTAGTGCTATTGCTTTATCTAACTTGAATTGGGGGATAATTGCGTCTACATTTATGTTTTTAGTTTTTTTAATTTTAATTATTGTAGTAATTAAATTAACTAGTCCAAAGAAAAAAAGTTGAATTAAAAAAGAGCTGATTTAATCAGCTCTTTTTAATATTAATATAAATTATTTATTTACATTTTTCTTCTAAGTCTTTCCGCTTTTAATAGTTCTAATTCTCTATTGGTTTGTCCGGCAACAGAAGTATTTTCTTCTGCACGTCTAATTAAATAAGGCATTACGTCTTTTACAGGACCAAAAGGAAGATATTTAGCAACATTATAACCTAACTCAGCTAAATTATAACTTATATGGTCACTCATCCCAAATAATTGACCAAACCAAATACGTTCATCATTTTTTTCTAACTTATGTTTATCAATTAATTCCATTAATAAATAAGAACTTTCCTCATTATGAGTTCCTTCAAATATAGCCATTTCATTAATGTTTTCAACCATATAAGTTAAAACATCATTATACATTTTATCTGTAGCTGCTTTATTTACACATATTGGATCTTTATAACCAAATTTTTCAGCGCGTTCTCTTTCTTTTTCCATATAAGCGCCTCTAACTAACTTCATTCCTATTTGAAAGCCATCTTTTTTTGCTCTTTTATGTAATTCTTTCAAATAATCTAACCGATCCCAACGATACAATTGTAAAGTACCAAATACTACTACTTTTTTGGTGTTGTATTTACGCATCATATCTTCTATTAAATCGTCTGCAGCAGTTTGCATCCAAGTTTCTTCTGCATCAATTAATAATGGTATATCAGCATCGTAAGCTGCCTTACTTATTGTATCATATCTTTCTACAATTCTTTTCCATTCTAACTCTTCATGTGCATCTAAAGGTTTACCTTCTGTTATTTTTTGATACAAATCAAAACGTCCTAAACCTGTTGGTTTAAATACCGCAAAAGGCAAACTATCTTTTTCTTTACCAAATTTAATTGTGTTTAATGTTTTTTGCATAGCAAAATCAAACTGAACTTCATCTTCTTTTCCTTCAGCAGAATAATCCAATACAGAATGGACATTTTTGGTGTACATTTTATCAATTACAGGCATACAATCTTCTTCGGTTACTCCACCACAAAAATGATCAAATACTGTAGAACGAATTAAACCTTCAACAGGAAGGTGTGTTTTAAGTGCAAATTTGGTAAGTACTGTGCCAATTTTAACTAAAGGCTCTCTTTTTATCATTTCAAATAGATAAAAAGCTCTATCTAGTTCTGAATCAGACTTTAGAGCAAATGCTACTTCGGTGTTATTAAATATATTTTCCATGTTGTATATCTTTTTGCAAAGATACTCACGAGAGATTTAATATTTTATGATTTTTATCCTTATTTTGCAAAAAAAATCACATAAATGACATCTATTTTATCAAATAATTATTTTGTACACTTTTCAAACTCAGGATATTTAAAATTTGAAGAATTTTTAGAAGATTTTAAGCCTTCTAAATGCTTTATTTTAGTAGATGAAAATACCCGTAATTATTGCTATGATAATTTTGTAACTAAACTTTCAAAACAGTATCCATTTGAAATAATTGAAATACCATCTGGTGAATCGTTTAAAAATTTAGAAACTTGTAATTTTCTTTGGAAAAAATTAACGGATTTAGGTGCAGATAGAAAAAGTTTACTTGTAAACTTAGGAGGAGGAGTTATTACTGATATGGGAGGATTTACTGCCTCTACCTTTAAAAGAGGTATTCCATTTATAAATATTCCTACCACTTTATTGAGTATGGTAGATGCGTCTGTAGGAGGAAAAACAGGAGTAGATTTAGGTGTTTTAAAAAATCAAATAGGTTTATTTTCAAACCCAGAAATGGTTTTAATTGATTCCAATTATTTAGAAACTTTATCGCCTAGAGAATTACTTTCTGGTTTAGCTGAAATAATTAAATATGGGCTTACTTACGATATTCAATTATGGAATGAAATAAAAACATTTAAATCATTAACAGTAAGTAATATAACTCCGTTAATTTATATATCTATAGCAATTAAAAATGAAGTAGTTTCTGAAGATCCTAAAGAGAATGGTTTACGAAAAATACTGAATTTTGGACATACATTAGGACATGCAATTGAGTCTTATTTTTTAGAGTCAAAAGATAAGGTGACTTTAACTCACGGAGAAGCAATCGCTGTTGGCATGGTTATGGAATTGTATTTATCTCACATAAAATTTAATTTCCCCTTAAATTTAGTAGAAGAAGTAAAAAATAAAATACAAGATTTATTTGGAAAGGTTGAAATTTCCTCCACTGATTTTAATGCTATCATTGATTTACTGATTCACGATAAAAAGAATATCAATGGAAATGTAAACTTCGTTCTTTTAAATTCTTTTGAAAATTGTGAATTAAATTGCACGGTAGAAAATTCGTTTTTAATTGATGCGTTTAATTATTATATAATTTAACAACAATCGGCTAACACTTCTTTATAAACCTTTAAGTATGCAGGTAAAATTTGATCAAGGCTAAACTTTTTTGCTTGTTCAAATGCGTTTTGCTTAAACTGTTTTAGCACAGCTTCATCTTTTAAAATGCTTATAGCGTTTTTAGCCATTTCGTCTGTATCACCAACATTGCTTAAAAAGCCTGTTATTCCTTGTATATTAACTTCAGGTAAGCCTCCAGTATTTGTAGAAATTACAGGAGTTTTAGCAGCCATAGCTTCTAAAGCTACTAATCCAAAACTCTCAGTTTCAGATGGTAAAATAATTAAATCGGAGTAGCAAAGTAATTTATTAACTTCTGTACTGTTTCCTAAAAACAGAACATTTTTTTCAACTTTTAATTCCTTTGTAAGTTTTCCTATTTTTTCTCTGTCAGGACCTTCTCCAACCAATAATAATTTAGCAGGTATTTCTTTTTGAATTTTATAAAAAGATGTTATTACATCTTCTGCTCTTTTTACTGGGCGTAAATTACTTATGTGAATTATAATACGCTCATTTTCATTAGCAATAGCATTTCTTTGACATTCAGGAGAAACAATATCCGGATATTTTGTAAAGTCGATAAAATTATAAATTACATGAATTGGTTTTCTAATAGAAAATAAACGCAAAGTATCCTGCTTTAAACTTTCCGATACGGTAGTAACTACATCCGAATTATTTATACTAAATTCAACTGCTGCTTTATAATTAGGATGACTTCCTACAAGCGTAATATCTGTTCCGTGTAATGTAGTAACTACTTTAATTTCAATACCTTTTTCTAATAGCATTTGCTTGGCCATATAAGCCGCATATGCGTGTGGAATAGCATAATGTACGTGTAATATTTCTATAGCATGTTTCTCTACTTCTTCTACTATTTTTGTAGAAAGTGCTAATTCATAAGGTTGAAAATGAAATAATGGATATTCTTCAACAAATACTTCGTGAAAATGAATATTATTAGAAATAAAATCTAAACGAACAGGCTGTTTATAGGTTATAAAATGTACTTCGTGACCTTTTTCAGCTAAAGCCATTCCTAATTCTGTTGCTACTACTCCACTACCTCCAAAAGTTGGATAACAAACTATACCTATTTTCATTTAAATATTATTTTTTTGAACAGACGTAAATATAAAAGTATTATTACAAAAATTCAATTGGATAAACTTAATTATATCACAAAAAAAATCCTGCTAATAAATGCAGGATTGTATTTTTAATAATCTCCTAAAGTTTCTGGATTTTGTTGTAAAGCACTTTCTAGCTGAGCATCACTTGGTGGTTTTCCATGCCAAGCATGTGTATTCATCATAAAATCTACTCCATTTCCCATTTCAGTATATAATAATATACATACTGGTTTTCCTTTTCCTGTTTTAGATTTTGCTTCATCTAAACCAGCAATTATAGCTTCAACATCATTTCCTTTTTTTACTTCTAATACTATCCAACCAAAAGCTTCAAATTTAGCTTTTAAATCACCTAAAGGCATTACATCATTTGTTGCTCCATCAATTTGTTTTTGATTATAATCAACAGTAGCAATATAATTATCTATTTTTTTACCTGCAGCATACATTGCAGCTTCCCAAATTTGACCTTCATCTAATTCTCCATCTCCGTGTAATGAATATACCAATCTATCATCTCCATTTAACTTTTTTGCTTGAGCTGCACCTATAGCAACACTCATTCCTTGTCCTAATGAACCTGATGCAATTCTAACACCTGGTAACCCTTCGTGAGTTGTTGGATGACCTTGTAATCGTGTTCCTAATTTTCTGAAAGATGCTAATTCTTTCACAGGGAAAAAACCACTTCTGGCTAAAACACTATAATATACAGGAGAAATGTGTCCGTTAGACAAAAAGAATAAATCTTCATTTTTCCCATCCATAGTAAAATCAGTAGAATATTTTAATTCTTTTTGATATAAAACGGTTAAAAATTCCGCACATCCTAGAGAACCTCCTGGATGTCCAGATTGAACCGCATGTACCATTCTAACAATATCTCTACGGACCTGTTGGGTAAATTCTTTTAATTGTTGTGTTGTTGACATTTAATTAAAATTTAATTTAAAGCAACAAAAATACTGTTTTAAAATGGTGAGGCAAGAAAAAATAGAAAATAAATTTAAAACGCGTTTGTTTAGGTTTTTTGCTTTTTCTTTTTAGCTGCAGGAAACAATACATTATTTAATATTAACCTATAGCCTGGTGAATTAGGATGTAAATCGAGTTCAGTTTTTAAATCTCCAACTCTATGCTGATAATCCTCAGGATCATGCCCTCCGTAAAAAGTAAACATTCCTTTTCCTATAACGCCATGAATATAACGAGCTTCTCCATTATTCATATTTTTCCCCATAACTAATATGTTTGGCTTTATAGTATTTTTATCAAAAGCTGTAGTTTGCCCCATAAATCCTTTAATATATTGCGTATGATCTTGACATAACATAGTTGGAATTGGATCCCATTTTGCTGAATATTCTTGTAAGGTGAAATAATCGGAAGTACGTTTTATTTTTCTTTTATTCGTCATATCTATAGAAGAAAATTCATATACTAAAGGATTTCTTTCTAATTTAAAATTCTGAAAAGCAAAAGTTGTATTAAAATCTAATTTATCTTGATAATTTAATTCTGTTGGATCTCCATCAAACATACTTTCGCAAATATCTGTGTTTTGAGCTGCCAAGGCAATATCAAAACTATCTGTTGCAGAGCACATTGCAAACATAAATCCTCCTCCAATTACAAAATCTCTAATTTTTTTAACTACAGCTAGTTTTTCTTTCGAAACTTTATTAAATCCTAGTTTTTTGGCTAATTCCTCTGCATTTTTCTTTTGTTCTATATACCAAGGAGCATTTCTGTAAGCTCCATAAAATTTTCCATATTGACCTGTAAAATCTTCATGATGTAAGTGCAACCACTCATATTGTAAAAGTTTATCATTTAATACATCCTCATCATATATTACATCAAAAGGAATTTCTGCATACGTTAAAACAAGAGTAACGGCATCATCCCAAGGCATTTTATCTTTTGGAGAATATACAGCAATTTTTGGAGCTTTTTCAAGCACAACTGCATCTGTATTTTTTGATGGACTACTAATTTCTTTTAAAATATTTGCAGCCTCTACATCCGAAATTATTTCAAATGTAACACCTCTAATTACACATTCATTTCGAGTTTCTTTTGTATCCTCTAACAAAAATGAGCCACCTTCGTAATTTAATAACCATTTTGCTTTATGACCATGTTGAATTGACCAATAAGTTATTCCATAAGCTTTTAGGTGATTTTTTTGTGTAACTGCATCCATCGGAATTAATATGAAAGATGCAAACATGGTATTGGATAAAACAACCATGAAAAAAAACAAAATTATTTTTTTGAGTTTCAAAAGGTGAAATTTTGGTTAAAATGGAAAATCTTCATCTTCCTCTTTTTTTGTAGTTCCAAAAGCTTCTTCTGCAGTAGGTGCATTCATTTTAGATTGAAATTCAAAACCACTATCTTCATCTAAGTTACTAAACTGAGCTAAATGACCTGTAAATTTCAGTTTGATATTATCTAAACCTCCATTTCTATGTTTTGCCACAATAAATTCTGCTTGGCCCTCACAAGGAGTTCTTTCTTCATCATCCCATTCGGTATTTCCATAATATTCTGGTCTGTAAATAAAGGAAACTATATCTGCATCTTGCTCAATAGCTCCAGATTCACGTAAATCAGATAATAAAGGTCGCTTACTTCCTCCTCTAGTTTCCACAGCACGAGAAAGTTGTGATAAAGCAATTACAGGAATTCCTAATTCTTTGGCTAATGCTTTTAAGTTTCGAGATATTGTAGATATTTCTTGTTCTCTATTTCCTCCACCTTTTTGTGCTGAACCAGCAGTCATTAATTGTAAATAATCAATAATTATTAATTTAATTCCGTGTTGTGATGCTAAACGTCTGGCTTTTGCTCTTAAATCAAAAATAGATAATGATGGTGTATCATCAATAAAAATAGGTGCTTTTGATAAATTTTTAACTTTTACATTAAGTTGTTCCCATTCGTGAGGTTCTAAATTACCTTTTCTTAATTTACCTGATGATATTCCTGTTTCACTAGAAATCATCCTAGTAATTAACTGAACTGATGACATTTCCAAAGAAAATATTGCAACAGGCGTATCAAAATCAATAGCCATATTTTTTGCCATGGACATTACAAAGGCTGTTTTACCCATACCTGGCCTTGCTGCTATAATAACTAAATCGGATGGTTGCCAACCTGAAGTTAATTCATCTAAACGTGTAAATCCAGTTGCAATACCGCTCATTCCAGATTGATTGGAGATTTCCTGAATTTTATCGATTGCCTGTTTTACTAAGCCTTCCGCAACTTCTGAACTCTTTTTTAAATTTCCTTGAGTTACTTCAAATAATTTAGATTCTGCATCGTCCAATAAATCAAAAACATCTACTGTTTCGTCATATGCCTCTTCAATAATTTCAGATGAAATAGAAATTAATTTACGCTGAATATATTTTTGAAGAATAATACGAGCATGAAACTCAATATGTGCTGATGAAGATACTTTTTGTGTTAAATTTATTAAATAAAAATCGCCTCCAACTACATCTAAATTACCAGATTGCCTTAACTGATTAGAAACGGTTCGTAAATCAATTGGCTCTGTATTTTGAAATAAAGTATAAATCGCATCATAAATTAATTGATGAGCTTCTTTGTAAAAAACATCGGAATGTAAAATGTCAATAACATCGTCTACTCCTTTTTTGTCAATCATCATTGCTCCTAAAACAGCTTCTTCTAAATCAATTGCTTGAGGTGGCAATTTGCCTTTTTCAAGGTTTATTACTACGTTCTTTTTAATTTTTTTAGAAGATATAGGTTGAATGTTTTTCACAAAAAAATAGTTTATTTATTTATAAATCAATTAATTATAAGAAATATGCATAACTACTTCTTATGGGTTAAAAATAAAAAATTAAATTAAGATATTAAATAACAATCTTTAAATTTCTCACAATTTTAAACTTAAGCAAATGTAATTTTTAATCCTTTAAAATACACATCTAAATAATTATTTTGTACACATATTTTGTTTACAACTCACTTTTTTGTTAATAACTAATTAAATAGCTACTCTACTTTTAATTTTTATATTTTTGGAACATGAAAAAAACAAAAGTTTATAAAATATTAGCTGTCATTTTAATTTTACAATGGGCTTTTATTCAATTATTAGCAATGCACCCAAAGTTAATTGAGTTGTATTATACCAACGGATTATATAAAATTATTTCAACTATACTTAGAGTTTTATTAGGTTGGATTCCTTTTTCTGTTGGTGATATTTTTTATTTTGCAGTAATTATTTTATTAATTATAACTGTATATAAGCTAATTAAATATAGAAAAGTTCAATTAAAACCTACTTTTTTTAAAGCTGTTGGAATTTTTTCAGTTGTTGTTTTCTTCTTTAATTTTAACTGGGGACTAAATTATTTAAGAGAACCATTAACTTCAGTTCTTGGTATTTCAAATTCTCCATACTCTACTAACGAATTAATTGTTTTTACTAAAAAGTTAATTAACAAAACTAATAATATTCACTACCAAATTGCTAAAAATGATACTATTGTAATAGCTAATCCAAGTACAAAAAAGCAACTTAGAAGTATGGCTTTTGATGCTTATAAACAATTAGAAGTTCAAAACCCAACTCTTAAATATAATCACTTTTCAGTTAAAAGTTCTTTATTTAGTGTACCGTTAACTTATATGGGATTTGCAGGATATTTAAATCCATTTACTAATGAAGCTCAAGTAAATTATTTAATTCCAAAAAATGATTATCCAGCAACCGTTTGTCACGAAATGGCGCATCAAATAGGAATTGCTTCAGAAAGCGGAGCAAATTTTGTAGGTTATTTAGCTGCAATTAATTCAAAAGATTATTATTTTAAATATGCAGGATACGTTATGGCACTTAAATACTGTTTATTTGAAATTTACAAAAAAAATCCATCCGAATATAAAACGCTCAAAAAATCTATCAACAACGGAATTTTGAAAGATATACAACAGAATCAGGATTTTTGGAAATCGTATCAAAACTGGAGCGAAAAATACTTTAAAGGTTTTTACAATTCCTTTTTAAAAGCTAACAAACAAAAAGACGGTATTAAAGAGTATAATAAAATGGTATTCTTGTTAATTAATTATTATAAATCGCATAATTTATAGTTATTAAACATATTTTTGCATTATGCATAAACACATTAGTAGTTTACAAAATAAGTTTATAAAAGAACTTATTCAGCTTAAGGAAAAGTCAAAACTTCGTAAAAAAACAAATCGCTTTTTAATTGAAGGATTACGAGAAATTTCTTTAGCTATTAAGGGTAATTATTCTATTGAAAAATTAATAATTGATACCTCAGTTATTTCAATGTCAAAAATTGAAGAATTACAAAAAACCATTAATTATTCTATAGAAATTATTGAAATTTCGAACGAAGTCTATAAAAAATTAGCGTTAAGAGATTCTACTGAAGGAATTTTAGCTTTAACTGAAGGAAAAAATCATACCATAAACAACATAAAATTTAAGCATGAAAATCCTTTAATTTTAGTTGCTGAAGCACCTGAAAAACCAGGAAATATTGGTGCTTTATTAAGAACTGCAGATGCAGCGGGAATTGATGCTGTTTTTATCGCAAATCCAAAAACCGATATGTATAATCCAAATATCATTCGGTCTAGTATAGGTTGTGTTTTTACAACTCAAATAGCTACAGGTACTACGCAAGAAATTATTCAGTATTTAACCGCTAATAATATTGAAATGTACGGAGCTGCATTAACCGCTTCAGTAGAATATCAAACTATAAATTATACAAAACCTTGTGCAATAATTGTAGGCACAGAAGCAACCGGATTAACCAATGAATGGCTACAAAAAACTACAAAAAATATAATCATTCCAATGAAAGGAGTTATAGACTCTATGAATGTTTCTGTTAGTGCAGCAATAATTATTTTTGAGGCTATTAGACAACGAAATTTAAAATAACCCTATGAATCCTACTACTCTATTTTATATATTAATAGCCATTATTATGGCTAAATATTTATTTGACACATTTTTAAACTCTAAAAATGCAGCTCATTTTAACGATGCTACTCCAAAAGAGTTAAATGATATTTATTCTGAAGATGAATATTTAAAATCGCAAAATTATAAGAAAGTAAACCATAAATTTTCTTTAATTACAAGCACATTTTCTCTTATCATTACTATACTTTTTTTTATGGTTGATGGATTTAAAATAGTAGATTCCTTTGCCAGAAATTTTTCGAGAAATGAAATTATAATAGCGTTAATTTTCTTTGGAACTATATTTTTTGCCAGTGATATTATAAACATACCTTTTTCCTGTTATAAAACTTTTGTTATTGAAGAAAAATTTGGCTTTAATAAAACCACCTTAAAAACATTTATTTTTGATAAAATTAAAAGTTGGCTTATGCTAATTATAATTGGAGGAGGAATTTTAGCCCTTATCACGTTATTTTATAAATTAACTACTAATAATTTTTGGTGGTATACTTGGATTTTAATTAGTGGATTTAGTGTCTTATTAAATCTTTTTTATTCTAAATTAATTGTTCCTATTTTTAACAAACAAACACCTTTAGAAGAAGGCGAATTAAAAAATGCTATAGAACAGTTTGCAGATAAAATAGGATTTAAAATTCAAAATATTTATGTAATTGATGGTTCAAAACGTTCTTCTAAATCAAATGCGTATTTTTCTGGATTTGGAAGTCAAAAACGTATTACTTTGTACGATACTTTAATTAAAGATTTAACTACCGATGAAATTGTAGCTGTTTTAGCGCATGAAGTTGGTCACTACAAAAACAAACATATTATTTATAATATGATTTTAGCGATTTTATTAATGGGATTCACCTTATATATTCTATCGCTATTAGTTGGAAATTCAACATTATCTCAAGCCTTAGGAGTTACAACAAACAGCTTTCATATTGGCTTAATTTCATTTGCAATTTTATATAGTCCAATTTCTGAAATAACTAATTATTTTATGAATATGTTATCTAGAAAGTTTGAGTATCAAGCAGATGATTATGCAAAAAATAATTATAATTCAGCAGCATTAATATCCGCTTTAAAAAAATTATCAAAAAATAGCTTAAGCAATTTAACTCCTGATAATTTATACGTTAAAATTCATTATTCTCATCCAACTTTATTACAAAGAATTCAGAATTTAAAAAAATAATTTTAGTCATTGCCTATTAAATTTTAAAATAGTAATTTTAATCTATGACCTACAACTTAAGCACAGAAGAGGAAAACAAAGAAATTACCAAGCGATATAAAGATTTGCTTAAAGGTGCTTATCAATCATTTACTGCAACAGATAAAAAAGAAATTCGAAAAGCATTTGAAATTGCTGTTGAAGCACATAAAAATCAGCGAAGAAAAACAGGCGAACCTTATATTTTTCATCCAATTGCAGTTGCAAAAATTGTAGCATACGAAATTGGTCTAGGTACAACATCCATTATTTCGGCTTTGCTGCATGATGTTGTTGAAGACACTGAGTATACTTTAGAAGATATTGAACGATTGTTTGGAGAAACTGTTGGTAGAATTGTAAACGGACTTACTAAAATATCTCATTTAAATAAAGATAATGACACTTCTTTACAAGCAGAGAATTTCAGGAAAATGCTACTCACTTTAAATGATGATGTTCGAGTTATTCTGATTAAAATTGCAGATCGTTTGCATAATATGAAAACGATGGATGCAATGCCAGTACATAAACAGCTAAAAATATCTTCTGAAACCTTATATATTTATGCTCCATTAGCCCATCGATTAGGACTATATAATATTAAAACCGAATTAGAAAATTTAGGGCTTAAATATACTGAGCCAGATGTTTATGATGATATTAAACAAAAAATCACTCAAAGTAAAGACGAACAAGATAAGTATATAGAATCGTTTTCTAATTTCATTAAAAAATCCTTAGATAAAGAAGGTTTTAAATATATAATAAAAGGAAGACGAAAATCAATTTACTCCATTCGTAAAAAAATGCTAACTCAAGGGGTTTCCTACGATGAGGTTTATGATAAATTTGCTATTAGAATTATTTATGAATCTACTTTAAAAGATGAAAAATTTGATGCTTGGAAAATATATTCTATTGTTACAGATCATTTTAGACCAAACCCAAGTAGATTACGAGATTGGATAAGTCAACCTAAATCTACTGG
Organism: Lutibacter sp.; assembly: GCF_033723435.1. Lineage (GTDB taxonomy): Bacteria > Bacteroidota > Bacteroidia > Flavobacteriales > Flavobacteriaceae > Lutibacter. The sequence continues at coordinate 153,710 of NZ_JAWVXC010000001.1, read as the reverse complement.
TTACGAATCCTTGCATATTACTGTAATGGGACCACAAGGTAAATGGGTAGAAGTTCAAATACGTTCTGCTCGAATGGATGAAATTGCTGAAAAAGGCTACGCAGCACATTATAGATATAAAAATCAAAATGAACGAGAAAGTGGATTAGATGATTGGCTAAATCGTATTAAAGATTCCTTAGAAAATCCTAACGGAAATGCAATAGATTTTGTTGAAGATTTCAAGCTAAATTTATATGCCAAAGAAATTTTTGTCTTCACTCCAAATGGTGATTTAAAAGCACTACCTAAAAATGCAACAGCACTAGATTTTGCATTTGCAATTCACACCCAAGTTGGTATGAGTTGTAGAGGAGCTAAAATAAACGGAAAATTAAAACCTATAAGCCATGTGCTAAATAGTGGCGATCAGGTAGAAATTATTACTTCAAAAAATCAAAAACCAAGCTTTGGTTGGTTAGATTTTGTAGTAACTGCACGCGCAAGAACTCGTATTAAAAACGCATTAAGAGAAGATGAAAAACTAATTGCTCAAGAAGGAAAAGAAATTTTAATTCGAAAATTAAAACATATAAAGATAAATCTAACAGAGAAAGTTGTTAATGAACTAGTAAGTTATTTCAAATTAAACACAAGCAAAGATTTATTTTTTAGAATTGGAAATGGATCTATTGATAATAAACAATTAAAAGAATTTGCTGCTAAAAGAAATAATACAATTGTCAATTTTTTCAAAAATAGAATAAAGCGTAATCCAAATACTGAGTTAATTAATAAAGATGAAGTAACTGAAAAATACGATTCTTTAGTATTTGGTAAAGATGAAGAACAACTAGATTATAAAAAAGCACCTTGCTGCAACCCAATTCCTGGAGATAAAGTTTTTGGATTTATTACAATTAATGATGGTATAAAAATTCATAAAACCGATTGTCCAAATGCAGTAAGTTTACGTTCTAATTATGCGTATAGAATTATCCCAGCAAAATGGATTGATTCTACAAAACAAGAATTTAAAGCCATTTTAAAAATTCACGGTATAGATCACGTAGGTATGGTAAACGAAATTACTCAAGTAATATCTAACAATATGAATGTTAATATTCATAGCTTAAATATCTCAGGAAACGATGGTATTTTTGAAGGAAAAATACTATTAAGCGTTAAAAATAAAACACAATTACAGAAATTAAGCGATAGTATAAAAAAGATTGAAGGAATTGATAAGGTTGACCGAATTTACAAATTATAACTATTAACAATGTAAAGTTGAAAACTACCTAATTAACTCAAATTAAATTAAAAAATTAAAAGTAACTTTGTAAAAATAGCAATAAGCTTAAAATTAATTATATGAATAAAGAAAATCAAACGATCGTAAAAAACGTGTTCATTAACTTTTTAGAAGCTAATAAACATAGAAAAACTCCAGAACGGTTTGCTATTTTACAAGAAATCTACGATTTGGAAGTTCATTTTGATATAGAATCTCTTTACATTCAAATGAAAAATAAAAACTACAGAGTTAGTAGAGCAACCTTGTACAATACTATTGAATTACTTTTAGATTCTGGTCTTGTTAGAAAACATCAATTTGGTAAAAACCAAGCTTATTATGAAAAATGCTATTTTGATAAACAACACGATCATGTTATTTTAACTGATACAGGAGAAGTTATTGAATTCTGTGATCCACGAGTTCAAACTATCAAAAAAACAATTGAAGATACTTTTGATATAAAAATTCATAACCACTCACTTTATTTTTACGCAACAAAAAACAATATAAACAACTAATCTATATTTAAATGAATGTAAATTTATTACTAGGACTACAATGGGGAGACGAAGGTAAAGGTAAAATTGTAGATGTCCTTACCGCTAATTATGATTTAATTGCACGATTTCAGGGCGGTCCAAATGCTGGTCATACATTAATGTTTGACGGTCACAAACACGTATTGCACACCATTCCTTCAGGTATTTTTCATAAAAAAGCTAAAAATATTGTTGGAAACGGTGTAGTTATAGATCCTGTAATATTTAAAAAAGAAATAGAAGATTTAGCTAAATTTAATTTAGATATACCTTCAAAATTATTTATCTCAAGAAAAGCACATTTAATATTACCTACACATCGTTTATTAGATGCAGTAAGTGAAGCTTCAAAAGGAAAAGCTAAAATTGGCTCAACATTAAAAGGAATTGGACCAACTTACATGGATAAAACTGGTAGAAATGGTATGCGAGTTGGTGACTTAGAACTTTCTGACTGGAAAGAAAAATACAAAGCATTAGCCGCTAAACATTTAAAAATGTTAGATTTTTTTGATGTAGATGTTCAATTTGATTTGGAAGAATTAGAAACAGAATTTTACGAAGCAATTAAAGTTTTAAAAACAATACCTTTTATTGATAGTGAAGAATTTATTAATTCCGCTTTAAAAAATAATCAATCTATCCTTGCTGAAGGAGCACAAGGCTCTTTATTAGATATTGATTTTGGAACCTATCCATTTGTAACTTCATCAAATACTACAGCTGCAGGAGCTTGTACAGGTTTAGGAGTAGCTCCAGGTAAAATTGGTGAAGTGTTTGGTATTTTCAAAGCATATACCACAAGAGTTGGTTCTGGACCATTTCCTACTGAATTATTTGATGAAGATGGTGCAAAAATGGCTAAAGTTGGAAATGAGTTTGGTGCTACTACTGGTAGACCAAGAAGATGTGGATGGTTAGATTTAGTAGCGTTAAAATACGCTGTACAAATTAATGGAGCAACACAATTAATGATGATGAAAGCAGATGTTTTATCAGGTTTTGATAAAATTAAAGCTTGTACTTCATACAATTACAAAGGAAAAGAAATTACACATTTACCTTACAATATTGAAGCACATAATGTTACTCCTATTTTTACTGAATTTGAATGCTGGAATGAAGATTTAACTTCAATAACAGATTTTGACACATTACCAATACAACTTAAATCGTATATTAAATTTATTGAAAACTTTGTTGAAGTTCCAGTAAAAATTGTTTCTGTTGGTCCAGACAGAAAGCAAACAATAATGAGATAATTTAAAGAGTACAAATTAAGCGTCATAACAAGTTACTTAAAGAATTCTATTTTGGTTAAGAGATTATTTATGCTTACTTACCTTGTTATGATGCTATTTTTATTTTAGTTTAATTTCCTAATTTGCTACTCACTTTTTTGTTAGTTTTGTACAAAATAAATTAGAGTTTGAAAAAATTACTTTTATTAAGTTTTTTGTTATTAGCTACTTTTGGTTTTTCTCAGTCAAAAAAAATTAAAATTCTTAGAGCTGACAACACTTTTGTTAAACCTGAATTTCCAGGTGCAACTATTTCCATGGGAAATGTTTTTGTAGAACATGAAGGAGCAACACTTAGATGTGACAAGGCTTATATTTATCAAGATAAAAAATTGATAAAAGCAATGGGTAACGTTATTGTAAATCAAGGAGATACAATTATACAGCATAGTAAATACACGGATTATGATGGTATAAAAAAAATAGCTACTTCATGGGGAAATGTTGTTTTAAAAGATGAATTAATGACTTTAAAAACAGATACTCTTCAATTTGATAGAAACCAACAAAAATTATATTATAAGTGTAGCGGTACTATTATTGATTCAACCAATGTATTAAAAAGTAAAATAGGAAATTACTATCTTGAAACTAATAAATTTCAAGCATTTAATAATGTTACTGTAACTAATAAAGACAGCGATTTAAAAACCAATCATCTAGAATATTACACGTCATCTGGTATTGCTGAACTATTTGGGCCTTCAACAATTAAAGGAGTTAAAGATTCTATTTATACTGAAAGAGGAACTTACAATTCTAAAACAGATATTTCCACCTTTGTAAAAAACTCAAAAATATTTTATAAAGACAGAACTATTGAAGGCGATAGTTTATATTACAATGGAAATCTTGAATTTGCTTCTGCTACAAATCACATAAAAGTTACAGATACCATTAACAAATCTATAATTAAAGGGAATTATGCAGAATATTTTAAATTGAAAGATTCTGTATTTATAACTAAAAAAGCACTCGCAATATCAGCCGTTGAAAAAGATTCTTTATTTATGCATAGTGATACTATTATGGTTACTGGCAAAGTAGATGATAGAATAGTCAGAGCTTTTAGAAATGTAAAATTTTTTAAAACAGATTTGCAAGGTAAATGTGATTCTCTAATTACGAATGAAAAAACAGGAGTTACAAAGCTATTAGTTAATCCTGTTTTATGGGCTCAGGGAAATGAAATTGTTGGAGACACTATTCATTTAATTTCAAACTCTAAAACAGAACAGTTAGATTCCTTAAAAATACTCGGAAATGCTTTTATGATTCAAAAAGATTCGGCTGGTTTTAGTCAATTAAAAGCACGAAACATGTATGGTAAATTCTTTAATAACAAATTATCTTCGTTAGATGCTATTGGTAATAGTGAAGTTATTTTTTATATTAGAGATGAGCATCAAAAACTAGTTGGAATTTCAAAAATGCAAAGTAGTAAAAATATTTTTATCACTTTAGAAAACAACCAAATTAATACGGTAGATTTTAATGTAAAACCAGAAGGGAAAACGTATCCTCCATCAAAATTACCAAAAGAAGAAAAATTATTAAAAGGTTTTATTTGGAGAGAAGATGAACGACCAATTACTAAAGAAGCTATTTTTATTTCAGATAAACTAAAACCTAAAATAAAGAGTAAATTATAATTGAAAAAAGATTTCTTTAAATATCAAGCACAAACATCCTCAAATCCTTTAGCTATTGAAATTTTAAAAGCGGTAGGTAATTATGTTTATGATATTAACGGCAAAAAATATTTAGATTTTATAGCTGGAGTTTCCGCAAATACCTTAGGTCATAATCATCCCGCTATTTCGCAAGCTATAAAAGATCAGGTAGATAATTATACTCATGTAATGGTTTATGGAGAGTTTATTCAAAAACCACAAGTTGAGTTATCAAAATTATTGGCTCAAAATTTACCTAAATCCTTAGAAACAGTTTACGTTACCAATTCTGGAACAGAAGCTTCTGAAGGCGCTATAAAATTAGCAAAACGATATACTGGCCGTTATGAAATAATTGCAGCTAAAAACGGCTATCATGGCAATACACAGGGATCTATGAGTGTTTGTGGTGCAGAAATTAAAAATAGTGCATTTAGACCACTAATTCCAGGCATTAAATTTATATCATTTAATAATGAAGTTGATTTAGCTAAAATCACAACCAAAACTGCTGCAGTTATTTTAGAAACTATACAAGGTGGTGCTGGATTTATTGTTCCTGAAAATAATTATTTACAAAAGGTGAAAAAGCAATGTGAAAAAGTTGGTGCATTGCTAATTCTAGATGAGATTCAATCAGGAGTTGGTAGAACAGGAAAAGTATTTGGGTTTGAAAACTATAATGTAATTCCTGATATCATTGTTACTGGAAAAGGATTAGGAGGTGGTATGCCTATTGGGGCCTTTATTGCTTCTTATAATATGATGGCTTCTCTAAGAGAAAACCCCAAATTAGGCCATATTACTACATTTGGTGGGCATCCAGTAATTACCGCTGCTGCTGTTGCAACTCTAAGCGAGCTACTTAATTCCAACTTAATGGAATTAACTTTAAAAAAAGAACAGTTATTTAGAAAACATTTAATTCATCCTTTAATCACAGAAATAAGAGGAAAAGGTTTAATGTTAGCTGCAATAGTTGAATCTAGTGAAATAGCCTCTAAAGTAATTTTAAGAAGCCTAGAAAAGGGTCTACTCCTATTTTGGTTATTATTTGAAGGAAAAGCCATTAGAATAACTCCTCCTTTAACAATTACAGAAAATGAGATTATAAATGGTTGTACAATTATTAATGACTGTTTAAATGAAATTGTAACTGAAACCACCTAGTTTTCAGTAATATATTGTTAATTATTTGTTAATATAGTACCTTGTTATACATAATAGAGTAACAAAATTGTTACAAAGGCGTCATTTAATAAAAAACCATTAAAATCTATATAAAATGACAACTTTAAATTTAAACTTACAGGAAAACAAAAAAAAGGTAGTATTTGGTAATTTTACAAACACAAAACGTTTACAATGGAGTACTTATAGAAGATATGATTACTAAAATTATGAATAGTAAATTAATTAAGACGCTCTACTTCCACACCTTTAAATCCTAAAAAACTAAATTCAATCAGTTTTTTAGGATTTCGTTTATAATATTTCTAGTTTTATCACTATTCCAGTCAGCAGCACCAACTTTTTCAATTAAAATACTACCATTTTTATCTACTAAAAAACTTGATGGTATACTATTTGTTTTTAAGAATTGATTTGGTGGAGTTGAAATTGAATTATAAACAGGTAAATTATAGTTATTTTTATTAAAAAAATCAGAAACTTTTCCCCAATTTTCATTTGTAACAAATATAAAAATAACTTTATCTTTATAATCGTTATATAATTTTTGTATCATCGGCAATTCTGCTTTACAAGGTGGACACCAAGTTGCCCAAAAATTAACAAAAACTACTTTTCCTTTTACTTCTGAAAAATTAATATTTTCAGTATTCAATCCTTGTAATTGCCAATCATAATTTTTAATAGAGACTCTATCCTTAACATTTTCAACAGATGGTGAAAAAGCAACTTGCCTTAATAACCAAATTCTTGTAGGAGAGTAAATTAATAAACCCATTGCTAACACAAAAACAACATTTGAAAAAAACTTTTTATTTAGCTCAAAAATCATAGAAACAATATTTAAATTTTAATAATAACGGATAAATAATATATCTTATTTCAAAGGTACTTTTTATTCTTTTCTTAATCATTTTTACAACAAAAATAAACATATATTTTTCGTATTTTTTTAATAACTATGTAACATTTTTTACAATATATATTTGGATATATTAAATATTTAACCATAATTTGTTATATATTTTACTAAAAACATAAAATTATGAAACAAAAAAGACGCATTATTTTAAGTATTTTTTTACTTTTTACAATAGTGATTCATGCACAATCGTATCAAGTAAATGGAAAAGTAACCGATGTAAACAATCAACCTTTACCAGGTGTTTCGGTAATGGTTGAAGGAACTTCACGCGGTACTACAACTGACTTTGATGGAAACTACATGATTAAAGTAAGTTTAAATGAAAACTTAATATTTTCTTACGTTGGTTATAACGAAAAGAAATTACAAATGGATGGCACTAAAACATTTAATGTCACATTAGCATCTGGAGTTTCTTTAGATGAAATTGTTGTAGTTGGTTCAAGAAATCCAAATAGAACAGCAGTAGACACACCTGTACCTGTTGATGTAATTGATGTAAGCGAATTAGTTACAGCTGGTCCTCAAGTAAATTTAAATCAAATACTTAACTATGTGGCTCCTTCTTTTACTTCTAATACACAAACAATTTCTGATGGTACAGACCATATAGATCCAGCTTCCCTAAGAGGTTTAGGTCCAGATCAAGTATTGGTTTTAATTAATGGAAAAAGAAGACATACTTCTTCATTAATTAATGTTAATGGTACTTTTGGTCGTGGTAGTGTTGGTACAGATTTAAACACAATTCCTGCTGCATCAATTGAACGTATTGAAGTTTTGCGTGATGGAGCTGCTGCACAATATGGGTCTGATGCCATTGCAGGTGTTATTAATATTGTTTTAAAAAGAAGCACAGATAAGTTAGATGTTAATATCACTAATGGCGCTAATTTTTCTAAAAATTCAAATGAGCAAACTGGAGGCGTTGATGGTGTAACTACTAACATAAGTGCTAATTATGGATTAAAACTTGGTGACAAAGGTGGGTTTATAAACTTTACTGGAGATTTTGATGTAAGACAAGATTATAATAGAATGAAAGAATGGGAAGGAAATGTATTTAATTTATACAATACAGTTGAACGTTATGCAAAAAATGATGGTTATGATTTATCAAAACTATTAGATGACGATGTATCTGATGTTATTACTTATGGTAATATGGCTGGACTAAATTTAGATCCAAATGCAACTAAAGCTGATTTACAAAGTATATTATCTGCTGATAATACTACTGCAGAATTAGCGGCACGTGGACTAAATAGAACTGATTTTAATATGAGAGTCGGACAATCAGCATTGCGAGGAGGACGCTTTTTTGCTAATTTCTCTCTTCCTTTAGGTGAAGCAGGTACTGAATTATATTCTTTCGCAGGTGTTAGTTCTAGAACTGGTAATTCTGCAGGTTTTTATAGATTACCAAACCAAAGTAGAACTTATACACCGGCATATTTTAATGGTTTTTTACCTGAAATTAATTCAACAATTGTAGATAAATCTATTTCTGTTGGTATTAAAGGAAAAGTTTCTGATTGGGATGTAGATTTTAGTAATACTTGGGGTAAAAACTCATTTTTATACACTATAGGAAATACATTTAACGCTTCTATGCAAGGATCTTCTCCTACTACTTTTGATGCTGGAGGATTCTCTTTTATGCAAAATACTACCAATTTAGATATTAGCCAGTTTTTTGAAGATACTATGGCTGGCTTAAACATTGCTTTCGGTGCTGAATATAGATTAGAAAATTACGAAATTATTGCTGGAGAAGAAGCTTCTTACGCACAATATACTGCTGATGGACAAGTAATCACTTTAGCTTCGCAAGATCCAGCAAGAGACTTTTTCGGAAATGCTAGACCTGGAGGATCTCAAGTATTCCCTGGATTTAGCCCAAAAAATGAATTATCTCGTGGAAGAAACAGTGTAGCTGGTTATTTTGATATGGAAGCTGATTTTACAGATAACTTTTTAGGAAGTTTTGCTGTAAGATATGAAGATTATTCTGATTTTGGTTCTACACTTAACTTCAAAGTAGCTACAAGAATTAAAGCAAGTGAAAACACCAATATTAGAGCAGCTTTTAACACTGGTTTTAGAGCTCCTTCTTTACAACAAATATATTTTAATTCAACATCAACTATATTTGATCAAAATGGTGATCCTCAAGAAGTGGGTACTTTCTCTAATGATAGTAGAGCTGCAAAATTATTAGGAATTCCTAAATTAAAACAAGAAACTTCAAGAAGTGTTAGCTTAGGTTTTACATCAAAAATACCAAACTTAAATTTAACTTTAACTGTTGATGGTTATTGGGTAGGTATTAATGATAGAGTGGTTTACACAGGACAATTTAAAGGACCTGGAACTGGTACTGAATTAGATAATTTATTAGCCCAAGCTAATGCTACTGCAGCTTCATTTTTTGCAAATGCAATAGATACTGAATCTAGAGGTATTGATATAGTTCTTACAAATGATGCAAATATAGGTGCAAATGCAAAATTAAAATCTGATTTATCTGCTACATTCTCTAAAACTATACAAGTTGGTAACATTAAAGCCTCACAAGTATTAGAAAATGCAGGTTTAGTTGGAACGTATTTTCCTGAAGACAGTAGGATTTATTTAGAAAAAGCAGTTCCTAGAGCAAAAATTAATTTATCTAACAGTTATACTACAGATAAATTTAATATCTTTTTAAGAAATGTATTGTTTGGAAAAGTAACAGAAGCAACTACTAATATTTTAAGACAACAAGAGTTTGGTACAAAAGTAGTTACAGATTTATCTTTTGGATATCAAGTTTCTGATAACTTAACTGTTACTGTTGGGGCGAATAATTTATTTGATATTTATCCTGATCGAGCTGCTCAATCATTTTCTGATGGTGGTAATAACCGAAGTGGTGGTAGATTTGACTGGTCTAGAAGAGCACAACAATTTGGCGTTGCAGGTAGATTTTTATTTGCAAGACTTAGCCTAAATCTATAATAAATACAATTTATTTAAAATAAAAAAGGTTTCTCACAAATGAGAAACCTTTTTTATTCCTATAATCCAATTATATGGATTTCTGTAAACTCTTTACTCACTATAATACTATTTTCTTCTATATTAAATTTAGCCATATCCATTTTTTCATTATCAATTTCAATACTACCAATCTTAAAAGGCAATCCGTGTAATATTATTTTAAAAGTATTATAAGAAGTAATATACTTTCCTTCTTTAAATTGTTGTATAGTTAAGGAATCTTCTTTACCAACTAAAGTGAAATTTCTAAGACTAAATCTACCTTTTTTATAATCATAACCATCAGAAGCATCCTCATAAACTTTAGATTTTTCTTTTCCGTTCTTAAAATAAATATCTAAGGTTAATTCTTCAATAACTTTTTCACCAACGTACTGCTGAATTGGATATTTTGGTATTATAGCACCTTCTTTAATATAAATAGGCATACTATCAATATCTGCATCCACCCATTTTTCCTCTCCTCCATTTACAACTTCCGCATCCCAAAAACTAAACCACTTACCTATTGGAAAATACATTCGTCTACCTTTTGCATTTGGTTCTATTATTGGGCAAATTAATATTTTATCTCCATATACAAATTCATCGTTTCTATAATGCGTATGATGGTCTTCTTGATCAAAAAGCATAAGCGATTTTAAAATAGGAATTCCTTCATTTGCATATTGCCAAAAAGAAGTATACAAATAAGGTAATAATTGATAGCGAATTTCAATAAATTTACGAACAATATTGGTTACGTTAGTATCAAAAGAAAAAGGTTCTTGTTCTCCGTGATCTCCTGATGAATGTGTTCTACAAAATGGATGAAAAACGCCAAGCTGAATCCACCGTGTATATAATTCACCATTTGGTTGTTCTGCAAATCCTCCTATATCCGATCCAACAAATGAAAAACCTGACATACACATACGTTGCGCTTGTGCGTTAGCAATTGCTAAATGTTCCCAACTAGCAACATTATCACCTGTCCAGCTTGAAGTATAACGTTGTGTACCTGAATATGCAGCTCGTGTAATAACAAAAGGACGCTTTGGATAAGAGAATTTTTTTAAACCATGATACGTTGCTCTAGCCATTTGCATACCATAAACGTTATGAGCTTTTCTATGGCTACAATAATTGCCATCGTAATTATGCCTAACATCATTTGGAAATGTTTTCCCTGGAACTTCCATTACTGCAGGCTCATTCATATCATTCCAAACTCCTTTTACACCAATATCTTCAATCAGTTCTTTAAATAAATTAGACCACCATTCTCTAACTTCTGGGTTTGTAAAATCAGGAAAATAACAATCTCCAGGCCAAACTTTACCTTTCATATAAGGTCCATCTGCTCTCTTACAAAAATAATCCTTTTCTAAAGCTTCTTTAAAAACAGGATAATCAGTATCTATTTTTATTCCTGGATCAATAATAACAATGGTTTTAAAGCCATCATCAGCCAATTCTTTTACCATTTTTTTTGGATTCGGGAAATACTCTTTATTCCAAGTAAAACATCTAAATCCATCCATATAATCAATATCTAAATAAATTGCATCACAAGGAATTTTTAATTCTCTGAATGTTTTAGCTACCTGTTTTACCTTACTTTCAGGGTAATAACTCCATTTACATTGGTGATAACCTAATGCCCAAAGTGGTGGTAATTGGTGAGGACGACCTGTTAAATCTGTATAAGAACTAACCACATCCGTCATTTTTGGACCATAAATAAAATAATAATTCATTTCACCTCCTTGCGCCCAAAAACTGGTAACATTTCTGCGTTCTTGACAGAAATCAAAAAAAGATCTAAAAGTATTATCGAAAAATATTCCGTAGGCTTTTTTATGATGTAATCCTGTATAAAATGGAATATCTTTATAAAGTGGATCTGTGTTCCTTCCAAAAGAATATGAATCCGTTACCCAATTTTCAAATCTTTTCCCTTTTAAATTATTTGGAATGGATTTATCTCCCAAGCCAAAATAACTTTCTCCTTCTTGTGAAACTTTAGATAATTTAACAATATCACCACCATATTCATAACTTTCTTCCCAGTGAAATCCTAATTCATCTTCGCAAATTAACTCATTATCCTTAGCGTCAAAAATAGAAATATGTAAATTTTCTTTGAATATTTTACAAATTAATTTTGAAGTAGTTACAATGTAATATACATCGTCTTCTGTAATTTCAAGTTTATTAAAACCACTTGCTGCATGTTTTGTTATAGCATAAGAAAAGTCATTTTCAAAAACGCCTTTGGTTGTGTATCTAAAACGTAAAACACTATCGCGCCTAATAGTAATTTGTAATACTACATTATTACTTGTTGTAAAATATAATTTATCAACATCTTTTTTGAAGTCTATTATTTGGTTAGGAAACTGATTTCCTTTTTTAACTAAATCTGTGTTTATTATCATAAATCGTTCTTTGCATAAAAGTTACAAACTTAAAAAAATTAGGAACTCAAGGCGTAAATCTTTATTAAAAAGATTTCATAAAATTTAAAATCATTAATTAATTTGAAATACAACCATTCCTAGCGGAGGAATAGTTATTTCTGCGGAGCTTTTTTTAGAATTCCAACTAATTTCTTTAATAGCGATTTGTTTTGAGTTTTTTATGCCGCTACCACCAAATATTTTTGCATCACTATTAAATATTTCTTTTAAAAAACCACTACAAGGAATTCCAATTCTGTAATTATAATGAACTTTAGGAATAAAGTTACATACAACAATTATAGCATTATTAGTGTTATCTTTTCTTATATAAGAAATAACAGAATTATCAGAATCATTATAATTAATCCATTCATAACCATCCGTTTCAAAGGATTTTTCGAATAATTCAGGAGTGTTTTTATAGAACGTATTAAGTGCTTTAAAATATCTTTTAGTTTTTTGATGAGGCTCAAAATCTAGTAGATTCCAATCCAAACTTTTTTGAAAATCCCATTCGTTATATTGTCCAAATTCACTTCCCATAAAAATTAATTTAGTACCTGGATGTGTGTACATATAGCCATATAAAAGTCTTAAATTAGCGAATCGTTGCCATTCATCACCTGGCATTCTTCCTAAAATTGAGTTTTTACCATGTACCACTTCATCATGAGATAAAGGCAACATAAAATTTTCTGTAAAAGCGTAAGTTAAGCTAAAAGTAATATCCCCTTGATGGTGTTTTCTATAAATAGGATCCTTCTTAAAATATTGCAAAATATCATGCATCCAACCCATCATCCATTTCATGCCAAAACCTAAACCTCCAACAAAAGTTGGTTTGGAAACCATTGGGAATGAAGTAGATTCTTCTGCTATAGTTTGAACATCAGGAAATGCTTTATAGACAGCTTCGTTAAATTCTTTTATAAATTGTATAGCATCTAAATTTTCTCTTCCTCCAAATTCATTTGGATCCCACTCACCTTCTTCTCTTGAATAATCTAAATATAACATTGAAGCTACAGCATCTACACGTAAACCATCAATATGATACTGTTCTAACCAAAAAATAGCATTACTAATTAAAAAGGAACGAACTTCATTTCGTCCATAATTAAAAATCAAACTTTTCCAATCTGGATGATAACCCTTTTTTTTATCGGGATGTTCATATAAGTTAGAGCCATCAAAAAAGCCTAAACCATGAGCATCATCAGGAAAATGAGAAGGAACCCAATCTAATATTATTCCTATATTTTTTTGATGAAATTTATCTACTAAATATTTAAATTCTTCAGGATATCCAAAACGAGAAGTTGGCGCAAAATAACCAGTAATTTGATATCCCCAAGAAGGATCGTAAGGAAATTCCATAATTGGCATAAATTCTACATGGGTAAAATTCATATCTTTTACATAATTTACCAATTCGTCCGCCATTTCTGTATAAGATAAAAATCTATTCTCTTCTATCATTTTTTTCCATGAGCCTAAATGAACTTCATAAACAGAAAATGGTTGATTTAAAGCATTTTTATTTTTTCTAATATTTAGCCATTTTTTATCTTTCCATTTATAATCATCATTCCAAACTATTGAAGCTGTTTTTGGAGGATGCTCACATCTACGAGCATACGGATCTGCCTTTTCAGAGATATAATTATTATTAGAGGAATAAATTTTATACTTATAAGCCGTTCCTTTTTTAACAAACGGAATAAATCCTTCCCAAATACCAGAAGAGTCCCAACGCACATTTAATACATGCTCAGTATCATTCCAATAATTAAAATCTCCTATAACGGATACTTGTTTCGCACTTGGTGCCCAAACAGCAAAATAAGTACCTTCTACTCCATCTATAGATAAAATATGAGAACCAAATTTTTCGTATAAGTTATAATGTTTTCCTGCTTTAAATAAATTTATATCAAATTCTGTAAAAAGACTATATGTAACTACTTTGTCTATCATCCACTAAATTATGAAGCCATTAGGTAAAACAGCGCCTTTTTTAACTACCACAATTCCTTCCCTTACCACATAGGTGTCTGTTTCAACATCTTTTAAATGGTTTCCTCCATTAATTCTAACATCGTTTCCAATACAACAATTTTTATCTAAAATGGCATTTTTAATAAAACAACGCTTTCCAATACCCATGGAGACAATAGAATCATCTAGTATTTCATCTATAGATTGATAATAATCGCTACCCATCATATACGTATTAATTATAGTAGATTCTTTATCTATTTTTGAACGAACTCCAATAACTGAATGTTCAATTTTTCCTGCATCAATTATACAACCTTCAGCAATAACGGTTCTGTCTAAATTAGTTCCTGAAATTTTTGTTGTTGGCAACATTCTAGGATGTGTATAAATTCGTTTTGCTTTACTATATAAATCAAACTCAGGAAATTTATCCGTTAATCCTAAATTAGCCTCAAAAAAGGATTCTATAGTACCAATATCTGTCCAATAACCTTCATATTGATAACTTAATACTGGGTGTTTTTCAATTGCTTGAGGAATAATTTCTTTTCCAAAATCAATAGTATCAGGATTACTCATTAACTCTTTTAATAAGCCTTTATTAAAGATATAAATTCCCATAGAAGCTAAATAATTTTTACCTTTTGCTTTCATTTCATCGCTAACTTCTGAAGTCCAATCTGGTAATAATTTTGCGTCTGGTTTTTCAATAAAAGAAGAAATAAAATTATTTTCATCGGATTTTAAAATTCCAAAGGAAGGAGCTTCTTTTTCATTTACAGGAATGGTAGCAATAGAAATTTCTGCTTTACTTTTAATATGAGCATTTACCATTTCTTTAAAGTCCATTTGATATAGCTGATCTCCTGATAAAATTAAAACATATTCATAATTATGTTTATTAAAATGATGCATACTTTGCCTAACAGCATCTGCCGTACCTTGAAACCAAGTGTGATTTGTTGGTGTTTGTTCAGCTGCTAAAACATCTACAAATGCAGAACTGAAAAAGCTAAAATGATACGTGTTTTTTATATGCCTATTTAAAGAAGCCGAATTAAACTGTGTTAAAACATACATTCTTTTTATGTCCGAATTTATACAATTTGAAATAGGAATATCTACCAATCTATATTTACCGGCAATAGACACAGCAGGTTTAGAACGTGCATGCGTTAATGGATATAATCTTGAACCTTGTCCACCACCTAAAATTATGGCTAAAACTTTATCATTTATCATAACTTAATCTTTTAATGAATTATATATATTTATGTATGAGTTTGCTGAAACTTCCCAAGAATAATCTTTTTGCATACCTCGTTTTCTAACTTTCTTAAATTCATCTTGATTTTTATATAGCTCTAAAGCTCTATCAATTGCATTTGTTATATCTTTTACATTTACTTCCTCATGCACTATACCAATTCCTCCTACTTTAGATATGTCAATAACAGTATCTTTCAATCCACCTATACTTCTAACTACAGGAATAGTTCCATATTTTAAAGCATATAACTGATTTAAACCGCAAGGTTCAACCCTTGAAGGCATCAATAAAAAATCGGCTCCTGCATACATAATATGAGCCAGCTTTTCGTTGTAACCAATATACGAATTATATTTCCCTTTAAATTTAGTTTTTAAGTTTTCTAACTTTTGCTCAACTGCTTTACTTCCCGATCCCAATAATAAAATTGAAATATCATTTTTTAATAAAGTTTCTTCAAAAACTTCAGGTAATAAATCCGCTCCTTTTTCACCTACTAACCTACCAATAAAAATAAACAAAGGCTTTGTAACCTCTAATTTAAATTGCTCACACAAATATTTTTTATTTATTTTTTTTCCAGATTGTACTGAAGTAGTTTTATATTGTTTAATTAAATAAGTATCTGTTTCACTATTCCAAACATCAGTATCAATACCATTTAAAACTCCTATGCATTTTTCGGATTCATGATTTAAAAGCATTTCTAATCCATTTGCAGAATATATAAGTTCATTCATATAACTTGGGGAAACTGTTGTAACACGCCAAGCACATTTAATAGCCGCAGCAAGCGGATTGATACTTCCATCCCAATCTAATAACCCAACGTTTTTAAAGTTAAATGCTGGAATTAAATTCACTTTTTCATGAGTAAACCATCCTTGATATTGAGCATTATGAATAGTTAAAACAGTAGGAATCATTTTTAAACTGTCATATCTAACACATTGTGTCATCATAAAAGGAATTAATCCAACATGATGATCATGACAATGAACTATATCTGGTTTCGTTTCCCAAGTTAATATCCAATCTAAAGCTACTATTTGAAAAGCTAAAAAGCGTTCTGTATCATTTTCAGAATACACATAGTTTTTAAATAATAAATCTGGAATATCAACTAAATAAATAGTAAAACCCAATTTTTTTAATTTGGGAGTTAAAATTCGATATTTAAATGTTGAAAATCCTAATTGAATTGTAGATTCAAACAATACATTGAACTTATTTTTTTTTGTAAATTCAATATCATAAAAAGGCATAATAACCTCTGAACTAATTGTTTTTGAATTTTGATATTTTGGTAAGGATCCTACAACATCTGCAAGTCCTCCAACTTTTGCAATCGGATAACACTCAGCACTAAAATGAGTAATTTTCATAGAAATGATTTATCCTGAAATTTACAAAAAAAAATAACTAACCTAAACTATTAAAACTTAAAAAAATATTAAATATGTTTTAATTTAATTTAGATTAGTTCATTTTAGAAAGTTCATAAAAAACTAATGAGAACTTACACTTTTAACCTTACCAGCTCCTTTTTTAATTAATAGGACAAATGGTACACATATTAAAAATAATATGCCTAAGTACAAAAATACATCCATAAAAGAAAGTACAGCACTTTGTTTGGTTACCGATAAATCCAATATTTGATAAGCTTTTTTGAGCGATTCATTAACGCTAAATCCTTTACTCATAAAAAAGTGTTGTAAACCGTTAAGACGTTCTTGAACTTTAAAATTAATTGCTGTAATATTTGGTATTAGTTCTACTCTATGTTGTTGATTTAAATTAGCTATAACCGTTGTAATTATAGCAACTCCAAATGAGCCACCTAACTGACGCATCATTCCTGTAAAAGCTGCTCCATCTCCTATTTCTTTTCCTTTTAATGTTGAAAGAGCTAATGTTGTAATAGGAACAAATAACAGTCCTAAGCCAACTCCTCTTACAACTAAAGGCCAAAACATTGCTCCAGCTCCAGTATCTGGAGTTAATACTAAATGCATCCATAAACTATACAGAAAAAAGATAGAGAATCCAGCTGCAACTAAATATTTTTGGGAAACTCCTCTCTGCAACATTTTACCTATAAAAGGCATCATAATTCCTGTAGTAATAGAACTAGGAATTAACAACAAACCTGCATCCGTAGCTGTCCAACCAAGTATAGATTGTGTATAAATAGGAATAATAAAAGTTGAACCATATAAACCAAAGCCAAGTATAAAAGTCATAATTGTACCTAACATTAAATTATTATTCTGTAAAACTCGTAAATTAACAATTGGATGTTCATATACTAATTCTCTCCAAATGAATGAAATTAATCCAAAAAATGAAACTGCAGTCAATGCTTTAATGGTATTGCTCTCAAACCAATTATCTTGTTGTCCGTGTTCTAAAACAAACTGTAATGAGCCAATAAAAGCTGCTAAAAATACTATTCCCCACCAATCTACTTGCCAAGCTTTTAATTTTTCTCCAAACTTCGGACTTCTAACATATAATATAGTTAAAATAGCTGCTACAATACCTATTGGGATATTAATATAAAAGATATAAGGCCAAGAATAATTATCTGTAATATAACCACCTAATGGAGGTCCTAAGGTTGGCCCTACAATTACACCCATCCCGTAAATTGCCTGAGCCATTCCTCTTTTTGCTATTGGATAACTTTCCGTTATAATTGTTTGAGCTGTTACTAATAAAGCTCCTCCTCCTAAACCTTGAATAAATCTAAAAATTATTAACTCCCAAAGGCTTGTAGAATTACCACATAAAAATGAAGCCGTGGTAAAAATAATAATTGAAGCTGCAAAATAATTTCTTCTTCCAAATTGTTTGGAAAGCCAACTAGTCATTGGTATAATAATAACATTTGCAATGGCATAAGCAGTTATTACCCAAGCAATATCATTTAAGGTTGCTCCTAAATTACCTCTCATATCATTTAATGCCACATTCACTATTGTTGTATCAACAATTTCCAAAAGTGCGCATAAAACGGCAGTAATAGTAATAATTGTACGCCTAAAACCGTACTCTACTAAACTATCTTCTTCCATAATTTATTTTATGTGAACATCAACCACTACGTTCATTCCTGAACTTAATCTATTTAACTGTTCTGCATTATTCTCTTTTGTAAAATCGATTTTTACAGGTACACGTTGTACTGTTTTTACAAAATTTCCGGTTGCATTATCAGGAGGTAAAATTGAAAACCGAGCACCAGTTGCAGGTGAAAACGCAGATATTACACCTTCAAAATCTTTATCAGGAAAAGCATCCACTTTAATAGACACTTTTTGTCCAATTTTCATTTTTCCTAATTGTGTTTCTTTAAAATTGGCAACTACCCATTTATTATCCGTATTAATCAAATAAAAAAGTGATTGACCAGCCTGCACCAATTGCCCTACTTCAAAACCAATACTAGAAAGCTGTCCATTAACTGGTGCTGTTACAACTGTGTAACTTAATTGTAATTGTGCAGCAGATAGCATAGCTTCTGCACTCTTTAAATTAGATTTGGCAACAGCAACCATACTTTTTGAAATTTCAGTTTCAGTAGCCGCAACTTTTTGCTGACTTGAAGTTACTTTTTGTTGATTTTTAATAATTTCCAGTGATTTTTCAGCTTCTTGTTTTGCTGCTAATGCTTGCTCATATTGTTGGGTAGTTATGGAATGTTTATCATATAAATTTTTGTAGCGCTTAAAATCATTCTCGGCGCGCCACAATTTTATTTTTGCTACTTCAATATTTTGATTAGCAGATTTAACATGTTCATCAGAAGCTTTTGCACTTGCAACATTAGAATTAATTTTGGAATTGGCAACTATAAGCTGACTTTTTGCTGCTTCTACATTAGCTTCAGCTTGATTTAATTTAGAAATATAATCTCTATTATCTATTACAAATAATGTATCTCCTTTTTTAACAAACTGATTATCTACTACATACACTTTTTGAATATATCCGCCAACATGTGGGATAATTGCTGTCATATTAGATTGAACTTGTGCATCATCAGTTCCTTCGTGATAAAATGAATTTATGAATTTATAACCTGCATAACTTACACCAATTAGCACAATTACTGCTAAAATTAGTTTTAATTTTTTGGATGGTTTTTTGGATGGTTCCATATTATTTTTTTCTTAGTTTAATAGTTTTGAATTTAAATTTCCTTTTGCATTTGCTAATTTATAATAGGCTAATAATACTGTAGCTTTTGCATTCTCTTTATTTATTTTTGATTGTAATTGTTGCACATCTGCCTCTAATAAATCACGCGTATCTGCTAAACCATTATTAAATTTATCGTTTACAATTCTATAATTTTCTACCGCTTGTATTTCAGATTGCTCATAAACATTCAAATTTGATATAGCCAGTGTGTATTCTTGCTGAGCATTTTCTACTTGAATTTTTACAGCATCATTTAATTTATCTAATTGATAATTTAATTCATCAGCATTAATTTTTGCCATTTTAACCTGACTTTTATTTTTGAAAATATTAGAAAAATTATAAGAAATTCCGACTCCAACATTCATAGCATTATATACTGTAAAAAAATTACCAAGTTTAAGTGCTGCATATCCTCCACTTAAACCAATGGAAGGATAATAACTGCTTTTTGCAACTTTCACTTCATTTTTAGCTGCCATTAATTGGTATTCAAGTGCTTTAGTATCAGCTCTTGAAACTAACGTATCTGATTTAGGCATTTCAATTACATTTTTGAAATTTAAATCATCAATTGAAATTTTGGTGTTTTCAGGAAGTTTTAAAAATTTTACTAGTTGATAATTAAGCATATAAGCATTTTTTTTAGCTTTAGAAAGCGCTAATTCAATAGATGCTTCTTGCAATTTTACTTTTAACAAATCATTTTTAGCTAATAATCCATTTTCTTCCATATTTGAAAAATCTTCAACACGTTGCTTAGCGTTTTTCAGATTTTCGCTAACTAAACGAATTGCTTTTTCAGATTTATATAAATTAATATAGGTTTCAATAGTTTGCATACTTAACTGTTCTTTTCCATTTTCTGTTTGAAGCTTTGCAGCAGTAAAATTATTTGAGGAAGCTTTAATACTGTTTTTAATTTTAAAACCTGAAAAAAGTGGGACAGAAATATTTACTTGTCCAAGTAACAAATCATTTACTTTTGGTGGCGCACTTGAAGAGCTTTCGCCTAAATTTAAATTTACATTAGCGTTGGTTAAATAATTATATTGTCCAGATAATTTTACATCAGGATATTGGATTGCTTTAACACTAGCTAATTTATTTTTTGCAGATGTTATATTTAAATCTAATATTTTTGATTGGTCACTATTTGAAAGAGCCATTTTTACGGCATCTTTTAATGATAACTGGATACTTTCTTGAGCATTTATTTGCCCAGCACTTATCATAATAAGTATAAGAACAAATCCGATTTTTTTAATTTTCATTTGTTAATAAAGCTTTAATAGTTTGTTGAATGTGAGGAATAAGAGTTGCTACAATAAAGTTGTCTACTTCTTTTTCATTTTGTAAATCAAAATTTTTCATATAATATTTTTTGTTGTAATAAATATGAAAATAGGTGCCGATTATAGTTGCAAAAATTAACGAAGTATTTATATTTTTTGAAAAGAAACCTGCATCTTGTCCTTCTTTGATGAAATTTTGAATTAAACTTGCATTTTCCTTTTTTTGATTATTATAACCATCAAAGTTAATTTCACGATTGTTATTTGAATATTCAAAATTTACAATTTTGTAAATGTGTCTATTTCTATGAATTCGTTGAATAATTAAGGTAACTATTTCATTTAGTTTTTCAAAATAAGATTTTGATGATGCAAGAATATTTTCAAACTCCATTTTAAAATCTGTACTTCTAAAAAGCAAAATTCCTTCTAACAATTTTTCTTTTGAACCAAAATAATAAGAAACCATTGCTATATTTATGTCTGCTGCTTTAGCAATTGTTCTAATAGAAGTGCCATCAAATCCCTTTTCAGCAAACAACTTTTCAGCAATTTTGAGGATATGAATTTTTTTTTCATTTAGTTCCATAAATCTTTATTTAAAATAACGACACAAAATTAAACAAATGTTTGATTTAAACAATTGTTTAAATATTAATTTATAAAAATTTAACAGATATCGTTTTCGTAAAGTGTATCAACAAAAAAATCCTTCTTAAAAGAAGGATTTTTAAAATATATTTATGGATTATTAAGCGTTTTCCTTTTTAATTAAATTAAGTGCAGAACCCTCATTATACCAATCTATTTGATTAGAATTATAGGTATGATTTAATTTAATAACGTCTTTACTTCCATCCTTATGAACAATTTCTAAGGTTAATTGTTTATTTGGTGCAAATTCATTTAAATCTAAAAAGTTGAATGTATCATCTTCTTGTATTAAATCATAATCAGCTTCATTAGCAAACGTTAATCCTAACATACCTTGTTTTTTTAGGTTTGTTTCATGAATACGTGCAAATGATTTTACAATAACCGCAACAACACCTAAATGACGAGGTTCCATTGCTGCATGCTCACGAGATGAACCTTCACCATAATTATGATCACCAACAACAACACTCGGTACATTGGCAGCTTTATAAGCTCTTGCAGTATCAGGTACAGCTCCATAAACTCCAGTCAACTGATTTTTTACTTTATTTGTTTCTTTATTAAATGCATTTACAGCACCTATTAACATATTATCTGAAATATTATCTAAATGCCCTCTAAAACGTAACCAAGGTCCAGCCATAGATATATGGTCTGTTGTACATTTTCCAAAAGCTTTAATTAATAATTTTGCTCCTTTTACATTATTTCCAATTGGTTTAAATGGAGTTAATAATTGTAAACGTTCAGAATCTGATTTAACATTTATACTAACTTTAGTTCCATCTGCAACTGGTGCATCATAGCCAGGATCTTTTACATCAAAACCTTTAGGTGGCAATTCAAAACCTGTTGGTTCTTCTAACATTACTTCTTCTCCATCTTGATTTATCAATTTATCTGTTAATGGATTAAAATCTAATTTACCTGAAATAGCTATAGCAGCAACCATTTCTGGAGAAGCAACAAAAGCATGTGTATTTGGGTTTCCATCTGCTCTTTTAGAGAAATTTCTATTGAAGGAATGTATAATAGTATTTTTTTCTTGCTTATCAGCTCCTTCTCTAGACCATTGACCAATACAAGGTCCACAGGCATTGGTAAATATTTTAGCATCTAACTGTTCAAAAATATCTAAAATTCCGTCACGCTCAGTAGTATAACGAACTTGTTCAGAACCTGGATTAATACCAAACTCAGCTTTAGTAGTTAATTTTTTATCAACTGCTTGTTTTGCTACAGAAGCAGCTCTTGATAAATCTTCATAAGAAGAGTTTGTACAACTTCCTATTAAACCCCACTCAACTTTTAAAGGCCAACCATTTTTAGTTGCCTTTTCAGTCATCTCACCAACAGGAGTTGCTAAATCTGGTGTAAATGGACCATTTAAATGTGGCTTTAATTCAGATAAATTAATTTCAATTACTTGATCAAAATATTTTTCAGGGTCTGCATAAACTTCATCATCTCCGGTTAAATATCCTGCAATTTTATTAGCTTCATCTGCAACTTCATTTCTTCCAGTAGCACGTAAATAGCGTTCCATTGCTTCATCATAACCAAAAGTTGATGTAGTTGCTCCTATTTCAGCTCCCATATTACAAATAGTACCTTTACCTGTAGCAGAAAGTGATTTTGCGCCTTCTCCAAAATATTCTACAATTGCTCCAGTACCACCTTTTACAGTTAAAATACCTGCAACTTTTAAAATAACATCTTTAGGAGCAGTCCAACCAGAAAGTTTTCCTGTTAATTTAACTCCTATTAATTTTGGGAACTTTAATTCCCAAGGCATCCCAGCCATTACATCCACAGCATCAGCTCCTCCTACACCAATTGCTACCATTCCTAAACCTCCTGCATTAACGGTATGAGAATCTGTTCCAATCATCATTCCTCCTGGGAAAGCATAATTCTCTAATACTACTTGATGAATAATTCCTGCTCCAGGTTTCCAAAAACCAATTCCATATTTATTAGAAACTGACGATAAAAAATTAAAAACTTCACTACTATTATTTATTGCGTTTTGTAAATCTTTATCCGCTCCTAATTTTGCTTGTATTAAATGATCGCAATGAACAGTTGTAGGTACTGCTACTTTAGCTTTACCAGCTTGCATAAATTGTAAAAGTGCCATTTGAGCTGTAGCATCTTGGCAAGCTATACGATCTGGAGCAAAATCAACATAATCTTCACCTCGTTTAAAAGCCGTTTTAGAAACTCCATCCCATAAATGGTTATATAATATTTTTTCTGCTAAAGTTAAAGGTCTACCAACTACTTTTTTAGCAGCATCAACACGTTCAGTCATACGAGAATAAACGCCTTTAATCATATCTATATCAAATGCCATAAGTATATATTTTGTTTTTATTATTTCTAGTCGCGAAATTACAAAAAAACCTACTCTTTTAAAAGATTTTTACCTTATTACTCATTAAGTTATTAATAATTTAATTAAATCTAATTAAATTACTTATTAATTAATTATTAAGAAAAAAAATGAATAAATATTAAAAATATAACAATGTAAAAATAAAAGTAGATCTGTAAGCCGGATTCTGTATTTCAAAAAGATGAAATCCTTATCATTTATCTAGACTTTAAATTGCTCTAAAGTTCAATCTGCCTACCCCTTGAAATAGAGCGAGTAACTCTAAAATTTCAATATACATGGCATTGCACCGTATAGAGTTTACCTGGTTTCACTACAGCCGAACTGTACTTGCTTTCTGTTGCACTTGTCCTCAACTTTCGTTGGACGGATGTTATCCGCTATACTACTCTGTGGTGTCCGGACTTTCCTTTCCAATTAATGGAACGATAAGGCGACCTACTTTTAATTTGCAAAAATACGCTAATAAAAGTTATAAAAAAACCCACTCAAAATTTGAGTGGGAAAATTGCTATGAAAAAGAAAAAGTGTTATCAGTTTATAAACTAATAACACTTCAAATATAATTTTTTTATTGAATAAATTATAGAAAAAAAATATTTTTTTATGAAAACATATCCTTTACCTTTTCAAAAAAAGATTTATCATTTTTTGAAGGATTTGGAATAAAATTTTCATCATCTATCATTTTTTCAAAAAATTGTTTTTGCTCTTTAGATAAATTTTGTGGAGTCCATACGTTAATATGCACTAACAAATCACCACTTCCATAACGTTCAATACTTGGTAATCCTTTACCTCTTAATCGTAATATTTTTCCTGATTGAGTTCCTGGCTCAATTTTAATTTTTACTTTTCCAGAAACTGTATCAATATTTTTTGAAACTCCCATTACAGCTTCTGAGAAGTTAATGTATAAATCATGGTGTAAATTAGTTCCTTCACGTTTTAAAGTTTCATGTTCTAATTCTTCCACAACCACAATTAAATCTCCATCAATAGAATTATTTCCAGGAGCTGCGTTTCCTTTACCATTTACTTTTAGCTGAACACCTTCTGTAACTCCTGCAGGAATTTTAATAGAAACTGTTTCTTCTTTTTGAATTAAACCACTATTATCTGCATTTTTAGGCCTTTTATCTAATATTTCTCCTGCTCCGTGACAGGTCGGACAAGTACTAGAAGTTTGCATTCTACCTAATATAGTATTGGTAACTCGCATAACTTGACCACTACCATGGCAGGTTGAACAAGTTTTAAAACTAGCTCCTTCAGCTTGTACTTTTCTACGAACTTTTACTTTCTTTTCAACTCCATTTGCAATTTCTTCTAAAGTTAATTTAACTCTAATTCTTAAATTACTTCCTTTTACTCTAGCTCTTCCTCTAGAAGAACTTCCTCCAAAACCACTAAATCCTCCACCTCCAAATGCACCTCCAAAAATATCTCCAAATTGACTGAAAATATCTTCCATATTCATGTGTCCTCCTTGGAAACCTCCTCCTGCTCCACCTTCAAAGGCTGCATGACCAAACTGATCATAACGAGATTTTTTATTTGGATCGCTCAAAATTTCATATGCTTCAGCTGCCTGCTTAAATTTTTCTTCCGCAGTTTTGTCCCCCGGATTTTTATCTGGATGATATTTTAAAGCTTGTTTTCTATATGCTTTTTTAATTTCGGCCTGAGTAGCAGATTTGCTTATTTCTAAAACTTCGTAATAGTCTATTTTCATGTTTATAAATTATTGTCCAACAACTACTTTTGGATATCTTATTATTTTATCACCTAATTTATATCCTTGTTCAATAACATCAATAATTTTACCTTTTAAATCATCTGACGGAGAAGGAATTTGTGTAATTGCTTCGTGTAATTCAACATCAAAAACATCACCTGATTTTACTTCCATTTCTGTTAAACCTTTTTGAGATAAGGAATTTTTAAGTTTATTATTAATTAATTCCATTCCTTTTAGTAACTCAGAATCATCCGCTTTTTTAATTTCTGCCAACCCTCTTTCAAAATCATCTAAAATTGGTAATAAAACTGTCATTAATTCCTCATTGGCAGTTTTAAATAATTCTATACGTTCTTTAGAAGTACGTCTTTTATAATTTTCGAATTCAGCAAACAATCGTAAAAATTTATCTTTTTCTTTAGATAAATCTTCTTTTAGCTGTTCTTCAGCACTAATTTCAATAGTTTCTTGTTTTATATCTTCGTTATCCTTTTCTTTTTTATGTTCCTTCTTTTTACTCATGGCTATTCTTAAAAATTTAGTTTAGTATTAGCAATTTTTTTGCCAATTTAAATTAAATGACAATATGACATAAAAAAATCTCGTAAAAACGAGATTTTATACACATTGTTCTGTTCTTGTTATTTTCGCCCCGATAGCTCTAAGTCTTTCATCAATATTTTCATAACCCCTATCAATTTGTTCAATATTATGGATTGTACTTGTTCCTTTTGCTGAAAGTGCAGCTATTAATAAAGAAATTCCAGCTCTAATATCTGGTGAAGTCATAGTTGTTCCTTTTAAGCTAGATTCGTGATTCATTCCAATTACAGTAGCTCTATGAGGATCACAAAGAATAACTTTTGCTCCCATATCAATTAATTTATCCACGAAAAATAATCGGCTTTCAAACATTTTTTGATGAATAAGAACACTCCCTTTTGCTTGTGTTGCTACCACTAAAACAATACTTAATAAGTCTGGAGTAAATCCTGGCCAAGGCGCATCAGCAATAGTTAATATAGAGCCATCCATGAAATTTTGAATTTCATAATTTTCCTGTTGTGGAATAAAAATATCATCTCCTTTCTGAACTAAATTAATCCCTAGTTTTTTAAAAACTGTAGGAATTAATCCTAAATCATTCCAACTAACATCCTTAATAGTTAGTGAAGATTTTGTCATAGCAGCCATACCAATCCAGCTACCAATTTCAATCATATCAGGTAAAATTTCATGCTTACAACCTTGTAATTTTTTAACGCCTTTTATATTAAGTAAATTTGAACCAACACCTGAAATATCAGCTCCCATGCTATTTAACATTCTACATAATTGTTGGATGTATGGTTCACAAGCTGCATTATAAATTGAAGTAACTCCTTCAGCTAAAACAGCAGCCATAATAATGTTTGCAGTACCTGTTACGGAAGCTTCTTCTAAAAGCATTGAAGTACCTGTTAAATGGTTGGCTTCAACACCATAAAACCTTTCATCATGGTTATATCTAAATGTCGCACCTAATTTAATAAACCCTTCAAAATGAGTGTCTAACCTTCTACGCCCTATTTTATCTCCTCCTGGGCGTGGAATATATCCTTTTCCAAAACGAGCTAACAGTGGTCCTACAATCATTATTGAGCCTCGTAAAGAACTACCCTCACGTTTAAATTTATCGGATTCTAAATATTTTAAGTTTATTTCATCTGCTTTGAAAGAATAAGTATGTTCCTCTAATTGTTTTACTTTAACTCCTAATTCTGATAAAATAAAAATTAATTTATTTACATCTCGTATATCAGGAATATTACTAATAATAACCTCTTCATCAGTTAATAAAACCGCGCAAATTACTTGTAACGCTTCATTTTTTGCTCCTTGAGGTGTTATGCTACCGCTTAATTTATGACCTCCTTCAATAACAAATGTTGCCATATTATTTTTTTAAGTAGTTATTTCTTTTTGTTTTTTGAACGTTGTTGCTTAGGATTGGCCTTTCTTTTTCTTAATAAGTTCCTACTTTCTGTTAATTGTTCATTTAAAGGCTCTAAATCTATTTTTCCATTGGATAAATCTAATAGATGTTTATAAATTACAGTATCTTCTACAGTATCTTTATTCCAATTTAGGTAACACTTTTTCATGTGGTTTGCAATTGCAAAATATAATGCTTCACGTTGCTCTCCTTCTTCCCATGTTAAAGCAGTATCAATCATGGTTTGAATATTAGTTCCGTAGAATTTATATTTAGTAGCTGATTTAGGATAAGCTAAAGGCTCTGGTTTTTCCTCAAAAATTTCCTTATCAATTTTCCCAAATGGTGGTGTAACATTTAATTTAAATTCTGACATTATAAATAACTGATCCCAAAGTTTGTGCTTAAAATCTGGCACATCTCTTAAATGTGGTTGAAGATTTCCCATAACATCCACTATTGCTTTTGCCATTTTATCTCTTTCTTCATCATCTTCAATTTTTACGCAATAATCTATTAATTTTTGAATATGTCTTCCGTATTCTGGAATAATTAAATGCGGTCTTTCTGAATTGTATTCTAAATCAAATTCCATCTATCTATTTCTGTTTATATTTTATGCAAATTACAACTTAATAATTGGTTTTACAATGCCTATTAGCTAATTATTGTAAGCTTTGCAAATTGCAACAATAATTTTTTTAATCCAACGGAAGCAAAATTAATTTCTGCTTTCTTACTAGCTCCTGTACCTTCTAAACTAACCACTTCTCCCTTACCAAACTTAGTATGAGAAACTATATTGCCTACAACAATAGAATTATCAAATAAATTATTGTTTTGAGCAGTAGTATTTGTAACTTTTGTTAAATTTTTAGGTGCTTTAAATTGTAGATTAGGTTCTTCCGTTTTTTTAATTTGTTTTTTTACAGGAGTTCTTTGTACTGGTTTTTTAAATCGAATTTTATGTTGTGGTACACTTCCAAAGATATCTTCATTAATAAATTTGTTTTGTGGTATTGGAGCTCTTTTTACTTTTAAATACTCTAAGAATTCTTCATCAATTTCTTCTAAAAATCTGCTTGGCTCACAATCTATTAATTTTCCCCAACGATACCTAGTTTGCGCATAGCTTAAATATGCTTGCTTTTCAGCTCTTGTAAGTGCTACATAAAATAACCTTCGTTCTTCTTCCAATTCACTTCTTGTATTCATACTCATTGCAGAAGGGAATAATGTTTCCTCTAATCCAACAATATATACAAAAGGAAATTCTAATCCTTTTGCTAAATGAATAGTCATTAAAGCAACTCTTGGAGTATCGTCTTTTTTATCATTGTCAAAATCTGTAGCCAAAGCAACATCTTCTAAAAAAAAAGCTAAAGAATCGTCTTCGTCCTTTTCTTTTTGAACTTCAATAAAATCTTTTACTCCATTTAATAACTCTTGAATGTTTTCCACTCTACTAACTCCTTCAGGAGTTCCGTCTTTTTCTAAATCACGTATTAGTTTTGTTTGTTTTACAACAAAATCGGCTATTTCAAAAGCATTTTTAGATTGCGCTTCAATTTGAAAATGCTGAATCATTGTAACAAAATTGGAAAGTTTTGTTTTAATTCCTGCATTTAAATTTAAATCTATTTTAGATAAATTCTGTAAAATTTCGAAAATAGATTTTTTATAATGATTTGCTGCTACAGATAATTTATCCATAGTTGTATTCCCAATTCCTCGCGCTGGATAATTAATAACTCTTTTTAAAGCTTCTTCATCATTTGGATTTATCAATAATCGCAGATATGCTAAAATATCTTTTATTTCTTTTCGCTGGTAAAAAGATAATCCGCCATAAATTTTATATTTAATATCTTTTTTTCGTAAAGCATCTTCAATTGCTCTAGATTGTGCATTGGTACGATATAATACTGCAAAATCAGAATTTTTAAGCTGTAAATTCATAGCATTTTCAAAAATAGAATTTGCTACAAAACGACCTTCTTCAGCTTCAGTGTAAGTTTGCATTACTTTAACTTTTGCGCCTCTATCATTTTCCGTCCAAACTTGCTTATCTAATTTGGTTTTATTTTTTGCAATTACACTATTTGCTGCTTCTACAATATTTTTTGTAGAACGATAATTTTGCTCTAATTTAAAAATGGCAACTTTATCATAATCACGCTGAAAATTTAATATATTTTGGATATTTGCGCCTCTAAATGCGTAAATACTTTGAGAATCGTCTCCAACAACACAAATATTTTGAAAACGGTCTGCTAAAGCTCTAACAATTAAATATTGTGAATGGTTTGTATCCTGATACTCATCTACTAAGATATATTTAAATCTATCTTGATATTTTGCTAAAACTTCAGGAAACCGAGTTAAAACTTCATTAGTTCTAAGTAACAAATCATCAAAATCCATTGCTCCAGCTTTAAAACATCTATCTACATACTGCTCATAAATTTCACCCATTTTTGGACGTTGAGCCATTTTATCTGCAGCTATTAACTCAGGATCATTAAAATAAGCTTTAACTGTTATTAGACTATTTTTAAAAGAAGAAATTCTACTTAAAACCTGCTTTGGTTTGTATTTATCTTTGTCCAATTGCATTTCTTTAATAATTGAAGAAAGCAATCTAACAGCATCTTGTGTATCGTAAATAGTAAAATTTGATGGATAACCTAAATGATGCCCTTCCGAACGTAAAATTCTTGCAAAAACAGAGTGGAAAGTTCCCATCCAAAGATTTTTAGCTTCGGAATTACCAACAACCGTTGCAATACGATTTTTCATTTCTCGTGCTGCTTTGTTAGTAAATGTTAATGCCAATATATTAAAAGCATCTATATTTTGATGCATTAAATGAGCAATTCTATAAGTTAAAACTCTTGTTTTACCAGAGCCTGCACCAGCAATAATTATCATTGGGCCTTCTTTGTGTATAACAGCAGCTTTTTGCGATTCGTTAAGATTTTCTAAGTAAGTATTCACAGGAATTCAATAAAATTCAAAAGTACTATTCCAATTTAAGTTAAGCAATAAAAGTTATTGACAACCCTTTTAATTTTTTTTTTCTCTTAAAAATAAATTAGGGAGTAACATTAGTAGTAAACCTATTACCAATAAAAAACTAAAAAAAAGCATTTCTAAATTGTAAAATTTTAACGCATTAAACTTAAACAAAAATAAAAATCCTTGATAAAATAACAGAAATTCAGTACCAATAATCCCAATCAAAAAAGTAAATGTTCCTATTTTTGAAACAGTAGATTGTATTTCTAATTTTTTAATTTGAAGTAAAAACAAAAACAACATACATGTCATAAAACCTAGCGTAAACAAATGTAAATAACCTATTATAAAGTAATGTTTTAAAGCTAATGACTGAGTAACTATGTAAGGTAATGCAGAAATTATTTGAATGAAAATTTTTAAGACATAAGAAATTATGGAAACTTTTAAAAGTAGTTTTGAAATATATGACCAATTTAAATTATTAATATTTTTTTGAAGAATTCTAATTAAATAAAATAGTGATATTAATTGTGAAATCGATGCTAAAAACCCTATAAAATTAAATACTATAGATACATTACTCCACAAAATAGATAATGTATAAGCTGGTATACAAGCTATATTTAGAAATATAAAAAATTGATTTTGATGTTTTGTAGAAATGCTAATACTTTGACTTTCAAACAGCTTAAATAATAATCCAAAAAGCACAAAAACAAAATACCCGTTATATAAAAAATGAAGATAAAAATAAATTGTATTATAATACAAAATCGATTTTCCTTGTGTAATTATTACAAATGCTAAAAACCAAGTTGCCAAACTAGATAACAAGTAATAATATATACCAAACCGAATTAATTTTGTCGATATATTCTTCCCTTTAATATTTTTTAATAATTGAAAAGAAATAACATAACTTGCTAATCCAAATACTACCAGTAAAGCTATAGAAATAGATTTATAACCAATTAAAGGAAAGCTTATTAACATTAAAAAAATAACAATTAAAATAAAGCGAATCAATGTATTATAAATTTTTATAAATGTTGATTTATCTTTTATAAATAAATTGGTTATTAAAACTAAAGAAGCAATGTAACCCCAACCTAAAAATGCAACATGAGAGTGAGCTTGTAAGATATTTTTATAGCTGATTGCTTCTGTTGGAAAGGTAAAACTCCATCTAATAATTAATCCATAAATAGCTGCTATTAATAATAGAATAAAAGCAGAACTAACTATAAAATCTTTCTTGTTCTTATAAATCATTTTGTAAAAGTAATATTCTCAAATTAAATATTATTTATAAACTAAATCTTAAATTTAAGCGTAAAAAAAGGCTTCAAAAAGAAGCCTTTAAAAAAAATAAATTAATTCAAGTAATTATTATTTTTTAAATTTATATGTTAAACCAACCATAATCATATCTGTTGTCATTGAATAACTAACATTTGTTCCTGGGACAGCTCCATAAGGATTTGTAGGTGATGCCATCATTGGATCTAAAATAGGTCCACTTGTTTCTCCATCACTAGTTCCATGATGATAAACTCCGTTTAACATAAAATTATCATTAATTGAGTAGCTAAACCCAAATTGAAGTGCATTTTTAATAACCGCAGTTGCTGGAGTTGAAAAGAAAGCTAACTCTGAATCAATAGGGTTACTACTATAAGTATAACCAACTCTTAAAGGTAATTTTTTGATACCTTTATATTGAATACCTGCAGACAAAATGTTTATGTTTTTCCAACCAAATCCTTTAACAGAACCTGTGTTAGTCCAACCTTTTTCAGCAAATCCATCAGTATTTTCATAATCTACTCTTCTGTAATCTAAAGCAAAATCAAAATCTTCCATTGAATATCCTAAACCAAAAGATAAAATAGCTGGGTAATTC
Source organism: Lutibacter sp. (assembly GCF_033723435.1). Taxonomy (GTDB): domain Bacteria; phylum Bacteroidota; class Bacteroidia; order Flavobacteriales; family Flavobacteriaceae; genus Lutibacter. Next base: position 120,846 of record NZ_JAWVXC010000001.1, on the reverse strand, counting down.
ATTTTAAAATCAACATCTGGTGCTGCAGAACCATCTAAATAAGTGTTAGAGAATGTCATATCGCTAAATTGTTGCTCTGTTTTATAAGAAACCCCTAATTTTATTCCTCCATCTGAATGATAAAATATACCAAATTGAGCTCCAAAACCAATAGCAGAAGCTTTATCAGAAACTGGATAACCTAAAGTCATACTTGGAGAAGCAATTGGATTTGGTTCTAATTTTAATGCTGCATAATTTAGTGTTGGTTCAACACCTATAGACAAATTTTTAGTGATTTCATAAGCCCATGTTAATCCAACTTGTAACAGCATATAATCTGATTTTAATTTTCCAAAACCTCTTAAACCTTGAGGCCAATTTATAGGGTTAGAATTAGTAGGATCCCATGATGGATTTGGATTTCCATTTAAATCCATAGGCAAGTTAGTATCTTGAGGAAAAGTAACTCCAAATCCACTAATACCGAAAGCAGAAACTCCAAAAGTATGTTTACTTCCTTCTTTACCCCAAACCATCGCTAAAGCAGGCATTGGAGAAACAGGTCTGTCATCTAAAGTTGTTCCTGAAACTGCTGGAGATCCTGGATATAACATATTTGCAGGTAAACTTGAACTCAATTCTGGTGCTGAAAAGAAAATACCTAAATTGAAGTCTAATATCTTACTATCAAAAACAGAGATAGCTGCTGGATTCCATTGTAATGCTCCACTAATATCTAACGGTTGTGCAGTAGATGCTCCTCCCATAGACATATTAACTGCACCTACACCTTGCATGACATGGCCTGCTTGTGCAAAAACAGCTGAGGTAAACAATACTACTACTAATCTTAATAAATTTTTCATAATTTTAATTGTTAATTAATGTTCTTTTTAATTGTAACAAATATTACTTTTTAGTTAAATTATTTTTTTATTAAATGTTACGAGAACAAAATTAATTTGTTTACTTATTATATTCACTGATATTTGTCAGGATTAATTACAATAATTGAAAAACTTATAATAAATTTGCTGTTAAATTCCATATAATATGTTATTTATCCAAAATATTGAATTATCTAAAATTTTTGAATTGTTGAGTTATACGATTCCTTCTATAGTTACTGGACTAGTTGCTTTTTACTTTTTTAAACTTTATACTTCTAATGAAGTTCAAAAAATGAAGTTAAATCTGCTTAAAGAAAATAAAAAAACTACTTTACCAATTAAGCTTCAGGCATATGAAAGAATGGCGCTTTTTTTAGAACGAATAACTATCTCTAAATTAATTGTAAGAATTTCTTCTGTAAATGATGATAAAGATGCCTACGCAATAGGTTTAATGGAAACTATTGAAAAAGAATTTGAACACAATTTAACACAGCAAATTTATATTTCAGAAGAGAGTTGGGATGCTATTACTGCTTCAAAAAATGCTACCATTCATATAATTAGAACTAATTTGAATTCAGAAGCTATAAAAACTGCACAAGAATTGCGTGAAAAAATTATAGAAACTACTGCTACTAATCCATCACCTTCTTTAGCAGCTTTAAAAGTTTTAAAGAATGAAGTTCATAATTTTATTTAAAAGCTGACAAAATTTGCCAGCTTTTAATTATGCTAAAATTTGAAATCTAACCCAATTTTAAAATTTCTTCCTTTAGTTGTATAACCTATAGTTTCAATATAATTTTTATTAAAAATATTATTAACCTGAATAAATAGTGATAAATTATCTTTAATTAATTTGTGACTTCCATAAAAATCTACCAAACTATAACCAGCAATATTTATATTGCTTCCGCTTCCCCATTGATCAAAATAAGTACGTTTTGAAATATTTTTAAAATGAAAAGATAAATAGGTATTTTTAAGTGCAGAAGTTTCCAACGTTACCATAAATTTATTTTTAGGAATATAATCTATATCATCACTTTTTAAAGTATAAGCATAGCCTAAATTAAAATTAATTTTTTTAATTACATTTAGTTTCAAGTTTGCCTCAATACCTTTAGCATTTGTTTTATCAACTGCATTTGAATAAGTTATATAATCTGGTAAAATAATAGCATTTTTATCTTCTCTATAAAAATAAACTGTAGAAAAATCTATTTTATTTAAAACTTCAAATTCAAAACCACCTTCTATAGTTTTATTTTCTTCTGGCTTTAAATTAATATTTCCATATTGTGAAAAAAGTTGGTATGTACTTGGCGCAATAAATGCTGTACTATACGAAGAAATTAGCTTTATATTTTTAGTAATATTATAAGAAGGATTAAAATTATAAACCCAATGATTTCCATATTCACTATGATTGTTTAAACGTGTACCAATACTTACATTAACACCACTTAATGAATTGTAAATCATATTAGTATATATATCAAAAATAGTATAATTAGCTAAATTTTCATCAATATTTCCATAAGGTGAATTTGTATTATTTTTTTGTTCTTGATATGTTAAACCAGTAATTACTTGAAGCCTTTTAGCTATTTTATAATTATTAACTACATCTATAAAATAAGTTTTACCAGTGTACTCAAAATGATCCGTAGAGCTAGTCCAACTATTAAAACTATCAAACATTCTATCTATTTTATTGTAAGAAACTATTGCCTTTAATATTCCTTTTTTATAGTCAAAATTAGAAGAAATACCAACCCTTATTTGTTTGTTAAATCCATTATTAATTTTAGAATCTGTAAAGGCTCCTGCGTCATAATCATAATTATCTTTGTCATAATTTCCAAACAAATTCACTTTAAAATTAGAAGCCACAGCATAACCAAAATTTATATAAGAATTTGTAGTTAAAAATTTATCTTTTTCAAAACTTGTAGCACTATTTTCACTACTTGCTTCAGATAATCCATTGTTTAAAGAAGTATTGAGTGTTGCCAAATAATTGAACTTTTTTAAAGTTCCATTTATAGATACATTTTGTTGAAAGTTATGTAAATTTAACTTTGTATCTTCTGATGAATTATTAGTGCCTGCAGAAGTTTGATAATTTAAAGCAATTGGCTTGCTAGATGATTTTTTTAAGATGATATTAATTACTCCAGTTGCCGCGCCCGAACCATACAAAGTACTTGCAGCGCCATTCATAATTTCAATAGATTCAACCTGATTTAGAGTAAGCAAACGCAAATCGTAAGTCGTAGTAATTCCTGAAGGATCGCTTACAGGAATTCCATTTATCAATACCAAAACTTGACGATCTCTTCCTCCTCTTATGTAAACACTTTTGTTTTTACTAGCGGAACTATTTACTCCATTAATTTCAATTCCTGCAAAATTGCTTAAAACTTCTGCTACTGATTTTCCTTTTGAATTTTCAATTTGAGTTGGTGAAATTTGATAAATAATTTTACCCACTTTTTCTTTTTCAGTTGCAAATTTTGTAGCTGTAATCACTACTTCTTTCAACTGCTCAACCGTATCTTTAACCTGCTGTGCATTTACAGTGTTTACTGTAAAAATGGTACAAATAACCACATAATAAATGAATGATTTTTTCATTTTTTTTCTTTTGATTTAATTAATAAAATAAATCAGGAAAATTTTTTAAGTATAGTAAACCATACCCAAACCTTTCGCCCGAAAGTTTGAACTATCTGATTTTGGCAGGTCTCCTGGCTTGCGTATTGTTATGTACCTTCCCGTTAAAACAGTGGTATAAGTGGTATAACAATCACCGAAATATTCGGCTTCAGCTTACAGTTGCGGGAACAGCTTCGGATTTTAACCGAATTCCCTTTTCACTTTGTTTGAGAAATCAAACATAAGAACCATAATCGAGTACAAAAATAGTTAATTACATTAGATTATTTACATTAAAAATGGAAATACTACATTTGTGAAAATTAATAAATGTATGAAGTTTAAATATCCTTTTATATTTATAATTATCGGGGCTCTATTTATATTAAATAGTTGTAATTCAGCAGTTAAAAACAAAATAGAAGATAATAATATAGTTGATAGTGTCAACATTAAATACGCAAAAGGTTTTGATATTCAACACTTTAAAAATTATACTAAATTAATTATTAAAGCCCCTTATCCTAATTCAAAAGAAGTTTTTGAGTTTAAATTAGTAAAATCTAAAAATTCTAAGATACCTAATTCTATTCAAATTCCAGTTAAATCATTAGTTGTTACAAGCACTACGCACATACCAATGTTGGAATTATTAAATGAAGAAGATAAATTAATTGGTTTTCCAAATACTAAATACATTTCGTCTAAAAAAACCAGAAAACTTATAGATGAAGGATTTGTTAAAGATTTAGGAAATGAAGAGCAAATAAATACGGAGCTTTTATTGAATTTACATCCTGAAATTGTAGTTGGCTTTACCTTAAACGCTTCAAACAAAATGTTTACAACCATTGAAAAATTAGGAATTCCTGTTATATTTAATGGTGATTGGTTTGAAGAAACACCTCTCGGAAGAGCCGAATGGATTAAATTTTTTGGAGCTCTATTTAATAAAGAAAAGTTAGCTGATAGTATTTTTAATAACATAGAAAAAAACTATTTAAACGCTAAAGCTATTGCTTTAGAAGCTACAAAAAAACCAACTGTAATTTCAGGCGGACTTTTTAAAGATATATGGAATTTACCAGCTGGAGATAGTTTTGAAGCTACTTTTTTGGCAGATGCAAATTCTGATTATTTGTACAAAAACACCAAAGGAAAAGGTAGTTTATCCTTAAATATTGAAAATGTTTTTGAAAAAGGAAAAGATGCTGAAATTTGGATTTCTCCTAGTTTTTATACTAGCTTAAAACAACTTAAAAATGCAAATGATTTGTATTCAAAGTTTAAGGCTTTTAAAACCAAACAAATATATTCTTATGCTGATAAAAAAGGTGCAACAGGAGGAATAATATATTTTGAATTAGCACCCGCACATCCAGATTTAGTATTAAAAGATTTGATTAAAATTACTCACCCAACCTTATTACCAAATTATAAACTCACTTTTTTTGAGAGGTTAAAATAGTGTTATTTGACCATCATCATCTAGAGGTAAATCCTTTTTATCAGATGATTTATTTGCGTTTTTTTCGTTTACAATTTCACCTTTTGAACTTTCAACAACCTCTTCATCATTTACTTCTACTTCGTCAACACTCAATGGCTCATATGGTAAAGGGTCCAATAAATTAACCTGTTTAATTTTTTCGGAAGTTAATTGATTACCAAGTGCTTTAATACCTTTTACAGCTATAAACTCCTCAAAATTAATAGTTTCCGACTCTAAACTACGTTTTGAAAATTGAATTTCAGCCATTGGTCTATAATCTGTTGCTACAATTTCTAATTGCGATTTTGGATGATCTGAAACAAATAATTCTTCTTTATTTGGATTGTCAATCATAAAACGTTTTACGTAATACTTTTCTTTTTCTCCATCAAAATATATAGCTGAAATTGGTTTCTCAGGAATCCATTTTTCTAGCACAATCATATCGCTATCAAAATGAGTAGTTAGTTCTGGTTTTATAGTTTTAACAATTCCTTTCTGATTGATAATCAATAATCTATCTTCACCTTTAAATTCCCCTAATAACTCTCCTCTGCCATCAACATTTAATCTTTCAGTTACATCATCAAACCAAATTTTACGAGGTTTTAAAGTAGAAACTCCTTCTGCTTTTAACTCAATTTTTTTAATAGCATTTTTAGTTACTCTATTTCCTCTAACTCCTCTTCCTTTAATAGCTAACTCTGAAAAATCAATATCCCATTTCAACTTTTTAATGCTGCCAACTGCACGCAGGTAAACAGTAACTGTTTCTGCTTCACCATTAGGGTTTGCAGTAAAATAATGAACTATAGAAGCCTTAGAACCATTGGTTAAATCGTATGTTTTATCTCTGGTAACTCCAGTAACATTAAATCGTTTTATATAACTTGGTCCACCTCTACCATCTCTATAAATCATGTTATAAACCGTACGTTTATCATTCTTTTTAAATACTGCAACATGAATAATATCTTTCCCAACAAAAGTTTTAGTGTCTACTTTTGTTACTAACATATTACCATCTTTTCTAAAAATAATTACGTCGTCTATATCTGCACAATCTGCTACGTATTCATCTCTTTTTAATGAAGTTCCAACAAAGCCTTCTTCTCTATTTACATACAATTTAGAATTACGCATTACTACTTTTGTAGCGACAATATCGTCAAATGAACGTAACTCTGTTTTTCGCTCTTTTCCTTTGCCGTATTTTTTCTTTAAATTTTGAAAATAGTTAATTGCAAAATCAATTATATTGGCCAAATAACCTTTTACTTCCGCAATTTTATCTTCTAAACTTTCAATAAATTGTTTAGCCTTATCAATATCAAATTTGGATATTTTTTTGATTTTAATTTCTGTTAACCTAACAATATCTTCTTCTGTAATAGCACGTTTTAAGTGTTTAATATGTGGTTTTAAACCTTTATCTATTGCTACAATTACACCTTCCCAAGTTTCTTCTTCTTCAATATCACGATAAATTCTATTTTCAATAAAAATTCGTTCTAAAGAAGCAAAATGCCATTGTTCTTCTAATTCATTTAACTGAATTTCAAGCTCTCTTTTTAAAAGGTCTACAGTATGGTCGGTTGAAATTTTTAAAATTTCAGAAACACCAATAAATACAGGTTTATTGTCCTCAATTACACAACATAATGGCGATATTGAATTTTCGCAACTAGTAAATGCATATAACGCATCCATAGTTTTATCAGGTGAAATTCCACTTGGTAAATGAACTAAAATTTCAACATTAGCAGCTGTATTATCTTCAATACGTTTAATTTTAATTTTACCCTTTTCATTTGCTTTAAGAATAGAATCAATTAACGATGAAGTTGTGGTTCCAAAAGGAATTTCATTAATAACTAATGTTTTTTTATCTAATTGAGAAATTTTTGCTCTAACTCTAATTCTACTACCTCGTTTTCCATCATTATAATTAGAAACATCCGCAATTCCTCCTGTTAAAAAATCTGGAACTAAAGTAAAACTCCTTCCTTTTAAATACCTAACTGATGCATCAATTAATTCGTTAAAGTTATGTGGTAAAATTTTTGTAGAAAGTCCAACTGCAATTCCTTCTGCTCCTTGCGCAAGTAACATTGGAAACTTTACTGGCAAATCAATTGGTTCTTTTCTTCTTCCATCATAAGAAGCTTGCCATTCTGTAGTTTTAGGATTAAATACAACTTCTAGCGCAAATTTAGATAAACGTGCTTCAATATATCTTGAAGCTGCAGCACGATCGCCGGTTAAAATATTTCCCCAGTTACCTTGCATATCAATTAGCAATTCTTTTTGCCCAATTTGCACCATAGCATCAGCAATAGAAGCATCGCCATGAGGATGATATTGCATTGTATGTCCTACAATATTAGCAACTTTATTATATCTTCCATCATCCAAGTCTTTCATAGAATGTAAAATTCTACGCTGTACTGGCTTAAACCCATCTTTAATTGCAGGAACGGCACGTTCTAAAATTACATACGATGCATAATCCAAAAACCAATTTTTATACATTCCTGTAACTTTGGTTATGGTTTCCTGATTCTCAAAATTTTCGTTAATGGCTTCGTTGTTTTCTTCTTGCATGTTATGCTTCTTCTACAATATCTAATTCAACTTTTAAATTTTCAATGATAAATTTTTGTCTATCTGGAGTGTTTTTTCCCATATAAAACTCTAATAATTTATCAATAGACATTTCTTTATCTAACATCACTGGATCTAATCTAATATCATTTCCTATAAAATGAACAAACTCATCTGGGGAAATTTCACCTAAACCTTTAAATCTAGTTATTTCAGGTTTTCCTTTTAAGTTTTTAATTGCATCTTTCTTTTCATCTTCAGAATAGCAGTAAAATGTTTGTTTTTTATCACGAACCCTAAATAATGGAGTGTCTAAAATATATAAATGTCCTTGTTTTATTAGCTCTGGAAAAAATTGTAAAAAGAAAGTAATTAATAATAATCGAATATGCATACCATCTACATCCGCATCGGTAGCAATTACAATATTATTGTAGCGCAAATCTTCTATTGACTCTTCAATATTTAAAGCAGCCTGTAATAAATTAAACTCTTCATTTTCATACACAATTTTTTTACTCATATTGTATGAATTCAGGGGTTTACCACGTAAACTAAACACTGCTTGAGTATTTACATTTCTTGATTTAGTAATTGAACCACTTGCTGAATCTCCCTCCGTAATAAATAAAGTACTTTCTAATCGATTATCATCTTTTAAATTATTTAAATGAACTCTACAATCGCGTAATTTTTTATTGTGCAAACTAGCTTTTTTAGCTCGTTCTCGTGCTAACTTTCTAATTCCAGATAAATCTTTTCTCTCTTTTTCTGCTTGAAGTATTTTTTTTTGAATTTTTTCAGCTACATCAGGATTTTTATGAAGATAATTATCTAATTTAGTTTTAACAAAATCTCCAATAAACGTTCTAACAGTTGGTAAACCGCCTCCCATTTCTGTAGAACCTAATTTTGTTTTAGTTTGGCTTTCAAAAACTGGTTCCATTACTTTTACACTAATAGCGGAAACAATGGATTTTCTAACATCCGAAGATTCATAATTTTTACCAAAATAATCGCGAATTGTTTTTACAACTGCTTCTCTAAATGCATTTTGATGTGTTCCGCCTTGTGTTGTATGCTGTCCGTTTACAAATGAATGATATTCTTCACTATATTGAGCTTTACTGAAAGTTATAGCTACCTCAATATCTTCTCCCTGTAAATGAATAATTGGAAATAACATAGATTCATCTGCAATATTTTCTTCTAATAAATCTTTTAATCCATTTTCAGAAAAATATTTTTCACCATTAAAATGTATGTTTAATCCTGTGTTTAAATACACATAATTTTTAATCATTTTTACAATGTATTCATTCCTGAATTTATATTTTGTAAAAATGGTTTTATCTGGCGTAAAGGAAACCTTTGTTCCGTTACGTTGGTTAGAATTTTCAGGGTTTTGGTGAATAGTTAATTCTCCTTTAGCAAATTCAGCAATTACAGTTTTACCTTCTCTAAACGATTCTACTTTAAAAAATGAAGAAAGTGCGTTAACCGCTTTGGTACCAACTCCATTTAACCCTACTGATTTTTTAAATGCTCTAGAATCGTACTTTCCACCTGTATTCATTTTAGAAACCACATCTACTACCTTTCCAAGTGGAATTCCTCTACCATAATCTCTTATAGTAACTAGATCATCTTTAACGGTAATTTCAATTTTTTTACCAGCTCCCATCACAAATTCGTCAATAGAATTATCTAATACTTCCTTAATAAGTATATAAATTCCATCATCTGGTGAAGAACCATCTCCCAACTTACCAATATACATTCCAGGACGAGTTCTAATATGTTCTTTCCAATCTAATGAACGAATATTATCTTCAGTATAAGATGTTTGCGATGCCATATATTTTTGTAAAATTTTTTGAAGCGATGCTAAAGTACTATTTTGCTTGAAAATATAAAAAAAAGTCTGTTAAAATAGTTATTAACAGACTTTTTAATATCTTTTATTTTATAATTCCGTTAAACGTTAAATCTAAAATGCATAACATCTCCATCTTTAACCACATATTCTTTACCTTCCACTCTCATTTTACCAGCTTCTTTAACTTTGGCTTCACTTCCATAATGAACAAAATCATTATAAGCTATAACTTCGGCTCTAATAAATCCTTTTTCAAAATCTGTATGGATAACTCCTGCTGCTTGTGGAGCTGTATCTCCAATATTAATGGTCCAAGCTCTAACTTCTTTAACTCCAGCAGTAAAATAGGTTTGTTGATTTAATAATTTATATGCTGCTCTAATTAAAACAGATGCACCTGCTTCTTCTAAGCCTAAATCTTCTAAAAACAATTGACGTTCTTCAAAAGATTCTAATTCGTTTATATCTGCTTCTGTAGCTACTGCTAACACTATAATTTCAGCATTTTCATTTTTAATAGAATCCTTAACGGCATCTACAAATTTATTTCCGCTTACCGCAGATTTTTCATCTACATTACAAACATATAATACTGGTTTATCCGTAAGTAATTGTAAAGGCTTTACGTATTCTTCTCTTTCTTTTTCAGTAAGCTCAATTGCTCTTACTGAAATAGCAGATTCTAAACCTGTTTTCACTTTTTCTAGAACTTCTAATTCTTTTTGAGCTTCTTTATTACCTGTTCGTGCAGTTTTTTTAACTCTTTCTAATTTTTTATCAAGCGATTCTAAATCTTTTAACTGCAATTCAAAATCAATAGTTTCTTTATCTCTAACTGGATCAATAGTAGTATCTACATGAACTATATTATCATTTTCAAAACAACGTAAAACGTGAATAATAGCATCTGTTTCTCTAATATTTCCTAAAAATTGATTTCCTAATCCTTCTCCTTTACTAGCGCCACGAACTAAACCTGCAATATCAACAATATCAACAGTTGCGGGCAAAACTCGTTCAGGGTTAACCAATTTTTCTAATACAGCTAATCTATTATCTGGTACATTTACTACTCCAATATTTGGTTCAATAGTACAGAATGGAAAGTTTGCACTTTGCGCTTTTGCGTTTGATAAACAGTTAAATAAGGTTGATTTTCCAACGTTTGGTAATCCTACAATTCCAGCTTTCATATATTATTTTTTAGCGGTGCAAATATAGTATTTCCTTTTAATATAAAATAAGTTAGGTTAATTGGTTTTTAAAAGAAATTAAAATTTAATCTTCATTATATAAAAATCTTTTTTTCGTCAATAATTCTTCTTCCGATTCTATATGATTTTCATCAGGCACACAACAATCTACAGGACAAACTGCTGCGCACTGTGGCTCATTGAAAAACCCTTTACATTCAGTACATTTATCCGAAACAATATAAAAATAATCATCCTCTACCGGCTCTTGATCTTCTTCTGCTTTTAACTTTTTCCCATTTGGCAATACAACAACTCCTGTTAAATAAGTTCCTTCTGATAATTTCCAATTTTCCGATGGCTCATAAATGGCGTTATTTGGACATTCCGATTCACAAGCACCACAATTTATACATTCATCGGTTATTATTATTGCCATACATTATTATTTAGATTATTTTTGCAAATATAAAATTAAAATTACGATGAATTTAGAGGAACGAATTCAATCCTTTGTTAAACTAGGTAACTTCTTTAAGCAATTTACAACTTCTAAAATTGAAAAATTTGAAGAATCTGAAAATAACATACTATTTTTTGATGCTTTTAAAATGCAAATTGAAAGAGCTTACGAAAGCAATGGTTGGTTTACAAAGGAAAATGTATTGAAAGCAATAGAAAATTGGGCGAATGCTTTAACTTATGAAAATTTAACTACTTGGACATCTAATTACAATTTTAACGCAGAACCCAAAATAGTTGCCTTAATTTTAGCAGGTAATATTCCACTAGTTGGTTTTCACGACTTTTTATCTGTATTAATAAGCGGGCATAAAGTTATTGCTAAGCTTTCTTCAAATGATAAATATTTTTTACCTTTAATAGCAAAGTTTTTAGAATATGAAAACAATTATTTTAAAGATAAAATTGTATTTACCGATAAAAAATTAAAACAATTTGATGCAGTTATCGCAACTGGCAGTAATAATACAGCCAGATATTTTGAATTCTACTTTAAAAATAAACCAAATATTATTCGAAAAAACAGAAATTCAATTGCTATTTTAACAGGTAATGAAACCAAAGAAGAACTAGAATATTTAGGAGAAGATATTTTTCAATATTTTGGTTTAGGCTGCAGAAGTGTTTCTAAAATATTTGTTCCAAAAGATTATAATTTCGATTTACTCTTTAATGCTTTATACAAGTATAAAAATATTATAGAATATAAAAAGTACGAAAACAATTACGATTATAATAAAGCCATTTATTTAATGAGTCAATTTAAGTTTTTAGAAAATGGTTTTTTTATGCTTAAAGAAGACGCTAATTATGGCTCACCAATTGGGACTTTATTTTATGAATACTATACATCATTACCAAATTTACAAAACAGATTAGCTCAAGAAAAGGATAAAATACAATGTATAGTTAGCAATCTAAAACAATCCAATTCCGTTTATTTTGGGCAAACTCAACATCCAAAATTATGGGATTATGCCGATGATGTTGATACAATAGAATTTTTATTAAATTTTTAATGTTTTTTTACGCAAATTATAACAAGTAATCCTACTTTTTTTCCGAAATTTGTGGTATTCATAAATTTCATATTTAAACCAAATGAAAAAACATAATTTCAGCGCAGGTCCTTGTATTTTACCACAAGAAGTTTTAAAAAAAGCATCCGATGCAATTTTAAATTTTAACAATTTAAATTTATCCTTAATTGAAATATCTCACAGAAGTAAAGATTTTGTTGAGGTAATGGAAAATGCACGGAGTTTAGTAAAAGAATTATTAAACCTTCCTGAAGGCTATTCCGTACTATTTTTACAAGGTGGAGCAAGTTTAGAGTTTTTAATGAGTGCATACAACCTATTAAAAGTTGATGGTAAAGCAGCTTATTTAGATACTGGTACTTGGAGTTCAAAAGCAATTAAAGAAGCTAAAAAATTAGGTGAAATTGAACTAGTAGCGTCTTCTAAAGATAAAGGATATAATTATATTCCTAAAAATTATGAAGTTCCATCTAATACAGATTTTTTCCATTGTACATCCAACAACACTATTTTTGGAACTCAAATTAAAAGTTTTCCAAAAACAGATAGTTTGTTAGTTTGTGATATGAGTTCCGATATTTTTTCACGTCAATTAGATTTCTCAAAATTTGATTTGATTTATGCAGGAGCTCAAAAAAATATGGGTCCCGCAGGAACTACTCTAGTTATTGTTAAAGATGAAATTTTAGGAAAAACCGGTCGTGATATTCCTTCTATGCTTGATTACCAAGTTCATATTAGTAAAGATAGTATGTTTAATACTCCTTCTGTTTACGCAGTTTATGTATCTATGCTAACTTTAGAATGGCTGAAAAATTTAGGTGGAATTCCTGAAATTGAAAAAATAAATGAAGCTAAAGCTGCTTTATTATATGCTGAAATTGATAGAAATCCACTATTTAAAGGTTACGCCAATAAAGAAGATAGATCTTTAATGAACGTAACTTTTAATTTAACCGATGAAGCACATAAAGAAACCTTTGATAAAATTTGGAATGCTGCAGGTATTGTAGGAATTAAAGGTCACCGTTCTGTTGGTGGATATAGAGCAAGTATTTACAACGCAATGCCAATTGAAAGCGTTCAAGTTTTAGTAGATGCTATGCAAGAATTTGAAAAACAAATCTCTTAAAATTAATAAAACTGTATTATGAAAGTATTAGCAAACGATGGAATAGCAACTAGTGGTGTAATAGCACTTAAAGAAGCTGGTTTTGAAGTAGAATTAAAAACCGTAGCCCAAGAAAATCTTATTGATTATATAAATGAAAATGATATTTCAGTTTTATTAGTAAGAAGTGCAACAAAAGTTAGAAAAGATATTATAGATAACTGTCCCGGTTTAAAAATAATTGGACGTGGCGGTGTTGGTATGGATAATATTGATGTTGAATATGCAAAACAAAAAGGTATAAAAGTTATAAATACTCCTGCGGCTTCTTCTCATTCAGTAGCCGAACTTGTTTTTGCTCATTTATTAGGTATGGTTCGCTTTTTACATGAATCTAACCGTCAAATGCCTTTAGAAGGAGACTCAAAATTTAAAGATTTAAAAAAATCTTTTGCAAAAGGAGTTGAATTAAAAGGAAAAACTATTGGTATTATTGGATTTGGTAGAATTGGTCAAGCAACTGCAAAAGTAGCTTTAGGTTTAGGAATGAGAGTTGTAGCTTATGACCCATTTTTAGATGCTGTAAATTTAGAACTTAATTTTTACGATCACCAATCTATATTTTTTAATATAAATACTATTTCTAAAGAAGAAGTTTTAAAAGAAGCTGATTTTATTTCATTACATGTTCCAGCTCAAAAAGATTATATTATTGATACTCCTGAATTTGAAATGATGAAAGATGGTGTATGCATAGTAAATGCTGCACGTGGAGGTGTAATAAATGAAGTAGCTCTAGTAAAAGCTATTGAAAATGGTAAAGTTGCCAACGCAGCTTTAGATGTTTACGAAAATGAACCAAAACCTGAAATTCAATTGTTAATGAATGAAAAATTATCATTAACACCTCATATTGGAGCAGCTACTAGTGAAGCACAAGAACGTATTGGAACAGAATTAGCAACTCAAATAATTTCTATTTTTGAAGAAATAGCTTAAAATTTTAAAACAACTTAATTAAAACCCAAAACATGGCAATTATTAAACCTTTTAAAGGACTTCGTCCTCCAAAAGATATTATAGAAGAAGTAGCAAGTTTGCCTTACGATGTAATGAATTCTGAAGAAGCTACCAAAATGGCTGAAGGCAAAAATGCATCTTTACTTCATATAACTCGTGCTGAAATTGAATTTGAATTAGGCACAGATCCACATGAGGAAAAAGTTTATATTAAAGCTAAAGATAATTTTAACGACTTTCAAAATAAAGGAATTTTAGTTCAAGATAGCGAAGCACATTATTACATTTATGCGCAAACTATGAATGGCAAAACACAATACGGAATTGTGGGAGCTGCAGCTTGTCAAGATTATATAGATGGCATTATAAAAAAACACGAATTAACTCGTCCGGATAAAGAGGAAGATAGAAAAGTTCTTACACGATATTTAAAAGCAAATATTGAACCCGTATTTTTTACATATAGAGCTGTTCCTGAAATTGATGCTATTGTTGAAAATATAGTAAACACAAAAGATCCAGAATACGATTTTACTGCAGAAGATGGTTTTGGTCATCATTTTTGGGTAATTGAAAATCCTGAAACTAATGCAACTTTAGAAAAACTTTTTGAAGAAAAAGTTCCTTTTACATATGTAGCTGATGGGCATCATAGAACTGCTGCTGCTGCTGGTATGAGTGAAGAATTCAAAAAAGCAAACCCAAATCATACTGGTAATGAGCCTTATAACTATTTTATGGCTGTTCATTTTCCAGATGATCAACTACAAATAATTGATTATAATAGAGTTGTAAAAGATTTAAATGGTTTAAGTAATGAAGATTTCTTAAATAAAATTGAAGAAAACTTTTCTATTTCAGAAGTTAGTGAATCCATTTTAAAACCAACAAAATTACACAACTTTTCTATGTATTTAAATGGAAAATGGTATGGTTTAACCGCTAAATCTAATACGTACAATGATAATAATCCTATTGATAGTTTAGATGTAAGTGTTTTATCTAAGTTTATATTAGAACCTGTTTTAAATATTAAAGATTTAAGAACAGATACTAGAATAGAATTTATTGGTGGAATTAGAGGTTTAGGTGAATTAAGTAAACGTGTAGATAATGGTGATATGGCAGTTGCTTTTGCTTTATTTCCAGTTAGCATGAAACAGCTAATGAATATTGCAGATACTAATAATATAATGCCCCCAAAAGTAACTTGGTTTGAACCAAAATTACGATCTGGATTAGTAATAAATAAATTAGATTAATTGTATTGAGTATACAAAATAATTTACATACCATACAAAGTACATTACCTATAAATGTCCAATTAATAGCCGTTTCAAAAACTAAACCTATTGCTGATATTTTAGAAGCTTATAATGCAGGTCAAAGAGCATTTGGTGAAAATAAAATTCAAGAAATGGTTGGTAAATTTGAACAACTTCCAAAAGATATTGAATGGCATATGATTGGACATTTACAGCGTAATAAAGTAAAATATATGGCTAGCTTTGTTCATTTAATACATGGCGTAGCTGATTTTAAAACTTTAAAAGAAATAAATAAACAGGCAATAAAGCATAACCGCACTATTAATTGTTTATTAGAATTAAAAATTGCAAGTGAAGACACAAAATTTGGACTTTCATTTGATGAATTAGAGCAAATTCTTACTTCTTCCGAATTAAAAGAATTAAAAAACATTAACATTCAAGGATTCATGGGGATGGCAAGTTTTACAAACGATGAATCAATTATTCATGCAGAGTTTAAAGCTTTAAAAAATCAATTCGAATCCTCAAAAAAACACATTAGCACTAATTTTAACCCAACTATTTTATCTATGGGAATGAGTGGTGATTATAAAATTGCTATAGCCGAAGGAAGTACAATGATTAGAGTTGGAAGCGCAATTTTTGGAATAAGAAATTATAATTAATGTATGCTATTTTAGACATAGAAACTACTGGTGGAAAGTACAATGAAGAAGGTATTACGGAAATAGCTATATATAAATTTGATGGACACCAAGTAGTTGATCAATTCATTAGTTTAGTTAATCCTGAACGAGAAATTCAACCATTTGTAGTTAAATTAACAGGTATAAATAATGCTATGTTAAAAAATGCTCCTAAGTTTTTTGAAATAGCAAAACGAATTATTGAAATTACGGATAACTGTACTTTGGTAGCTCATAACGCAAATTTTGATAATAGAATTTTAACTACAGAATTTAAAAGGCTTGGGTACGATTACGAAAAGCAAACTCTTTGTACGGTTGAATTAAGTAAAAAATTAATTCCAGACTTACCTTCCTATAAATTAGGAAATTTATGCCACTCGTTGGCAATTCCAATTTCAAGTCGTCATAGAGCTGATGGAGATGCAATGGCAACTGTTCAATTATTTAAATTGTTATTAAATAAAGACGTAGATAAAGAAATTGTAAAAAAATCTATAAAAAGAACAAACACAAAAAAATTAGCACCTAAATTACAAAGTCTTTTAGATGATTTACCTCATAGAACTGGATTATTTTATATTCATAACTGTTCTAGTAATATTTTATACATAGGCAAAGGAAAAAATATAAAAAAATCTGTAAATCAATTATTTTTACGCACTTCAAAAAAAGCAAAAGAAATTCAAAATAAAGCAACTTCAATATCTTATGAAGACACTGGAAACGAACTAATTGCACAATTAAAGTTTGCAGAAGAATTAAAAATTAACAAACCCAAATACAACTTTGTAAGAAAAAATCATTTAAAAGATGTAAACTTTAATAATGATAATTTTTTAATTGTAGAAAAAGGGCGAGATGTTGGAGAAAAATCAGTTTTACTTATTGAAAATAATCAAGTAAAAGGCTTCTGTTTTACCGATTTAAATTATCAATTAAATAATTTAGAAATATTACATAGCTTACTATCACCTATGGAAAATAGTATGCTTAACCGAAATATTATAAAAAAATACTTACAAAAAAATAATGTAGAAAAATTAATACGCTTTTAATAAATTAAAATGAAAAAAAATGAAAAAAATTGCTATCCTATTTACACTGTTTACCATAAATATCTTTGCACAAAAACAAAGTGATTACACTTTTGGAAAAGTTACAAATGAAGAACTTAATTTAACTAAATACGACAAAGATACAACTGCAAACGCATTAGTTTTATTTGATTATGGTAATACCACTTTTAAGGTTAAAAACAACAGAATTATTATTCAAACGAAATTTTACAAAAAAATTAAAATATTTAATGCTGAAGGATATAAATATGGAACAGAAAAAATTCCTATATATAATAATAAATCTGAAAATGAAGAGGTATTATCTATTAAAGCTGAAACGCATAATGGCTCAACAATTAGTCATCTCCTAAAAGGTAATATTTATAGAAAAAAAATTAATGAAAATTGGAGTGAAGTTAGTTTTACGTTGCCAAACTTGAAAAAAGGTAGTGTTATTGAATATGAATACACTTTAGAATCTCCTTTTAAATTTAACTTAACAGGTTGGTATTTTCAATCTTCTATTCCTAGTAAAGTTAGCCTATATAAAGCTTTAATACCTGGAAATTACGTTTATAACAGAAAATTAAATGGCTATTTAAAATTAACTAAAAATTTAGCATCTGTTAAAAAGAAATGTTTTCATGTTCCTCCATATATGGGAGATTCAGACTGCGAGAAATTAACTTATGAGATGAGAGATATTCCTGCATTTGAGAAAGAAGATTATATGACTAATGAAGATAATTTCATTTCAAAAATTAAATTTGAGTTGTCAGAACTAAGATGGTTTGATGGATCAAATATCAAATATACTAGTACTTGGGGCGCGGTTGATAAAGAATTTAAGCATGACAGAGATATTGGTGGTCAATTCAAAAAAACTAAATTTTTTAAGGATAAACTACCTAAAAAAATTAGTTCCTTAAATTCTGATTTAGAAAAGGCAAAAGCAATTTATACATTTATACAAAACCACTATACTTGGAATAAAAAATATAGTATTTTTAAAGGTAGTAATGTTAAAAAAGCCTTCGAAATAAAAATTGGATCGGTTGGTGAAATAAATATTTCATTAATTAATGCTCTTAAATCTGCTGGTTTAAATGCAGAATTAGTATTGCTTTCAACTAGAGAAAATGGTTTTCCAACAAAGATTCATCCTGTAATTACTGATTTTAATTACATAATTGCAAAAGTTAATATTAATGACACTTATTATTTACTAGATGCTACGGATAAACTAATTCCTTTTGGAATATTGCCATTTAGATGTTTAAATGGTTCAGGTAGAGTTATGGATTTTAAAAATCCTAGTTATTGGATGGATATAAAACCTAATAATACTTCAAAAACACAATTAAATGTTAGTTTAAAATTAGATAATGAAGGTAATATTACTGGAAAATTAAGAAAAGTATATTTTGGGTATGATGCAATTGATAAACGAAAAGACTTACTCACTAAAACTGAAGACGATGTTCTCTCAAATTTTGAAAGCTCTTTTGATAATCTAGAAGTTTTAGATTATAAATTACTAAACCAAAAAGATATTGACAAACCTATTGTTGAAAATTATGATATAGCTATAGATTCCGATTCAAATTTACAAACAATATTTTTACATCCATTTTTTGATATAGTAGTTAAAAAAAATCCTTTTAAACAAGAAAACAGATTATACCCTGTTGATTACGGATATCCTAAAAAAGCTGTCGTTAATTTTTCTTTAGAACTCCCTGAGAATTTTAAAATAAAATCTCTGCCAAAATCTGTAGCATATAAACTTCAAAAAAATGGTGGAAGCTTTAACTTAATCACTAAAAATCACGATAATAAAAGGGTAACACTAAACAGTACTTTTTCTATCAATAAGCCTATTTTTTATAATTATGAATATTATTCATTAAAGGAATTATATAAATTAATTATTAATACAGAAAAAACACCTATTGTTATATCATCATCTAAATCTAATATCACAAGTACTAATTAAAATAAATCTACTATTTTAGTAAATAAATATATTTTCTATACAATTTGAATACATTAAAATCAAATAAAAACTGGAAGTCTAAACTTTATGAAATTATTTATGAAGCAGATACTAAAGCTGGTAAATGGTTTGATATTATTTTAATTTTAGTAATTATAGCAAGTATTATTATTGTAATGCTAGAAAGTGTTAATAGCATTGACGCTAATTATCACAATTTTTTAAACATTGCCGAATGGATTATTACTATACTTTTCAGTTTAGAATATTTTGCTAGAATTATTTGTATTCAAAAACCTACTAAATATATTTTTAGCTTTTACGGTATTATTGATTTTTTAGCTACCATACCAAAATATATTTCTATTTTTTTTATCGGAACTCATGCCCTTGTTGCTCTAAGGGCGCTTAGACTTTTAAGAGTTTTTAGAATATTAAAATTAGCACGTTATTTAGGTGCTTCCAATAAATTAATGACAGCATTAAAAGCTAGTAAAATTAAAATTGCAGTATTTTTATTTAGCGTTTTAGTACTTACAATAATTTTAGGAACAATAATGTACATTATTGAAGGTCCTAAAAATGGATTTACAAGTATTCCTTACAGTATGTATTGGGCTATTGTAACGCTAACTACAGTAGGTTATGGAGATATTTCTCCTCATACTCCAGTTGGTCAATTAATTGCTAGTATGGTTATGATTTTAGGTTATGGAATTATTGCAGTACCAACTGGAATTGTTACTTCTGAAATGACCAAACAAGATGTTATTCATACCAATACACAAACTTGTCCTAATTGTTTACATGACAAACATTTAGACAACGCAATATATTGTAATAAGTGCGGAGAAAAACTTAACCATGAATAATTATTTAATTACCATTGTTGGAGCTACTGCTATAGGAAAAACTAATTTAAGTATTGAAATAGCAAAATACTTTAAAGCTGAAATCATATCTTCTGATTCTCGACAGTTTTATAAAGAAATGAGTATTGGAACAGCTGTTCCTTCTAAAGAAGAATTAATGGCTGTTCCTCACCATTTTATTCAAAACCGAAGTATTTTTGATGATTATAGTGTAGGTCAATTTGAGAAAGATGCCTTATTAAAATTAGAAGAATTATATAAAAAACATAATATTGTGGTAATGGTTGGTGGAAGCGGTTTATACACCAATGCTGTAATTAATGGTTTAAGTTATTTTCCAGAAGTAGATCCTGAAATACGAACAAAATTAAATAAGGAAGTAGAAAATGGTAATCTAGCTAAATTACAAAATCAATTAAAAGAGTTAGATATTGATAGTTATAATACCTTGGCTATTGATAATCCACACCGTATAGTTAGAGCCTTAGAAATTTGCATTGGAACGGGTAAGCCATATTCTTCATTTAAAAAACAAACTAAACAAAAACGAAATTTTATTCCTATAAAAGTTGGATTAGAAGCTCCACGAGAAATTATGTACCAACGGATTAATAAGAGAGTAGATATTATGATAAAAGAAGGTTTAGTTAAAGAAGCTAAAAAACTACACCAATACAAAAAATTAAATGCTTTACAAACCGTTGGTTATAAAGAAATCTTCGATTATTTAGATGAAGTATATACTTTGGATTTTGCTATAGATGAAATAAAAAAGAACACACGCCGTTTTGCTAAACGACAAGTAACTTGGAATAAAAAAGACACTTCTATAAACTGGTTTAATTTTCAAGAAAAACCAACCACTATTATTAAAAAAATTGAAAAATTAATAGTTTGAATAAATTAGAACTCAAAGATTTTTTAGATGCAAAAGTTTTGGAATATAATCATCCAAAGTTTATTGAAAGTGATCCTATTCAAATTCCACATAAATTTAATTTAAAAGAAGATATTGAAATTTCAGGTTTTTTAACAGCCACAATTGCTTGGGGGAATAGAAAAATGATTATAAAAAATGCTACTAAAATGATGGAGCTTATGGGCAATTCACCATATGATTTTGTGATGAATCACAAAGAATATCATTTAGATTCATTAGATGGTTTTGTGCATAGAACTTTTAATTCAGAAGATTTAAAATATTTTATAACTGGCCTAAAACATATCTATTTAGAATGTGGAGGTTTAGAAGAATTATTTTCAATACATACAACTAGTAATTCTACGCAACCAGCAATTCATAAATTAAAAGAAGTATTTTTTGAAAAACCACATTTACAAAGAACTGAAAAGCATATTTCAGATCCTTTAAAAGGTTCAGCAGCAAAAAGAATAAATATGTTTTTAAGATGGATGGTTAGAAATGATAAATCTGGAGTTGATTTTGGAATTTGGAAAAGCCTCTCTCCTGCTCAACTTTCATGTCCTTTAGATGTTCATTCTGGAAATGTTGCTCGAAAATTAGGTTTGCTAACCAGAAAGCAAAATGATGCAAAAGCCTTAAAAGAATTAGATACTTCTTTAAGAAAAATAGATAGAAATGATCCTGTAAAATATGACTTTGCTTTATTTGGTTTAGGTGTTTTTGAAGGATTTTAAATAAACCATTACAAAAAACTCTCTAAAGCTAATTCATAACTCTGTAATCCAAATCCAGCAATTACACCTTTAGCATTTGGCGCAATATACGATACATGCCTAAACTCTTCACGAGAATAAACATTTGAAATATGAACCTCAATTACAGGAGTTTCAATCGATTTAATTGCATCACCAATTGCAACAGAAGTATGTGTATAAGCGCCTGCATTAAAAATTATAGCATCAAAACTAAATCCAACTTCATGTAATTTATCAATTAATTCTCCCTCAATATTACTTTGAAAATAATGCAACTCAACATCAGCATATTTCTTTTTTAAAGTTTCAAAAAACTCATTAAATGTTACATTTCCATATATAGAAGGCTCTCGTTTACCAAGTAAATTTAAATTCGGGCCGTTTAGAATTAGTATCTTCATAAGATAAAAGTATTATTAAATTTTAACAAAAAAAAACCGAAAGCAATAACTTTCGGTTTTAAATAATTATTAATTATAATTAGTTGAATTTATATCCTAATCCAACATTTAAGAAATTAATTCTAGAAGTAACATCTTGATTACCGGTGTAATAATTATTAACTTGAAAAGTATATCTGCTTTCAATAAAAAATTTCTCAGAAAAATCATAAGCAGCACCTAAACCTAATCCTATATTAAATTTGGTAGCATCTCCATAAGTTTTTTCCAAAGTATAGGTTATTTCAGGTCCAACTTGCAAACTAAATTTATCAGCCACATAAAATTTAGCCATAATTGGAATTTGCATAAAACTTAAGTCACTAATGTTTGTATAAACTAGTTCGGGCTGTACGTGAAATTCTTCTGATACCTTAATATCAGCAACTATTCCAACATAAAATCCTGAATTTGAATCTGTGAACTTAGTTCCTTCTAAATCTAATTTACTTTCAGCACTTAAATACCCTGAAGTAACTCCAAATGATGTTTGAGCGCTCATACTCACCATAGTAACAACTGTTATAACAACAGTTAATAATAATTTTTTCATAATAATTTTTTTGTTTGAATTAATGTTAATAAATAAATTAAATCCTTAAACTAGAAAAGTATACCTAACTAGTATATTTATAACAGAAAGAATTATTTTAATAAAAATAAAGTTATATTTTATATACAGTTAAGGCTTTTCATAGCATAATTTTTTAACACTACAAATATATATTTTTCTTTACAATTTTAATTATATTTTATTGATAATATTGCGTAAATTTCAATCATGAAATGGCTTAATACATTACAAGATTACACTTACTATTTAAAAATTGAAAAAGGTTTATCAAAGAATTCTATAGATGCTTATAGTAGAGATGTTAAAAAATTAATAGCGTATTTAGAAGTGAATAATATAAGCCTTTCTCCTATTTCCATTAGTAATGAAGAAGTTAAACAGTTTATGTATGAAACTGCAAAAGAGTTAAATGCACGTTCTCAAGCTCGTTTACTTTCCGGACTTCGAAATTTTTTTAATTATTTAATTTTTGAAGATTATAGAAATGATAACCCAACTAGTTTATTAGAAACTCCTAAAATCGGTCGAAAACTACCTGATACGTTATCTATACATGAAATAGATTTAATTATTAATAGCATTGATTTAAGCACAAATGAAGGTGAACGAAACCGAACTATAATTGAAACACTATACAGTTGTGGTTTGCGTGTATCAGAACTAATAAATTTAAAACTATCCGATATATTTTTTGATGAAGGTTTTATTAAAGTAGTTGGAAAAGGAAACAAACAACGTTTTGTACCAATAAATAATCAAACTCAAAAATATATTGAAATATATAAAACGTCTATAAGAAATCATATTTCTATTCAAAAAGGATTTGAAGATTATTTATTTTTAAATAGAAGAGGAAAAAACCTAACTCGTGTTATGATTTTTACCATAGTAAAAAAATTAGCAGAAAAAGCAGGAATTCATAAAAATATTAGTCCTCATACATTTAGACATTCATTTGCAACACATTTATTAGAACGTGGTGCTAATTTATTAGCTATTCAACAAATGTTAGGTCATGAAAGCATTACTACTACCGAAATTTATATGCATTTAGATAAACGATTTTTAAAGGAAGTAATGACTAATTTTCATCCTAGAAAATAAAAATCCCGCCTTTGCGGGATTTTAAATAACACTTATATTTTTATCTATTTGGCTATATTTACAGCTCTAGTTTCTCTAATAACAGTAACTCTAACTTGACCAGGATAAGTCATATCATTCTGAATTTTTTGAGATATATTAAAAGAAAGTTCATTTGCTTTTGCATCAGTAACTTTTTCACTTTCTACTATTACTCGCAATTCTCTACCTGCTTGAATGGCATAAGCTTTTTGAACTCCTCCAAATCCAAAAGCTATATCTTCTAAATCTTTAAGTCTTTGAATATAAGAATCTAGAACTTGGCGACGAGCCCCTGGACGAGCTCCTGAAATTGCATCACAAACTTGTACAATTGGAGCTATTAATGTTTTCATTTCTATTTCATCATGGTGAGCTCCAATAGCATTACATACCTCAGGATTTTCATTATATTTTTCAGCCCATTTCATTCCTAGTAAAGCATGTGGCAATTCACTTTCTGTATCAGGCACTTTACCTATATCATGTAACAATCCTGCTCTTTTCGCTAATTTTGCGTTTAAACCTAATTCAGCGGCCATAATTCCACATAAATTAGCAACTTCACGCGAGTGTTGCAATAAGTTTTGACCATAAGAAGAACGATATTTCATTCTACCAATAGTTTTAATTAATTCAGGATGTAATCCGTGAATACCAAGATCTATAACCGTTCTTTTACCTACTTCTATTATTTCTTGTTGAAGTTGTTTTTCAGTTTTTTTAACCACTTCTTCAATTCTAGCAGGATGAATTCTTCCATCAGTTACTAAATTATGTAAAGATAATCGAGCAATTTCTCTACGAACAGGATCAAAACAGGAAAGAATAATTGCTTCCGGCGTATCATCTACAATAATTTCAACACCAGTTTCAGCTTCTAAAGCTCTAATATTTCTTCCTTCTCTACCAATTATTCTACCTTTAATATCATCGGATTCAATGTTAAATACAGAAACACAGTTTTCTACAGTTTGTTCAACTCCAACCCTTTGAATAGTGTTTAGAATAACTCTTCTAGCTTCTTGTTGCGCTGTTAGTTTGGCTTCTTCAATAGTATCTTGAATATGAGCCATAGCATCTGATTTAGCTTCTTCTTTTAAAGATTGAACTAATTCTTTTTTAGCATCTTCTGCTGATATTCCTGAAATAGCTTCTAAATTTTCAACTTGCTTTCTGTGTAACTTGTCTACTTCTTCAGTCCTTCTTTCAAAATAATCTACTTTTTTAGTGTAGTCTTCTAATTTTGAAGCAACTTCTTTATTTAGTTTTTTATTTTTGTCTAATTCCTGTGATATTTGAGATTCTTTATCACGAATTCTTTTTTCTGCATCAGCTATTTTTTTATCTCTGGTAATAATTACCTTTTCATGCTCTGATTTAAGCTCGATAAATTTTTCTTTTGCTTGTAATATTTTATCCTTTTTAAGTGCATCTGCTTCTAGTTTTGCTTCTCTAAGGATTTTTGTGGCTTCTTTTTTTGTATTTCTAATAATTTTTGTAGCCTTATTTTTTTCAACAACTTTTGCAATAATGTATCCTATTGCTAAGCCTATTCCAATTCCAATTATTACTGGTAATATATAGTTTTCCATAATTATAGTATATAAAAAAACCTACATTAGTACGGTTAAGTAAACTCCTTATAACAAGATTAGGACTAACTAATTGTTCAAGGATCCGCGCAAGACGGCATGCTTTTACAACTACGACTCATCCTTTATAAAGATATAGTGTTGAGTTAACAAACAAAAACTAATGTAGGCAGTATTATTATTTTATTTAAAAGAACTTATTTTTTTAATTGCTCATCAATTAAGTTACTTAATTGATAAATTTTTTCTGTTGCTTTATTTATATCGTCTTCTTTATTAATAGCGTTTATCTCTACTAAAGATGCAAATTGCAAAGCACACATTGCTAATACATCTTGCTTATCACTTACGGCATAATTTTTTTCAAACTTTGTAACTAAATCGTTAATATGTTTTGCTGCTTTACGCATTCCTTCCTCTTCATTTTCGTGGTTAACCCTAATTGGATAAACTCGCCCAGCAATAGTTACTTTTATTTTTAAAGGTTCTGCCATTTTAAAGATCTTATTCGCTTAATTGTTTAATACAAACGTCTACTTCACGAATTAAAGCATTTATTTTGAGTTTTGTTTCTCTTCTATCTTCTTTACTGCCTTCTATAGTTTTAGCAATTTTTAATGAAGTATATTTTTCATTTAATTCATTATACAATTGCTCATTCTTAACTATTTGATTTTCTAAATCTGAAATTTTGTTTAGTAAGAACTCATTTTCATCTTTCAAAAAATTATAATTTTCTAAAAGTTTTTTAAGTTTTATTTCTACTAAATTAACAACTTCAGTTATTTTACTCATATATAATTTAAGAATATAAACTACGTAATACAAAGTTAGTGTTAGTAAACCAATATTACAACTGTTTTAATTTATTTTATGAATTTAATTTAAAAAGCTACCTCTATTTTTATACCTAATTAAATTCGAATTTTAATAAATATTAGTATTTTAGCTTTAAATCAATAGATTTGAAAAAACTAGTAGTCTTATTATTTATTATTTCTTTTATAAGTGGATTTTCACAAGGTGATTTATCTATAAGTAATTCATTACCTAAAACTTACTTTAAAAAACCGCTTAATATTCCTTTAGTACTTTCTGGTACATTTGGAGAGTTAAGAACCAATCATTTTCATGCTGGTTTAGATATTAAAACAGAACAAAAAGAAGGTTTAAAAGTTTATGCTTCAGCAAATGGGTACGTTTCTAGAATAAAAATTTCGCTGTGGGGTTATGGCAAAGCGTTATATATAACACATCCTAATGGTTATACAACTGTTTATGCGCATTTAAGTAAGTTTAATCCAATTATTGAAAAATACATTAAACAAAAGCAATACAAAAAGGAAAGTTTTGAAATTCAAGTTTTTCCAAAGTCTAATGAATTACCTATTAAATCTAATGAAATTATTGCTTACACAGGTAGTACAGGTGGATTTGTTGGACCACATCTACATTTTGAAATAAGAAACACCAAAACAGAAAAACCAATTAATCCGATGTTGTTTGGTGTTACAATAAAAGATAATATTAAGCCTACAATTAATACTCTTATTGGGTACTCATTAAGTGATAGTTCTGCTATAAATCAAATAAATACACCAGTTCAAATTCCTTTTAAAAAATTAAAAAATGGGAATTTATTAGCTACTAAAATAAACGCTATTGGCACTATTAGTTTTGGAATTAACGCTTTTGATAGGCTGAATAATGCAGCTAATAAAAATGGTTTATATGATTTAAAAATGTTAGTAAATGGAAAAAAACAGTTTGAATTTATAGCATCTACTTTTTCTTTTTCAGAATCAAAATACATTAATTTATTAATTGATTATAAACGGTTTGAAGAATTAAAACAACGAATTCAAAAATGTTTTATTGAACCACAAAACAAATTAAGCTTATATAAAACACCAAATAATGGTTACATAACTATTAAAGATGGATTAAATTATACTGTAAAAATTATTGCATCTGATTTTAAAGGAAATAAACGTACAATAACTATTCCTGTTCAAGGAAAAAAATTACCAATTTTAGTAAAACCCGAAGTAAGTACAACTCCGTATAAAATTGATTACACTAAATTTTCAAAATTTACACAAAATGGAGTTACAATTGCTTTTCCTAAAAACACATTTTATAATAATCTTTATCTAAAATTTGATGTTTCGGATACTTTAGCCAAAATACATGTGCCAACTGTACCCTTAAATAAAAAATTCACGCTAACTTTTAATGTTTCAAAATATAACCAGGAAGCTAGAAAACAATTATATATTGCTTATGTAAACGAAAATGGAAGTACTAGTTATCAACCAACTGTGAAAAAAGATTCTACTTTTTACACTCGAACCAAAAAACTTGGAAATTATAAATTAATGACGGATAGCATAGCTCCAACTATAAAATTGAAGAATTTTAAAGATAAACAATGGCTTACACATTATAATTACTTAAAAGTTAAAATAAATGATGAAGGCTCTGGAATTAAAAGTTACAGAGGCGAAATTGATGGTTCATGGATTTTAATGGAGTATAACGTTAAAAAAGGGATGTTAACTTATAATTTAAACGATAAAAAATTTAACACCGCAAAACATCAGTTAAAAGTTACTGTTACGGATAATGTTGGAAATAAAACTATAGTAAATTCAACTTTTTTTAGAAAAAAATTATAGCCATTTTGAAAAATATTATAACCCTACTCCTATTTTTTCTTTTTAGCACTTTTTTAATAGCTCAAACAGCCACTATTAAGGGAGTTGTTAAAAATGAACAAAAAACACCTATTGAAGGAGTTGCAATTCATGTTAAAAATTTTGGTACTACTACTAATGCAGATGGAGAATTTACCTTAAAAGTTCCTGCTTCGCAAAAAATTACGATTACATTAAGTCATGTATCTTATGAGTCTTTTCAAAAGACAATTACAATTCCTAATAATAAAACCTATCGATTTTATCCAATATTAAAATCTAAAATAGAAAAAATTGAGGAAGTTACCGTAATTGATAAAAAGAAAGAAGCACAAGGAATAATTACAGTAAACCCATCAGATATTACTAAAATACCAGGTGCTAATCAAGGTGTTGAAAATATTTTAATGACCTTAGCTGGCGTTAATAACAATAATGAATTAAGTACGCAATATAATGTTCGAGGTGGTAATTTTGATGAAAATTTAGTTTATGTAAATGGTATTGAAGTTTATCGCCCATTTTTAGTTCGTTCAGGTCAACAAGAAGGATTAAGTTTTGTAAATGGAAATTTAGTAGAAAATGTAAAATTTTCAGCCGGTGGATTTCAAGCTAAATATGGCGATAAATTATCATCGGTTTTAGATATTACTTATAGAACTCCAAAAGAGTTTGCAACTCGTATTAATGCAAGTTTATTAGGAGCTAGTGCTACAGTTGAAGGTTTGCTTTTAAAAAATAAATTGAGTGCTTTATTAGGAGTTAGATATAGAAATAACAGTTTATTTATTAATAGTAAAGATATCCAAACCAACTCAAATCCAAATTTTACAGATGCTCAATTATTTTTATCTTATTTGGTAAATCCTAAACTTAAAATTGATTTTTTAGGTAATTTTTCATTAAATAACTACAATTACACTCCAAACACAAGAAGAACTAAATTTGGAACCATTACTAATCCTTTAGAACTAATAGTTTATTATAATGGAAAAGAAGCAGATAGTTTTAAAACTACTTTTGGAGCTTTAAAAGGAAGCTATATTGTTAACAAAAATTTAAATATTAGTTTAACTACTTCTACCTACCATACTATTGAAGAAGAGTATTATGATATTTTAGCAAGTTATAATTTAGGGGAAGTTAATTCTGATTTTGGATCAAGTAATTTTGGAGATGTTACATTTTCCGAAGGAATTGGTTCTCAACTTAATCATGCCAGAAACGATATTGACGCATTAATAAGTAATGCACAACTAAAAGCTACTTACAAAAAAGGAAAACATCAAATTGATGTTGGGTTAAAATATCAAAATGAAGATATAAAAGATCGAATGAAAGAATGGGAAATAATTGATTCTGTTGGGTTTAGTGTTCGTCCTCCAAATCAATTTTCAAATAATCAACCTTACGAACCTTTTACTGGTGAAATTGTTCCTTTTCAAAATATAAGTAATAAAAATCACGTAACAATTGATCGTTTAGTTTGGTTTGCACAATATAGCACAACAACCTTTTGGAAAGCAAATAAAGTTTGGTATAATCTAGGTGTTCGCTCACATAACTGGAATGTAAATGGTGAAAATTTACCAACATCAAATCAAATAATATATAGTATCCGTGGTCAATTTGCTATTAAACCCGATTGGCAAAAGGACATGCTTTTTAGAATAGCTGGCGGAATGTATAACCAACCTCCTTTTTATAAAGAATTAAGGGATTTTGATGGAAATGTAATTCCTTCAGTTAAAGCACAAAAATCGGTACAATTAGTTTTAGGACACGACTATAGCTTTAAATTATGGAAGCGCCCTTTTAAATTAATTTCAGAAATATACTATAAAAACTTAGCCGATGTAAACGCGTATACGGTTGATAATGTTAAAATTAGGTATAAAGCAGATAATAATGCTACTGCCTACGCAACAGGTATTGATGTTAGATTGAATGGCGAATTTGTTCCTGGTACACAAAGCTGGATTAGTATTGGTTATTTAAAAACGGAAGAAAATTACAATCATTTAGGTTATATTTCTCGCCCAACCGATCAACGATTTAAATTTGGAATGTTATTCCAAGATTATGTTCCTAATATTCCCAATATAAAAATGTATTTAAATTTAGTTTTTAACACAGGCGTTCCGGGAGGCTCACCATCCTATGCAAATAGTTATGATTACCAAAACAGATTAAATGCTTACAAAAGAGCGGATATAGGAATTTCATATGTATTTACCGATGAAAACTACAAAAGTAATAGTACTTTTCTAAAGAATTTTAAAGAGTTTTCTATGGGAGTAGAAATTTTTAATATGTTTGATATTCAAAATTCAATTACTAATACTTGGGTAAGAGATGTTTATTCCAAACAATTTTATGGCATTCCAAATTACATGACGCAACGGATTTTTAACATTAAAATGGATATCAAATTTTAATTATTTTAAAATTTGACTAGTATGTTCTTTGGTTTTAACCTTAGTAATTATATCTTCTATAATTCCGTTTTCATCTATAATAAAAGTAGTTCTATGAATTCCATCAAACTCTCTTCCCATAAATTTTTTAGGTCCCCAAACTCCAAAAGCATTAATTACTTGTTTATCCTCATCAGCTAATAGCGGAAAAGGTAATTCATTTTTTGTAATAAAATTTTGTTGACGTTTTGCCGAATCAGCACTTACTCCAAGTACAGCATAACCTTTAGCTAAAAATTGATGGTAATTATCTCTTAAATTACAGGCTTCCATAGTACAACCTGGCGTACTTGCTTTTGGATAAAAGAACAAAACTAGTTTTTTACCTTTATAATCTGTTAATTTAATTGCATTTCCATCTTGATCTAATGCTTCAAATTTTGGAGCCTTATCTCCTATTTTTAGTGTTATCATAATTTGTATTTTAGCTTTCTGTAAAGATAATTAAAAAATGACCAAACAAGAAAGAGTTCAATTTGTAATAGACACACTTGAAAAAATTTATCCTGAAGTACCAATTCCCTTAAAACATAAGGATCCTTATACACTATTAATAGCGGTATTACTTTCTGCCCAAAGTACTGATGCAAGGGTAAATACCATAACCCCAATTTTATTTACCAAAGCAGATAATCCTTATGATATGGTAAAACTTTCAGTAGATGAAATTAGAGAAATTATAAAACCTGTTGGATTATCTCCAATGAAATCGAAAGGAATTTATGGTTTATCTAAAATTATTATTGAAAAATTTGATGGGAAGGTTCCACAAACATATAAAGATTTAGAGGCTTTACCATCCGTTGGACATAAAACGGCAAGTGTAGTTATGAGTCAAGCTTTTGGTTTTCCTGCATTCCCAGTTGACACACATATTCATAGATTAATGTACCGATGGAATTTAAGTAACGGTAAAAATGTTCAGCAAACTGAAAAAGATGCAAAGCGTTTATTTCCAAAAGAACTTTGGAATAAATTACATTTACAAATTATTTATTATGGTAGAGAATATTCTCCAGCACGCGGTTGGAATTTAGAAAAGGATATTATTACCAAAACTATTGGAAGAAAATCACTTTTAAAATAAAAAAACCCATTTTAGCTAGTAAAATGGGTAAAAAGAACATTAATTCAAATGTAATTCAATATGTTTTAAGTTGGTTTTAACTACTCTTAATTGTTTAGAGTAATTGAGCAAATATTGAATTATTTCTTCGCTAGGTTGCTCCTTAACAGGAGACTTTTCAGAGTAAAGTTTCATCATATATTATTGGTTTATAATATACTAACGACAAAAATTTACTTTTAGTATATATTTTTATGAACTTACTAAAATAATTTGATGCTTTTCAATTAATTTTCTCAAATTAATTAGTGCATATCGCATTCTTCCTAAAGCTGTATTTATACTTACATCTGTACTTTCTGAAATTTCTTTAAAGCTCATGTCTTTATACATTCGCATTATTAAAACTTCTTTTTGATCTTCTGGCAATTCCTCAATTAAATCTTTAACATCATCTAAAATTTGCGATTTAATTATTTGATTTTCAGCATTTAAAACATCATCACCTATTATAGAAAAAATATCAAATTCGTCCGAATTATTAATGGTTGGAATTCTTTTTGAACGTCTAAAATGGTCAATAACTAAATTGTGGGCAATACGCATTACCCAAGGTAAAAATTTACCTTCTTCATTATAAGTTCCTTTTTTTAAAGTTTTTATCACTTTAATAAAAGTATCTTGAAAAATATCTTCTGCAATATCTTTATCTAAAATTTTAGATAAAATAAAACTAAAAATTCGCTGTTTATGTCGATGTATTAAAATCTCTAAAGATTTTTCATGTCCATCAATGTAATTATTAACTAACACGCCGTCAGGTAGTTGTATACTTTTCATAATTGAAATACATTTAGGGGTTAAATTGATTCGTATTTTATTTTAATTTATAAAAAGTAATTTTGTAGTATAGGCGTTCTTTTGATTTTATATTAGGCTTCAAATATGCTATATTTTTTTTACAAATACAAATTTATTTTACACATAATCATATAGTTAAAAATTAATTTTTTGTAAGTATCTTTGCATTTATTCACTTTTTTACAGAAAATGACACAAAATATAGCAACATTAAATCCTAAAAAAAATATTTTAATAAAAGGAGCAAAACTTCATAATTTAAAAAATATTGATGTTGCAATTCCACGAAACAAATTAGTAGTAATTACTGGTTTGTCTGGTTCTGGGAAATCTAGTTTAGCATTTGACACTTTATTTGCCGAAGGTCAAAGGAGATATGTAGAAAGTTTATCATCTTATGCTCGTCAATTTTTAGGGAAATTAAATAAACCAAAAGTAGATTATATAAAAGGTATTGCACCTGCCATTGCAATTGAGCAAAAGGTAAATTCAACAAATCCAAGGTCTACGGTTGGTACTTCAACAGAAATATATGATTATTTAAAATTGCTATTTGCAAGAATTGGAGACACCTACTCTCCTATTTCTGGTAAAAAAGTTAAAAAACATTCTGTTACAGATGTTATTGACTTCATAAAAAATACAGAAGAAAATACAAAACTTCTATTACTTGCGCCTGTACATATTCCAAGTAAAAGAAGTGTTAGTCAAGCTCTCAAAATTTTAGCGCAACAAGGTTATGCTAGAATCAAATATAAAGATGAAATTTTAAGAATTGATGAAATTGATACTAACATTAACCACGATTTTTATCTGGTAATTGATAGGATTATAGTAAAAAAAGAAGAAGATTTTTATAACAGATTAGCCGATGCAGTACAAATTGCATTTTTTGAAGGCAAAGGAGAATGTATTATTGAAGAAATTTCAAATAACAAACAAACCTTGTTTAATAATAAATTTGAGCTTGATGGCATACAGTTTTTAGAACCTAATGCTCATTTATTTAGTTTTAACAATCCTTATGGAGCTTGTAAAAAATGTGAAGGATATGGAAGTATTATTGGAATTGATGAGGATTTAGTTATTCCTAACACAGCACTTTCTATTTTTGAAGACGCTATTTTACCTTGGAAATCAGATTCTTTTAAAAAATATAAATCCGATTTAATTAACGCAGCTTATAAATTTGATATTCCTATTCATAAACCTTGGTTTGAATTAACTAATGAACAAAAACAATTAGTTTGGAATGGAAACAAAAGTTTTAAAGGAATTACAGCCTTTTTTAATCATTTAGAAGAAAAAAGCTATAAAATACAATACCGAGTAATGCTCTCTCGATATCGTGGAAAAACAAAATGTCCAACTTGTAATGGTAAACGATTAAGAGAAGAAACTAACTATGTAAAAATCAACGACAAAAATATAAGCGATTTAGTAGATTTACCTTTAGATGAACTAACCGATTTTTTTAAAAATCTTAAATTATCTGAACACAATCAAAAAATAGCCAAACGATTATTAGTTGAAATAAATAATAGGTTAACCTTTTTAAACAACGTTGGGCTTAACTATTTAACTTTAAACAGAACTTCAAATACATTATCTGGAGGTGAAAGTCAACGTATTAATTTAGCAACATCATTAGGTAGTAGTTTAGTAGGTTCTATGTATATTTTAGATGAACCTAGTATTGGATTACATCCAAAAGATACACAGAGATTAGTTAAAGTGCTAAAAGATTTACGAGATTTAGGAAATACAGTTATTGTAGTAGAACATGATGAGGATATTATGAAAGCTGCTGATGTTATTATTGATATTGGTCCAGAAGCAGGTACACATGGTGGTAATATTGTAGCTGAAGGGAATTTCACTGAAATCTTAAAATCTAACTCATTAACAGCAAAATATCTAAATGGAAACTTAAAAATTGAAGTTCCAAAAAAAAGAAGAACTTCTAATAAGTTCATTAAAGTAATAGGAGCTAGAGAACATAATTTAAAAAATATAGATGTTACTTTTCCATTAAATGGTTTAACCATAGTTACTGGAGTTTCTGGAAGTGGAAAAAGTACTTTAGTTAAAAACATTTTATATCCTGCAATTCAAAAACATATAGGTGGTTATGGAGAAAAAGTTGGACAGTTTACTAAATTGGAAGGTAATTTTAATCAAATTGAAGAAATTGAATTTATAAATCAAAATCCTATTGGTAGATCAAGTAGATCAAATCCAGTTACTTATCTAAAAGTGTACGATGATATTCGCACCTTGTTTACGCACGAAAAATTATCAAAAATTAGAAACTATAAACCAAAACACTTTTCATTTAATGTAGAAGGTGGACGATGTGAAGTTTGTAAAGGTGAGGGTGAAGTTACTATTGAAATGCAATTTATGGCAGATGTTCATTTAGAATGTGAAGCTTGCAAAGGGAAACGTTTTAAAAAGGAAATATTAGAAGTTAAATTTCAAGATAAAAATATTAGCGATATTTTAAATGCAACAGTAGATGATGCTATTGACTTTTTTAAAGAACATGCCGAAACTAAAATAGTTAAAAAATTACAACCTTTACAAGATGTTGGTTTAGGTTACATAACTTTAGGACAATCTTCTTCAACTCTTTCAGGTGGTGAAGCTCAACGACTTAAATTAGCATCCTTTTTAGTAAAAGGAAACCGACAAAGTAAATCCTTGTTTATTTTTGATGAACCAACTACAGGTTTACATTTTCATGATATTAATAAATTAATAAAATCATTTAACGCACTTATAAATAATGGGCATTCTATTATTGTTGTGGAACATAATATTGAACTCATAAAATGTGCCGATTATATTATTGATTTAGGAAAAGAAGGCGGTAAAAAAGGAGGATCATTACTATTTCAAGGCACGCCTGAAAAACTAGCAAACTGCAAAGAATCATATACAGCTCCATATTTAGCTAAAAAATTGAATTAATATTTTAACAGCTTACTTTTCCTTTAATTTTCTGGTTAAAACCTCTTCAGGGAAAGGGAAAACAATTGTCGAATTTTTTTCTGAAGCAATATTTGCAAGAGTTTGGTATAACCTTAATTTTATAGCTGATGGAGATTCATCAATAATTTTCCCCGCTTGTAACAGCGCTTCAGCTGCTTGTTCTTCTGCTTTAGCTAAAATAATTCTTGCTCTTCTTGAACGTTCTGCTTCCGCTTGATTAGCCATCATTCGTTTCATATTTTCAGGTAACTGAATATCCTTAATTTTTACATCTATTATTTCAATTCCCCAATCGTTAGTTTCTAAATCGACGATAGTTTTTATGTTTTTACCCATTTCTTCACGCTTAGATAAAATAATATCTAATTCGACCTTACCACAAACATCTCTAAGTGCAGCTTGTGCTAATTGTGTGATTGCAAACGTATATTCTTCAACTTCTAAAATAGCTTTTTCAGGATTGTTGATTTTAAAAAAAACTACTCCATCAATACTACAAGGAACATTATCTTCCGTCATAACTTCCTGTGATATTATATTAATAGTAATCACCCTAATATCAACAATTTGAATGGTCTCAATTGCAGGTATAATCCATCTAAAACCCGGTTCTAAGGTGGAAATATATTTTCCAAATCTAAATTTTAGTCCTCTTTTATATTCATAAATAATTCGAATACCACTAAATAAAAAAAGTATAAATAGTATTGTAAATAACATTGTTAAGTTCATTTTTATTAATTTTAAATTAGACTGGGATTAGCAATAATAAACCTAGCAATTAATTTATTGAAATTACTAGTAGAAATAAGCTAAGAATTAAGTTTAACAACTCTCACTTTTTTGATATCCATATAAAGTTACGATAAATGGGGAGTAAAACAAAATAACTAAATTGTTGATTTAAAATTATTTATGAAATTAAACAAAAAAAGCTTCTCAAATTTTGAGAAGCTTTTATTTTGGGTGAAAGACCGGTTTCGAACCGGCGACCTCCGGAACCACAATCCGGCGCTCTAACCAGCTGAGCTACAATCACCATTTATTTGGAGTGCAAATGTAAAACATTTGTTTTTTTCTACAAACCTTTTTTTAAATTAAATTATCAAAAGATTTTATTGCCACATAACGTTCTGTAGTAAAGCCTTCTGCAAAATCTGTACCAATTAATCTACCTAAATCTTTCGCTCTATATTCAATACTGTCAAAAAAGTTTTTACTAGTTATAGGAGAAATTGGTTCTTTACTTTCAGGGTTGTAAAATTGTGAACTATAAGCCTTTACAGCCTTAATTTTAATGTCTATAAAATCAGAAACATCCACAACAAAATCTGGTTCAATATTTTTCCATTGAATATAATGGTAAACTTGTTTTGGTCTCCAAGCATCTTGTAATTTATTATTTAGCTGAGTTTCAATTTTTATTAACCCTGATAAAAAACAAGCATCTGAAACTAATTTACTTCCTTTACCGTGATCTATATGTCTGTCATCTATTGCGTTACAAAGTACTATTTCAGGTTTATATTTTCGAATAATTTTAATAATTTCAAGTTGATTTGTTTTATCATTCTTAAAAAAACCATCTGCAAAACCTAAATTCTCACGTACATCAACTTTTAAAATTTCAGCAGCATCTTTTGCTTCTTTTTCTCTAATTTCAGCCGAACCACGAGTTCCTAGTTCTCCTTTAGTTAAATCTAAAATTCCTACTTTTTTACCTGAATTAATTTCTTTCGCTATAGTTGCACCACAACCAAGTTCTACATCATCAGGATGAGCTCCAATTGCTAAAATATCTAATTTCATAAAATGATTTCTGTTTAAAGATTACAAATATACTACAAAAAATATTTGAAAAATACTGGTAATTGAAACCTTAAATACTAATAAAATTAAGTTGTAATACCATATACAATAATTATATTAAAAATAATAAATGGTAAAAAAACTTAAATAAAAGGTGATTTTATTTGGTTATATGGAAAATGATTATTACATTTGACATAAGATTTTAAAACTATTAACCCCAAAATCCCCACCCCGATGAAAAAAATAGTAACCCCAATCTTAATTGTATTAGCTACATTTCAGTTTGCTTTTTCACAAATTACAGATACCGAAAAAACCGCGTTACTTGATTTATACAAATCAACTAATGGAGAAAGTTGGAACAATACTTGGGATTTATCTGCGGATGTTAATACCTGGTATGGAGTAACTGTAGAAAATAACACTGTTACTAAAATTGATTTAGCAATGAATAATTTGTCAGGAGAAATTCCTGAATCTATTGGTAACTTAAAATCTTTAACTAGCTTAAATTTGGGTTTCAATAAATTAAGTGGAAGTATTCCTCAAGAAATTACTAGCTTACAATCCTTAGAAAATTTACAATTATTTATGAACCAATTAGATGGTGAACTACCAGCTTCAATTGGTAACCTAAAAAACTTAAAAGTTTTAGAAGTTTTTAATAATTTTTTAAGTGGAAATTTACCTGAATCTATTTATAATTTAACTAAACTTGAAAAATTACAATTAAGTAGTAATCGTTTAACAGGTTATCTTTCATCAAACATAAAAAACTTACAAAATTTAAAACAATTAAGTGTTTTTGATAACTCTTTCTATGGAAAAATTCCACAAGAATTAGGTTCTTTAATTGGTTTATCAGAACTTTCATTAGGTAATAATTTATTTGAAGGAAATGTACCTGTGCAGTTAAATAAATTAACAAACTTAGAAACACTTTTACTAAATAATAACAGATTAATTGGAACTATTGACGCTAGCATTAAAAAATTACCACATTTATTAACTATTGAGTTTGGTAATAACCCTAAAATTATTGACGTTAATGCTAATGCTGTTACACAAAATACATTAAAACCATAATAACCCAAATAAACAACCCCACGAAAAAAAGGAGACTGAGAAATTGGCCTCCTTTTTTTTATAACTTTTCTTTCTCAAATAATTTTTTATACGCTATTTATCTGGTTTGATTTTTTATATTTGTTCAGGATGCAAAGTTTGTACTTAACATCCATAATTAAAGATCAATTAGCAACAAACTTAATCAATTAAAAAATGAGAAAATTAGTTTCCATAATTTTATCAGTTATCCTTTTAGTAGCTGCTTTTTTTTTGGCAAAATATCTAATAGCCAATAAAAAAAAGTCGAAACCTTTAACTGAAAAAATAATTAATACTGCAGCATACACTAAAACAGTTAAAAATTCAACAATTCCAGTAAGAATTTCTACTACAGGTAATTTAGTTGCAAAAAATAAAATAGATCTATATGCTGAAGTTCAAGGCGTACTTGAGGTTTCTAAAAAGGATTTTAAACAAGGAACTCATTATTTAAAAGGGGAAACAATAATAAAAATTAATAGCGATGAATTTAATGCAAATTTACAAGCTCAAAAAAGTAATTTGTTTAATGCTATAACAACTATTATGCCTGATATTAGGCTAGATTACCCAAATGAATATGCTAAATGGCAAACTTATTTACAAAACTTTGATATTAATAAAGAAATTCAGAAACTTCCTAAAGCTAATTCAGAAAAAGAAAAGTATTTTATTTCAGGACGTGGTATAACTTCTGCATATTATAATGTAAAAAATTTAGAAGTTAAACTTAACAAATATAATTTAAAAGCTCCTTTTAACGGTATACTTACAGAATCTTTAGTAACACCTGGAACATTAATCCGACAAGGTCAAAAATTAGGTGAATTTATTAATCCTTCTATTTACGAAGTTAGTGTTTCTGTCAAATCTGAATACAGAGATTTATTAGAAATTGGTAAAAAAGTAGAACTGTATAACCTTGAAAAAACTAAAAATTGGATTGGTAAAGTAATTAGAATTAATGGAAAAGTAGATACTGCTACTCAAACTATAAAAGCATTTATTCAGGTTAATGGGAAAGACTTAAAAGATGGTCAATATTTAGAAGTTATTTTACATGCTAAACCTGAGAATAATGCTTTAGAAGTAGGAAGAAATCTTCTAATTAATAATTCCAACTTATATATTGTGGAAGATTCTAAATTAAGCCTAACTCCTGTTTCAATAGTGTTTGAAAATAAAGATTCTCTTATAGTAAAAGGATTAAAAGATGGGGCTCAATTACTTTCTAAGCCAATTCCTGGTGCTTTTGATGGTATGCTAGTTAAAACTTTTAAAGATAATAAAAGGTAACTATGAAAAAAATAATTGCATATTTTATAAAATTTCCAGTTGCCGTTAATATTTTTATATTAGCATTTATTGGTTTTGGTCTTGTTGGGGCATTATCTATGAATTCTTCATTTTTCCCACTAGTTCCTTCTCAAAATATTTCTATAAATTTAAATTATCCAGGCGCTTCTCCCGAAGAAATGGAAGAAGGAATTGTGCTAAAAATAGAAGACAACTTAAAAGGTATTGTTGGAGTTGATCGTGTTACCTCTGTATCTAGAGAAAATTCTGCAACCATTAATGTGGAAACTATAAAAGGTAAAAATATTGATGTTGTTTTATCCGATGTTAAAAATGCTGTAGATAGGGTACCCTCCTTCCCTTCTGGTATGGAACCTCCTATTATTGCTAAAATTGAAACTATGCGACCAACCATAAGTTTCACCATTAGCGGTAACAATATTCCTCTTGCAACTCTAAAACAGTTTGCTAGAAAAATTGAAAGTGATTTGAGAAATATTAGTGGAATTTCACAAGTTGAAGTTACAGGATTTCCTGATCAGGAAATTGAAATTGCAGTTCGTGAAAAAGATTTAAGAGCTTATAACTTATCGTTTGAAGAAGTTGCTAACGCAGTTAAGAAAACAAACTTACTTATTTCAGGAGGAAATATTAAAACGGATAGTGAAGATTATTTAATTAGAGCTAGAAACAAAAATTATTACGGAAGTGAATTGGTAAACTTAGTAGTTAGAGCCAATGCTGATGGTAATATTATACGATTAAAAGATATTGCAAGTGTTTCTGATACCTGGTCCGAAAATCCAGATAGACTATTTTTTAACGGGAAAAAATCAATTCAAATTACAGTAAATAATACTAATAGTGAAGATTTACTTTCCTCTGCAGAGAAGGTTAAAGAATATATAACAGAATTCAATCAACAGCATCAAAATGTTCATATCGATATTTCAAGTGACAACTCTGTAACTCTAAAACAACGCACTAATTTACTGCTTAAAAACGCAACCATGGGTGTGTTTTTGGTATTATTTTTCTTAGCATTGTTTTTAAACATCCGATTAGCTTTTTGGGTAGCTGCCGGAATTCCAATTGCATTTTTTGGCATGTTCATTTTTGCTGCAAATGCTGGAGTAACTATTAATGTATTATCACTATTTGGTATGATTATAGTTATTGGAGTTCTAGTTGATGATGGAATTGTAATTGGTGAAAATATTTATCACCATTACGAAAAAGGAAAAAGTCCGATAAAAGCAGCTATTGATGGGACTTTAGAAGTTATTCCTCCTATTATATCTGCGGTATTAACTACTATTATAGCTTTTTCAACCTTCTTCTTTTTAGATGGAAGAATGGGTAACTTTTTCAGCGAAGTTTCAACTATTGTAATGTTAACGCTAACTGTTTCTCTTATAGAAGCTATTATTATTTTACCAGCACACATTGCACATTCAAAAGCATTACAACGAAAGGAAAAGAAAAGAAATAAATTAAATACCTTCTTTTTTAATGTAAACCAAATTGCCGAAAAAGGACTTTTCTATTTTAGAGATAACGTTTATGCTCCGTATTTAAAATTCTTTCTAAAAAACAAAGTATTAGGTTTTGCTATTCCAATATCCTTATTAATTTTAAGTATTGGAGCTCTTGGAGGTGGAATAGTTAAAACATCGTTTTTCCCATCTGTAGCGAGTGACAGGGTTTCTATAAGTTTAAAAATGCCTCAAGGAACTAATGAGTCTGTTACAGATTCTATTATTTCTAATATTGAAAAAGTTGCTTGGCAGGTAAGTAAAGAATATACAAAAAAGCAAACCGGAAATATTCCTGTAGTACAAAATATTATTAAAAGAATTGGTCCTGGAACATCAAACGGAAGTTTAACTGTTAATTTACTTCCTGGTGAGGAACGAGATTTTTCGTCTCCTGAAATTACCAACGCTATTAGAGATAAAGTAGGAAAAGTTTATGGTGTGGAAAGTTTAACTTTTGGTTCGGGAGGAAATTTTGGTGGTAGTCCTGTTGCTGTAGCTTTATTAAGTAATAATATAAAAGAGTTGAAAGCTGCAAAAATTGAATTGAAAAGCATTTTAAGTAAAAACCCCCTTTTAAAAGATATTGCAGATGATGATCCTGCTGGAATTAAAGAAATTCAAATTAAATTGAAAGATAATGCTCATTTACTTGGATTGAATTTACTTACTGTAATGAATCAGGTTAGATATGGTTTCTTTGGATTGCAAACACAACGATTTCAACGTGGACAAGATGAAATTAAAGTTTGGGTACGCTATAAAAAAGAAGATAGATCTTCCATTAAAAATTTAGATGATATGTGGATTACCACACCAACAAACAAAAGTGTTCCTTTTTCTGAAATTGCAACTTATACAATTAAACGTGGTGATGTTGCTATAAACCATCTAAATAGTAAACGTGAAATACAAGTTACTGCAGATATGGTTTCTCCAAATGGAAGTGCA
Organism: Lutibacter sp.; assembly: GCF_033723435.1. Lineage (GTDB taxonomy): Bacteria > Bacteroidota > Bacteroidia > Flavobacteriales > Flavobacteriaceae > Lutibacter. The sequence continues at coordinate 78,357 of NZ_JAWVXC010000001.1, read as the reverse complement.
ACGGATATTTTAGATAATATTAAGCAAAATATTATGCCAGAAATATCCTCAAAATACCCAACAGTTTCTGCTGCTTATGAAGGTCAAAATAGAGAAATGCAAAAAACTTTAAAATCAGTTAAAACCGTAGGATTAATCATTTTAGCCCTTATTTATATGGTAATTGCATTTACCTTTAGATCTTTTGATCAACCGCTTTTACTAATACTACTTATTCCTTTTAGCTTAATTGGAGTTATTGTTGGGCATTGGATTCACGGTTTTGCAATCAATATTTTATCTTGGTTAGGAATTATTGCTTTAGTTGGAATTATGGTTAATGATGGTTTAGTTCTCATCGAAAAATTTAATGGTTATTTAAAAGAAGGAATGAAGTATAATGACGCTCTTATTCAAGCATCAGTTTCAAGATTTAGAGCTATTTTATTAACCTCACTAACTACAGTAGCAGGGTTAGCTCCGCTACTTTTAGAAAAAAGTAGACAAGCACAATTTTTAAAACCAATGGCAATTTCAATTTCATATGGTATAGCAATTGCAACAGTACTAACTTTAGTAATGCTTCCTTTATTATTATCGGTCTCAAATAGCTTTAAAGTTTTTACTAAATGGTTATTAACTGGTAAAAAAGTCACTAAAGAAGAAGTTGAAAGAGCAATTATAGAATTAAAAAATGAGGAGAATGAAATACGTTAACAAACTTACCTTTTTATTATTAGTAAGTTTTTCAGCTACATTTGCTCAAGAAAAACTAACAAAAGAACAAGCTATTAAATTAGCGTTAGAAAATAATTATGGCATTAAAATAGCTAAAAATCAAGTAAAAATTGCTAAAAATAACGCAAGTATATATAATAGTGGTTTTTTGCCGAAAGTAGTAGCAAATGCTGATGCAAGATATAGTTTAAACAATACTGAACTTACAAACAGAGATGGAGAAACATCTGAAATAAATGATGCAAAATCACAAACATATAATGCCTCAATCGGCTTTAATTATACGCTTTTTGATGGTTTAGGAAGATCTTATAATTATAAAAAATTAAAAGAAACTTATAATTTATCTGAACTTGAAGCAAAAACTATTATTGAAAATTCAGTACTACAAATTTTCTCCGTTTATTATGAAGTAGCTAAACTTACTGAAGACAATAAAAATATTTTAGAATCACTAAATATTTCAAAACAGCGATTAGAAAGAGCTAAATACAGTTTTGATTATGGGCAAAGTACAAAGCTCCAATTATTAAATGCTGAAGTTGATGTTAATAATGATAGTATAAGTTATATAAATAATTTACGCTTTTTAGCTAATGCAAAACGCGATTTAAACTTGCTTTTAGGAAGACCAGTAACTACCGATTTTACAATAGTAACAGATGTAAAATTTAATATATTTTTTGAACTTAATGCTTTGTTAGAAAAAGTAAAAAAGCACAATATTGAAGTGCTAAAATCAAACAAAAATATTGAGTTAAATAAATACGATTTAAAAGTAAACAAATCATTTTTACTTCCTAGCTTAACATTAAGTGGATCATATGGTTACAATAAATCTAAAAATGATGCCAGTGTTTTTATAAATCAATTATCAAATGGTTTAAATACAAGCTTAAATTTAACATGGAATTTATTTGATGGTGGCACAACTAAAACACGTATTCAAAACTCAAAAATCACTGCAGATAATTTACTAATTCAGAAAGAACAAATTGAAAATGAATTAGAACGTACAACTGCAAATTCATTAGAAGTTTATAATAATGCATTATTCATTTTGAAGGCTGAAGAAAAAAATGTGGAAACTAATAAACGAAACTTTTCAAGAACCGAAGAACAGTTTAAATTAGGTCAAATTACATCCATTGAATTTAGACAAGCTCAAGTTAATTTACTTAACGCAAAGTCTAGCTTAAATCAAGCAAAATACGACACAAAAAATGCAGAATTAAAATTATTACAACTTTCAGGAGAATTATTAAATACTAATTTTTAAAATAAAGCGAATACGATGATAAAAAAATAAGGCTTGTAGTTTAGTTTCATTTTTTTATCTACTGTTAATATTTTTGTAATTTTTATAACTAAAACGTTTTCGTACTAAAAATCAATGATATATGTCACAAAAAACAAATTAGCAATCCTTATTTTTGTAGTACTTTTTAAAAACTAAAATAATTTAAAATAAAATATAAAGATGGAGACGCTAAAAGACGTTAAACAACGAGTTTATAAATTTGGTAATAAAACCGCTGATGGTAATAGTACCATGAAAAATTTGTTAGGTGGTAAAGGAGCTAATTTGGCTGAAATGAGTGCAATTGGAATTCCTGTACCTCCAGGATTTACAATTACTACAGATGTTTGTACTGAATATAATAAATACGGTAAAAATGAAGTTGTTGCTTTATTAAAAAACGATGTTGAAGAAGCTGTTGCCAATGTAGAAAACTTAATGGGAACAAAATTTGGAAGTAATGAAAATCCTTGTTTACTTTCAGTTCGTTCTGGTGCAAGAGTCTCAATGCCAGGAATGATGGATACCGTATTAAACCTTGGTATGAATGATAACTCTGTTCAAGGACTAATTGCAAAAACTGGTAATGCAAGATTTGCTTGGGATTCTTATAGACGTTTTGTTCAAATGTTTGGTGGAGTTGTTTTAGGTGTTGGCGCAAAATCAAAAGAAGATCATGATCCATTCGAAGAAATCATTCATAAAGCTAAAGAAGCTAAAGGTGTTCAATTAGATACTGAATTAGAAGTTGAAGACTTAAAACAAATGGTAGCGGACTTTAAAGCTGCTTGTACTGCATATACAGGAGAAGAATTCCCTGAAGATCCTTGGGATCAGCTTTGGGCAAGTATCACAGCCGTTTTTGATAGCTGGATGAATCCTAGAGCTATATATTATAGAGGAATGAATCAAATCCCTGAAGAATGGGGAACAGCTGTAAACGTACAAGCTATGGTTTATGGAAATATGGGAAATAATTCTGGTACAGGTGTTGCTTTTACTAGAGATGCTGCAACTGGTGAAAATGTTTTTAACGGAGAATATTTAATAAATGCACAAGGTGAAGATGTAGTTGCAGGTGTTAGAACTCCACAACAAATCACCCTAGAAGGCTCAAAAAGATGGGCAGTTTTAGCAGGTGTTAGTGAAGAAGACAGAAAAAATAAATATCCTTCATTAGAAGAATTAATGCCAGCTATTTATGAAGAATTAAATAACACTCAAGATATTCTTGAAAAACATTACAATGACATGCAAGATTTAGAGTTCACTATTCAAGATGGTAAACTTTGGATGTTACAAACTCGTAATGGTAAACGTACCGCTGCAGCTATGGTTAGAATAGCAATGGAGCTATTAAAAGATGGTATGATTACAGAAAAAGAAGCTTTATTAATGCAAGAACCAGCTAAACTTGATGAACTTTTACACCCAGTTTTTGATGGTGATGCAATTAAAGCAGCTAAAGTTTTAGCTAAAGGATTACCTGCTTCTCCTGGTGCTGCAACTGGTCAAATTGTTTTCTTTGCTGACGAAGCAAATAAATATCCTCAATCTATTCTTGTTCGTGTAGAAACTTCTCCTGAAGATTTAGAAGGAATGAATATAGCAAAAGGTATTTTAACTGCTCGTGGAGGTATGACTTCTCATGCAGCAGTTGTTGCTAGAGGAATGGGTAAATGTTGTGTTTCTGGTGCTGGTAATATTCAAATCAACTACAAAACAAGAGTAATGACCATTGATGGTGAAGAATTGAAGGAAGGTGATTGGATTTCTTTAAATGGTTCTACAGGTGAGGTTTACGATGGTAAAATTGGAACTAAAGATGCTGAGCTAAGTGGAAATTTTGGTGAAATAATGAAACTTGCCGATAAATACAGAAAACTTGGTGTTAGAACTAATGCAGAAACAGAAAGAGAATGCAAAGTAGCAGTGCAATTTGGAGCTGAAGGTATTGGTCTTTGTAGAACTGAACACATGTTTTTTGAAGGAGAACGTTTAGTTCGTATGCGAGAAATGATTTTAGCAGAAGATGAAGCTGGAAGAAGAGAAGCTTTAAATAAGTTATTACCTATTCAACGTAAAGACTTTAAAGACGTTTTTGCTGCAATGGCAGGATTCCCTGTAACCGTTCGTTTATTAGATCCACCTTTACATGAATTTGTACCTCATGAAGAAGAAAATCAAAAAGAAATGGCAGATGAAATGGGTATTTCTGTGGAAGCTATTAAACAAAAAGTGGAAGACCTTAAAGAATTTAATCCAATGCTTGGGCATAGAGGTTGTAGATTAGGAATTACGTATCCTGAAATTACAGAAATGCAAGCAAGAGCTATTATTGAAGCTGCAATGGAATTAAAAGCTGAGGGAGTAAAAACATTCCCTGAAATAATGATTCCTCTTATTGGAACAGTAAAAGAATTTAAATTACAAGAAGAAATTGTAAGACGTATTGCTGAACAAGTTTTTGAAGAAAAAGGAGATAGAATAGATTATTTAGTTGGAACAATGATTGAAATTCCTAGAGCTGCTTTAACTGCAGATAAAATTGCTGAAGCTGCAGAGTTTTTCTCTTTTGGAACAAATGACCTTACTCAAATGGGCTTTGGTTATTCACGTGATGATGCTGGTAAATTCTTACCAATTTATATAGAAAAAGGTGTTTTAAAATCTGATCCTTTCCAAGTATTAGATCAAGAAGGAATTGGACAATTAGTTGAAATAGGAACTTCAAAAGGTCGTTCTACAAATCCAAAACTTAAAGTTGGTATTTGTGGAGAACACGGTGGAGAACCTAGTTCTGTTGAATTTTGCCACAGTGTTGGCATGAATTATGTAAGTTGTTCTCCTTTTAGAGTGCCAATCGCTCGTTTAGCTGCCGCACAAGCTGCAATTAAAGAACAAGCTTAATTATATTTTAAATAGTTTTAATTAATATTAAAAATTCCATCTTTTTTTAAAAGGTGGAATTTTTTTTATCATTCAATTCAATTATATTCGTTGTATGATTAAAGTTGTAATACTCGGAGCTGGAAATGTTGCCTTCCATTTGACTAATGTTTTATTGAAAACTAATAAAGTTGAATTACTACAAGTTTATAATAAAAACCTGACTAAAATTGAATATTTAAAGCCTTCTGTAGAAATAACAGATAACTTATCTAGACTTAATAAAAATGGTGATATTTATATTATTTCAATTTCAGATGATGCAATTTCTACTTTCTCCAAACAACTGATACTTTTAAATAAATTAGTAGTACACACCTCAGGAAGTGTTTCTATAAATGACTTGCAGTCAAGCAGTAACAAAGGTATTTTTTATCCTTTACAATCATTTAGTAAAAATAAAAAAGTAGATTTTAGCACTGTTCCTATTTGTATTGAAGCAGAGACTTCTAGTGATTTAAAATTATTAGAACAGTTAGCTAAAATAATTTCAAACAAGTGCTATATTATAAATTCTGAACAAAGAAAACAATTACACTTAGCGGCTGTTTTTGTTAACAATTTTGTGAACCATTTATATTATTTAGGTAACAAAATTTGCGATGAAAATAATATTCCTTTTGAAATTTTGCATCCACTAATAAAAGAAACTTCTGAAAAATTAGAGGAACTCTCCCCTTTTGAAGCACAAACTGGACCTGCAAAAAGAAACGATGTAAAAACTATGGAAAAACAGTTAGAATTGTTACCAAAAAAATCAAAAGAAATTTATACATTGCTTAGCAATTCTATCATAAAAACATATGGAAAAAAGTTATAAAGAAATAATGCCAGAAATAACAACTTTTATTTTTGATGTTGATGGTGTTTTAACTAATGGAGAAGTTACTATAACTACTGATGGTGAGTTAGTTAGGAATATGAACACTAAAGATGGTTTTGCTTTAAAAACTGCTGTTTTAGAAGGGTTTAATGTTTGCATAATTTCTGGAGGAAATAATGAAGGAGTTAGAACTCGTTTAAATGGACTAGGCATTCAAGATATTTATTTAGGAACACATCATAAAATTGAACAGTTTGAAACTTATATTAATTCAAAAAATATTAAACCTGAAAATATTTTATATATGGGCGATGATATTCCTGATTATCTTGTAATGAAAAAAGTTGGATTGCCAAGTTGTCCAAAAGATGCAGTGCCAGAAATACAAGAAATATCTTTATATGTTTCACAAAAAAAAGGTGGAAAAGGTTGTGTAAGAGATGTAATTGAGCAAGTATTAAAAGTTCAAGGAAAATGGCACAAAAATTTTAATGCTAAATACGATTAACATAAAACTTATTATAAATAAACATAAATTTTTAAACTCATGAAAAAACATATTTTTTTAGCAATTTCATTAATATTTGCTTCCGTTCTTATTAGTAATGCACAATCTATTTTTGGTAAATGGAAAACTATTGATGATAATACTGGTGTTGAAAAATCTATTGTAGAAATTTATAATGTAGATGGAAAAGCGTATGCTAAAGTTGAACAACTTTTAGAAAAAGGAAAAGAAAATGAAATTTGTGATAAATGTAAAGGAGCAAAAAAAGATAAACCTATTAAAGGAATGGAAATTATTAATGGATTATCTAAAGATGATGACGAATGGAATGATGGTAAAATTTTAGATCCTAAAACAGGCAAAGTATATAAATGTTATATAACTCTTGAAGAACCTAACAAACTAAAAGTTAGAGGTTATATTGGTTTTGCTTTAATTGGTAGAACTCAATATTGGTATAGAGTTGAAGAATAAATAATACTATTTCTAATTTATTAAAAAAGCCAAGGTTGACCTTGGCTTTTTATATTTAAAACCTAATTCTTTTTTTTCAACATAGGAACAAATTTAAAGTTTCCCAGTTCGTATTTTTCAAATTTCTTATCTGCAGTTCTTATAAAAAGTGTCATAACTTGAGTGTCATCTCCAATTGGAATAACTAACCTACCTCCTATTTTAAGTTGTGCTAACAAAGGCTTTGGCACAAACGGAGCTCCGGCAGTTACTATAATTCCATCAAATGGAGCTTCCGTTGGTAATCCTTTGTAACCATCACCAAATATCATTCTTTTTGGGGCATATCCTAACTTGGGCAAAAATAAATTGGTTTTTTTAAACAATTCCTTTTGACGTTCAATAGTATAAACTTTTGCGCCCATTTCAATTAAAACAGCTGTTTGATAACCAGAGCCTGTTCCAATTTCTAAAATTTTATCTCCATTTTTAACCTCTAATAATTCTGTTTGAAATGCAACTGTATAAGGTTGAGAGATGGTTTGCTCAGCTGCTATTGGAAATGCTTTATCTTGGTATGCAAAATCTACAAATCCTGAATCCATAAATAAATGACGTGGCACTTTAGCAATAGCATTTAAAACATTTTCATCTTCAATTCCTTTATTTTTGATAGTGCTTACTAATTGATTTCTAAGTCCTTTATGTTTGTGTGTATCTTTCACTATTTAATTAAATTTCAAAAGCTAAAAGTAGGAATAAATGCATAAAGATTAGTACTTTTGTTATCATAAAATTAAATAATAAACTATGCTTAACGTAGGAGTTTTAGGTGCTGGGCATCTTGGAAAAATTCATTTAAAATTATTACAACAATCCAAAAAATATAATTTAGTTGGTTTTTATGATCCAATTGAAGAAAATGCTGAAAAAGTTGCTAAAGATTTTGGTTATAAAGCTTTTAAAAATGTTAGTGAACTCATAAAGAATGTAGATGTAGTTGATATTGTTACTCCAACACTTTCTCATTTTGATTGTGCTAAAGAATCAATTATAGCAGGAAAACATATTTTTATTGAAAAGCCAATTACAAAAACTATTGAACAAGCTGATGCTTTAATTGAGTTAACAGAAAAGTACAAAGTAAAAGGACAAGTTGGACACGTTGAACGATTTAACCCAGCATTTACTGCGGTTAAAGATAAAATTCATAATCCAATGTTTATTGAAAGTCATCGATTAGCGGAGTTTAATCCAAGAGGTACAGATGTTCCTGTTGTTTTAGATTTAATGATCCATGATATTGATATTATTTTAAGTATTGTAAATTCAAAAGTAGCCCATGTAAGCGCAAGTGGTGTTTCTGTAATTAGTGACACTCCTGATATTGCAAATGCTAGAGTTGAATTTGAAAATGGTTGTGTTGCAAATTTAACTGCAAGTAGAATATCCTTAAAAAATATGCGTAAAACTCGTTTTTTTCAAAAAGATGCTTACATAGCTGTTGACTTTTTTGAAAAAGCTACAGAAGTAGTTAGAATGAAAGATGCGCCAGAAAAACCTGGAGATTTTGATATGATTTTACAAAATGCCGAAGGAATAAAAAAACAGATTTACTTTGAAAATCCAGAAGTTCAGGCTAACAATGCTATTTTAGATGAATTGGAAACTTTTGCTGATGCAATAAATAATAATACAACTCCAATAGTTTCTTTAAAACAAGGCACAGAAGCCTTGAGAGTTGCACATATGATAATAAATGACTTTTAAATAAAATAAATTATGAAAAATATAGCTGTTATTGGAGCAGGAACAATGGGTAACGGAATTGCTCATGTATTTGCCCAAAATAATTTTACTGTTAACTTAATTGATATTTCTGAAGAAGCTTTAGCTAGAGGATTAGCTACTATTACAAAAAATTTAGATAGATTACTAGTTAAGGAAAAAATTACAGAAGAAACAAAAAATAAAACACTTCAAAATATAACTACTTTTACTTCTATTTCTGAAGGTGTAAAAAATGTAGATTTAGTAGTAGAAGCTGCGACTGAAAATATAGATTTAAAATTAAAAATATTTAAACAAATAGACTCTGAAGCTCCTAAAAATGCTATTTTGGCTACCAATACTTCTTCAATTTCTATTACTAAAATTGCTTCGGTTACTAGCAGACCTGAAAAAGTTATTGGTATGCACTTCATGAACCCTGTGCCAATTATGAAATTAATTGAAATCATTAGAGGATATTCTACTTCAAATGAAGTGACTTCTAGTATTATGGATTTATCTAAAGAATTAGGTAAAGTTCCTGTTGAAGTTAATGATTATCCAGGATTTGTAGCAAATAGAATTTTAATGCCAATGATTAATGAAGCTATTGAAGCTTTATATAATGGAGTTGCAGGAGTTTATGAAATTGATACCGTAATGAAATTAGGAATGGCGCATCCAATGGGTCCTTTACAATTAGCTGATTTTATAGGTTTAGATGTTTGCTTATTTATTTTAAATGTAATGTATGACGGGTTTAAAAATCCAAAATATGCACCTTGCCCATTATTAGTTAATATGGTTCAAGCAGGTAAACTTGGTGTTAAGTCTGGTGAAGGTTTTTACGATTATACAGAAAGTAAAAAAGCAGAAAAAATTTCAAACCAATTTATTTAAAAAAAAAGAGCCGTTTAAAAACGGCTCTTTTTTTATAAATATTTTAAGAAAAAATCCATCATCTCTTCTTTAAGCTGATAATGCATTTTAATAAATGTTTTCATTTCTTCTCTAAGTAGAACTTGTTTTTCGTGAAATTTAGCTTCACTCCCATCTTCAAATTTAGTTTGAGCTATCTCTCTTTTCTTCATTCTAATTCTATGTCTTAAGTGTCCCATCACTTCTTTTTCCCTAATTATCTTATTCTGAAATTTCTCTAATTGAACATCTACTTCTACACCTAATTTCCGCATTACAACTTCCTCTAATTTTTCTTCGAAATAATCCATTTCGCTTTCTTGAAATTTCAACTCTCTTTTCCAAACATCTAAGTTGAAGTTTAGATCACTTAAGAATACTAACTGACTTTCCATATCCTATTTCCTTTTTAAATTTATATTATAAAGTTCTGAATTTTATTATAATTTCCCATTGATAAAAATCATAAATATTTTGAATTTTAATACTTATAATGTATATAATATTGTGGTTGTATAAAGATATAAAAAAAGCGTTTTAAAATAAATTAAAACGCTCATAAATTTATATTAAAATTATTTAGTTGTTATTTTCTTCGTCTTTATCCTTTTTTGAAGTTTTATTCCAGATTTTAATTTCATCATCTTTAGCTACTCCTGAAAGGATTTCAACGTTAATTCCATCAGAAATTCCTAACTCAACATCTTTCTTTTCAAATTCTTGATCTCCTGTTTTAACTTCTACAAAAGGTTTTTCCGTTTTTTTATCAAATTGTAATAAAGCTTCTTTAATTGCTAAAACACTATCTTTTTTTGCTAAAACAATATCGGCATTAGCACTATAACCAGCTCTAACAAAGTATTCATCATCTAAAGTAACATCTCCTTTAATTTTAAACTGTACTGCTCCATTTTCTTCTGTTCCCTTAGGTGCTATAAAATTTAATTTAGCTGGATATTTTTTCTTTTCTATTGCTCCAAGTGAAACCTCTAAAACAGTTCCTTTTTTTATTTTACCTACTTCAGCTTCATCTACTTTTCCTTCAAAAATCATTTTAGTCATATCTGCAATAGTAGCAATAGTTGTACCTGCATTAAAAGTATTAGCTTCAATAACTTGATTCCCTTTACGAACTGGTATTTCTAATATGGTTCCTGTAATTTCAGCTTTTACATAGGTATTTGCTGTTTTACCCATACCAGATGCAGAACCTTTTCTAATAATTTCAAGATTATTTTTTGAATTTAATAAATCTTGTTTAGCACTGTTATAATTTAATTCTGCTGTTTCAAAATCTTGTTTTGATATAACTCCTTTTTCAAATAGTAGTTTATTTCTATCATAAAGTGTTTTGGTATTATCAAATCTCAATTGTGCATTTTTCACACTTCCTTGTGCACTATTTAATGATTGAACATTTGGAACTACACGAATGGTAGCAATTAAATCTCCTACTTTAACTTTAGCCCCTTCTTGAACAAATATTTTATCAATAATTCCAGATACTTTCGGTTTAATTTCAATTTCTTCTAAAGGAACAACTTTACCTGTAGCTACTGTTTTTTTAACAATATTGGTTACAAATGGTTTTTCTGTTTCATATTGAATAGGAGACTTACTATTCTTCATTCCAAAAAACACTAAAACAGCTATTAATAATACTGCTATGGTTACAAAAATTATTGTTTTTTTCATTATTGTTGATTTTCGATTTATGACTTTTTATTATTCTTCTCTTAATGCTTCAATTGGTTTTATACTAACTGCCGTTTGTGCAGGTATCAATCCTATTAATGTTCCTAAAATTACCAATGTTAGTGCTGCAATAATTATTACTGGAATATCTACCGTCGGGTTTGTTAATGTTGGGTTTTCTCCGCTTCCTAATGTTGCATCAATAATCATTAAGACAAACCCTCCAGAAATGATTCCCAATGCGCCAGCTATACCAGTTAAAAATACCGATTCTAAAATAATTTGACGTTTAATTTCCCAAGGTTTTGCTCCTAATGCTCTACGAATTCCTATCTCCTTAGTACGTTCTTTAACTGTAATTAATAATATATTACCAATTGCAAATACACCAGCTATTAAAGTTGCAATACCTACAAACCAAGTTAAAAATTGCATTCCAGTTAAAAATCCAGTTACTTTTTTTATTCGTTCACCTAAATTAAAACTTCCAAATGCTCTATTATCATTAGGGCTAACATTATGTAAGTTTTTTAACAACAACTTTACATCAGCTTCAATTTGAGTGATATCAAAACCTGGCTTACCAGTTATCATCATCCAACCAATAGAATTTCCCCTATTATATACTTGCTGAAAAGTTGTAAATGGTATATGTATATTACCTTGAGGTCCACCTGTACCAACTTGACCTTGTTTATACATACCAACTACTTTATAATTGATATCATTAATTTTAATATAAGTCCCAATTGGATATTCATCTTTTTCAAATAGTTGCTTAAAAATTTCTTCTTCTATTACGCAAACTTTTCTTTTATTAATTATATCTTCATGATTTATAAATCTTCCATAAACCATATCCTTTTTTTGAACCTTATCCAATTCTGGATAATCACCAAAAATACCAAATGTACCTGATTTAAAATTATTAATAGCTAATGCCTGTGTTTGGTGCCTTGGTACTACAAATTCTAATCCTTTTATTTCATTTTTAATATTCTGAAGATCTGTCATTTTAAGCGTTAATCTTCTACCTTCTTGAAAGCCTTTAAATGGCTCGCTAGTTTGCTGAGCCCATACAAAAACACTATTAGTTGCAAAATTCCCAAAAATCCTATTAAAATTATTTTCAACGCCTTTTGCTGCGCCTAACAAAACAACTAATAAAAAGATACCCCACATTACACCAATAATGGTAATTCCTGTTCGTATTTTGTTTTTACGAATACTACTATAAATTTCTTGCCAAGTATCTCTATCAAATAAAAAACTCATATCTATTCGTCGTTTAATGCTACAATTGGTTTTATTCTAGAAGCTCTTTTTGCTGGTAAATAACCTGCAATGGTACCTGCTAATATTAAAATTATAGTTGCTCCTACAACTACATAAGTTTCTACACTAGGATTTACAATAAAATATTTTTCTAAACTATTGCCTAAAGCTTTTAATACAAAAACACCTATCATTAATCCTGAATAACCAGCAATAGCTGTAACAAAAATGGATTCAAGCATAATCATTCCAACTATAGATTTTGGTGTAGCTCCTAAAGCTTTACGTATTCCTATTTCTTTGGTTCGTTCTTTAACAATATAAACCATTATATTACTTATACCTATAATACCGGCTATCAAAGTTCCAATACCTATAAACAGAATTATTACATTTAAAACGAACATAAATTGCTGTACGTTTTTAGTTCCTTCTGCGTAATTTTGAACTCGAATTGCTCTTTGGTCTCTTGGATCAACTTTGTGTTTTTCTTTTAATACTTTAGTTAGTAAATTTGAAAATGAAATAGCTTGATCTGCTGTTAATTTTGGATTAAACGTTAATCCAAATCTATCTAATTCATCATTTGGTTTATAAATACCTTGAATGGTAGTAAATGGCGCATAAATAAAACGTTCATCATTATCTCCTCCTGGATCATTAAAAACACCTACTACTTTATAGGATATTCCATCTAAAATGATGTTTTTACCATAAGCGTTTAAATTTTTAAATAAATCTTTTTCAACCATTCTACCAATAGCAATCACTTTAGCCTTCTCTTTTAAGTCAATAACACTTATAAATCTACCTTCTTGAATTACAGCAGATTCTAAAGGTTGGTAGTCTGGATATACTCCTCTAACTGTGTACCTGTTTTGCTCTCCTTTGTATGATGCTTGAACATTAAAACGTTCAATATTTGGGCTAAAAAATTGGATGTCATTATTGAACTTATCATTTATAAATTTTGAATCATCATTTCTAAACTGAATTCTTCTTCCGCTTTGTAGTCCTTTATACGGTTTTGTAGTTCTTCCTGAGCGTATATAAACAGAGTTTTGTGCATCACCTGCAAATTGTTTTTCAAAAGTATGCTTAAGTCCGTTACCTACACCAAATAATAAAGTAAATAGTAAAATTGCAAAAGCAATGGTAAAACCTGATAACGCAGTTCTTAGCTTATTTTTGCTAATAGTTTGAAAAATTTCTTGCCAACGATCTAAATCAAACATAATTTATATAGTTGCTTTTTTGTTAACTCTTTCATCACTTGTAATTACACCATCTTTTAAACGAACAATTCTATCGGTTTCTTCTGCAATATCTTCTTCATGGGTAATTACTAAAACAGTCATTCCTTCTCTATTTATTTCCTTTAATAATTCCATAACGGAATGAGAAGTAGTAGAATCTAAAGCACCTGTTGGTTCATCGGCTAATACTACTTTTGGGTTTGTAGCTAAAGCTCTTGCTATAGCCACACGTTGTTTTTCACCTCCTGAAAGTTCACTTGGCAAATGATCGGCACGTTCTTTTAAGCCTACTTTTTCTAAATATTGCAATGCTATTTTCTGACGATCTTTTCTTCCTATTCCCTTATAATACAATGGAAGAGCTACATTTTCTAAGGCATTTTTATAGGTAATTAAGTTAAACGATTGAAACACAAATCCTAAAAATTTATTTCTTAGAGTTGCCGCTTTTTTTTCATCTAAATGCTCAATTAACTGACCGTTTAAATAATATTTACCTTCGTCGTGTTCATCTAGTAAGCCAATAATATTTAATAAGGTAGATTTTCCAGATCCTGATGATCCCATAATTGATACAAATTCTCCTTCTTTTATGTGTAAATCTAACCCTTTTAAAACATGCAAAGAATCTTTACCTATTGGATACGATTTGTGTAGTTTTTCAATCCTAATCATTTGGTTGTTGTTTTAAACGAATATAAAAATTGCTAATGATAGATGTTACTAATTTTTTGTTAAAAGACGATTTAACTTTAAACTTGTAACTTTGAATCGTGTATATTTTGAAAAAAAAATCTATTATATTATTTGATGGTGTTTGCAATTTGTGCAATACCTCTGTAAATTTTGTTATCAAACACGATACTAAAAAACAATTCTTATTTGCTTCACTTCAATCAGACGCAGCAAAAGAATTATTGTTACAATATGGAATTAAAAATTTAGAAATGAAGTCTATTATTTTAATTCACAATCATAAAATTTATACAAAATCAACAGCTATATTTTTGATTTCCAAATACTTAAGTAAAGGTTTGAAATTTTGTTATATTGGCATAGTAATACCAAAATTTATTAGAGATGCTATATACGATTTTATAGGTAAACATCGATATAAATGGTTTGGCAAAAAACAAAAATGTATGTTGCCAACTGAAGAATTAAAAAATCGATTTATTCAATAAGTTATCTTTTTGGATAATTGTCGTCCCATTCTTTAACTTTAGGTTTTCTTAATTTTCCTAATGATTTAGCCACTAACATACTTACAGATGCATCTCCTGTAACATTTACAGTAGTTCTACACATATCTAATGGTCTATCAATAGCAAAAATTAATGCTAAACCGGCTTCTGGAATACCTGCTTGTCCTAATACTATTACTAACATAACCATACCTGCACCTGGTACAGCTGCTGAGCCAATACTAGCTAAAGTTGCAGTTACTATAATTCCTAACTGCACACCTAAAGTTAAATCCATTCCAAAGGCTTGCGCAATAAATACAGCTGCTACAGCCTGATATAAACTTGTTCCATCCATATTTATAGTTGCTCCAATAGGCAATACAAAACTACTTACCTCCTCATCTACTCCTAAATGTTCTGTTACTCTTTCCATAGTAACTGGCAAGGTTGCAGCACTACTACTTGTAGAAAATGCTAATAATTGTGCAGGTGAAATTCCTTTTAAAAAGGTTGAAGGATTTTTTTTAGTAACTACCCATACTAATAAATTGTAAAAGACAATCATTAAAACCAATCCTAATAAAACTGTAAAAGCATACCAAATTAATGCTTTAAATAAATCTAAACTAGGTGATTCAACTACTAATGCAGCTAATAATGCAAAAACTCCATATGGTGCTGATAACATTATTAAATCAATAATTTTTAAAATAACTTCATTAAACCCATCAAAGAATTTTTTAACTGGAGTTGATTTTTCTTCAGGAATTAAAATTAGTCCAATACCAAAAATAATTGCAAAAAATATTACTTGAAGCATATTTCGATTATTAGATGCTGCTCCAAAAATATTATCTGGCACAATATCAATTAATGCTTGTAACGGACCACTTTCTTTTTGTTTTGCTGCCTGTTCTTTGTATTTTGTAGTATTACCACTATAGTTTTGAACTAACTCCTGTCTTGTGCTTTCTGAAATAGAATTTCCAGGTTTTATAATATTTACTAACAGTAAACCTATAGATACTGCTATTACTGTAGTTATTAAATACAAACCTATAGTTCTTCCTCCCATTGCAGAAAGTTTAGATATATCTTTTAAATCTGAAACTCCTTTTATTAAAGATGCTAATATTAAAGGAACTGCTATTAATTTAAGTAAATTGATAAATATTTTACCAAAAGGCTTTATCCAATCTTGAACTATTTCTTTTCCGCCTTCAAAATATGTAAATAAAATACCTACTAGTACACCTAATACCATTCCTATTAAAATTTGCCAATGCAATGCTAATTTTTTCATGAAGTTATTTTAAAATTCTTCGAAAGATAAAAAAATACTTAAAACTTATAGAGTATAATGCATAAAAAAAGCACTTAAAGTGCTTTTTTAAAATTATATATTCTTATTTTCTATTTAAAATTGATAACGTAAAGATAGTGCAAAATCTAAATCGGTATTTTTACCATAATCACCTATTACACCTATTTCAGGCCTAAAATCCAGTGAAATTAGTAAAGGAATATCAAAATTATATTCAATTCCAACATCACCAACTGCATTTATAAATAAGCCATCATTTCTAGTTGAATTTAATATAGAATCGTTCCAAGAGCCAATTCCTGCTCCAAAACCAGCGTACCAATTAAAACCATTATCAATATTCCAAACCCATTGGTAAATTCCTGTTAATTTATAAGCATCATAATCCGTTTGATTTCTATAACCTAAATCTAACTCAAATCTATTTATATCTGATAGTTTTTGTTGGTATGAAATTTCACCTCCAAATCCGTTGTTATCTCCAAACCTTATTCCCAAAGCATGTTTAGATACTTCTTGGGCAAATGTTGCCAAACTAATACCGCTAAACAGTATAATAAAACCCACTATTTTTTTCATAATATTCTATTTTTAATCATTAAATTAAAAACGTAAATTTATAAACATTATTTCATTTTAATATTTTTAAATTTACTTTTACATTCCTACAAAACATTCAACTAAAAACAAAAATTATGGCAGGATTATTAGATTTATTAAACAGCGACTTAGGAAAAACATTAGTAAATAGTGCGAGTCAACAATTAGGAGAAAGCAAGGGTAAAACTACATCTGCTTTAACAACTGCATTACCATTAATTTTAGGCGCAATGAAAAACAATACAGCAACTACAGATGGAGCTAATGGATTATTAAATGCATTATCTAAAAAGCATGATGGTAGTATATTAGATAATTTGGAAGGTGTGCTAACTAACCAAAATGTATTACAAGATGGAGCTGGAATTTTAGGACATGTATTTGGAGGAAAAGAACAAAATATTGCTAAAGCTGTGAGTTCAAAAAGTGGTATAGATCTTAATTCTGCAATGAATTTACTAAAAATGGCTGCTCCTGTAATTATGGGTTATTTAGGTAAACAAGCTAAACAGCAAAATGTTACCGATAGTAATGGTATTGAAAATTTATTAGGAGGTTTATTAGGTAGTGGATCAAATGATCAAAGTTTAGTAACAAAACTTTTAGATGCTGATGGAGATGGTAGTGTAATTGATGACATTATTGGAATGGCTTCTGGAGGAAAAAAAGGTGGTATTGGAGGTCTTTTAGGAGGATTATTTGGAGGAAGATAGAAAAATTAAAATTTATTTATTATTGCTCAGATTTATTTCTGAGCAATATTTTTTATCTTGCTTATCAATTTTATAACCGATTCTTAAATTAAATATATCCATGAGCAAATTAAAAGAACGCTGGGGAGTTACCTCTAATTTCCAAGTAGTTTTAATAATTATTGTTTTCTCTTTAAATGGTACCTTTGCAACTTGGGTGGCAAAACCCGTAACTGGAATTTTTGGATTGCACTCAGACACCAGTAATCCATGGATATTTTGGCCGGTAAGAATTTTGCTTGTATTTTTAATTTACCAATTTACATTACCAGTTGTTGGCTTTTTCTTTGGTCAATATAAGTTTTTCTCTAATTTTTCTAAAAAAACTTTATCAAGAATTGGTTTTAAATGGCTGTTTAAACAAAATTAGATATTTAGATACTTTTAAAAACATTTTTATAAAACCACATTAAAGTAAATGTTGGTAAAAAATCTGTTCCAAAAATTCCCGCTTCTTCTATAAAGGAAACTACGCTTGCTACTTTTCCTTCCATGCCATTATACATTTTATACATTATAAATGCAGAAAGTGGGGCCCAAATAACATCAGAAAATTCACCAACAAAAGGAATTACAAATGATAACATACCAATACCATCAAAAATAATACTCACCAATAGCATTTGGTACTTCTTTTCCATTATTGATCTTTCTTCAGTTTATCTTTATATTTTTTAATGAATTTTTCTAATTTAGGATTAATAACAGCTCTACAATATCCTTGAGTTTTATTGTTATTATAATAATTTTGATGATAACTTTCTGCTCTATAAAATTCTTTAAATGGTACTATTTGTGTTACAATTTTTTTATCAAAAACTTTTGCATCCGTTAAAGCTTTTATAAATTTTTCTGCTACTTCTTTTTGAGTTTCAGAATGATAAAATATAGCCGAACGATATTGGGTACCAACATCATAACCTTGTCTATTTAAAGTTGTTGGATCATGCGTGCTAAAAAAAACATCTAAAATTTCCTGAAATGAAATAATATCAGGATTAAATGTTATTTCAATTGCTTCTGCATGACCCGTACTACCCGAAGAAACTTCGCTATATGTTGGGTTTTTAATATCACCTCCCGTATACCCAGAAACTACGGATTCTACACCTTTTAAACGCTGAAATATAGCTTCAGTACACCAAAAACAACCATTAGCTAAAGTTGCTGTTTCTAAATTTGTTGTCATATTTGATTTTTTCGCTACAATAGATTGACTAAAGACTGTAGTAAAAATAGTTAGTGTTAATATTATTGTTAAAAAATATCGATTCATAATATATCTAATTTCTAGATAAGTCGAAAATAGTTATTATGAATTACATTCCACTTGGAATTAATTTATTTGGGAACTGAACAATACTTTCAGCACCATTAATTCCAACACTTGCAACACCAAATAAATAATTATCAATAACTATATTTTTCAATTTGTAATCGTCAACTTTACCTACAAACCTACTGTATTGCCATTGTGGAGAAGTTGTATCTCTCCAATAAATTTTATATCCAATTATATTTTTATCATCTGAAGTTTCCCATTTTAAACGTGTTGAAGGCTTAACTGCACCTGCAATCATAACATTTTTTGGAGCCATAGGAGCCGAAGCTAAGGATGCTAAGGTTAAGCAATTAACCGCAGTTAATTTTGCCGCATAATCAAAATTTACTCCTTCTATAACATCCCCATAATGTATTCCGTTTTCAGTTCTAACATCTTGATGCTGTCTATTATAATTTTCATGAGTTTCCATTATTCTAACTCCTGTAAACCCTTGATCGTTAAATGATTTATGATGTCCACCTCTTCCAAATCTATCTAATCTATATACCATTATTGGCTTTAAATTAGTCATATAATTCGTTGCCAGTTTTGTAATATATCGAGCTAATTGTCTTGAAGGCCCATCCACTTCACCTCCATAATAACGCATCATTTTTCTCTCTCTATCTGTAGTTTTCATTGATATAGCTTCAGAAAATACTCTAAAAGTACTATTATCAATCACTCCATCAATTCCTGCTATATTACCAATCATATCATTATTTAAAATACCAATAATATTCCATTTATGTTCTTTAGCATATTTAGCAAGTATGGTTCCTCCATATAAACCTTGTTCTTCTCCAGAAAGCCCTACATAAATAATTGAAACTGGAAATTTATATTTACTTAAAACACGCGCAGCTTCAAGTGTTCCTGCTAATCCAGTTGCATTATCGTTGGCACCAGGAGCATCACTAGTATAATCATTTACATCAGATACTCGTGAATCAATATCTCCTGACATAATAACATAGTGATTTGGATAAGTTGTTCCTCTTTGTATTGCCATTACATTTACAATTCTAGTGTCTTTTGTAATTCTTCTCCCATCAGTTTTAATTAAATCTCCTAAATAACTAACTTCTAAACAATTATTACAATTATCAGATATTGTATTGAACGATTTTAAAACCCATCGGCGTGCTGCTCCTATTCCTCTTGTATTAGAAATAGTATCTGAAAGTGTATGACGAGTACCAAAATTTACTAATGAAGTAATATCTGCCTTTATGTTCTTAGCAGAAGGAGCTGTTGCAATTTGAATTAGAATTTTATCCACTTTAGATTGTGAAAACCCCAATGAAATTACAAATAACGTTGTTAAAATTAATAGTGATTTATTTTTCATGTTTAAAGTTTTTATAATGTTTCAATTGTTTTAACAACTTTATCTAACATTTCTTCTGTAAAATCTAGATGTGTAACCATGCGAAGTTTTCCTTGTCCCATAGAAATTAATGAAATACCTGCTTTGTTTAATCTATCTATAAAATCTTTTTCATTAATATCATCAATAACGTTAAAAATAACAATATTAGTTTCAATGGGTTCAACATATTTAATTAAATCACATTTTTGCAAAGCATCTCCAATAATTTTTGCTCTATTATGGTCAATTGCTAGTCTTTCAACATGATTATCTAAAGCGTAAATTCCTGCTGCTGCTAAATAACCAACCTGACGCATTGCACCTCCAAAAAGTTTTCTAATTCGTAATGCTTGTTCTATATGTTTTTTTGATCCTAATAAAACAGAACCAACTGGAGCTCCCAACCCTTTTGACAAACAGATTGAAATTGTATCAAAGACTTTTCCATATTGTTCTGGAGTTTCATTTTTAGCAACTAAAGCATTAAATAATCTTGCTCCATCTAAATGCATAGCTAAATTTTGTTGCTTACAAATTTTTTGAATTTTTAAAATTTCTTTAAAATTCCAACAAGCTCCTCCTCCTTTATTTGTTGTATTCTCAATTGCCACCAATCTTGAATATGGTACATGAATATCTGATCTTCCACCAGAAACTGCTTCGTCTAATTGACTTGCCGTAAACATTCCTCTATCTCCATCAATTAAATGGGATGTAACTCCTGAATTAAATGCGGCTCCTCCTCCTTCAAAATTATAAACATGTGCCCATTTATCACAAAACATTTTATCACCAGGATGTGTATGAAGTTTTATTCCAGTTTGATTTGCCATTGTACCTGATGGAAAAAACAAGGCATCTTCCATGCCAAACATACTTGCTATTTTTTCTTGTAAAGCGTTAACGGTTGGATCTGTTTTAAAAACATCATCGCCTACTTTTGCATTCATCATAGCGGTTAACATACCACTAGTTGGTTTAGTTACTGTATCACTAATTAAATTTATTTGCATAGATTAAAAATGAAAGGTTATTTTTGTAGTTATAATTAAAAAAATGATTTCAAACGAACATATAAATAAATTACAAGAACGTACGGGCAAGTTAAAAACTTACCTTGGTATTGACAAGAAAAAAATTGAAATTTCAAACGAAGAAGAAAAAACTGCAAATCCTGACTTTTGGAACAACACAAAAGAAGCAGAAATAGTCATGAAATCAATTAGGTCTAAGAAAAAGTGGGTAGAAGATTTTGAAACTATTAAAGCTAATATTGAAGAACTTTCTGTTTTATATGAATTTTTTACCGAAAATGAAGTTTCTGAAAACGAAGTTGAGAAACAATACCAAAAAATATTATTGCTAATTGAGAATTTAGAATTTAAAAATATGCTTTCTCAAGAAGGCGATAATTTAAGTGCTGTACTTCAAATTACAGCTGGTGCAGGTGGTACCGAAAGTTGTGATTGGGCTGAAATGTTATTGAGAATGTACAGTATGTGGAGTCAAAATCAAGGATTTAAAATTAAAGAATTAAATTTTCAAGAAGGAGATGTTGCTGGAATTAAAACGGTTACCATTGAAATTGAAGGAGAATATGCTTTTGGATATCTAAAAGGTGAAAATGGAGTGCATAGATTGGTTAGAATTTCTCCTTTTGATAGCAATGCTAAGCGTCACACTTCTTTTGCTTCTGTTTATGTATATCCGTTAGCTGATGATAGTATTGAAATAGAAATTAATCCAGCAGATATTTCATGGGAAACCATGCGTTCAAGTGGAGCCGGAGGACAAAATGTAAACAAAGTTGAAACTGCAGTTCGTTTACGACATAAACCATCAGGAATTATGATTGAAAATTCTGAAACTCGCTCACAATTGGATAATAAAACAAAAGCTATGCAGTTGTTAAAATCTCAATTGTATGAAATTGAATTACAAAAACAACGTGAAAAACGTAATGAAATAGAAGCCAATAAAATGAAAATTGATTTTGGTTCTCAAATTAGAAATTATGTAATGCATCCATACAAATTAGTAAAAGATGTTAGAACCAATTTTGAAACAGCTAATGTTGATGCAGTTATGAATGGCGATTTAGATGGTTTTATAAAAGCCTATTTAATGCAACAAGGTCAGCAGAATGAAACAAACCCAGAATTATAACTTTTAGTAATTCATTAAAATAATAAACCTATATAGATATTAGATAATCATTAAAAATTTAGCAAATTAATTTAAATTAATTTAAAACAAATAACGTTTTATTAATCATAAATAGTTGTTTATTCATAATAATTTGTATTTTTACGTTTGAAAAAAGATTGATATTATCAATAAATAAATTGATAATAAAAAATTGCTTGTAAATTAAATTAACCTTAGCTTATGAGAAGAGTATTACTACTACTTATCTTTATTACTCCTGCGCTAATTTTTAGCCAAAATTCCCAAAAAATTATTTATACTATAACTGGTAAAATAGTTGATGTATCTAATAAAAGTCCTTTAGAAGATATTACAGTTGTTTTTAAAAACTTAGATTCTAGTAAAATAATTTATGGAGGCATTACAAATAATAGAGGAAAATTTACAGTAGATGTAGAAAAAGGCAACTATATTGCAACTGTAGGTTCCTATCCATACAAAGCTAAAAAATTAAATATATCAACTATTACTAGAGATATTAATATTGGTACTGTTGCCATTGAATTAAATACTGAATATTTAAAAGAAGTTGAAGTTGTAGCTGAAAAAAGCACTATAGAATATAAAAAAAACAAACAAGTTTTTAATGTTGGTAAAGATATATCCTCTAATGGAGCTACTGTAAGTCAAGTTTTAGGAAATATTCCTTCTGTTAATGTGGACCCTTCTGGTAATATAAAAATAAATGGATTAAATAATGTTGCCGTAATGATAAATGGAAAAACATCTACTTTATCAAAATCAGATGTCTTAAAAACACTTCCAGCAGGTACTATTGAAAAAGTAGAAGTTATTTCAAATCCTAGTGCTAAATACAGTGCTACTCTGCAGGGAGTTATAAATATCATCCTAAAAAAAGGTAAAGATGAAGGACTAAACGCTTCCTTAACTGGAACTGGAGGTTACAAAGATTATTCTGGAGGTTTACTAACTTTAAATAATAAAACTAAAAATTTAAATTTTTATACAAACACTCAATATTCACATAGAAATCCAATAGATGTAGCTAGCTATGAAAATGAATATTTTAATAATAATACTACAACTTCATTTTTAAATGAAAACTCGATTAATCAACGACCAGCAAATACTTTTATTAGTACTGTTGGTATGGACTTTTATTTATCTAAAAAAAGTACGCTAAGCACCTCTGTAAATTATACAAATATTGATGCTAAAAATTATTCTGAAACATATTCAGAAATATTTGATGCAAATAACAATTTAACTGCAATTAACAATAGAAAAAATGATGGGACTTTTACAGATGAAATTGTAGAATTAGTTGCAGAATTTAATCAGAAGTTTAATAAAGACGGTGAAAGTTTAAACCTTTATGTATCCAACAGTTTTGATAAAGAAAATTACACCAATAAGTTTAGTAATACCAATTCCAATTTTTTAGATGAAGATTATAAGCAAGATAATACTCTAAAAAACACTAATACTAAAGTTGTATATACTAATACCATTTCTAAAAATACGGATTATGAAGTTGGTTATGAAGGTAATTTTGGAGATACTCCCTTTAAATACATACAAAATAATACAACTCAGAAAATTGATTTTAGAGATGAAAGCAATGCATTTTACGGTGTTTTAGGTAGTCAACTAAATAAATTTTATATCCAACTTGGATTACGTGCTGAATTTTTAAAATACAAAATCAATTATGATTATTTAAATACCATTCAGAATAAAAAATTTAATAATTTATTTCCCGACTTTTATATAGATTATAGTCTTTCCGACTATAAAAGTTTAAGTTTTTCTTATACGCACAAATATCAAGTACCTGGCTATTATCAATTACAACCCTTTGAACAAAAGTTAAGTGAAACCATAAGTTATAAAGGAAATATAGATTTAAACCCCGTATATTCAAACAATTTCCAGCTAACTTATTTATATTATGGAAAAAGAATAACCCTACAATCCACATTAATATATTCCATTTATAAGGACTATACTCAATACGTAACTTACGAAACAGGAGAACAAGTTAATGGACTTAATAAATTATTATCTACTCCAATTAACTTAGGTAAATTAAATTATGCAGCTGTTAATATAACAGCCATATATAAACCTAGTAAAATAGTTAATTTCACAGCAAATGCAAGCATTTCTAATTTTGACCAATCAGGAGTGTTCCAAATAGTAAATACAGCTAACAAAACAATAACACAAGATTTTAATAACAATAGTTATAATGCCAACTTTGGCTTATTAACTAAAATTAAAATTCCTAATTGGTTCAATTTTCAGACTAATGTAAAACACTATTTACTATCAAAAGGGCCTGTTTCTACAAGACAAGCCTATACATATGCAAACATGGCTATTAGCAAAGATATATTTAATAAAAATGCTACAATTAGTATAACTTCTAACGATATTTTTAATTCAAATAGAATTAAACGCAAACGTTTTGATGCAAATTATGTTTCTAATATATATTTAAAGCAAAAATATCCTACCATTATTGCTTCGTTCACATATAGATTTAATCAACGTAAGCAAAATAGAAGAATTAATTTTGACAAAAAAGAAGAGGAAACTAGAAATAAATTTTAATCCTTATTTTTGTTAAAACTTTTTTATGAAAATATATCACAATCCACGTTGCAGTAAAAGCAGGCAAGGTTTAGCTATTTTAAAGGAAAATAAACAACCTTTTGAAATTGTTAAATACTTAGAAACTCCTCTAACAAAAACTGAACTATCTAATTTAATAAAATTATTAGCCATAAAGCCTATAGATCTAGTTAGAAAAAACGAAACTATTTGGAAAATTGAATTTAAAGGTAAAAACCTTTCCGATAGTGAAATTATAACTGCTATGGTAAATAATCCAAAATTAATTGAGCGTCCAATTGTAGTTAAAAATGATAAAGCAGTTATTGGTAGACCTCCAGAAATAATTAAAACTATATTATAAATCTCCTGTTTAAGATTAAATCTTTTTGTAGTTTAACAAGCGTTAACATTAGTTAACATTCTTTCATAATATTAACCTATATATTTGTGCTGAAAAATAGTAAATATACTTATGAAAAATACTTTTAGTTTAATAATACTTTGTTTCTTTTTTATAATTTCAGGTAATGCACAACAAAACCAAAACGCTAATTCAAAAATTTTAGTTAAAGGTAAAATAGTTGATAATGAAACCAAACAACCTTTAGAATATGCAACTATAGTTTTAACTCCTGTAAATGGTAAAAATATAACTGGAGGTTTAACCGATGCTAAAGGTGATTTTTCCATTGATGTAAAAAAAGGAAATTATAATATATCCGTTGAATTTATTTCATTTAAACCAAAAAAAATAAATAATTATTCATTTTTAAAAGATACTAACTTAGGAACAATTTACTTAAGTCCAGATGCACAAGCCCTAAATGAAGTTGAAATTATTGCAGAAAAAAGTACGGTAGAAATTCATTTAGATAAAAAAATATACAATGTTGGTAAAGATATGACCGTTAAAGGTGGTACAGCTTCTGATGTGCTTGATAATGTTCCATCTGTTGATGTTGATGTTGAGGGAAATGTTAGTTTACGAGGTAATGACAATGTCCGTATTTTAGTTAATGGAAAACCATCTGGTTTAGTAGGTTTAAGTGGCACAGATGCTCTTCGCCAATTACCTGCTGATGCTATTGAAAAAGTGGAAGTAATTACTAGTCCATCCGCTCGCTATGATGCCGAAGGTACCGCTGGTATTTTAAATATTGTTTTAAGAAAAGGAAAAGCTTTAGGATTTAATGGTTCGTTTACTGCAACAGCTGGAAATCCAGATAATTTTGGAGGATCTGCTAATTTAAATTTACGAACTAAAAAATTCAACTTATTTACTAATTCAGGATATAGCTATAGAAAAGCACCCGGAAATTCATATAATAACACTACCTACTTTGATGAATTAAGTAATATTTTAAGTTCTAAAGAAGAAAATAGATTGTATGACAGAAAAAGAAATAGTTTCAACTCTAGATTTGGTATGGAATACTATTTAACCGATAAAAGTACTTTAACAGGTACTTTTTTGTATAGAGAATCTAACGGATTAGATATTTCAAACAATACAAGTAATGAATTTGACGCTTTAAATAACTTAACCAGAACTAATGAAAGAATTGAGCGTGATGATGAAAATAATAAAACCCGTGAATTTTCTTTAAATTTCACTCAAAATTTTAAAAAAAGTGGGCATAAATTAACTGCCGATTTTCAATATAATAATACAGATGAAAATAGTTTTGCTTTTATAACAGATAGCGACTTGTTTCCATCCTATTCCGTAAATAATCCAGAAAGGAATTCAACCATACAAAATTCTCAAACAGTACTACTTAAAAGTGATTATGTTTTACCTTTTGGTGAAGAATCACAATTTGAATTCGGTTTTAAATTCGATTTAAATAAACTAACCTCTGATTATTTAGTTGAGGATTTTGATGATACTACAAATCAATATGTTAATAATACCAATTTCTCAAATAACTTAAATTTTGAACAAAATATATATGCCGTTTACTCACAGTATGGAAAAAAAATAGATAAATTTTCATACCTATTAGGTTTAAGAATGGAAACTACCGATAGAAAAATAAACCTAATTCAAACTAATGAAATCTACAATAAAAATTTTACTGAATTTTTCCCTACAGTTAACTTAGGTTATGAATTTAATGATTCTGAAAGTCTTACTTTAGGTTATAGTAGAAGATTAAGAAGACCTAGGCATTGGTTTTTAAACCCTTTTGAATCAAGAACTAGTGAAACTTATATTAGAAAAGGGAACATTAATTTAGACCCAACTTACACTAATTCTTTTGACTTTGGTTATTTAAAAAGATGGAACAAGTTTACATTAAACTCTTCAATTTATTACCAACATTCCATTAATAACTTTGAATTTGCTCAAAAGGAAGAAACAAGACTTATAAATGGTGTGGAAACTTTGGTAATTATTAGAAGTCCTATCAATTTAAGTTCTCAAGATAGATATGGATTTGAGTTTACAGCAAATTACAATCCGTTTAAATGGTGGAAATTATCCAATAGTTTTAATTTCTACAGCTATAAAACTAAAGGGAGTTATAATGATATTAGCTATGATGCTAACGATGTTAGTTGGTTTACTCGTTTAAATTCAAGAATAACTTTGCCTGGTAAAATTGATTGGCAAACTAGAGCTATGTATAGAGGTCCAAGAAAAACAGCTCAATCGGATAGAAAGGGAATATACATTGTTAATTTAGCTTTTAGTAAAGATGTGTTTAAAGAAAAAGGAACTCTATCATTAAATGTAAGAGATTTATTTAATACTCGTAAACGAAAATCAACTGATTATACACCAACAACTATTTCAACTGGTGAATTTCAATGGAGAGAACGCCAAATATTACTAAATTTTACCTATAGATTTAATCAAAAAAAGAAACGTGAAAGGCCTGAAGGCAATTATAATGATGGTGGAGATGAAGAAAGATT
Organism: Lutibacter sp.; assembly: GCF_033723435.1. GTDB lineage: Bacteria > Bacteroidota > Bacteroidia > Flavobacteriales > Flavobacteriaceae > Lutibacter. The sequence goes on along the minus strand of NZ_JAWVXC010000001.1, from coordinate 50,424 downwards.
TAAAGCATAAAAAAAGAGGCAACTATTAGTTGCCTCTTTTTTTTATATATGTAAATGAATTATTTCTTTTCTTTTTTTGCCTCTTTTCTATATTTAATAGCTTCTTTAATATTTCCATATAACCAATAAGGAACTATAAAACTTGCTAAAAAAATCATCAACCAAAATCCCATAGTGAAAATTGATAAAAAGATTAAAAAACCTGTAAATTGAGATAAATCCATGTTAAAATTGTCTAATTGTTTTATTTATTGACAAAACTACTATTTATTTTTAATTTAACAATAATTTTTTATTTTTTTTATTACGTTACAATTCTTACAAAAAACCACAAAAAAAATAGCTAATTTTCAAGAAGTTAAAAGTCACATTTTGTAACTTTGAACAACCTTACTACTTATCTTAAAAATAGTTAATTAATTAAAATATAATCGTTATAAAATTTTATTATGAAATACAGAATTGAAAAGGACACTATGGGTGAAGTTAAAGTTCCTGCTGATAAATATTGGGGAGCTCAAACAGAACGATCAAAAAATAACTTTAAAATTGGTCCAAGCGCTTCAATGCCTCAAGAAATTATCGAAGGTTTTGCTTATTTAAAAAAAGCTGCAGCACATGCTAATTGTGAATTAGGTGTTTTACCGGAGGCTAAAAGAGATTTAATTTCAAAAGTTTGTGATGAAATTTTAGATGGAAAATTATACGATCAATTTCCTTTAGTAATTTGGCAAACAGGTTCAGGTACACAAAGTAATATGAATACCAATGAAGTAATTGCTAACCGAGCACATGAACTTGCTGGAAAAGTAATTGGAGAAGGTGAAAAAACCATTCAACCAAATGATGATGTAAACAAATCCCAATCAAGTAACGACACCTTCCCTACCGGAATGCATATTGCTAGTTACAAAATGTTAGTAGATGTAACTATTCCAGGTATTGAAAAACTTCAAAAAACTTTAGAAGCAAAATCTATTGAATTTAAAGATGTAGTTAAAATAGGAAGAACACATCTAATGGATGCAACTCCTTTAACTGTTGGACAAGAATTTTCTGGTTATGCCTCACAATTAGCTCACGGATTAAAAGCTTTAAAAAATACATTACCGCATTTAGCAGAACTTGCTTTAGGAGGAACTGCTGTTGGTACAGGATTAAATACCCCAAAAGGATATGATGTTTTAGTAGCTAAAAAAATAGCGGAATTTACAGGATTACCATTTGTAACTGCTGAAAATAAATTTGAAGCTTTAGCATCTCACGATGCTATTGTGGAAAGCCATGGAGCATTAAAACAACTAGCAGTATCATTAAATAAAATAGCGCATGACATTCGTATGATGGCATCAGGTCCACGTTCAGGAATTGGGGAATTAATTTTGCCAGCAAATGAACCTGGAAGTTCTATAATGCCAGGAAAAGTAAATCCTACTCAAGCTGAAGCATTAACCATGGTTGCTGCGCAAGTTATTGGTAATGACGTAGCTATTACTGTTGGAGGTACACAAGGTCATTTTGAATTAAACGTATTTAAACCAGTAATGGCAGCTAATTTTTTACAATCGGCTCGTTTATTAGGTGATGCTTGTGTTAGTTTTAATGATAATTGTGCTGTTGGAATCAAAGTTAATAATGAACGTATTACTGAATTATTAAACAATTCATTAATGCTAGTTACCGCTTTAAATCCTAAAATTGGTTATTACAAAGCAGCAGAAATTGCTAATACTGCACATAAAAATGGTACAACTTTAAAAGAAGAAGCGATTAATTTAGGTTATTTAACTGCCGAACAATATGACGAATGGGTTAAACCTGAAGATATGATTGGTTCTTTAAAATAGAAGAACTCCATACATATAATTCTATAAAAAAAGCATTGAATAATTTCAATGCTTTTTTTTATGAATATAAGTTTAATTATTTTACTAATTGATAACTTTGTTTTGCTATTTCAACTTCTTCATTTGTTGGGATAATAAGTACTTTTACTTTTGAAGTTTCGGATTGAACTTCTGTTAGCTTCTTAGCTCTTAAATCATTTTTTTCAATATCTAAATCAATACCTAAATATTGCATATCCTTGCAAACTAACTTTCTAATGAAAACTGAATTTTCACCAATACCTGCAGTAAACACAATAGCATCTAACCCATTCATAGCAGCTGCATAAGCTCCAATATATTTTTTAATTCTATAAGCATTCATATCTAATGCTAGCTGACATTCTTTACTACCTTTTTCAGCTTCAGATTCAATATCACGTAAATCGCTAAAACCAGTTAAACCAAGCATCCCACTTTCTTTTTGAAGCATCGTATTAACATCATCTAATTTATAACCTAAACTATTTACTAAATGAAAAATAATAGCTGGGTCAATATCTCCGCTTCTGGTTCCCATAATTAATCCAGTTACAGGTCCAAAACCTAGCGTATGATCCATACTTTTCCCATCCTTAATAGCAGTCATACTACACCCATTACCAAGGTGAATAGTTATGATTTTAGAATCATTAATTCCTAAATGAGCTATAGCTTTTTCAGAAACATATTTATGACTAGTTCCATGAAATCCATATAATCGAATTTTATGTTCGTTTAAAAATTTGTTTGGAATAGCATATTTATAAGCTACTGTAGGTATTGTTTGATGAAAAGCAGTATCAAAAACAGCTATTTGCTTAGCTTCTGGAAATATAGATTCCGCTACATCAATACCAACATAGTTAGGTGGATTATGCAACGGCGCTAATGAAAATAAACTCTTAATTTTATTTTTTACCTCTTTATCAATAATAGTAGTGTTAGAAAAAGAACTACCTCCATGCACTACTCTATGTCCTACTGCTTCAATCTCTGAAGTAGATCTGATAACACCAACTTCATTATCTAATAACAGATCTACAATTTTTTTTAAACCTACCTTATGATCTGGTATATCCGCTACATCATCAATTTTATGATTATTAGATTTATAATGTATTTTGGCATCATATATTCCTATTCTTTCAACTAATCCTGAACAAATAACTTCTTCTTCAGGCATTTTAAATAATTGATATTTAATTGAAGAACTACCTGAATTTATTACTAAAATTTTCATTTTAAATTCCTTGTGCTTGTATTGCTGTTAAAACAACTGTGTTAAAAATATCATCTATAGTACAACCTCTACTTAAATCGTTAACAGGTTTGTTTAAACCTTGTAACATAGGTCCAATTGCTAGTGCTCCTGTTTCTCTTTGTACTGCCTTATATGTGTTATTTCCTGTATTTAAATCTGGAAAAATTAAAACGTTTGCTTGTCCTGCTACTTCAGAATCTGGTAATTTACTTTTACCTACACTTAAATCTACAGCTGCATCATATTGAATTGGTCCTTCTACTTTTAAGTCTGGTCTCAATTTTTTAATAATTTCTGTAGCTTTTCTTACTCTATCTACATCTTCACCTTTACCAGAAGCTCCTGATGAATAAGACAACATCGCTATTTTAGGATCAATACCGAAGTTTATGCTTGAATTAGCAGAAGATATGGCAATTTCTGCTAATTGTTCTGCAGTAGGGTTTGGATTAATAGCACAATCTCCAAAAACAGAAACTCTATCATCTAAACACATAAAGAATATTGAAGAAACTACTGAAACTCCTGGTTTTGTTTTTACAAATTGTAATGCTGGTAAAATTGTATGCTGAGTTGTATGAGCAGCACCAGATACCATACCGTCAGCCAACCCTTTATGCACCATCATGGTTCCAAAATAAGAAACATCACACATTAAATCTTCCGCCATAGCCATAGTTAAACCTTTATGTTTTCTTAATTCAAATAATGAATTAACAAAATCTTGGTAGTGCTCAGATTCTCCTGTATTTACTATATTTATTTTCTCAATATTTGTTTTAATGTGAAGTCTTTTAAGTGCACTTTCAATTTTATCTCTTTTCCCTAAAATTGTTAAATCCACAATATCCATTTCAATCAACTTACAAGCTGCTGTAATTATTCTATCGTCATTACCTTCAGGCAATACAATGTGCTTTCTTACTTGCTTAGCTCGTTTAAGTAAATTATATTGGAACATTCTTGGCGTTATTCCTTCATTTGTAAATGAAATTAATCTCTCATTAAGTTTGTGAGATTCTACATATTTATCAAATGTATTTAATGACGTAATAATCTTCCTTTTGTTACTTGCATACATTTGAGCTCTAACTGAACCAATAATATTTGTGGCCTCAAAAGTTCCTTGTTCTGCAGAAATTATTGGCACTATTTGATTTAAACCATCAATTAATTTTACAATAGGTTCATCTGGTATAATTCCTCCTGTTAAAACAATTCCTGATATTGAAGGATAATTTGAAGATATATTTGCTTGTAATGCTCCTAATATTACATCAGCTCTGTCACCAGGAGTTATAATTAAACTATTTTCTTCTAAGTGAGTTAAATAATTACGTAACTGCATAGCTCCTACTTTATAATTTGCAGCTTGATTATTTAAATGATCCTTCCCAAAAAGTACTTTTGCATTTAAAGCTTTTGAAATTTCTTTTATAGTAGGATTATTTAAAGATGGAATTAACGGAATTACATTAACAAATACATTTTTTGGTAAATTTTTCTCTACTCCATTTTGTACAATTTCAATATTTTCTTCTTGTACTTTATTAGCAATAACGGCTAAAACTTCAACTTCTTTTTCTTTAAAAGAATCATACGCTAAATGTAATCCATTAATAAATTCATCTAAAGTTTTGCCTATTCCAGTAGAAACTATAATTGCTGGTATTCCTAAATTTTTTGCAAATAATATGTTTGCATCTAATTCAATCGCTGTTCCTTCTCCAGAAAAATCAGTGCCTTCAACTAGCATAAAGTCATACCTTTCCTCTAGCTTTTTGTACTTATCAATAATTATATCTAAAACTTCACCTTCTCTACCATCATTTCGTTTATTTATAAACTCAGTACGTGTTAATCCATAAGCTTCTTCTGGGTTTAAATCTAATTCAAAATGAGATATAATAGTTTTAATATGATTGTCTTTTTTCCCTTTTTTGACATCATCTATAATAGGTCTAAAATAACCTACTTTTGCTGTTTTACCAAGCATCATTCTCATTAAACCTAAGGTTACTAAAGATTTACCACTATGAGCTTCGCTTGTAGCAATGTATATCGCTTTATTCATTTTTTTATTTTTTTACAAAGATAATTCAATATTGGATGAAAACCTTAGCAATTACGGTAAAAAATAGTGACTAATGTCACTAAATCGTTATAGCCTTCAATACTTAAACCTTAAAAAAATAGATGTATATTTGAATACTTAATTTATGCTAAAAATGACAACTTTAATTACTAATATAAAAGAATTAATTCAGGTTGAATATTTTCCAAAACAAATGGTTGTTGGAAAACAAATGAAAGAGCTTCCGACTATTAAAAATGCATTCCTTTTAATTGAGAATAATTTAATCAAAGATTTTGGTTTAATGGAAAATATTCCTCAATTAAATGTAGATAAAACTATTAACGCAAAAGGAAAAATGGTTTTACCTGCTTGGTGCGATAGCCATACTCATTTGGTATTTTCAGGAAATAGAGAACAAGAATTTGTGGATAGAATAAATGGACTTAGTTATGAAGATATTGCAAAAAAAGGTGGAGGAATTCTAAATTCGGCTAAAAAACTACAAAACACTTCAGAAAATGATTTATACGAACAATCTGTAGTACGCATTAAAGAAGTTATGGAAATGGGAACTGGAGCTGTAGAAATAAAATCTGGTTACGGATTAAACAAAGAAGCTGAGTTAAAAATGTTAAGAGTAATTAAAAAATTACAACAAAATTTTCCAATAACCATAAAAGCAACATTTTTAGGAGCGCACGCTTTACCAATTGAATATAAAAATGATAAAAAAGGTTTTTTAAATTTAGTAATTGATGAAATATTGCCAGTTGTAGCAAAAGAAAACTTAGCTGATTTTATTGATATTTTTTGTGAAACTGGTTATTTTTCGGTTGCTGATACTGAAAAATTATTAGATGCTGCTGTAAAGCACAATTTAAAACCTAAAATTCATGTAAATCAATTTACAGCAATTGGTGGAGTTCAGGCTGGGATTAAATATAACGCCTTATCTGTTGATCATTTAGAAGAAATGAGAGATGAAGATATAAATAGTTTAAAAGACTCTAAAACTATGCCTGTTGCACTTCCTTCTTGTTCCTATTTTTTAAGTATACCTTATACTCCTGCTCGTAAAATGATAGATTCTGGATTACCTATAGCACTTGCTACAGATTATAATCCTGGTTCTACTCCATCAGGTAATATGAATTTTGTGATTTCTACTGCTTGCGTAAAAATGCATATGACTCCTGAAGAAGCAATAAATGCAGCAACCATAAATGGTGCTTATGCTATGGGAATTGAAAAAACTCATGGTAGTATTTGTAAAAACAAAAGAGCTAATTTTATTATTACACAACCAATACCAAGCTATAATTTTTTACCTTATTCCTTTGGAAATAATCTTATTGATAAAGTGTTTATTGAAGGAAATGAAATTTAGCTTTTCTTCTTTTTAAACCATTTCTTAAAAAATGATTGTTTTTCATTTTCGTGGTAACCATTTGAATATTTGCCGTAACCGTAGCCATATCCATAACCGTAGCCATAAGAATATCCGTATTTAGCTTTTACTTTAAAATCATTTAAAACAATACTAATATTTGAAATTTCTTCTTTCAAATACTTTTCATTAATCATTTTAAGCATTCCCTTTTGTGAATATCCATGTCTGGCAACATAAATTGTAGTATCTGCATATTTTAATAGTTCAATTGCATCACTAACTAAACCAATTGGTGGAGTATCTAAAATAATATATTCATAATCTTTCTTCAATTTATCAATCAGTTCGTCCATACTAGAATTGATTAATAATTCAGAAGGGTTTGGTGGTACTGGTCCAGAAGTAATTACATCTAGATTAGGTACTTTTGTTTTATGAATAATTGAAGGCAAATCAGAGTCATCAATTAAATAATTAACTACACCTTTTTTATTAGTAATTTCAAAATCACCAAATATTTTTGGTTTACGCAAATCTAATCCAACCAAAATTGTCTTTTTCCCTCCTAATGCAAATACCGTAGCCATATTTATAGATACAAAAGTTTTACCTTCTCCACTAACTGATGATGTTACTAAAATAGTTTTAGGTTTATCCTTTAAATCTCTTGAAATTAGAAATTGAATATTTGAACGTAAAGCTCTAAAAGATTCGGCAACTGTAGATTTTGGTTTTAAAAAAACTGCCAAATTATTATCTGCCATATTTTTCCCTAAAACTCCTAAAATTGGAATTGGAGAAATACGCTCAATATCTTCGGAAGTATTAATTTTATTATCAAAAATTTCCATTGCAATTATTACAAATAAAGGCAATATAATACCTAATAAAAGTGCAATCATATAATTAAAAGAAGTTCTTGGTAAAATATATCCTTGTCCTGTATCTTTTGCTGAATCTAACACTGTAATATCCGATACACTTGCAGCAATTGCAATTGCTGCTTCATATCTTTTTTGCATTAAAAAAACTACATTAGATTCTGTTAAACTATACTTTCGTTGATAGTTTAATAACTTCTGCTCTTTGTTTGGTAATTTATTTAATTTATAATTATAAGAGCTTAATCGCTTTTTACTATTATCCAAGCTAACGTTAATAGTAGTAATTAACGATGAAATATTTTCTAATAAAACTTTTCTTGTAGTTTCAATTTCATGACTTGCCAATTTTAATGAAGGATGATTAGCGGTAACTTCATTTGCAAGTTGTTCCTTTTTAACAGACAATTCTGTTAATTTACCAACCATTTCAGCAATAGAAGCATCATCTACATTTATAATTGCAGGCGCTGGTATTTTTGCATAATTTGTATGCGTTTTTATATAATTTTCTAATTGTTTTAAATATTGAATTTTATCTGTGAGTTCTTTTTGAACCTTATCTAAACCTGTAGTTTGTGAAAATATTTCAACTCCTTGGGCAGATAAATCGTAAATAGAATTTCTCTTTTTAAATTTACCTATATTATCTTCAATTAGTTTTAAACTATCTGAAGTATTTTTGAATTGTTCATCAATAAATCTTTTGGTGCTTCGTGCATAATCTGTTTTTTCTGCAAGTTGATCTTTTGCTAAAACCTCTACAGTTTTATTTAAAAAATCTACTATTTTATGTTTGTTAGCTCCTGTTAATGAAACTTCAATTAACGAAGTTCCCGATAAACCCTTTGCTCCAATATTTTTATAATTATTAGTAACCTGATTTATTGATTTTAATTGAACATAATACGTTTTTCCAGACAAATTATTTTCGGGATTTTTCTTTATAATTTCTCCCTTTAAAAATGGCTCATTTATATATTCATTAACTGCATATTTTTTTGAAAAACTATTATTTTCAGGTGTAAATTTTTTAATTGATTCATTAGTATAATTCATCAATTTATACTTAGAATCCTCATTGAAATCAACTGAAATAGTAAAATTATCGTTATCAATAAATGTAATTTTTATAAAATTATTTAATAACTGATATTGGTTAACTTGTAATTTTATTCCAAATGGATTTTTGCCATAAATATCCTCTTTTCTAAATTTACCATCTACATAATAATCTATATATAATTTAAGTTGTTTAACTACTTTTTCATTATGAGATCTTGATGTTAACGTTTTTCTGATATTTTCAACTTTATCACTAACTCCACCCCAATTAAAAGCAATATTAGTACCAGTTGCAAATAATGGATTTTGCTTTTCTTTTACAGCAATTGTTGTTTTTAATCCATAAATTTTTTGAGTAGAAATATTAAAGAAATAAGCAATTGCCAATGCAATTCCAATAGCTAATACAAACCATTTCCAATTAGCTAACACTCTAAATAAATAGTCTTTAATATCGGTAATTTGTTCGTTTGCTTTTTCTGTAAAATTAAATTGTTTATTCATCACAAACTGTTATAAGTTTTTAACTAATAAAACCGAACTTACTATAAAAGATAACACCGTAACTACTGTTGAAAATGTTTGGAATCCAGTAGTTCCTGTGCCCCAAGATTTCTGTTTTAGTGGAGCTACATATATAATATCATTAGGTTGTATGTAAAAATATTTTGAATTAAACACATCAACACTAGTCAAATCTAAATGGTATTTTTGGACTCCATCAATAGTTTTTCTAATAATAGTTACATCACTTCTATTACCAAGTTGTGTTATTTCTCCTGCATTTGCAATAGCATCAACTATTGAAACTTGATTTTGCATTAAATTAATAGTTCCTGGCGAACCTACTTCTCCAGTAACCACAAATTTAATTCCAGCTAATTTTACAGTAACAAAAATTAATTCTGGATTTTTAAAAAACTTACCTAATTCTTCTTCAATTTTTTCACGAACTTCTTTAGTTGTGTAACCTAAAACATTTATTTCACCAATGTATGGAATTCTTATATTTCCATGTCTATCAATGGTATAACCATTAAAATACAAAGCATCTCCTTTACCACTAGTTGCATTTCCCGATTTACTTTCCACATTTTTAAATACAGAAACAATTTTAGGATTATCTGCTTTTATATCAATGTACAAAATGTCATTAACTTGTAATCGATATGGTTGATTATTTAATTTATAAATTTCAGATTTTTTAACTGGATTTCCTTGAAAATAAGTCATTTGTTTTGTCGTAACGCACGATGTAGACAGACTTATAATTAAAAGGTATATTAAATATTTGTTCATAAAATTTTATTGAAGGTAAGGCAAATATAATTTTAAATGACCTATTAAAATAATTTTTCTTTTAATTTCGCATTTAAATATACTAATAATGTGGTTTAAAATTAAACTATATATTCTTTTTTTATTCAAATCTACTAACAAGCATGGAGTACATTCTCCATTTGTTTTTCATTTGATTACCAAATGTTTTAATCGTAAAACTGATTTATCACAAAAAAATAAATTTATTAAGGTAAAAAAATGGCTTTTAAAAGATGAAACAATACTAAATGTTACAGACTTTGGAAGTGGTTCGAAAGTATTTAAAATGAATGAACGAAAAGTTTCTGATATATCAAAAGTTGCTGGAATAAGAACTAAAAACGGTCTTTTATTAATTAGATTAATAGATTATTTCAAACCTAAATCTATTTTAGAAATAGGAACATCCGTAGGATTAAGTAGTACAGCATTAAGTATTGGAAATTCAAATGCAAAAATTATTAGTTTAGAAGGTTGCCCAAATACAGCCAATTATGCGACACAATTATTTGAAAGATTTAATTTATCTAATATTGAAGTAGTTACAGGAGAATTTAACCAAACACTTCCTAATATAATTCATAATAAATCTTTTGATTTCATATATTTTGATGGCAATCATACTCAAAAAGCTACTTTAAACTACTTTACAAAATGCTTAAAAACTACTCATAACAATTCTATTTTTATTTTTGATGATATTAATTTATCCAAAGAAATGCACCAAGCTTGGAATATAATAAAAGAGCATCCTAAAGTTACGGTTACTATAAATACTTTTTACTGGGGAATTGTATTTTTTAGAAAGGAACAAAACAAACAACATTTTACAATACGCTTATAAATTAGTTAATATTTATTTAAATTTACCTTATGAAAATTTACACAAAAACTGGAGATAAAGGAAAAACATCTCTTTTTGGAGGAGAAAGAGTTCCAAAACATCATATTAGAATTGAGGCTTATGGCACCGCTGACGAATTAAACTCATTTATAGGCTTAATTAAAGACCAAAAAATTGATGAAGACACAAAAAAAAACTTATTAAAAATTCAGACAGAATTATTCACTTTAGGAGCAATGTTAGCAACGCCTCCTAGCAAGGAAAAATTAAAAAGCGGAAAAGACCGTCTTAATATACCTAAACTTAACAGTAATGCCATTGCTTTTCTTGAAAATGAAATGGATGTCATAAATGAAAATCTACCACCAATGACACATTTTATTTTACCAGGAGGTCATCCGGTAGTTTCCTATTGCCACATTGCAAGATCCGTTTGTAGAAGGGCCGAACGAATTTGTACTTTATTAAATGAAGAGTCTCCAATTAACGAATTAATTATCATTTATTTAAATAGATTATCCGATTATCTATTCACTTTAGCTAGAAAATTTTCAAACGATTTTAAAGTAGAGGAAATAAAATGGGTTCCAGAAAGATATTAAATGTTATTATTTAATTAAAAATCAAAAAAAAACTTGTTTTATTAAGTAAAAAAATTATTTTTGCAAAAAAATTAATACTAGAAAATTATGTATTGGACTTTAGAATTGGCATCTTATTTAGCAGATGCACCATGGCCAGCAAAAAAAGATGAATTGATTGATTATGCTATAAGAACTGGAGCTCCATTAGAAGTTGTTGAAAATCTACAAGATATTGAAGATGAGGATGAAAATTTTGATTCAATTCTTGAAATTTGGCCAGATTATCCTTCACAAGAAGATTATCTTTGGAATGAGGATGAATACTAATAAACTTAAAAAATCTAAAAAAGTCTCAAACGAGGCTTTTTTTTTGTTTAAAAGATATATTTTTGAACAAAATTTTAACACTTATCCAGTTAAAATATTTTAAATTCGTGCACAAATCCATTATCTATTAAAAATGGATCATAAAATATAACATTGAGAAAAAAAGATATGAGTATTATAAATTCAGTATTGAAAGTATTTGTTGGTGATAAAAAGAAAAAGGACTTAAAAATACTTCTACCAATTGTTGAAAAAGTTAGAGCTTTTGAACAGGAAATGAACAATTTATCTAACGATGAACTAAGAGCTAAAACTGCTTATTTTAAACAAAAAATTTCAGATGGAATTAGTGAGTTTAAACAAAAAATTAATGATTTAGAAGAAGAATCTAAAACAGCAAACATAGATAGAAAAGAAGAAATTTATGATGAAATTGATGATTTAACAGATAAATCTTACAAAGTTTCCGAAACTATTCTTGAAGAAATTATGCCAGAAGCTTTTGCTGTTGTAAAAGAAACTGCAAAACGTTTTACCGAAAATAAATCTATTACCGTTACAACAACAGCATTTGATAGAGAACTTTCTGCCATTAGAAATCAAGTTACATTAAATGGCGATAAAACAGAGTGGGCAAATAATTGGGATGCTCAAGGTATGGAAATAACTTGGGATATGATTCACTACGATGTCCAATTAATTGGAGGTTCAGTTCTACATCAAGGTAAAATTGCAGAAATGATGACAGGTGAAGGTAAAACTCTAGTTTCTACTTTGCCAGTTTATCTAAATGCTTTAACTGGAAATGGAGTTCATGTAGTTACTGTAAATGATTATTTAGCAAAACGTGATGCCGCTTGGATGGGGCCTATATTTGAATTTCATGGTTTAAGTGTAGATTGTATTGATTTACATCAACCAAATTCTGATGAAAGACGCAAAGCATATAATTCAGACATTACTTATGGCACAAACAACGAATTTGGTTTTGATTATTTACGTGATAATATGGCGCATTCGCCAAACGACTTAGTACAAAGACCACATAATTATGCCATTGTAGATGAGGTCGATTCTGTTTTAGTTGATGATGCAAGAACTCCATTAATTATTTCTGGTGCAACTGCTCATGCTGACAGACACGAATTTAACGAGCTTAAACCTAGCGTTGATAAAATTGTAAACACACAAAAAAACCATTTAATTGGCGTACTAGCTGAAGCTAAAAAATTAATTCAAGAAGGAAATACTAAAGAAGGTGGTTTCTTATTACTACGAGTTTATAGAGGATTACCTAAAAGTAAAGCTTTAATTAAATATTTAAGTCAAGAAGGTATAAAACAACTGTTACAAAAAACAGAAAATTTTTATATGCAAGACAATAATAGGGAAATGCCTAAAGTAGACAAAGACCTATATTTTGTAATTGACGAAAAAAATAATTCTATTGAACTTACAGATAAAGGAATTACATTCTTATCAAGTGATGATATGGATAATGATTTCTTTATACTTCCAGATTTAAGTATGGAGATTCATAAAATTGAAAATGAATCGGATTCTCCTGATGATATAGCTACAAAAAAAGAAGAATTATATCGCGATTATAGTTTAAAAAGTGAGCGAATTCATACTATGAATCAACTATTAAAAGCATATACCCTATTTGAAAAAGATGTGGAATATGTTATAATGGAAGATAAAATAAAAATTGTGGACGAGCAAACTGGACGTATTATGGAAGGAAGACGTTATTCTGATGGTTTGCATCAAGCAATTGAAGCCAAAGAAAACGTAAAAATTGAAGATGCTACACAAACTTATGCAACTATAACACTTCAAAATTATTTTAGAATGTACCGTAAATTATCTGGTATGACAGGTACTGCGGTTACAGAAGCTGGTGAATTTTGGGAAATTTACAAATTAGATGTAGTTGAAGTTCCTACTAACAAACCTTTAATTAGAAATGATAAAGAAGATTTAGTTTATAAAACAAAACGTGAAAAATACAATGCAGTAATTAATGAAATTGAAAAACTGGTAAATCAAGGACGTCCTGTTTTAGTTGGTACAACTTCTGTAGAAATTTCTGAATTATTAAGTAGAATGCTTAATATTAAGAAAATTCAACATAATGTATTGAATGCGAAACTTCATAAAAAAGAAGCAGATATTGTTGCTGAAGCTGGGAAATCGGGTGTGGTAACTATTGCAACAAATATGGCTGGTCGTGGTACAGATATTAAATTATCCGACGATGTTAAAAAAGCTGGAGGTTTAGCAATTATTGGTACAGAACGTCATGATTCTAGACGAGTTGACCGTCAGTTACGTGGTCGTGCTGGTCGTCAAGGAGATCCAGGTTCATCACAATTTTACGTTTCGTTAGAAGATAATTTAATGCGTTTATTTGGTTCGGAAAGAATTGCCAAAATGATGGATAGAATGGGATTAAAAGAAGGTGAAGTAATTCAACATTCTATGATATCTAAATCTATTGAACGTGCGCAACAAAAAGTAGAAGAAAACAACTTTGGTGTTCGTAAACGATTATTAGAATATGATGATGTTATGAACTCGCAACGTGAAGTAGTTTACAAACGCAGAAAACATGCTTTATACGGTTCTAGATTAAAAGTAGATATTGTAAATATGATTTACGATACTTGTAATTTATTGGTTCGTGAAAATAAAGGAACAAATGATTACAAGAATTTTGAATATGAACTAATTAGATTTTCAACTACTACCTCTCCATTTACAGAAGACGATTTTAAAACACTGTCTGAACAAGAACTAACAGATCAATTATTTGATGTAGTTTACAAACATTATAAAAATAAATTAGAGCGAAGTGCTAAAATGGCTTTTCCTGTAATTAAAGATGTTTACGAAAACCAAGGAGATAAATACGAACGTATTGTGGTTCCTTTTACAGATGGTAGCAAAGAACTTAAAGTTATAACCAATTTAAAAGAAGCATACGAATCTGAAGGAAAAGAATTGGTTACCGATTTTGAAAAAAATATAACACTTGCTATTATTGATGATACTTGGAAGGACCATTTACGTCAAATGGATGAATTAAAGCAATCTGTTCAAAATGCTACATACGAACAAAAAGATCCTTTATTAATTTACAAATTTGAATCTTTTGAGCTATTTAATTCAATGCTTGATACAGTTAATAAAGATGTGTTATCCTTCTTATTTAAAGGTGAATTACCATCTAATGACGCAAACCAAGTTTCTCAAGCTCAAGAGCGAAAACGTGAAAATGTAAAATTGACCAAAGAAGATTATAGTAACATATCTGAAAATACGCAAACTAATCAAACTCAACAACCACAAGTGGTAGAAACTATTGTTAGAACTGAGCGTAAAATTGGAAGAAATGAGCATGTTACTATAAAAAATATTATGTCAGGCGAAAACAAATCCTTAAAGTATAAACAAGCTATTCCGTTAATACAAAAAGGAGAATGGGTTTTAGTTGACGAATAAGTTTTGTTAAAATCTAAAACTTATTTCGCATAACTAAATAGAAAATATGCAAACTTTAAAAAAAGAGTTTATCAATTACTCTTTTATTATAATTGGTAGCTTTATTACATCAGTTGGAGTTGTTGGCTTTTTAATACCCAATAAAATTGTAACTGGTGGTACTGCTGGTTTATCCATAGTATTTCACTATTTATTCAATTTACCAACAGGAGTTTTAATGTTTTTGATAAACTTTCCTTTATTATTAATTAGTATTAAATATTTAGGGAAAAAATTTGCAATTAGAACTGTTGTAACTATTATTCTTTTATCCGTTTTTATTGATTTATTAGCCGAACTTATACATTTTCCTATTTTAAGTACAAATACACTATTAGCTACTATTTATGGTGGAATTGGTGTTGGCGTAGGCTTAGGATTAATTTTTAAAGGAGATTCTTCTGCTGGTGGAAGTACAATTATTGCAAAATTAGTAACTTCTAAAACAGGTTTTAAATCTGGTAGTGTAATCTTATTTTTAGATATTATAGTTGTTATTTCTGCGGGAATAGTTTTTAAAAATATTGAATTAGCTCTTTGGAGTATGATAAGTATTTTTGTGGCTTCAAAATTTATTGATTTAGTATTAACTGGAATAAAACAAAATAAAATAGTTCATATTTCTTCCACCAATTTAGAAGATTTAAAACATACTATTACAACCGAAATGGGAATTACAGGCACTTTAATTAAAGGGGATGATTTACATTTTGACCACAGTAGAAATATTATTTTTCTATCAATTAATAAAAATAGAATTATTGCCCTTAAAAACCTTGTAGAAGAGCACGATAAAAATGCTTATATGATTGTTTTAGAAGCTACAGAATTGTTGGGTACAAGTAGAAAATTATAAGAAACTCTATACTTTTAATTTTTTATCGTAAGGAATACTTTCTAATATGTGGTTTATTGCTGCAACTCTAGCGTAAGTTTTTCGGTTAGCTCTAATAATTTTCCAAGGAACTCCTCCACCTTCACTAGTTTTTTCAAACATTCTTTGTTTATATTCCGTATACACATCCCATAATTCCTGAGCTCTTTCATCAACATCAGTCATTTTCCATTGTTTTAATGGATCTTTTTTTATTTCTTCAAAACGTTTTGCTTGTTCTTTTTTTGAAATAGACATGTAAATTTTAACCAATCTAATTCCCGATTCTGTTATCATACGCTCAAAATCATTAACCTGATTCATAAATGTAGTGTATTGATGTTGTGTACAAAATCCGTTTACAGGCTCAACTACTGCTCTATTATACCAGCTTCTATCGAAAAAAACCATTTCTCCTGCAGCAGGAAATTGTTTTACATATCGTTGAAAATACCATTGAGTTTGTTCTAATTCTGTAGGCTTAGGTAAAGCAATAATTCTAAAAAGACGCGGGTTAATTCGTTCTGTAATTCTTCTAATAGCTCCGCCTTTTCCAGCAGCATCTCTCCCTTCAAAAATTACAATTATACGCTCATTTTCTTTAATTGCCCAAGTTTGTAATCTAACCAATTCAACCTGTAATTTTTTTAATCTTTTTTCGTATTTAACATACCTAACCGCTTTTTCTAAATTATACGGTTCTTTAGAAAGTAAGGCTACCAAACCTTTGTTGGTATTTAAAATATCAACGTCTTTTTGTTTTAATTTAAAAGAATCCATAATTAATCTAATTGTTTTGATGAACGATGATATCTCATAATAATATTTGGATCTGGAAATAATGTAGTCATAGCTTTACTTTTTCCTTCGTATTCAAATTGTGATAAAACATAACGAATACATTCTAACCTCGCAGTTTTTTTATCGTTTGCTTTTACAATAATCCAAGGGCTATAACTTGTATGCGTTTTACTAAACATTTGGTTTTTGTAATGCGTATATTTATCCCAATATTCTTGCCCTTTTTGATCAACAGGACTAAATTTCCAACGTTTTAAAGGTGTTTTTAATCTTGAATTAAATCTATTTAATTGTTCATCTTTTGAAATAGAAAACCAAAATTTTATGATGGTAACTCCATCTTCATAAAGCATATGTTCAAACTCTGGTACTTGTAACATAAATTTATCGTATTGTAAATCGTTACAAAACCCCATAACAGGTTCAACAACTGCTCTATTATACCAGCTTCTATCAAAAAAAACAATTTCACCTGGATTTGGTAATTTTCTAATATAACGTCTAAAATACCACTGACCTCTTTCAATATCAGTTGGTTTATTTAAGGCTACTAAACGCATTGAACGAGGATTTAAATGCTCCGTAAAACGTCTAATATTACCACCTTTTCCTGCAGCATCTCTTCCTTCAAAAATAATAGCTACTCTTTTTTTATTTTTAGCAACCCACTTTTGAAGTCTTATCAATTCAATTTGCAGTTTACGCAACTCTTCTTCATAAAATAGCTTTTCTTCAACTTTATTAAAAGGTATATTTTTCTGCTCAATTATTTCTAATAATTCTTTATTAGATTTAATTTTTTTAAAATCTTCAATGGTTAAAGTTGGTTGCACACCCATGGATTACTAATTTTTATCTATAGTTACACATTCTACTGGATTGCTCGATAATTGCAATTTAGCATCTGGAGGAGAAATATAAGGAATTCCTAATCCTAATCCACGCAAAATAAATAATAATCCGATAATAATTACTAAAATTGGTATAATTTTTTGAATTTTATTTCTAATAGATACATTAATAAAATTTCCTAAAAGTATTGCTCCGCTCATCATTGGTATTGTACCTAAACCAAATACTGCCATATATAATCCTCCTTGAAAAGCATTTCCTGTTGAAATTGCTCCAATTAAAGCCATATACACTAATCCACAAGGCAAAAAGCCATTTAAAAACCCTATAGTAAAAAGAGCTTTATTAGATTTTTTATTTAAATACAAAGCTAAATTTTGTTTGAGCTTTCCAATTAGTTTATATAAAGGTTTTGAAAAATTAAATTTATTAAAAATTCTTACAGGAATTATAACCGTTAGTATCATTATAACACCCATTAAAATAGATAAGTTTTGCTGAAAACCAGCTAAATATAATCCTTTTCCTAAAAAGCCAAATAAAATTCCAATTATTGCATAACTTATTAAACGTCCAAAATGATATAAAAATGTTTGGATAAAAGTTTTTGCTACTGAAGATTTATCTATAGGCAGTATAAAAGCTATTGGACCGCACATACCAATACAGTGAAAACTTCCTGCGAGTCCTAATATTAATGCTGTCCAAAGCATATTGTTAATAGCTTAATGTTTGTTTTAATAAAAAGGTTTGTTTGCCTACATACCAATCAATTTTAACATCCCAGATTCCTTCAACCAATTTATCATTACCTATCATAAACTCATTTTCAGTTAAATTAATTGGTATTTGAAAATCAAGTTTATTATTTGATGGTCTCTGAAAATTAATTGTTCCTTTTATATCTGAGGCCTTAAATTCAGTAGGAAATTTAATTAACAAACCATTATTTTTGTGTTCAACAACTATATTTTGTTTTAGATTAGAAGCTCTTTCTAATTTATCAATCTCTGTTTGGTAATTTAATTCATCTTTATAATAATGTTCGGACACTAAATGATGATCGTATTTTTTTACAAAAGTTGCTTTATAAACATACGATAAAATAAATATCATAAACGATGCCAACGCCAGAATAATTCCCATTGGCCAAGTAAATTTAATTTTCATAATTATTTAATAATTAAAGGTCCTGTAAAGTTAGTGGTTGTTTTTGCTATTAATTTTCCATCAGAATAAATACCTAATTTTAACTTTACTTTAGAAGATTTTAAATCTGATTTATTAATTTCAATAAATAATGTTCCATCGGTTAATCCCTGCTTTTTAATAGATAAATCACCTCCTACCATGATAACTTTTCCTTTATGAGATAATAATTTAACATCTACATTATTAATTGCTTTTGTTGTTTTATTAATAAGCGTAATTGTAAAAACGTTTTTTATTGTATTCTCTGTCGATTGAAAAGTTTGACCTGGCAATCTTAAAACCGTTGCCTCAACATCAGTCCTTAAAAACAACATGGTTACTAAAATACCAAATAAAATAGTTAAAACTGCTGTATATGCAATTAATCTTGCATTGAATTTAAATTTTTCTTTTTTCTCAATTTCATCTTCCGATGCATATCTAATTAATCCTCTGTCAAATCCTGCTTTATCCATTATATTATCACAAGCATCAATACAGGCTGTACAATTAATACATTCTAATTGTGTACCATTTCTAATATCAATACCTGTAGGACAAACTTGTACACATTGCTTACAATCAATACAATCTCCGTTTCCTAACTCTTCTCTATTTTCATTTTTACGTAAAGGTTTTCTTCCATTTTCTCCTTCACCTCTCACAAAATCATAAGCAACATTAATAGATTTGTTATCTAATAAAACGCCTTGTAACCTTCCATATGGACAAACAATAATACAAACTTGTTCTCTAAACCAAGCAAAAACAAAGTAAAATACCCCAGTAAATACTAACAATTTAATTAAAGTTCCTAAATGGTTTGATGGTCCTTCTAATATGTATTTTATAACTACATCTGAGCCAACTAAATAGGAAAGAAAAACATTAGATATTAAAAAAGATAAGATGAAAAATATACTCCATTTTAATGCTCTTTTAGTTATTTTTTCAGCATCCCAAGCTTGTTTAGAAAGTTTTATTTGTTTAGATCGGTCACCATCAATAAGGTATTCGATTTTTCTGAAAATCATTTCTAGAAATATGGTTTGTGGGCACATCCATCCGCAAAATATTCTACCAAATATTACAGTAAACAGAATTATAAAAACTATACTAACTAGCATAGAAATAACTAATAAATAGAAATCTTGAGGCCAAAAAGGAAAACCAAAAATATTAAATTTTCTATCTAATACATCAAATAATAAAAACTGATTACCTTTAACTTTAATAAAAGGAGCTGCTATAAAAAACACAAGTAATACCCAGCTAACTATAGTTCTATAATTATAATAACGTCCTTTTGGTTTTTTAGGGTGAATAAAATTTCGTGTTCCACTATCTGTGATTGTTCCTATAGAATCTCTAAATTTTTCTTTATTAGGATTATTTTCGCTTTGCATTATTTTTAATATTTTTTAATTGCCTTACCTGAATTGTAAAATTAATATTATATGCCTTATCGAACGATACATTTGTAACAAAAAATGAATTAAAATTTTCATTATTTACTTAAAATCAATAAAATACCGCAAATTTTAAAATTAAAAATTTGCGGTATTGTTTAATTATAATTTACTCTTATTTTTCAGGCCAAATAATATCACCTTGAGGTGCTTTTGGTGCTGCAGGAGTAGTTCCTTGCATTGAAATTATATAACTAGCTAACTGCTGACGTTCTAATTTGCTAATAGTAGCTTCCCAAGCAACCATACCTTTTCCAGGTCTTCCTCCTTTAGAAATAGTATGGAAAATATTTTTAATTCCTCCTCCTAAAATCCAATGATTATCTGTTAAGTTAGGTCCAATACCTCCGCCTAAATCTGCAGCATGACAAGCAAAACAAGTTTTTGAAGTAAACAATGCTTTCCCTTTAGCTATATTTTCAGCATCTGTAAATGCTGTAATATTTTCAGTGCTAAACAGCTCTGGGTGCTCTGATTTATAAGTTTCTACTTGTTTTTTAGCAGTTGCCAACTCATCTTTTAATTCATCAAATTGATTGTATTTATTAAATCCTATTACCATAATAGAATAAAACACACCAATAGCTATAGTAATATAAAATCCTGCTTTCCACCATGGTGGCAATACATTATCTAGTTCTTTAATTCCATCATAGTCATGATCTAACATTACATCTTCTTCTTTTCCAAGTTCGTTGGCTTTAGTCATAGACTTTAAAAACCTTTGCCAACCTGATATATTTTCTGATTTTTTATTCATGATTATCCTCTTTATTTTTTGTGTCGTCTTCTAATGGTAAATGGCTTACTTCGTCTATTCTTTTTTTAGAAATATTCATAACAATAATAAACATAGTTACAAATACGATAAAAAATAGTACCAATGAAATAATCGGGTATATTTCTACACCATCCATTCCATCAAAATTGTGTCTAATAAATTTTAACATTTTAATTATTTTATTGCTGTAGCAGTATTACTATCAACTTTAATATCTGTTCCCAAACGTTGTAGATAGGCTATTAATGCTACTATTTCTTTATTTTGAATATTACTATCTCCAAAGTTTTTAACAAATTCTGGATCTTGTCTTAAATTCGTTTCAATTGTATTAGCTTGCTCAACAATACTTTGTTTAGCATTTGCTATTTCTTTATCCGAATAAGGTACACCTAAGGTAACTAAACCTTTCATTTTGGCTTCTATATCTGAAGCGTTTAAATCATTTTTAATAATCCAAGTATAACGAGGCATTATTGAACCTGGTGATGTAGATCTTGGATCCATCATATGATTAAAATGCCAGTTATCGTTATATTTTCCTCCAATTCTATGTAAATCTGGTCCTGTTCTACGTGAACCCCATAAGAATGGATGATCGTAAACAAATTCACCTGCTTTAGAATATTCTCCATAACGTGCTACTTCTGAACGGAATGGACGAATCATTTGAGAGTGACAGTTATTACAACCTTCCCTCATATATATATCTCTACCTTCCAATTCTAGTGGAGTATATGGTTTTACACTTGCTATTGTTGGTACATTTGATTTTACTAATATCAATGGTACAATTTCAACCATACCACCAATTAAAATAGCAACTGTTGTTAAAATAGAGAATAAAACCGTTCTTCTTTCTAACCAAGTATGCCAAGCTTCTCCTGCAATTCTTTTTCCACTAATTTTTTTCAACGGAGCAGCTTCTGCTAACTCATCTTCAACAGCGGAACCTGCTTTAGCAGTTTTAATAATATTATAAGCTAATAAAATGAAACCTGTTAAATATAAAGTACCTCCAACAGCACGCATTGCATACATTGGAATAATTTTAGTAACAGTTTCTAAGAAATTACCATAAACTAAAGTTCCATCAGGATTAAATTCTTTCCACATTAATGCTTGTGTGAATCCAGCAACATATAATGGAATTGCGTAAAATAAAATTCCTAATGTTCCTATCCAAAAATGAACATTTGCTAATTTTTGCGAATACAATTCGGTTTTCCAAAGTTTTGTAGCTAGCCAATATATCATACCAGCAATTAAAAAACCATTCCAAGCTAAAGCTCCAATATGTACGTGACCAATTATCCAGTCTGTATAATGCCCAATTGCATTTACATTTTTAAAAGATAACATTGGCCCTTCAAAAGTTGCCATTCCATATCCTGTAATTGCAACTACAAAGAATTTTAAAACTGGATCTTCACGAACCTTATCCCAAGCACCTCTTAACGTTAACAAACCATTAATCATACCTCCCCAAGATGGGAAAATTAACATTACTGAAAATACAGTACCTAAGTTTTGAGCCCAACCAGGTAATGCAGTATATAATAAATGGTGAGGACCCGCCCATATATAAATGAATATTAAAGACCAAAAGTGAACTATAGAAAGTCTATACGAGTAAACTGGCCTATTAGCGACTTTAGGTACAAAGTAATACATCAACCCTAAAATTGGTGTTGTCAAGAAAAATGCTACTGCATTATGCCCATACCACCACTGTACCATTGCATCTTGAACCCCTGCATAAACAGAGTAACTTTTAAAAGCTGTAACAGGTAATTCTAAATTATTAAATATATAAAGAACAGCAATTGTAACTAGTGTAGCAATGTAAAACCAAATAGCTACATAAATATGTCGTTGTCTTCTTTTTAAGATTGTACCAATAAGGTTAATACCAAATACTACCCATACTAAAACTACTGCTATATCTATAGGCCATTCTAATTCGGCGTATTCTTTAGTTGAAGTAAAACCTAGTGGTAATGTAATAGCCGCAGCCACAATTATTAATTGCCATCCCCAAAAATTAATTCTACTTAAATTATCATTAAACATCCTGGTTTTTAACAATCGTTGTGTGGAATAATATACACCTGTAAAAATTCCATTACCCACAAAAGCAAAAATAACGGCATTTGTATGTAATGGACGTAAACGCCCAAAACTTAGCCATGAAATTGCATTGTCTGAACCAGCAAATTCTAATAATCCGGGAAATACAAATAGCAATGCTACTGTAAGCCCAACTAACATACCTACAATTCCCCAAAGAATTGTAGCTGATAGAAACATTTTAACGATCTTATTATCGTAATAAAACTGTTCTTTTTCCATACTTAATTATTTATTTATTATTTTGGTTAATTATGTTCTTCTTTTTTATCATTAACTAGTTCGTCATCAAATAGCATTCGTACCGATGGCGTATAAGTATCCTCGTATTGTCCAGATTTTATGGCTTTTATGAAAATTATTAGAAAAAAGATAGCAACAACAACGCTAACGCCTATAGTAATGTAGACAACTTCCATTTGGTTACTAGTTTAATTTTTTTAGTTAATCAATAATTGCGTCAAATATATATTATTCATACTTTTCAAAAAATGATAATTATCACATAATGCAATAATAGCATTATATAAAACTACATTTTTTTATTTATCAGCACAAATAATTAATTGTTTTTTGCTGTCCAATTAGTTAATAATGTGACAAATATGACAATTGATATAGAGCTTGCAGGCATCAAAATTGCAGCAACTACAGGTGTTAGCTGTCCTGTTAACGCAAAATACATTCCTACTACATTATATAAAAATGAAAGCACAAAACTTACTTTTATTATACTTACCGTTTTTGATGCTAATGTTAAAAACTTAGGTATTTTGTTGAAAAGATTTGCATCTAATATACCATCACACGCTGGTGAAAACACATTTATATTCTCTGAAATGGCAATTCCAACATTACTTTGAGCCAAAGCTCCTGCATCATTTAAGCCATCGCCAAGCATTAATACATGTGAGCCATCCTCCTGTATACTTTTAATAAAATTAAGTTTATTTTCTGGTTTTTGATTAAATTTAAATATCGTTTCTTTAGGTAACATTTGAGATAAAAATTCTTTTTCTCCTTCATTATCTCCTGAAAGAATTATGAGTTTATATTTTTTTGAAAGTTCTTCAAAAACCCTCTGTGTATCTTCTCTATAATTATTCGAGAATTTAAATTTACCTTTTAATACCTCATTAATATTAATATAAATAACAGTTTCATTTATATTTATTTGTTCAATTCCCATAAAATTTGCAGAACCTAATTTAAGATTATACTCTTTAAATTTAGCTTCAATACCTCTACCTAATATTTCATTAAAAAACTCCAAATCATCTGTTAAACATGGCTCCTCAATAAAATCGTATAATGATCTGCTTAATGGGTGATTAGATGCTCTAATAACTGTTTTAATTAATTGTAGTTCAAAAGAGGTTAATGGAATACCTTCGTAACTTATTTTAGAAATATCATTTGAAGTTATGGTACCTGTTTTATCAAAAATTACAGTATCTATTTTAGCCATATTTTCAATAGTTTCCGAATTTTTTAAATAAAATTTTCGATAACCAAAAATCCTTAACATATTTCCAAAAGCAAATGGAGCAGATAAAGCTAAAGCACAAGGACAAGCAATAATTAATACTGCAGTTACAATATTAAACGCTAATGAAGGATTTATAAAATACCAATAAATACCTGCAATTAAAGCTATACTTAAAATTACGGCTGTAAAATACTTACTTATTGAATCTGTAATGTTTTTTATGTTTTTTTCTTCATTTTTATTAAAAATATCATTACTCCAAAGTTGTGTTAAATAACTTTGTTCAATAGTATTTATAACATCCACTTCTATGGCTCCTGCGGTTTGTTTACCTCCTGCAAATAATTTATCGCCTGATTTTTTAACTACAGGTACTGATTCTCCTGTAACAAAACTATAATCTATATAAGCTGTTCCGTTTATTAAAATACCATCTACAGGAATTAATTCTTGATTTCTAATTAATAACCTATCGCCTTCACAAATATCTTTAACTGGAACAGCTTCTTCTTTTCCATTAAATATTTTAGTAACTGCAATTGGAAAATACGATTTATAATCGCGTTCAAAAGATAAAAAATTATACGTTTTTTGTTGAAAAAACTTTCCTAAAAGCAAAAAGAAAATTAATCCTGTTAAACTATCAAAAAAACCTGCTCCTATATTTAAAAATACTTCTATAGAACTTCGTATAAAAAGAACCGAAACTCCCAAAGCTACTGGAACATCTATATTTAATATTTTATGACTTAAACCTTTATATGCTGATATAAAATAATCTTTAGCCGAATAAACCACAACAGGAATAGACATAAAAAACATAAGCCATCTAAAAACAATTTTATATTTATTTATCCAAAACCCATCTACTTGAAAATATTCAGGAAAAGAAAGCATCATCACATTTCCAAAAACAAAAGCTGCAATAACTAATTGATAAATTAATGTTTTGCTTACCTTATTCTTTTTAGAATCCGCATCATCTAAACTTATATAAGGTTCATAACCAATAGAAGTTATTAATTCTACAACCTCCTTTAAATTTGTAGATTTAGTTTTATAAGTAATACGTGCTGTTTTTTGGGGAAAATTTACTAATGAAGTTAGTATTCCGGGGTTTAATTTGCTCAAATTCTCT
This sequence comes from Lutibacter sp., assembly GCF_033723435.1. Classification (GTDB taxonomy): domain Bacteria; phylum Bacteroidota; class Bacteroidia; order Flavobacteriales; family Flavobacteriaceae; genus Lutibacter. The sequence goes on along the minus strand of NZ_JAWVXC010000001.1, from coordinate 24,536 downwards.
AAAACCCAAATACAAGAACTACAATGAATACTAGGAATATAAAACTCAACAACAGCAATTTCTCCATCATCAAATTCTAGAAGTTTACTTACAATTTCTTCATTTTCTAAATAAGCATATTTACCTTTTATTTCAGAAGGAATTGTTCCTGGGTTGTTTTCAAAATCGTAATAACAGCCCAATTCATTAGCATTTAATATCTCATAAACCGTTTTACAACCGTTACAGCAAAAGCATTTATCATTAAATTTTACGGGATTTTTACCGCAATCTAGCCCACAATGATAGCAATTGTTGGTACTCATACATCTATATATTTATACTAACAAAACTATTGATTTATTACTTCACATCTATGACAAATATCATTAAATTTTGTACATTTGTGCAAATTATTCATTACAGACAAGATTTGAGCTAAATATGGGAAATTGTACCCAATGCATTGTAAAAAGGTTAAATGCATTAAGAAACCTATCACACGAAGAATTAGAGAGATTTTCTGAACATAAAACATCGCTAATAATTAAAAAAGGCGAAAACTTAATGACAGAAGGTAGTGCTATAAATGGTTTATATTGTATTAATCAAGGTAAATGCAAGTTAACTAAACTTAATACAAACGGTAAAGAACAAATCATAAAATTTATTAAAGGAGGCGATATTTTAGGTCATAGATCTATTTTAAGCGATGAACCTGTGGGTTTAAATGTCACGGCATTAGAAGATATGAGAGTTTGTTTTATACCTAAAGGAGATATTTTAGATGTTATTAAAGAAAATTCTCAATTTTCTTTAAGTATCATGAAAAATATTTCTCATCAATTAAATGAAGCTAATAGCTTAGTTTCAGAAATGGCTCAAAAACCAGTTAAAGACAGATTAGCTACCATTATTATAAATTTAAACGATATTTTTGGAAGTGATAGTGAAGGATTTATTGATATTATTTTAACTAGAGAAGAAATTGCTAATACTATTGGTACTGCCACAGAATCTGCTATTCGTTTATTATCTAATTTAAAGAAAGATAAAATAATTGATTTAAAAGGGAAAAAAATTAAAATTTTAGATATAAATTCACTAAAAAATATATCCGAAGGTTATTAAAAAGAATTTAGATATGTATAAAAAAAGCCTTTTAGAAATTCCTAAAAGGCTTTTTTATTTATTGTTTAATCATTGCTGCAGCAATTCGTTTATAAATACCTTTCTCTAATTTTTCTCTTATAGCAGAAAAAGCAGTTATAGTTTCTTTAACATCGTCCAAATTATGAGTTGCAGTAGGAATTAATCTAAGTAAAATCATTCCCTTTGGAATAACTGGATATACTACAATAGAACAAAATATTCCATAATTTTCGCGTAAATCATTAACCATTGCCATTGCCTCTGGAATATCTCCTTCTAAAAACACAGGAGTTACACAAGTATTTGTTCCTCCTATATTAAAACCATTTTCTTTTAAACCATTTTGTAATGCGTTTACATTTTCCCAAAGTTTTGCTTTTAATTCAGGCATAGTTCTTAACATGTCCAAACGTTTCAAAGCCCCTTTAACCATTGGCATTGGTAACGATTTAGCAAACATTTGCGAACGCATATTATATTGTAAATACTGAATAATATCTTTATCTGCAGCAAAAAATGCTCCAATACCAGCCATAGATTTTGCGAAAGTTGCAAAATATACATCAATATCATCTTGAACTCCTTGTTCAAAACCTGCTCCCTTTCCGTCTTTTCCTAACGTACCAAAACCATGAGCATCATCCACTAATAATCTAAAGTTATATTTTTTCTTTAAGGCAACAATTTCTTTTAAAATTCCTTGTTCACCTCGCATTCCAAAAACACCCTCAGAAATTACTAAAATACCACCGTTATTTTCTTCTGCTATTTTAGTTGCTCTTCTTAAATTTACATCTAAACTTTCAATATTATTATGTTGAAAAGTAAATCGTTTACCTGGATGCAATCTAACACCGTCAATAATACAAGCATGGGCATCCATATCATAAACAATTACATCATTTTTGCTAACAAGTGCATCAATTGCAGAAACCATACCTTGATAACCAAAATTAACTAAATAAGCAGATTCTTTTTCAACAAACGCTGCTAATTCTTCTTCTAATTGTTCATGAAATTTAGTGTGACCTGACATCATTCTGGCTCCCATTGGGTATGCCATTCCATATTCTGCTGCGGCTTCAGCATCTGCTTTTCTAACTTCAGGATGATTTGATAAACCTAAGTAATCATTAATACTCCAGGTAATTACCTTTTTCCCATTAAAAATCATTCTATTTGATATTTCACCTTCTAATTTTGGAAAAACATAATATCCTTCAGCCTGTTTAGCCCATTTTCCAAGGGGCCCTTTGTCCTTTATAATTCTTTCAAATAAATCTCTCATTATATTTTCTTTTGGAGTAAATGTAAATTTAAAGGTTACATTTATAAGTTTACAAAGTAAGGTATTTTTTTTGTGCTAATCAAATGTAAAGCCTATAAAAAAAGAGGTTAAACTAATTTAGCCAACCTCTTTTTAAAATTGTATAAAAATTATTTTTTATAAATATTCAACTTCTTCTAAAGCTTGTTTTTGGGTATCAAAAAAACCTTGTTCTTTCATCCAATCATCACTATAAATTTTTTCCATATAGCGTGAACCATGATCTGGTAAAATTAGTACAACATTAGATTTTTTGTCAAACATACCTTTTTCTGCATATTGAATAGCAGCTTGAATTATTGCACCACTTGTATATCCTGTAAATAAGCCTTCAGTAACAGCTAGTTCTCTTGCTCTATGAGCTGCAGCCTCATCCGTTACCTTTTCAAACATGTCAATTACTTCAAAATGAGTAGCAGTTGGAACTAAGTTTTTACCTAATCCTTCAATTCTGTATGGATAAATCTCATCTTTATCAAATACACCACTTTCATGGAATTTTTTCAAAATAGAACCGTAAGCATCTACTCCTAACGATTTAATTTTAGGATTTTGTTCTTTTAAATACTTTGAAACTCCTGAAATAGTTCCTCCAGTTCCGCTTGCAGCTACAATATGCGTAACTTTACCTTCTGTTTGTTTCCAAATTTCAGGACCTAATGAACGATAATAAGCTTCTGAATTTAGTTCGTTGAAGTATTGATTAATATAAACTGAATTTGCTGTTTCTTTGTGTAATCTTTTAGCAACTTCATAATAAGATCTTGGATCATCAGCTTTAACATGCGCTGGACAAACATAAACTTTTGCTCCCATAGCTTTAAGCATATTTATTTTTCCTGCAGATGCTTTTGAATTTACTGCCAACATACACTTATAACCTTTAATAATACTAACTAAAGCTAAGCTAAAACCTGTATTACCTGAAGTTGTTTCAATAATTGTACTGTCTTTATTCAGCAATCCTTTTTTTTCCGCAGCTTCAATAATATGCAATGCAATTCTATCTTTCATAGAATGTCCAGGATTAAATCCTTCATACTTTGCATAAAAATTTCCGGGAAGTTTTTTAGTTATTTTGTTTAATCTAATTAATGGAGTGTTACCTATAAGGTCTAAAATAGTATTACTAATACCTGTATTTCTTGTCATTTTTTAGAGTTTTATTTCTAATAATAAGTCATAAATTTCTATAGAACTTATTAATTAGTTAACACGCAAATTTAATAATTTTTTTTTAATGAAGTGTAACCTTCTAATCCTAATATAAATCCATAATCTATTGCCGTTTCTTTTAAAGCATTAAATCTACCTGAAGCGCCACCGTGTCCAGCGTCCATATTTGTATGTAATAATAAAATATTTTTATCCGTTTTGTAATCTCTAAGTTTAGCTACCCATTTAGCTGGTTCAAAATACTGAACTTGCGAATCATGTAAACCTGCTGTTACTAACATATTTGGGTAATTTTGAGCAGTAATATTATCTATAGGAGAATACGTTTTTATATAATCGTAATATTTTTTTGTTTTAGGATTTCCCCATTCATCAAATTCACCTGTTGTTAATGGAATGGTTTCATCTAACATAGTAGTTAGTACATCTACAAATGGAACACTTGCTACTACTCCATTAAATAAATCTGGTTGCATATTAATTATTGCTCCCATTAATAATCCACCAGCTGAACCACCACTTGCGTATAAATGTTTTTCTGAAGTGTATTTTTCAGAAATTAAATGTTTCCCACAAGAAATGAAATCGGTAAATGTGTTTGTTTTATGAAGTAATTTTCCTGTATCGTACCAATTTCTACCTAAATATTCACTTCCTCTAACATGGGCAATAGCAAAAACAAAACCCCTATTTAATAAACTTAAACGAGTTGTACTAAATCCAGCATCAATAGTATAACCATAAGAACCATAACCATACAGCAATAAAGGTGTTTTTTTGGATAACTTTGTGTTTTTATGATATACTAATGATATAGGAATTTTTGTTCCATCTTCTGCTTTAGCCCAAATTCGTTTGCTTTTATAATTATTTTTATCAAAATCTCCTCCTAATACTTGTTGTTCTTTTTTAATGGTTTTAGTTTTATTGTCTACATTAAAATCAATAACAGAATTTGGTGTAGTCATTGAATTATAACCATACCTAATAATATTTGTATCATATTCCGGATTAAAATAAACACCTGCCGAATAGGTTTCTTCTTCAATTGGTAAGTAAAAATCTTCGGATTTGTCCCATCTTATTATTCGTATTTTATTTAAACCATTGCTACGTTCTTCCACTACTAAAAAATCTTTAAATATGGAAATATCTTCTAGCAATACATCTTTTCTATGTGGCAAAACTTCTTCCCAAAACTTTTTATTGGTGTTTTTTTCAGAAGTTTTCATTAATTTAAAATTAATAGCATCATCTTTATTGGTAAGTATATAAAAATGATCATTAAAATGAGCGATATTATATTCCAAATCTCTTTCTCTGGTCTGAAAAACTCTAAATTCGCCTGTTGGGTTATCCGCCTCTAAAATTCTAAATTCGCTAGAAACCGTACTATAAGAACCTATAATAATATACTTTTCAGATTTTGTTTTATATACATAAGTACTAAAAGCCTCATCTTTTTCAAAATATATTTCAACATCCTCATTAGAATCAGTTCCTAAAATATGTTTAAATATTTTTTCTCCACGTAAAGTAGTTGGATTTTTTTGTGTATAAAAAATAGTTTTATTATCATTTGCCCAAGTGGCTGAACCTGTAGTATTTAGAATTTTATCTTCTAAAATTTCATTAGTTTCTAAATCTTTAAAATACAATGTATACTGTCTTCTACTCACTTTATCTATTCCAAAAGCAGCTATTTTATTATTTGGACTTACAGATATACCTGATAAATTAAAATACGCATGTTTTTTAGCCATTTGATTGACATCAAACATAATTTCTTCAACGGCATTTAAATTGTCTTTTTTACGCGTATAAATGGGATATTGTTGTCCAGTTTTAAATTTAGTAATATATAAATATTGATTTTTTTTATAAGGAACAGATTCATCTTCTTCCTTAATTCTTGATTTCATTTCTTGAAATAAATCTTCTTGTAATTGTTTAATCTTTGCAGTTTTTGCATCATAATATTCGTTTTCTGCATTTAAATAAGCAATAACTTCAGGGTTTTCTCTATCATTTAACCAATAATAATTATCTACTCGTTCGTCTCCGTGTTCTGTTAATTTTTTAGCTATTTTTTTTGCTTTTGGTGGCTTTATATTCATTTTCCTATTTTCATTTAACTTGGCAAAAGTAGTATATTTGTCTACTATAAAAATTAAAATTATATTAAAATGTTTGGTGATTTAAGTAATATGATGGATAAATTAAAAGAAGCTCAACAAAATATTGAAGCTACAAAACAACGCTTACATACTATAATAATTGATGAGCAAACAAATAATGGAGCCGTTAAAGTTTCTGTAACTGCAAATAATGAAATTAAAAGTATAACTATTTCAGAAGAACTAACTGATAAAGAAGAAATTGAAGATTATTTAGTTATTGCTTTAAATAAAGCACTTTCTAAAGCTAATGAAATAAAAGAAACTGAACTTTCTGCTGCTGCTAAAAATGGAATGCCAAATATTCCTGGAATGAACGATTTTATTTAATCTTCAAACATTTCATCTTTAAAACCAATTAAATATACTTTTTCTTGTGCTCTAGTTACAGCAGTATACAGCCAACGTAAATATTCAATATTTTGACCTTCAGGTAAATATGGTTGTTCAATAAAAACCGTTTTCCATTGTCCACCTTGTGATTTATGGCAGGTTACTGCGTATGAAAATTTTATTTGTAATGCGTTAAAATATTTACTCTTTTTTATTCCTAAAAGTTGTTTGTATTTGGATTTTTCAGTTGCAAAATCTTTGGCAACTTCTTGATATAATCTATTAGAATCTTCATAAGATAATGATGGAGTTTCCGAACTTAATGTATCTAAAAGCAATACGGTTTCAAAAGGGCGTTGATTTGGATAATCAATCATTCTAATTTTAACTTCAGCAAATCTAAATCCATAAAGTTCTTTTATAGAAAAAATTTCTAAAATTTCACAAATATCTCCGTTAGCAATAAAACCAGCCTCACTACTTTCCTTTAGCCAATAATAATTATTTTTTACAACCATTATAAAATCGCCTGTAGAAATTTCATTTTCCTGACCTCTAATTTTGCTTCTAATTTGTTGATTATATTGATTTGCACGCTTATTTGACCTAACAATAAAAGCAGTATCCTCTACCCCAATATTATCGTATGCAGTATTAATTGCATCTTGAATTTCATAACCATCTATTAATCTAATTAAATCAGGAAAGTTTAATTGAAATTTAAATTGATTTCCTTGGTTTGCAATTCTTAAACGTAAATCTGTTGCATTTATTAAAATACCAGATTCTTCATGTTGACGCATAACTTCATCCAATTCAAACTCTGTTACCTCCTTATTATAATTAACACTTAATTTATGTGCATCTAATGCCGGACTTATAGATAGTTTAACAGGTGGCAATTGGGCCGTATCTCCAATTAAAATTAATTTACAATGTACTCCTGAATAAACATATGATATTAAATCATCTAGTAAAGAACCATTTTCAAACAATTTTGCTCCTGTAACAGCATCTGAAATCATAGATGCTTCATCAACAATAAAAATTGTGTTAGAATGTTTATTAGGTTGCAAAACAAAATTAACACCTCCTGACTTATTTTTTTTGGGAAAATATATTTTTTTATGAATGGTAAAAGCTGCACGATTTGAATATCCAGAAATTACTTTGGCCGCCCTACCTGTTGGAGCTAATAACACTGCTTTTTTTCCTACTCTCCATAAATTATTAACAACTGTACTTATGGTAGTGGTTTTACCAGTACCAGCATAACCTTTTAACAAAAAAAGGGATTGATAATTTTTATCAAAAATGAAATCTGATAACTTTTCAAGTAGTATTTCTTGCGAATTTGTTGGCTCAAAAGGAAATTTATTAAGTAAATCTTTAAAAAAATCTGGTGCAGTTTTTGTCATAGGTAAAATAAAATTCAAATATACAAATTGATTTATGCAGAAAAATTTTTCTCATTAAAAAAAATTTGTAGATTTGCTACAAACAAAAAAAACTCAAATGACAACATTTTTAATTATACTAGCAGCTATTGTAGTTACTGCTTTGTTGGCTTATGCCGTTGTAAATTACATACCTAGAAAATTGCATTGGATTATTTCTGTAGTACTAATTGCCATAGCAGCATTTTTAGTTTATAAAATTAATTTTGAAATAACTAAACCTATTAAATTTAACAAAGAGAAAAAAGTTAAATATGCTAAAGTAATTAATGTACTTAAAATATTACGTGATGCTGAAGTTGCTCATAAACGAGTAACTGGTACTTATACAGATAAAGGAGAAGATCTAATTGCCTTTATTGATACTGCTCAATTTGCGTTAACCCAAACTAAAAACGTTCCTAAAACTATTCATATCGGTGGTGGTATTACCAAAGAAATTGAAGAAAGAGTTGTAGATACTGTTGGTTATGAACCTGTAAAAGATTTATTTAAAGGTAGAGATTACAAAAATATGTTGCAAATTCCTGGAACTGATCAACAATTTAAAATTGAAACAGGAACTATTGAAAAATTTGGAACTATAAAAACTCCTGTATTTGAAATTAAAGTAGACAAAGGTTTAATTTTAAAAGGAATGGATTATAACTTAATTAAACAAGAAAAAGAAGCCATTGGTGGAGAAGAAATTAAAGGTGCTTATATAAAAGTAGGTTCTCTTGGTGAAGTTAGTGAAGATGGTAACTGGCCTCCATTTTATGATAAAGGAGATAAAAAAGATACAGATAAATAACGTAGATTATCTAAATCTATTAGATAACCATTTATCCATCCAACTTAGTTTGGATGGATTTTCTTTTTGTGTTTATAATAAAATTCAAAAAAAAATAGGCGTTTTTGAAGTTTATGAATTTACTGAACAAAATATTTCCCCTAAAAAACATTTAGAATTAGTTAAAGAAATATATGTGAATCACAAAATTCTTTCTTTAAAATATAATTCAGTTAGTGTTACACATTTCAATAATTTAGTATCTCAAGTTCCTGAGCCATTTTTTGATAAAAATAATTTACCCAATTATTTACAATACTCGGTAAAATTATTAGAAGATGATTTTATAGCTTATGATACTATTCAAAATACAGAAATAGTAAATGTTTATGTACCTTTTGTAAACATTAATAATTTTATGATTGATGTTTACGGAACATTTTTTTACAAACATTCTTCCACTATTTTAATTGAAAAATTACTACAACAATTTAAAAATACAGATAAAGAAATTTGTTTTATAAATGTTACTAAAAATCAATTTGAAATTGTAATAATAAACAACAATAAATTACTTCTATATAACTGTTTTGATTTTACAACAAAAGAAGATTTTATATATTATATTTTATTTACAGCAGAACAATTAAAACTCAATCCAGAAGAAGTTCAAACTATTTTATTAGGAGATATTGAGGAAGAATCTGAATTATATACCATTCTTTATCAATACATTAGAAATGTTTCTTTTTATAAACCAACCTTTTTTCCTGAAGCTTTAAAAGATGTGTCCAAGCATTATTTTTTCACCTTATTAAATCAATTTTAAAATGAAAATAATTTCAGGAAAATATAAAAGTAAGCATATACAAGCACCTAAAAATTTACCAGTTAGACCAACAACTGGAATGGCAAAAGAAGCTCTTTTTAATATCCTTAATAACCTATTTTATTTTAGCGAAATTAGTGTTTTAGACCTATTTGCAGGAACAGGAAATATCAGCTTTGAATTTGCATCCAGAGGCACAGAAAACATAACTTCTGTAGATTCTTTTTTTGGTTGTGTAAAATTCATAAATAAAACTGCCAGCGATTTAAATGAAAATATACACGCTATTAAAAGTGATGTTTTTAAATTTTTAGCCAATTCTAAAACATCATACGATGTAATTTTTGCAGATCCACCTTATAATTTTGAACTTACTTCGTTTGAAAAAATTGTAGATTTAGTTTTTGAAAATGAAATAATTAACAAAGAAGGGCTTTTAATTATAGAGCACTCTAAGCATACAGATTTATCAAATCATTCCAAATTTAGCTACAGTAAAAAATATGGAGGAAATATGTTTAGCTTTTTTGAAAACTAAAATAAAGATTCTATAATTTGCATTTCTGAAATTCCTTCAGCTTCAGCCTTGTAATTTTTAACAATTCTATGCTTTAAAATAGCGTAAGCAACTGCCTGAACATCTTCTATATCTGGCGAATATTTACCATGAACCGCTGCATTAGCTTTAGCTCCTAAAATTAAGTTTTGTGAGGCTCTAGGACCAGCTCCCCAATCTATATAATTTTTCACTAAATCTGGTGCGTTTTCAGAAGCAGGTCTAGTTTTAGAGACTAATTTAACTGCATATTCAATAACATTATCTGCTATTGGAATTCTACGTATTAAATGCTGAAAAGCTACAATATCCTCGCCAGACATTTGAGAATTTAAATCAACATCAACATCACTTGTTGTAGCTTTTACAATCGAAATTTCTTCCTTAAAAGAAGGATAATCTAAATTTATAGAAAACATAAATCTATCTAATTGCGCTTCTGGTAATGGGTATGTTCCTTCTTGTTCAATTGGATTTTGAGTTGCTAATACGAAAAAAGGTTTTGCCAAAATGTGGTGATGGCCTGCAACAGTAACTGTTTTCTCTTGCATAGCTTCTAGTAAAGCTGCTTGTGTTTTTGGCGGAGTTCTATTTATTTCATCTGCTAAAATAATATTGCTAAATATTGGCCCTTTAATGAATTTAAACTGATTATTTTCATCTAAAATTTCACTCCCTAAAATATCTGAAGGCATTAAATCTGGAGTAAATTGAATGCGTTTAAAATCTAACCCTAAAGAATTAGAAATTGTTTGTACCATTAAGGTTTTAGCCAATCCTGGAACGCCAATTAATAAAGAATGACCTCCGCTTAAAATAGATAATATAATTAAATCTACCGCTTTATTTTGACCAATAATAATTTTGCCAATTTCTTGCTTAAGTAGGTTATATTTATCTACCAGTTTTGATAATTCTTCTACATCTGACATCCTTATTCTTTTTTCCAGTTATGTTTAAAGTTACACTTTTTAAAATCTTTATTGATTTTTATATAAGTATCTACAATTTTCTCTTTTGCCCATTTATCAATAGTTTCTTCTTTCTTTTTTTCAAGGGTTAACTGTTGAATTTTTTCATAATCTTTTTGAAAATCAGCAGTATGTGCGTCAGTTTTACTTTTCACTAATAATATTTTAAACATTTTAGGTCCACCTCTAACCTCATCGTAGAATGGTGCAGTAATTTCACCCTGTTTTAAATTACTAATTCTTCCATATAAAGTAGGATCCATACGAGTTAAACTAAAATGTGTATCATTAGTTTGAGGGTTTAAAATTAATCCCTTATTATTTTTAGTCTCTTTATCATCTGAATATTTTAAAACAGCCTCTTCAAATGTTATTTTTCCATCTAAAATTTGTTGGCGAATATCAGCTAATTCTTTTTTTGCAGCAGCTAATTCTTCTGGGCTTATTTTTGGTTGAATTAAAATATGACGAACGTCTCTTTCTTGACCTTTAATTTTTTCAACTTTTAAAATATGCCAACCAAAACCAGATTCAAAAGGTTCTGAAATTTCTCCTTCATCTAAACTAAAGGCAACATCTTTAAACTCTTTAATAAAATTACTTTGACGTGTAATAGTATATAGACCTCCTGATCCAGGTCCTTCTCCTGAAACTGCAGGATCATCAGAATTTATAATTGCTTTTAAGCGGAAACTAAAACCATTTTCAACATCTTTTCTAATTTCATTTAATTTATCAACTACACGTTTTACTTCTTCTTTAGAAGGTTTTACTGTTCTTACAATTTGAGCTAATTCAATTTCAGCACCAAATTCTGGTAAATTGTTACTTTCTTTTAAGTTTTTATAATAAGTTCTAACTTCTTCTGGAGTAACATCAATTTTTTCAGTTATACTCGCTCTTTCTTTACGAATTAGCATTTGTTCTTTCTGAATTTTATATAACTCACTTCTTAAATCTGCTTCGTTATTAAAACCATACAGCTCTAATACTTTATCCATACTTCCTAATTGTTGGGTAAAATAACTTATAGTTCTTTCTACTTCAGAATTGACTTCGGTATCAGCAACAACCATACTATCCACTACAGCATGGTGCGCCAATAGTTTTTGCATCATAATTTCTTCTAATATTTCACAATCAGAAATATCAACTTTCCCTTCTGTACGCTGTTTCAGCTCTTTTTTAAATTTATCAATATCGGAATCTAGTACTATGTTTTTACCAACTACCACTGCTACTCCATCCACTTTAATTTTTTTGGCTTTATTATCTAGTTTTTCCTGAGCATTTATTCCTAAATAGCATAATAATAGTCCAAATAATATAAATTTTTTCTTCATTTTAATATATTTCAAATTGTTGTTTTTTTCTTGCGTCGTTAACTAAAGTTTCTTCAATGTTTTTTAAAAGTTTTAGCTTTCGTTGCTGTAAAATTACTTGTTTAATTGTTGGCTTAATATAGCTTTTTGGAGCAAAGTTTCCAACAACTAATACATTTGATATTTTCAGCAAATATAAACTTAATGAGTCTTCTTTTTGAATAAAATAATCTTTTTTTAGCAATTGTTTTTTATCAATATCTTTAAAGATAGGAACCTTTGAAACTAGATCGGAATATTTTACCCAAATAGAATCATTTAAATTCATTGATTTCAACTGTAGTTCTTTTGTTTTTAAACTATCTAAATCCTCTTGTTTATCTGATTTAAATAATTTTGTAAGCTCTTTTTTATTTAATACATTTTTACCAATTTTTATGTATTTGAGCTTAATCAAATCTTCACTTAGTCTAAAATTACTGTGGTTGTTTTTGTAAAAATTTTCAATATCATTTTCTGTCACAACAGTATCTAAATACTGCTCAACTACTTTTTCTTTGTATGAATTAATAAACAAATCTTCTCTGTATTTTTTAACTAATTCTTCAAACTTTTTGGTTTCTTCAACTAAATTTAATTTAGCTTTATTTAAAAGAAGTTCGTGTTTAATCCACGAATTAATATAGTTTTTAACAAGTTTTATACTATCTTGTTTAGAGTTATTACTTGTAAAAATATTTTGTAAATCACTTTCATATAAATAACTATCATTTACTCTGGCAACAGGCTTTCTATCATCTTTTTTAAAGGTGAAATAATTACAAGAAAACAAGTTAATTGCAATAAATATTAGTAAAATCTGTTTCATATGGGCTTTAAATAGTTGATTTTAAAATTCGTTTTTCTTCCGCTTTATTCATTTCAACTTTATATTTTAAATGTAATTGTTCTATTAATTTTTTTTCTAAATAATTTTGATAATCTGAAATTATTTCTCCTTTGTTTTCAACTAATTTTTTGTTTCTGTATTTTTTGTTTTTAAAAGTTTCATAAAAATTTCTTAGACCAACGCTATCTTTTGATTTTTTCCAAACTTTACTTTCTAATAAATCAAATAATAACATTCCGTCTTTAAACTCATCAAACATTTTTACAAAATCTGGATTTGTATTTTCTAAATAGTTTTTATAATAATCTAACAATTTATTTCGCTTATACTTTTGATAAACTAAAGGAATGTTTTTTTGATTTTGCCTATTTAAAAACTTACCAAAATCTTTTTGAGTATATTTTTTTTGCTCAATAGTAAGCAATACTTCATCAAATTTTTCAGGATTAGTTTTCCAATTATCCTTACTAAATTGCTCTAAAGCAGTTGTATTTGTTTTTACATTAAATTTATCATTCAATTTTTTATATAAAGCTTCATTTACTACTTTAAAACGTTCATCACGTTTAACTTTATCCGTTAGTTTGGGCATTATTATATCAAAACTTTCAACTGGATACTTTTTAATCAATTTAATAATATGCCATCCAAATTTAGTTTTAAACGGCTTAGAAATATCATTTGCCCTGTTTAATGAAAAAGCTACATTTGTAAAACTTTCAATCATTTTTCCTGTACCAAATTTATTTAATCTACCTCCGTTTATTGCACTAGCTTTATCTTCAGAAACCTTTTTTGCTAAACTGTAAAAATCCATTTTTTTATGCATCAAAATTTGATAAATAGAATCAATCTTTTGTTTTGATTTTTTACCATCATTTTTAATCATAATATGCGCTACTTCTACTTCACCTCTATTATTTCTAATATCATTAACCTTTAAAATATGATAACCAAATTTCGTCCTAAAAGGCATAGAAACTTTGTTTACAGGTGTTTTATACGCTTCGTTTTCAAATGGATAAACCATTTGAAAAGCAGTAAAATAACCAATATCACCTCCATTTTGTTTTACAGAAGGATCTTGGGAAAACTTATTAGCTACTTCTTCAAATTTTTCTCCACCTAAAATTAAGTTTCTTGCTTTTAACAATTTATTATATGCAATTAGAGTGTCTTTTGGCGCTGCATTTGGACTTAAAAAAATTAAGATATGACTTACATTAACTTCTTTAGTTAGTCTGTTATAAGCCTCCTCAACCAACTTATCTGTTAAACTATCATTTCTAAAATAAGGAATTATTAATTGATTTTTATATTGTTGAACTTCATTTTTAAACTTTTGAATAGTATCTAAACCTAAGTTTTTTGCTTCTTCAACTTTTAATTTATAATCTATAAATAATTTCAAATAATCTTTAATGTTTTCGTTATTTGATTTAGTTACTTGGATGTTTTTTTTATAAGTATTTATAAATTCTTGAGTGTAATACGGTTTATTATTTATAGTAAATAATACATGCTTATTATTTTGGGAGAAACCTTTGCTGAAAATTAGAAATACAATACAAATTTTAAGAAATTTCATATATAATACTAGAATTGTTTTTATATAAAACGGTGCAATTTATTTTTAATTATTTAATAAAGATGTTAAAAGTCTCATAAAGAAATTATCCCTTCTACAATTTCAACTTCTTTATATTTTTTAATAACTTCATCTGCATCATCCATTTTAACCAAAATTGAAATACTAATAAACTTGCCTGTTTTTGATGATTTTTTAGTTATAACCGCTCCCATATGATCAAAAGTAGTTTCCACCTGTTGTATTTTTTTTTCATCCGATGGAACTATAAATTTATATAAGTATTTTGTTGGAAATTTTGTAGTTTCCTCTAAATCAATTTTTAACTTTTTGTAAAACGCTGCTTTCTTATCCATTTATTCTTAAAAAATAATTAAATCTTCACCAAAAGAAATAATTGTTAATAGTAACTAACAAAATTACATGAAAATTTTTAGTATAATTTAATGAATACCTTATTTTTGCATATGCAAAAAAAAATAGTAGTTACTGGCGGACCAGGAACAGGTAAATCAACTGTAATTAACGAATTGGTAAATCGAAATTATACTTGTATGCTTGAAATTTCGAGAGAAATTACCTTAAATGCTAGAAAAAATGGTATAGATCAATTATTTTTAACAAAACCTCTACTTTTTAGCGAACTATTATTAGAGGGAAGAGTTAACCAATATATTGATGCTGAACAAAAAAATAGTGAAATCGTTTTTTTTGATAGAGGAATTCCTGATGTTCATGCTTATATGAATTATATAAGTATTGATTACCCAGACACCTACATTACAAAAAGTAATTTGTACCGTTACGATTATATTTTTTTAATGGCGCCTTGGAAAGAAATTTATATTTCAGACAATGAACGCTATGAAAATTTTGAGCAATCTTTAGCTATTCACAACCATTTAGAACGAACTTATAAAGAATTGAATTACAACATTATAGAAGTACCATTTGGATCTATAAATGACAGAGCTAATTTTATTTTAGAAACTATAAAATAATGAAAACTCCTATTGAGATACTTCAAAAATACTGGAATCATTCTAGTTTTAGAAACCCTCAAGAGGAAATTATAACTGCAACTATACAACAACAAAATACAATTGTTTTATTACCAACTGGAGGTGGAAAATCACTTTGTTATCAAATTCCAGCTTTATTACAAGAAGGTATTTGCGTTGTTATATCTCCATTAATTGCTTTAATTAACGATCAGGTAGATCAATTAAAAGAAAAGCAAATAAAAGCTATTGCATTAACTTCTCAGCTTAATTTTGAGGAAACTATTGTTGCGTTTGACAATTTACAGTTTGGCGATTTTAAATTTCTATATTTATCTCCCGAAAAATTACAAAATCCATTAATTCAAGAAAAAATACAACAGTTAAATGTTTCTTTAATTGCAATTGATGAAGCTCATTGTATTTCAGAATGGGGACATGATTTTAGACCTTCTTATTTAAAACTTCATCTATTAAAAGATATTTGCCCTAATGCAAACATAATGGCTTTAACAGCCACAGCTACACCACAGGTGTTATTAGATATTCAAGATAAATTAGAACTTCAGGATGCTTTAATTTTTAAAAAATCTTTTAAACGAGATAACTTAAAATATAAAGTAATTACTACAGAAGATATTTATGGACAACTAATACTGAGTCTTCAAAAAATTAAAGGTTCGTGTATTATTTATGTTGGTACTCGAAAGCAATCTAAAGAAATTAGTTTCTTATTATCTAAAAATGGATATAAAAGCAGTTATTATCATGGTGGAATGTCTACATCCGAAAAAAGTTTAGCTTATGATAGTTGGATTTCTAATAAAAGTCCAATAATGGTTGCTACCACAGCTTTTGGAATGGGAATAAACAAGCCTGATGTTCGTGCTGTAATTCATATTGCTATGCCAAATAGCCTTGAAAACTACTTGCAAGAATCTGGTAGAGCTGGTAGAGATGGTAAAATTTCAGAAGCTATCATTTTAAGTAATTTAAGTATTATTAACGAAGCATCCCGTCAATTTGAAATTAATACTCCTAATTCTAAATTTGTTAAAGAAATTTATCAAAAATTAAACAACTATTTTAAAATTTCTATTGGAGAAACACCTAAAGATATTTTTGATTTTTCAATTCAAGAATTTTGTTTTCATTATAAATTTCCTCTATTAAAAACATACAATGCAATTAAAATTTTAGTTAGAGAAAATATTATTTTTTTAGATGAAAATTTTAGTAAAAAAACAACTGTAAAATTTTTAATTCAAAGTCAGCAAGTTTTTGATTACCTTGAAAACAAACCTAATAAAAAGAATTTAATTAATTTATTACTAAGAAGTTACGGTGGTATTTACGATTATAACACAACCATCAATGAGTTTGCTTTATCTAAAAAAATGAATTGTTCCGTTCAAAATATAATTAATGAATTAAAAGAACTTCATACTAATAAAATAATCCATTATCAAGCTAATACTAACCAGTCTAAAATCTCCTTTTTAGTTGCTCGTGATGATAATTATATTATAAACAACATCTCAAAACATATCAATCAACAATACCAGATAAAACAAAAAAAATTAGAAGCAATAATTCAATATATCACTAATAATAAAACTTGTAGAAATGTTCAAATTTCTAATTATTTTAAAGAAAATTTAAATAATTCTTGTGGTATATGTGATGTTTGCGAGCAAAAAAACAAACCTTTAATTTCAGATAAATTTATTACAGAACAAATAGTTAATTTATTAAAAAATCAGGAATTGTCCTCCTCCTCTATTTGTCAAAAATTAAATTTTTCAAAAGAAGATATTTTAAAGTGTTTAAAATATTTACTTGACGAAGATAAAATATATATAAATTCGCAAAACAAATTTAAAGCAACTAAATAATGAGAGAATTACGAATAGTTTTTATGGGAACTCCAGATTTTGCAGTTGGAAGTTTAGATGCGCTTGTAAAAGCAAATTTTAATATTGTTGCAGTAATTACTGCTCCAGATAAACCTGCTGGACGAGGAAAAAAATTAAATCAATCTGCCGTAAAAAAGTATGCTCTAGAGCATGACTTAAAATTATTACAACCTACAAATCTTAAAAACGAAAACTTTTTAAAAGAACTAGAACAATTAAATGCAAACTTGCAAATTGTTGTGGCTTTTAGAATGCTTCCAAAAGTAATTTGGCAAATGCCGAAATTTGGTACATTTAATTTACATGCATCATTACTTCCTAATTATAGAGGTGCAGCACCAATAAACTGGGCTATTATAAATGGAGAAACAAAAACTGGCGTTACTACATTTTTTATTGATGAAAAAATTGATACTGGCTCAATTATTTTACAAGAAGAAGTTGCTATTAATGAAAACACAAATGTTGGAGAATTACACGATATATTAATGGATATTGGTAGTAAACTAGTGGTAAAAACAACGCAATTAATTGCTGAAGATAATATTAAAACACTTCCTCAAATTGAAAAGGATAGCAAATCTGCTCCAAAAATTTATACAGAAACTTGTAAAATAAATTGGAATAAACCCTTAAACGAAATTTATAATTTAATAAGAGGTCTAAACCCATATCCAGCAGCCTGGAGTTTGCTTTTAAATGAAAATGAGGAAATTAAAGTCAAAATATTTGATGTAGAAAAAGAATTAATAAATCACACATACAATATTGGAAAAGTGATTTCGACTAAAAATGAGATTAAAATTGCAACTGCAAACGGTTTTCTAAAAGTAAATAGTTTACAGTTAGCTGGTAAACGAAAAATGGATGCTAAAAGTTTATTAAACGGATATAGCTTTTCCTCAAATGCTAAAATGCTGTAACCCCATTATTTTATAGGGTTAGCAGTATTTTTTGATTTATAAATTCATGTTTATTAACATTTCCTGTCATTTATTAACAAAATAGTCAGTTTTTATACTAAAAACTTGCATAAACCCTTATTCCGTATAACTTTGTTAAGCTTTTAAAAGCAAAATATGTTTAACCTAAATTAATTTAACATTTAAATTATGAACAAATCAGATTTAATTGATGCTATGGCAGCAGATGCTGGCATCACAAAAGCAGCTGCAAAATCAGCATTAGAATCATTAACTGACAATGTAACAAAAACTTTAAAAAAAGGTGGAAAAGTTGCTTTAGTTGGATGGGGAACTTGGTCAGTATCTAAAAGAGCTGCAAGAACTGGTAGAAATCCTCAAACAGGAGCTACAATTAAAATTAAAGCTAAAAACGTAGTTAAATTTAAAGCTGGAGCTGGATTTAGCGATGCTGTAAACTAATTTTAAAGATTATTTCTTTATTATTCAAACTCTCTTTTTTAAAGAGAGTTTTTTTATTTATTTATTTTTTATATATTTAATGAAATGTTAATGAGAAATGTCAGTGAAAAAACTTCTAAAAGGCAAATTATTAGTTTCCGAACCTTCCATATTAAACGATAGTTCGTTTAATAGATCTGTCATTTACTTAACTGAAGATAATGTGGATGGAAGCGTTGGCTTTATTATTAATAAAACTACAGATTTTGTTTTAAAAGATTTGATTCCTGATATAAACTGCAACTTTAAAATTTATAACGGAGGTCCCGTAGAACAAGAAAATTTATACTTTATTCATAAAATCCCTGAATTAATACCTGATAGTATTGAAATTTCTAATGGCATATTTTGGGGTGGCGATTTTAATATTTTAACCAATTTATTAAACAATAATAAAGTAAACCAATCTGATATTCGTTTTTTCTTAGGATATTCTGGATGGACAGAAAATCAATTAAAAGAAGAATTATCTGAAGCTAATTGGGTTGTTGTTGATAATAAATATCCTGATTTATTAGGTTTAGAAAGTGATGATATTTGGAAAAATCAAATACTAAAGTTAGGTGGTGAATATCAAATTTGGGCAAATGCACCTAAAAATCCTTCCTTAAACTAACTTAGTTAATTCAATTGCTAATTCAGTTGCAACTTCTGTAAAAAAATCATTCTTCTTATATTTTGTAACCGATTGAATTCCTACTATTGAATTGGTAATAAATATTTCATCTGCTTTTAATAAGTCAAACGGAGAAATTTGAGTTTCATCTAAATTATACTTTTCGCTATTATTTACAATTTCAATAATTTTTTTTCGGATAATTCCTTTAACACATCCATCAGAAATAGGTGGTGTTTTAATGAGATTATTACTAACTATAAATATATTGCCGTTTATAGCCTCTACTACATTCTTTTTTTCGTTTATTAAAATACAATTATCTAATTCATTTTCAGAAGCATAAATACTTGCTAAAACGTTTGTTAATTTGTTTGTAGTTTTAATAGTAGATAATAAACCTGAAGAAATAAAATAATCTTTAAAAATATCTATTTCATAGTTAGGCTTAGGAATTGTATTTAATTCGTTCGCCTCAATTAAATAATTGATAGAATTTTCTTTTGGCAAATACAGTCCTCCATCTTTTCTGTATACAGTTATTCTAACTCTTGCATTTTGAAGGTTTGAATCTGAGACTGTTTTAATAATTTCTTCTTGGAAAAATTCTAACGAAAAATTCAATGGAATTTCCATTCGTAACATCCGCATAGAAGCCATTAGTCTAAAATAATGATCTTCTAAAAAAACAACCTTTAAATTGATAACTTTAATAGTTTCAAATAAAGCATCGCCATATTTAAATGCTCTATTTAAGTTATTAAATACTTCTGCATTGTTTTGTAATAATTTGCCGTTTAAATTCATTAATACTAAATTTTAACTTTAATAAAATTAAAAAAACCTTGAAAAATCAAGGCTTTAATATCTATTTTTTTTAATAAAGGTTATGCTCCAATAGTATGCTTTAATTCTTCTATTTGATTTTCCCAAAACATTTTAGATTCTTCCACTTCTTCTTCTTCTGCAAAATCAGTTATAATTAAGGAAACATCATTAGTTAACTCGTCTACTTGAATTTTAAATTCAAAATATATTTTTTCATTATCTTCTTCAAGCCAAGTAAATTTAATTTTTTCATTAGTTCTTTCTTGGAGCACTTTTGCCTTTTCTTCAGATCCATCCCATATAAAAGTGTAAATAACACCTCTTGAATTTACATTGTCTGCAAACCATTCCGATAACCCAGATGGAGTTGCAAAATATTGAAATAACATTTGTGGAGAAGCCTGTATTGGGAATTCTAATTCAAATTTTATTTGTGTTGACATATTTTCTATTTAAAAGCACAATATATATAAATAATTCATGTAAAAAAAATTAAGTTTTAAAAAAATTAGCTAATAACTTGTAGTAACATTTAATTTATTTTTTATATTTGCACCCTCATTAAATGGCGAGGTAGCTCAGTTGGTTAGAGCGTCGGATTCATAACCCGGAGGTCTCGAGTTCAATTCTCGATCTCGCTACTAATTTAATCCTATTAAAAACAACAGTTTGGCTTTTCTAAACTGTTTTTTTTATGTCTAATTTAAATGAACTTCTTATCTTTAAATACAAAAGTGCATACGATTTGCTGATGGATTTGTAATTACTTTTTTTAAAAGCTACTTATTTGTTGAAATAATATAATTTTCAATATCTGTTTCAGGAAAGTATAATTTCTAAAATAGTTACCAACGGTTGGGCTATGATTTCGGTGTGGAATCGTCCGCAGAGAAATCAAGTTAAATATATGTTTTACTTTTCGGTTATTCACTGTCGACACGCTGAATTATAGCCGTTGTTATCTGCTGGTTTTTATTTGTTTACATAACAATTAGTATTAAAACTAAGGCTATTATTCCAATACCAGTCGTAATTTTTCCCGTTTTTTTTGATTTAGTAAAGCCTGCTAAAGATAATATGGTAAGTAATGATAGGATTCCAAAAAAAAGACTAACCATTCCTATTATTCGCTCTGATGATATATCGCTTAAGTCTAATCTTAAAGGATACCCTTTGGTTGTTCTCATAATTATGCTATTCATTGCAATAACATTAACTAAAAAGAAACTAGCAGCTAAAGAGAATATAATCATTATACTTCTTGATAATCGAGTATTTAATTCAGAAATCAAAAGGTTTGCAATTATAGCAATTGAAAAGCCTCCAAGTAATGTGCTAATGAGAGGCAAGTTTATTTATAAATTCAAATGTATTATCCATCATAATTTCAGTGCTTTTTAATTCAGTTTTATTTCTATTGTTCAGTTTTCAACATCAATGTCAATTCATTCAGTTTGAGAATACGTTTCAGGTATACATTCAGACAAGTTATTTCCCTTAGCAAATTTTCTCAATGCTTTTTTTACCGAAATGAATAGTTGCTTTGTATACATCTTGACCATTTTTTCCAATCCATGCTTTGGTTATTATTTTCCGTTTATCATTCTCATTTTTTTTAGCCAGCTGATTGTCTGTTGGAAACCAACAAACTCTCTATTTGCTATATACAGTGTTACCAACAGTTTTTCTTTTTATTAATCTCCTTCAATAGTCATGTTGTAACTATAGGCCTTCCTTCCCAAGTAAAATACACAACTCTATCTATTTCAAAATCTTTTATGTTCTTATGAATCTTTTGAATTTTGCTTTCGAATTCTTTGGTCAAACCTTTTTTCTCCGCCAATTTCAATTGCTCTTCATTCTGAAAGGTTATTTCAAAACTTGGATAAGCATACGAATAACTCGTCTTAAGTTTGGGTTTATTGATTTCACTATCTATGAAGGTTTTTGAGAACGCATCTTGATATTGTCGTTTTTTCTTACGCAGATAAATCACCCTGTAGATTAACCATCCCAAAATGATTCCTCCGATAATATATAAAACGATTTTTAGCATCTAGTTTTTTTATTGTTGGTAACGGAATTATATAAGATTTCTTCGACTGGAAAATCTGAGATTTTTCGGGAGTAGCAAATCGACTTGTTAGAATTATTGTCGTTTTGTGTTAAATCAAATTTAAGCATAAATTATATGAGTTGTTGGTAACAATTTTATTCAATCAATAAATTAACGGTTATGTAATCTGTGTCATTTGATTTAAATCTTAATTCATAATCTCCAGAAGTTTGAGTTGCAAACTCATAATTCACAGTTCTAATTGGCGCATCTTGAGTGCAAACACACCCTTCATATCTTGCTTTTACCTCAATAATTTTTACGTTTCTGTTTTCCGTTTCAATAAATTCTCCAAATTGTCCACATCCATTGCTTACTCCAAAATTAACCTCTATATTAATAATTTCATTTATTACACCACTAGAAGGAGAATCAACAGAGGTCACATATGCTAATTTATTCTCAATACAGTCATTTTTATCATTTTCAGAACAGGATATATTTGCCAGTAGAAAAACACTCATAATTATAATATACTTTTTCATAAATATTCAGTTTTAATTAATTTTCAATCGTGATTGTTACCAACGGGTAGAATATGAAAAATTGCGGATTTGAAAATGTAATTTTTCGTTTTTTTAAAATAAGTATTTTTAATTTTAGAACCATATCTATTTTATTGAATTAAGCCATTTTTATATTAATTGTTGGCAGCTTTTTTCTCTAACTCATTAAAGACTAATTTTTCATAATTAGGATTAAAATCTATCATCATACTATTTTTAAATATTTCAATAAGCTTCTTGTATTTATCTTTCTTCCCCAATTTATAATAATATTCAGATAGATTATAAAAAGAACTGAAATAATTAGATGATATGCTTCTTGAAATTCGTGGAATATCCTTTGTTTTTATGGTTTTATAATCTATAAATGATTTGTTTTGAACTAATTTTATAATTTTTTCATAATCATACTCATATTCTGTCTGCTTCGTTTTTAAAGGTGTTAATTCTGAAACTAGTCCACAATTCCTAAAAAAATCATCTAATCCATTCAAAAAATATTTATTTGCCCCATTAGAAAAATAAATTGGTCTATATTGATAATTATCTTCTACTATTTGCAATAATATCGCTTTCTGTGGGCTTAGATATGTTCTTTCATTTCCCACTTCACTCTTTAATTTGGAATGAATCCGATTTGAAAATAAATCAGGTTCCATTGTCCAAATCATTTGATAATTTTCATCAAGATTGTATTTTTCTCTTGTTTTTGATGTTATAGGAATTTGAATATCCGTTTTTTTCCATTTAAAAGGGTGGATATCATATATCTGATTATCCGATAAATTTAGAGTTATTTTTTTTACACCACCTTCTAAACCTTGTTTCAAAAATTTGACATACCAAGGTCTATCAATATAACCTATTGGAATTATTGAAATGTCTGTTCGATAATTTTGATGTAATTGAAGGTAGGAACAAATATCTAAATCAGCATTACCAGCTGTAAATAATATTGCGTTATTATCACATGAATTTAACAAGTTTTTTCCAAATTCTATGAGCCAATCGGGATATGCCTCTTTCTCAAAAGCAAGATTGTAAAAATATTTTAATTTTTTTAAATCGTAATTTTTCATTGAAACAAATGCATTTGCACTACATTCTGCACCATAAAAATATTTGGCATCCCCATAATTAGGGTTTAGTTCAATCGCCTTATTTAAATATTTAAAGATTTTCTCGGAATAAGTAAAATTATATCCATTTAAGGGACGACTGTCATATGCTTTATAGTGGTTGAAAAAACCTAAATAGTAATAAATTTCCGCATCTTCAGGTGAAATTTCCAAAGCATTTTTTAGTAAATCTATTGCTTCATCATAATGTTCACTCTTAAACTCGTTAAGAGCTTGCTTTTTCAATGATAATTCTTGTGCTGATATATTCGTAGTAAATAGAATAATTATCAGAAACATTAACTCAATTTGTCTCATTATTCTTTTTTATTAAAATCTTAATTGTATTATACTGATATAGGTTGACCATTTTTTTGTTAATATTCGTTTTCTTAAATAGTCAAATACTGTAAATTTTGTTTATTCCTTCGATAACATTTATAGTCTATATTTTGATTTAAATGCACGTGATTTGGTGTTAAT